>NZ_JWLC01000092.1 GCF_000813745.1 Leisingera sp. ANG-M1 | reverse complement strand
ATGCCTCAGGCGTGAATGACGGCGCTGCGGCGCTGATCCTCGCCTCTGAAGCGGCAATCAAGGCGCATGGCCTCACCCCCGTCGTCCGGGTACTGGGCGGCGCAACTGCCGGAGTTGCACCGCGGATCATGGGCTTCGGCCCCGCGCCAGCCTCGAAAAAGCTGATGCAGCGGCTGGGGCTGACCCAGGCCGATTTCGATGTGATCGAGCTGAACGAGGCCTTTGCCAGCCAGGGCCTCGCGACCCTGCGCGACCTGGGCATTGCCGACGACGACCCACGGCTGAACCCCAATGGCGGCGCCATTGCACTTGGCCACCCCTTGGGCATGTCCGGCGCCCGTATCACCGGTACCGCTGCGCTTGAGCTGTCGCTTAACGGCGGCAAGCGCTCCCTCAGCACAATGTGCATCGGAGTCGGCCAGGGCATCGCCATTGCGCTGGAGCGGGTTTGATCCGCCTCTGAAACAGTCTCTTGTAACTCAAGGCCCTGCCGGTTTCCGGCGGGGCCTTTCTGCTGCGTGAACCCAAGGCATTAGAAACAAAGGCATATAACCAAAGGCACAAGCCGCCTGTTCCAACATTCAATCGACGGACCGCAGCCCCTCATTCATAGATAGCCTGGGAAACGGCCGGTCTCTGCGCATCGCATCTGCGTGGCGGCGTGCAGGACAGGCCAACTCCGGAAGCAGGGCTAC
>NZ_JWLC01000091.1 GCF_000813745.1 Leisingera sp. ANG-M1 | reverse complement strand
GGAAAATCCCTAGAACCCCATATTCGCCAGTTCCCCCCGGTTGAGTACGAACTGGCGATCTATCAAGGCTCACCGTGGCTATGGGCCGATGGAAAGCCGCTGATCGACCTCCTCGATGCGACCTCTTGGGGTGGTGCAGCCATATCCGTTCCTGCTCCCTTATCGGGTGCAAGGGGGCGTGACGTGTTGCGGTAGCGAAAGCGGTGCGGTAACTTGTTGTCCAGAAAAGACAAACCCCGAAGCTCTGCTGATCAACTTGGCGGAAGACTCAGAGCATTCGGGGCCGTTCACAAAGAACAGGAAAAGCATAACACATGCACGATCTCAGACAACCCTGCACCGCCAATAAGCGCCAGACGGCCCAAAACCTCTTCATAGACAGGCTTCCGCGCCGCCCCTACTGCACCAACGACAAATCGATGGGGCTGCTCATTCGTCCGCAGGCTACTGCGCTGGGCTATAGCCACATCCAGTTCAACCCGCCGCCGCATGTCGCCATGCTGGTGTTCGACGTGGACAAGAAGCACCAGCATGACCCCCAGCGCGATGGCTACCACGAGTGGCAGGATAGGGGGCTGCCTGCCCCGCACTGGATCTCGATCAACCCAGAGAACGGCAATTACCACCTTGGTTACCTGCTGGCCTCGCCCGTGGCGCGATCCAGTGTCGCCAGATTGGGGCCGTTGCGTTACCTGGCTGCCATCGAGCACGTTCTAGCGGAACGATTGGGGGCCGATCTGAGGTATGTGGGGCTGGTCCCCAAAAACCCCGTCCACAGGGGTTGGATGAGGTTCTGGAACGGCATTGAAC
>NZ_JWLC01000090.1 GCF_000813745.1 Leisingera sp. ANG-M1 | reverse complement strand
ATGAAGCGCTGTCCGAAGAAGTCGATGATGCTGGCGTAGAGGCTGTCGTCCGGCAGCTTGGTCATGGCCCAGGCCACAGTCTGGTTCTTGGCCAGGGTCATCCCTTCGGTGAGCTCGGGGTAGTAACGCTGGGTGCGGGCCAGCACGGTATCCTGCACCACCGTGTAGTCGATCTTGCCGTCGGCCACCTGCTTGAGCAGCTCCTCCACGTCGGCATCCCGATTGGTGCTCCACTTCAGGTTGGGGTACTGCTTGGCGAGCTCCTTGAGCAGATCTTCTCCGGTGGAACCGGCCGGCACCACTATGTTGCCCTTGAGATCGCCAATGTCCTTGGGCTTGGGAGAGCCGTTGCGATAGACC
>NZ_JWLC01000009.1:0-2500 GCF_000813745.1 Leisingera sp. ANG-M1 | reverse complement strand
CCCCGGCGAGGGGAGTGAAACAGTACCTGAAACCGAACGCCTACAATCAGTTGGAGGCCCCTTGAGGGCTGACAGCGTACCTTTTGTATAATGGGTCATCGACTTGGTCTTACGAGCAAGCTTAAGCCGTTAGGCGGAGGCGCAGCGAAAGCGAGTCTTAATAGGGCGCATGAGTTCGTGGGATCAGACCCGAAACCGAGTGATCTAGGCATGGCCAGGTTGAAGGTGCGGTAACACGCACTGGAGGACCGAACCCACATCTGTTGAAAAAGATCGGGATGAGCTGTGCCTAGGGGTGAAAGGCCAATCAAACTCGGAGATAGCTGGTTCTCTGCGAAATCTATTTAGGTAGAGCGTCATCCGAATACCCCGGGGGGTAGAGCACTGGATGGGTAATGGGGCCCCACAGGCTTACTGATCCTAACCAAACTCCGAATACCCGGGAGTACTAGATGGCAGACACACTGCGGGTGCTAACGCCCGTAGTGGAGAGGGAAACAACCCTGACCTCCGGCTAAGGCCCCCAATTCATGGCTAAGTGGGAAAGCAGGTGGGATGTCCAAAACAACCAGGAGGTTGGCTTAGAAGCAGCCATCCTTTAAAGATAGCGTAACAGCTCACTGGTCTAAATAAGACGTCCTGCGGCGAAGATGTAACGGGGCTCAAGCCATGAGCCGAAGCCGAGGATGCACATAGTGCATGGTAGCAGAGCGTAGTGTGACATAGTCTCATTCCTCCTTAGATCCTCCGGGATCATTGGAGGAGAGAGGCTTTCGATGAAGCCGGGGCGTGAGCCATCCGGTGGAGAGATCACTAGCGAGAATGATGACATGAGTAGCGACAAAGAGTGTGAGAGACACTCTCGCCGAAAGTCCAAGGGTTCCTGCTTAAAGCTAATCTGAGCAGGGTAAGCCGGCCCCTAAGCCGAGGCCGAAAGGCGTAGGCGATGGGAACCAGGTTAATATTCCTGGGCCAGGAGGATGTGACGGATTGTGAAGGTAGTTCGCTCTTATCGGATTGAGCGGGCTGCTGATCAGTCCCTGGAAATAGCCCTCCATCAGACCGTACCCTAAACCGACACAGGTGGACTGGTAGAGAATACCAAGGCGCTTGAGAGAACGATGTTGAAGGAACTCGGCAAAATACCTCCGTAAGTTCGCGAGAAGGAGGCCCGGGTTCAAGGCAACTTGGATCCGGGGGCACAAACCAGGGGGTGGCGACTGTTTATTAAAAACACAGGGCTCTGCGAAGCCGCAAGGCGACGTATAGGGTCTGACGCCTGCCCGGTGCCTGAAGGTTAAAAGGAGGGGTGAGAGCTCCGAATTGAAGCCCAGGTAAACGGCGGCCGTAACTATAACGGTCCTAAGGTAGCGAAATTCCTTGTCGGGTAAGTTCCGACCTGCACGAATGGCGTAACGACTTCCCCGCTGTCTCCAACATCGACTCAGCGAAATTGAATTGCCTGTCAAGATGCAGGCTTCCCGCGGTTAGACGGAAAGACCCCGTGCACCTTTACTACAGCTTCGCACTGGCATCAGGATTGTGATGTGCAGGATAGGTGGTAGGCATCGAAACCGGAACGCAAGTACCGGTGGAGCCTCCCTTGAGATACCACCCTTCGCACTCTTGATGTCTAACCGCGGTCCGTTATCCGGATCCGGGACCCTGCGTGGCGGGTAGTTTGACTGGGGCGGTCGCCTCCTAAAGAGTAACGGAGGCGCGCGAAGGTTGGCTCAGAGCGGTCGGAAATCGCTCGTTGAGTGCAATGGCAGAAGCCAGCCTGACTGCGAGACTGACAAGTCGAGCAGAGACGAAAGTCGGCCATAGTGATCCGGTGGTCCCGCGTGGAAGGGCCATCGCTCAACGGATAAAAGGTACGCCGGGGATAACAGGCTGATACTGCCCAAGAGTCCATATCGACGGCAGTGTTTGGCACCTCGATGTCGGCTCATCTCATCCTGGGGCTGGAGCAGGTCCCAAGGGTACGGCTGTTCGCCGTTTAAAGAGGTACGTGAGCTGGGTTTAGAACGTCGTGAGACAGTTCGGTCCCTATCTGCCGTGGGTGTAGGATACTTGAGAGGAGTTGCCCCTAGTACGAGAGGACCGGGGTGAACGATCCACTGGTGGACCTGTTGTTGCGCCAGCAGCAGTGCAGGGTAGCTATGATCGGACAGGATAACCGCTGAAGGCATCTAAGCGGGAAGCCCCCCTCAAAACAAGGTATCCCTGAGGGCCGTGGAAGACCACCACGCCGATAGGCCGGAGGTGTAAGCGCAGCAATGCGTTCAGCTGACCGGTACTAATCGCCCGATAGGCTTGATTTGATCCAGTAACAGACAGTGTTGCAAGGAACCAAATAAGCAAACATCCCTTTGACCTGGACATGTTGATTGTATTGCCTTCCGCTCGTGGAAACGTCTCGTGACGTAACTCAGGTGCGGCAACGCATGTTTGCTTCGCAAACACGCTGCCTGCCGCCAAATCCACTTGCCGAAGGCAA
>NZ_JWLC01000089.1:972-1592 GCF_000813745.1 Leisingera sp. ANG-M1 | reverse complement strand
CCCGCCCCTGTGCCGCTGAAGGCCGCCCAGGACACCGCCACCCCGCTTCCTGACGCCGACGCGCCGCTGATCCCGGCCTCTGCTGCAGCCCCTGACCCGGCAGCCCTGCCGCAAACGGCTCCCAGCAGCCAGCCCAGCCCCGAAGCGCAGCCCGAAGCGGCCCCCCTGCCCGGCGCAGAGCCAAACCCGCAGCAAACACCCGCGGCCGCGCCTGACGCCGCCCGCATCAAGGCAGCGCTGGCGTTTCAAGGCGGCAGCGGCGACATCGACCCGGTCTCGCTGGCTGCCTTCCAAAGTTTCATGCAGCCCGGCGATGCTGCGGCGGAAGGCGACCCGCTGCGCGACGGCGTCTCCGGCATTCTCGCCGCAGTGCCCTGCTCCCGCCTGCAGGTTGCCTTTGTACCGGAAACTGCCACGCTTGAGGTGCGCGGCCACCTGCCCGAGGACGGCTTGCGCAGCCCGGTCCTGGCGGCATTGCAAGCCCAGATGGGCGCCGATATCACCGTCTCGGATGAAATGCGGCTGCTGCCGCGGCCGCAATGCGGCGCTCTGTCAGGGATTTCCAACGTCGGTCTGCCGCAAAGCACCGACCAGATCACCAACCCGCTGCTGGTCGGCGA
>NZ_JWLC01000089.1:0-527 GCF_000813745.1 Leisingera sp. ANG-M1 | reverse complement strand
AACCCGCTGCTGGTCGGCGACGACGCCCACGCCCGGGTGCTCGATTATTCCGGCGGCGAGCGGCTGTTCTTCGATCTCACCGCGCCGGACTACCCGGCCTATGTCTATGTCGACTATTTCGACGCCGGCGGCGCGGTGCTGCACCTCTCTCCGAATGAACTGGTTCCCCTGACTGAGTCAGTCCCCAAAAGCGCCCTGCGCGTCGGAGCCAAGGAGGCCGGAGATCCAGGGCTGCAGATCACCGTCGCCCCGCCCTACGGCCAGGAAATTGCAGTCGCCTTTGCTGCTTCGCACCCGCTCTACGAAGGCACCCGCCCGATCAGCGAACCGGCCGCGCCTTACCTGGACTTCCTGCGCACCCAAGTGGCAGCCGCCCGCGCACAGCACGCTGATTTCAAAGGCGAATGGGTCTATTTCCTCATCACCACACACGCCCCGTAACCGGCTTGCCGCAAACCAGGCACTCCCGCGCCCGCAGGCCCGCGGCTGGCGCCGCCAGGCCTTTGCAGCCTTGGGCCCGGCGCTGC
>NZ_JWLC01000088.1 GCF_000813745.1 Leisingera sp. ANG-M1 | reverse complement strand
CGAAACCCAGCCCTTCCCGGTCCCCCCCGCCGCATCCCCCGAAGCTTCCCAGGCGTGCGCAGTTGCTGCGGAATCGAGCGGAGTGCGCGCAGAACGGTCAAAGCACGCAAGATCAGCCACGTCCTGGAACCAGCAGGATAGCTCCGCGAGATCCGGTTTTTCGAGCGGCCTGAGCGCAAACTGGCACTCTGGAGAGTCGGACATGCGCCTGTCCTCCCTTTCCTTCCAGGCGGTTCAGCTTTTTCAGTGCAATCCCAGC
>NZ_JWLC01000087.1 GCF_000813745.1 Leisingera sp. ANG-M1 | reverse complement strand
CCGTAGTGCAGCCCATGCGCCTGCCAGTGCAGCGCAAAGACACCGCTTTCGGCCAGTGCCGAAAACTCCGCTTCGCTGACCGCCTGGTAGTCTTCCCCCCCGGCCTCCGGGGCGCGGGTGATCACCCGGCGCATCAGCCGCAGCTGGGGACAAGAGACCGCCAAGGCGGACATCAAACTGTCCTTGCCAACCCCGGACGGCCCAACCACGGCAATGACCGGACCTTTTTCAGCAGCGCCAGTCATGCCGCGGCCTTTGGCGAAAACCCCGAGACATCCACAAACCGGTCGCAGACCTGCGCCCGGGCAGCCTCGTCATGGAAAATGCCTATGATCGCCGCACCGCGCGCCTTGGCGCCTTCGATCAGCCCCAGCACGGTGGCGCGGTTCTGCGCATCCAGGCTCGCCGCCGGCCCCTCCAGCAGCAGCGCCGGATAGGGGTGGGCAAAGCCGCGCGCGATGTTCCCCCGCTGCTGCTCGCCGCCCGAGAAGGTGGTGGGGCTGAGCCCCCACAGCCGTTCCGGGATATTAAGCTGCGCCAGCAGAGAGGCCGCCTTGTCGCGGGCCTGCTCCTCCGGCGTGCCGACCGCCAGCAGCGGCTCCGCCACCACGTCCAGGCTGGGCACCCGCGGCACCAC
>NZ_JWLC01000086.1 GCF_000813745.1 Leisingera sp. ANG-M1 | reverse complement strand
CCGCCATCGATATCAGCAGCGGTTTGAGCCATCCCCGGAACGTCACCAGACTCAGGGCCTCCCCGTCCGTCTTGAGTTGCTCTAGGGCCGTCCTGAGCGGATCGATCGCCTGCTCGATTGCCTTCCCCTGGGCGAGAGTGATCGCGTCGTTTAACCCCTTTTGGATCTGCTCCAAGTCCGTCAAGCTCAAGCATTTGAGCGCGTCCACGGTCGCCTGTTGTTGTTCCAAGGCGCTCTGCTGTGAACCTAACAACGTGGTGATCTGCTCGCTCTGCTGCCGAATAGCGTCCCTGGTTGTACTCAGCTCGGCGCTCACATGCTTTGTCAAACGCTCGCTGAGCTGTGTCAGATTGGCCTCGGTCAACGTGGCCACCTCGGCCAGCTCCTCGGCTTGCCGCTGCGCTAGTCTCTCGCTCAAGCGTGTTTTCAGCTCGCCACCCTTCTCCATACAGCTCTCCTTTGAGCCGGATGCCCTGCGGGTATCCCTCCGGCCTGATCGTGATGTAGTCCTTGCCCTGGCGGGTGATCTCGAATTCGAGCACCTCGCCCAGGTACTCGAGTAATTCGCCCCGGTCGCGGATCAGCCCCTGAGCCACCGCCCCAAGCAGGTGATCCCCTATCTGCCGCTTGATGGCAGTCCTGTCCTGCTGGCCCTTGTAGGCGTCAAAGGAGGGCTGTATCAGCCGTGCCCGGAGCGGGTCGTCTGGTCTGGCCCAGCCCTTGCCGTAGTTCCATTTATCCCGCAGGGCGTCAAAGTCTTTTCTATGTCCGGGCGGGGCAATGTTCAGAGATTTACCCGTGCCCAGGTGAACACGGGGCACCAGGATGTGGACGTGGACACCGCCCCCGGCCTCCCGGTGCTGCACGGCGGTCAGATGCACGTCCTGCCTATCCAGTCCGGCAAAGGACAGCGCCTCGAAGTCGTCCAGCACCGCGCCGATCTCGGCGTCACTGGGGGCCTCTTCCTCCGACCAGGAGATCACCGCACTCCGGTATCGATGCTGAAAATCGAGCGAGTCCGCCACGGCGGCGAACTGCTGCGGATCACCCCGCAACACCGCCACCCCGGCACGTTCCTCGCCCTTGTGGTCGTGACTGTCCAGCAAATAGGTCGCCGCACTGCTGGCCTTACCGGTGCCATGAGCCAGGAACTTAATCATCATGCCCGTCATCCTCCCGGTTCGGCGGAGGCGGAAGCTGCGGCAGTAGTCTCCCGGCGCTCTCCTCGATGCTACGTAGCAACGTCAGCAGCTCCACCAGGTGAACCGAGCTCCCTACCAGGCGGCATTCGTTCACCGCCCTGGCGATCTGGTTGAGGTTCGATCCCAACGCCGCGAGCTGGCGCATTAGCGCAGGATCTGCCAGGTGGCGGGGGTCTCGTTCCCGCCGCGACCGGGCGGGGGATATATGGGTTTGCTGGTCGGCATCCACCTTGGCTCTCAGCCAGTCGGAGAGGGTCAGCCCCTCGTCGCTGGCCCCCTGGCGCCACTTGGCCAGGGTGGCAGGATCGAGGCGAAGGCTGGCCGTTGTTGTCTTTAGCTCTGGCTTTGTCATTGGCTCTCCAAGCGGCGTAGCAGCGTGGGGTTTGAAGGGGCGGAGCCCCTCACCAGCCCCCGGATACATGGAGACCGCGAAGCGGGCGTAATGTAATACGGGGTCGGCTGGCTTAATACCAGTAAAGCAGAAAACGAGGGGGTCGGCAACTTGCAATAAACGTCACCGTGACAGATAATGAATTACCGTAACAGTGACAGGAAAGAGCATCATGAAGGACGCAGCGGATCAGGGAACTGGGGACATGTTCGGCATCAGGCGAGGTCGTGGTAGACCAAAGACAGGGACAGCCAAGACGGGGGCAGAACGGCAGGCTACCTACCGGGCGAAGCAACAGGAAATAAACGTTACCGTGACGTTAAACAGGAATGATCTGAGGGCAGTAAAAACCATTCTGGCCTTCGCTAAGGTCAAGGGGATCACGGAGATGGTGGACGCGGAAACGCTGGAGCGGATAGAGCGGGCGATCTACGCGATCCCGGCAGACGAGTAACCGGGGCCAGAGCAAGATCGCTCCGTGGACAACGGCCCCGCCCACACCCCCCGATAGAGCCGGGGGGCGATGGACGGCCTTCGGTCCGGCCGTTCCCCACCTCGCCAAGGATCCGCTCTAAAAGGATTTTTAAGACTAAAAGGCAAAAGCTCGAGAACGCCCTTTCGGGCGCTGTTATCTGATATAGGCTTGTTTCGATCACGGATGATCACGCTTTAGGTAAACGCTCACCGTACTGGGGGAGATTTGAAGATCGTCCGCTATATCGCGGTTGGTGTACCCCTGAGCCTTAAGCCGCAGAACCTCCGGCAATAGATCGGACTTGTCCTTACCGCTATTGCTCGGCCTTCCCCCTCCCTTGGATACCTTACCGCCCTTAGCCCCTCTCCGCGCTTGGATCTCGGAGGTATGTGTCCGATCAACGTAATCCGCAAACGCGGACGGAGTTAGGTTCCGCCAGACCCAGCGGGCAATGCTCTTGGCCGTAGACTTAATCTCGGACACTGGCAGCGGACCGCCTTGCTCCAAGCCAAACGCATTGGCGCTCTCACAGGCCGCAAGCACGGCATCGGCCCATGCGTCATAGCCGTTGGGCCGCCAAAACCGTCTGACGGCCTTATAGGCCCATTCCCGCACGTTATCGAACACCTCTATGTTACGCCCCAACCCGCTCGCTTCTTTGCGCTTACGGCCACTAAAGGCCGCCAGATCAGCATCTGGGCAAAACTCGGCGAGATAGTCGAGGGTGTAGGGTTCAATGTCGTGCCAGAACGTCATCCAATCGCTGTGGACGGGGTTTTTTGTGACCAGCCCTGCATACCTCAGATCGGCCCCCAATCGTTTCGCTAGAACGTGCTCGATGGCAGCCAGGTAACGCAACGGCCCCAATCTGCCGACACTGGATCGCGCCACGGG
>NZ_JWLC01000085.1 GCF_000813745.1 Leisingera sp. ANG-M1 | reverse complement strand
TCGCGGACACCAGGAAGGATTTGGAGAACAGCCCGTCGTTGGTGGCGTAAAGCGCGGAGACCACCATTGTGACGATCGGCAGCCAGGCCAGTGGCGACACGGGTTTGAAGATTTGTACCAGCGGGTTGATGGCTGAATTCGCAACCGGGGACAGGCCCGCCAGAATGCCAAGCGGGATTGCCACGGCAGAGGCGATCAGGAACCCGAAAAAGACGGTCTGGATCGAGGTCCAGATCTGCTGGTAGTAGGACGGCGCGCCCGTGAAGGGGATGTCCTTGACCCGTTCCGGCTGCCCGCGGTCGATGAACCGCTGGTTGCGGGCTTCGACCTTTTCGTAATGGGCACGCTCCTTGACGGCCTTTGCCTGCGCGTCCTGGTGCAGATTTACGGCTTCGGTCCAGACGGCAGCGGGGCCAGGGATGGCCCCCAGCGAGGTCTGTACTTTGGGTGCCAAAGCGCCCCAGAGGACAAGAAAGGCGGCGATTGCGATCAGCGGAACCGCCAGCAGCCGCCAGATTTCCTTCATCTGGGCCTTGGGGTTGTCACCGGCAGCGGTTTTCAGAACCGGAGTGATCCAGGCCAGGCCTAGGACCTGGAACCAGGCGTCCATCTTGTTGATGCGGGTGAAGAGCCGGGCGCGGCGCGCCTCGGAGTTGAGCATGTCGGTGGCGGCGGTGGTCATGGTTTGGTCCTCTGGGGAATGCTGGGGGAGGGGAACGGCGCTCGCTCCTGCAGGAGCATCGCC
>NZ_JWLC01000084.1:2515-3282 GCF_000813745.1 Leisingera sp. ANG-M1 | reverse complement strand
CGCCTGCCGCAACAACCCGTTTGAGACGGTCGCGGACCTGAATAAAAGCGGCCTGGCGGAGATGAAGGCGCCGACCGGCACGTTTCTGGCTTATGCCACCGCGCCGGGCGACGTAGCGCTGGACGGGGAGGGGGAAAACAGCCCCTTTACCGAGGCTCTTGCGCGCGAAATCATGGTGCCCGGGCGGCCCGTGGAACAGGTTTTCAAACACGTGCGCCGGGCGGTGCTGGCGCAAAGCGGCGGCAGCCAGACGCCTTGGGACACCTCCTCGCTGGTCAGCGATTTTGTCTTTGCCGAAGCCGCGCCGGAGCCGGTGCTGAGCGCGGCGGAGATGCAGGAAGCACAGATCTGGCACTCGGTCAAAGCGTCGCGGGATGCGATGCAGATCATGCTGTTTCTGCGCGGCTACGGCGATGGGAAATACGCCGGGGAAGCGCGGGCGCTGCTGGCGGAGCTGATGGCGGAAGAGCTGCAGGGCGGGGCTGCGGGCGGGCAGGCGGTGGCTGAGGCTCCGGTTGCGGCGCCCGCTCCGGCGGCGGCTCAGGATGCCGAAGCGGCGATGTTCGAAGCGGCGCGGGCGGACGGCAGCAAGGCCGCGTATGAGGCCTATCTGATGGCCTATCCGGAGGGCCGCTTTGCCGCGATTGCGGCGGCAGAGGCAGCAGCGCTGGCGGCCGGTGCAAGCCAGGACCCGGAGGCGGGCGGTGAAGTTGCGGCGGCGGCTGAACAGCCTGCGCCGGCTCCGCCGCTGTCCGAACCTGGGCCGG
>NZ_JWLC01000084.1:908-2093 GCF_000813745.1 Leisingera sp. ANG-M1 | reverse complement strand
AACCTATGCCAGCCCGCTGCACACGGAAATGGCGGCGATTTCGGGGCTGACCCTTGCCGAGGCGGTGACCCGCTCGCCGGCCTTTCCGCCCGTTGAAGGCTTGCCGGACAGCTACTGGAAGGAACAGACCTGCAGCGCCTGCCATCAATGGACCCGCGACCGTCTGTGCACCCAAGGCGGGACTTATCTGAACCTCGCCATGCAGCGCTCTCTGGGCAAGCAGCATCCGTTTGGCGGGGCGCTGAAACGGGCTTTGAAGAGCTGGGCTGCGGGCGGCTGTCAATAAGCTTCCGTCAGGTTGCGGGGACGGCGGGAGGCTCCCGCCTGATCCGGCGCATTTGAAAAATGCACCAGTCCAGTTGGGCGTGGCGCTGTGCGGTGCACAGCGCGGCATCTTTGAGGCCGGACCGGCGCGCGCACCTGCATGGCCCGCCGCCGGAAATGCCTGCGTGCCAGGCGCGGATGCGCTGGCTGCGGGTTCAGGTTTAACCGCCGCGAAGCACCGCAGACCGTCTTGGCCGGGGCAGGGACTGTGCCTCTGGGCAATGCGGCCGGAACGAAGTCCGCGCTGCGCTTCAGCGCAGCGCTATGCCCAAGGCCGCCAGGGTCCGGCGGCGCCAGCCGCGGGCCCGCGGGCGCGGGAGGCCCCTGCCTGCGGGTGCAGCGGTTGAGGGCAATCGCGGGGCTGGAGCTATATTGAGAGTATGCGCATCCTGACCGGAAGGCCTCTTATGTTTTCTCTCTGTAGCAAGTTCCGCCGTTTTCCCTCTGTTTTCAGTGCTTTGTGTCTTTCTGCAGCCCTGGCGCTGCCGGTGCAGGCGGCAAGGGACAAATTCGATCCCAGCCAGCCCTGCGTCTCGGTGCTTGTCTTTGAAGATGTGGTCGACCGGGTGCTGGTCGGAGCCTGGGTCTCAGGATATCTGGCCAAGGCCGAGGGGCGGCTCCGGGTGATGGGGCCGGAAGAGCTGTCCAAGATACTCACTGTGTTGCAAAATATGTGCAGCAGCAGCCCGGGGCTGCGGTTCAGCGCCTTGGCTGAGCAGCTTGCGCAAAAGGCCGTGGCAGCGCCCCGGCCGCGGGCCTCGGTGGCTGCACGGCAATTGCTGCGCCGGTTCTTTGCGGCGGATGCGGATTATGCAGCGCTGACAGCTGGTCTGAAACCGCGGCCAGGGGATGTCCGCGCGG
>NZ_JWLC01000084.1:0-415 GCF_000813745.1 Leisingera sp. ANG-M1 | reverse complement strand
TTATGCGGAACCGCTGGCAAGCCGGCTGATTGCGTCCTACGACCGCCTGTTCCAGCCCGGAACGGTGATCCGCCCCAAGCCGGAGCATGAAGATCTGATCACTATCTTCACCACCACCGGCGAGTTGCGGTCGGGCGGCTCGATTTTGAGTGAGTTTCCTGGCGGTTACAAGAAAGTGCTGCCGTATTTCATTTCCGATGTGCCGATCGGGCGGTTCAAATTTGTCAAGCCGGGCGAAGCGCTGGGGCTGGGATTTGACGGGCTGATCTTCGTCAACGGCCGCTGGGTGCTGATGCCTAAACCGTGGCGGGCGCTGGAGTAGGGGGCTGAAGCGGCGGGCGCCGGAGGCCTGCGATTGCGGGGGCTCCCGCCCGTCATCGCCCTTGGCGGGGCTCTTCCCGTTGGGCCGGGCGCC
>NZ_JWLC01000083.1:973-1243 GCF_000813745.1 Leisingera sp. ANG-M1 | reverse complement strand
CCAAATGCGCATCGGTTGCAAGCCGGGTTTCGGGGCGGATGCCCACCGCCATCACCACCAGATCAGCCCCCAGCGTCTCGCCGCTTTCCAGCAGCACCGCCCGGGCGCGGTCCTCGCCCAGGATCGCCTTAGTGGAGGCCTGGGTCTTCACGGTGATGCCGCGCGCCTCCAGATCCTTGCGCAGCAGGTAGCCCGCGGCCTCGTCCAGCTGGCGCTCCATCAGGTGGCCCATCAGGTGCAGCACGGTCACGTCCATGCCGCGCTCCTTGA
>NZ_JWLC01000083.1:0-457 GCF_000813745.1 Leisingera sp. ANG-M1 | reverse complement strand
AGGCCGCCGCCGATCACCACCGCCTTGCCGCCCTTGGCGGCGGCCTCGATCATCGCGTTGGTGTCGTCCAAGTCGCGGTAGGAGATCACGCCTGGCAGATCGTGGCCAGGCACCGGGATGATGAAGGGAGCAGAGCCGGTGGCGATGATCAGCTTGTCGTAAGGCACATGCCCATTCTCACCCTCGACCACTTTCATCTCGCGGTCGATTTTTACCACATGCTCGCCGAACCGGCAGGCAATGCCGCGCTCCGCATACCACTCATCTGAATGGGTGACGATGTCCTCATAGGTCTTCTCGCCCGACAGCACCGGGCTCAGCATGATGCGGTTGTAGTTGCCGCGCGGTTCGGCGTTGAACAGGGTGATGTCATAGGCTCCGGGATCCGCGTCGAGCAGATGCTCGATCACGCGGCCAGAGGCCATGCCGGCCCCGATGATGACGAGTTTCTGGGTCA
>NZ_JWLC01000082.1 GCF_000813745.1 Leisingera sp. ANG-M1 | reverse complement strand
GCCCGGCAGGTTGGCCATGAAACCGATGTCAAAGCTGCCCGCATGGGTGGCGCCATCAGCGCCGACCAGACCGGCGCGGTCGATGGCAAAGCGCACGGGCAGGCGCTGGATCGCCACATCATGCACGACCTGGTCGTAACCGCGCTGCAGGAAGGTGGAATACATCGCGCAGAAGGGCTTCATGCCGCCGGCTGCCAATGCCGCGGCAAAGGTCACGCCGTGCTGTTCGGCAATGCCCACATCAAAGGTGCGCGAGGGGTAGCGTTCGGCCATCAGGCTGAGGCCGGTGCCGTCGGGCATCGCGGCAGTGACGGCGCAGATCTTGTCGTCCTGGGCCGCAAGCTTCACCAGTTCATTGCCGAAGACCGAGGTATAGGAGGGCGCGTTGGAGGGCGCTTTTTTCTGTTCGCCGGTCACCATGTCGAACTTGGCGGTGGCATGGCCCTTGTCGCGGGCGGCCTCGGCCGGGGCATAGCCCTTGCCCTTTTTGGTCAGCACATGGATCAGGATCGGGCCGGTGGCGCGGGCCTTGACCGTGCGCAGCACCGGCAGCAGCTGGTCCATGTCGTGGCCGTCGATAGGGCCGAGGTAGGAGAAGCCAAGCGCCTCGAACAGGGTGCCGCCGACGGCCATGCCCTTGAGCATATCCTTGGCGCGTTTGGCACCCTCGCGGAAGGGTTCCGGCAGCAGGGAAACCGCGCCCTTGGCGGCGGCCTTCAGCTCCTGGAAGGGTTCGCCTGCGTAGAGGCGCGACAGGTAGGAGGACAGTGCGCCCACCGGCGGGGCAATCGACATTTCATTGTCGTTTAGGATCACGATCAGCCGC
>NZ_JWLC01000081.1 GCF_000813745.1 Leisingera sp. ANG-M1 | reverse complement strand
GTTCGATGGAGCATCTGGTGAAGGTGGTCGTTTACATCACTGACGTGCGCCACCGCGAGGCAGTCTACCGCACCATGGGCGAATATATCAAAGGCGTGCATCCGGTCTCGACCGGTCTGGTGGTGCAGGCGCTGGCGCGGCCAGAGTGGCTGGGGGGGATCGACGGGCCCCCGGGTATTCCGGGCTGGAAAACCGGTTGCGCCTGGGGGTGGGGGGGGGGACGAGGGGGGGGCCCGCCGCGGCACCCGGCCCGGGGCCGCCGCCCCCCGGGCCCGGTTCCCGGCTGCAGCCCGCTGATACCGCAGACCCCACCCCCCCGCGCAGCCGTCCCACCCTCCCCCCCCCCCCGCACACCCCCCCCGGCCCCATTCTGCCCGCCGATGACCTGCGCGCAATCGGCGAGCTGGCCATCAAGCACGACCTCTGGATCATCTCTGATGAAGTCTATGAGCACCTGGTGTTCGAAGGCGCCGAGTTTGTCTCGCCGCTCTCCGATCCGGCTCTGGCCGACCGGGTGATCGCAGTCTCCTCGATCTCCAAA
>NZ_JWLC01000080.1:976-1250 GCF_000813745.1 Leisingera sp. ANG-M1 | reverse complement strand
CCCGCCTCCACCCAGCGGGCGCGCTCCTGCCAGTCCACCTTGTCCGACTGGCTGCGCACCCAGTCAAATGCGCGCTTGTTGGAGGTCGCAGGCAAGTCATCCAGAATGCCGGCCCGGGCCAGGAGCGCGGAACCGGTGCAGACGCTCATCACGACCTCTGCATTACCCGCGGCTTGGCTCAGCCAAGACAGCATTGCTGCGTTCCCGGCTTCCGCACGTGTGCCCATGCCGCCTGGCACCAGCAGCAGGTCATATTCCGCACCGTCCGCGAAGC
>NZ_JWLC01000080.1:0-476 GCF_000813745.1 Leisingera sp. ANG-M1 | reverse complement strand
CCGGCCCGCCGGAACAGCGCACCGGCGCCGGAGTCTCCGCCACCGCGAGGATGCGGAAATCCTCGGGGAAATTCTTGAACATCTGGAGCGGCCCGAAGTAATCGAGCATCTCAAAGCCTTCGAAAATGACCGCTCCGATGGTGCGCATGGCTCAGTATTTTCTCCGCATCAGCGCATCGGCTGCCACCGCATCAGACGGGGTGCAGAGGAGCGGGTTGATTTCGATCTCTTCCAGGCCCAGCGCGTTTTCCATCACATAGGCCTCAACCGCCCGGATGGCGCGCAGGATTGCTTCGCGATCAGCGGCAGGCGCGCCGCGGTAACCACCCAGCAGCTTGGCCATGCGCAGTGAGTTCAGGGCCGTCTCAACCTCTGCATCCGAAGCAGGCAGCAGGAAGGAAGCGCTGTCCTCCATCAGCTCGGTCAAAGTCCCGCCCGCGGCCAGGGTCATGACAAAACCATGCGCCGGATCCTTG
>NZ_JWLC01000008.1:211603-420142 GCF_000813745.1 Leisingera sp. ANG-M1 | reverse complement strand
CCGCCGCCCTGCAGCGCATCATTGCCATCGCCGCCATAAAGCTGATCACTACCGTCACGCCCGTGCAGCACGTCATTGCCGCCCTGGCCGCGCAGACGCGAGCCGGAGTTCAGTGCGTAGATCGTGTCGTGATATTGGCTTCCAACTGCCCATTCGAAGCCGGTGACCGTCGCCTGCGTATCCAAATGCACTGCGGTATCAGAAATAACATTGCCAAACTGATTGTGCTCCGTCGCATGGCTGCGCATCCAGCTTGAGCCGGTTTCCAAGTCCAGAAACGTGACACTATAGCCTGCGACATAGTCGGCAGGCCACGCAGGCACGCCAGTCACGTCAGGCGCCAGGATCTCAAAGGTATCTATGCCACTGCCGCCTTCGTACGAAGCGCCATCGACTAGTTCGCCCGCCACATAGTCATGCCCGGTGCCGGCATCCACCGAGACATTCTGTGCGCCAAAGTTGCCGTGGCTGGCCACATTGGAGATCAGGCGCCCGGTGTCGATGATCAGCGTGTCGCCGTGGCTGCTGCCGTAAATTTCGGCAAAGGAGACAGCGTCAAAGGAATCCGCGGTGACCAGTTTGATGCTGTGCGCCGCTTGGCGCATGTCAAACAGGCGCAGGTCGCCCACATGGAATTCTTCGAAATTAGAATGAGTGGCCAAAATGCGGAAATTCGAGGCATCGGCGCCGTAGAACTCGCCCTTAACAAAGCGCACCGTGTTGTGATCCACCACGATGTCGCCAGTATAGCCGTCCGGATTGCCCTGGGTCAGACCCGCGGTGCTCAACAAGTCCCAGCCGTCACCGCCATCAATACTGCCAACCGAGGAGCTCCGGTAGTAAGCGCTGACTGCAGTGCCTCCTCCGCCGTCCTGGGCAAAATTGAAGCTGTCATTGCCCCCCAGCAGATTGACCGGCCGGCCCGCTGGGGCATAGACGGTATCTGCATTATCGCTGGTACTGTAGGCCGCCGCGTCCTTTTCCAGTATATACAACCCGCCATTGATCACAGCGGGATTGTTCGACAGGTGGATAAAATCCCAGGGGTTGGTGGTGTTCGGATCAACGCCTGGGAAAACAATGTTTGAGGCCGACAAAGTAGGCCGGGTTTCAAAACGCCCGTCGAAGGCGAAATAATACCGTGTTTCACCGAGGTTCGGGTCAATATCCAGGGTCAGCTCCTGGTAATACTTTCCGTAGACACCGTACTTCGCCCGGATGTCCGCTGACAGGGTGGCAAAGTAGCTTTGGCTGTTGGTGAACCCGCCATATGCGTCGGCAATGACCTGGGCCCGGCTGGAGGTCTCATTGCCGCTGCTGCCGCCGGAAGCACTGTACCACCAATCCGGCAGGGTGCCGCCGTTGTCATGCACTGCCGCCTCAATAAGGCCCTGTGTCACAGCTGCCGGCGACAGGTCGATCAGTCCGTTGGCACCTAGTTCAGCATTGACCGCCGCAGAGATAATGACAGGGGCGATGTAATCAAAGAAATAGTCAGACACCCCCCAGCTCAAGATTGAAGCTGTCATTTGAAGGGCGATGGTCAGCAGCTCGGCGGGGTCCCCGTCCCCTTTGGCAGCGGCAACGATGCCAGGGGCAAGGTAGGTCGCCATGTTGACAACATTCACCACCGCCTTTGCCGCGGGCGGCAGCGGCAACACTTTCAAGATCGATGTTGCTGCCCGGACCGCGGTTGCAACTGCAAGCCCGATGTTTTCAGGGCTGGTATCGCCCGCCAGCAGCTTCTGGGCAAAGGCCCTCGCATCAGCGAGGTTTTCCATAGCATTCAGAACACCCTGATTGAACTGCACCTTCTCTTCCGGAGTGCTGGGAAGGTAGGCAGCGGCCGAAGGGTCGGTTGCAATCTGGGCTTCGAACTGAGCGATCATGTCAGCTGACAGCTGCTCGGCCTGTGCCTCCCGCTCCGCAACGGTGAAATTTGCATCCGGCTCAGCCGCCAGCCCCGTAGCGTCATTGACCTGCGCCATCAGCGCCTCGGCGATCTGACTGACCGCCTGGACGGACACCGGACTGGAGGCGCCTACGCCTCGTTCCCCAGCAATCAGCTGTGCAGAGAGGTCAATGTTCTCCTGCTGCAGTTCCGCCGCCGAAAGCCCCTCGCCGCTGCTGCCATAGAATCCTGTATCGCTGAGGTCCAGCAATGGCTCGTTGCCTTCTTCGGCAGCCCGGAGAAATGCCTCGTAGATGGCAAAGGCCTCAGCATCCGTTGTGACAGTTTTCACCACCCGCTCTCTCCTGTGTGCCTCGGCCCCCAAGGGCACCATTCTTTTATTTCGGGCGTTTGGAACTCAGGCAGACAACGGCGCCTCTAAAACACCTTGCTACATTCTGAGCTAAGCCTGGTTCCCGCCTCAGCGCGCCGCCGCACCGGCAACACGCGCAACTCTTGGCTGCATACGCCTTGACTGCACTCAAGCAGGCAAAGAAGCAATAAACCCAAGGCCAAAGCGTATAAACCCTTGGCCAAACGATATAAACCTTTGGTATATGGCCCCTCTAAAGTCCCCAAAAGCCATGAAACCAAGGTTTTTCATAGCCGAGACCGGCGTCATCTCATCTGGAAATGAAGTCCATTGGACTTGAGCACTGCTGTCACCCAGAGATCCAAGTCCTTTGAGGCGTTGATCGCTCATCTGCGCAGCCAAAGGCCAGAGCATCCCGCGTCCTTTCCTACGCCGCCCCCTTCACATCCAACGGGTCAATCACTGGCCGAACATCTGCGCGCGCACCTCGATCATCGGATGCACATCATGGGCAGCCTGAACCATGGGCGGGATATCCGCGAAGATGTAGCCCGGCAGGTAAGCGCTGGTGACCGGCTCGGCGCAGCGTTTCTTCCCCTGGCGCTTGAACTCGATCTTGCGCGGGGCGAAGGCCTCGACTCCGAGAGCCCGCGGCTGGCGCTCGACGGTGAACTCCCCTTGCTTCTGGCTCACGATTTCTGGCCCCTCGCCCGTCTCCACCACGAAATGCAGGTTGCGCGGGAGGGTGCCTTTCTGGGTGGTGGTGATGCCCAGGTACCAGGTCATTCTGCACCGGTCCTGTGCTGGGTGTCCGTGCACTTGTGCAGCTAGCCGCCGGGCGTCGGGTCGAAACCGACTTCACGCATGATGTCGCTGGCCCGCTCCGCCGTGACGCGCGGCGCCTTGGGCTCCTCCGGCTCGGGCTGCACCAGCTGAGGCTTGGGGCGCTTGCGAAGAATGAACGATCGAATGGCGCCAGCGTCGGGCTTTCCCAAGCGGCCGCGGGCGGAGCGGTTTTCCGGGTCGGTCTGGTAATGGCGCCAGGCGTCACGGATCTCGCTGTGGCTGCAGTTCTCCAGAACGTCCATCCAGCCCTCCCTCTCAATTGCTTGCGTGGCGCCGGGCGTTTCAGCGTCGTGCCAGAACTGGCCGAGAATAGCCTGCGCCCTACCCCCAATCTTGGCCCGAGGTGCCTGTTGCTGTTGCGGTGAAAACGCGTTGAAGCCGGTCGGGGTCGCGGGGAGATTTTGCATGTTGGCCTCCGGGGATGATCTTGGGGGGGGTTGGGAGTTGCGCATCCAGTTGCGGCATGTGGCGAGCCATTCGAGCTTGACGCCCTTCTGCCCGGCCACGCTGTGCCAGTAGTCGCGGAACTTGCCGGCCTCAGCGCGAATGACGGGTTCCGCGCTATTTTTTGAAGAAGCTTTAGCTTCTTCTTTTACCTTCTGGTTTCTAGCCTCCGGCTTCCGGGGGGGGTATCCGGCACGGTATCCTCACCTCTAACCAACAGATTATTTGCCGTTTGTTTTGAAAGGCTTGCATTGCAACCCTTACGGCCATTACTGCGAGCCGTTGCCGCCTTCTTCGCCATTCGCACCACCTTCCGCGAGTAGATGACGCCCGAGCGTGCGGGAGAAGATGCGGCCATTTCCAGTTCGCCAAGCAATGCTGCGATTTGGTCGGACGGGGCTCCTACCAGTACGGCGAGTTGCGCCTCTGTCGGGGAGTGACCTTTGACAAAAAGGTGGCCGTAAGGGGTGGCCTCATGCATCAGGCAAATCATCTCGATTCAAGAACCGCGCGCTGTCATGCGGCACCTTCTCAAGGCGGGATCAGACCGCCAATCACCTGTATAGAACTTAATCCATGGGTTGCTCATGCAATCTGCCCCCGGAACTCGATGCCGCAGGCATCCAACGCCTGCGCAACGGTCTCCACAACGGCTTTCTGCCCGCGCCATGCGGCGTGCCATTCCTGCTGATCAGGCGTCAAGCTCGCTAAATACACCTGGCGCGCGCTCATTAAGTCGCGGCGGAACAACCCTAGGGTTAAGTCCGATCTTGCTGAAAGGACCAAGCGCTCCTACCGGAGAGCCATGGATCGGATCATGGAGAAGAACGCCGGCAAAGACGTTGGCGCCCCCCCCCCGCCAAGCGATCCGCGCCACCCATGACAAGCTTTCGGAACCCCGCGCAAAACCGACAAATACCGATCCTCGGGATTGGGCAGCGCCCTAACGTGGCAATCCAGACGCGCCGGGACCAATTCCGCGGCGAATGGATGGAGCTCCTGGACGAAAAGGCCGAAGAAGCCCTCGATACCTACTGCCCGGAAGATCTGAGCAAGTACGTCGATCAGCTGCTGAACAGAAGCCGTCACGTCCTCTCAAAAAACCTGTCACAGCCACTTGGCTACGACGCTATTGAAAAGGCCTTCCGCAGCTGGCGAAACAGTCTTGGCGAGAAGGCGAAACCATTCGTCCTGCACGGGTTGCGGAAATTGGCAATCATCTGCTTGACTGAGGCTGGCTGCAGTGACGCGGAGATCCAAGCAGTCACCGGTCCAAGCGCCGAAATGGTAGCTTATTACCGCAAGCGCGCAAGCCGCAAGACGCTTTCGCGGTCAGCCCAAATGCGCCGCACCTAGGTTTTGAACGGAAAAAGAGCAGAACATGCCTGTGGGTGTCGCAAGTGGGAGCCACAAGAAAGAACGACAAAGGCCCGCAGCAAGAACGCGCTGCAGGCCTTTGTTTTTATTGGTACCCAAGGCCGGACTCGAACCGGCACGCTGTCACCAGCGGGGGATTTTGAATCCCCTGCGTCTACCATTCCGCCACTTGGGCCACGTAGTGTTCCTAGCCAAGCACGCGCCGGAGGTCCAGAGGCAAATCGGCCTTGCGCCAGTGAAAATTCCGTCCATGGCAAATTCATCGGCCGCAAAGCTTGACGGACCAAGGTTCGCATGCCACCTCCCACAGCAAAGCCATTGAGAGCGCAGGTCAAAACATGCTGAAACCGCTATACGACAGGACAATGGCTCTGGCTGATCACCCCAAAGCACTTTGGTGGCTGGCTGCAGTTGCCTTTGTCGAAAGCTCCGTTTTCCCAATCCCGCCTGATGTGCTGATGATCCCGATGATACTGGCCCGCCCCTCCCGGGCGTGGCTGGTCGCTCTGGTGGCGCTGGTTGCCTCAGTTGCGGGCGGGGTTCTGGGCTATGTGATCGGCTCCTTCTTCTATGACAGCTTAGGCCAGCCGGTGCTGGAAGCTATGGGCAAAGGAGATGCCATGGCAGAATTCAACACCCGGTTCAATGACTTCGGCTTCTGGACAGTTCTGGGCGCCGGCATCACGCCGTTCCCCTACAAGGTGATCACCATAATGTCTGGGTGGACCGGGATGCCGCTTGGCACTTTCATTGCCACCTCTATCCTTGCGCGGGCATTGCGCTTTTTCATCGTCGCGGGGCTGCTTTGGCAATTCGGGTCCCCGATCCGCGATTTCATTGAACGCCGCCTCGGGTTTGTCTTTTCGGCCTTTATGGTCGTTCTCTTCGGCGGTTTCCTGATGGTAAGGTTCATCTGATCATGCATCGAATTCTGATCATTCTGGCAGCGGGCGGTTCCGCCGCACTTCTGCTTGGCGCCCTGGGCTTTCAGTACATCGGCGAAATGGCGCCTTGCAAACTGTGCTACTGGCAGCGCTATCCTCATGCTGCCGCCGCGGGGATCGGCGTTCTCGCGCTGCTCATTCCTGGAGCGGCGCTGCCGTACCTCGGAATGCTGGCTGCGCTTGCGACAGCTGGTATTGGCGCCTACCACACCGGAGTTGAACGCGGGCTTTGGGAGGGCCCCTCCACCTGTACTTCCGGTCCAATCGGCGGCCTGTCCCCCGACCAGCTGATGGAACAGATCATGTCCGCGCCGCTGGTGCGCTGCGATGAAGTCCCCTGGGAGATGCTTTCCCTCTCCATGGCAAGCTGGAACGCAATCGCATCCTTTGGCCTTGCACTGCTTTGGATTGCCGCCGCCAATCACGCCCGCAAGCAGGGTTAACCGGTTAGAAAGTTGAAGTGCGGCCGGTAACATTCTGGCCGCACTTGCGTATCCTGAAAACAGCTAGGTCTCTTTCTTGGTTGCCAGCAACAGATTTGTTTCGCTGCTGACCACACCCTCAAAAGTCCGTATCTTGGCGAGGGCCGTATCCAGCGTCTCCAAAGTTTCGGTGCCAAGCTCGACGATCAGATCCCAGCGGCCGTTGGTTGTGTGAATTGCCCTCACTTCAGGCAAACCCTGCAGTTGCCTGGTGATCCGGCTGGTGCCGCGGCCCTCGATCCCGATCAGCATCAGGCCGCGAACTGGGTCGCGCAAGACATCCTCCTTCAGAACGACAGTAAACCCCAGAATGTCTCCGCGCGCTTGCAGTCGCTCAATTCTGGCTCTGACCGTTGTTCTCGAAAGGTTCAGTTCCAATGCCAGGTCGGACAAGGACGCCCGCGCGTTGTGGCGTAACGCCGAAACCAATCTCTCATCCGTTTTGTCCATTGCTAACCTCAATTTGAACATTTGCGCTCCATTATGAGCAAAATGTAGGATGGATTCCATCTCGTTTCGGAAGTTTCTAGTAAGAGAGTTGAATTTTGAGAGACCAAACCTGTGACATCGCAACATTGCATCCTGATTGGCGCACCCGTTGACAGCGGCAAACGGCGAGCCGGCTGCCTGATGGGGCCGGATGCCTACCGCACCGCTGGCATAACCGAAGCCTTGGAAAGCCTGGGCCATTCGGTCGAAGATCTCGGAAACCTCGCGCCGGACACCCACACGGCTGACCGCGGAGACGGCCGGGTTTTTGCACCCAATGAAACCGCTGGCTGGACATCGCGGCTGGCTCAGGCTGCCGAGGACGCTCTGGAATGCGGTCTACCTGTGTTTCTAGGCGGGGACCATTCCTTGTCGCTGGGCTCAGTGTCCGGGGCGGCCAATTTTGCCGCGAAACAGGGCCGTCCACTGTTTGTGCTGTGGCTGGATGCGCATACGGATTTCCACACGCCGGAGACAACTGACAGCGGCAACTTGCACGGAACGCCTGTCGGTTATTTTACAGGCCGCGAGGGGTTTGATGGCTTTCCTGATGTCGCAAACCCTGTCCCGCAGGAGAATGTTTGCATGATTGGCCTGCGCTCCGTCGATACTCAGGAACGGCTGGCCCTGGAAGGCAGCGCCATCCGGACCCATGACATGAGGGACATCGACGAGAACGGCATCGCTGGCCCGCTCAACCGCTTCCTTCAGCAAGTCGCCCAAGCCAACGGCATGCTGCATGTGTCGCTGGACGTCGACTTCCTGGATCCCTCTGCCGCTCCCGCCGTCGGCACCACGGTTCCGGGCGGCGCAACGGTTCGCGAAGCCCATCTGGTCTGTGAAATCCTGCATGACTCCGGCCTGATGACCTCGCTGGATCTGGTCGAACTGAACCCCTTCCTGGATGAGCGCGGCCGCACTGCGCATCTGATGGTCGACCTTTGCGCCTCAGCGCTCGGCCGCCGCGTCTTCGACCGCCCGACACGGAGCTACCAATGACCCTTACAACGCCTTCCGATAAGGCTCTTGTGCCTTTCGTCAGCGTCGACAATATGATGCAGCTGATCCATCATATCGGCATTGAACAAATGCTGCGCGATCTCGCCGGATATGTTGAAGAGGACTTCAAACGCTGGGAACTGTTCGACAAGACCCCGCGGGTCGCCAGCCATTCCGACGTCGGTGTGATCGAGCTGATGCCCACATCCGATGGTGAGGCCTACGGTTTCAAATATGTGAACGGCCACCCCAAGAACACTTCCGAGGGGCTGCAAACCGTTACCGCCTTTGGCTTGCTCGCGGATGTTTACACCGGATACCCGGTTTTGCTGACCGAGATGACGATTCTGACGGCCCTGCGCACCGCAGCCACTTCCGCAATGGCGGCTAAGTATCTGGCGCCAAAGGGGGCAGATACGATGGCGATGATCGGAAATGGCGCTCAATCCGAGTTTCAGACGCTGGCCATGAAAGCGATCATCGGACTGAAGTCGGTACGGCTTTACGACAAGGACGCGGCTGCTACAGAAAAATGCGCGCGAAATTTGCAAGGCCTCGGCGTCGAGGTTGTCTCCTGCAAAACACCTGAGGACGCCATCGAGGGCGCACAGATTCTCACCACCTGCACTGCTGACAAGCAGTATGCGACCATTCTGACCGACAATATGGTCGGCAGCGGTGTGCATATCAACGCCATCGGCGGCGATTGCCCCGGCAAGACCGAGCTGGCAGCAGGCATCCTCAGCCGCTCCGATGTCTTTGTCGAGTATCCGCCGCAAACCCGGATCGAGGGTGAAATCCAGCAGATGCCGGAAGACTTCGCCGTAACCGAGCTTTGGGAGGTAATTGCGGGCCGCAAACAAGGCCGCACCGGAGATCGCCAGATCACCCTGTTCGACAGCGTCGGCTTCGCGATCGAGGACTTTTCAGCGTTGCGCTACATCCGCGACCGCATCAAAGGCACAGGCTATTTCACTGAGCTGGATATGCTTGCCGATCCGGATGATCCTCGGGATCTGTTCGGAATGCTTCAGCGCGCCAAGGGCTGACATCATGCAAAGGCGGCCCGCTTGAACCGAGGCCGCCGGCACTTCCAGCCTCTTCAGCCTTCGCCGGTTGCAACCGGCCTTGCAAGCAGGTTTCATGGGGATCTGAAATCCTGCTGCCCACTATGGGAAACGCATGCGGATGAAGAGGCTGGAGATCTTATATCCCAGCCGCTTAACTGGACAACTTCAAGCGTCCAGCTCGGTATCCCAATACAGGAAATCCATCCAGCTATCATGCAGGTGGTTCGGAGGGAATTTCCGGCCAGTATTGCGCAATTCCTCGGCGCCAGGTCGGCGCGGCGGCTTGCGCAGCGACATGCCCGCCCGGTGCAACGACTTGGACCCCTTCTTAAGATTGCAGGGGCTGCAGGCTGCGACGACATTCTCCCAGCTGGTCACCCCGCCCGCAGCCCGCGGCACCACATGGTCGAAGGTCAGGTCGCCCTTGCTGCCGCAATACTGAC
Organism: Leisingera sp. ANG-M1; assembly: GCF_000813745.1. GTDB lineage: Bacteria > Pseudomonadota > Alphaproteobacteria > Rhodobacterales > Rhodobacteraceae > Leisingera. Next base: position 410,784 of record NZ_JWLC01000008.1, on the reverse strand, counting down.
AGCGGAATTCATCCCTCAGAAACAAATTAAAGCGCGTGAAGGCCACGCGCTTTTGAGGTTTCACATAATCTTTCAGAACGACCACAGACGGTATTCGGATCTCGGTACTCGGACTGTGCACCACCTCGTCATACTCAGCCACGATAGCGACCCTGTCGAGCCACGCGGCTTTCACCGCATCCTGCCAGGACCACAAAGACAACGGGTAGTAGGACAATGGCCGGTAGTCCGCATTCAACACCAGCGCCGGGTGCTGTTTCAACGCCCCGGGAGACCTGACAAACTCTGCCCTGAAATCGCCATCCATGGTGAACGTCTTCCTCGCCCTGATCTTCCGTTTCCGGTACCAGGGCGGGGAACCCGCCCCAGCCTAACTTTGACTATATATCGTGGTTAGCGCCTGACAAGCCCTGATCAGCCACAATATGTCGGGAGTTTGCTAGACCGATTCCGTGACGACCGCATGACAGTTATCCACAAGCCGTCCGGCCTCGGCCTGCTTGCCATGGCTACTGGAGCAGCTTATTGCCGTGCCATGACCCGCCTGATCCGTTTCAACAAACCCTATGACGTGCTGCCCCAGTTCACCGATCGTGGCAGCCAGGGCAGCCCCCGGGCCACTCTCAGCGATTTCATCGATTGCCCGAGCGTCTATGCGGCAGGTCGGCTGGACCGGGACAGCGAAGGGCTGATGCTGCTGACCGACAACGGCCGCCTGCAAGCCTGGATTTCCGATCCCAAGCATAAGATGGAAAAGACCTATTGGGTTCAAGTGGAGGGTGTTCCGGCTGAAAGCGCCCTCAAGATGCTCGCAGAAGGCATTGAACTTAAAGACGGAAAGACAAAACCCGCAAAGGTGAGGCCGATCCAGGAGCCGACTGGTCTCTGGGCCCGGACGCCTCCGGTCAGGGTGCGGAAAACAGTTCCGGACAGCTGGATTGAGCTGAAAATCCGCGAGGGGCGGAATCGCCAGGTCCGCCGGATGACAGCTGCGGCCGGGCACCCGACATTGAGATTGATCCGGTATGCAATTGGCGCCTGGACGCTGGACGGGCTGGCGCAGGGTGAATGGGATGACTTGGAACCGCCCCGGATTCCTGGCCCGCCAAAGCCCTCGCAGAAACCGCCGCGGAGACCTAAGGGCAAACGGCTCCCGCCAGCCAAGGGTGACAGACCCCGCCGCCGCTGATAGCCTGCCGTCATGTTGCCGCAAGCTCCAGCACCGCAAGCCATACTTGAAGCTTCGTTATACGTTGACGATCTGGACGCTGCTGAGGAGTTCTATGCCGGTGTGCTCGGACTCGAGCTCATCCAGCGGATCGGCAACCGGCATGTGTTTTACCGCTGCGGCGCCTGCGTGCTGCTTCTGTTCAATGCGAATGAGACCGCGAAACCGCCCGGAAATCCGCGTTTGCCAGTTCCGCCGCACGGCGCCAGCGGCCCCGGGCACATCTGTTTCGCGCAAACGAGGGAGGACCTGCTGCGGATGCGGTCGCGGTTGCTTGCCGCGGATGTTGAAATCGAGGCTGAGTTCGACTGGCCGCACGGCGTTCGATCGATCTATTTCCGCGATCCAGCCGGGAACTCGCTGGAGATCTCCGAACCGCACCTCTGGAGCTACTGACAAGCGGGAGGCGAACCGGAAAATTCAAATTTTCCGGCCAAAATTCTTCGCAAGAATTATGCGGAGCATTCGCGCTGACGGGCTCAACCTGGCGCGGCCTATCTTTGATGCGGCAGCAACAGGGCGGGAGCGCCCCGCCCTTCAAAATCTTATAGGCTCAGCTTGTCGCGCAAAAATGCCAGGGCAACGCTTAACCCATCCGGCGCGATGCCATGCGCCGTGCCCTTTTGGATATGGGCAAACACGTCCTGAAACCCTGCTTCCTGCAAAGCTTCAGCGGCTTGCGGCAAAGACTGAACCGGAACAACGTCATCCTGATCACCATGCACCAGAAGAATGGGCATCTTTGAGACCAGCTCATCTTTCAGAAGTTCCGGTGCCAGCAGCCGCCCGGAGAAAGCAACAATTCCGGCCACCGGATCCTCGCGCCGGGGCGCGACATGCAGACTCATCATCGTGCCCTGGCTGAAGCCGAACAGAACCACCTGCTCCGGCAGCACATCCTCATCCACCATAAGGGCGTCAAGGAAAGCATTAAGATCCTCGACCGCCGCCTGCATACCCCGCATACTTTCCTCTTCGGATGATCCGTCGATCCAGGGAATAGGGAACCATTGGAAGCCAAAAGGCGCTCCTGCGCAGGCTTCGGGTGCATCCGGAGCGACAAACAAGGTATCCGGCAAATGCTCGGCCAAAGGATCCGCCAGCCCGAGAAGGTCCGCGCCATTGGCGCCATAGCCATGCAGGAACACTACAATCGACCGGGTTTCCCCGGAAACCGGCTCTTTGCGGCCGGCGTTGAGTACACGAGTCATCGGATTCCTTCCCTGTCCTTCGCCACCCGGTAATAGGCCCAGAGAATGCGGGCCGCAACCGAACGCCAGGGCGACCAGGCCTCGGCCAATTGCCGCATCTCCCGTTCTTTCGGCCGTTCTGTGAGATCAAACAAATCCCGGGCGGCTTCTTGAAGAGCCAGGTCGCCATGCGCAAACACATCCGCGCGTCCCAGAGAAAACATCGCATAAATCTCGGCAGTCCAAACTCCGATCCCTGGCACTTGGACAAGCGTGGCGATCACCTGTTCATCAGGAATCTCACGCAAGCTTTTGAAATCAATACGAGCATCGGCCAGAGCACGGGCATACCGGATTTTCTGACGGCTCAAACCCACCGCTCGCAGCGCGTCGTCAGAAGCCCATTTTATCTTACGTGGTCCAGTCAGCCCCGCCGCCTTCATCCGGCTCCAGATCGCATTTGCAGAGGCCACGCTCACCTGCTGGCTGACAATCGCGCTGAGCAGCTGGGCAAATCCCTCCGGTTTTCGGCGCAACGGCAACGGACCGGTCGCCTCAAGCGCACGCGCAAAACGTTCATCATGCTGGGACAGCCATTCCGCACCTTCCTGGACACAGGCATCGCTAACAATGATCCGCCCTGCCCCGGGAATTAAGGTCTGCTGTTCTGACGCCACGTCATCTCCCTCATGCCGCAGCCTGAAAGAAAGCGTGATCGCTTACGGCACAGCGGCGGCTTGCTCCTCAACATATTCACAGCTACGCATCCCACATGAGTATGTCCATGACCACCCCCAGCGACGCGGTCGCTAAGAAAAACGTTGCCGTCCTGGTTCTGGCGCAGGCAATCCTTGGCGCCCAGATGCCAATGATATTTACGATTGGCGGTCTGGCCGGCCAGTCACTGGCCTCCAATCCGTGCTTTGCCACATTGCCAATCTCGCTGATCGTTGCTGGATCAATGCTGGCCGCAACGCCTGTCTCTGCAATTATGCAGCGCTGGGGCCGGAGAGCCGGTTTCTTTGTGGGGGCGGTGTTTGGCGCCCTCGGCGGGCTGGTAGGAGCCTACGGGCTCTATCTTGGCTCGTTTCCAGTCTTTCTGCTCGGCAGTCTGCTAACAGGCGTCTACATGAGCGCGCACGGGTTCTACCGGTTTGCAGCGGCCGACACAGCCTCTGACGCATTCCGCCCCAAGGCGATCTCCTATGTTATGGCTGGCGGCCTTGCTGCGGCGATCATCGGCCCTCAAGTTGTGAAGGCCACCAGCCAAGCCTTTGTTATTCCGTTCCTCGGTACATATCTTGCAGTGATCGCCGTCAACGTTCTGGGGGCCGCGCTGTTTCTGTTCCTCGACATTCCCAAACCGCCCGCACCCAGCGCTGACACCCCGAAGGGCCGCAGCCGGATGGAGCTTTTGAAAACGCCGGTGATTGCGGTGGCAGTGATCTGCGCGATGGTTTCATACGCCTTGATGAACTTGGTCATGACTTCGACGCCGTTGGCCGTGGTCGGTTGCGGCTTTACCGAAGGCAATGCCGCGGATGTTGTCACCTCCCATGTTCTGGCAATGTATGTCCCGTCCTTCTTCACCGGTCATCTGATCGCCCGCTTCGGCGTGGAAAAAGTCGTTGCGGCGGGGCTGGTCATCCTTGCAGGTGCCGGTGCTATCGCCTTGCAAGGTGTTGACTTGGATAACTTCTTCATTGCGCTTGTCTTGCTTGGCATAGGCTGGAACTTCGGCTTCATCGGCGCAACAACCATGCTTGCCGGAGCCCATGAGAGCTATGAGCGGGGCCGGATGCAGGGACTGAACGACCTCCTCGTTTTTGGCGGTGTCACCATGGCATCGTTGGCGTCCGGCGGGTTGATGAATTGTTCCGGCGGCAGCCCGGTAGACGGCTGGAGCGCGGTGAACATGGCCATGGCACCGTTCCTTGTATTGGCAGGCGGTGCGCTTATGTGGCTGGTCATGCGCCCTAAGGAAGCTTGATCCGCCTGGCTCTCGGCCATTCAACTGCTGAAAGGCGTCCAACCGGACGCCTTTCTTATGATCCTGTACGAACTTGCAAAGCTACCATCGGCCCGTTGCGGCATTCCACATTAACCCGGCCCGGCGTCTGAACTCACTTTGTCCCAGGGCTCCCTGCGCCACTCTTTCAGGCTCACGGAGAGCTTGTTTCAGGATTGTCTCGGCCTGCCAGCCTGCAAGCAGGCCGTAACCGGCTTCCTTCGACACTTTCGAGCGGCGGGACCTGGCGCTCTTTATTTTCCTCAATGCCTTAGCAGCCAATGCCTGCACACCTGCATGCGTGCCATCAAGCAGAGGGATACGTTTCTGGGCTTCCAACTCCGGGATCGCGCGCAGCCAGTTGGCAACTCCGGCTCCATAGGCAAAGTCCCGCACCGCGGCCTCATCTGCGTCACCAAGCGAGGCCGCCGCCATCCACATCAGCGCGCCACTGGTCCGGTTTATGTAACTGTCGAACTCCGCTTCGCTTTCAAAGGGCTCTTTGTAGATGTCCCACCGCCGCGCTTCCGCCATTGCATCGATACAGCCCGCTAGGTCCGGCCGCAGACACCGCCCCAGCGGTGTCGCAACAAAATGGCGGCGCACAGGTTTGCCTTCGGAAATCTCGGCACCAGTATCCCGCCACCATTGCACGCGCATCTCGGCAATCATGCTTTCCTGGCTTGCCCAGGGAGCTTTTGCGAGCTCAATATTGAAGGCATACAAGGAAAACAGCAGCGGCCGCGCAGAGACCGGCGCCGCCATCGTGGCAAGAAACCGGTCCGGATCGCTCTGCTGAACCAATTCCGCACATGCGGTCAAATCAGTGTCAAACTGCATCCGCCTGCCCGGACGCACTGCCGTCATGAATTAGCTTCCAGCGGATCGCATCCAGCAGCGCCTCAAATGAGGCGTCGATTATGTTCGGACTGACACCTACTGTCGACCACCGGTGGCCCTGGCTGTCCTCACTGTCGATGATGACCCGGGTTACGGCCTCGGTGCCGCCTTGTGTGATACGCACTTTAAAATCGACCAGCCGCATATCCTCAAGTTGCGACGAGTACCGTCCCAAGTCTTTGATAAGCGCCCGGGCCAGCGCATTCACCGGCCCGCGGTCGCTGCCGGTTTCATCCAGCGATTCACTGACAGACAAGCGTTTTTCGCCGTCGACTTTCACCACAACGACCGCCTCGGACAGGCTGACCATTCTGTTGTACTTGTTCTTCCGGCGTTCGACCGTGACCTTGTAGCGTTTGACCTCAAAAAACTCCGGCAGCTGGCCAAGCTCTTCCCGCGCCAGCAGCTCAAAGGAGGCCTGGGCCGTGTCGTAGGAGTAACCCTCGGTCTCCCTCCGCTTAATCCGTTCCAGAATCCTGGCCAGCGCCGGGTCGCTCTTTTCTACGCTCAACCCTGCATCAGCCAGCCGTTTGCGCAGGTTGGATTGCCCCGCCTGGTTCGACATTGGGATAACCCGGGCGTTCCCGACCCGGGCCGGGTCAATATGCTCATAAGTCGAGGGATCTTTAAGGATCGCACTCGCATGCAGCCCTGCCTTATGTGCAAAGGCTGAGGCTCCGACATATGCCGCCTGCCGCACTGGAACCCGGTTCAAAATGTCATCCAGCATCCGGCTGATCCGGGTCAGCCCAGCCAGCGCGTCCAGGCTCACCCCGGTTTCGAACTGACTGGCATAAGGCTCCTTCAACAGCAGCGTCGGAATCAGCGCCGTCAGGTTGGCATTGCCGCAGCGCTCGCCGAGGCCATTCAGCGTGCCTTGGATCTGACGCGCTCCTGCGTCCACCGCCGCAAGAGAGCAAGCAACAGAATTTTCCGTGTCGTTATGGGTATGTATGCCAAGTTTTTCACCTGGAATTCCAGCCGCAACCACCTCGGAGACAATCCAGCTCACCTCTGCAGGCAGCGCACCGCCATTGGTATCGCACAGAACCACCCAGCGCGCGCCAGCCTCCAGCGCCGCGCGGCAAGCCGACAGCGCGTATTCGGGGTTGTCCTTATAGCCGTCAAAGAAGTGCTCAGCGTCAAACAGCGCTTCGCGCCCTTGCGCCACGATATGCGCGACCGAGGCCCTGATATTGTCCAGGTTCTCTTCCAGCGCAATCCCCAGTGCATGGGTCACATGGTAATCGTGGCTCTTGCCGACAAGACAAACTGCTGCTGTGCCCGCGTTCATCACCGCCGCCAGAACGTCGTCATTGGCAGCCGAGCGCCCCGCCCGTTTGGTCATTCCAAAAGCGGTCATCGTCGCCTTGGTTTCAGGCGCTTCGCCAAAAAATGCACTGTCGGTCGGGTTTGCGCCGGGCCACCCTCCTTCGATGTAGTCGATACCTAGGTTATCAAGCGCCTGGGCAATTTGCTTTTTTTCAGCGGTCGAGAATTGCACCCCTTGGGTTTGCTGTCCGTCCCGCAGGGTTGTGTCGTAAAGATAGAGGCGTTCCTTGCCCATCAAAGCGCCTCCAGCTTGGCCGGATCAAACCCAGCACCGGGCACCAGTTCGACACCGGTCTTGCTCATCCGCACTTCCAATCCGGCTCCCACATAGGCTGCCTTGATCCGGTCGACTTCGGAAAAATCCTTATTTTCCATCGCCTTTTGACGGACTTCAAACAGCTTTTCCTCAAAAGCCGACAAATCGATAGAAGGTGCTGACGCCCACTCCCCCAACTCGTCCGTCAACAGCCCCAGAATCTGCGCTGAGGCAAGCAGTCCGGCGCCGTCATCTGCGGCTGCCAGTTTGTGCAGAACGGTAATCGCGCCCGCGGTATTGAGATCATCCGCCAGTGCATCCAGGACCGCGGCAGCAGCGCTGGATGCGGGCTCGATGCCCGCGGTCAGCGCACGCCACTTCCGCAATGTCGCCTCGGCTTCCTTGGCTTTCTTTTCCGTCCAGTCCATCGGCTTGCGGTAATGGGTCTGCAGGAACACCAAGCGGATCACCTCGCCCGGGTAGCCTTGGTCAAGCAAGTCGCGCACGGTAAAGAAATTGCCCAGAGATTTGGACATCTTCTTGCCTTCGACTTGGAGCATTTCATTATGCAGCCAAAACCGTGCAAAGCTATCTTCACCATGGGCACAGCAGCTTTGCGCAATTTCATTCTCGTGGTGCGGGAACATCAGATCGTTGCCACCGCCGTGAATGTCAAAAGTCTCGCCCAGCAGATCATAGGACATCGCCGAACATTCAATGTGCCAGCCCGGCCGGCCCCGGCCCCAAGGGCTGTCCCATCCGGGCAGCTCGTCCGAAGACGGCTTCCACAGCACAAAATCCATCGGGTTTTTCTTGTAAGGCGCAACTTCCACCCGCGCGCCAGCAATCATGTCATCTACTGAACGGCCCGACAGCTTGCCATAAAGTTCCTTCCAGCTGTCGACAGCAAAAAGAACGTGGCCTTCAGCAGCATAGGCATGCCCCTTGGCAATCAGATCTTCGATCATCGACACCATCTGCGGGATGTATTCCGTAGCCCGCGGCATATGGTTGGGCTCCAGCGCGCCGAGCTGTCCCATGTCGTCCAGGAACCACTGCGTGGTTTCCGCGGTGATATCGCCAATCGGGCGCCCGCTTTCGGCTGCACGGGCATTGATCTTATCGTCGACATCCGTGAAGTTCCGGGCGTAAGTCACTTGATCTTCGCCATAAACCTCACGCAGCAGCCGGTAGAGAACATCGAACACCACTACCGGGCGCGCATTGCCCAGATGCGCCCGGTCGTAAACCGTAGGGCCGCAAACATACATCCGCACGTTGCTGGCGTCGATCGGCTCAAAGACCTCTTTCTTGCGGGTCTTCGTGTTCTGCAGCTTGATCACTATGTCCTTGGTTTCCATGCCCGGTTCCTTTTCCATGCCCAGCCAGAACAGGCTGTCATCACCCAATGCGCGCAGCGCGGGCTTAGCAACTTGTCAGGGAAATGAAAACGACAGAAACCAGCCCGCTGATATGTCAGCAGGTAATGCAGCAGATAATGGTGGTGCAGATCTGGTTCATACCGGCGTGAATAACACGCACAGGCGGCCCAGCCAACCCACTTACCGCAAAATACAATGGCCGCCCCGTCTGCCTTGGGCACAGACCGGGCGGCCAGGAGCGCGGCGGAACAGGAGAGTGCCGCGCTCCCGTTTCAGGCTGATCAGAACTTAAATGACGCGCGCAACGAAACCGAGGTTGCGTCCGAACCAACACCTGAACTTCCGAACTCGTCGAAGTCATGTTCCAGAACTTCGCCACCGATCTGCCACTGATCGGTCACTTGGTAAGCGATACCTACGCCGTAAAAATCGCCGGTCTCGCTGCCCAGCGAGCTGTCGGCCTCGGCGACGCCGCCGGTGACATAGGCCAGCACATTGCCAAAGTCATATCCGGCCTTCACCTTGGCCCGGGCCACTGAGTCAATGTTTGCCCCGGCTCCCAAATCCACGTCGGTGGAGTCATAGTCCAGTTCACCGCCCAGCACAAAACGGCCGAAGTCGTGGTTGTAACCGCCATGAATACCATAAGCGGTATCGTCGCCGGAAGCACCGTTGCTGGCATCCGCATCCAGCTGGCCGATTTGGCCGCCCAGATAGAAACCGGTCCAGTCACCGCCATCATTGGCAACCGGCACCGGGGCCGGCGCGGGTGCCGGTTCGATCACCGGCTCGCTCACATTACCGGCAAATGCCGCACTGCCCATAACGGTTGCGATGGCTGTCATTGCTACGAAACGAGTCATTCAGACTTCTCCTTTTGCAGTCCCGGCACAGGTCCTGCACCGGTGAGCGGTACAAAAGATGTCTGAAGGGGAAGTTCCAGAGCCGAAGGCCTCACGCCTTCTGAATTGGCAGTGACTAGCCGAAATCGCGGAAGCGCCTGCGTATTTCCGCCGGAATCGGCAAGCGAAATTCCGCCAAGCCATTGAATTATTGAAGTCTTGCGCCTAGGCGGTCAGCGAGTGGAGTGACCGCCAAAAAACTGGCTTAAAACCGGAAGGCAGCCGTCACTGAAAGTGTTTCACCGCCTTCCCGGGCGCCGCTGCCTGTGGTGCCGGCCTCGTGATGCAGCAATTCCCCGGTCAACTGAAGCGCGCGGTTAAGCGACACCCGCATCCCTAAACCCAAAAGCGGTCCCTCGGTTTTGCGGCCAGACGAACGGGCTTGCAGCCTTCCAACCGAAACGAAACCGGTGGCCGGTCCAAAATCATAACCTGCCAGCAGGCGCAGGTGGCGGGCTTCGTCTGCCTGAACAGCCCGGGCTAGAACTCCGGAATGTTCGCGGGCAACGCTGCCGCCCAGGATGAGACTTCCAATCTCCTGCCCGTATGCCAGCTGAAAAGTCCGGTTGCTTGTCTCCGCTGCGGCCACTGCAGGCCCACTGGTACTGATCAACGGCTGCCCCAGCCCGTCAGCTAACGCGGGCAACTGGGCGAAAGTGCTAGCGGCCAGAATTGCGCAAGCCGCCAAAGTCTTTGTGGTTATCCTAACCGTCGGCATGTGGCTGTGCCTTTTCCAAATGCACCGTTCCGGCGCGCCATCCCCTAGACCCCCACTATCAAGCATTAATACTTAATATTTGGTTCCCGAGACCAAACTGCCAAGAAGCCAGCACGCTGCAAAGCGTTAAAAACAGAGGTTAAATCAATAAATTTGCGAACATTTTATTCAAAGCACCGCCTGCTTCGGTTGTCAGGTCCGCGCGCAATACCCGCATGAAAAACATGTCGCTTTTTTCACCATGGTCGCTTATGTGCTAGAAACTTCGCAAAAGCATGCCAGATTGCGGACACGAGACACAGGAGACCGCATGCAGGGAGAACGCTGCTTTGTCAGCCTCATCTACCGCACCATTGGTGCGGCGCGCGGCCGTGCAGCCAGGGGGCGGCCGAACTGAGTAGGGATTCACGTTACTTCCACTCACTTCCCTGAAAGGCTCAACAGAATGAACGACCAAGCCTCCTCTTCCCGCGCTGGCCGCAGCGGCGGGCGCAACGCGCGCCGTGCAGCCCGGGCTGCCGCATTGCCGGAACACCTGCGCCCGGTTCGTCCCGGCATGGAATCCACTGCGCTGAAAATGCTCAGCCAGGCGGACATGGAAAAGATCCACGAAGCCGCGCTGACTGCGCTTGAAGAGATCGGTCTCGCCGACGCTCCGCAAAGCGGCATTGACTACCTGACCGGCGCCGGCGCCATCCTGGGCGATGACGGCCGCATCCGCTTCCCCCGCGCGCTGGTTGAAGACACCATCGCCAAGGCCAACCGCTCAATCACCCTGTTCAGCCGCGACGGCAAGAATGACCTCGAGCTTTCCGGCGGCCGCGTCCACTATGGCACCGCCGGCGCTGCGGTAAGCATGGTCGATGTTCACGGCCGGGAGTACCGAGACTCCACCGTGCAGGACCTGCACGACGCTGCCCGGATTTGCGATCAGCTGGACAATATCCACTTTGTCCAGCGCCCGATGGTTTGCCGCGACATTCCCGACAACTGCGAGATGGACCTGAACTCCATCTACGCCTCCTGCGCGGGCACCAACAAACATGTCGGTGTCTCGTTCACCGAACCGGATTTCGTGAAGCCCGGCCTGGAACTGCTGCACATGATTGCAGGCGGTGAAGACAAATGGCGGGAACGTCCGTTTGTGTCCAACTCCAACTGCTTTGTGGTTCCGCCGATGAAATTCGCGACGGAGTCCTGCGAAGTGATGGAGGAATGCATTAAAGGCGGCATGCCAGTGCTGCTTCTGTCGGCTGGCATGGCCGGTGCAACAGCGCCTTCTACCATTGCCGGCGCGATCACCCAAGCCGTTGCTGAATGCCTTGCAGGCCTGGTTTATGTGAACGCTGTGAAACCAGGTGCTCCCGCAATCGTCGGAACCTGGCCGTTCGGCCTGGACCTGCGCACTGGTGCCATGACCGTTGGCTCCGGCGAGCAGGCACTGCTCACCGCAGGCTGCGCCCAGATGCACAAATTCTACAATCTGCCGGGCGGCGCCGCCGCAGGCGCGTCGGATTCCAAGCTCCCGGACATGCAGGCTGGCTGGGAGCAAATGTGTTCTGCAGTCATGGCAGGCCTCTCCGGCCTGAACATGGTTTACGAAGCGGCAGGCATGCACGCGTCGCTTCTGGGTTTCTGCCTCGAATCTCTGATCCTGGACAACGATTTGCTTGGTCAGGCACAGCGCTGCGTTCGCGGTATCGAGGTAAACGATGAAACTCTGGCACTGGACCAGATGCGCGCAACTTGCATGGGTGGTCCCGGCCACTACCTGGGTACTGATCAGACCCTCAGCCGGATGCAGGTCGACTATGTCTATCCGGATCTGGGCGACCGCACCTCGCCAAAGGAATGGGCAGAACTCGACAAACCTGATCTGATTGTCAAGGCAACGGCCAAGAAAGAGCAGATCCTGTCCCAGCGCGCCGCAGCCAGGTTCGATGCAGCCACCGACATGGCAATCCGCGAGAAGTTCAACATCCACCTGCCGGCCTAACAGCCGCCACAACGGATCTTTGGACGGGCCAGAGTTCAGTCTCTGGCCCGTTTTCTTTTTGCACAGCGATGTTCTTCTGGCTCAGGCAGAACTAGAGCCAAACCGGAATGCAGCTTTTCCGACAGTTTTTCTTGGCGCTTGAAAATACCGCTTCCATCCTCGCCCAAGGCATGGTAACCTTTTGTTAATACGAAATTTTTCGCACAGTACACGCCTTCAAATTGCTGGTGGCTTTGCACAAACGCGCGCCAAAATTTGCAAACTCAGCCTGCAGGAACGCCAAACCCAGCCTTTGCGTTCTCACTCAGCAGGAAAAACTCAGCATTTTTGCAAAAGGATCAGCTTCTTGAGGCCATTTTCTCTGGTTTGAAATTTTGCCATTCGATTGGACAAATTTCCAGGACCAGCCTGCACAACATCAAAGCAGTCGCTTCTCCGTTAACCTTTCGGCAGACGAAAGGAGCACTTTTCACGAAAATTCAGCCAATGGCTTCGATGATCTTTAAGAATTTCGGATCCTAAACTGCCCCTACGAAAGACGTTCACCGCTCTATGACTATTGCAAAATCGCCCGCCTTGCTTTGGGTTGCATAAATGAAATTTCGCTTTGCGGAAATGCAGCGCAAGCAGATCCTTGCGCTGCACAGAAGAATTAAAAGAACGCCTGGAGTCCTGTCTGTGCCCGGCCCAAAATCAGCGCGTGCACATCGTGGGTGCCCTCATAGGTGTTCACAGTCTCCAGGTTCACCATGTGACGGATGACGTCAAACTCCAGGCTGATACCGTTTCCGCCATGCATGTCCCGGGCGTGACGCGCAATCTCCAGAGCCTTGCCGCAATTGTTGCGTTTGATGATCGAGATCATCTCTGGTGCGGCGTTGGCCTCATCCATCAAGCGGCCAACCCTCAGAGAGGCCTGAAGGCCCAGCGTGATTTCAGTCTGCATATTGGCCAGTTTTAGCTGGAACAGCTGAGTATTGGCCAGCGGGCGTCCGAATTGAACCCGGTCCAGCCCGTATTGACGCGCGGCGTGCCAGCAGGCTTCAGCCGAGCCCATCACCCCCCAACTGATGCCATAGCGCGCACGGTTCAGACAACCGAATGGGCCTTTGAGACCTTGCACATGCGGCAGCAGCGCATCTTCGCCAACTTCGACGCCGTCCATTACGATCTCGCCAGTGATCGACGCCCGCAGCGAGGCCTTGTTTTCAATCTTCGGCGCGCTCAGCCCCTTCAAGCCCTTCTCAAGCACAAAGCCGCGGATCTTGCCGCCGTGCGCTTCCGACTTTGCCCAAACAACAAAAACATCCGCGATCGGTGCGTTTGAGATCCACATTTTGGAACCCGTAAGCCTATATCCGCCTTCGGTTTTCTCGGCGCGGGTCTTCATGCTGGCTGGGTCAGAGCCTGCGTCCGGTTCTGTCAGACCAAAGCAGCCAATCCACTCACCAGCGGCCAGTTTCGGCAGATACTTTTTGCGCTGGTCTTCGCTGCCGTATGCGTAAATCGGATACATCACCAGCGAGCTTTGCACCGACATCATCGAGCGGTATCCGCTGTCCACACGCTCGACTTCGCGGGCAACCAGACCATAGGAAACATAGCCGCCGCCAAGACCGCCGTATTGCTCGGGAATGGTGGTGCCCAACAGGCCCATCGCACCCATCTCGCGGAAGATCTCCGGATCCGTTTCTTCATTTTCATAAGCACTTAGAACGCGCGGCTGAAGTTTTTCCTGACAATAGCTGCGTGCCGATGCGGCAATCATGCGTTCATCTTCGGTCAGCTGATCGTCCAGCCGCAGAGGGTCTTCCCAAGTGAAACGGCCCAGGTCCGGCGCATCCTTGGCGCGCAGTTCGGGAGTGTCGGTCATTGTCCTGCCTTTCGGATGTGATCTAGGCAGAACCCTAACGGGAGGTTACCAGGAAAAACAGCGAGACTTTGGCAAGCACATATGCGAAACACTCATACATGAGCACACCGCGGCGGTTTCTGCCTTCCATTTCATCCCTGCGCGCCCTGGAGGCGCTGGACCGGCTGGGCAGCGCCTCCGCCGCTGCTGAAGAGCTTGCATTGACTCAAGGTGCGGTCAGCCGGCAGCTGCAAACGCTGGAGAAGCAGCTGGGTATGGAATTGGTGCAACGGGATCAGAAGCGGCTGGCACTGACCTCTGAAGCTCAGGATTATGCAGCCGAGATCCGGCAGGCGCTCAACCAGATCGTACAATCAACCCTGCGCCTGCAGGCAGCGCCACTGGCCGGCACGCTGAACCTGGCCATATTACCCGCATTTGGAATGCGTTGGCTGATGCCGCGTCTGCCTGAGTTCGCCAGGCTGCACCCGGATGTCACCATCAACATGTCAACCCGGTTGGAGCCATTCAACTTTACCACGGAACCCTTTGATGCAGCTATCCATTTTGGAAACGCGAACTGGCCTGGAACGCAGTCACTGCTGCTAAAACATGAACAGTTGCTTCCCGTTTGCGCGCCGGTGCTGCTGGACGGACGGCGCATCAGAGAACCGAAAGATATCCTGAAACTTCCGCTTCTGCATATTCAAACCCGCACAACGGCCTGGCGCGATTGGTTTGAACTGCACGGCATCACTGCAAAGGACGACCTAAGCGGCACGATATATGACCAATTCGCAACCATTACCCAAGCTGCCCTGCATGGGCTTGGGGTGGCTTTGATGCCGGATTACCTGGTCGAACAGGACCTGGCGACCGGCCGCTTGGTCGCCTTGCACGGAGAACCTGCCGAGACAGAAGGCGCCTACTACCTAGTTTGGCCGGAGCGGAAATCCAGCGCGCCTTCCCTTGTCAAATTCCGGGAGTGGCTGGCAGGCAAAGCGCAGCCGGAAGATCCCCTGCCGCGCTGACCGCCGCAAAATGAGGGGGGACACGCGTGCACATTCTGTTGCACCGCCTGTCCCCCGGTTCCATTTATCAGCCGAGCGCGTAGCCTGCGCCGCGGACGGTGCGCACAGGGTCGCTTCCGCCGTGCTGGGTCAGCGCCTTTCGCAGGCGACCAATGTGAACGTCGACAGTTCGGGTGTCGACATAGATATCGCGGCCCCAGACCCGGTCCAACAGCTGTTCGCGGCTCCACACCCGGCCGGGCTTCTCCATAAATGTGGAAAGCAGGCGGAACTCTGTCGGCCCCAGCTTCAGCGGGTTCTCGGCGCGGCTGACTTTGTGGGTTTCCGCGTCCAGAACGATGTCATCGTACTCCAGACGCACGCCTACAGTGGAAGGCCGCACCCGGCGCAGCTGGGTGCGCACCCGGGCCATCAGTTCAATTACCGAATAGGGTTTTACGACATAATCATCAGCACCGGTTTCCAGGCCGCGGACCTTGTCCACCTCTTCCGACCGGGCCGACAGCATGATAATCGGGATGTTGCGGGTCTCGGGGCGGGTTTTCAAGCGGCGGCACACTTCGATGCCCGATAGGTTCGGCATCATCCAGTCGAGGATGATGATATCCGGCATATCCTCATCCACCACCAGCAGCGCTTCCTCGCCATGTTCAGCGCGGAGCACCCGGAAACCATCTGCTTCGAGATTGTAGGCCAGGACTTCCCGCTGGGCCATTTCGTCTTCAACAACCAGAACGGTGGGCTGGTCGGCAGCCATCGGTCAGATCTCCTGCGCCGTTGTAGAGGTGGTATCGGCTTTCTTGCGGTCTTCTTCCGGCTTTTCACCGGTCACCAGGTAGATCACCTGCTCGGCAATCGAGGTAACGTGGTCGCCCATCCGCTCGGTGTTTTTTGCAATAAAATGCAAATGCATACAGGCCGAAATGTTGCGCGGATCTTCCATCATGTGGGTTAGAAATTCACGGAACAAGGCATTGTACATCTGGTCAACGTCGCGGTCGCGGGCGATGACATCGGCAGCAAGCTCCACGTCGCGCTGGATGTAGGAATCGAGTGCGTCTTTCAGCATCCGCTCCACTTCGCGCGCCATCCGGCGCAGGGCAGCAGCACCTTCGCTGACACTGGGGCCCTGGGCCAGAACACCGGTTCGCTTGGCCATGTTTTTGGCATAGTCGCCAATGCGTTCCAGGTTGCCAGCGATCTTCAGCACCGACAGCACCAGGCGAAGATCCGAGGCCGCAGGCGCGCGCAGGGCGATCAGCCGGGCTGTTTCCTCGTTGATCAGCTCCTCCAAGCCGTCGATGGCCTTGTCCGCCTGGCGGACTTCCAGAGCCAGTTCTTCGTCGCGCGTCTCCAATGCCTTGGCTGCTTCGCGGATGGCGTCCTCGACCAGACCGCCCATCTTCATGATCCGGGCCTGAATCGCCTCCAGATCGCGGTCGAAAGCGGATGCAATATGCTGTTCTACCATGTTGATTTTCCTATAGATCAGCCGATCCGGCCGGTGATGTAGCTTTCGGTGCGCGGGTCTTCGGGGTTGGTGAAGATCTGGCCGGTGAGGCCAAACTCCACCAGGTTGCCGAGGTGGAAGAAGGCAGTTTTCTGGCTGACACGGGCGGCCTGCTGCATCGAGTGGGTCACAATCACCACCGAGTAGCGGCTGCGCAGCTCGTCGATCAGTTCCTCCACTTGCGCGGTGGCAATGGGGTCCAGAGCCGAACAGGGCTCGTCCATCAGCAGCACTTCCGGTTCGGTGGCAACGGCACGGGCGATGCACAAGCGCTGCTGCTGGCCGCCGGACAGGCCGGTGCCGGGGGCGTCCAGACGGTCTTTCACCTCATCCCAGATAGCACCGCGACGCAGGGATTTCTCCACGATTTCATCCAGTTCCGCCTTGTTCTTCGCCAGGCCATGGATACGAGGGCCATAGGCCACATTGTCGTAGATCGACTTGGGGAACGGGTTCGGCTTTTGGAACACCATGCCCACCTTGGCGCGCAACTGCACCGGGTCGACCCGCTTGTCATAAATGTCCTCGCCGTCCAGCAGGATGTCACCCTTCACCTTGCAGATATCGATGGTGTCGTTCATCCGGTTCAAGCAGCGCAGGAAGGTCGACTTGCCGCAGCCCGAAGGGCCGATGAAGGCAGTGACGGTCTTGTCCTCGATCTCGACATTCACGTCTTTGATCGCGTGGGAGTCGCCATAGTAGACGTTCACATCCTTGGCGGCGATTTTGATTTTCTGAGTGTCCACGGTCTTTTCCATCAAGGTCATGTCGTTCATTGCACTATGCCCCCTTACCAGCGGCGTTCAAAGCGGCGTCGCAGGATCACGGCCAGCGTGTTCATGGTCACCAGGAAGATGAGAAGGATGATGATGCCGCCCCAGGCGCGTTCGTAGAAGGCCGGATCGGCCCGTTTGGCCCATTCATAGATCTGCGCAGGCATGGCGGAGTTCGGAGACAGCAGGCCGTCGGCCAGGGTCTCCGGCGCGTTGGAGGCGATGAAACCGACCATGCCGATCAGCAGCAGCGGTGCGGTTTCGCCCAAGGCCTGCGCCAGGCCGATGATGGTGCCGGTCAGGATGCCCGGTGCAGCCAGCGGCAGCACGTGGTGGAACACTGCCTGCATTTTGGAGGCACCGACACCGAGGGCCGCATCGCGGATCGACGGCGGCACCGATTTCAGCGAGGCACGGGTCGAGATGATGATGGTCGGCAGGGTCATCAGCGTCAGCACCAGACCGCCCACCAGCGGCGCCGAGGTCGGCAGATGCATGTAGTTGATGAACACGGCCAGGCCCAGGATACCGAACACGATGGAGGGGACCGCGGCGAGGTTGGAGATATTCACCTCGATCATGTCGGTGAGCCAGTTCTGCGGCGCAAATTCCTCAAGATAGATCGAGGCGGCAACGCCAATCGGCAGCGCCAGCGCCAGCACCACAAACATCATGAACAGCGAGCCCAGCATCGACACCCCCATGCCAGCCGCTTCGGGGCGGGCGTCAGAGGCATCGGCGCCAAGGATGAAGTCCAGGTTGAAGGTCTTCTCCAGCACGCCTGCGGCGGCCAGTGCGTCAACAAGATCAAGCTGTTCCGGCGAGATGTTCTTATCGTTGGCGATGCTTTCGCGATGCACGCGGCCCTTCATATAGCCATCGACGCGGCTGGAAGCGAGAAAGCGGAACTCCACCGTCTGACCGATCTGGTCCGGGTTCGCCAGCACATATTCTCGCAGCTGTGCAGCAGCGTCCTTGGACAGGATGCCTGCCAGTTTCTTGGGCTTAAGGCTGGTCTCAATGCCCAGCTCTTCAACCGCGGCGGCCACTGCACCCTTGATAATCGGGGCATAGCCGAAGGTGGTGACCTTCTTGATATCCTCGATATTGCGCTCGCCCTTCTTGTCGAGCTTGCTCTCAAGCAGTTCCACCTGCAGGGTGATGAACGTCTGCTGGAATGCACCGGTGCCCTTGCCAACAATAGTGGTGACCAGGATGATCAGCATCACCAGGCCGGCCGCGATGGCGGCAATGCCATAGGCGCGGAAACGTTTCTCGGCGGCGTTGCGTTTCTTTGTGCGTGGGGTCTGCTCCAGCAGCGAACCGCCATGTTTGCGGGGCTCGGACGCAGTGTTTTGGCTCAGGTCAGTCATTATTCGTACTGCTCCCGGTATTTGCGCACGATATAGAGCGCCAGGACGTTCAGGCCGAGGGTCAGGACAAAGAGCGTCAGGCCCAGGGCAAAGGCAACGAGGGTTTCGGGACTGGCAAAGTCGGTGTCGCCGGTCAGCTGGCTGACGATCCGGGTGGTGATGGTGGTCATCGACTCCAGCGGGTTCGCAGAGAACTTGGCAATTGCCCCTGCCCCCATCACCACGATCATGGTTTCACCGATGGCGCGCGAGGCTGCCAGCAGCACGGCGCCGACGATCCCGGGCAACGCAGCCGGCATCACTACCTGGCGCACGGTTTCGGATTTGGTAGCACCCAGCCCCAAGGAGCCGTCGCGCATTGCCTGCGGCACCGCGTTGATGATGTCGTCAGACAGCGAGGAGACGAAGGGGATCAGCATGATGCCCATCACCAGACCCGCGGTCAGAACCGAAGTGGCGCCTGCCATCCATTCAACGCCCAGAAGGCCGCCCTTTGCGAACACCCCAGCAAGGGCCGGCCCCACCATCAGCAGGGCAAACAGGCCGTAGACGATGGTCGGGATGCCCGCGAGGATCTCAAGCAGCGGCTTGGCAAAGGAACGCACGGTGTTGCTGGCGTATTCCGACAGGTAAATGGCGGCAAACAATCCGACCGGCACCGCAACCAGCAGAGCGATGAAGGAGATGTAGAGTGTGCCCCACAACAGCGGCAGGATCGACAGTTCACTGTCGCCGCGGAAGTTGGGCGCCCATGTCGAGCCGAAGAAGAAGTCGGTCCAGCTGTGCAGGCCAAAGAAGTTCTTGGTCTCAAACAGCATCGACAGGACGATGCCGACGGTGGTCAGGATCGCCAGCGAAGCCGCGAGGATCAGCAACGCCATGATGCCGCGCTCCACCACGTTGCGGGCGCGGAAATCCTTGTGGGTCTTGCTGTAGGCCCAGGCAAACCCGCTAAGCGCCAGCAGCGCCACCACTACAGACATTGCAGTTTTGCCGGTGTTGGACAGGTTGCGAAACGCCTGTGCCGCGGTCAGCACCTCGGGACGCACGTCGTTGCCCAGGGCCACGCCGACCTCGCCCAGCAGGGCTCGCACATCCTGGCTGCCGCTGCTGAGATCGCGGGCCTCAGCCCGGGTCAGAAGCCCCTGCTCAACCGCCAGATCCAGGCCTTCGGCCACGCGGCGGACATCGCTCATCACCAGGCCGAGGGTAGAGTTCTCGGGCACAGCCTCAGCCGGGATCATTCCGGAGACACGGTTCTCGATGAACAGCGGCTGGGCCAGCAGCCAGACCGCCAGCACGCCGATGGCCGGCACAAAGGAGGTCAGCGCGACATGGTAGCCGTAATAGGAAGGCAGCGAATGCAGGTCTTTTGCATCGCCCCCGGCGGTGCTGAGCGCGCGGGCGCGGCCCCAGTAAAAACCTGCAGCGGCAAGCGCAAGCAGGAGAGCAACGAGCCAGATAGTGGGCATGGAGGGCTCCGATAGGCGGTGACGGAAAGGGAAACAGCGTCGGGTACCGGGTACAACAGCGCCGGGGCAGACAAATCCGCCCCGGCGCAACTCATTCTATCGCGGGGCGGTTAGGAATTGCCACCCATGACATCTTCGTTGGCAACGGCTTCCTGGGTGCCTTCCAGCTCCGGATCGGACACCAGGCCGTACTCGGCCAGCGGGCCGTCTTCGCCTGCAACTTCGTCAGCGACGAAGAACTCGGCGTATTCTTTCAGGCCGGGGATCACGCCGATGTGGGCTTTCTTCACGTAGAAGAACAGCGGGCGGGACACCGGGTATTCGCCGGTTGCGATCGACTCGGTCGAGGGAACAATGCCGGACATGGTTGCGACCTGCAGCTTGTCGGTGTTGTTCTCATAGAAAGCCAGGCCAAAGACGCCGATGCCGTCTTTGTTGCTCTCGATGCGGGCCAGGGTCTCGGTGTAGTCGCCGTCGATATCGACCGACTTGCCATCGGTGCGCAAAGCGATACAGGCTTTCTCAGCCGCTTTGTGCTTGGCCTTGTCGGTGTCGCCTTCGGCGTGCGCCAGCAGGTGCTCAAACGCGCCAGTGGCTTCACAACCGGCCAGGATCACTTTGTCTTCGAATACTTCGCGGGTGCCGTGCTTGGTGCCCGGAACAAACGCCTGAATGTCGACGGCCGGGAAGTTGGCGTTCACATCGGCCCAGGTCTGGTTCGGGTTGTCGACCAGCTGACCGTCGACCAGGATCTTGTCGGACAGAGCCAGGAACCAATCGGTCGGGGTGTACTCAAAGCCGTTGGCGTTGATGTCGGAGGCAAAGACGATGCCGTCATAGCCGATGCGGACTTCGATGATGTCGGTCACGCCGTTTTCGGCGCAGGCCTTGAGTTCTTTGTCCTTGATCTTGCGCGAGGCGTTCGCCACATCGATGGTGTTCTCGCCGACGCCTTCGCAGAAGCGCTTGAGGCCAGCCGAAGAGCCGCCGGATTCCACAACCGGGGTCGGGAAATCGAAGTTCTCGCCAAAGGCTTCCGCCACGATCGAGGCATAGGGCAGAACGGTGGACGAACCGGCAACCTGAACCTGGTCACGCGCAGCGGCTGCGGTGGCAGATACGGCGGAAATCGCCAGAGCGGATGCGGTCAGTTTCACAAAGGACATCTCTTGTCTCCTTGAGTTTCTATGTTCGATCACCCCCACGATGATCTTGGGGCCTCTCGTAAGAGCGTCTGATGAGGCTTTTGTGACGGCAGTGTAACAGCTTCATGACAAACTGGGATTTGGGTGCGGAAAAAGTGACATGAAAGCAAAAAGCCGCCCTGGGAAGATCCCGCGGCGGCTTTGTTTTTTTGGCTGTCACAGGCCGGCTAGACCGGCAAAATTACCGTAAAAACAGACCCTTGCCCCAGCTCACTTTCAACACGGAGCCGCCCGCGATGGCGATTAATAATGTGTTTTACAATGGCAAGCCCCAAGCCGGTGCCGCCCATCTCGCGCGACCGGTGGCTGTCGGCGCGGTAAAAGCGCTCTGTCAGCCGCGGCAGGTGGACGGGATCGATTCCCGAACCGTTGTCGATTACCTGCACACGGGCAGCGGGTGCCCGTACTGCGGGGTCACGCTCGGAATAGGTCAGAACCACCTGCACTTTGTCGCCGCCATATTTCACCGCGTTTTCCACCAGATTGGTGAAGACCTGCTGCAGCTGGTCCGGGTCACCGGTGATAGACACGGTCTCTTCTGCCGCATCCAGTTCCATCTCCACCCCGCGGGCTTCGGCCACCGGGGACAGGGTTTTCAGTGTCGAGGAAAGATGCCCCTTCAAATCCACCTGTTCCTTTGGGCGCACCCGCTCCTCACTCTCCACCCGGTTCAACGAAAGAAGATCACCGACCAAACGGTTCATGCGGCTAGCTTCACCTTCCATAATGCCCAGGAAACGGTCGCGGGCCTGTGCGTCTTCCCTGGCGGGGCCGCGCAGAGTTTCGATGAAGCCGATCAGCGCGGTCAATGGCGTGCGCAGCTCGTGGCTGACATTGGCAACAAAGTCGCGGCGCATCTGGCCGGCCTGCTGGCGTTCGGTAATGTCATCGAAACAGGCCAGCACCGCGCCGCCGCCGACAGCCCCGATTCCGGGCACATAGCGCAAGGTCACCGCAAAAGTGGTGTCCTGAGCGCCATCGTTGGACAGGTGTTTGGCGGTCTTGGGCGTCTTGTCGCGCAGGCAGGCCTCGATTGCCGTGGCTACACTGGGCTGGCGCAGGATGGTGGCAAAGTGGCGGCCCAGGATCCCTTGGCCCAGCAGGGTTGCCCCTTCGGTATTGGCCGCAATGATCCGCTCAGTCTGATCCACCAGCACTGCAGGCAGCGGGATGGCTGCCAGGAATCCGTCTATCTGCTCCGTTGTCATTTGGCCTCCGCTTTCAGTCATCCGGCCTGCCTAATGCTTTTGTGTAACCGGCATATGGCAGGGGCCGTTCAGGCAGCGTGAAAACCGGCCGCTTACAACGGTTTCAATTCTGCCCGGAAGCGGCGCATGTTGTCCTGATATAACAGCGCGCTTTGGGTGAGCTTCTGCGCCAGCGCGTCATCCACTTCGCGCACAACCTTGCCGGGGCTGCCCATGACCAGCGAGTTGTCAGGGATTTCCTTATTCTCAGTAATCAACGCCCCTGCCCCGATCAGGCAGTTCTTGCCGATCTTGGCACCGTTCAGGATCGTAGCGCCCATGCCGACCAGAGAGTTCTCGCCGATTGTGCAGCCGTGCAGCATCGCCTTATGGCCGATGGTGCAGTTCCTGCCGATGGTCAGCGGATAGCCTGCATCAATGTGCATGATCACGTTCTCCTGCACATTGGTGCCTTCGCAGATGCGGATTTCCTCGTGGTCGGCGCGGATGGTGACGCCGAACCAGACCGAAGAGCCTGCCTCCATCACCACCTTGCCGACCAGATTGGCATCTGGGGCAACCCAGGTGTCTTCGTGGATTTGCGGCCGGGCATCGCCAAGAGCGTACAGGGTCATGACTGTTCCTCGAACTGGGTTTGCAGGGCTCGCACGTGGTCCTGCAGTTTCGGCTGCTGGATCCGGCGCATGCGTTCGGCCTCGACAATGGTTTTCAGCTTGGCTTCGGTCTCGTCCAGGTCATCGTTTACCAGCACGTAATCGTAGTAGCCCCAGTGGCTGATCTCGTCCCAGCTCTTCATCATCCGCTTGGAGATCACCTCGTCACTGTCCTGGGCCCGGGTCTCCAGGCGGCGGCGCAGCTCAGTGATTGAGGGCGGCAGGATGAAAATCGACAGGGCGTGTTTGCCAAGGTCCGAATTGCGGATCTGGATCTCGCCCTGCCAGTCGACGTCGAACAGAACGTCCTGGCCGGCTTCGATTGTGTCCTTCACCGGGCCTGCTGGCGAACCGTAGAAGTTGCCGAACACGTGCGCGTGTTCCAGCATGCCGCCCTCGGCGACCTTCTGTTTGAATTCTTCTTCGGCCATGAAGTAGTATTCGCGGCCGTGCTCCTCGCCCGGGCGCGGGGCGCGGGTCGTGGCAGAGACCGAGAACGCGAGGCCTGGGTCCCAGGCCATCAAGCGGCGGGCCAAGGTGGATTTGCCGGCGCCTGAAGGCGACGAAAGGATGATCAAAAGGCCGCGGCGGTCCGCCATCTGGGCACTCCTATTCTTATTCTATGTTCTGAACCTGCTCGCGCATCTGGTCGATCACGGTTTTCAGCTCAAGCCCCACTGCCGTCAAGTCGGCATGCTGTGCCTTTGAGCAGAGCGTGTTGGCTTCGCGGTTGAACTCCTGCATCAGGAAGTCGAGCTTGCGGCCCACCGCGCCCCCCTTGCCTAACAAATCGCGGGCGGCAGTCACATGGGCGCCGAGGCGGTCAAGCTCTTCGGTGACATCGGCCTTGACCGCGATCAGGGCAAGCTCCTGCGCGATCCGGTCCGGATCGGCGCCATCAGCGTTGTCCATCACCCGCGCCAGGTTTGCTTTCAGCGTCTCGGATATCTTCGCTTTCCGCTCCTCAGCGCGCTCGCCTGCCTGCATGGTCAGGCCGGCGACCTGTTCGAGCTGATCGTTAAGGATTTGGGCAAGCGCCGCACCTTCAGCCTCACGCATGTTAACGAAATCCCCAACAAGGGTTTCCAGTTCCTTGCTAAGCGCTTTGACCAGCGGCGCCGGATCATCGTCTCCGGCCGACTGTTCCAGAACGCCTTTGAATGACAGAAGTTCGGCCGCGGAGGCCGGACGCACGTCAACACGGTTCTGTCTGGCGACCGACTGCGCCTCTGCCAGCGCCTTGACCACAGACTGCAGAACGGCTGCGTTGACTTGGACCTGCCCGGCGCTGTCCTCGGTGCGCGAGATCCGCAGGGTGAGCGAGACATTGCCCCGTGCCAGCGCCTTGCCCAGGACAGAACGGATATGGTTTTCAAGGCCTTCCAGCCAGTCCGGCACCCGAAGCCGCAGATCCAGCCCCTTGGCGTTGACCGAGCGGATCTCCCAGCTCCAGCTGTGCTGGCCGGAACTTCCCTGCGCCGAGGCAAAGGCGGTCATGCTGCGGATGGTCATGGGAGTGCCCTCTTATCGCTGATGATTGATCTGCTCTACTGTCTCAAAAGTATAGGGTGCAAGAGCAATCGCATAAATGCCCCTATCCACCCGCGTTAACCATTGCTTAAAGAAGTAGTCCAAATTTGAATTAGATTGTGGCATCTTAACTTCAGGGTAACCAAAACGGCCTTAAGTCTTAAGACAGCGGCAAGCTGGCAAGACAGACCGGGCCCAGGTTTTTAGGGGATGATGAGATGATTTTTGGCAGCCGCAGTGGGAATGGCATGTCCTCAGGACGCGAGAACGTGGTTTCGATGAACAACTTCCGCAATGGCGGCTCGCTGTCGCCGCTGCGCCAGGCCGAGGCCTATTGGACAGCGCTGCGCCGGGGCGACGATGTGCCGAGCCGCTCGCAGATTGATCCGCGCGGACTGGAGAACATCCTGAGCCACACCTTCATCCTAGAGCGGATCGCGCCGGGCATTGCCCGCTTCCGCCTGGCCGGCTCGATGCTGAACGAAATGGCCGGAATGGAAGTGCGCGGCATGCCGATCACCGCGTTTTTCACTGCCGATGCACGCAAACAGCTGAGCTCGGCAATGGAGCATATGTTCGACACGCCCGCCATTGTCGAGCTGGAACTGCAGATCGAAGGCCCGCGGATGCGCAAGCCGCGCGAAGCCCGCATGCTTCTGCTGCCGCTGCGCAGCGACCTTGGCGACATCAGCCGGGTCCTGGGAGTGCTGGTGGCCTATGGCGCGGAAGACACCGCCGCAACCTCGCAGCGGTTCTCGATTTCCTCGATTGAAATGCGGGCCGTATCCAAGGCTTCCGGCTCGCCCGAGTTCAAGGCCAAGCCGCGCACCGGCAAGGAAGAGCGCAGCGATGTGAACCAGCCCAATCCCGGCTTTGCCGAAACCCAAGCGCGGTTCAAGCAGGAGCGTTCAATCCTGGAGGAGGCCAAGGCACTGCTGGAACGCACCAAGTCAGGCAAGCCGGCGCCGCAACCGGAAGCAAAGACGCCCCAGACAGGCCTCCGCAAAGGCGCACCGCATCTGCGGCTGGTGGTCAGCCGGGAAGACTGAACGCCGGCACAGCCGAGCCGCGGCCAGGAATTCCTCATTCAAGGTCATAGCACTTGAATGCACTACGCCCCGAAGGAGAACCCCGGGGCGTTCTTTTTTGTTCTTAAGGCTGTTGAGTAGGGCCGCACTTCCGCGGCCCTTGCAGTGTTCAGCCAGCCTGGCGGCTGCCTTGAGCGCTCCGCATGCCGGAGAGTTCTTCTGCCACCAGGAAGGTCAGTTCCAACGACTGGCTGGCGTTCAGACGCGGGTCGCAGGCGGTGTGGTAGCGGTCGCTCAGATCCTCTTCGGTCACTGCGCGCACGCCGCCGGTGCATTCGGTCACGTCCTGGCCGGTCATCTCGAAATGCACACCGCCGGGGATGGTGCCTTCGGCCTTATGCACGCCGAAGAAATCACGCACCTCACGCAGAACGCTGTCGAAGGGCCTGGTCTTGTAACCGGTCGAAGATTTGATGGTGTTGCCGTGCATCGGATCGCAGACCCAGGTTACGTTGGCGCCCTCTTCCTTCACGGCCTTAACCAGGCGCGGCAGGTGTTCAACCGCCTTGCCGGCGCCAAAGCGCGCGATCAGGGTCAGCTTGCCCTCTTCGTTCTCCGGATTCAGGCGCGACATCAGCACCTTGAGATCATCGGCTGTGGTGGTCGGACCGCATTTCAGGCCGATCGGGTTCAGCACTCCGCGGCAGAATTCCACATGGGCGCCATCGGGCTGGCGGGTGCGGTCCCCGATCCAGATCATATGGCCGGAACCGGCCAGCCACTTGCCGGACGTCGAATCCAGTCGGGTCAGCGCTTCTTCGTACTCCAGCAGCAGGCCTTCGTGGCTGGTGTAGAATTCCACTGTGGAAAACTCATGGGTGGTGTCCGCGGTGATGCCGGCGGCCGCCATGAAGTCGATTGAATCCTGGATGCGGTCGGCGATATCGGTGTATTTCTGGACGTCCTGCTCGTCGGTGAAACCGAGAGTCCAGGAATGCACCCGGCTCATGTCTGCAAAGCCACCGGTCGAGAAGGCGCGCAGCAGGTTCACAGTGGCCGCCGCCTGCGTATAGGCCTGCAGCATCTTCTGCGGGTTCGGAATGCGGGCCTCGGGCGTAAAGGCCAGTTCGTTGATGATGTCGCCGCGGTAGCTGGGCAGTTCGACGCCATCCACCGTTTCGGTCGGCGCGCTGCGCGGCTTGGCAAACTGGCCGGCCATACGGCCCACTTTCACCACCGGCACCTTGGCGCCATAGGTCAGCACCATTGCCATCTGCAGCATCACCTTGAAGGTGTCGCGGATGCCGTCGGCGCTGAACTGATCAAAGCTTTCGGCGCAGTCGCCGCCCTGCAGCAGGAACGCTTCACCGCGGCCTGCAGCACCCAGGTGCTGTTTCAGCGTCCGTGCCTCGCCGGCAAAGACCAGCGGCGGAAAGTTGGAAAGCTGAGCCTCGACAGCGTTCAGGGCTGCCGCATCCGTGTAGTCCGGCATCTGAACCCGCGGCTTGTTGCGCCAGTCCGATTTTTGCCATTCGCTCATGACTTTATCTCCGCTTAAGAGGTCTTTAAG
Organism: Leisingera sp. ANG-M1; assembly: GCF_000813745.1. GTDB lineage: Bacteria > Pseudomonadota > Alphaproteobacteria > Rhodobacterales > Rhodobacteraceae > Leisingera. The sequence goes on along the minus strand of NZ_JWLC01000008.1, from coordinate 383,667 downwards.
GTATAACGGGTGCTCTATACAAAATCCGCACCGGAGAGGCCAGTTTAGAATTGAGCCCACTTGACCCGGACCGCAAGCTGTGAGCACGGTTTCCCGACCTGCCGCGGCGCATGCCTCCGCGGCCCGACCTGTTTCTTGAAGGACGCTCGCCATGCAGACGCCACGCAAGCCTGCTGATTCTGGAGTTGAAGCCGGCCAGCCCAAACGGTTTGTCTTTGTGCTGCTCGAAAAGTTCACGATGCTGTCTTATGCGTCGGCTGTCGAATGCCTGCGGATTGCCAACCGGATGAACGGCGAGAACAGCTATTCCTGGACGCTGATCGGCGAAGGCGGCGACACCATGACCTGCTCGGCAGGCACGACCTTTCAGCTGGACGACGATCTGATGGAACTGCACCGCGATGATGTCGTGATGGTCTGTTCCGGCATTGATGTGCAGGAAGCCACCACCAAAAAGCTGCTGGCCTGGCTGCGCCGGGAGGCCCGCAAAGGGCTGACCATGGGCGGTCTTTGCACCGCCTCTTTTGCCTTGGCCAAAGCCGGGCTTCTGGACGGCAAGCGCGCCACAATTCACTGGGAAAACGCCGACAGTTTCGCCGAGGAGTTCGATGAGGTCGACCTGACCAAATCGGTGTTCGTGATCGACGGCAACCGGCTGTCGACCGCGGGCGGCACCTCGTCCATCGACCTGATGCTCAAACTGATTGCCAACGATCACGGCGAAGAACTGGCCAATGCTGTCGCGGATCAGCTGATCTATTCTTCAATCCGCACCGACCAGGACACCCAGCGCCTGTCGATCCCGACCCGCATCGGCGTGCGGCATCCGAAGCTGTCGATGGTGATCCAGATGATGGAAGCCAACATCGAGGAGCCGATCAGCCCCTCTATCCTGGCTCAGGATGTCGGCATGTCCACCCGCCAGCTGGAGCGCCTGTTCCGCCGCTATCTGAACCGCTCGCCCAAACGCTATTACATGGAACTTCGGCTGCAGAAAGCGCGCAACCTGCTGATGCAGACCGATATGAGCGTGATCAACGTGGCACTTGCCTGCGGTTTTGCCTCGCCGTCGCATTTCTCGAAATGCTACCGGGCGCATTACGATACCACCCCATACCGCGAGCGCGGCAGCAAGGCGGCGACCTACAAAGCTTGAGGAAACAGGGCCGGGCCGCGTTCATAGCTTCCCGAAGATAACGTCCGAATTGGTGTTGAGGTCAAACTTCAGCACCACAACGCCGTCGCCATGGTCGTGGATGAAAGCATAGTAGTAGCAGTAGCTAAGAATTGCGTCGTTCCAGTAGATCCGGACCTCCTTGCTGAATCCGTTCATCAGCTCCTGCCGCAGCGCCAGCCCTCCGCTTGTAAAGTCCCGCGGATAGATCGACAGCAAACGCCCCTGAGCACTGCGCAGTTGCTCGGGGGTGTATTCATCGCGCCCGCCCAACCGGTTGATCAGCTGTTTGAAGTCACGGGTCTTGATTACTGTGTCGACAAAGCGCTCGTAGCTTTCATATGACTTGAAGATGCTGTCCTGAGCCCAAGCCACCCCTGGCAGGACGGCGGCCAGGATTGCTGCAAGCAAGATTTTCATTCCAGTATCCTTATTGTGATGAGCAAGCGGTCTTTCCATCCACTTAGCGCCATTCATCTGGATATCCTGAAAATGCCTCCCTCACCTTCCGAGGCGAACCAAATACTGCCATCCGGCGCCTCCTGCACGTCGCGGATGCGGCCTGTTTCTTCACTGCGCAATTGTTCAGTTTCCCTCAGGGGAGAGCCGGAAAGACGGGCAATGTAGTCGAACTTCAGCGAACCCACGAAAACATTCCCGCGCCATTCGGACCACATTCGGCCGGAGTAAATCATCATCCCGGACGGAGCTATGGAGGGGTCCCAGTACCATTCCGGCTGCTCCATGCCGGCTTTCGCTGTTCCCTCGCCGATTTTCAGACCGGAGTAATGCCGCCCGTAGGCGATCACCGGCCAGCCATAGTTGGCGCCTTTGCGCACCCGGTTCACCTCGTCCCCGCCCTTGGCGCCATGTTCAGCCACCCAGAGGTTTCCCTTCAAGTCCAAGGACATGCCCTGCGGGTTCCGATGCCCGTAAGACCAGATCTCCGGCTGGGCATCCGCCCGTCCGGCAAAGGGGTTGCCATGCGGGATCGTGCCGTCCCGGTTGATCCGCACGACCGAGCCCTGATGCAGCCGCAGGTTTTGGGCGCTGGGCCGGTCGCCGCGCTCACCCAGCGAGAGAAACAGCGTGCCGTCGCGCGCCTCGACCACGCGGGAGCCGAAGTGCCGACCGCCCTGCGATCCGGGTGCTGCTTCGAACAGAACCCTGACACCGGTCAGCCTGGAATGATCCGAACTAAGACGCCCAATCGCCAGCGCTGTTCCTGCGCCGCGCCCCTGTCGCTTGGCAAAGGTCAGGAAGACCTCGCGGCTTTGGCTGAAATCCCGCGGCACCATCACATCAAGCAGGCCGCCCTGCCCTCCAGCAGCCACGGCAGGGGTGCCGGAAACACGCTGTCTGCGGCCTTCACTCACATGAAAAAGCTGTCCATCCCGTTCGGTGACCAGCAAGCTGCCGTCCGGCAGAAAATCAAAAGCCCAGGGCACATCAAAGCCCGACGCAACCTGCGTCACGGACAGGCTGCCCTGGCTGCTTTTCAGATTTTCCGCCTGGGCCGAAGAGAAAACCGCCAGAAACGTTACGGAAAGCGTCAGCTGCAGAAAGTTTCGTAGCATCGGGGTCTTTTCCTTCTGATGTTTTCCTTGTACAGGCACGCCCGCGCTGCATCGGGGATCCTATGGGATGCAGCTTCAACCAAACGGCCCAAGGAAAGTGTTCCGGTTCGATAAGACTTTTCTTTTTCAACCGCCTTGCCTAGGGTCCGATGTGAACATTTTTGTTCCAACAATGGGAGTTTTCAAATGAAGAAACTGCTGATGGCCACCGCGGCCGCTGCGCTGACGGCTGGCACTGCCTATGCCGGCGGACACGCCAAGGAAGTGAAACTGGGCGTGCAGTTCGGCTTTACCGGACCGATTGAATCGCTGGCCCCTGCAATGGCAGACGGCGCCGAGCTGGCCATGGAAGAGGTCACCAAGTCGGGCAAGCTGCTGGACAGCGCCACCGTGACCCCCATGCGCGCCGACACCGGCTGCATCGACAACGGTTTGGCCGTTGCGAATGCTGAAAAACTGATAGCGGACGGCGTCAACGGCATTATCGGCGGCGACTGCTCGGGCGTGACCGGCGCCATGCTGCAGAACGTGGCGATCCCGAACGGCATGGTAATGATCTCGCCGTCGGCAACCTCGCCGGGCCTCAGCACCATGGAAGACAACGGTCTGTTCTTCCGCACCTCGCCGTCGGACGCGCGTGAAGGCCAGGTGATGGCCGAGATCCTGAAAGAGCGCGGCATCAACTCGATCGCGCTGACTTACACCAACAACGACTACGGCAAGGGCCTGGCTGACGCGATCAAGACCTCATTTGAAGGTGTTGGCGGCGAAGTCACCATCGTGACCGCACATGAAGACGGCAAGGGCGACTATTCGGCTGAAGTTGGCGCGCTGGCCTCTGCCGGCGGCGACATCCTGGTGGTTGCAGGCTACCTTGACCAGGGCGGCCTGGGCATCATCCAGGGCGCGCTGGACTCCGGTGCGTTTGACACCTTCGGCCTGCCCGGCGGCATGATCGGCGACACCCTGCCGGCAAACGTTGGCCCGGACCTGGATGGCTCCTTTGGCCAGATCGCAGGCTCCGACTCCAAAGGCGCTGAAATCTTTGCCGAAATGGCAAAAGAGCGCGGCTTTGACGGTACCTCTGCCTATGCGCCGGAATCCTATGACGCAGCCGCGCTGTTCATGCTGGCGATGCAGGCTGCCAACTCTACCAACCCGGCGGACTATGTCGGCAAGATCCTGGACGTGGCAAACGCGCCGGGCGAGCCGATTAACCCGGGTGAGCTGGGCAAGGCGCTGGAAATCCTCGCCGCCGGCGGTGAGGTCGACTATCAGGGCGCAACCGGCGTTGAGCTGATCGGCCCCGGTGAGAGCGCAGGCTCCTACCGTGAGATCGAAGTGAAGGGCGGCAAGAACGAAACCCTGCGCTTCCGCTGATAACCATCAGAAAAGCAACGAAAAAGAGCAGCCCGGGCATCGCCCGGGCTGTTCCAAGTTTAAAAACGCCGCAAAATCGCGGCAGGGGATGAAATGACATGATCGTCGTCGAGGACTTGCATAAGCACTTCGGCGGGTTCCACGCGGTGGACGGCGCTTCGCTGGAAATCGCTAAGGGCTCCATAACCGGTTTGATCGGCCCGAACGGCGCCGGCAAAACCACTTTGTTCAATGTAATCGCGGGTGTTCTGCCGCCGACCTCCGGCCGTGTCACCATGGATGGCGAGGATATCACCGGCCTGCCCCCGCATGAGCTATTCCATAAAGGGCTGCTGCGCACCTTCCAGATCGCGCATGAGTTCTCCTCGATGACCTGCCGGGAAAACCTGATGATGGTGCCGGGCAACCAGTCGGGTGAGACCCTGTGGAACACCTGGTTCGGCCGCAAGCGGATTGCCGACGAGGAACGCGCATTGCGCGCCAAGGCGGATGAGGTGCTGGAGTTCCTCACCATCAGCCACATCGCGGATCTGAAAGCGGGCCAAGTATCGGGCGGCCAGAAAAAGCTGCTGGAGCTTGGCCGGACCATGATGGTGGACGCCAAGATCGTCTTCCTGGATGAGGTCGGCGCCGGTGTGAACCGCACCCTGCTCTACACCATCGCCGATGCCATCAAGCGCCTCAATGAAGAGCGCGGCTATACCTTTGTCGTGATTGAGCATGACATGGAATTCATCGGCCGCCTCTGCGATCCGGTGATCTGCATGGCCGAAGGCAAGAAGCTGGCTGAGGGCACCCTGGACGAGATCAAGGCGAACGAGCACGTGATCGAAGCCTATCTGGGCACCGGCCTGAAGAACAAAGACAAGCTGGCCGAGGCGTAATGCCTTTGCGCCGCGTTGCCCCCCTGCGAAGGGGAACGGAGCATATGAATGTCTGAACCATTTTTGATTGGCGACTGCATGACAGGCGGATACGGCAAGGGGCCGGATATTCTGCATGACTGCACTATCGCCGTGAACCCCGGCGAAATCGCCGTAATCGTAGGCCCGAACGGGGCCGGCAAATCCACCGCCATGAAGGCAACCTTCGGGATGCTGAATGTCCGGTCCGGATCAGTGCGTCTGGGCGGTGAGGATATCACCGCGCTGTCACCGCAGGACCGGGTGATCAAGGGCATGGGGTTTGTGCCCCAGACCCACAACATCTTCACCTCGATGACGGTTGAGGAAAACCTGGAGATGGGCGCCTTTATCCGCACCGACGATATCCGGGACACGATGGAGCAGGTCTATCACCTGTTCCCGATCCTGAAGGAAAAGCGCAACCAGCCGGCCGGTGAACTGTCCGGCGGCCAGCGCCAGCAGGTGGCCGTGGGCCGCGCGCTGATGACCAAGCCGAAGGTGCTGATGCTGGACGAACCCACCGCGGGTGTGTCGCCTATTGTGATGGACGAGTTGTTCGACCGGATCATCGAAGTCGCCCGCACCGGGCTGCCGATCCTGATGGTGGAGCAAAACGCCAAGCAAGCGCTTGAGATCGCGGACAAAGGCTATGTCCTGGTGCAGGGGCGCAATGCCTATACCGGCACCGGTAAAGAGCTTCTGGCCGATCCCGAAGTACGCAAGTCGTTCTTGGGAGGGTGAAACAGAATGGTTGAAAATTTCAGTCGAACCTGCGGCTCAGCAGCTTTAGCGACTGCCGCAATTTGTGCCACGGCGCAAACCGGCTTGGCCGCATTGGATCCAACGTATGCCTGCGAAGTCACAACGCCTCAGGTGATTGCGACGGACGAAGATGGGGTCCTTGAACTTCAGGCCGGTGACACGGTCAGGATTCAGTACTTTCACCACTGTGTCGATGGATATTGTGCTGCCCACATTTGGGCTCCGAAAGGCACAAGCTATTCTGCTTGGAGCAGTGCTTTCACTTCCGACACCTCTCTGCTGCCAAAAGACAAAGTAGAGGGCCGCCGGGACGGTCGCGTAACCTGGCATCACTCAAATAACGGAGACCGTAGCGATATGGTCAAAATCCAATTGGATTGCCAATCGGGAACGGGGCTTTACTAATGGATCTTCTCAACGCCCTTGTGGCGCTTTCCAATTTTGTTGTTATTCCGGGACTGGCCTATGGCAGTCAGCTGGCGCTCGGCGCGCTGGGGGTGACGCTGATATACGGGATCCTGCGGTTCTCGAATTTTGCCCATGGCGACACCATGGCCTTTGGCGCGATGGTGACAATCCTGTTCACCTGGCTGTTCCAGTCGATGGGGATCAGCTTTGGCGTGCTGCCGACGGCCCTACTCGCCCTGCCCTTTGGCATTGGCGGCACCATCCTGCTGGCGCTGCTCACTGACCGCACCGTCTATCGATTTTACCGGGAGCAGAAGGCAAAACCGGTGATCTTCGTGATGGTCTCGCTGGGGGTGATGTTCATGATGAACGGCCTTGTGCGCTTCATCATCGGCCCCGGCGACCAACGGTTTGCCGATGGCGAACGCTTTATCATCAAGGCCCGCACCTTCAAGCAGATGACCGGCCTCAATGAAGGTCTGGCGATCAAGACCACCCAAGGCATCACCGTGATCACCGCGATCATCGTGGTGGCGGTGCTGTTCTGGTTCCTGAACAAGACCCGCACCGGCAAATCCATGCGGGCCTATTCGGATAACGAAGATCTGGCGCTGCTGTCCGGCATCAACCCGGAGCGCGTGGTGATGTACACCTGGATGATCGTGGCGGCACTAGCGACCATTGCCGGCGTGCTTTACGGCCTTGATAAGTCGTTCAAACCCTTCACCTATTTCCAGCTGCTGCTGCCGATTTTTGCCTCTGCCATCGTCGGCGGCCTCGGCAACCCGCTGGGGGCGATTGCCGGCGGATTCATCATCGCCTTTTCCGAGGTGACGATCACCTATGCCTGGAAAAAGGTCCTGAACTACTCGCTGCCGGACAGCCTGGCGCCTGACGGGCTGGTTCAGCTCCTCAGCACCGACTACAAGTTCGCGGTCTCCTTCGCGATCCTGATCGTTGTCCTCCTGTTCAAGCCCACCGGCCTTTTCAAAGGGAAAGCGGTATGACCGAAACTATGAAACATACCCTTCTTTTCGCCGTTGTCGGGGTGCTGATCCTGGCTGAAGGCGCAACGGACTTCCTGTTCTTCTCCGGCTCCTGGAACTCGGCGCTGGTGATCCTGAACATGGGGCTGATCTCGGCCATCATGGCCATCGGCGTGAACATCCAGTGGGGCTTTGCCGGTCTGTTCAACGTCGGAATCATGGGCTTTACCGCACTGGGAGGGCTGGCCGTGGTGCTGACCTCGACCCCGGTTATCCCCGAGGCCTGGTCCTCTGGCGGTGTCAGTATCGTAATGGCGCTGGCGATGGGCGCGTTGACCGTTGTGTCCGGCGTGATGATCACCAAGTTCATGGCGCCGGGCAAGGCACGCATGCTGGTGCTGGCCGCGGTCATGATCGTTGGCTTCTTTGTCTACCGTGCGATCTTTGATCCGGCAGTGGGCTCGGTTGAGGCTATCAATCCAGCGCTGCAGGGCAACATCGGCGGCCTAGGCCTGCCGGTGCTGCTGGCCTGGCCTGCAGGCGGCTTGCTTGCGGCAGGCGCTGCCTGGCTGATCGGCAAGACCGCTCTGGGCCTGCGTTCGGATTATCTGGCGATTGCCACTTTGGGCATTGCTGAGATCATCCTGGCGGTGCTCAAGAACGAGGACTGGCTGTCGCGCGGCGTGAAAAACGTGGTCGGCCTTCCGCGTCCGATGGAGTACGAAGTCAACCTGCAGGCGGATCCAGCCTTCCTGGAGCGGGCAGCATTTTTTGGCCTGGACGGCATTGAGGCCTCCACACTCTACGTCAAAATCATCTATGCGCTGCTGTTCACCGCCGTGCTACTGGCCTTCCTGTGGATGGCGCAGATGGCACTGAAAAGCCCCTGGGGCCGGATGATGCGTGCGATCCGCGACAATGAAACCGCGGCCGAGGCGATGGGCAAGGATGTGACCCGCCGCCACTTGCAGATCTTTGTGCTGGGCTCCGCCATCTGCGGCATTGCCGGCGCGATGATGACCACCCTCGACAGCCAGCTGACGCCGGGCACTTACAACCCGCTGCGCTTCACCTTCCTGATCTGGGTGATGGTGATCGTCGGCGGCTCCGGCAACAACTTCGGCGCGGTGCTGGGCGGCATGCTTATCTGGTTCTTCTGGATCAAGGTGGAGCCGATGGGCATCCTCTTGATGGAACTTGTGACAGCGGGCATGGCCGACGGCAGCGATCTGAAAGCGCATCTGCTGGCAAGCGCCTCACACATGCGGCTGTTCACCATGGGACTAATACTGCTCCTGGTTCTCAGGTTCAGCCCCCGCGGGTTGATCCCGGAGAAGTAACAAAAAAACGCCGCTCCGGTCTCCCGCGGGCGGCGTTTTCCTTCCCAGTCTTTCCTCTTGCCAAAAATATCCCCGCCGGAGGCATGGGTTTGGCACCAGCCAAACCCAATTCAACTTCAGCGCCCCTTGAAAAAACTGCCAAGAATACCCCTGACGATGCGGCGGCCAGTGGTCCCCTTAAGCTCCTTGATGACGGCTTCGGACATGGCCGAGGCAAAACTGTCTTTCTTCCGGTAGGTCTTTGAAGACGACCGGCTCACCCTGGATCCCGAGTAACGGCGGGCGGCATTGAATTCCCGCGCCATCGGCTGCGGCGCATCTTCCGCGGCTGCCTCCGAAACTTCGGCCTCCTGCGCTGACGCCTGCGCCCGCTGAGACAGGATTTCATAGGCCGAACGCCGGTCCAGCGTCCTGTCGTATTTTCCAGCCATATCAGAGCCCTTTAGAAAATCCGAACGCTCCTGATCGTTGATCGGCCCCAGTTGCGAACTGGGAGGCCGGATCAGGGTGCGCTCGACCACGCCAGGCACGCCCTTTTTTTCCAGCAGCGAGGTCACAGCCTCTCCGACGCCAACTTCTCGGATCGCGTCCCCGGTCTGAAACCGCGGGTTTTCGCGATAGGTCTCGGCGGCCAGTTTCAGGTTCTTTCGGTCCTTCGCGGTGAACGCGCGCAAGGCGTGCTGCACCCGGTTGCCCAGCTGGCCCAGGATATCCTCCGGAACATCCGCCGGATTCTGAGTAATGAAATAGATCCCCACTCCCTTGGAGCGGATCAGCCTCGCCACTTGCTCCACCTTGTCGGTCAAGGCCTTGGGAGCGTCTTCGAACAGCAGGTGCGCCTCGTCAAAAAAGAAAACAAGGCGTGGCTTTTCCGGATCGCCTACCTCGGGCAGCTCCTCGAATAGTTCGCTCAGCAGCCACAGCAAAAATGTCGAATACAAGCCCGGCGCCGCCATCAGTTTGTCTGCGGCCAGGATATTGATCATGCCCTTGCCCGCCTCATCACAGCGCATCAAGTCAGAGAGGTCAAGCGCAGGTTCGCCGAACAGACCGGCGCCGCCCTGGTTCTCAAGCACCAGAAGCCGGCGCTGAATGGCACCAATCGACGCGGCTGAGACATTGCCGTAACGCAGCGATAGCTTGTCCCGGTTCTCGCCGATCCAGACCAGCAAGGCCTGCAGGTCTTTCAAGTCCAGCAGCGGCAGCCCTTCCTCATCGCTCAGCCGGAAGGCAATGTTCAAAATGCCCTCCTGGGCTTCGCTCAACTCCAGCAAGCGCGACAGCAGCAAGGGGCCCATCTCGGCCACCGTGGTGCGCACGGGATGGCCCTGCTCGCCGAACAAGTCCCAAAACGTGACCGGGCATGCGTGATAGCTGTAGTCTGAAAACCCGATCTTTTCAGCCCGTGCAGTGAACGCCTCATGCAGTTTGTGTGCCTCGGTCCCGGGTTTCGCCAAACCCGACAAATCGCCTTTCACGTCGGCAAGGATCACTGGCACGCCAGCATTGGAGAACCCTTCCGCGAGGATCTGCAGCGTGACCGTCTTCCCGGTGCCAGTTGCCCCTGCGATAAGGCCGTGCCGGTTGGCAAATTTGAGTTTCATCCTCTGCGGATTGCCATAGTCCTCGCCGCCGCCACCTAGAAGAATGCTGTCTGTCACGCCTGTTCCCCGCCTGTTCTTTTTCCTGTGGATAACAATACATCGTTAACTTTTTAGTGCGATAGTCAAACTTGCCCGCCCCAGCAAATGCGGTTGCCGTGGCGGACATTTCCTCCCTGTCAGACTGGCCGTGCCTTGTGCACGGCCTTCTTTTTATGCAGGCCGTCCATGCAGGCGGACTCAGCGGGCAATTTTCCTCAAAACCGTGCTCAATTGCATTTTTTTGAACTTGCATGTTGACCGATGGCTAGCCCTTTCGTAACGTCCTACCCAATAACTAAGTCGGCCAGTCCGACGGGGAGACGCAATGACGAAAAAGGGGGCCATCGGGTTCCCTTTTTTGTTTTTCTTGCGGATGTTACCGGATTTGAGAGAGCGTGCGCGGATTTCCCCACTGTTCATTTGTTATTGACCTGACACTGTCCGGGCAGCGTGTTACACGCATTGGCAGCGTCTTTAGAAAAATGAGGCATTCATGTTGAAGTCCCTGACCCCAATCTCCCTTGCTGCGGTTCTTGCAATGACCGCACCACTGGCGGCGCAGGAAACGGCCGCGGAAGAGACCTCCGGGGCGGAAACCGCGGAGCAGGCAGGATCGACTGCGGACCAGCTTTTGGATTTGGGTGAACCCGTTAACGCCGAGCCCGGGCTTGGCCAGCGCTACTCCAAAGAGAAGCATGGCGATTGGGATCTGGCTTGCATCAAGACGGAAAACGAAACCGACCCTTGCTCGCTGCTGCAAATCCTGTCCGGGCCGCAAGGCAACCCGATTGCCGAAGTGTCGCTGTTCCGGATCGACCAGCAGGGCGGCCAGGCTGTTGCCGGTGCTACCGTGATCGTACCGCTGGAAACCTTGCTGCCGGCCGCGCTGACCATTTCAATCGATGGCGCGCCGGCCAAACGGTACAATTACTCCTTCTGCAACCCGCTGGGCTGTGTGGCACAAATTGGCCTGACACAGGGCGACATCGATGCTTTCAAGAAAGGCAACGAAGCTGTTCTGTCGCTTCGCCCGGCTCCGGCCCCGGACCAGGTTGTGGAAATGAAGCTGTCTTTGAGTGGTTTCACCGCGGGCTATGACGTGGTGGATGTGGTCAAGCAGTAAGCCACGGCAACCAGGTTAAAAAAGAAACGCCGCGCGCCTTTGGCCGCGGCGTTGTTCTTTCGGGGTCAGACCTTGCGCAGAGCCAAGACCGCGTTCAAGCCACCAAAGGCAAAGGCATTGGACAAGACTACATCAACCCTTGCCTCTCGCGCTTCATTCGGCACCACGTCCAGCGCGCACTCCGGGTCAGGTTCGTCATAACTGATAGTCGGGGCAATCACACCGTCGCGCAATGCCATGATGCAAGCCAAGAGCTCCACCGCGCCGGTGCCGCCAATCAGATGGCCATGCATGGATTTGGTAGATGAGATCATCAGCTTGTCGGCCTGCGGGCCAAAGACATCGGCAACTGCCGCGCATTCTGTCTTGTCGTTGGCTGCTGTGCCGGTCCCATGGGCATTGATGTAGCCCACCTCTGACGCATCAATGCGGGCATCCTGAAGCGCACCGGCTATGGCGCGGGCGGCGCCCTGCTTGCTGGGCATCACGATATCCGCTGCATCAGAGGACATTGCAAAGCCAATGACTTCACAAAGAACTTCTGCGCCTCGGGCCTTGGCGTGCTCATATTCCTCGAACACAAAGATACCGGCGCCCTCGCCCTGCACCATGCCGTTGCGGTTGGCGCTGAACGGGCGGCAGGCGTCTTTGGACATCACCCGCAGCCCTTCCCAGGCCTTGACCCCGCCAAAGCACAGCATGGATTCCGAGCCGCCGGTGATCATCACCGGACTCATCCCCGAACGCACAATCTGAAACGCTTGCGCCATCGCGTGGTTGGAGGACGCACAGGCCGTGGACACCGTGAAGCTGGGGCCTTTTAGGTTGAACTGCATCGACACATGGCCTGCCGCGGCGTTGTTCATCAGCTTGGGCACCACAAAGGGATGCACCCGGTTCTTGCCATCCTCATAGACGCTGCGGTAATTCTCATCCAGCGTTTGCATGCCGCCGCCAGAGTTGCCAAGCACCACACCGGCTTTGGCAGACAGCTCACCGTGAAATTCCAGCCCGGATTGCTCAATCGCCTCCTTGGCCGCGGTCAGGGTGAACTGGGTGAAGCGGTCATAAAGGCTCATCTGCTGGCGGTTAAAGCGGCCTTCGGCCTCGAACCCGCGCACCTGCCCACCGATCCGGATTGCCAGACGGTCGACATCCCGAAATTTCAGCTCACCAATGCCGCAGCGGCCTTCGCGCATGGCGTCCAGGGTCGCAGGCACCGAATGACCCAGGGCATTAATGGTTCCTGCCCCGGTGATAACGACTCGTTTCATGAACGCTTACACTTTTTCGGAGACCAGCTTGTCGATGCCGGAAATAATCGCCGCAACGCTGGAGATGTCAAAGTCGCTCTGCTCGGGCTCATTCGCGTTGAAAGGAATCGAGATGTCGAACTCTTCTTCGATGGCAAAGATGCTCTCCACCAGACCCAGGCTGTCGATGCCAAGGTCCTCCAAGGTGCTGTCGAGGGTCACATCCGATGGCTCCAGAACCGCCTGTTCGGCAATGATTGCGATGACCTTGTCCTGCGTGCTCATGATGGGACCCCCGACTTTCTGGCTGAGGCAGATGTAGTAACTGCGCCGCTACTTGAAAACAGCCTTTTTTAACAATTCGATGTCACGCATCAACCGCGGCAGGCGGCGCTGTGCTTTGTACATCTCGGTGTGGGTTTCCATCTTAACGCCCGGGTAGCCCATGATCACCCGGCCCGCGGGCACATTCGACAGGATCTTGGTGCCGCCGCCGGCAATGACGCCGTCCCCGATGAAGATATTGTCGACCACCCCGCATTGGCCGCCCAGCACCACATTGTTGCCGATGTCGACCGAGCCGGAGATGCCGGTCTGGCCGCAAAGCAGGCAGTCATTGCCAACACGCGTATTGTGGCCGACATGCACAAGGTTGTCGATCTTGGTGCCATTGCCGATCACCGTGTCACGGATGGTTCCGTTATCCAGGGTGCAGTTGGAGCCAATCTCAACGTCGTCACCAATGGTGACCGCACCCAGAGAGTGGATGCGCACCCAAGACTGCGCCTTGGCCTCGCCCTGGTCTCCCATGGTTTTGCGGGCATTCTCGGCGCCGGAAACCTCGGGTGTGACATAGGAGAACCCGTCGCCGCCGATCCGCGCGCCAGGCTGGGCGCGAAAGCGGTTGCCAATGCTGGCGCGCGCCCCGATGGAGACCATTTCACGCAGCTGCGCATCTTCACCGATCACAGCGTCGGCTCCGATATAGCAATGCGGGCCAATCACCGAGCGCGCTCCGATCTTGGCGCCGGCGGCGATGATTGCCAGCGGTCCGACCGAAACCCCTTCACCCAGTTCAGCAGCAGGATCAACAACTGCAGAAGGGTGAATGCCTTCCGCAAAACCCTGGCCACGGTCCAGAATCGCAGTCACACCGGACATAGTCATGCGTGGACGCGGAGTGAAAATCGCCGCCTTCAGGCCAAAGGACTGCCAGTCGGCGCCCTCCCACAGAACCGCTGCCTGTGCGTTGCCCGCCTGAAGGCCTTCGGCATATTTGGGCGCCATCGCCATGGCAACCTGGCTGGCTTCAGCATCCTGCGGCTCGGCCGCGCCTGCGATCAGCAGGTCCAGGTCGCCCTGGGCTTCGGCACCCAGGGACTCAGCGATCTGGCGGATAGTGAACATGGCAGGCCCTTTCAGAATTATCCTGTATGGGCCCGGTATTTACCCTTGAACGCTGGGCAGCACCACCCCTGCCCGTTCCAGCGCATCCCAGACCTTGGCGTCGCGGCCGTAGACATCACGGCGGAATTCCGCGCGGCCTTTGCCCGAAACAACCGCGGTCCGGTAGATGATATGCACCGGCACCTTCTGCTCCAATTCAACCTTGGTTTCCTTGCCGGAGTTCAAAATCCGGTGGAAGAAGTCCTTGGGGTTTTCAGTCTGTTTGGCGAGCAGCGCATAAGCAAATTCAAACGGCTGGGCCAGGCGGATACAGCCGTGCGAGAAGGCCCGCACCTCGCGGGCAAACAGGCTCTTCTGCGGGGTGTCATGCAGATAGATGTTGTACTTGTTAGGGAACATGAACTTGACCAGTCCCAGCGCGTTGCGGCTGCTCGGCGGCTGGCGCATGGAGTAGGGGAAGTTCCGCGCTGTGTACTGAGTGAAATCCGCGGTGCTGCGGTCAACCACCCGTCCGCGCCGGTCAGTGATCTGGATATGGCTGACCGCACCTGGATTGTTTTTCAGTTGCGGCAGGTATTCTTTGGTGATGATCGAGCGCGGCACGTACCAGCTCGGGTTGATCACCATATGCTCCATCTCGTCGGAGAACTCCGGGCTGCGGCGGTCGTGAGTGTTCTTGCCGATCACCGAACGGGTTTCAAAAGTAACATCGCCGTTGTCGACGATTTTGGCGGTGAAATCGGTCTGATTGACCAGAACATGCCGTTCGCCCCTATCCGGGGTGAGCCAGCGCTCCCGCTCCATTGCAATAATGATGGACTTGATGCGCTCGGAAACGGGTTTGTTGACCTCGGCAATTGTGCCGGCACCGGCCACGCCATCAGTTTCCAGCCCATGATCGGATTGAAAGCTTTGAACTGCCGCTACCAGGGCGCTGTCGTAGCTTCGCGCAGCGCTGCGCGGCATATACCCCATCGCAACCAGGCGGTTTCTCAAAGCAATAACCGCCGGCCCCTGATCGCCGGGTTCCAGCTTCTTGGCCTTAACAGCCGGACCCCAGCCGCCATCGGTCAGGATCTGTTCCAGCCGCAGCTTCTCGCGCATCAGGCCCCGGTATTGCGGCGAGGCAGGCACCAAGCTGCGCAGGAACGCAAAAGGCTGGCCATCCCGGATTCCGGTCAGAAACGCAGTCCCGTCGACGGAGTGCTTCTTGCGCACCATTCCATCGTCAATCCGGGACGGCACCAGAAGCCCCGTTTGAAGGTCCGTGGCGTAATCAACCAGAGCCTGGCTCAGCGCGGCCTCAACATTGCCAATATCGCGGGTGGTGCGGGCCTCCTGCATTTGCTGCATGAGATCACCGATCAAGGCCGACCGGTCCGGCAAGCCATGAACGCCTGTGTCGCCCAATGCGGCCAGAAGCGCACTGCGGCGCTGACGCGACGCTTCGTCTGCGCCAGTCCAAATCGCCTGATAGCCGTTTTCACGGTAGAACCGGGCCACCGCCTCATTCGAGGATGCCGCCTCAGCCACCGCCTGGCGGAAAGCCGCCGGAACCTCGGCCAGCGCCGGGCTGGAAACCGCCCCTGCGGTCAGGCCGCCCAGAGCCAAAGCAAACAATCCGGCCTTGATCCCCGGCAAAAAACATCCTGCGGAAACGCGCGTCATACTATCCGGTCCTCGAGCCGATTTTTGTCAATTTTGGCAGTGCCTATCTGAAATTCTGGTAAATGCCAGCCTTCGTTGTCCATTCACAATCGCGAAATATTAACTTTGATGCACCGGAGCCGCGTCTATGGGACACCGCTGCAACAGTCGCGGGGAAAAGTAGAGGCGCCCTCCCCTTTTGCGCAAGAAATCGCCGAAATCCATCCTATCCATTCTCTTGCGGCAAAGAATTGTTGGAACACGATTCAGGGTGTGCCATACAAGCCGCACGTTAACTAAGAAGTTAGCGGGCCTGTAACATCGGGCAACTAGGCAGGACGAAAAAGCGTACGGGACGGCGCAGTGAACATGGCAGAAACCGCGGGCACGGGGATTTCCCGGCGTTCTCTCTTGGGTGTATTTGCTGCAACCGCAGTGGCAGCGGCCCCGACCTTCTCCAATGCAGCAGGCCTCTTGCGCGGCGGCGGCGACATCCGGCGCATCCGCATGTATTCAGGCCGTACCGGCGAGCGTTTGGACATGGTCTATTGGATTGACGGCCAATACATCAAGGACGCGGTCAAGGAAATCAATCACTTCATGCGGGATTGGCGCACCGACCAGGTCAAGGACATGGATCTGCGCACCATCGACATCATGGCCGCCTCGCACAATCTGCTGGACGTGAACGAGCCCTATATGCTGCTGTCCGGCTACCGCAGCCCCAAAACAAATGCCATGCTGCGCAGCCGTTCGCGCGGGGTAGCAAAGAATTCGCTGCATATGCGCGGCCAAGCGGCTGATCTGCGGCTGTCTTCCCGTTCAGTTTCGCAGATGGCCAAAGCTGCCGAGGCCTGCCGGGCCGGCGGTGTCGGCAAATACTACCGTTCCAACTTTGTGCATATGGACTGCGGCGTTGTCCGCTCTTGGCGCGGCTAACCCCTCCTACCATTGCAAAAATGCAAGCCTGCACGTCCTGCTGCAGGCTTTCTACTTTTCCCGATCCGGCATTTGGCGCTCTGCTGCACGCTCACGTCATGAAATTGGAAACAGGCAGTTTTTCCCGTTGCAGAGGTGAGCAAGCGCGGTTATACCCCGGCCTAACGACGCACCCATAGCTCAGCTGGATAGAGCGCTGCCCTCCGAAGGCAGAGGTCTGAGGTTCGAATCCTCATGGGTGCGCCAATTCCTGCCCAGTTCTGAAGAGATTACTCCTGCAGCGCCTTCCTGAGTGCATCCAGAAGCGCCTTCTGCCGGGAAGACTTTCCAAGACTCGGCGGCCAAGTCAGCCAATAACCGTCTACTGTTGCCAGTTCCGGCGCCTCGGCGCATTGCAGCTGCCTTGTTTGCAGCAGGTTTGCAGCCAGTGCCTTGGACCCCAGAACAACCCCCAGTCCCAACCGCGCCGCCCGCAAGGCATGGGCCATGGAATCAACGGACACTGGCCCCGCCTCCGGTTCCGCCTCTCCTGTTACCCGTGCCCACTCCGCCCAACCTGGCCGCTCACCGCGCAGTTCGATCGCTGGAAGATCACGCCAATTCGAAGCCAGACCGGGCATCGCCATAGGCTGCAGAACCTCGTTCGCCAATAGCACACCTTCGCGCCCGTCCCAGCCACCGCGGCCGTACCGGATGTGCAAAGCACTGTCCGCCGCCTCAAACTCCAGCCTTTTGGGAACGGTTTCAGTGACCAAGCGCAGGTCAGGATATTCGCGCGCGAAGGCGGCAAGCCGCGGCAGCAACAGCATTTCCAGGTGCGAAGGCAAGGCAGCGATCCGCAATTCCCGGATGCTTTGGCCAAAGATGTTCTCAGTCCCCTGCTCCAGCGTTCGCAGCGAATCATGAACAAGAGGAAGATAGCTCTCTCCATCCACGGTCAGCGCGACACCGCGCGCCGAGCGGATGAAGAGCTGACGGCCCAGCCAGGCCTCCAGGTTGCGAATCCGCTGACTGACCGCGGCTTGTGTTGCACCGAATTCCTCCGCCGCAGCAGTGAAGCTTCCATGGCGGCCCGCGGCCTCAAAAACCTTGAGCCAATCGAGCGGCGGAAGCCCCTGTTTGGTGACTTTCTTAGCCATTAGAAAACCTAACTCTCAAACCCCGATTTCCGTCGTTCTCTTGATGGCTCAGCACCGGTATCAGCGCAAGGGAGAACCAGGCCAACCGGAGAAACACCATGCCCCGTTCCGTGACCGCTGACGCATCCGGCAGCTTTCTGACCCTGACATTCGATGACGGCGGCGAAAGCCGCTTTCACGCGATCTGGCTGCGTGACAATGCGCTGGACCCCGAAACCCGCTCGCCCGGCAACGGACAGCGATTGATCACCATCGGCGACATTCCGGCGGATACGAAGATCAGCACTGCACTGGTGGAAGACGGCGCGCTGACTGTGACCTTCGCCCCCGAGGGAAAGACCGTGACCTTCCCTGGCGCTTGGTTGAAAGCGCACGCCTATGACATTGATCAAACTTCCGAATTCGGCCGCATGGCGCCGGACATTGAGACCTGGAACAGCAGCCAGCCGGCACCGGCGTTCGACTGGAACGACGTGAAATCCGACCCGAAGGTCAAGCGCGACTGGCTGGGCGCGATTGCCCGCCTCGGCTTTGCCAAGCTGGTGAACGGCCCGGTGACCGAAGGCGCGCTGATTGAGAACGCCGAAATGTTCGGCTTTGTCCGCGAGACCAACTACGGTAAGTATTTCGAAGTCCGTACCGAGGTGAACCCGACCAACCTCGCC
The DNA here is from genome assembly GCF_000813745.1 of Leisingera sp. ANG-M1. Classification (GTDB taxonomy): domain Bacteria; phylum Pseudomonadota; class Alphaproteobacteria; order Rhodobacterales; family Rhodobacteraceae; genus Leisingera. The sequence goes on along the minus strand of NZ_JWLC01000008.1, from coordinate 365,319 downwards.
TATACAGGACTGGGCCTGCAGGCCCATACCGACAACCCCTATCGGGATCCGGTCCCGTCGCTGCAGATCCTCTATTGCCTGGAAAACTCGGCCGAGGGCGGCGAGAGCATCGTGGTGGATGGTTTCCGTGCGGCGGAGCGCCTGCGGGAAGAAAACCCCGAAGGTTTTGCCCTGCTGGCGGGCTATCCGGCGCGGTTCGAGTATAAGGGTTCAGACGGCGTGCATCTGCGGTCGCGTCGCCCGATGATCGAGCTTTCTCCCGATGGCGAAATGATTGGCATGCGCTTCAACAACCGTTCGTCGGCGCCGTTTGTCGACATTCCGTTCGACAAGATGGAAGCCTATTACGCTGCCTACCGCCGCCTGGGCGAATTCATCGACGATCCGGACATGGGCGTCTCCTTCAAACTGGAGCCGGGCGAAAGCTTCATCGTCGACAACACCCGCGTGATGCATGCGCGCCTGGGCTATTCCGGCTCCGGTTCCCGCTGGCTGCAGGGCTGCTACGCCGACAAGGACGGGCTGCTTTCGACCCTGAACGTGCTGAACGCGCAGCTGGAGGGCTGAACCATGAGCAAGCCGGATTTCAGCAAGCTGACCCAGGACAATATTGTCGCCTTCATCGGCGACATCTTCGACCGCCGCGGCGATGAGGAATACCTGGGCGAACCGGTCACCATGACCGAGCATATGCTGCAGGGCGCCACTATTGCCGAGACAAACGGCCAGCCGGAAGAGATCATCGTTGGGGCTCTGCTCCACGATATCGGCCATTTCACCAGCGAGTTCGGCACCTTCTCCATGGATGACACCGAGGACCGGTTTCACGAGGAAGCCGGCGCCGAGGTGCTGGAGCAGTTCTTCCCCTCAGTAATTACCGATTGCGTGCGCTACCACGTGGCGGCGAAACGCTATCTATGCGCCACCAAGCCGGAATATTTCAACCGTTTATCAGAGGCTTCCATTCATTCGTTGAACCTGCAAGGCGGGCCGATGAATGCCGAGGAAGTTGCCGAGATGGAGAAGAACCCGAACCTCAAGCAGATCATCGCTGTGCGCTACTTGGATGAGGCCGGCAAGCGTGCGGATATGGAAACGCCGGACTATTGGCACTTTGCACCGATGGTGCAGCGGATGGTCGACAAGCATATGGGGGCCAAGGCATGAGCGCTCCAGAGTATATCTTTGAAGCCAGCTCCAAGCCCTCTCTGCCCTGGCACGAGGTGCCGCTGATCCGGGCGACCGACGAAAGCGTCAAAGGCTATGGCTGTCTGGTCGATGATCCTGAGAACTTCGAGATCGAAATCGTGCAATGGCCTGCTCAGGGCTGGCGTCCTATCGACGATGGCACCGGAGACGAGGCAGGCTGGGTCGAGGGCACCTTCCGCGGCGATTGGCGCGGTGATGTGCTCTATGGTGAGAACGAAGCGGTCAACGGCAACTATGTGCTGGGCTGGTCCACCGACCCGCAGAAGGCGCAGGTTGCCGAGCAGACCGCGCCGCGGGATCAGGTGCTGCTGTGGCACATGAACTATCACCCCGATGGCGGCCAGCTGTTCTATCCGCTGGACAACAAGCCCTTCATCATTCCCGCGGCCCTGCCCGGGGATGACCTGAAACCGGAAAAGGTTGTGGCCTTCTGGTGCGACGGGTCCAAGGGGCTCTATATCCACCCTAACATCTGGCACGAGGGCATTTTCCCGGTGGAGGACAGCCAGCGTTTCTTGGACCGTCAGGGTAAAGTTCACGCGAGGGTCAGCTGCGATGTAGGCAAGGAGTTCGGGGTATACCTGTCCTGCCCGCTGAGGGCGGACAAGATCCAAGGCTAAAACTTGATTTCAATAGAAAAAACGGCGCCGGTCGAGGCGCCGTTTTCGTATTTCTGCTTGCCGGTATCAGGCAAACAATTCGTGTGCCAGCTCCAGCGCGTCGACCAGCGTATCGACCTCATCCTTGGTGTTGTAGAGACCAAAGGACGCACGGCATGTGGCTGAGACGCCCAGGTGGTCCATCAGCGGCCCGGCGCAGTGGTGGCCGGCCCGTACCGCCACGCCCTTTTTATCGAGGATCGTCGAGATGTCATGCGCGTGCGCCGCGCCTTCCATTGTAAAGCTGAATATCGCTGCCTTTCCAGGCGCTTGCCCCTGCACATTGATCCAGTTCAAACCGGTCAGCCGTTCCAGGGCATAGTCTCTCAGCTCTCCTTCATGCTTGGCGATGTTGTCCATGCCAAGCTCCATCATATACTCCAGCGCAACCCCCAGCCCAATGGTCTGCACGATGCCGGGCGTGCCAGCCTCGAACTTCATTGGCGGGTCGTTGTAGATGATCCCTTCCTTGGAGACCTCCTTGATCATGTCGCCGCCGCCAATGAACGGACGCATCTCGGCCATGCGCTCAGGCTTGATGTAGATCGCACCGGAGCCGGAGGGGCCATAAAGCTTGTGGCCCGTGATCGCGTAAAAATCGCAGCCGATGTCCTGCACATCCACCGGCATATGCACCGCGCCTTGCGAGCCGTCGACCATGACCGGCACGCCCTTGGCATGGGCACCCTGAGTGACTGTCTTCACATCCACCACGGTGCCTAGTACGTTGGAACACTGAGTGACCGCGACCAGCTTCGTCTTGGGGCCAATCGCATCGATCACCTTCTGCGGATCCAGGCTGCCGTCGTCGGCCACATCCACCCACTTCAGCACCACGCCCTGGCGTTCGCGCAGGAAATGCCAGGGCACGATATTGGCGTGATGCTCCATCACCGAAAGCACAATCTCGTCACCGGCCTCAAACCGCGGCATCGCCCAGCCGTAAGCCACCAGATTGATGCCCTCGGTGGTGCCGGAGTTCAGCACAATGGTGTTCTCGTCACCCGCATTCAGGAAGCGGGCAATGGTGCTGCGTACGGCTTCATACTTCTCGGTGGCGAGATTAGACAGGAAGTGCAAGCCGCGATGAACGTTGGAATATTCCTCGGCATAAGCTTTGGTTACCGCGTCAATCACCACCTGCGGCTTCTGGGCCGAAGCACCGTTATCCAGATAGGTCAGAGGTTTCCCGTTCACCTCGCGCGAGAGGATCGGAAAGTCGGCGCGGATTTTGTCCAGGTCATACATTTGCGGGCAATCCCAGGTTGGCTGGGCCAATCAGGCCCACAAAGAAGAGAACGGCAAACGCCAGGATCAGGCTCGCCATCAGAACCACCCCCAGCGACCGCCAGACGGAGCCGAACTTGTGCGCTGCATTGACAAAATGCAAGAGGATGAAAAACACCATGACGCTTGCCGCGATTTGCAGCAGACCGGCAAGAACCGGCATAATAAGCGCCAGCAGGACAAGTGTGCCATTGATACCCGCCTGCAGCAATTGCAGCCATGTGATCAGAGCGAGGAGCGACGTCAGGTTGCCTGCCCCGCCAAGCCACCGGCCGGTTGCCGAAAGCATGGCAATGAACCCGATCTGAATGATCAGAACCAGCGCAAATGTCGCACCGGGCGCGAATACCGGCAAAGAGGCCTCTGCCGGGATCGGAAACAGGATATGCTGCAGTGTGTAGACACAAGTGCTCAGCACTGCAGACAACAAGAATGCCGTCCACAACGCTTCACGCGGCCAGTCCCTCGCCAGGATCTGCAGCGCGGCTCCCCGCGGGTCTTTCACCGTCAGCAGGGCAAAGGCGGCCAAGGCGTTCATGGTTTTGCCCAGTAACCTTGGATCATGCCGGAAACCCAGAACCACAAAAACGCCGCAAGCCACAGCGCTCCGACAAGATTTAAAGCAGCCCCGGAGCCGATGAAACCTGCGACAAGACCGTTCAGCAGCATCAGCGGGCTGGCAGCAAGAAAGGCCCAGAACAGCGCCAGGCGGGCGCGGTAAGCGTCCCCCTGGCCGCCGGCAGCCCGGGCCAGCCAATGCGCGGCAAGCGCCAGCATGTACAGCAGCAGCGGCGCGATGAAGACAATCCCCAGCAAGGAACCGCCCAGAAGCATGTTCAGTTCCTGTCCGGTCAAATGTGCTTCGCGCGCCAGCTTCGGCATCTGCGCGACAAAGGTCAGAACACAGCCGCTGATCAGGAAAATCAGCAGCCGGTCTTCACGCGCTCCCATGCTTAAGAGCCGCGCAAACACTTTGCGCGGCCCCCTGTAGGTCGCTGGGATATCCGTTGTGACGGACATCAGCGGCGCCGGGCCAGCCAGCCTTCGAGGCGGGACACGATGTCTGCAGCGATTTCAGGATCCTCGATCTCTTCCACCGCTTCGGCCAGGAAGGCCAGTGTCATCAGGTCGGTGGCCTCCGCCAGCGGAACCCCGCGCGATCGCAGGTAAAAGAGGCCTTCTTCGTCAATCGCACCAGACGTCGAGCCATGCGAACAGGCCACGTCATCGGCATAGATCTCCAGCTCGGGCTTGGCCAGGAACTGGCTGTCGTCGTCCAGCAGCAAAGACTGGGAAATCTGATACCCGTCAGTCTTTTGCGCGCCTTCCTTCACCAGGATCTTACCCTGAAACACACCGGTCGCACCGTTGCGCAGCACCTTCTTGAACACCTGACGGCTTTCGCAGTTCACCGCGTCATGTGTGATAAAGACAGTATCATCGTGGTGGAAGTCGCCATCGCCGACGCAGGCGCCTGCAATATGGGCAACGGCATCATCGCCGGTCAGCTCGATCACCGCTTCATTGCGGGTCAGCACGCCGTTCACAGTCAGCGTGAAGGACTTGAACACAGACTCTGTTCCCAGCCGGGCAAACAGATGGGTGGCTGCGCGGCGCTTATGATCGCGGCCTTGGGCGCGCACCAGGTGCAGCTTGCCACCATCGGCGACGTCGATTTCCATGCACTTGTTGAAACGCGAAGCGGCCGGGCCATTCTCCAGGATCGTAACCTCGGCGCCGCTTTCCACCCGGATCACATGATGCAGGATCGCATCGGAATTCTCATCCGAATGCACATAGGTGAAGTTGATTGGTTTAGAGACTTTGCCGGTCACCCGGATCGCCACGCCATCTGATGCAAAGGCAGTGTTCAGCGCTGCCAGCGGGCGCTCGACCGGGGTTTGGCCCCGCGCCTCAAGAACACCGTACAAGTCTTTGGCCCAATGAATATCTTTGCAGCAGATATCCTCGAGGCGGTCGATAGACAAACCTTCCAGGGCCAGATCGTCAGAGGCTTCTTGATCAAAGACGCCGTCGACAAACACGATGTTCAGCCGCTCAAAAGCGTCAAACATCGGCGCCTCATCCGCCTCGAACAGAGCAGCCTTAGGCGCCTCTGCCTGAACCAGCGTGTCCGGGCGCGTGTACTTCCAATACTCATCGCGGCGGCTCGGCAGGCCCATGGTCTGAACCCGCGACAGAGCGGCCTGGCGGGCAGCTTTCAGGCATCCGCCTTCCGGCAGACCCAAGCCGGACAACCGCGCTTCGGTTGCGGTTTGCTTTGCTTCAGCCAGTGCCATTACGCGTCCACCTCGGCCAGGATGCCGGCATAACCGTTGTTTTCCACTTCCAGCGCCAACTCGGGGCCGCCGGTCTTGACGATGCGGCCATTGGCCAGAATGTGCACTACGTCCGGTTTGATGTGGTCCAGCAGACGCTGGTAGTGGGTGATCACCAGGAAGCCGCGGCCTTCGTCGCGCAGCGCGTTGACGCCTTCGGCCACCAGCTTCATCGCGTCCACATCGAGGCCGGAGTCGGTCTCATCCAGGATGCAGAGCTTAGGCTCGAGCATTGCCATCTGCAGGATCTCGTTGCGCTTTTTCTCGCCACCGGAGAAGCCCACGTTGACCGGGCGCTTCAGCATGTCGGCGTCGATCTTGAGCGTCTTGGCCTTGGCACGCACTTCTTTCAGGAAGTCGGAAGCCGAAAGTTCCTCCTCGCCGCGGGCTTTGCGCTGCGCGTTCACCGCAGTGCGCAGGAAGGTCATGTTGCCGACGCCGGGAATTTCCACAGGGTACTGGAATGCCAGGAACATGCCCGCCGCTGCGCGCTCTTCCGGCTCCAGCTCCAGGATGTCTTCGCCTTCCAGAGTGGCAGAGCCTTCGGTAACTTCATAACCGTCACGGCCCGACAGCACATAAGACAGGGTCGACTTGCCCGAGCCGTTCGGGCCCATGATGGCGTGCACCTTGCCAGCCTCGACCTTCAGGTCCAGACCTTTCAGGATCTGCTTGTCTTCATCTTCCAGTTTGACTTGCAGGTTTTTGATTTCGAGCATTTTTTCCTCGTCTCACATGTCTTGCAGGCGCATCTGCCCGCGATATTCCCAAGGCCCATCGGGCCGTTTCATTCCTATCCCAGCACCACCGCGGTGCCGCTGGCCGAGACCATCAGCATGGACTGCCCGACCACTTCGTAATCCAGATCTACGCCAACCACGGCGTTCGCACCTTTGGCGCGGGCGCGGTCTTCCAGTTCTGCCAGCGCAGTTTCACGCGCGTCCTGCAGTTTGCTCTCATAAGCCCCGGAGCGGCCCCCAACGATGTCGGTGATCGAAGCAAAGACATCGCGCACAACATTGGCGCCCATGATCGCCTCGCCCACCACGATGCCTTTGTATTCGGCAATCTGGTAGCCCTCGACGCTGTTGGTCGTTGTGACGATCATGCTCTTGCCTCCTTGCGGTGATGCCCAGGGGCCTGCCATTAGCCGACAGACCCTTCCAACGAAATCGCAACAAGCTGCTGCGCTTCCATGGCGAACTCCATCGGCAGCGCCTGCAGCACGTCCTTGCAGAAGCCGTTGACCACCAGGGCCACCGCCTCTTCCTCGTCCATGCCGCGCTGGCGGCAGTAGAACAGCTGGTCGTCATCCACTTTGGATGTCGTCGCCTCATGCTCCACGCGCGAGGAGTTATTCTTGACCTCGATGTAGGGAACCGTGTGCGCTCCGCATTTGTCGCCGATCAGCAAGCTGTCGCACTGGGTGTAGTTGCGCGAGTTCTTGGCCTTGGGGTGCATCGACACCAGACCGCGGTAGGTGTTTTGCGCCTTGCCCGCGCTGATGCCTTTGGAAACGATGCGCGACTTGGTGTTTTTGCCCAAGTGCACCATCTTGGTGCCGGTGTCGGCCTGCTGCATGTTGTTGGCAATGGCGATCGAGTAGAACTCACCTTGGCTTTCCTCGCCGCGCAGGATGCAGGAGGGGTATTTCCAAGTCACGGCCGAGCCGGTTTCCACCTGGGTCCACATCACCTTGGACCGGTCGCCGCGGCAGTCGGCGCGCTTGGTCACAAAGTTGTAGATGCCGCCCTTGCCGTTCTCATCGCCCGGATACCAGTTCTGAACGGTGGAGTATTTCACTTCAGCATCTTCTTCGATGATGATTTCCACCACCGCGGCGTGCAGCTGCGCGGTATCGCGCTGCGGTGCGGTGCAGCCTTCCAGGTAGGACACGTAAGAGCCCTTGTCCGCGATGATCAGGGTGCGCTCGAACTGGCCGGTGTTTTCCGCGTTGATGCGGAAATAGGTCGACAGCTCCATCGGGCAGCGCACGCCCGGCGGCACATAAACAAAAGAGCCATCCGAGAACACAGCCGAGTTCAGCGTCGCATAGAAGTTGTCGGAGACCGGAACCACCGAGCCGAGGTATTTCTTCACCAGTTCCGGGTGCTCACGGATCGCCTCAGAAATCGAGCAGAAGATGACGCCGGCCTCTTTCAGCTCTTTCTGGAAGGTGGTGCCGACGGACACGGAGTCAAACACAGCGTCCACGGCAACCTTACGGCCTTCTTCCGGGGTTTCGCCTGCGCCTTCGACGCCCGCCAGAATCATCTGTTCTTTCAGCGGGATACCGAGCTTTTCGTAAGTGGCCAGCAGCTTGGGATCGACCTCATCCAGCGACTTCGGCTTCACTTCCATCGATTTCGGACGGGCATAGTAATACTGGTCCTGAAAGTCGATTTCCGGATAGCTAACCATTGCCCAGTTCGGCTCGTCCATCTGTTCCCAGCGCTCGAAAGCCTGCAGGCGCCATTCGGTCATCCACTCAGGCTCTTCGTTTTTTTCCGAGATCAGCCGGACGATATCGGGGTTCACGCCCTTGGGCGCGTATTCCATCTCGATATCGGTTTCCCAGCCGTATTTATACGCACCGCCAACCTCGCGGACTGCGTCCACGGTTTCCTGGTCAACACCTTCCTTGACTTGGGTCTGGTCCAAAGCGGCCATTGTCTTCTCCTGACTCACGCCGCGCGGGCGCGATGTTTCTTTTCTTTCTGCAGCCACGCATCGGCAAAGCGCAGCACATCTTCTTCCGTCGTCTCCGGCCCCAGCGACACGCGCACTGCGCTTTGGGCTGTGGCCTCGCCATATCCCATAGCGGTCAGCACCGCGCTGCCGCGCACCTTGCCGGAGGAACAGGCGCTGCCCGCGCTGATCGCAAAACCTGCGAGGTCCATCTGCATGACCTGGGTTTCGCCTTTCCAGCCTGGTGTCGCAAAACACAAAGTGTTCGGCAGCCGCTTCTGATCCTTCCCGACAAAAATAGTATGGTTTGTGCCAGCCACAAGAGCCTTTTCTAGAATATTTCTAAGTTCTGCAACCCTATCCCAGACGCCATTCGCCAGATCTTTTGCCGCGGCTTCAGCTGCGGCCCCGAAGCCCGCGATTCCAATGACATTTTCGGTGCCGGAGCGGCGCCCCATTTCCTGGCCTCCGCCTTTGATCTGAGCGGGCAGATCGGTGCCGCGTTTGATGACAACCGCACCGATGCCTTTAGGTCCGCCCAGCTTGTGGGCCGAAATCATGGCCATTTCGGCGCCCATCCAATTGAAAGCCACCGGCAATTTGCCAAAGGCCTGTGTCGCATCTGTTACAGCCAGCCCTTCCGGAAGGCGCTGTACAATGCCCGTTTCGGAATTTGCCAGTTGCACAGCCGACTGCCCCGGAGCGGTGACAGTGACAGCGCCATCACTATTCACGGCCAAGTCTTCAACGGTCCAAGCACGCACCGCATCATGCTCGACCGGCGCCCCATGCAGGCCGCGTCCCGACAGCGCTAGCGAAGCGCCCTCGGTGGATCCCGAGGTGAAAACAATGTCCGCACCATCTGCTCCGAAAGCCGCTGCAATCTGCGCCCGCGCCCTTTCAACCATTGCCTTGGCAGCCCGGCCCTCGGCATGGACCGACGACGGGTTGCCGCAAACGTCCATCGCCGCAATTATTGCATCCCTGGCTTCGGGGCGAAGCAGTGCAGTAGCGTTATGATCGAGATAAACACGAGTCATGGAGTCATCTTTTTGCGGAGCGTTTCCGCCTCATAAGGGGTTTTGTACAAATCTGCAAAGGCCTCGGCATAGTCGAGACGGAGCTGGTATGTGCAGCCCGGCTGCAGAAAATACGGTGCTTCTCCTGCGGTCTCCTCAAACATACGGATCAGCAAATGGCCAGGCACTTCGATATGTGCCTTTGCCGGCCCGGTCATCCAGTTGTAGAGCCTGCCCCAGAAGTGTTGGGATCTATCCCAAGCCTCCTGCGCTGTTGCCGTTGCCCGGAAAAGGAAGATATAAACCTCGTCTGCCGTCATCCCGGCAAAAGCCAACCGCTCAATCCGGGCTCTTTTCTTAGACGGTGCGCTCCCCTTCACATGATGCCTGTCCTCAGATGCCACCGCGCCGATCCTGGGCGCCAGCGCACCAAAGACCTCAAAGGCCTCCGGGTTTTGCGCTGACAGGTCGATCCCATCTAAACCGCAAATTGCGGGGTAGCTGCTGAAGTCAGGTCGCACGGTCAATCATCCACCACGGCAAACAGGCTGGGCACCGCCGGGCATGGCGCCAGGTCGTTCTTGATAACATCGGACAGGCGAGTCTGGTGCAGGAACACATAGACGTGCGCGCTGAGGCCTTCCCACAGGCGGTTGGTCAGCGATTGCGCCCGGCTGCCGGACAGCGCACCGGAGGCGCCTGCCCCCTTGTGCATCGCGTCCACAGTCTCATCCACCGCGGACAGCACATCCACCACCCGGATTTCCGACGCTGGCTTTGCCAGACGGTAGCCGCCGCCGGGACCTCGCACCGAGTCGACCAGCCCGGCACGGCGCAGCTTGACGAACAACTGCTCCAGATAGGGCAGCGAGATGTCCTGCCGCTTGGAAATGTCGCCCAGCGGCACCAATGCGTCCTGCGGCTGCAGCGCGATGTCCGCCAGCGCGACCATCGCGTAGCGTCCTTTGGTGGAAAGCTTCATAATTTACCCCTCGAAACGGGCCCGTGTGTGCGAAAACATTGACCTTGCCACCGACTGTGCGTATCTCAGCCTGACGGTGCATGGCTTGGCCCGCGCCCCTGATTAGAACTGTTCTAAGATGCCTGACGGAACCCGTCAAGTTTTCTGCCGGCAGACCGACAACGAGAGTAGGATTTTAACCGCCCATGCCCGAGGTCATCTTTCCTGGACCCGAAGGCCGCCTCGAAGGCCGCTACCACCCGCAAAAAGAAAAAGACGCCCCTATCGCCATCGTGCTGCACCCGCATCCGCAGTTCGGCGGCACCATGAACAACAAGGTGGTCTACAACCTCCACTATGCGTTCTACAACATGGGCTTCACGGTTCTGCGGTTCAATTTCCGCGGCGTCGGCCGCAGCCAGGGCGAGTACGACCAGGGCGTAGGCGAATTGTCCGATGCCGCCTCGGCGCTGGATTACCTGCAGTCGATGAACTCCAACTCCAAGCATTGCTGGGTTGCGGGCTTCTCCTTTGGCGCCTGGATCGGCATGCAGCTGTTGATGCGCCGCCCGGAGATCACCGGCTTCATCTCGGTGGCACCGCCCGCCAATATGTACGACTTCTCCTTCCTGGCGCCCTGCCCGTCCTCGGGCCTGATCATCAACGGCACCGCTGACCGCGTAGCGCCGCCTGCAGATACTGCCAGCCTGGTCGGCAAGCTGCATGAGCAGAAGGGCATCACCATCACTCATAACGAGATTGAGGGTGCCGACCACTTCTTCCAGGAGCCGCATATGGACACGATGATCGGCGATGTGACCGATTACGTGAAGCGCCGTCTGACGGAGAACACCCGCTGATGAGCAACACTATCGAGGCGCTGGCCCAGAAACTGGCGGTCGATACGCTCAAGGTACAGGATGCATCCGGTGAAGACCGGCTGTATGTGGAGGTGGGCCAAGTGCTTGGCGCCGCCTCCCAATCGCTTGAGGAAGCTTTCCTGACGGAAATGCGCGTGCGCCTGGCCGAACGCAAGGCGCGCGAGTTCCTCAACAAGAAAGTCAGCGCTTTGCAGGCACAGCTTGAAGCAAAGGGCGACACGTGAGCACCCGGCTGGACGCCCAGTTCGCCTTCCTGCTGGAAGCCGACAAACTCCGCCGCATCGAGCGCCAGAACCTGATCATCGACTGCAGTCGCTGCGAAAACTCAGCAGAGCACAGCTGGCACCTGGCCCTTTACGCGCTGGTGCTGGCACCGTTTGCCGGGCCGGAGGTGGATATCTTCCGCGCCATCCGGATGCTGCTGCTGCACGACTTGGTCGAGATTGATGCTGGCGACCATCCGATCACCGATGAGGTTGATTGGGAGGCTGTTGCAAAGTCCGAGCAAGCCGCTGCCGAACGTCTGTTTGGCCTGCTGCCCGACGATCAAGGTTCTGGGTTCCTGGCCCTATGGCAGGAGTTTGAAGCCGCTGAAAGCCCCGATGCGCGGTTTGCCAAGCGAGTCGACCACTGCCAGCCGATCTTCCAGACGCTTTACGGTGCTCAGCCGCTGGACTGGCATATTGATGTTGTGCGCCAAAACCTGCACGGCGGCCGCGCAGCGGCGCTGGAACAGGATCTTCCGGAAGCCTTTCATCACGCACTTGCGCTGCTTGAAGAAGACACGGGCTTCGACTGCAGCCCGCTGACAGCCCGCCTGCCCTTCCTGAATGAGGCGGACAAATTGAAGCTCATCACCCGCGCCTCCAAGCTGGGGGATGGCTCGCGGCATGAGAACTCGGCGGAGCACAGCTGGCATGTCATGCTGTACGCCTGGGTATTGGCCGAGCACAGCGCGGAAATCGTCGATGTTGACCGGGTGCTTCAGATGCTGCTCTTGCATGACCTGGTGGAAATCGACGCAGGCGACACGCCGATCCACGGGGCAATCACCGCTGAAGCGCTTGCCGCGAAGGCCGCGGAAGAACAGGCCGCCGCAATCCGTTTGTTCGGCATGCTGCCCCAGGCGCAGGGCAAACCGATGCTTGCCACCTGGGAAGAATTCGAAGCAGCGGAAAGCCCCGATGCGGCCTTTGCCAAATCGATCGATCGGGTGCAGCCAGTACTGCTCAACCTGCTGAACGGCGGCGGCAGCTGGGTGGACTACAACGTCAGCCTGCCTCAGCTTGATGCCCGGGTTGGCGGCAAGGTCAGCCGCGGAGCGCCGGATGTTTGGACCTATGTGCGGGCCAAGATAGAACCCTGGTTCCGCGAGGCCGGGCGCCTTTAGCGCCCGGAACCTTCAGGCCAGTTGCGGCCGGAAAGGCTGTGTTTCGGCCCGGTCCCGGGTCAGCGTCAGGAATTCCCCGGGCTTCAACTCGCTCCAGGCATGGCCGCTTTGCTCCAGCGGTTCGGACACTACGGCCCAGCCCTTCATGCACTCACTCCAGCGGTAATAGACAGTCGGGGCGATCCGGTCAGAGGAGTAACGCGCCGCAAACAGCCGTTCGCCGTCCGACATTGCCACTGAAAGCCGCATATGCGGAGTGGTTCCGCGGGCGCGGGACAGCGCCTCCATCCGGGCCACGGCCCGTTCCAGCGCACCTTTGGGATCCGTATCCAGCCCCTCGGACAAGGCAAGCAGAAACAAAATCTCGCTGTCAGTGGCACCGCGGCGGAATTCATATAGCTCATCCGGGATGCACATATCCGCATGGCGGCGGAAATTCTCGAACCCGCCCACCTGACCGTTGTGCATGAAGCTCCACCGGCCTGCCGCAAACGGGTGGCAGTTGTTGCGGCTGGTGGCCGAGCCGGTGGAAGCACGCACATGCGCCAGGAACAAGCCGGATTGAACCTGGTTGCCTACGGCGCGCAGGTTGCAGTCGGACCAGGCCGGGTAAACATCCCGGTACAGCCCGGGCTCCTCCCGGTGGGCATACCAGGCAACCCCGAACCCGTCGCCGTTTGTCACAGTCTTGGCCTCCACCGCCTGCTGGCTTTGCACAATGAGCGAATGCTCCGGTTTGGAGATGATGTCCTCCAGAAAGATCTCGGATCCTGTGTAGGCAGCCCATCGGCACATGTCGGCAGTCCCTCTCAGCAGCAGGGGTTGCAGACAGCAGTCCCTGAAAACGTGTAAATTATGGAACGCATTCCTAAGAATACCCCTAATCACAGTCCAGTGTGCTTGCGCACAAGTACGTGTTCATCTGCTGCGGCCTGCGGAATCCGGCCAGCGGGTGACGCATCAGGACTTCCCCAGCCCGCAGAGATCGGATAGGCGGGGAGAACAGGCCAGCGGGCAGACCGCAGCACGGATGAGGGAGGCAGAGATGCCGGTTCACTACTTCTATCTGATCATTGCGGTGGCGGCGGAGACCATCGGCACCACGGCCCTTCAGGCCAGCCAGCAGTTCACCAAGCTGGGGCCGTCTCTGATCGTGCTGTTCGCCTATGCTTTCTCGTTCTACATGATGGGGCTGACCCTTAAATTCATGCCGGTTGGCATCGTCTACGCAATCTGGTCCGGCCTCGGCATTCTGCTGATTGCGGTGATAGCCTTCTTTGTCTTCGGGCAAAAGCTGGATCTGCCTGCCGTCATCGGCATGGTGCTGATCATGTCCGGCATCATCATCATCCATCTGTTTTCCAAGTCCTCAGGCCACTGATCCGCATTTGCAGAGCTTCCTGGCGGTTTTCCTCTGGCCTTTGTGCGGGGTTCGGGCTATGCGCGGCCCAACTTCCTTACAAAGGCGAACGTCATGGACTTGCGCAACATTGCGATCATTGCTCACGTTGACCACGGCAAAACAACCCTGGTTGACGAGCTGCTGAAACAATCCGGCGCCTTCCGCGAAAACCAGGCTGTGGCGGAACGCGCCATGGACTCGAACGATCTTGAGCGCGAGCGCGGCATCACCATTTTTGCCAAGCCGACCTCGGTCGAGTGGAACGGCACCCGGATCAACATCGTCGACACCCCCGGCCACGCCGACTTTGGCGGCGAAGTGGAACGGATCCTGTCGATGGTGGACGGCGTGGTGCTGCTGGTCGACGCCGCAGAAGGCCCGATGCCGCAAACCAAGTTTGTGACCTCCAAGGCGCTGGCCCTGGGTCTGCGCCCGATCGTGGTGCTGAACAAGGTCGACAAGCCGGACGCCGAACCCGACCGCGCGCTGGATGAATGCTTTGACCTGTTTGCCTCGCTGGACGCGACTGAGGACCAGCTGGACTTCCCGCATATGTATGCCTCGGGCCGCAATGGCTGGGCCGACAATGAGCTGGACGGCCCCCGCAAAGACCTGAGCGCGCTGTTCAACCTGATCGTGAACCACGTGCCCGAGCCCAAGCAGGTGAAGAAGCAGAACGACGATTTCCGCATGCTGGCAACTACTCTGGGCAGCGACCCCTTTGTGGGCCGTCTGCTGACCGGCCGCGTCGAGACAGGCACCCTGAAGGTCGGCGCTACCGTGCAGGCAATCTCCCGCATCGGCCAGAAGATCGAGCAGTTCCGCGTGACCAAGATCCAGGCGTTCCGCGGTCTGGCCCAGCAGGACATCGAAGAAGCACAGGCAGGCGACATCGTCTCCATCGCCGGCATGTCCAAGGCCACCGTGGCCGACACCATCTGCGCCCTGGCCGTGGATGAGCCGCTGGACGCCCAGCCGATCGACCCGCCGACCATCACCGTAACTTTTGGCATCAACGACAGCCCTCTGGCCGGCCGTGACGGCAAAAAGGTGCAGTCCCGCGTGATCCGCGACCGTCTGATGAAAGAGGCCGAATCCAACGTCGCCATCAAGATCGCCGACACCCCCGGCGGCGAGGCTTTTGAGGTCTCCGGCCGCGGCGAACTGCAAATGGGCGTTCTGATCGAGAACATGCGCCGCGAAGGGTTTGAGCTATCGATCTCCCGCCCGCAGGTGATCATGCGCGAGGAAGACGGCCAGAAGATGGAGCCGATCGAGGAAGCCACCATCGACGTGGACGACGAATACTCCGGCGCGGTGATCGAAAAGCTGACCGGTGCCCGTAAAGGCGAGCTGGTTGAGATGAAGCCCGCAGGCGCTGGCAAGACCCGTATCATCGCCCATGTGCCCTCGCGCGGTCTCATTGGCTATCACGGCGAGTTCCTGACCGACACCCGCGGCACCGGCGTTTTGAACCGCGTGTTCCACGGCTGGGCCCCGCACAAGGGCGCCATCCCTGGCCGCCGCGCTGGCGTGCTGATCTCGATGGAAAACGGCCAGTCGGTTGCCTACGCTCTGTGGAACCTGGAAGACCGCGGCAAGATGATGATCGGCGCTCAGGCCGACATCTACACCGGCATGATCATCGGCGAACACTCCCGCGACAACGACCTGGAAGTGAACCCGCTGAAAGGCAAGAAGCTGACCAACGTGCGCGCCTCCGGCTCGGACGAAGCGGTGCGCCTGACCACCCCGATGACGTTGTCGCTGGAAGAGGCAATTGCCTATATCAACGACGACGAGCTGGTTGAGGTGACGCCCAACAACGTGCGTCTGCGCAAGCGCTACCTGGACCCGCATGAGCGCAAGCGGATGTCCAAGGCCAACGCCTGATAAACAAGAAACGGCGGCAGAAAAATCTGCCGCCGTTTGTCATTCCGCAGTCAGATGGTTGACGCTGTCGCCCAAGGCCACCCTGCCCGGCTGCAGCACCTCAGCGTACCACCCGCCATGCCCTCGCATCGCGTTATAGCCGCCGTGGCCCAGCACTTCCTCCATCCTGGAACAGGGCGGACAAGGGCCGGAAATCTGCAAAACCACACTTCCGATTTGCAGCTTGGCTTTGCGCAATGCAGCCAGGTTGATGCCTGAAATCACGAAATTGCGGCGAAGTTGTTCCGGTTGCACAGCGTCAAGCCCAGCAAGAGAAGCAATCACCGGCAAATGCTCGGCTTGGATCAAGGTAACCGCGCGTTTGCCTTCCTTTCCGTGATCTCCTTCGAGACCCGCAAGCGAAACATTCGCGGCAGCAGGCGTCAGCACGTCCTCACGCCGGCCAGGGCGCAAACCGATCCACGCCACCCGGCCTCGGGCCGCGTGGCGTTTCAGCATCTCCGCAAAGGCGGTGACCATTACTCGGAGGTTTCCATCACCATCAGCTCACGCTCTGAGGCGCCGCGCGCGTGGCTCAGTGCCTCCTGGTATTCGGGGCTGTGGTAGCAGTCGACGGCTGCATCGACGCTTGGGAACTTGGCCACTACATTGCGCGGGCGCTCTTTGCCCTCCAACTGCACAAAACGCCCGCCGCGGGCGATAAAGGTTCCGCCATGCTTGGCGATGGCCGGGCCTGCCAGTTCGGCATATTTGCCGTAGGCATCGGCGTCGGTGACGGTCACATGTGCAATCCAGAGTGCGGGCATTGGAGCCTCCCATGGTTATGATCTTTCCGGCAGCCTAAGGCTTTTGCCGGAAAGACCAAGAGGTTTTTGACCAAACGGTCAACCTGCCAGCACGGCCTCGGCAGCTTTGATCGCTTCCTCAGCACCCGAGAAGTCCTTACCGCCACCCTGGGCCATGTCAGGACGGCCGCCGCCGCCTTTACCGCCCACGGCCGGCACTGCGGCTTTCAGGATGTCCACGGCCGAAATGTCGCCGGTCAGATCGTCAGTCACACCCGCGGCTACGGCTACTTTGCCATCATCCTCGGCGATCAGCAGGATCACACCGGAGCCGATGTTCTGTTTGTGGGCGTCGATGAGACCGCGCAGATCCTTCCCCGAGACACCCTGCAATGCCTGGGCCAGGAACTTCTTACCGTTCACGTCTATGGCCTCAGCACCGCCGCCAGAACCGCCGCCCATGGCCACCTGCTGCTTGAGGTTGGAGATTTCGTTCTGCAGCGTCTTGCGCTCGTCCATCATCGCCTTGAGACGATCCATGACCTCGGCAGGCTGCGCCTTCAACGCTGTGGCAATCTCCGCCATACGGCCCGCTTCGCGTTCCAGATGGGCAAAGGCGGCTGCACCGGTCAGCGCTTCGATCCGGCGCACACCTGCCGACGAGGCGCTGTCGCCCAAGATCACAAAAGTACCAATGTCGCCGGTTTGCTTCACATGGGTGCCGCCGCAAAGCTCGATCGAATAGGTGTCGCCATCGTGGCCCTTTCCGGTCGGAGCCCGTCCCATGGAGACCACGCGGACTTCCTCACCGTATTTCTCACCGAACAGCGCCTGCGCGCCCAGTTCGCGGGCGTCATCCGGGGTCATGATACGGGTGGAAACAGCGGTGTTTTGGCGAATGAAATCATTCACTTCCGCGCCGACCTTTGTCAGCTCATCCGCACTCATCGCCTTGTTGTGGCTGAAGTCGAAGCGCAGGCGGTCCGCCGCATTCAGCGAGCCCTTCTGCGCCACATGCTCACCCAGAGCATTACGCAGCGCCTCGTGCAGCAGGTGGGTGGCGGAGTGGTTTGCGCGGATCTGGCTGCGGCGTTCGTGGTTCACTTCCATCGCGGCCCCCAGTCCAACCGCAATATCGCCTTCGGTCACTTCGGCAATGTGCAGGAACAAGCCCTCAACCTTCTTGGTGTCGGTGATGCGTGCCGCGCCGCCTTCCACGGTCAGCACACCGCTGTCGCCAACCTGGCCGCCGCTTTCGCCATAGAACGGAGTCTGATTCAGGATGATCTGAACCGTCTCACCCTTGGCGGCGGCCTGAACCTGCGCGCCGTCCTTGACGATGGCCACGATCTGGCCTTCGGCCTTTTCGGTTTCATAGCCCAGGAATTCGGTCGGGCCCGACGCATCCAGGATGTCGAAATAGACTTTCACATCCGCTGCTTCACCCAGGCCAATGCCGCCTGCTCGCGACTTTTCCTTCTGCTCCTTCATCGCGGCGTCGAAACCATCGGTGTCGACGTCGATCTCCTTGGCGCGCAGAGCATCCTGAGTCAGGTCAAGCGGGAAGCCGTAGGTGTCATACAGCTTGAACGCGGTTTCACCCGGCAGCACGTCGCCCTTGCCCAGATCGGCAGAGGCGTCATCCAGCAGTTTCAAGCCGCGGTCCAGGGTCTTGAGGAAGCGGGTTTCTTCCTGCTCAAAGGTCTCCTCAATCAGCGCTTGGCCTTGGCCGAGTTCCGGATAGGCAGCACCCATTTTCTGAACCAGCGACGGCACCAGCTTGTGCATCACCGGATCCTTGGCACCCAGCAGCGAGGCATGACGCATTGCCCGGCGCATGATGCGGCGCAGAACGTAACCGCGGCCTTCGTTCGACGGCAGCACGCCTTCGGCGATCAAGAAGGAGCAGGAGCGCAGGTGATCCGCGATCACCCGGTGGTGCACGTTCTGGTCGCCAAACGGGTCAGTGCTGGTCACATCGGCCGACGCCTCAATCAGCGACTTGAACAGATCGGTCTCGTAGTTGTCATGGGTGCCCTGCAGCAGCGCCGCGATCCGCTCCAGCCCCATGCCGGTGTCGATCGACTGCATCTCCAGGTCGATCATCGAGCCGTCTGCGAACTTCTCGTTCTGCATGAAGACGAGGTTCCAGATTTCGATGAACCGGTCACCGTCCTCTTCCGGTGAGCCCGGAGGGCCGCCCCAAATGTGGTCGCCGTGATCATAGAAAATTTCGGTGCAGGGCCCGCAAGGGCCGGTATCACCCATCTGCCAGAAGTTGTCGGAGGTTGCGATCCGGATGATCCGGTCCTCCGGCACACCAATCTTCTTCCAGATATCAAAGGCTTCATCGTCAGTGTGATAGACGGTGGTGTAAAGCCGGTCCTTCGGAACTTCGAGTTCTTTGGTGATCAATTCCCAGGCAAAGGGGATTGCCTCATGCTTGAAATAGTCACCAAAGGAGAAGTTCCCCAGCATCTCAAAGAACGTGTGGTGGCGCGCAGTGTAGCCAACGTTGTCGAGGTCGTTGTGCTTGCCGCCGGCACGCACGCATTTCTGCGAGGTGGTCGCGCGTTTGTAGTCGCGGGTCTCAACCCCGGTGAAACAGTTCTTGAACTGAACCATCCCTGAGTTTGTGAACATCAGGGTCGGATCGTTGCGGGGCACCAGCGGGCTGGAGTCCACCACTTGGTGGCCCTGTTTCTCAAAGTAGTTCAGGAAGGTAGAGCGGATATCGTTGAGCGACGGCATATGAGGGATCTCTTGCGGCTTTTTCTAAGCGTTCCGGGCAGGTTTACCGTTCAGCCGGGGTGCTGTCCACTGCGGGAAACGGCATGGCCGCACGAAAAAGGGCGCAGCTTGCGCCGCGCCCTCGGATTTCTAAGATATGATCAGATTTTCCGGCGCTTAGGCCTCAAGGATATCGTCCGCATCGCCTGCATCCGGGCGGTCGAACTCCAGCCCGTGCGCGGCGCGGATCTTGTCCTCGATATCATAGGCAATGGAAGGGTTTTCCCGCAGGAAGACCTTAGCGTTTTCACGCCCCTGCCCGATCCGCTCATCCCCGTAAGAGAACCAGGCGCCGGACTTGTTGACGACACCTGCGGCAACGCCGAGGTCCAGAAGTTCGCCCATCTTCGAGATGCCTTCGCCATACATGATGTCGAATTCCACTTGCTTGAAGGGCGGTGCAACCTTGTTCTTCACCACTTTCACGCGGGTCGAGTTGCCAACCACCTCGTCCCGGTCCTTGATCGCGCCGATGCGGCGGATATCCAGGCGGACGGAGGAGTAGAATTTCAGCGCGTTGCCGCCGGTTGTGGTTTCCGGGGAGCCGAACATCACGCCGATCTTCATGCGGATCTGGTTGATGAAGATCACCATGCATTTGGAACGGCTGATCGAGCCGGTCAGCTTGCGCATTGCCTGGCTCATCAGACGGGCCTGCACGCCGACGTTGCTGTCGCCCATGTCGCCCTCTAGCTCGGACTTCGGTGTCAGCGCCGCCACCGAGTCAACGATGACCATGTTGACCGCACCCGAGCGCACCAGCGTATCGGTGATCTCCAGAGCCTGTTCGCCGGTGTCGGGCTGCGAGATCAAGAGTTCATCCAGATCGACGCCCAGCTTGGCCGCATACTGCGGATCCAGCGCGTGTTCTGCGTCAACAAAGGCGCAGACGCCGCCCTTTTTCTGCTGTTCCGCAATGCAGTGCAGCGTCAGCGTGGTCTTGCCCGAGCTTTCCGGGCCGTAAATCTCGATGATCCGGCCCATCGGCAGACCGCCGATGCCCAAGGCGATGTCCAGGCCCAGAGAACCGGTCGAACTCGCCTCGATCTCCTGCATGGCATTGCCATCGCCAAGCTTCATGATCGAGCCCTTGCCGAACTGCCGCTCAATCTGGGCAAGCGCGCTGTCCAGCGCCTTTTGCTTGTCACCGCTCACTTTATTTTTCATGGTCAAAAGATCCGCCATAGTCCCTTGTCCCTTTCTATGTGTCACACACCGGGGCGTGCGGCAATCACTGCTTTGTTCACCTCTTGTTCCTTATGAGATCAAAAAGAGAACATTGCAACCCAAAATCTGATGTACCCACCTCAGGGCCTGGATGTTAAAGAGTGGTTTACGGTTAAGGCCGCGCAGAAAATTTTACCGGGCAGTTAACGGAATGATGATATTTTTCAAGGAACGGCTGGCTTTATTGTCCGTTCCCAAAACCGGAACAACGGCATTTCAGGCCGCTTTGCGCAACCGGGCGGACATGGTGATCTCCGATCCGCCGGAGCTGAAGCACGCGCCGGTTTACCGTTATAATCGCTGGGTCCGGCCGATGTTTGAAAAGGTCTGCGGCGCCGAACTGGAAGTGGTTGCGGTGATGCGCGAGCCGGTTAGCTGGCTGGGCAGCTGGTACAGGTACCGGCAGCGCCCCGGGCTGGACGGCAATCCCAATTCGACCAAAGGTGTAAGCTTTGACGAGTTCCTGCATGCCTACTGCAAGGGCAAACCGCCCGCATTTGCCAATGTCGGAAGCCAGGCCAAATTCCTCGAGGCACAACCCAATGGCTGCAAGGTCAGCCATCTGTTCCGCTACGAGGATCAGGATGCGCTGCTGGCCTTCCTGCAGCAGCGTCTGGACCAGGACATTCAACTTGAGCGAAAGAATGTCAGCCCCAGGGGCGACCTGACGCTCAGCCCAGACGCCGAAGCGCACTATCGCCGCAAGAAGCCTGCGGAATTCGAGCTGTACGAATCCCTCCTGCCCTGCTGAACAACAAAGCCGCCAGAACCGGCGGCTTTGTTGTTTTAGTGCAGCTGCGCGTGCACCGTTTCTGTCAGCTGGTTCAACGAGAACGGCTTGGGCAGGAACACTGAGTTCGGCACATCCGGATCAGCCTCGCCAAAGGCACCTTCGGCATAGCCGGAGACGAAGACCACCCGGGTGTCGGGCCGCTCTTTCAGCGCCTCGCGCACCCAGCTGGGGCCGTCCATACCAGGCATCACAACGTCGGTTACAAAAACATCGACTGTGAGGCCCGGATCCTCCAACGTGCGCAGCGCATCTTCGGCGGATTCTGCCTCAAGCACGGTGTAGCCGCGCATCCGCAGCGCCCGGGAGGCAAAGGCCCGCACCGGCGCCTCGTCTTCAACCAGCAGCACCACGCCCTCGCCATGCTGGGTGGCTGCAGCCTTGTCATCTGCATTCGCAGGTTTCTCTGCTACTGCCTGTTCTGCCTGCTGCTTGAAGACAGGGAAGAACAATGTGAACTGGGTGCCGTGGCCTTTGACCGAGTCCACAAAGATGTATCCGCCGGTTTGTTTGATGATGCCGTAGGCTGTGGACAGGCCAAGCCCGGTGCCTTCGCCGGTGCGCTTGGTGGTGTAGAAAGGTTCAAACACCTTTTGAAGCTTGTCAGGGGCGATCCCGACACCTTCGTCGGAAACCTTAACCGTCACCCAGTCCCCCGCGGGCACCGTGGCCCGGTCGCGCTCCAGCGGCTTGTCCAGCGAAATCACTTCGGTCTCCACCCGGATTTCACCGCCCTGGGGCATCGCATCGCGCGCGTTCACCACGAGGTTCATCAGCACCTGTTCCAGCTGCCGCTTGTCGGCGCGGATCGCTTTCATTACCGGGTCGTGGCTGAGTGTCAGGGTCACCTTCTCGCCAACCAGGCGGTTGAGCAGATGTGTCAGATCCGACAGCGTATCCCGCACATCCAGCACTTCAGGCTGCAGTGTTTGCTTGCGCGAGAACGCCAGCAGCTGGCTGACCAAGGAGGCCGCACGGTTGGCATTCTCGTGAATCTGGATCAGATCGCCATAGTCCGGGTCGCCTTGGTCATGGCGCAGCAAAAGCAGGTCGCAATGGCCCGAAATCGCTGTCAGTAGATTGTTAAAGTCATGCGCAACGCCGCCTGCAAGCTGACCGATTGCCTGCATTTTCTGGCTTTGCACAAACTGGGCTTCCAGCGTTTTCAGCTCGGTGGCGTCATTCAGGACTGCAATCAGAACCGGCGTCCCCTCTTCCACCACGCGGGTGAGTGTGACCTGAACAAACACTTCCTTGTCAGAACGCGACAGCCGGAGGAACTCAGATTTGTTCGGCGCCAGCCCGTCAGCAGTATCACGCAGCCAATCGGACATCGGGCGGCCAAGCCCCTCCATCAGCTGGCCAAGTTTCAGATTGGCGCAGCTCTCGACGCCCAGAAGGCGCAGCGCCATCCGGTTGGTCGTCAGGATCTCGCCTGTCGGCGCCACTTTGAGGAAGGGAACAGGCAGTGCCTCCAGACCAGCCTGGGCGGAATCAAAGCCGGTTTCATCAACCTCCATCAGGAACAGCTCGCTGCGGCCCTGGGTGCGGTTCTTCTCGCTGACAAGCACCTGAACCGGTCCGTTCCGGGTGCTGAGCGTGTTGATCTGACCCGGCAGCACAGGCAAGGAAGGGAACAGGCGGTCGGTGGACTTCACCCGTTCGCCAATCAGGCTGCGGGCCGCTTCGTTCATGAACAGGACTGCACCAGTGCGGCCAACGGTTATCATCGGCACCGGCATTGCTTCGGCACCGCGGCCGTTGCTGCCGCGGTCCAGAATATCTTCAACCCGCCACAAAAAGCTGCCGCCGTTCATTTGATGAACCGCCAGACGCACATGGCCGCGCCGAGTTACAATATCCTCGCGGGCAGCACCGTCGACGCGGGCACGGCTTTGCAGGCGGTAGAGCACCGCCGACGGGTTCGCCAAGATCGAACGCAGCGTGCCTGCCAGGGTTTCCCGGCTGGCATCCTGAAACCGCTTCACCGCGGCGCCATTGCACGCATGGATCACGCCATCATCATCCGTGACAAAGCTTGGCGTTGAATCCTTCTCGATGAAACCGGTCAGCAGCTCTGCTGCCATCGAACGCGCGTTCATCCGCACCCGGGTCTGAACAATCATCAGCACGGCCACCGCAATCAGGGTTAGCCCCACCATGATGAAGCCCCGGCCGATCCAATCAGGCAGTGGCAGCAGCCAAGGGCCTGACATCAGCATCAATGCCAGCAGCAGAACCGCCGCCAGCCTTGCATGTTCAGGCGCGTACACCCGCAGTTCCGGAACAGAGGTTTCTTGGCGCGCGGACATTACGGCTCCATCGATCGTGCACAGTGCCGCCATAACGCGGCGGTTTTGGTTAAAACCACGTTAAGAAACACGAAGGTTTTCCAGCGTGGACCCTATCAACCGCCATTTGCGCGCGTCAACACGGCAACGTAGAAGCCATCAGTGCCGTCCTGAACTTGCCATCCTTGCTCCGTTGCCACCGACCATTCCGGATTTTCCTGCACAAAGCTTTGAACTTGTGCGGAGTTTTCGCCGTTCAGCATCGAACAAGTGGCATAGGCCAAGACCCCGCCAGGCGCCGTCAGCGCCGCCGCCTTGCGCAAGATCCCTGCCTGGACCCGTTGCAATTCCTGCAGTTTTTCGCGGGTCAGCTGCCATTTACCTTCGGGCGCCCGCCGCCAGGACCCGGAACCGGAACAAGGCACATCACAGAGAACCGTGTCAAAGGGCGCACGGGTTTCAAGCGCCTCCGTTTGCAGCAGCGTGACATTGACACCCGCACGCGCTGCGCGCTCCGGCAAATCCTTCATGCGCCGGGGATCGGCGTCATGTGCAAACACACGGATATTTGCCCGGGCTGCCATGGCCAGGCTTTTGCCGCCACCGCCTGCGCAATAGTCCAGCACCTTCATGCCATCCCGGAGCGGCAGCCGCTCCACCACAGCCTGGCTTGCAGCATCCTGCAGTTCGACGAGCCCGTCCGCGTAAGGAGCAGCATTGCGCAGCTTGCGGGCGCCGCCGGTGACCTGAAGAGCCGTCGCCGCAGCGTCATGCGGCTCAGTGGTGATACCTTCAGCTGCCAAAGCCCGCTGCGCATCCGGCAAAGTACCTTTGCCGGTATTCACCCGCAGAAACACGGGGGCCCGGTCGCGCAAAGCCCGCGCCGCAGCCTCGGCATTGCCGCCAAGGCTGGTGCTGAAATCCGGCCACAGCCAATCAGGGATATCAAGCGCCTCCACGCCTTCCGGAGCGGAAGCCGGCTGGCGTTCTTCTGCGCTTAAGCGCGAGGGTGCATGCCCTTGACCGGAAAACACTTCGTCAGGATCCTGACCGCTCTCCCGCAAGGCGCCCAGGATCAATCCCCGCCCGCTGCGGGTGCCGCCAAGCGCCGCGTGCGAGCGCAGGCAGCGCAGGGCAGTGAACACATGGTCGCGCACCGCTGCGCGGTCCTTGGACCCGGCATAGCGGCTTTTGCGTCCCCAGGACGTCAGCGCCTTCTCGGCAGGTTCGCCGGCCAGCACCTGATCAAGGATTTCAATGGCCGCCTGCAGGCGGGCGGCGGGGGTCATGCCCCTGCCCCATTCATACAAGCAGCCATCATGGATTTAGCCCACCCGGTAGTTCGGCGCTTCGCGGGTGATCTGCACGTCGTGCACGTGGCTTTCCTTGAGACCCGCGCCGGTGATGCGGACGAAGTTGCAGTTCTTGCGCATCTCATCGACGGTGGCGCAGCCGGTATAGCCCATCGCCGCACGCAGGCCGCCCACCAGCTGGTGGATCACGGCGCTGGCGCCGCCTTTGTAGGGCACCTGGCCTTCGATCCCCTCAGGCACCAGCTTGTCGCTGGCGGCGTCTTTCTGGAAATACCGGTCTGCCGAACCGCGCGCCATTGCGCCCATCGAGCCCATGCCGCGGTAGGATTTGAAGGAACGGCCCTGATACAGGATCACCTCTCCCGGGCTTTCATCGGTGCCGGCAATCATCGAGCCGACCATGGCGCAGGAGGCACCCGCTGCGATTGCTTTGGCGAAATCGCCTGAGAACTTGATGCCGCCATCCGCAATCACCGGAATGTCGCCAGCCGCTGCGGCGCAATCCATGATCGCGGTCAGCTGCGGCACGCCGACGCCAGCCACCATGCGGGTGGTGCAGATCGAACCCGGGCCGATGCCGACCTTCACAGCATCCGCGCCTGCGTCGATCAGCGCCTTAGTGGCCTCACCAGTCGCCACGTTGCCTGCGATCACTTGAACCGAGCTGGACAGAGCTTTCACCCGCTTCACGGCCTCAATCACCCCTGCGGAGTGGCCGTGCGCGGTATCCACCACGACGATGTCAACACCGGCGTCGATCAGCGCCTTGGAGCGGGCAAAGCCGCTGTCGCCGACCGAGCTGGCAGCAGCCACCCGCAGACGGCCCAGCTCGTCCTTGCAGGCGGTGGGGTTCAGAACCGCTTGCTCGGTGTCCTTCAGGGTCAGCAAACCTGTCAGCTTGCCCTCGCCATCAGTCACCAGCAGCTTCTCGATCCGGCGCGCCTTCATCAGCGACTTGGCTTCCTCCAGATCGGCCGGCTCTTGCAGCATCGCCAGGTTGTCGGAGGTCATCATCACCGAAACCGGCGTGCTGTCATCGGAGGCAAAACGCATGTCACGGTTGGTCACAATGCCCAGAACACGGCCCGAACCGTCGACCACCGGGAAACCGGTCACCCGGTAGCGTTCCTGCAGTGCCTTGGCGTCAGCCAAGGTCTGGTCTGCGGTCAGGGTGATCGGATTGTAGACGATCCCTGAGACAAAGCGCTTGACCCGGCGTACCTGGCGGGCCTGCTCCTCGGCGTCCAGATTCTTGTGAATTACGCCCATGCCGCCGGCCTGCGCCATCGCAATCGCCATCCGCGCCTCGGTCACAGTGTCCATTGCCGAGCTCAGCAGCGGGATGTTCAGCGACACCGACCGGGTCACCCGGGTGCGGGTATCCGCGGTGTTGGGCAGCACGCTGGACGCGCCCGGCACCAGAAGAACGTCATCAAAGGTGAGAGCCTCACGAATCTGCATTTGTCATCCCCATGCATAACCCCGTTTGGCGGTGACCCTATGGCACAGTTCGTGCCGGGGGAAAAGAGCCCCGGGCCAGAATTCCTGCAGTGCAGAAAACTTCTTTTGCGTGGCTGATCTGGGTCAAGGCCCGGCGCATGAAGCCCTTTATCAGGAAATCAAAGCAAACGTTTCAGGAACACGCCATGCCTGACCCCTTGGAAGACATCACCATTCTGGATCTGACCCATGTGCTGGCAGGCCCCTACTGCTCGATGATCCTGTCGGATCTGGGGGCCAAAGTGATCAAGGTCGAACGCCCCGGCGAAGGCGATGACACCCGCAGCTTCCCGCCGTTCAAGAACGGAGAAAGCGCCTATTTCGCTACCATAAACCATGGCAAGAAAAGCATAACGCTGGATTTGAAAGAACCCGGGGACCGCGGAGTTTTCGAACGGCTCTTGCAGCAGGCTGACGTGCTGCTTGAAAATTACCGCCCAGGAGTGATGAAGCGCCTCGGTTATGGCTGGGAGGAGTTGCATGCGAAGTATCCCAGGCTGATTTATGGTGCGGTGTCCGGGTTCGGGCACTGCGGGCCGGATATGCTTGAACCGGCCTACGACATGGTGGTTCAAGCACGCGGCGGCATTATGTCGATCACCGGTGAAAAGAACCGCGAGCCAGTCCGGGTTGGCGCCTCAATCGGGGATATCGCCGCCGGCATGTTCCTGGGCCACGGCATTCTGGCAGCGCTCATTGAGCTTCAGAAGACCGGTAAGGGCAGCTTTGTCGACGTTGCCATGCTCGACAGCCAGATTGCACTGCTGGAACATGCCGTGGCGATAACCTCGGTTACCGGCAAAGCGCCGCAGCCATCCGGCGCGCGGCACCCGTCGATCACTCCTTTCGAGACTTTTCACGCATCGGATGGCCTGTTTGTCATAGCGGCAGGCAACGACGCCTTGTTTGCCCGGCTCTGCGATGCGCTTCGGCTTCCCTTGGCGGGCGATCCCCGCTTTGCCACCAATGCGGCGCGCTGCGACAATGCCCGGCTCTTGAAGCGCCTGATCGAAGTGGTGACTTTGGAACAGAACCGGGACCACTGGATCTCCCTTCTCAAAGCAGCGGGCATTCCCACCGGGCCGATACAATCCGTGGACCAAGCCATGCAGGACCCTCAGATCCTGGCCCGCAACATGGTGATTGATGTACTCGGTCCGGATGGAAAGCCCGCCTATACCGCCGCCGGAAATCCAATCAAGATCAGCGGCTTGCCGGATCCGGGAACCCGTGCTCCCGCCCCTCGGCTGGATGGCAACCGGGCCGAGATCCTTTCCTGGCTCGAAGCCATTGAGAACCGGCAGGCGGCCGGAGAACAAGCGCAGGCAAAGGAAGCCTAGCCCGCCTACGGTGCAACCGGTGCAGTCACTGTAAAATCAGAATGTTAGGAAGTGGAGCGGGTAGCGGGAATCGAACCCGCGCGTTCAGCTTGGGAAGCTGACAGGCTACCATTACATCATACCCGCCTGCGGAGAGCAGGAGTATGCTGCAGCGCCGATGAGGTCAAGGGCGCTGCAGCGGAATTTTGAAACGCCGGGATCAGCCGCGGCGGCGGCGGCGGCGGCCTCCGCCAGCGCCTTCGCTGTCACCGCCGCCAGTGTTGAAGTTCACCTGCGGCAGGCTGACCACCGTTTCCAGAATCGGGAACGGATCGGCCGAGTTCGGGATCGCGGACGCATTTACAAAATGCTCCTGGAAGCGCGGTTCCACGGCGGTTTCGATCTTCTCGATATTGCGGACGGTTTCCTCGATCTCGCCGCGCGCTTCGGTGTTCAGCAGCGCGATGCGGGCACCGGTTCCCGCGGCGTTACCGGCCGAGGTGACCTTGTCCAGAACGCAATCGGGAATCATGCCCAGAACCATTGCGTGTTTGGCCGAGATATGGGCACCAAAGGCGCCGGCCAGCACCACACGGTCCACTTTCTCGACTCCGAACTTGTCCATCAGCAGCCGCGCACCGGAATACAGCGCGGCCTTGGCCATTTGGATTGCCCGGATATCGGGGTTGGTCACGGTGATGGTCGGGCCGCCCTCGGCGGAGCCATCCCACAGCAGGTAGGCGTTGGTCCGCCCGTCCTGGATGCAGCGGGCAGAGCCGGTCTGCTCAGCTGAGCCGATCAGGCCGGAAGCATCCAGCACTCCGGCCAGGCGCATCTCGGCAATCGCCTCGATGATGCCCGAGCCGCAAATGCCGGTGATGCCGGTTGTGGCGATGGAGGCGGCAAAGCCGTCCTCGTCCGACCAGATTTCCGAGCCGATCACGCGGAAGCGGGGCTCTTTGGTCTCGGGATTGATCTCGACGCGCTCGATGGCGCCTGGGGCCGCACGCTGGCCGCTGGAGATCTGGGCACCTTCGAACGCCGGGCCGGTGGGCGAGGAACAGGCCAGCACCTTTTCCTTGTTGCCCAGCAGGATTTCGGCGTTGGTGCCAACGTCAACCACCAGAACCAGGTCTTCGGATTTGTCAGGAGCCTCGGACAAGGCCACCGCAGCGGCATCAGCGCCCACGTGACCGGCGATACAGGGCAGCAGGTAAACCCGGGCGGCCGGGTGGATGTTCAGATCAAGTTCAACAGCCCGCAGCGCCAGCGCGTTGGAGGTGCCGAGTGCAAAAGGCGCCTGGCCCAGCTCGAACGGGTCGATGCCTAGGAACAGATGGTGCATCACCGGGTTGCAGACAAACACTGCGTCGACGATCAGCGCCTTGTCGATCTCCGCTTCCGAGGCGATCTGGGTGAACAGCGCGTTCATGCCTTCGCGCACGGCGTTGGTCATCTCGACATCGCCGCCCTTGTTCATCATCGAGTAGCTGACCCGGCTCATCAGGTCTTCGCCAAAGCGGATCTGCGGGTTCATGATACCCGAGGAGGCCACGACCTCGCCCGTTTTCAGATCGCACAGATGAGCCGCAATGGTGGTGGAGCCCAGGTCAACCGCCAGGCCGTAAACGGTGCCTTCGTAGTAGCCCGGCCAGATGTGCATGATCTTGGGCGGGTGGCTTTCATCGCCCAGATGCACGGCAACGGTGACCTTCCAGCCGCCTTTGCGCAGTGCAGGCTGCAGGCACTGCAGGATATGCAGGTCAGTCTTGACGCCCTTGAGGTCCCACTGAGTTTCCAGCGCCTCGATCAGCCGTTCCATGTCGCCCGAGGGCTTGTGCATGTCGGGCTCTTCCACCTCGACGTAGAACAGCCGGGTGGAGGGGTTCATGGTGATGTCGCGGGCTTCGGCGCGCTTGCGCACCACCTGGCGGTGCACCTGACTTTCCGGCGGCACATCCACAACGATGTCGCCCTGGATCGTCGCCTGGCAGCCCAGACGGCGGCCATCAATCAGGCCGCGCTTATCCTTGTAGCGCTGCTCAACCTTGTTCCACTCGCTCAGCGCGCCTTCCTGGACAGTCACCCCGTGCTTGGGGAATTCGCCGTAAGACGGTGTGATCTGGCATTTCGAGCAGATGCCGCGGCCGCCGCAAACCGAGTCGAGGTCGACCCCAAGCTGGCGGGCGGCAGTAAGGATCGGCGTGCCCACGGGGAAATGCCCGCGCTTGCCGGAGGGGGTAAACACAACGAGGGGTTCGTCAGTCATGCCTGTGGCCTTCTCATTCCGCAATTTAGGCGGAGCATATGGGCTTTTGCGGCAGGCGAAAGGCAATGCGCGGCATTTTCCCGTCTGCCGGCGCCATTTTTGAACATTTGATGACTGTGAGATGCCGGTTTCTCGGTAAGCGTTTCAAACTTGCCGCCTAATTCGCGAGCAGTACCCCGGCCGCAGCCACACTCCTGCAGAAAACACTCACCCGGCTTTCGGAATTTTGAGCTCAGAAAATGCCGCCTCAGCAGGCAAACCCTTCGCCTTTAATCACGAAGTCATCACCGCCAAGAAGCACGAAGCGTCTGTAACCGCGGGACCGCGATAGTGATCAAAAGACCCGTGATTGCGGGCACGCAGGTGCAGCAGCCTTCAGGCTCAGTATGCAGGAACCAACAGAAGCCGCCTTGGAGCCGGCAACGGTTTGCCGCCCTTAATCCCGCTCTTCCTGCCGCGCGAACCTCAGCAATGCACGGGTTGAACCGTCCTTATCGTCTGCGGGCGCGTCTCCAGCCAGCAAAGGGATCAGGGAATCCGCCAGTTCCTTGCCCAGTTCGACCCCCCATTGGTCAAAAGAGTTGATCCCAAGCACAACACCTTCGGTGAAAACCCGGTGCTCATAAAGCGCAATGATCTGGCCCAGGATGAAAGGCGTAAGCTGCGGGTAGATCAGCGTTGTGGAGGGCCGGTTGCCCGGGAATACCCGGTGCCGGGCCTGCCGCTCCAGCTCACTGCCCTCATAGTCGGCATCCTGCATCAGCTTCCGGGCCTCGGCCAGGCTGCGGCCGCGCATCAGCGCCTCTGACTGCGCCAGGCAATTTACCACTAGCAGCCGGTGGTGCTGCGCCAATTCCGATTCGTGCCCTTTGGCTGCCACCAGGAACTCGGCCGGTACCACCGAAGTTCCCTGATGCAGAAGCTGATAGAATGCATGCTGGCCGTTTGTGCCCGGCTCGCCCCAAACCACCGGCCCGGAGCCATAGGGCAGCGGAGCACCGTCCATCGCCACTGACTTGCCGTTCGATTCCATTTCCAGCTGCTGCAAGTAGGCCGGAAGACGCCGCAGCCGCTGATCATACGGCAGGACTGCCCGTGTCGGATACCCGCAGACCTGATTGTGCCAGATCCCGGTCAGCGCCAGCATCACCGGCATGTTCTGCTCCCAAGGGGCGGTCCGGAAATGTTCGTCCATTGCCTTGCCGCCCGCCAGGAAGGCCCGGAAGTTTTCCGGACCTACCGCCAACATCACGCTCAGCCCGATCGGACCCCAAACTGAGTAGCGGCCGCCCACCCAGTCCTCGAAACCGAAAACATG
Source organism: Leisingera sp. ANG-M1 (assembly GCF_000813745.1). Taxonomy (GTDB): domain Bacteria; phylum Pseudomonadota; class Alphaproteobacteria; order Rhodobacterales; family Rhodobacteraceae; genus Leisingera. The sequence continues at coordinate 333,989 of NZ_JWLC01000008.1, read as the reverse complement.
CTCGCGCGGGATTCCAAAGGCGCCGGTTTCTTCCTCGTCAGTGGACAAGGCCAGAAATTGCCGTGCCGGATCGCCGCCCGCAGCCTCAATCCAGCGCCGGGCTGTGGCAGCGTTGGTCATGGTTTCAACTGTGGTAAAGGTCTTGGAGGCCACGATGACCAAAGTGGTTTTAGGATCAATCCGTTGCAGGATGTCGTGAATGTGGGCGCCGTCCACGTTCGAGACAAAATGGCAGCGCGGACCGTCGTGATACGGCGCCAAAGCCAAGGCCGCCATGACCGGCCCCAGGTCCGAACCGCCGATACCGATATTGACAACATCGGTAAAAGCCCCGCCGGGACCAGCCAGGGTGCCGGAGCGCACCCGGTCCGCCAAAGCTTCCATCCGCTCCAGGGTACGGCGCAGCGGCGCCCGGACATCCTGGCCTTCAACCATCATCTCTGGTCCGTCCGGATCGCGCAAAGCCGTGTGCAATACGGCGCGCTGCTCGGTTTCATTGATCAGGCCACCAGTGAACATGGCCTCCCGCCTGCCCGCCACATCACGCTCCTGGCACAAGCCAGTCAAAGCCGCCCGCACCTCCCGGGTGATCCGGGTTTTCGAATAGTCGAACAACAGAGAGCCCGACCGCACGCTGAACGCTTCCGCACGCTGCGGGTCGTTCTCGAACAACTCGGAAATACTGCCGCTGCACTGCTCTGCATGCAGCGTTTTCAATGCCGTGAACATATGTGTCTTTCCTGAATTCAAGGCGCCCAATGGACGGAAACCTCGGACAGAACTGCCTGAATCGGTGCGTTTTCCGGCGGCATGGCCAAGGCCTGCTCCAGCGTCTTGCGTTTGGCGGCGCCGAAAATCACCAAATGCTTGGCAATTGCGGCGTCCAGCACCCGGGCTGTGAGGCTGACCCTTGCTTCTGGCTGGCTGTCGGGCCGCATCACTGCAAGAACCGGCGCATCAGCCGCCAATGCGGCTTCGATCCCTTCTGCGCCCGGGAACAACGATGCGGTGTGCATGTCCTCACCCATTCCCAGCAGCAGAACAGACAGCGGCAACTGCGGTGCAACCTGGCTTTCCAGTTCTGCCAGCACGTCTTCGGGCTCACGTTGAGGGATATGGAAGGGCAAGAAGCCGGCCGCGGAGGCCCGGTTCTGCAACAGCCTATCGCGGATCATCCGCGCGTTCGAACGCTCGCTGTCCGCTGGCACCCAGCGCTCATCAGTTGCCAACACATGCACACGGTCCCATTCGAGGTCCGCAGCGCATAAATCATCAAATATCATTCCCGGAGTGGTTCCGCCCGCGACCGCAAACGAGGCTGTGTCGTGATGGAAGAGATGAGTCTTCAGATCGCCGGCAATTTCATTCGCGACTTCGATGGCCAGCATGTCCTGATCAGGGTATTCGTTGAATTTCATGGGTTTATCCCTCTCCATTCACGCCCATCCCGGCGCATCAGCAAATCGGCATCCCCGGGTCCGGTGCTGCCGCTTTCATAGGGTTTAGGCACATCTCCTCGGGACTTCCAGCCCGCAATCACCGGATCTGTCCAGGCCCAGGCCGCCTCGACCTCGTCTCCGCGCATAAACAACGTCTGGTTGCCACGCACAACATCCATGATGAGACGCTCATAGGCATCCGGCGGATCCCCGCCTTCCGGCCCAAGCGCTTCGGCGAAACTCATGTCCAAGGGCACATCCACGAGCCGCATGCCGCCTTGCCCCGGTTCCTTGATAGTTACACTCAGCGTGATACCTTCGTTCGGCTGCAGCCGGATCTTCAAATGATTGGCGTGGCGCCCGGCCTCGGCGCCAAAGATCGAGTGCGGCGCGTCCTTGAACATCACATTGATCACCGAAGACCGGTTAACCAGACGCTTGCCCGTACGCAGGTAAAACGGCGTCCCTGCCCACCGCCAGTTGCTGATATGCGCCTTCAGCGCCACGTAGCTCTCGGAGGTGCTGCGCGGATTGCTGACCAGGCCGCGGTAAGAGGGATGCGGGTCCTCTGGGTCCAGACGCGCCTGATACTGGCCGCGCACGATATGGTGCGGTTCGACCGGATCCAGGGCGCGGATCACCTTCAGCTTTTCATCGCGCACCGCGTCCGGATCGAACTTGGCAGGCGGCTCCATAGCAATCAGGCACAGCAGCTGCATCAAGTGGTTCTGCATCATGTCGCGCATGGCTCCCGCGCGTTCATAATACTCCTCGCGGCCCTCAACACCGACAGTTTCCGCCACAGTGATCTGAATGTGGTCGACATACTGGCTGTTCCACAAAGGCTCAAACAGCATGTTGCCAAAGCGGACCGCCATCAGGTTCTGTACTGTTTCTTTGCCGAGGTAATGGTCGATCCGGTAGATCTGCCCCTCGTCAAAGTGGCTGGCCAGGGTCCTGTTCAGCTCGCGTGCGGTCTCCAGATCGCGGCCGAACGGTTTTTCCACCACAATCCGGGTGTCTGAACTGACAAGCCCGTGCCGTTGAAGCCGTTCGGCCAGCGGTCCGAACAAGCCAGGCCCGACCGAGAAATAAAAGATTCGGACAGACGCCTGGCCAGGCGACTGCAGCTGCGAGCAAAGCGCCCCCCAGCCGTCATCGCCCTTGGCATCCAGCGCCACATAGCTGACCCGTTCAAGAAACGCCTCCAGCGCCCCGCCGCCGCAGGCCTTTGGGCCGGCGTGCATGCGAATGGCTTCAGCGACGATTGTCCGGTACTCGGCATCGCTGAGCGCGGTGCGCGCAGCACCGATAATCCGCTCGCCGCCCGGCAGCTGGCCCGCACAATGGCGGCGGAACAGCGCCGGCAGAATCTTGCGCTGCGCAAGATCGCCTGTGCCGCCAAAGACCACCAGGTCAAACGGTTCGACCGGTATGACTCGCGAAACCATTTCTCTTTCTTCCCGCGTTTGTCCGGTGCAGAGGCGGCACACTGCCGCTCACATCCCTGTCATGTGCCTGCCCGGCTGCTTTCATTTCCTGCCCAGTATAAGGTAGCTTCCGGCGAAAGGAACTGCCCCAAAGGACATCCGCATGAAAGACCTGCAAAAACCCGTCGCGAACCTAGGCAAGTTTCAAGACGCCTTTGTGACGGCCAATGGTCAGGAACGCGCCTCGGTGCCGCTCAGCAATCCGGAAACTCTTTGGTTCAACACCGGCACTTTGTGCAATATCGAATGCAGCAATTGCTACATCCTCAGCTCGCCGACCAATGATGCGCTTGTCTACCTGACCGAAGCCGAAGTCCGCCGCTACCTTGATCAGCTTGCCGAACGGAACTGGCCGGTCCGAGAGATCGGCTTTACTGGCGGCGAACCCTTCATGAACCCCGAGATGATCGGGATGGCTCGCGCAGCGCTGGAGCGCGGTTTTGAGGTGCTGATCCTGACCAACGCCATGCGCCCGATGATGCGCAAAACGGTCAAGGCAGGCCTGCTGAGCCTTCGCGATGACTTTGCAGATAAGCTGACGTTACGGATATCCGTCGACCACCACAGTGAAGCCTTGCACGACAAAGAACGCGGCGCCGGCAGTTTTGCCAAGACCATCGAAGGCATGGAATGGCTGCGGGACTACGGTTTTCAGATGGCTGTGGCAGGCCGCACCGTTTGGGGAGAAAGCGAAGCAGAAGCCCGCAACGGGTATGCCGCGCTGTTTTCCGCCAATGGCTTTGCCATAGACGCGGAAAATCCAGGCCAGACCGTGCTGTTCCCGGAAATGGACGAAAGCGTGGAAGTGCCTGAGATTACAACTGCTTGCTGGGGCATCCTGAACAAGAGCCCGGACAGCGTCATGTGCGCGTCTTCCCGGATGGTGGTGAAACGCAAAGGTGCGGAAAGCCCTGCAGTCCTGGCCTGCACGCTGCTGCCCTATGCGCCGGAATTCGAGATGGGGGAAACTCTGGCCGAGGCCGAGCGCCCGGTGCAGCTGAACCATCCGCATTGCGCCAAGTTCTGCGTTCTGGGAGGCGCCAGCTGCTCGGCCTGAGGAGAAATTCCAGGAAAACCGCTGGTTCCCGGCCATCATTGGACTATTCATGGTAGAACGGCCGTGTAAGCCGTTTGTTCTGCCAGGTGTGCGTGATGCGTTTTCTCAGTATCTTGTTTTTCTGCCTTCTCCCGCTTTCCGCCGCCGCGCAAAACCGGCTGGCTTTGGTTATCGGTATCGACAGCTATACGGATGTGCCCGCCCTGACCAAAGCGCGGGCAGACGCCAAGGCCATCGGCGCCAAGCTGAATGAGCTGGGATTTACCCTGGTGGAGGCGCTGGATCAGGACCGGCGCGGGTTGAACCGGAAGATATCAGAATTCACGTCCCGGCTGGAACCAGGAGACACAGCCTTTGTGTTCTTCGCCGGGCATGGCATTGAAATCGAAGGCGAAAACTACCTTCTTCCAGCAGATATTGCGGCTCCCGGCGCGGGTGGCAGCGACTTTGTGAAATCCGAGTCAATCGCTCTATCGGCGCTTCTCGACAGGATTCGCAAGACCGGGGCCCGGTCAGCAATCGCGATCATCGACGCCTGCCGCAACAACCCGTTCAAACTGAGCGAGGGCCGCAGCATCGGTACTGCAAGGGGATTGGGCCGGATCAACGCACCGCAAGGAACGTTCGTCATTTTCTCCGCCGGTGCAGGGCAGCTGGCGCTGGACCGGCTGAACGAAGACGACACCGCGGAAAACTCGGTCTTTACCCGGGCCCTGCTGCCGCGTCTGTCGGAACCCGGCCTGGAACTGCGGCCGCTGGTCTCCGGGCTGCGCCTTGAAGTCCGCGACCTGGCGCTCACCGTTCAGCACAATCAGTTCCCGGCCTATTACGATGAACTGCTGGGAGAATTCTACTTCACGCAAGCGGCCGCGGCGGCGCCCCCTGTACAGGCCCAGGCCGACTCCATGCACGCAGATTTTGAAATCGCCAGGTCCATCGGAACTCCTAAGGCGCTCGACAGTTTCCTCGAGCGCTACGCCGCGCGGAAAGACGAATACAGCTATGCCGTTGCGTTGCAACTCAGGCAGGGGCTTGATCCGGAAGTGCCGGAGCAGCCGGAGGTCGCGGCCGATCTGTCTGCCCCGGTCTCATTGCCGGTTATACCGGACACCAGGGAAATCATGGCTAAAACACAGGAAGCCCTGAACCGTATCGGCTGTCAGGCCGGGCGCGCCGACGGCATTGCAGGCCCCAGAACCCGGCGGGCATTTGCGGCGTATCTTGCTGCATCACAGTCAGAACTGGGGGCAGATGACTTGGGAACCGCACATGCGCTTGAGGAGCTGCAGGGGCACTCAGGAACTGTGTGCAAGGTGAAACCAAACCAAGTTGCCGCATCCACGCAGCCGCCTTCAACAGCACTTTTGGCCGGGGCTTGGAGGTTCAAGGCAACCTGCGCGCTTGTCGTAAAGGTCACCGGAACCGTGCATTACACTCACGCAGGCGGCAATAAATACCACGGCCGCCTCAGCGATTCACTGGGCCAGAACGCCAACACCGAAGTTTACCTGAACGGTCACCAGATCAGCGGCACGGATTACTTTCCCGGGATCACAGTTACCTGGCGCGGCCGCCTGGCTGCAGACGGCCAGAGCTTCACCTCCAGCGGATCTACGGGCTGTGCCGTTTATGCGTGGCGGTAAACTGCCCGCCAGTCAGCGGGCCCGTTGTCAGTGGATCTGGAATTCCCCGACCACGTTGCGCCACTCTCCCGGTCCGATCATCTTTCGGTGGGTGAACCGCACCGAATGAAGCGGGCCTTCAATCTCGCGCTGCCAGAACTCAATGAATTCAAACAGCCTGGGATGATCCGGCGCCAGATCGTATTCCTGCCAAACAAAGGTGTTCAGGACGTGGATGTAATCGGGCATCCGGTAAGTGAATTCCGCCGTGGTCAGCCCGTATCCTTTCAGCATCAGCTCGGTTTCGCTGCTCTCCATTTTCAGCCTCCAATTCTTGCCCCCTCTCCCTAATGCTAGGCTTCAATTCGTTAATTTCCGCAAAAACAGTGCGTTACCCTTGCGTGAACGCCTTGTTGCCTTGCTTGGGGGCTGTTTGCTTGCGCCCCATATACGGTATCTGGTAGGGTGCAAACACAAGATATAGACCTCAGAAGAAGAGCAGATATCCAACGTGAGCGATACGCCGGAAACTCCTGAAAACATGGAAGAAAACCTGCCGGAACGCCCGGCGTACGATGGCCCCACTGTGTCCATCGAGACAGAGATGCGCAATTCGTATCTCGACTATGCGATGTCGGTCATCGTCAGCCGCGCGATCCCCGATCTGCGCGACGGGCTGAAACCGGTGCACCGCCGCATTCTCTATGCCATGCACGAATCCGGCAACACCCATGACAAGGCCTACCGCAAGTCGGCCCGCCCGGTTGGCGACGTGATGGGTAAATATCACCCGCACGGCGACTCCGCGATCTATGACGCGCTGGTGCGGATGGCACAGGACTTCTCGATGTCGCTGCCGCTGCTGGACGGCCAGGGCAACTTCGGCTCGATGGACGGCGATAACCCGGCGGCAATGCGTTACACCGAAGTGCGCATGGACAAGCCGGCAGCAGCGCTGCTCGCGGATATCGAAAAAGAGACCGTCGATTTTCAGGACAACTACGACGGCAAGGACCAGGAGCCGACTGTTCTCCCGGCTCGTTTCCCGAACATGCTGGTCAATGGCGCCGGCGGCATCGCCGTGGGCATGGCCACAAACATCCCGCCGCATAATCTGGGCGAAGTGGTAGACGCCACGCTCGCGCTGATCGAAGACCCGGACCTGACCAGCGAGCAGCTAATCGATTATATCCCCGGCCCGGACTTCCCGACCGGTGGTGTGATGCTGGGTCGCTCGGGTGCCCGCAAGGCCTATCTTGAAGGCCGCGGCAGTGTGATCATCCGCTCCAAGACCCGAGTCGAGGAGATCAGAAAAGACCGCTATGCCATTGTTGTGGATGAGATTCCCTATCAGGTGAACAAGGCCGCAATGATCGAGAAGATCGCAGAGCAAGTCCGCGAGAAGAAGATCGAAGGCGTCGCCCATGTGCAGGATGAATCTGACCGCAACGGTGTTCGGGTTGTTGTCGAGCTGAAGCGGGACGCAACGCCTGAGGTGGTTCTGAACCAGCTCTACCGTTTCACTCCGATGCAGACCTCTTTCGGCTGCAACATGCTGGCGCTGAACGGCGGCCGGCCGGAGCAGCTGACTCTGCGCCGGTTCCTGACCTCCTTCATCGACTTCCGCGAGGATGTTGTCGCCCGCCGTACCGCGCATCTGCTGCGCAAGGCGCGCGAGCGCAGCCACATCCTGTGCGGTCTGGCTGTTGCGGTCTCCAACGTCGATGAAATCGTCGCTACCATCCGCTCCTCTGCGGACGCGGCTGAGGCGCGCGAAAAGCTGATGACCCGCCGCTGGCCGGCTGCCGATATTGCGGATTACATCCGCCTGATCGACGATCCGACCCACACCATGAACGACGACGGGACCTATAACCTGTCCGAGACCCAGGCCCGCGCGATCTTGGAACTGCGCCTGCAGCGCCTGACCCAGATCGGCGTCAAAGAAGTCACCGACGAACTGGAAGAACTGGCGGCCAAGATCAAGGAATACCTGGAAATCCTGTCCTCGCGCGAGCGCATCATGGGCATCATCGGCGACGAGCTGCGCGAAGTGCGCGACAACTTCGCCGTGCCGCGCCGCACCCAGATCGTCGACTGGTCCGGCGACATGGAGGACGAGGACCTGATCGAGCGCGAGGACATGGTGGTGACCGTGACCTCCGGCGGCTACATCAAGCGCACCCCGCTGGCCGATTTCCGCGCCCAGAAGCGCGGCGGCAAGGGCGTGTCGGGGATGCAGACCAAGGAAGAGGATGTGATCACCACCCTCTTTGTGGCCAATACCCATACGCAGCTGTTGTTCTTTACCACCGACGGCATGGTCTACAAGCTCAAGACCTGGCGCCTGCCGCAGGGCGGCCGCACCTCCAAGGGCAAGGCGATCGTCAACATCCTGCCGATCCCCACAGGCGTATCCATCGCCGCCATCATGCCGGTCGATGTGCCGGATGAGGAATGGGAAAACCTGCAGGTGGTCTTTGCGACCTCTGGCGGCGACGTGCGCCGCAACCGGCTGTCGGACTTCACCAATGTCCGCCGCAACGGCAAGATCGCAATGAAACTGCCCGAGGACGGCTCGGTGCAACTGGTGAATGTGCGCATCTGTTCGGAAGACGACGACGTGATGCTGTTTACCAACTCCGGCCGCGCGATCCGTTTCCGCTCCACCGACGTACGCGTCTTCAACTCGCGCGAGTCGACCGGCGTCCGCGGCATCAAGCTGACCGGCGAGGACAGCGTTGTCTCGATGTCGGTCATCCGCCACTCCAAATACACGCCGGAGCAGCGCACCGCCTACCTCAAGATGCGCCGTGCCATGGCCGGTCTGACCGACGATGCCGAGGCTTCGGACGAGGATGCGGTTGAGGATCCGAACTTCTCCACCGAGCTCTATTCAGAGATGTCGGCAGCTGAAAACCTGATCCTGACCATCACCGCAGGCGGCTCGGGCAAACTGTCGTCGTCGCATGACTACCCTGTTCGCGGCCGTGGCGGCATGGGCGTCACCGCGATGGACAAGGCGATGCGCGGCGGCGAAATCGTGGCCTCCTTCCCGGTGGAAATGGATGACCAGATCATGCTGGCAACCTCCAAGGGGCAGTCGATCCGGGTGCCGGTTGACGGCATTTCCTTCCGCTCCCGCTCAGCCGGCGGTGTCCGGGTGTTCAACACCGGCAAGAGCGAGGAAGTTGTTTCGGTTGCCTGGATCGCCGAGAACGGCGATGAGGAAGAAGAAAGCTAAACCTTTCGTCCCCGCGTAATTGAAAAGCGCCGTCCCCATGGGGGCGGCGTTTCTTGTTTAACGGATGCCTAATCTTTCTTTGCCAGACTACCCTTTGAGTTGATTTTTCAAGGGGACCTGTAATGAACCTCTACCATTGCTCCATCGATTTGCATCACGAGGCTAAGGCGCTGAGCTTTGCCAGCGCGGTTGGCCAATGGATGGGCTATCTGCAGGAGCGCAACGTCGTTCTGGACTGGCGCCTTATGCGGCGCAAGCTGAACCTCGCCAGCGACAGCTGCCGCGACTTTCTGCTGGAAGTCGAGTTTGAGGACATGACCCAGCTGGATCAGGCGTTCCGGGTGCTGGGCGAGCATGACGAAGAGGTAGAGAGGCTCTACTCAAACGTCTCCGCCTTGATCGCAAAGGCCGAAATCGGCCTCTACCGCCCCTTCCCCGATCCTGAGCGGGCGGAACGAATGGCACTGATCTGAGGAAGGTGCCCTCAGATCAGGGTTGGCGCCAGCACGAAGCTGGCAAAAATCAGATATGCTACGGCTGTATGCATCACGTTACTCTCTTACTCACATCCCCATGTGAGACCGAGAGTATACTTAAAATGCGGCATTTCCGGGGCAGCGGATTTTTCACCGCCCCGGAGCCGGACCGGCGCTCGGATCAGAGGCCGTAAATCAGGCTGAACTTTTCTTCCAGATAGGCCAGCAACGGCGCGTGTCCCGGCTCCATGCCGGCGGCATGAATGATGGTCTTGCGCGGGTTGCGCAAACCGCCATGCTGCTGCAGGTTTTCCTTCAGCCAGGTGGTCGCACCAGTGGTATCACCTGTGGCCAGTTGCGCGTCCAGTCCCGGAACATCCCGGCGCAGCGCCTGGTACAGGCAGCCTGCATAGACATTGCCAAGGCTGTAAGTCGGGAAGTAGCCGAACAGCCCCACCGACCAGTGAACATCCTGCAGGCAGCCATTGGACGGCTTGTCGACCGCATAACCGAAGTCCGCCAAGAACCGGTCATTCCAGGCCGCCTCCAGGTCCCTCACCTGCAGATCGCCGCTCATCAGAGCCCGCTCCAGGCCAAACCGCAGCATGATGTGGAGGTTATACTGCAGCTCGTCCGCCTCGGTGCGGATATAGCCTTTGTGCACCGTGTTCACGGCAGCATAGAAAGCATCCGCGTCCGCGATGCCGAATTCGCCAAAGGCCGCTTTCATCTCTTCAAACAGCCATCCGGTGAACGCCCGGCTGCGGCCGATCTGGTTTTCATAAATCCGGCTCTGGCTTTCGTGCACGCCCATGGACACGCCGCGGCCCAGCGGGGTCAGCAAATAATCACGGCTGATATTCTGCTCATAAGCGCCGTGGCCGACCTCGTGAATTGTCGAGTAGAAGCAGTTGAACGGATCATTTTCGCTGGTCCGCGTGGTGATCCGCACATCCAGGCCCGAGCCTGAGCTGAACGGATGCACCGCCTTGTCGACGCGGCCATGCGCCATGTCGTAGCCGAAGACCTTGGCAATCTTGCGGGTGAGCTTCATCTGCGCGCCTTCATCAAAGCTGCCTTCAAGCCCCTTCGGCGCAGGTTTCTCCAGCACCTTGGCACGCAATTCGACCAGCCCCGGGCGCATGGCATCAAAGATCTCTGCGATCCCTGCCCCGGTCATGCCCTGCTCGTAGTCGTCGACCATGGCGTCATAGACATCACCGCCCGCCGCCAGCGCCTGGCCTTCTTCACGCTTCAGCGCAACGACTTCCTCCAGCACTGGGAGGAACGCGGCTACATCTTCATCCGCGCGTGCCGCAGCCCATTTGCCCTGCGCCTCAGAGGTCACTTGGGCGATCTTCTTGGCAAGATCAGCGGGCACTTTGAGCGTGCGCTCATAGCTGCGGCGGACTTCGCGCAGCTGCGCCGCGCCAGCCTCATCCGGAGCTTCGGCCTGTTCCAGCCAGTCTGCAACCCGCGGGTCTGAGCGGCGGGCGTGCAGCACTGCCTCAATCGCAGCCATCTCCTCGCCCCGCTGCGGCGCGGCTCCGCGCGGCATCATGGTTTCCTGGTCCCAGCCCAGCCGGCCTGCAATCTGCCCCAGCGCCTGGGTGTCGCGCTGGAAGGCCATCAGTTCGTCAAATGCGCTCATGCTCTCAATGGTCCTTAATCGAAGTTGCGATGGGATAGGCCGACAGGAAACGGGCCCGCAGGATCAGCACCCAGACGACAATCGCCACGATCTGATGGGTGATCGCGGCATGCAGCGGCGCGGCATAGATCACGGTAATGATCCCCAGCAGAACCTGCACCGAAAGCGCCGCAAAAACCGCGTTAAAGGCAAAGCGGGTGCGAGAATGGGCAGAGCCGCGGCCGCGCAGCCAGGCCACCACGCCAAAGGCAAACAGCAGATAGCCGGCCACCCGGTGGATGAATTGCACCAGCCCGGGATTTTCAAAGAAGTTCTTCCACAGGGGCTCGATCATGAAGGGGTTCGGCGGGATCACCTGACCGCCCATCAGCGGCCAGTCGGTATAGGAGCGGCCCGCATCAATGCCCGCCACCAGCGCGCCCAGCAGGATCTGCAGGAAGGAGAAATGCATGAGGCCAGTTGAGAGGCTGAACAGCTTGGCCTCCTTGGCGCGGCGCGCCTGCATCAGCTCGCGCTCCTCGCGGCCCAGCATCAGCACGTACCAGGCGATGAAGCCCAGGATCACAAAGGCCAGGCCCAAGTGCACTGCCAAGCGGTAGGAGGCGACGGCAATCATGCCTTCGCCCTGGGTCACGCCAGAGGCCACCATCCACCAGCCGATGGCCCCCTGCACTCCGCCCAGAATGCCAGGCAGCGCCAGTCGGCCAGTCCAGCCCGCGGGAATCTTGCGCGCCACCAGGAAGCCGAGGAAGCCAACAGCCCAGACCAGACCAACAAAACGGCCCAGTTGGCGGTGCCCCCATTCCCACCAGTAGATCTCTTTGAAATCAGAGAGTTCCATCCATTGGTTCTGGATTTGCCACTGGTCAATCTGCTTGTACTTGTCGAACTCCGCTTGCCATTCGGCCTCGGACATCGGCGGGATCGCTCCGGTTACAGGCCTCCATTCGGTGATCGACAGCCCGCTATCGGTCAGACGCGTCAGCCCGCCCACCACGATCATCGCCACCACCAGGGCAAACAGCACCATCAGCCAGGCGCGGATCGCCTTGCGGGCGCCGCCGCGGCCGCGGTCGATCAGCCCCGGCTGCGCTGCGGGCGCGTCTTGCTTCTCGCCCCCGACCTCTTCGAAAATGCTGCGCTTGCTCATGCTTGCCTCGTCATCTTTGCTGCCAAGCTAGGGGCGGAAATAGTGTAGGTCCAGTGCGGCTTATTCGCCGCCACGCTCTTTCCAGCGGACCATCTGACGCATGATCCCGTGCAGCATCTGCACATCAGAGCGGGTCATCCGCATCCGGCTCCACAGGTTGCGCAGGTTGGTCTTCATGCCTTCGGCCTTTTCCGGCGGGTAGAAAAAGCCCGCCTCCTCCAGCCGGTCTTCGTAGTGTTCAACCAGCTTTTCGACTTCAACACCTGTCGCCCAGTCGCCCTTGCGGCCCAGATCGGTGGTTTCATGCACCACCTCACCGGACTGGCGCATCCACTCATACCCGGTCAACAGCACGCATTGGCCCAGGTTCAGCGAGGCATATAGCGGGTTCACCGGCACCGAGATGATAGCATTGGCCTTGGCGATGTCGTCGTTTTCCAGACCAGCGCGCTCGGGGCCGAACATCACGGCGACCTTTTCGCCTTCGGCTATCTTTTCCGCGGCGATCTGCATCGCGCGTTCGGGGCTGTAGACCGGTTTGGTCAGCCCGCGCTGGCGGGCGGTGGTGGCAAAGACATAGGTGCAGTCGCCCAGCGCCTCCGGCACATCGGCGCAAAGCTGCGCCTCATCCAGCAGACGCCCCGCGCCCGAGGACATCGCCACCGCCTTGGGGTTCGGCCAGCCATCGCGCGGCGCCACGATGCGCATCCGGTCGAGGCCAAAATTCCACATCGCCCGCGCGGCGGCACCGATATTCTCGCCCATCTGCGGGCGGACCAGGACAAAGGCGGGCTGAGGCGTATCGGTGGGCATTGCGACTGGCATCCGTCTGTTGCGCGTAAAATCCGCCCTGCTGTAATCCCCGCAGGCGCTCGGGGCAAGGTCCGGCGCCAGCAACAGCGGCATTTCCTGCGCCGCGGCGGCCTGCAAATCCTTGCGTCCTGCAGCAGATGCGCTAAACACCGGCAAATGCCTGAACAATGGAGCACCGCCATGGGAAGCCCTGCTGACGCACCGGAGCAGCCGCAGATCTATCTGATCTCCCCGCCGAGTTTCGAGCTGGGCAAATTTCCCGGGATCCTGGCGCGGGTGCTGGATGAGATCGACGTGGCCTGCGTGCGCCTGGATCTGGCGAGCCGCGACGAGGACACCCTGAGCCGTGCGGGCGATGCGCTGCGCGAAGTAACCATGGAGCGTGACGTAGCGCTGGTGATCTCTGACCACCAGATCCTGGCTGAGCGGCTGGGCTTGGACGGCGTCCACCTGACCGACGCCTCCAAATCCGTGCGCGCCGCACGCAAGGCGCTTGGTCCGGATGCCATTGTAGGCTCCTTCTGCGGCGCGTCGCAGCATGACGGCATGGTCGCAGGCGAGGCAGGCGTGGACTATGTAAGCTTTGGTCCGGTGGGCACCTCCGGCCTGGGCGACGGCGCACAGGCAGAAGCCGACCTGTTCCAGTGGTGGTCGCAGATGATCGAAGTGCCCGTGGTTGCCGAGGGCGGTCTGACCGAGGAACTCGTGCGCGAGGTTTCCCCGTTTACCGACTTCTTTGGCATTGGTGACGAGATCTGGCACGCAGAAGACCCGCTGGCCGCGCTCAAGGTGCTGATGCGGGCCATCGGCTGAGACCATGGCGGGTGTTTAGAGAAACACCCTCTCCACAAACCAATATCCGCCAATCATCGCGATGGTAACCGAGGCCGGGATAGCCACCCGGCCGCGGTACTTTGGATGCCTTCCGAACCACAGGCGCACTCCCAGATAGGCCACGGCGATCACGGCCAGCTGCCCCAATTCCACCCCCACGTTGAACCCGATCAGGGCGGGCAGGAACTGGCTGGGCGGAAGACCGAACTCTCCCAGCACCGAGGCAAACCCTAGCCCGTGCAAAAGGCCAAAGCCGAAGATCACAAAGGTCCGCCAACTGTGCAACTTGCGGGCAAAGATGTTCTCGACCGCAACAAACACAATCGACAGCGCAATCAGCGGCTCCACTATGCTTGGGTTCACATCAACCATGCCCAGCGCGCCGAGCGCCAGAGTGATGGTGTGAGCAACGGTGAACACGCTCACCTGCAGCAGCAGCGGCCGCACACGCGGGCTGAGGAAGAACAGCCCCAGCACAAACAGGATATGGTCCAGCCCCTTGGGCAGAATATGGGTAAAGCCCACGGGGATGTATTCCATGAAGGCGTCCACCGGTGTTTGCGCCGAACCACCGCCCAGGGCTATCGGCGGCGAGGTCTCTCCGCCCTGCAAGTAGCCGGTATAGGGCGCCTCCACTCCGTTCTGCCGCAGGACCACACCACCGGAGCCCACGGGCCAGGCGATGCGCAGGCTGCGGGCCTCTGACGGAATTTCGCCGGTCAGTTCCAGAAAGGACGAACGCGGCAGGCTAGCGTCCCCAACATCCGGAATGGTGACCTTGGAAACGCTCAGCACCACCGGGCCGCCCGCCTGCAGCGAAAAGCCGGGCAGCCACTCCTCGGCAAAGAGCTGAACCATCGGCTCCAGTTCGCGCGCGCCCAGCGCTCGCAGTTCGTCATAGTCGGCGGACTGCTCGGTCTGATTGGTGTCCGACAGCCCATCCAGATTGATCCCGGCGACAAAGGCCTCCACGTTCAGCCGCAGTTCCAGAGTGATCTGCCCGTCCTTGACCGAGAAATCGGCAATGGCAGGCGTTACTTCATGCGCACGGGCGCTGGCGGCAGCTATTGCAACCCAGCAGAACAGCAGCGCAAATAGAACCCGCAGCCAAGTAAGACACCGCCCGGCAACCAAGGACACCCTCATGCAAATCCGCCTGTTCTGCTCAATGCTCTGTGCTGGGCTAACCCTGGGATCCGCCCCGCTGTTATCCCATGAGTTTTGGATTGAGCCGGAAAAATATCAAGTCGATTCCGGTGAACCGGTAGTGGCAACACTGCGCAACGGCCAGGAATTCAATGGCGCCGAGCAACCCTACCTGGATCACCGCATTGCCCGGTTCGAAGTGATGCAGGGCAGGACCGCGGTTCCTTACCAAGGCCGGATGGGTGATATGCCAGCCTTTACCGGGAATATAGCACAAGATGGGCTTTCTATTCTCATCCACCAGACACAACCGCAGACGCTGACCTATGACAGCTGGGAGGAGTTTCAGGCCTTCATCGACCACAAGGGGTTTGAAGGCGTCCGCATCCATCACGAAGCGCTCGGCCTTCCAGAGGCCGGGTTCATTGAGCAATACACCCGCTATGCAAAGGCGCTGGTTTCAGTCGGCAGCGGCAGGGGTCAAGACACGGAGGCTGGTCTTGAGACGGAGATCCTTGCCCTTGCCAACCCCTACACCGATGATCTGACCTATGGGCTGCCTGTACGGGTTCTCTACCAGGGCACCCCGCGGCCGCGGGTCCAGGTTGAGATCTTTAGCAAGGCGCCGGACGGAACAGTCGCCATCAGCACCCAGTTGACAGATCACCAGGGCGAAGCCTCAATCCCCGCAACCCCGGGACATACCTACCTGCTGGACGCAGTGGTGCTGCGCGCCGCCCCTGAAGGAAAAGACTACGTATGGGAAAGCCTTTGGGCGGCGCTCACCTTTGCCGTCCCGGCCCGGTGAAGCGGCTTGCAGTAGCAGCCCAAAGGCGGCAATAGGTCATTATGACACAAGCAACTGACCCTCAGCGCCCCGGTGTTCTCTGCATCGGGTCTGTCCTTTGGGACATCATCGGCCGCTGCACCATGGAAATGCAGCGCGGCTCGGACATGCCCGGGCGGATTACCCGCCTGCCCGGCGGTGTCGCCATGAACATCGCCATGACGCTGTCCCGTTTCGGCATGAAGCCTGCCTTGCTGACCGCGGTCGGACGCGATCCTGAAGGCGAGGAACTGATCAATGCCTGCGGCCATTTCGGGCTGATCACCGATTACGTCTACCGTTCCGAAGACCTTCCGACCGACCGCTACATGGCGGTTGAAGGCGCCAATGGTCTGATAGCCGCTATTGCCGATGCCCATTCGCTGGAGGCCGCAGGCGACAAGATCCTGCGCCCTCTGTCCGACGGCACGCTAGGCACTGCAGCCGCTCCTTATGCGGGCCAGGTGGCTTTGGACGGCAACCTGACCCTCTCACTGCTGGACGACATCGCCGCAAGCCCGGCCTTTGCCAAGGCGGATCTGCGGGTGGCCCCGGCCTCGCCCGGCAAGGCAGAGCGCTTGCGCCCCTTCCTCAGCTGCACACGCGGCACGCTTTACGTGAACCTTGAGGAAGCCGGCATTCTCTGCCAGGCCGAATTCAACGACAGCGAGTCTGCCGCCAAGGCGATGCTGGACCGCGGCGCTGCGCGAGTGCTGGTCACCGACGGTGGCAGCTCTGCCACCGAGGCCACGGCAGAGGGCGCCATCACCCTTGTTCCGCCCCGCGTCACGGTCGCCCGTGTGACTGGCGCCGGAGATACCTTCATGGCCGCCCACATCGCCGCCGAAGCGCGCGGTGAAGATCGCCAGACAGCTTTGGGCTCAGCTCTCAAAGCCGCGGCAACTTACGTTTCAGGAGAACCCCCACTGTGATCGAGATCCAGTATTCCACCGAGGTCCAGGCCGCCAAGGCCGAAGGCCGCGCCGTTGTAGCGCTGGAAAGCACCATCATCACCCACGGGATGCCCTATCCCCAGAATGTTGAGGTCGCAGCCCAAGTCGAGCAGGACATCCGCGAGGCTGGTGCCGCACCCGCCACCATGGCAGTCATGAATGGCGTGCTGCACGTTGGACTGGAGCCCGATCAGCTGCAGTCGCTGGGCCAGGCCAAGGGTGTTGCCAAGATCTCCCGCGCCGACATGCCTGCCTGCATCGCGACAGGCGGCACTGGCGCCACCACGGTTGCCGCAACCATGATTGCGGCCCGTCTGGCCGGTATCGGCGTTTTTGCAACCGGCGGCATTGGCGGCGTGCATAAGGGGGCCGAGACCACCTTCGACATTTCCGCAGACCTGATGGAGCTGGCGCAGACCCCGGTCACCGTCGTTGCGGCCGGCGCCAAGGCGATCCTCGACCTGCCCAAGACGCTGGAAGTTCTGGAAACCCAGGGCGTGCCGGTGATTGCCTATGGCCAGGACAGTTTCCCAGCCTTCTGGTCGGCGCAATCCGGGCTGAAAGCCCCCCTGCGGATGGACACCCCCGCTCAAATCGCCCGCGCCCACGCCACCCGCCAGGCGATGGGGCTGCCCGGCGGCCAGCTGATCGCCAACCCGATCCCGGCAGACGCGCAGATCGCCGCTCAGGACCTCGCCCCGGTGATCGCCCAGGCCCAGTCCGAGGCGGACGCACAAGGCGTCATTGGCAAAGATGTCACCCCGTTCCTGCTGCGCCGTATCTTCGAACTGACCGAAGGCCGTTCGCTGACCGCCAACATCGCTTTGGTGCGCAACAACGCCCGGCTCGCGGCAAAGATCGCACAGGAACTGAACAAACTGACACAATGACTTGATTTTCCGGGCCTATGCCATTGCTAGGCCCGGCATCAGTGCCTAGGTTCCATCCGGAATTTCCGCAAAAAGCAGACCAATGACCACGCCTTTCGACGAAGAACCGCACCGACGCCCAGGGTTGTTTGCCAGCCTGCGCGCCTCTTTCTTTACCGGCATCGTGGTCATCGCGCCGGTGGGGCTGACCATCTGGCTGTTGTGGTCGGTGATGGGCTGGATCGACAGCGTGGTGCTGCCGCTGGTGCCCACCACTTTCCGGCCCGAACAATATATCGGCATCAACCTGCGCGGCGTCGGGCTGAT
This sequence comes from Leisingera sp. ANG-M1, assembly GCF_000813745.1. Taxonomy (GTDB): domain Bacteria; phylum Pseudomonadota; class Alphaproteobacteria; order Rhodobacterales; family Rhodobacteraceae; genus Leisingera. The sequence continues at coordinate 316,092 of NZ_JWLC01000008.1, read as the reverse complement.
CATCTTCCTCTTGTTCACGATCGTGGTCGGCTGGATCGCCAAAGGCATCCTCGGCCGTTCGCTGATCAGCTTCGCCGAAAGCCTGGTGGACCGGATGCCTGTGGTGCGCACGGTCTATTCCGGCATCAAGCAGATCTCGGAAACCGTCTTTGCCCAGTCCGAGCGCAGTTTCGAGAAAGCCTGCCTGGTGCAATACCCTCGCAAGGGCATCTGGGCGATCGGCTTTATCTCCACCACCGCCAAGGGCGAGATTGCCGAACGCGCCGAAACCAGCGGCGGTCTGGTGAGCGTCTTTCTCCCGACCACGCCGAACCCGACCTCGGGCTTCCTGCTGTTCGTGCCTGAGGAAGACGTGATCGAGCTGGAGATGTCGGTGGAAGATTCCGCCAAGCTGGTGATTTCGGCAGGCCTGGTCTATCCGAACCCCAAGGATCCGACCCAGCCGCCGGTGATGGGCAAGTAACCCCTCAGCCGAACATGGCCGGCAGGTCCACCGAGGACTGCACGCCAAGGTTCTCCCTGTCCCCCGCCAGAAAGCGCTCCGCCGCCTCCCGGCCCGCCGCCTTGAGCCGCGCCAGGATCTGCGGCACCGGGATCAGCTTGGTGGCAACAGACAGCTGCGTCATCAGCGCATCATCGGCAATCATATGCACCCGCACCTGCTTCATCCGCCCGGGCGCCAGCGTGCCGTCCTCCAGCAGCCGCTGAACAAAGGAAATCGCCCTCAGCTCGCGCAGCAGCGAGGAGTTGAAGCTGATCTCATTCACCCGGTTACGGATCTGCTGCGGTGTCTTTGGGAGTTCGTCCCGCTCCAGCGGATTGATGTTCACGATCACCACATCCCCCGGCAACGCCTCGCGGAACAGCGGAAACAGCGCCGGGTTGCCGGTGAAGCCGCCATCCCAATAGGCTTCCATGCGCCCGGTCTTAGGATCCTCTATTTCCACAGCCTGGAACAGATCCGGCAGGCAGGCAGAGGCCAGCACCGCATCGGTGCTGATCTCCGCGCCCTCGAACACCCGGATCTTGCCGGTGCGCACGCAGGTCGCACAGATGAACAGCTCCGGTCCCGCACCGGCACAGACATCGTCGAAACAGAACTGCTCCACCACATCGCGCAGCGGGTTCTTGTAAAACGGCCCGTAATGATAGGGCGAGATGGCCTGACCCATGGTTTCCAGCGGAGAAAACGGCATCATCGCTTCCAGCGCGCCCGCCCAGGCAACGGCGTCCAGCTGAGTCAGCCAATGGGCAAAACGCATGTCGCCCGCCGCCCCCATCCGCTGCCACAGGCTGTCCAAGGCCTCCCTGGCGCCCCTGCGGCCGCCCTGCACCATACCGGACTTGAGCGCCGCCCCGTTCAGCGCCCCGGCCGAGGTGCCGGTGATCGCAGCCACCTCGATGCCTTCGTCCTGCAAAAGCCTGTCGAGCACACCCCAGGTAAACGCCCCATGTGCGCCGCCGCCCTGCAAGGCAAGATTGATCTTCACAGTCATTTCCTGGTCCGCCTCTTCCTCTTGCCCGAAATATTCCGGGGGTGAATTGCCCCGCAGGGGCAAGAGGGGGCTGGCCCCCTCCTGCCGTCAGCAAATGGGGCTACAGCGCAGTCCAGCCGCCATCGACGCTCAGCGTGGTGCCGGTGATCTGCGCCGCTGCATCCGAGCACAGGAAAACCGCGGTGCCGCCCAGTTGCTCGACCGTGGCAAATTCCCGGCTCGGCTGGCGCTCCAGCATGACCTTCTTGATCACCTCTTCCCGGCCCATGCCGTATTTCTCCATGGTGTCCGGAATCTGCGCCTCCACCAGCGGGGTCAGCACATAGCCCGGGCAGACCGCATTGCAGGTGATCGGCTCCTCGGCGGTTTCCAGCGCCACCGTCTTGGTCATCCCCACAACCCCGTGCTTGGCTGCCACATACGCCGCCTTGTATGGCGAGGCCGTCAGCCCGTGCGCCGATGCAATGTTGACGATCCGCCCCCAGCCGGCGGCACGCATCCGGGGCAAGGCCGCTGCCATAGTGTGGAAGTTGGAGTTCATGTTGATCGCAATGATCGCCTCCCACTTGTCCTGCGGGAACTCATCAATCGGCGCCACATGCTGGATGCCCGCATTGTTGATCAGGATATCGCAGGCTCCTGCATTTTCGATCAAGGCCCGGCAGTCTGCGCCCTTGGACATATCCGCCTGGACATACTGGGCCTTGACGCTGAACTCACGGGCGAGCTCAGCCGCCAGAGCGTGATCTTCGTCGCGGTCAGTGAACGAGTTCAGCACCACATTGGCGCCCGCACGCGCAAGCTCGCGCGCAACGCCCAGGCCAATGCCGGAATTCGATCCGGTGATCACCGCGGTCTTTCCTTCAAAGGACATTTTTCTACCCCTCAGCTGGCTGCATTTGGCCGCACTGTGCCATGCTGCAGATGCAAAAGAAACGCGTAAGACTACGGACAAACCGCCTGTTGCTGCGCAGGCAGGTTCATTCAGGAGTGGAGATCTGCGGCCCAGAAAAAAACGCCCGCACGAGGCGGGCGTTAGTTATTGAGGCAGGTTTCATACAGGCAAGAAACCTATCGAGCAGTGATCCCTTTATAAGCAATTTCCGGCTTTCGTCCAAGCTAAAAGTTTGAAAAGACGAAAGAGCGCACGTAGCGTGCAGAAGCAAGAAAATAAGGGCAGAGCGGGATTGTTGTGAAACTGCGAATAGAAAATTTCCTGAATCACCGCGCGGCCTTGGCCGGAATCACCCTGGCCTGCAGCGTAAATTTCGCGCAAGCAGAATCAGCTCATGGCATAGCTATGTACGGCGACCCTGCCCTGCCACCTGATTTTGTGTCTTTACCCTATGCCAACCCGAATGCGCCCAAGGGCGGCAAGGTGGTTTTCGGCAATACCGGCGGCTTTGATTCACTGAACCCGTTTACGCTGAAAGGCACCGTTCCCTGGCAGCTGAGGTTCTGGGGCTATGAGAGCCTGATGGGCCGGTCCTGGGATGAGCCGTTCACGCTTTACGGTCTCTTAGCCGAATCGATTGAGGTCCCCGAGGACCGCTCCTGGGTCGAATTCACCCTGCGCGCAGAGGCCCGATTCTCTGACGGCAGCCCAGTCACCGTCGAAGATGTGATCTGGTCTTACGAGACTCTGGGCACCAAAGGCCACCCCCGCTACCGGGGCTTCTGGGGCAAGGTGGAGGAGATCAAACAGACCGGCCCGCGCAGCCTGCGCCTCACCTTCAATACCGCAGACCGGGAGCTGGCGCTGATTGCCGGCCTGCGCCCGATCCTCAAGAAAGCGCAGTGGGACGGCAAGGACTTCGGCAGCGATCCCATCGAGGGCACCCCCATCGGCACCGGCGCATATGCGGTGGCGGATTTTGAACCCGGCCGCTTTGTCGCCCTGTCCAGGAATCCGGACTATTGGGGCAAGGACCTGCCGTTCCGCCGCGGCACCCAGAATTTTGATGAGCTGCGTATAGATTTCTTCGGCGACCAAACTGTTTTGTTCGAAGCCTTCAAGGCAGGCGAGCTGAGCGCCGTGCGAGAGTTCAACGCCGACAAATGGGACAGCACCTATGACTTCCCCGCCATCACCCGCGGCGATGTAGTCAAAAGCGAGATCCCGCACCAGCGCCCCTCGGGCATGACAGGGCTGGTAATGAACACCCGCCGCGCACCGCTGGATGATTGGCGGGTGCGCGAGGCGCTGCTTTTGGCGTTCAACTTTGAATTCATCAACGGAACGGTGACCGGCGGCGTGCAGCCGCGCATTACCTCGTATTTCTCCGGCTCAGCGCTTGGGATGCTGCCCGGGCCTGCCGAGGGCAAGGTCCTGGCGCTGCTGGAGCCATTCAAAGACACCCTGCTGCCCGGTACGCTGGAAGGTTACACCCTACCCCAGGGCGACGGCAGCAAACGCAACCGCAGCAACCTGCGCAAGGCAATGAAACTTCTGGCGGAAGCTGGGTGGGATGTTTCCGACGGTGTTCTGCGCAATGAAAAAGGCGAGGCGCTGGAGCTTAGCCTTCTGATCCGTCAGGGCGACAGCGAAATGAAGACCATTTCGGAAATCTATGCCCGGGCGGTGGAGCGGCTGGGGATCACCCTGTCCGCGGAAACAGTTGATAACGCCCAATACGTCGAACGGCAGAACGCCTACAGCTTCGATCTTACCCGGTATCGCCGGGAGCTGTCGCTGAGCCCAGGCAACGAACAGCGCTACTACTGGGGCAGCGACGGCGTCACCCAGCCCGGCAGCCGCAATCTGATGGGCATGGACAGCCCGGCGGCTGAGGCGATGATCGATGCGATGCTGACCGCCCAGGCGCCAGAGGATTTCACCGCCGCAGTACGGGCACTGGACCGTATCCTGACAGCCGGGCGCTATGTCATCCCATTCTGGTCGTTCGATGCTGGCCGGATTGCCCACATCAAGGAAATGCGGTTCCCGGAGACATTGCCGATCTACGGAGACCGCACCGGCTTTATGCCGGATGTCTGGTGGTACCAAGCCGATTGAAGAGGTGAATCCGGGGATCAACCCTAAAAGCCCGGTTGACTCACATCTTCTATTTCCATATTTCATGAATCATGGAAATAGAAATCACAGATAAGCTTGGCGCCCTCGCGCATCCGAACCGGCTCGCGCTGTTCCGTCTGCTGATGCGGCGCTATCCGGACGGCGTTCCCGCCGGAGAGATCGCCTCGGCACTGGCGTACAAAGCCAATACGGCCTCCGCCTATCTGTCGGTACTGAAACAGGCCGGTCTGATCACCCAGAAACGGACCGGCACTTCGCTGATGTACACCGCGGATCTGCCGGGCCTGCGCGGCATGTTCGACATTCTCCTGTCCGGTTGCTGCCAGAACCGCCCCGATATCTGCCTCCCGGTCATGAATGAAGAGAAGATCATGCCATCAGCCGAACGGCCGCTGAAAGTCCTGTTCATCTGCACCGGCAACTCCGCCAGATCATTGCTGGCCGAAGCGATCCTGAACATCGAAGGAGATGGCAAATTCCGCGCCTATTCCGCAGGCACTCAGCCATCCCCAGGCCCGCGCCCCGAGGTAACTGCCTTGCTGCAGGCCAAGGGCTATGACACTGGCGAACTGCACTCCAAGAACCTGGACCAGTTCACTGCAGAAGATGCGCCGCAAATGGATTTCATCTTCACTGTCTGCGACCATGCCGCCAACGAGGAATGCCCGGCCTGGCCCGGTCAGCCGATGAGCGCCCACTGGGGCCTCGCCGACCCGGTCAAGGCCGAAGGCACCGACGCCGAGCGCCGCCTGGCCTTCCAGCAGGCCTATGGCGTGCTGCACAACCGGATCAAAGCCTTTGCCGCGCTCCCCTTCGAAACCCTCGACCGCATGTCGCTCCAGCATCAGATGGACGATATCGGCCGTGTGAACTCTCCTGACTAACCCTAAGAACGGTCAAAACTTATGAATATTCTCGTCCTTTGCACGGGCAACTCCGCGCGCTCCATCCTGCTGGAGTCGATCTTCAACACCCTTGGCGCCACCCGCACCCGCGCCTATTCCGCCGGCTCCAACCCCACCGGCAAGGTGCATCCGCAGTCTCTGGTGCTGCTGGGCGAGCTGGGTCATGACACCAATGGCGCGCGCTCCAAAAGCTGGGATGAGTTTGCCGCGGCGGATGCTCCGGAAATGGATATCGTAATCACTGTCTGCGCCTCCGCCGCCGGTGAGACCTGCCCGGTCTGGCCTGGCGCGCCGGTCCGAACCCATTGGGGCGTGGATGACCCGGCCGCAGCAGATCAGCCGGATTGGGACCAGGCCTTCCGCACCGCCTACATCACGCTCGAGAAGCGCGCCAAGGCGCTGCTGAATCTGCCGTTTGAAACCATGGATCCGGCCGAGCTGACCCAGCAGCTCAAGCGGATTGGAGAAATCGTATGAACACCCGGAAACTCCTGGCCGAAGGCCTGGGCACCGCCATGCTGCTGGTGGGTGTCGTCGGCTCCGGCATCATGGCCGAAAACCTGGCAGACGGGAACGTCGCACTGGCGCTTCTGGCCAATGCCATCGCAACCGGTTGCATGCTCTACGCCATCATCACCACGCTGGGACCCATTTCAGGCGCCCATTTCAACCCTGCAGTCACGATTGCCTTTGCCCTGCGCGGCGACCATCCCTGGAGTGCGGTTGCGCCCTACATCCTGGTGCAAATCGGCGGCGGCATCCTGGGAGTCTGGGCCAGCCATATGATGTTCGATCTTGCAATTCTGCAAAGCTCGGCCACGATGCACCGCACCGGCACCGCACAGTGGTTTTCGGAAATCCTGGCCACATTCGGCCTGCTTTTTGTGATCTTCGGCGGCCTGCGCTCGCGTCCCGAGGCAGTGCCCGCGCTGGTCGGCCTCTATATCACCGGTGCCTACTGGTACACCTCCTCCACCAGCTTCGCCAATCCGGCAGTCACCATTGCACGCGGCTTCTCCGACACCTTCGCCGGCATCTACCCTGGCCATATCCCGATGTTCATCGTGATGCAGCTGGTTGCGGTCGGCATCGGCCATGTCGTGCTCACCCGCCTGTTTGCGGTACCATCCAGCCCGGCGGAAACCGGCCCGGCGCGGCAGGCCTGAAGCCGCCGCCCGCAGCCAATGCTGCAAATGGGCCGAAAAAGTGTTACCATGGGGGGCCAAAAACCAAAAACCGTTTGTCAGGGAGTGCCCCCCAATGCCTGTACAAGCAGCAGCTGCCAGCTGGATTGACAGGATGCCCCGCATCAAACAGCGCTTTCCGCATCTGAAAGCCAGCAACGCACCGTCGCTATTGGACGATCGGGACAAATTCGTCGCCTATCTGGCGCGGACCCACCACCTCACCTTGAATGAAGCCAAGGAGGAGGTGGATGATTTCCTCTACATCGAAAGCCTTTTGAGAGAGCTGGACGGCCGCCCGCACTGAGCGGGAGGTCAGGCCAGGGACGTCACCCAGAGGATCATCGCATCCTCGGGGCTGACCGAGATGACGTTGTGCCCCATGGCAGCGTCATAATAGGCGCTGTCGCCGCGGCGCATTTCAATCGGTTCGTAGAATTCGGTGTAAAGCTTGACCACACCAGTCAGCACATAGAGGAATTCTTCGCCGTCGTGGCGCACCCAGCCGTCAAACTCTTCCATTGACCGCGCCCGCACCCTTGCCCGGTAAGGCAGCATCTGCTTGCGCGACAGACCATCGGCCAGCAGCTCGTGCTCATAGGTCGCGGTGGCATGGGCAGAACCGTCGCCGGACTTGGTCACTGTCATCCGGCCGTTCACCTGGTCCCGCTGCGGCGGGGTAAACAGCTGCGGCACAGAGATCTGCAAGCCCTCGGCCAGCTTCTTCAACGCCTCGTAAGTCGGTGACATCTGGCCGTTTTCGATTTTCGACAGGGTCGAGCGTGCCAGTCCCGCCTGGTTGGCGGCATGTTCCAGCGTCCAGTCGCGGGCTTTGCGCAGCTCACGCACGCGGGCGCCCAGGTCCAAAGGTTCTGCGTCGTCTTCGCCGCCGTTTGCGCGGGCGATGGTGATCAGGGATTTCGGGTCACGGCCAGTCATAGTGCCTCTATAAGCCGCGCCCGCGCCGCTTGCAACGCAGGACGGTGCGGGCTAGCCATTTGCCATGAAGTCGATTTTTGATCAGGGGGCCTTTGCGCCCTGCCCCGCACCCTTCAATCTTGCCGCCCATGTGCTGCGCCATGCCGCGCGCCTTGGCAGCAAAACCGCGCTTTCGGTACTAGAGAAGGAAAGCTGCGAGGATTGGAGCTATGCCCGTCTCGAAGCTGCCGTCCGCGGCACCGGAACAGGGCTGCTGCAGGCGGGGCTGAAACCCGGGGACATTGTGCTGATGCGGCTCGGAAACACGGTGGAGTTTCCCATTGCCTACCTCGGCGCCATTGCCGCCGGGCTGGTGCCGGTGCCGACGTCCGCGCAGCTGACAGAGCTGGAAACCGCCCGGATGATTGCTGATCTGAACCCGGCTGCGGTGCTGCGCGATCCTGAAGTGTCTTGTGCGAGTCACCCGCTGCAGATCACCACTGACGATCTAATGGAGATGCACGGGCTACCCCCATGTGAGTACGCCATGGGAGATCCGGAACGGCTGGCCTATGTGGTCTATACATCCGGGACAAGCGGAAATCCGCGCGCGGTGGCGCATGCGCACCGGGCGGTCTGGGCGCGGCAGATGATGGTCGATGGCTGGTACGGTCTGACTGCGGATGACCGGCTGCTGCACGCGGGTGCTTTCAATTGGACCTACACGCTCGGGACCGGGCTGATGGATCCTTGGGCGGCGGGCGCCACGGCGCTGATCCCTGTGCCTGGCACGCCGCCGGAAGACCTGCCGGACCTGCTGCGCCGGCATCGCGCAACAATCTTTGCGGCAGCCCCCGGCGTCTACCGCAAGTTCCTGCGCAGCACCCCGCTGGATCTGCCGGATCTGCGGCACGGGCTTTGCGCAGGTGAAAAGCTCTCTTCCCATTTGCATCGGGCCTGGGAGGCCGCCACGTCCTGCGGATTATACGAGGCCTTCGGCATGTCGGAATGCTCAACTTTCATCTCCTCTGCCCCGGCGAACCCGGCGCAGGACGGTGCATTGGGACAGCCCCAGACAGGCCGCAAGGTTGCCATCCTGGGCCCAAACGGACCTGTTCCAATGGGCCATGAGGGCACTATTGCCGTTCACCAGGCCGATCCCGGGCTGATGCTGGGCTACCTGAACGCACCAGAAGAAACCGCTGCCCGCTACCAGGGAGACTGGTTCCTGACCGGCGATCAGGGGGCAATGACGCAAGACGGGCAGATCCGCTATCTGGGCCGCAGCGATGACATGATGAACGCTGGCGGCTACCGGGTATCGCCGATCGAGGTCGAAACCGCGCTTTCCGCCCATCCCGGCATCACCCAAGCCGGCGCAGCAGCCGTTGAAGTGAAGGCAGACACCTATATCATCGCTGCCTTCTACACCGGTCCCGAAGAGTTGAACGCGGCAGAACTTGAGGCCTTTGCATCCGAACGCCTGGCCCGCTACAAGCAGCCGCGCGCCTATGTCCATCTCGACGCCCTGCCCATGGGCGGCAATGGCAAACTCTTGCGCCGTGCCCTGCCCGCCCTGTTCAAAGGATGACACCAATGACCACCGTCAAGCTCGACATCCTGTCGGACCCGATCTGCCCTTGGTGCTACATCGGCAAGACCCATCTGGACAAGGCGCTGGCCGAAGTTCCGGATCATCCCTTTGTTATCGAGTGGCATCCGTTCCAGCTGAACCCGGACATGCCGCGCGAAGGCATGGACCGGCGCGAGTATCTGGAGCGTAAGTTCGGCGGCAAGGAAGGCGCGGTGAAGGCCTATGCCCCAGTGGTCGAACACGCTGAAAAAGCAGGCCTCACAATCAACTTCGAGGCCATGAAGCGCACTCCCAACACCCTGGATGCGCACCGGCTGATCCATTGGGCTGGCATCGAAGGCAAGCAGACCGAAGTGGTGGATGCTCTGTTCCAGGCCTATTTTGTCGATGCCAAAGACATCGGGGACCATGCGGTTCTGACAGAGATTGCCAAGGATGCAGGTCTTGACGCTGACGCTACAGCCCGTTTGCTGGAGGGCGACAGCGATGTGGAGACCATCCGCGACCGCGACGCCCACTCCCGCAAGATGGGCGTGAGCTCGGTGCCGACTTTCATCGTTGCGAACCAGCACGCGGTGCCAGGCGCCCAGCCGCCGGAGCTGTGGAAACAGGTGATCGAAGACATCCTGCAGCAGCTGAAGGCCGCCGAGGCAGAATAGGCGCAGGCAAATTACTTAGCATCGCAACAATGCACACATCTCTGTGCAGCCGGGCGCTGGCCCGGCTGACGAAATCGTGATAGCGGAAGCAAACGGCGCCCAGACCGGCCCCGCTTCCGGGGGACCGCCTGCAGTGCCGCTAGAGGTTCCAAATGTCACAACCCCAGGCCCAAACTTCGGCCCATGGCATGGCCAAGGCTGAATTCATTGCGCTGATCGCAATGATGTTTGCCACCATTGCCCTGTCTATCGACGCCATGCTGCCCGCCCTGCCGGAAATCGGTCAATCGCTGAGCCCGGACAACATCAACCGCGCGCAGCTTGTGCTGACCTCCTTTGTTCTCGGCATGGGGCTTGGCACTTTCTTCACCGGCCCGCTGTCGGATGCCTTCGGCCGCAAGCCCGTTGTCGCCGCAGGCTGTGTTCTTTACGTCCTGTCCGCCGTAACCGCCTGGCTGTCGCCCTCGCTGGAAGTGCTGCTGATCTCCCGAGTGCTAATGGGGATTGGTGCCGCCGGCCCGCGGATAGTCGGGGTTGCTGTAGTCCGCGATCTTTACTCGGGCCGCGAAATGGCGCGGCTGATGTCGATTGCCATGATGATTTTCATGATCGTCCCGGCCATTGCCCCGTTGATGGGGGCCGGCATCATTGCAATCTCCAGCTGGCGCGTCATTTTCCTGTCGTTTGCCTTGTTTGCCACGGTCATTGTCCTGTGGACCAGCTTCCGCCTGCCGGAAACGCTGGCCGTGGAAGACCGCCGCCCCCTCCGCACGCCTCTGATGATGGCTGCGGTCAAAGAGATGATGGCGCATCCCACCGTCCGCTTGTCGATCTTCGTGCAGACGCTTTGCCTTGGCATGCTGTTCACCATGCTGACCATGGTGCAGCCGGTCTATGACATCATCTTCGGCCGCGCAGAAAGCTTCCCCTTCTGGTTCGGGCTTGTCGCTCTGATCTCCGGCACCGCCAGTTTGCTGAACGCCGCCATCGTGGTCCGCATCGGCATGCGCCGCATCGTCACTGTGTCACTTGCTGCGCAGATCGTGATCACTGGCGGCATGCTGCTGGTCAGCGGCGGCAGCCTGCCGGATCCGTGGATGTTCGGCCTCTTTGTTGGCTGGCAAGCCAGCGTTTTTTTCATGGTTGGCACCACAGTCGGCAACCTGAACGCCATGGCAATGGAGCCGATGGGCCATATCGCCGGCATGGCGGCCTCAGTGATCGGCGCGATCTCTACCGTGCTGGCCGCCGCCATTGCCGCGCCTGTGGGGCTGCTGTTCGACGGCTCGCTGGTACCGCTGGCCGCGGGTCTGCTGATCATGGCCTGCATCGCCTTCCTGCTGATGCTGCAGATGGCCAAGGCTGAGGCGCGGCTGCCTGCCGAATAACCGCCTTGCCCGGCACTGGCTGCACTCATAACCTCTCCAAGACATTGGGGAGGTTTTTTCATGGCATACGATTACGATCTCGGCAGTTATTCCTGCCCGGTGACAACCGCCTCGCCTGAGGCCCAGCTCTGGTTCGACCGCGGTTTGATCTGGACCTACGGCTATAACCACGAAGAAGCCATCAAGTGCTTCCAGAAAGCGCTGGAGCACGACCCGGACTGCGCCATGGCCCACTGGGGCGTGGCCTACGCAGCCGGCCCCAATTACAATCTGCCCTGGGCCTTGCGCGATGACCGCAGCCGCGCCAAGGCGCTGGCCGAAGCCTATGACGCCGCCCAAACGGCACTGGCCTGCTCGGGCAGCTGCACGGACCCTGAACAACAGCTGATCCAGGCGCTTCAGGCCCGCTACCCCCAGCGCGAAGCGGTGGAGGACATGCATGCCTGGGACTATGCCTTTGCCGATGCCATGCGCGCCGCATTTGCCGCCTGCCCGGACCATTTGGACCTGCGCACCGTCTATGCAGAGAGCCTGTTGAACCTCACGCCCTGGCAGATGTGGGATCTGAAGTCCGGCCGGCCGGCCGACGGCGCTGCGACACTGGAGGCGCAGGAAACCTTAGAGTGGGCGATGGAGAACGCGCGCGGTGCCATGCAGCACCCCGGCCTGCTGCACCTCTACGTGCATTTGATGGAGATGTCGCCCACGCCGGAAAAAGCCCTGAAGGCAGCGGATGTCCTGCGCACATTGGTGTCGGACGCGGGTCATCTGGTGCATATGCCCACCCATATCGACGTGCTCTGCGGCGATTACCACAGCGTGGTGCATTGGAACCAGAAGGCAATCGAGGCTGACCTGAAGTATTACCGGCGCGAGGGTGCCTTCAACATCTACACCGGCTACCGCCAGCACAATTACCACTTCGTCATCTTTGGCGCGATGTTCCTGGGCCAGATCGAACCGGCCTTGCGCGCCAATCAGGGCATTCTGGATACCACCCCGGAGGATATGCTGCGCATCGAAAGCCCGCCGATGGCCGACTATTTTGAAAGCTACATGGCAATGCATCCGCATATCCTGGTGCGCTTCGGCCGCTGGGAGGAAGCCATGGCGCTTGAGCTGCCCGCGGATCCGGATCTGTTCCGAACGCTCACCGCCAACACCCATTACGCGCGCGCCATCGCCTTTGCCGCAACCGGCCAAGTGGCGGAGGCGGAAACTGAGGAACAGCTGTTCCTGGCAGCCAAAGCCCGGGTTCCGGACAGCCGCCTGATGCACAACAACCGTGTGGTGGACCTGCTGGAGATCGCAACGGAAATGCTGCGCGGCGAGATCGCGTACCGAAAAGCCAACTATGACGCCGCCTTTGCCCATCTGTGCCGGTCGGCGGAGCTGGATGACAATCTGCCCTATGATGAACCCTGGGGCTGGATGCAACCCACCCGCCACGCACTGGGTGCCCTGCTGTTTGAGCAAGGCCGCATCACGGAAGCCGAGGCCGCATACCGCGCCGATCTGGGCCTGGACGGCTCTCTGCCGCGTGCTTCCGTGCACCCAGACAACATCTGGAGCCTGAAAGGCCTGCATGACTGTCTTAAGGCCCGCGGCGAAACCGTTGAAATCAAACACATCGAACAGAAACTGGATCTTGCGCTCGCCCGCGCTGACCGTGCCGTAGGCGCCTCCTGCTTCTGTGCCCAGGCCGCTATGAACCCGAACAGCAGCTGTTCTTAATCAAATTTCTTCAGAAAGAAATTTGCCAAGGAAATTCGAATCTCCGTGGCGTCCAGGATCAGGCCTTGGCTTTCTTCTTTTCGGCGACGACCTTCTCCGCCAGGTCGCGAGCGATGGCAAAGGCGCCCTTGATCTTGTCGCTGTCCTTCTTCCAGTCCCGGCGCACAACGATTTTGTTGTCTTTCACCTTGGCCAACCCATTCTGGCCCTGGATGAACTCCACCAGCCCCTGCGGTGAGGCGAATTTATCGTTGTGGAACTGGATCGTCGCGCCCTTCGGCCCGCCATCCATCTTGGCAATGCCTGCGCGCTTGCACATCGCCTTGATCCGAACCACCAGCATTAGTGTGTTGACCTCTTTCGGAAGCTTGCCGAAGCGGTCGATCAGCTCGGCAGCGAAACCTTCCAGCTCAACCTTGGTCGATAGCGACGACAGGCGGCGGTACAGCCCAAGGCGCACATCCAGGTCCGGAACGTAATCCTCGGGGATCAGCACCGGCACGCCGAGATTGATCTGCGGCGCCCATTGGTCATCGGACTCCGAGAGCCCCTCCATCTCGCCAGCCTTGATCTTGGCAATCGCCTCTTCCAGCATCGACTGGTAAAGCTCATAGCCGACATCGCGCATCTGGCCGGATTGTTCCTCACCCAACAGGTTGCCCGCGCCCCGGATATCAAGGTCTTGCGAGGCCAAAGTAAAGCCGGCCCCCAGCGTATCAAGCGACCCCAGCACCCGCAGCCGCTTCTCTGCCGCGGGCGTCAGCCGCTGACGCGGCTTGGTGGTGAGGTAGGCATAAGCCCGGGTCTTGGAACGTCCCACCCGGCCGCGGATCTGATAAAGCTGCGACAGGCCGAACATATCGGCCCGGTGCACCACCATGGTGTTGGCAGTCGGAATGTCCAGACCGCTTTCGACAATCGTCGTCGCCAGCAGCACATCATACTTACCGTCATAGAAAGCATTCATCCGGTCGTCGAGTTCGCCAGCCGCCATCTGCCCATGCGCCACCACATAGGTAAGCTCGGGCAGCTGCGCCTTCAGGAACTCCTCGACATCCGGCAGATCAGTGATCCGCGGCACCACGTAAAAGCTCTGACCGCCGCGGTAATGCTCGCGCAAAAGCGCTTCGCGGATGGTGACGGTATCAAATTCGCTCACATAGGTGCGGATTGCCAGACGATCGACTGGCGGGGTGCCGATGATCGACAGGTCCCGGACGCCGGTCAGCGACAGCTGCAGCGTGCGCGGGATCGGCGTTGCTGTCAGTGTCAGCACATGAATATCGCTACGCAGCTGTTTCAGGCGCTCCTTATGCGCAACACCGAAATGCTGCTCCTCGTCGATGATCAGAAGGCCCAGGTTCTGGAACTTGATGTTCTTGGCCAGCACCGCATGGGTGCCGACGACAATATCGACGGTGCCCTTGGCCAGCCCATCACGGGTTTGGCTGGCTTCTTTCGACGTAACAAACCGCGACAACTGCCTGACGACCAAGGGAAACCCGCGGAACCGATCGGCAAAGGACGCCGCATGCTGGCGCGCCAGCAGCGTGGTCGGCGCCACCACCGCCACCTGCAGCCCGGACATGGCGGCGACAAAGGCCGCGCGCATCGCAACCTCGGTTTTGCCAAAGCCCACATCGCCGCAAACCAGCCGGTCCATCGGCAAGCCGGAGTGCAAGTCCTCCATCACGTCTTCAATAGCGCGCAGCTGGTCGTCGGTCTCCTGATAGGGGAAGCGGGCGGAAAACTCCTCCCAGGCATGCGGCGGCGGATCCATCACCGGCGCCTTGCGCAGGGCGCGCTCGGCGGCGATGCGGATCAGCTTGTCCGCCATCTCGCGAATGCGTTCCTTGAGCTTGGCCTTCTTGGCCTGCCAGGCGCCGCCGCCGAGGCGGTCCAGAAGCCCCTCGTCATGGCCGTATTTGGACAGCAGTTCGATGTTTTCGACCGGCAGGTACAGCTTGGCAGCTTCAGCGTATTCCAGCAGGATGCATTCATGGGCGGCGCCCGCGGCGGTCACCACTTCCAAGCCTTTGAAGCGGCCGATGCCGTGGTCCACATGCACCACCAGGTCACCCGGGCTGAGCGACTGGGTCTCGGTCAGGAAGTTCTCGGCCTTGCGGCGTTTCTTCGGCGCCCTGATCAGCCGGTCGCCCAGCACGTCCTGCTCGGAAATCACCGTCATGTCCGGCGCTTCGAAGCCATGCTCCAGAGCCCAGACCGCCAGATGCAAGCCGGATTTGCCGATGCGTGTGCCATCCATCACGGGGATCGCCTCGGCCAGTCCTTCGTCCTCAATCAGCCCCGACAGACGCTCGCGCGCGCCTTCGGAATAGGAGGCGATCAGAACCGGTCCCTCCTGCATCCGCGTCTTTATATGCGCCGCCAAGGAGCCGAAAAGGCTGATGTTTTCCTGCTGACGCTCCGGCGCGAAGTTGCGCCCGATCCGCCCGCCGGCATCCACTGTGCCCGGCCCCGAGGCCTGCGGCAGCGGATGCAGTTGAACCACGCGGTGCTCAGCGGTGGACGCCTCCCAAGCCGCATCATCAAGATAGAGCAGCCCCGGCGGTGTCGGCTTGTAGACCGTGTCGATCCGCCCCTTCTGCTCCATCGCGTGCTTTCGGGTCTCGTATTGATCTTCGATGGTGTCCCATCGCGCCAGCCGCGCGGGAGTCACCTGATCATCCAGCGTCACCGTGGCCTGCGGCAGATAGTCGAACAGGGTTTCCAGCTTCTCGTGGAAGAACGGCAGCCAGTGCTCGATCCCCTGATGCTTGCGCCCCGCGCTCACCGCCTCATACAGAGGATCATCGGTGCCAGCCGCGCCAAATTCGATCCGGTAATTCTGCCGGAAGCGGGTAATCGCGGCCTCATCCAGGATTACTTCCGAGACCGGCGCCAGCTCCACCACCTCCAGCTTTTCGGTGGTGCGCTGCGAGACCGGGTCAAAGCGTCGCGCGCCGTCCAGCACATCGCCGAACAGATCCAGCCGAACAGGCCCGCTTTCGCCCGGCGGGAAGATATCGATGATACCGCCGCGGACCGCGTAATCCCCCGGCTCCATCACCGTGGGGCTTTGGGTAAAGCCCATGCGCACCAGGAACTTACGCAGGGCATCTTCATCCACGCGCTGATCGACACGGGCGGTAAAGGCCGCCTCGCGCAGCACCTCGCGCGCGGGCACCCGCTGAGCGGCTGCATTCAATGTTGTCAGCAACACAAACTGCTTTGGCATCTGATGCACCAGAGCCGCCAGCGCAGCCATCCGCGCAGCCGAGATATCCGCGTTCGGCGACACCCGGTCATAAGGAAGGCAGTCCCAGCCAGGGAAAACAAACACCGGCATCTCAGGCGCAAAGAAGGCAAGGGCCGCCCGCATCGCCTCCATCCGCTTGTCGTCGCGCGCCACATGCAGCACCGGCGCGCCGGATTTTTGCACTTCCTTCAGGATCAGCCGGGCGTCGAACCCTTCGGGCGCGCCGCCCATGGTGATTGCACGCTGTGCCATGCGTTATCCTTTTCCAGGAACTTCCCTGATGCGCTGACCGCCCGTCAAAACGCCCCGATCGTCAGGTTTTGATACATGCCCCAGAAGGCGGTGACCACAATCGAAATCACCCCGACAAACTGGACATAGAGGCGGCAGAATGCCAGCCGCTTCCGCAACGCTTTCCCTGTTGCCTGTTCAGCATGGATCCGGCGGGCGGTCAGGAAACTGATCACTCCGACAACGGCCATCGGGAACGCCAGCAGAAACACCGCCTGGGCGATTTCCAGAAGAAACACAAACCCAAGGGTCGCCAGCGCCGATAGCGCAAAACAGCTCAGCGCCACCAGCCACGGGCCCGACACCTCGGAGATATAGAGCAGCCGGTTCACATTGACCCGGGCAACATCCTCCAGATCGCGCTCTGCCTGGCCGCCTTTGCGCTGTGCCCGGTGCACCATGTCGTAAGGCACGCCCAGAATCCAATGGCTGGCCGTCGACCAAAGCACTGCCAGCGAAATCCAGTACCAAAGATTGGAGAATGACCGCAGCTCAATCATCTCATAGATAATCTGAAGCAGATCCACGCCAGCCCCCTCTTGAGCCCGCGGGTCGGCGGGCCGGAAATTTCTCAACCGGCCCTATATCCACCGGCAGACGCGCGCAGGCAAGCCTGCACTGCGCATAAGTTTTCCGGCGCGGCGAATGTGCCCCTTGTTCCCAGGCCCGCTTCCATGCCACCCATGGGCAAACCTGAACGAGAGACCGCCATGAAGCCCACCGTTGCGCCCTTTCCTGCCGCCCGCCTCCGCCGCACCCGTTCCAGCCAAGCCATCCGCGGCCTGGTGCGGGAAAACACGCTGACCCCGCAAGATTTCATCTGGCCGGTCTTTGTCCGCGACGGTGAAGGCATGGAAGAGCCTGTTTCCTCGATGCCCGGCGTGGTGCGCCGAACTGTCGACAAGATCGCCGAGGCCGCAGTCGAAGCCCAGGCGCTTGGCATCCCGGCGATCTGCCTGTTTCCCTATACCGATGCGTCTCTCAAAACCGAAGACTGCGCCGAAGCCTGGAACCCGGAGAACCTGACCAACCGCGCCATCCGCGCCATCAAGAACGCGGCACCGGATATTGCGGTGATGACCGACGTGGCGCTGGATCCTTACAACATCAACGGCCATGACGGCTATGTCGTGGATGGCGAGATCGTCAACGACGCTACCGTCGAGGCGCTGGTCAAGATGACCCTGGCCCAGGCTGAGGCGGGCGCCGACATTATCGGCCCCTCCGACATGATGGACGGCCGCGTCGGCGCCATGCGCAGCGCGCTGGAAAAAGCGGGCCACCACAATGTGGCGATCCTGTCCTACTCTGCCAAATATGCCTCGGCCTATTACGGCCCGTTCCGCGATGCGGTCGGAGCCTCGGGCGCACTGAAAGGCGACAAGCAGACCTACCAGATGGACCCGGGCAACAGCGACGAGGCGCTGCGGCTGATCGAGCGCGACCTGCAGGAAGGCGCCGACATGGTAATGGTCAAGCCCGGCATCGCCTATCTGGACATCTGCCAGCGGGTAAAATCCGCCTTTGGCGTGCCGACCTACGCCTACCAGGTCTCCGGTGAATACGCGATGATCCAAGCAGCGGCGCAGAACGGCTGGATCGACGGCGAAAAAGTGATGATGGAAAGCCTGATGGCGTTTAAGCGCGCAGGCTGCAACGGCGTCCTGACCTATTTCGCCCCCGCCGCAGCCAAGCTGCTGAACGGCTGATCCGGCAGCTCCCGGCGCACGAGAATTCACGTCAGCGGGAAGCCGCCGCTATCTGCCTGTCTGCGGATGACAGGCAGCGGGTTTCCGCGTATACAAGGGCGCAGAGCCGGAGCAACCGGCCCAAGAGAAATTCATCACAGGCACCTGAGAAATGAGCAGTTTTTCCTCTTCAAAAATGACCCGCCGCGGGTTCGCTCTGGCGGCACTGGCCGGGGCGGGCGTCACCGCCGCCTGCGGCAATGGCGTCGGCAACAGCAACGCCGCGAAGATCGACGCCCGCGTCGACGCCACGCTGAACCAGATGTACAGCCGCTACCCCAACACCCGCACTTTGGCGGACAAGGCCACAGGCATGCTGGTTATGCCGCTGGTCACCGAGGCCGGTTTCGTCTTCGGCGGCGCTTATGGCCGCGGCGCACTGCGCATCAATGACGTCACCGTTGACTACTACTCCACAGTCAAAGGCAACGCAGGCCTGCAGATCGGCGCCCAGCAATATGCCCATGTGCTGTTCTTCATGACCGAAGACGCGCTGGCAGGTTTCCGCCGCTCAACAGGCTGGGCAGCAGGCGCCGACGTGGAATATGTCATCAAAGACGAAGGCAACGCACTGAGCGCCGACACCAATACGCTGACCTCGCCGATCCTGGCCGTTGTCTTCGGCCAGGCCGGCCTGCGGGTCGGCGCCACCTTGGAAGGCTCCAAATACACCCGCATCATCCCCTGACCCCGGTCAGGGGCAGGAGCAGGAGCAGGAGCAGCAGATATGCTGCTTCTTTCTGGTTCAAAATACCTCTGTCGGAGGCATGGCCTTTCCAAATGGAAAGGCCATTTCCATTTCAGCTATCCGAAGACAGCGCATCCATTGCGCGCAGGCGCTTGAACAGCGACGATGTATCCCAGCGCCCGCCGCCCATTTTCTGCACGTCCTTGTAATACTGATCTATCAGCGCCGTCACCGGCAAGGTCGCCCCGTTGCGGTTGGCCTCATCCATGCAGATGCCCAGATCCTTGCGCATCCAATCCACCGCAAAACCGTGATCGAAATGGTCCTCCAGCATGGTCTCATGGCGGTTCACCATCTGCCAGCTTCCCGCAGCCCCCTGGCTGATCACCTCAACCACGGCGCGCCCATCCAGACCTGCCTTCTCAGCGAAATGCAGCGCCTCGCTCAAGGCCTGCACCAGACCGCCAATGGCAATCTGGTTGCACATCTTGGTCAGCTGGCCAGCGCCGCTTTCGCCAATGCGGCGGCAGATCTTGGAATACACATCAATCACCGGCTCAGCCCTTGCATAGGCGCCCTCATCGCCGCCGCACATCACCGACAGCACACCGTTCTCGGCCCCGGCCTGGCCACCGGAGATCGGCGCGTCGACAAAAAACACACCCTTTTCGGCCGCAACCCCATGCAGCTCGCGGGTCACGATTTCCGAAACTGTGGTGTGATCGACAAACACCGCCCCCTCAGCCATCCCGGCAAACGCGCCGTCCGCCCCCAGGCAGACTGAGCGCAGATCGTCATCATTGCCGACACAGGCCATCACAAATTCCGCGCCCGCAGCTGCAGCCCGCGGCGTAGCGGCGTAGCGGCCTCCGTGTTCTCCGGTCCAAGTCTTGGCCTTGGCCTCGGTGCGGTTGTAGACGGTGACCTCATGTCCAGCCGCCTGCAGGTGGCCGGCCATCGGATAGCCCATGACACCCAGCCCCAAAAACGCGATTTTTGCCATTTGCTTTTCCCTTGATCTCTCTTCGCATATGTTGGCGCCGACCCTACCACCGCCGCCGCCGGACGCAATCTGCCCAGACGCGGAAATGACAAAAACCAAAGGGGAAACTGCCGCTAATGGGACACCTCTTCCGCTGGCTCCTGCGTATCGCTGCAGGACTGATTCTGCTGAGCGTTCTGGCCGCGCTGCTGGTCTATTACCTCGCCTCGCAATCGCTGCCCGGGTATGACAAGGAGATCGCCCTGCCCGGTCCTTCTTCTCCGGTGGAAATTGTCCGCGACAATTCCAACGTGCCGCATATCTTCGGCAGTTACGGCGCCAGCGACGAGGATGTTTATTTCGGCCTCGGCTATGCCCATGCCCAGGACCGGCTGTGGCAAATGGCCGTGATGCGGCGGACCGCAAAGGGCCGCCTGTCCGAGATCTTCGGCAGCCGCACGGTCGAGACCGATACTTATCTCCGCCGCCTCAATATCTACGGGCTGGCGCAGCAATCAGTAGCCGTGCAATCCCCCGAAGCGAGTGCGGCTCTTGAAGCCTATGCCGCGGGCGTCAATGCCCGGATCCTTGAGGTGAACGAAAATGCCCTTGGCCGCGGCGCACCGGAAATGTTTCTGTTCAACATGCCTGTTTCCCCTTGGCAGCCCGCCGACAGCATCGCGATCATGAAGCTGATGGCGCTGCAGCTGTCCGGCCATATGAAAGAGGAAATCCTGCGCGCCCGCACCTCTTTGGCCCTGGATGACCCAACCCGCCTGCAGGACATCATGCCGGATGCGCCGGGCAAAGGGCTGACCGCCCTGCCTGAGTACGCCGTACTGGTGCCCGGCGTCCGGCAATTCGCCTCGGAAGATACTACTGAAGAAGACAGCCTGCTTTTCCCGGTAGCCCCGCGCGGGCTGGCCGGCGCTTCCAACGCCTGGGCTGCCGCCCCCAGCCGTTCCGCCGCTGGCGGCACGCTCTTGGCCAATGACCCGCACCTGGGCCTGTCGGCCCCCGGCGTCTGGTACCTGGCCCGGCTGGAGCTTGGCTCCGGGGGGGTGATCGGCGGCACCATTCCCGGCATCCCGGCAGTGATCACCGGCCGTTCCGACAAACTCGGCTGGGGCGTGACCTCATCCTATCTGGATGACCAGGACCTGTTCATCGAACAGCTGAATCCGGATAACCCCGAAGAATACCTGAGCACTAACGGCTACAAGAAATTCATCTCCACCCCCTCAATCCTCGAAATCGCGGGTGAAGCCCCGGTCACTTTGACCCTGCGCTGGACAGATAACGGCCCGGTTCTGCCCGGTTCGATGTTCAACCTCGCCGACATCACTCCGCCCGGCCATGTGGTGTCAATCGGCTGGACTGTGCTCAGCCCCCAGGACACGTCCATGACTGCGGCTATCAACCTGATGCGCAGCACCAGCGTTTCAGAAGCCATCAAGGCGGGTGAAGGCTTTATCGCCCCGTCGCAAAACCTGACGCTGGCAGATCAGGACTCCATTGCGCTTAAGACCGTCGGCGCCTTCCCTGCGCGCGACTCGGCCCATCAAAGCAAGGGCCGCCTGCCCAGCCAGGGCTGGCGCCAGGAAAACCGCTGGCAGGGCCGCCTGCCCTATGCGCAGAACCCGGAGTTCCTTGCCCCCGCCGGCGGCATCCTAGGCAACACCAACAACAAGATCCTCGACCGGCCTTTCCCCAACCATGTTTCCTTCGACTGGGGCGACACCCAGCGCATCCACCGCTGGGAAAAGCTGATGCAGAACCGCGAGGTGCACACCCGAGACAGCTTTATCGAGGCGCAGCTGGACACCGTTTCCTATACCGCCCGCACCCTGCTGCCGCTGATCGGCGCCAACCTGTGGTTCACTGGCGAGGCGGCGCCTGCCGGCAGCCGCGAGCGCCAGCGCCAGATTGCGCTCACGCTTCTGTCGGAATGGAACGGCGAGATGAACGAGCACCTGCCGGAGCCGCTGATCTACGCAGCCTGGCTGCGTGCCCTGCAAACGCGGCTGATCACTGACGAGCTTGGCCCGGTCGCCAAAAGCATCCGCCATGTTGAGCCGCTGTTCATCGAGCGGGTCTACCGCAACGTCGATGGCGCCGCCGCCTGGTGCGACGTGAGGCAAAGCGCGCCGGAGGAAAGCTGCACCGACATGGCCCGGCTGGCACTGGACGACGCGCTGGTCTGGATTGAGGAGCGATATGGCGACGCACTGGAGTCGCTGCGCTGGGGCGATGCGCATCAGGCTGTCCAGGATCACCCGGTACTGGGCAAGGTGCCGGTGCTGCGGTACTTCGTGAACATCCGCCAATCCACCAGCGGCAGCAGCAACACCCTGCAGCGCGGCAAAAGCTCCGGCAAGGATCCCGATCCGTTCCAGAATGTGCATGCGGCAGGCTACCGCGGGGTGTATGACTTTGCCGACCCGGACAGCTCGGTCTTCATCACCGCCACCGGCCAGTCCGGCCACCCGCTGTCGCGGTACTACGACGACATGGCCCAGCTCTGGCGGCGCGGCGAATACATCCCGATGTCGCTGGACGAAGAACTGGCGCGGGCCGCGGCCGTCGGCGTCACTAGGATCACCCCCAGGCAATAAAAAACGGGCGCATCAGCGCCCGTTTTTCTTTTTGGTTGCAGCTGCTTTACAGCTTCTGAAACTTGGCTTTTTGCCGGTCCGTCCACAGCACGGTGATATCAAAGCCGGTCTCTGTCTGCTCTTCCGACTGGATAAGATCCTGCTGAAACAGCCAGGCCCGCTGCTTGCCTTCGGCAAAGGAGAGGCTCAGAACCTCCTCATGCCGCACGCCCTGCAACTGCTCGGCAATATCCGCAAGAAGCGCGTCCAGCCCCTCACCGGTCAGCGCCGAGATCGCGTGGATACCGTCCTCGCGTGCAGCACGCTGGCGGCGTGCCTCGGCCTCTTCCTCGGGCAGCTGATCCAGCTTGTTCCAGACCTCGATCCGGGCGCGGTTCTCATCCACGCCAAGCGACGCGAGGATCGCTTCAACGTCCTCGGCCTGATGCTCGCTTTCCTCATGGCTGATGTCGCGCACATGCAGGATTACATCCGCGGCCAGCACCTCTTCCAATGTGGCACGGAAGGCCGCGACCAGCTCGGTCGGCAGGTCCGAGATGAAACCTACGGTGTCGGACAGGATCACCTCAGGACCATCTGGCAGCTGCACCCGGCGCATGGTCGGGTCGAGCGTGGCAAAGAGCATGTCTTTGGCCATGACCTCAGCCCCGGTCAGCCGGTTGAACAGGGTCGACTTGCCTGCGTTGGTATAACCCACCAGCGCCACAATCGGATAAGGCACCTTGGCGCGGGATTCCCGGTGCAAGGTCCGGGTCTTCACCACCTTGTCGAGCTGCCGGCGCAGGCGCACCAGATGGTCGTCGATGGCACGGCGGTCGGCCTCGATCTGGGTTTCGCCGGGTCCGCCGACAAATCCCAGGCCGCCGCGCTGGCGTTCCAAGTGGGTCCAGGCACGCACCAGACGGGTCCGCTGATAGCTGAGCGCCGCCATCTCCACCTGCAGCACACCTTCGCGGGTGGCCGCACGGTCCGAAAAGATCTCGAGGATAAGCCCGGTCCGGTCCAGAATCTTGACCTTCCAGGCTTTCTCGAGGTTTCGCTGCTGAACCGGCGACACCGGCCCGTCGATCAGGACCAGTTCAATCTCTTCCGCCTTCAGGACGTTCGCCAGCTCTTCGATCTTGCCGGAGCCGAACAGCATCCCCGGGTGCGCCTTGGGCAGGCGCACGACATTAGAGCCGATCACATCCAGATCGGGCAAGGCCGCAGCAAGCGCCACAGCTTCTTCCAGCGCGGGACCTGCGTCCCGGCGCCCCATGTCTGACTTGATTTCCGGATGCAGCACCCAGGCCCGGGTGCGCTTCCTGTCGTGCTCCATCAAGAGGCGTCTTCACCCTCATAGAGGCTGATCGGCTGGGCCGGCATGATGGTCGAGATTGCATGCTTGTAGACCAGCTGCGACTGTCCGTCGCGGCGCAGAAGCACGCAGAAATTGTCGAACCAGGTGATCACACCCTGCAGTTTGACCCCGTTGATCAGAAAAATTGTAACTGGAACCTTGGTTTTGCGAACGTGATTCAGGAAGGCATCCTGAAGATTCTGTCTGTCCGAAGCCATTTTTTATTATCTCGCCTTTGTTCTTGCCACGCGCTGCGGACCAGCACGCACGTTAAAGATCACTATGGACGCAGAAATTATAAGTTTCCACCCGAAAAACACTTTTTCCCCTTAAGGGGTATCAGCTGCGCCAAAGGTTCGGCGACAAAAGCGCAATAAAGGCCAGTGTTTCCAGCCGCCCCAGAACCATGGCGACGCAAAGGATCAGCTTCGCAGGGGTGGCCAGCAGGTTAAGCACGATCGGCTCGCTGCCGGCGATCTCGGTCAGCGGTCCGGTGGTCGCCAGAGAGGCCACCGCCAGAACCAGAGATTGCTCGAAATCGGTACCCACAGCTGCCAGCGCGGTGCTGACGAGGGCCAGCGAAAGGGCAAACAGCATGAAGAACACCCAGGCCACGAAGGCACCATTTTTCTGCAGCCGCTTGGTGCGGTCGCCTTCGCCGCTGACCGAGCTCGGGTGCACCAGCCGCTCCATCTCGCGCAGCCCGTTGAGGTAGAGCGCATAGACCCGCAGCAGTTTAACCCCGCCGGCGGTGGTGGCCACACCGCCGCCGAAGACAGCCAGCCCCAGCAGGATCATGCCCGGCGTCTCCAGCCCGGACCAAGCGCGGGCGGCCTCCCAGTGCATGCTTTCAAAACCAGTCGTCGACAGGAAGGACATCACCGTGAACAGCGTGCCCCACAAGGCCCGCAGCGCCTGCAGAATATCCTCGGCAGCGTCCACCTCATAGGCGGCCACCCAATGGCGCAGAAACAGCAAGAGCGGCACACCAAAGACGATCAGCAATCCGGTGCGAAACTCGGGATCCTTATCCAGCCGCCCCTGCCCCGAGGTCACCGTGTCGCTGGAAAAGGTCAGCCGCGACAAGGCAAAGAACATAAACAGGAACATCACCATCTCGCCACCGAGGCCGCTGGCGGCATTCTCCACCCCGCCGGTTGCGGAAATCCCCGAGGTCGCCATCACCGACATCGCATGGCTGAGGCCCGCCAGGGCCTCCTCGCCGGTGATCATCAGGAGCAGCCACAGCACCATAGTCAGCCCTGCATAAACCGGTGCCAGCGTGCGGGTGACCAGCACCAGCTGGCGGCGCGGGTCGGCTCTTTCCATCTGGGCAGGCGCTACCGATCCGCCGCCGGGCTCCCCCTTGGCGGTGACCTCAAAGCCGCCCAGAGACATCGGCGCCAGAACCGCCGAGGCGGCAATCCACATCAAGAGCCCGCCCAGCCAGCCGACAATCGCCCGCCACAGATGCACACTGGGCGGCACCCTGTCCGGGTCGCCCCAGATATCAGCGCCGGTGGTGGTGATGGCGCTGACCATATCGAAATAGGCGTTCAGGAAACGTGTGCTGACCAGCGCATCCTGCACCGGCACCGCCAGAAAAACCGGCAGCACCGTAAAGGTCGCCAGCAAGGACAGCAGCTGCCCCGGCATCCCGTAGCGCGGCACCTTGTTGCCGATCGACAGGCCGATCAGAACCACCAGCATCAGCCCCGCCACGCCGGCATAGAAGAAACTGCGCGAGGTATGATGGTCGTCGAGCACCAGTGCATGCACGGCCGGCAGCCACATCGCCAGGGCAAAGATGCCCCAGATCAGCAGGAACAGCGGCAGGCGCAGCACGCCTAGGGAAGCTTTGACCGGGCGGCGCATCTAGAAATAGTCGATCGACACCTGCAGCAGGCGCTCGACCTCGGGCACGTCATCGGCCATTGCAAACAGCGCGATCACATCGCCCTCCTCGATCCGGGTTTCGCCCATCGGCCGCAGCATCTCGCCGTTTTTCAGCACCCCGCCGACCAGCACGCCTTCGGGGAAATCCGTCTCGCGGATCATCTGCCCTGCAATCGGCGAGGTGGACAGCACCTCAGCCTCGATCATTTCGGCTTCGGCATCGCCCAGCGAGTAGACCTGCCGCACTCGTCCATAGCGGATATGGCGCAGGATCGAACTCACGGTGGTGGAGCGCGGGTTGATATAAGCGTCGATGCCGAGGTGCGGCAGCAAAGGCACCAGGGTCGGGTCGTTGATCAGCGCAATCGCCAGCGGACAGCCTTCGGCCTTGGCCCGCACCGCCGCCAGCATGTTGGTCTTGTCGTCATCGGTGACCGCCAGCATCGCATCGGCCTTGTCGATGCCCGCTTCGATCATCAGCGACCGGTCCAGCCCGTCGCCGTTCAGCACAATGGTGCGTTCCAGCGTCTCGGCCGCACGCTCGGCGCAGGCGCGGTCGCGCTCGATCACCTTGGAGCGGATCCGCGTGGTGCTGCTCTCCAGCGCCTTGGCCACTTCAAGGCCGACATTGCCGCCGCCGACCAGCACCACCCGGTCCTGGCGTTTCTCGTGCTTGCCGAACACTTCAATGGTGCGCGCCACATCGTCCGCATGGCTGAACACATAGCAGCTGTCGCCCACAAACAGCTGGTCACCGGCCTCGGGAGCAAACAGCGTCCCTTCGCGCCGCACCCCGACCACAATGGCCCGCAGGGTAGAAAACAGATCGGTCAGCTGCCGCAGCGGCGTGTTGACCACCGGGCAGTCCGCATCGATCTGGATGCCCAGGAGCTGCGCCTTGCCTTCCATGAAGGTCTCGGTGTCAAAAGCGGCCGGCGCCGACAGGCGCTGCATCGCCGCTGCAGCCACTTCGCGCTCGGGGCTGATCACCACGTCAATCGGCAAATGCTCGCGCTGATAAAGGTCCGAGTAGATCGCCGTCAGATAGCTTTTGGCCCGCAGCCGGGCGATTTTGCGCTGGATCTTGAACACCGAATGCGCCACTTGGCAGGTCACCATGTTGACCTCGTCAGAGTGGGTTGCAGCAATGATCATGTCGGCATCGCGCGCACCGGCACGGTCCAGCACATCCGGATAGGAGGCAAACCCGTGAATCCCCTGAACGTCCAGCGTATCGGTGGCACGGCGCACCAGTTCGGGGTTGCTGTCGACAACGGTGACGTCGTTGTGCTCGCCGGAAAGGTGGCGGGCGATCTGCCAGCCCACCTGGCCCGCACCGCAGATAATGACCTTCATATGCGTATCCCCTGGAGGCTCCCCTGGCGGCGTTTCGCCCAACGTGAATGACAGAACCCGCATTCACGGTCAATTTAATTGTAACTTGCTCTGTTTGCGGCCATTCTTGCCGCATGCGCAAGGATTTCACGATCATGGCAGGCTTGGCCCTGCTGCTTGGCGCAGCAGCCTGCGGCCCGCTTCCGGTCTATTACAAGCCGGGGGCAGAAGTGTCCCGGCTGCAAAGCGATGAACTCGGCTGCGCAACCGTGGCGCTTAAGGACGCCCCGGTTGCCAATGAAATCCGCCAGCACCCGCCGATTTACCACCCCGGCCGCAAAGTATGCTCCGGCGGCAGCTGCTATTACCGGCCCGGGTACTGGATGCCCGGCAGTTTCTATACGGTGGATGTAAACCGGCCGCTTCGGCAGCGGCTGGAAAAATCCTGTATGGCCGGCAAAGGCTACCAGCAAATCGCGCTGAAGCGCTGCGAAAGACGCCCCCCTGCTGCGGCTTCCGGCGCACGGCTGGCGCCTTTGACCGAAGCCTCCTGTGCGCAGCGCAACCGCGACGGCAGCATCAGCATCCGGTCCGGCGGCTGACCCTGCTCCCTTGCCGAAGTTTTGCGGCGGGCTAACTTTGATTTGCGCCTCTGGATCAAGTAGAGTTGATCCAGATCTTTTTTGTTCACCAGTCATTTCCTTAGAGAAAGGTACCCGATGCGGATATATTTCCTGATCGCCGCGCTGCCCCTTGCTGCTGTCACCACAGCCTGTGAGCCGGTGGCACCGGTTGCGCCGCCGCCCGCTGCGGCCCCGGCGCCGGCACCAGCGACCTATAGGGCACCGGCACCAGCCACCCGCCCGGCACCTGCGGCTGCCCCATCCGTACCCTCTGCGCCTGTTCAGCAAACTCCGGAACCCGCCTACCAAGGAGGAGGTGGTGGCGGCGGTGGTGGCGCCGGTGGCGGTGGCGGTGGCTCGGGCGGCGGAGGAGGCTGGGGTTAACCCCGGACACCGCAATGACAGCCCTCCCCCGAAATATGCGAACTCTTGCGGCGGCTCTGTTGACTTGCACAGCGCTGCTGCCGGCCGCCGCCGTGCAGGCGGCCTATGAAACCACCAGCAGCGGTGCTGCACCGGAAACCGCCATCGTAATCGGCATTCAGGACTATGATCACGTCACAGACCTGACCAACACCCGCAAAGATGCAGAGGCCATGGCGGAGATGCTCCGCTCTTTCGGCTACACCGTCTATGAAGGCTATGATCTGGACAAACGCGGGTTTGAGGCGCTGCTGCGCCAGGCCGCGCTCAACATCCGGGACGGCAGCCAGGTGTTCTTCTACTATGCCGGCCACGGCATCCAGCTGGGGCGGCGCAATTATCTGCTGACCAAGGATGCAGAACTCACCGGCATCCACGACCTGCCGTTCCAGTCGGTGACACTTGACCGGATCTCCGCCATCCTTGGCGGCAAGGCGGGCAGCCAGATCCTGATGCTTGACAGCTGCCGCGACAACCCTGTCCCTGACGCCAAGCTCAACGCCGAAGTCGGAGCCCAGCTCTATGAAGCACGGGAAGGCTTTGATGTCTTCCGGCCGCCGCTCAACACGCTGGTTGCCTTTTCCACCTCTCCCGGCGCCACGGCGCTGGATGGCGAGCCTGGCGGCAACAGCCCCTACACCGCTTCGGTGGTACAGCATTTCCCGGCACGGCCGCAGGAAGACGCCATGACCGTCCTGGCTGAGATCCGCGGCGATGTCTATGCATCGACCGGCAATACCCAGGTGCCCTGGGAAAGCTCGACTCTGGTGCAAAAGATCTACCTGGGCCCGCCGGACCGTTCCCTGAACATCGCCCAATCCGAACCTGCAGAAACTCTGGCCAGCCTTGATCAGATGCCTGCGGAACTGTCGGTGAAGATCCCGCTGGGCCGGTCCCTGGAACTTGCGCCCGAGATCCGCCCTTATGTCAATTCGGGCACGACGGTGTCGATTGTCGAAACGCCTTCGGCCGGGGTGTCTTCCCTGCAGGCAGGCGAAGGCACAGCGCTGAGCCTCAACTATGCGCCGCAGCTCACCGAACTGCCGGCCCGCAAGGATGGCGGCCAGGTCCGCAAGGACCGGATGGTGCTGCGACTGGCCCAGGGTGAAACGGTGCGCGATGTGACCGTGAACCTTGAGATGATTGCCCGGCAATGCGATCTTGAAGCCGGGGATCTTCTGGATCTTCAAGGGGTTGGAATTTACCGCTTTCCCAATGAAATAAATCTCAAGGCAGCGGAAGCCGCCTGCCGCGACGCGGTGGAAGCGGCACCGGAAATCGGCCGCCTGCACTATCAGCTGGGCCGCGCCTTGCAGGGTCAGGGGCGGCTGATCGAGGCCTATGACGCCTTCACGCAAGCCGCCGATCTGGGACATGTACGCGCCTATAACGCCGTGGCCTATCTGCACATCACCCCCAATGTCGACCGTGAGACGGTCCCGATCCCCTATGACCCGGACAAGGCATTTGGCCTGTGGGATCAGGGGATTGAGGCTGGCGATCCTTTCTCGATGCATGCCCGCGGCAAACGGCTGCTGCGCCGCAGCAGCACGTCCGAGGAGAAGCAGCGCGGGTTTGACCTGCTCAGCCGCGCCGTGGAGCTGGGCCATACCTACTCAATGAACGAGCTGGGGGTATTCTTCCTGTGGAGCGGCGATGAGCTGGCCCAGCCACAGCGCGGGCTGTCCTATCTGCAGGCCTCTGCCGGGCGCGGCGACATCTACGGCACCGCCAACCTGGGCTATGTCTACCGCGACGGCGGTGCAGGCCAGCCGGTGGACAAGGAGCGCGCCAAGTCGCTGTTTGCCGAAGCAGCGCAGCTGGGTCATCCGCATGCACCGGGTGAAATCGGACGCATGATCATGAACGGCGACCTGCCTGGCAGCGACGCAGCCGAAGCGCTGGAATGGTACGACATGGGCCTGTCGCGCGGAGATGCCTGGGGCGGTGCCAACGGCGCCTGGGTTGCCCTGAACCAGCTTTCTGACCGCATCCCCGCTCATTCCGCAGCCGCCCGCGCAGGCAAGGCAATGGCCTTGAATAATACCGAGGCCGCGGCCGCGGCGCGGGACCTTCTGACCGGCATGCCCGAGACTGACATCGCCGCTGGCACGCAATACATCCTGCGTCAGCTTGGATCAGGTATTTCCATTGACGGCCAGTTTGGCCCTGCCTCCCGCAAGCAGCTGGCAAACTGGGCCCGGGAAGCCGGGCTGCCTGCGACGGTTCCCGGCGATGCCATCAGCCAATTGCAATTGGCCGCACAGATCCATTTTGCCCTGAACCCGATCCGCCAGGACCTGTTCTGACTTCTGCGCCCGGTCCAGCCGGGCGCAAAGCGGGCTGCTCAGGCCTGTTCTTCCTCAGCTTCCACATGCGCCACCCGGGCGCCAGCCTTGTTGGAGGTCACCACGCCCAGCGACTTCAGCTTGCGGTGCAGCGCCGAGCGCTCCATGCCGACAAAGGAAGCGGTGCGGCTGATGTTGCCGCCAAACCGGTTGATCTGGGTCAGCAGATACTCCCGCTCAAACGCTTCCCGCGCCTCGCGCAGCGGCAGCGTTGCCAGCGCGCCGGACAGCACCACGCGGCCTTCCTCCTGCGGCTTTTCCTCCTCGCGCGGCAGGTCCTTGGCCTCAATCGGGCCGCTGCCGTCACCCAGGATCAGCACCCGCTCCACCAGGTTCTTGAGCTGGCGCACGTTGCCCGGCCACAGCATGGTCTGCATCAGCGCCACTGCCTCTTCGCTCAGTTCGCGCAGCGGCAGGCCCTGGGCCTCGTTGAACTGTTCGATGAAGTAACCCGCCAGCAGCGGGATATCCTCGCGCCGGTCAGCCAGAGAGGGCACCGCCACCGGAACCACATTGAGCCGGTGATACAGTTCCTGGCGGAACGTGCCTGCTTCAATCTCGGCATCCAGGTCTTTGTTTGTCGCCGACACCACGCGGAGATCGACACGGATCTTGTCAGAGCCGCCAACCCGCTGGAACTGCTGGTCCACCAGCACCCTCAGGATTTTTGACTGGGTGCCCAGCGGCATGTCGGCGACCTCGTCAAAGAACACTACGCCGCCATGCGCCTGCTCCAAAAGGCCCGGCTCCACTCCGCGTTCCGCGGACTCGCGGCCGAACAGCACCTCCTCCATCCGGTCCGGTTCGATGCTGGCGCAATTGACAGTGATGAACGGCGCCGAAGCCCGGTTCGAATTGGCATGGATATAGCGCGCCGCAATCTCCTTGCCGCTGCCTGCCGGACCGGTCAGCATCACCCGGCCGTTCGACTTGGTCACCTTGTCGAGCTGGCTGACCAAGGTCCGGTAAGCGGCCGAAGTGCCGATCATCTCAGCCGGTCCGGTCTCCTTCCGCTTGAGGTCTGTGTTCTCGCGGCGCAGGCGCGAGGTCTCCATCGCGCGGCGGATCACCACCATCAGCTGGTCGATGTTGAAGGGCTTCTCGATGAAGTCGTAAGCCCCCTGCTTGATGGCCGCGACAGCGATCTCGACATTGCCGTGGCCCGAGATGATCACCACCGGAATGTCCGGCGTATCCCGCTTGACCGCCTTCAGGATGTCGATGCCGTCCATCTGGCTGTCCTTCAGCCAGATATCCAGGATCATTAGCGCCGGTTCGGCTTCTTCCAGCCGTGCCATGCATTCGTCGGAACTGCCCGCCTTGCGGGTGGCATAGCCCTCGTCCTCCAGAATGTCCGAGATCAGCTCGCGAATGTCGCGCTCGTCATCAACAATCAGAATGTCACTCATGTCAGACCTGCTTTCACTGTGCTCTTGTTTAGCGCCGCCGCTTTGGCCGCGGCGGGCAGGCGGATTACCGCCATTGCGCCGAAATGCGCGTGTCCCTCGAACAGGGGGGCATCTTCCAGCGTCAGCGTGCCCCCGTGCTCTTCGATGATTTTCTTGACTATAGGCAGTCCCAGCCCGGTGCCCGCATCACGCGTGGTCACATAGGGTTCAAACAGCCGCGCCCGGTCCTCGGGCAGCCCGATGCCGTTGTCGGCAATCCGGATCTCATAAAAATTGCCCGTCTTCTCGGCCGACACCCGGATCTCCGGCGCCAGCTCCACGGCGGGCTCCTTTTTCTGCAGGCTTTCAATGGCTTCACCTGCATTCTTGATCAGATTGGTCATTGCCTGTCCAATCATCGTGGCATCCAGATCCGAGGGCATCTCTGCCTGCGGCAGCTCGGCTTTGATCCGGACCCCTGGCTGGCCCTGCTGCTGCAGGATCACCGCATCCCGCACAAGTTTGGCCAGATCCTCCTCGCGCCGCTCCGGTTCCGGCATGCGGGCGAATTTCGAAAACTCATCAACGATCCTGCGCAAGTCATTGGTCTGACGCACGATCACATCGGTCATCGATTGCAGCTGGTCGCTGTTCTCTTCGCCAAGCTTGGGCGCGAATTTGCGCTTGATCCGCTCGGCGCTCAGCTGGATCGGGGTCAGCGGGTTCTTGATCTCATGCGCGATCCGCCGGGCCACATCGCCCCAGGCCGCCATCCGCTGGGCGCTGACCAAGTCGGTCACATCGTCAAAGGCCACCACGTAGCCTTCCAGCCCGCCCTCTTCCGAGCGGCGCGGCGACATCCGCACCAGCAGGTTTTCAAGCTGGCCCTGACGGGTCACCTTGATCTCCTCCTGCACCACTTCGCCGCCGGTCTCGATCAGTTCGGCAAACAGCGGCCCGAACTCCGGCACAGCGACCGCCAGAGCCAGCGACTGCTGATCCTCCTGCCAGTCCAGCAGCCGCTCGGCTGAGCGGTTCACAAAGGTTACACGACCTTCCGCGTCCAGACCCACAACCCCGGACGTGACCGAGGACAGCACCGAGTCAAACAGGCGGCGGCGGCGCTCGATCTGACGGGTATTGTCAATCAGCCGCCCATGCTGCGCTTTAAGTTCGCGCGTCATCTGGTTGAAATACTCACCCAATTGAGCGATCTCGTCGCCGTCGCGCTCGACCGGAACCTGCACGTCCAGATTACCCGAGCCAACCCGCTGAGCGGCCACTGTCAGCCGTCCAACCGGGCGCGACAGCCGCTCGGCAAACCACATCCCCAGCCACATCGCCGCCAGGATCAGGATCACAGCAAAGCCGATGTACAGAAGCGCAAACTCAAACAGCACCCGGCCGCGTTCGCTCTCCAGCTGCTGATAGAGATGCGCGGTTTCCTGAGTGTCATCTAAGAGGTTCAGCAGCTCGCCATCCACGTCGCGGCTGATATAGAGGAACCGGTCGACAAAAGCCTCCAACTGCACCAAGGCGCGGAATTCGCTGTTGTCCCAATCCTCGATCAGCAGAAACCCGTCTTCGCGTGCCACACCGATCTGCCGGCCATTGGGCTTTTCGAAATCAAATTCGTAAGACCGCTCGCCCCGCGCCCGGATCAGCCCCGCACTGTCGACGATATAAGCCTCGCGCAGCCCCCGTTGGATCTGCAACTGACCCTGGGTCAGCACCTGCCGCAGCTCCGCATCGTTGATGAAGAAACTGCGCGACCGGCTGTTGTCGAGATAACGCGCCAGGGCCCGGGCATCCTCAGTCAGGTCGTCTTTTTGCTGCGATTGATAAGCCTCAGCTGCCGCCAGTGAGCTGCCAATCACCTGGCGCACCCGCTGCGAGAACCAGCCCTCAAGCCCGACGTTGACAGTCAGCACCGCAAAAACCGCCACAATCACGGTCGGGATCAGTGCCAGAAACCCAAAAGCTCCGATCAGCCTGAGGTGCAGGCGGGATCCCGCCGATTTGGACCGCCGTGCCGCAAACAGCCGCACGATCTGGGTCATCACCAAAGCGGCAATGGTCAGAATGTAGACGAGATCCGCCAGCAGAATCAGCCGCAATGGACGGGACGAGGCGCCTTGTCCGAATGGCCCGATGATCAGGAATGTCACCAGCGCCAGCGCCGGTCCCAGCAGAACCAGCCCAATGGTGCCGATATTGCGCGCCTTGCGGGTTCTCCGCCACCGGTCAAAAGCCGAAAATGGCCCGTATGCCGCCCTCAGATGTGACTTATGCGCCACTGACTGCCCTCATCCTGATGTGCGACTCTTTACGAGTCACCGCCATATCTCGTGGCTCTGCCTAGGAAATTCACAGCAAGGCCACATTTCTGTGGCGATATTACATCAGTTTGCGGCGGCGTGTCACCTCAATATCCAGATCAGTAATCTTCTTACGCAGGGTATTCCGGTTGATCCCCAGAAGTTCTGCGCATTTCGCCTGATTGCCGCCCGTTGCCGCCAGCGCGATTTCGATCAGCGGAGTCTCCACCTCGCGCAGCAGACGCATATAAAGTCCCGGTGGCGGCAGCAAATCGCCGTGCAGGTCAAAATAGCGCTGCAGGTGGCGGGCCACCGAATCCGACAGCTTTTCATTGGCAAGCCCCGGCACCGCCGGTTCCGGCCCGTTTTGCGGTCCCAGCACAGCTGCTGCATCCGCCTGGCTGATCTCCTCGCTGCGGGCCGTCAGCGCCAGCCGCCGCACGGTGTTTTCCAGCTGCCGCACATTGCCGGGCCAACCAAAGTGGCGCAGCACCTCCCGCGCGCCCTCGCTCAGCACCCGATGCGGCGCGCCCTCATTCTCGGCCTTGATCAGGAAATGCTCCGCCAGCAGCGGAATATCCTCCACCCGCTCCCGCAAAGCCGGTACATGCAGTGCTGTGCCGCAGATCCGGTAGTACAAGTCCTGCCGCAGCTCACCCGCCTGAATCGCAGCTTCCAGGTCCTTCTGGCTCGAGGCAATGAACCGCGGCGCGTGTTCGCCCGGGGCGTCCATCATCCGAACAAGCCGTGCCTGCACCTCTTCCGGAAGGTCGGCCAGCTCATCCACGACCAGCGTCCCGCCCTTGACTTGCGCCAGCAGCCGCGCCGGCCCCTCCAGCTCAATCAGGCTGGCGGCATCGGCATGGACCAACGGCAAGGTGCGCCGATCCGAGAAGTCATGAATAGCCTGCGCAATCAGCGACTTGCCGGTGCCGCTTTCACCAGTGATCAGCAGCGGCAAATCGGTGTTCATCACCCGCGCGATCAGCCGGTACAGCGTCTGCATCACCTCGCTGCGCCCGATCAGAGGCAGTTCCTCCGGGCGTTCCTGCGTTCCGGGTTTCGGTGCCGAGGGTGCAATCCGCTTGGCCGCCAGCGCCTTGGCGGTGCGCTTCATCAGCTCCGGCAGGTCAAAGGGTTTCGGCAGATAGTCATAGGCCTCAGCCTCCTCTGCCTTGATTGCCGTCATGATGGTGTTCTGCGCCGAGATCACGATCACCGGCAGCCCGGGCCGGTCGGCCTGGATCTTAGGCAGCATCTCCAGCCCGTTCCCGTCCGGCATCATCACGTCCGAGATCACCACATCGCCCTTGCCCTCGCCCACCCAGCGCATCAGCGTCGTCAGCGAAGAGGTCGCATGCACCTTGCAGCCCGCGCGGGTCAGCGCCTGGGTCAGAACAGTGCGGATGGTGCGGTCGTCATCAGCGACCAGAACGGTGCCGTCCATGGATCAGCTCTCCTGCGGTTTTGCATCGCGCGGCACGCGCGACAGCGACAGCCGGAACACCGTGCGCCCGGGAACCGAGCTTACCGATATCCAGCCATTATGCTCCGAGACGATCTTGCTCACCAAAGCAAGGCCGAGCCCGGTGCCGTTTTCCCGCCCCGAAACAAACGGGTCGAAAATGTCATCCTTGATCTTGTCCGGCAGCCCCGGCCCGTCGTCGACGATCTCGATCTGCAAGGGCAGCAGCTTGCCGGTTCCGTCACTGCGGCGCAGCCTGAAGGAATGTTCATAGAAGGTGCGGATGTGGATGTGCCCGCCTTTGGAATCAGCCGCTTCCGAGGCATTCTTCAACAGGTTCAGCACCACCTGAAGCAACTGATCCGCATCGCCCCAGGCCATCGGCAGCGAGGGGTCGTATTCCTCGGTGATCGTCATGTGGGCGCCAAAACCCAGCAGCGCCGAGCGCCGAGCCCGGTCCAGCACGTCATGCAGATTGACCGGCTTGAAACCCGGCTCCGACAGGTTGCCGAATTGCTCGACCTGCTCCAGCAGTTTCACGATCCGGCGGCTTTCGCTGACGATCAGATCGGTCAGTTCCAGATCCTCGGGCGCCAGGTTCATACTCAGAAGCTGCGCCGCGCCGGTTATACCCGCCAGCGGGTTCTTAATTTCGTGCGCCAGCATCTCGGCCATGCCGATGGCCGAGGCGGCGGCGGATTTGGCGGAGTGGTTCTGCGTCATCCGCCCGGCCAGTTCGCGCGGGGAGACCATAAGCAGCATCACGCCGTCCTGCCCCTGCAGAGGCGACACCTGCACCCCGCATTGCAGCGGTGCCCGGCTGCCAGAGCCGACGTCGATGTCGTTCACAAACAAGGGCGTGCCCTGCACGCGGGCGCGGGTAAAGGCCTCCTCGATTGGGGCGTCAATCGCAAGGGTATCCCAGACTGACTGCCCCACCAGCGCCTTGCGGGAGGCATTGAGGAACCCCTCGCCAGCTGCATTAACATCGGCAATCCTGTCCTGCGCGTCGATCAGGAATGCAGGCACCGGCAGGGAAGCCCAGAGGGCGGCGCTGTCTATCATGCGGCGGCCTCCGGTTGCCCGGTGCTCAGTGCTTCCGGAAGCAGCGCCAGCACTTTCGCCGGGTCCTTTTCGGTCAGAACTGCCCGGCGCATCGCGGGACCGGTGCCGGCCTCATCCATGTACCAGCCCAGGTGCTTGCGGGCGACGCGGACTCCCAGATCCTGCCCGTAAAAGTCGAGCATTGCCCGGTAATGCTCTGACACCATTTCGATAAATGCTTCTCCTTCTGGGATCACTGGCGCCGGGGTGCCCCACAGATGATGCGCAACTTCTGCCAGCAACCAAGGCTTACCCTCAGCGCCGCGCCCGATCATTACGCCATCCGCACCGGACTGCTCCAGCGCTTGCCGGGCGGTTGCGGTATCCACAATATCGCCATTGGCCAGGAGCGGCACCGTCACCGCCTCTTTGACGGCCCGGATAGCCGCCCAATCGGCCGAGCCCTTGTAGAACTGGCAGCGGGTGCGGCCATGGATTGTCACCATCTGCACCCCGGCCTCGCAGGCGCGGCGCGCCACATCCGGCGCATTCAGGTAGTTATCATCCCAGCCCAGCCGCGTCTTCAGCGTGACTGGCACATCCACAGCGGTCACGACGGCTTCGATCAGCTTCAGCGCATGGTCCGGCGTCTTCAGCAATGCCGAGCCGGAGTAGCCGTTGGTCACCTTCTTGGCCGGGCAGCCCATGTTGATATCGATAATCCGGGCGCCCTGCCCGGCAACGTGTTTGGCGGCTTCGGAAATCCAGTATTCGTCGCGGCCTGCCAGCTGCACGGCCGTGTTCTCTACATCCGCGCTCAGTTCGGCGCGCTCCCGCACTCCGGGCTTGGCCTGCACCATCTCCTGGCTTGCCACCATCTCGCTCACCATCAGCCCGGCACCAAATGAGCGGACCAGATCCCGGAACGGGCGGTCAGTGATTCCAGCCATCGGCGCCAGAGCAATCGGCGGGGACATAGAGGTGGTTCCAAGCGTAAAGGACAATTGCCTAATCCTTGTGCAACTGGGGCGTTTTTACCCGAAGCCCCTGCTATGCAGCAACGAAACTGCCCATTGCAAGGCATCGCAAATCATCGTTTGCCTATTTTTTAAGCAGATTTCGCGGGGTGATTGCCTCTTCCCGCGCCACCTCATAAACAAAGGCCAAACCGGAAATGAGGCCCACATGACCACAGCTGCCCTGATCGTCGCTGCCGGCCGCGGCACCCGTGCAGGCAGCGGCACGCCCAAGCAATGGCGCCCGCTTAAAGGGCGCAGGGTAATCGACTGGACAATGGACGCCTTTGCCGCGGCGGGGGTGGAGCTCACAGTGCTTGTGCTTTCCGCCGATGACACCGCGGCTTGGACAGAGTTTACCGGAAAACCCGGCCTGATTCTGGCTGAAGGCGGAGCAGAACGCGCGGCCTCGGTTCTGAACGGGCTGAAAGCGCTGGAAGCGCATGATGTGGCCAAAGTACTGATTCACGACGCCGCCCGCCCCTGCGTCAGCTCGGATCTGATCCAACGTGTTATCAAGACCTTGGACCAAGAACCTGCGGCGGCCCCAGCGCTTGCCGTGACGGATGCGCTGTGGACCGGCACCGGAAATACTGTAACCGGCACGCAGGACCGCAACGGTCTCTTTGCCGCGCAAACCCCGCAAGGCTTCCGTTTTTCGGAGATCCTGTCCGCGCACCTGGCACACCCTGGCGGGGCTGCGGATGATGTCGAGGTGGCGCGCACTGCGGGGCTTGACGTCGCCATTGTTCCGGGCGAGCCGGACAACATCAAAATTACACGGCCTGAGGATTTTGCCCGGGCGGAACGCATTCTGGGAGCAAACATGGATATCAGGCTTGGCAATGGCTACGACGTGCACCGGTTCGGGCCCGGCGACAGCGTGATCCTGTGCGGGGTCGAAATCCCGCACGAGAAAACCCTGCAAGGCCATTCAGACGCGGATGTCGGAATGCATGCCGTCACCGATGCGATCTATGGCGCGCTGGCGCGTGGCGACATCGGCCAGCACTTCCCACCCTCCGATCCGCAGTGGAAAGGCGCCGCCAGCGAGATCTTCCTGCGCCACGCCGCTGATCTGGCGCGCGAGATGGGGTTCACGATCTCCAATGTCGACTGCACGCTGGTTTGCGAATACCCCAAGGTCGGGCCCAATGCCGCAAAGATGCGCGAAGTCATGGCAGGCATCCTCGGGATCGATGCAGACCGGGTATCGATCAAAGCAACCACCTCCGAACGCCTTGGCTTCACTGGCCGCAGCGAAGGCATCGCGGCGCTGGCCACGGCCGCATTGGTGAAAGCATGACTGCGGCGCAGCTGATCGGCACGGTTGGCGGCGTCGGATATCTGCGCCCTGCCCCTGGCACCTGGGGTTCGCTTGCGGCGCTGCCGCTGGCCTATGTGCTGCATCAGCTTGGCGGCTTCCCGCTCTTGGCCCTGGCAACGCTGGCCAGCATCCCCGCCGGTCTTTGGGCGACCAAAGTCATGACCGCAGGCAGCGCCGACCACGACCCTTCGGAAATCGTGGTGGACGAGGTCGCGGGCCAGTGGATCGCGCTTTGGGCCATTTCCTTTCCCGCCTGGAGCAAGGGTATCGACATCACCGCGCTTTGGCCCGGCTGGATTGCCGCTTTTGTGCTGTTCCGCCTGTTCGACATCTGGAAACCCGGCCCCGTTGGCTGGGCGGATCGCAAAAAGGGTCCGTTCGGGGTTATGATGGATGATGTTATCGCCGGCATCATGGCCGCCATCGGTGTGGTCCTGCTGGCCGGTTTCTCGCACGGGGTTCTTGGGTTATGAGCATCGACGCGGCCAAGCTGATCGAACGCGCCAAGGCGGCAGGCGTTACCATCGCCACGGCTGAAAGCTGCACCGGCGGCATGATCGCAGCGGCGCTGACCGATATTCCAGGCTCCTCAGCCGTGGTCGACCGGGGCTTTGTCACCTATTCCAACGAAGCCAAAATGCAGATGCTGGGCGTGCGGGCCGATACGCTGGAAACCGTTGGTGCCGTCAGCGAAGAGGTTGCGTCCGAGATGGCCGAAGGCGCGCTTCGCAATGCCGGCACTACCCTGGCAGTTTCGGTCACCGGCATTGCGGGACCAGGCGGCTCAGAGTTCAAACCCGAAGGCCGCGTCTGTTTTGGCCTCGCCTGTGCGGATCGCAAGACTGCCACCGAAACCGTCGAGTTCGGCGCCCTGGGCCGCGCTAACGTGCGCGAAGCCGCCCGTGATCACGCGCTATCACTGCTGATGCAGGCACTTTCGTAAACCTGTCGCATTCCGGGCAAATCCCGCTAAAGCCCGCCCAAAAAATCAGCACTCCAGAAAAAGCCCCGATTTTGGGCGCATTCCGCACGGCTGCCTCTTTTTTCTGCGCTGCCTTTCCGCTTTCCCCATAGCCACCGTTTTTTGAGGGGAAGGAACAAACGGATGAACGGAGCGGATACCGCATGGATCATTGTGGCCACGGCCCTGGTCCTCTTTATGACACTGCCAGGGCTCGCCCTGTTCTACGGCGGGCTGGTGCGTGCCCGAAATGTGCTCAGCGTTTTCATGCATTGCTACGCCATTGCCTGTTTGATGAGCGTTCTGTGGCTGGCGTTCGGCTACACCATTGCCTTCGGCAGCGGCACCTCCGGCATCTGGGGCGGGCTGGACAAGATGTTCCTGAACGGCGTCACCGCCGACAGCCTGTCAGGCACCCTGCCCGAGGTTCTGTTCTTTGCCTTCCAGATGACATTCGCCATCATTACACCTGCACTGATCGTCGGCGCCTATGTGGAGCGCGTGGGCTTTGGCTTCGTCCTTGTGTTCTCTGGCCTCTGGATGCTGCTGTGCTACGCACCGGTGGTGCATTGGATCTGGGGCGGCGGCTTTCTGGCGGATGGCGGCATCTTCGGCGACGTGGGCGTCAAGGACTTTGCCGGCGGTATCGTGGTGCATGAGACCGCAGGCCTCGCAGCCCTCATCATCGCCTTCTTCCTGGGCCCGCGCAAAAACCGCGCCATCCCGCCGCACAACCCCGGCTATGTGATGATCGGCGCCGCGATGCTTTGGGTCGGCTGGTTCGGCTTCAACGGCGGCTCGCAGCTGGCCGCAGACGGCGGCGCGGCAATGGCGCTCACAGTGACCCATATCTCCGCCGCCACCGCGTCGCTCACCTGGGCGCTGTGGGAGAAGATCAAATACGGCAAGGCGTCTCTGGTGGGCCTGGTCACCGGCACCATTGCAGGCCTCGCCTCGATCACCCCGGCCTCCGGCTTTGTCGGCCCGATGGAGGCGCTGATCATCGGTGCTGTGGCCGGAGTGCTGTGCCAGGAAATGGTCAACCTGGTGCGCAACAAGATGCAGATCGACGACACCCTGGATGTCTTTGCCGTGCATGGCGTCGGCGGCATCTTCGGCACCATCATGATCGCCGTCTTCGGCGCCGGCGCCTGGGCGGCACAGCTGGGCGCACTGGCCATCGTCGGCATCTTCACCGTGGTTGTGACCATCGCCCTAGTGAAGATCTCCGCAGCGATCACATCCCTGCGCGTGGATCTTGAAAGCGAGACCAACGGACTCGATCTCTCTGTTCATGGTGAGCGGGCATACGACATGAACAGCTGACCCCGGCTATGACGAATGCCGCCACTCACGGCAGAAGGTGCATATTTCGCACCGGGCGGGTCCCCTCGGGGACCCGCTTTTCGTTTCAGGACAATGGAGACAGCAACCAGGCTTGCTCCAGCGCGTTGCAGCGTTCACCGATCCGGCCATCTGCAAGGCGCTCCTCGGCCAGGGTGATCGCATGTGTGCCCTGATAGAGCGTCTGGACGAGACCGCCAGGCACCGAAAACGGCGGCCCCTGCATCAGCGACTGGTCATAATCGAAACCGATCAAAAGCTGCGGCGCAGTGCTTGTGATCCGGTTGAGATGCCCCGCATAAACCGTTCTGTCTTCGGGCTTCACCGCCACCAGCGCCGCCCGGTCATAAACAGCATCGACGGAGCCAACCTGTTCGGCGCTAAGGGCAAAGAAATCACCGGCAAACAACGTCAGCGCGCCCGCCCGATACCGCAGGAGCTTCCCCTGCTGGACGACCTCCGGCTCAAGCCCCTGGCGCGCAAAGACCTCTTCAACGGCGCCTTTGTTGAATTCAGCCCCAGTGACCTGCAGCCCCTGCGCCAACAGCCAATCCAGATCCAGCGCCTTGCCGCAAAGCGGGACAAAGACGGATTGGCCTGCTTTCAGGCCCAGCCGGGAAATGTGCTTCGTCAGCAGCGTGTTCGGCGCGGCCTCATGAAAGCCGATACGGTTCTCGCGCCAGCGCGCCTGCCAGAATTCCTGCTCCATGCGGGTCAATCCTTCCTTTGGAAAATCTCATGCCCCGCCAGCCATACGACTTGTAGCCCGCTTTAGGTCAAGCGGTTTCCTGCTTCCGGCATCTCAGCCGTAAAGCTCCGCCGCCCGGCGCTCAAAGGCGCGCACGATCCGCTGCATCGCCTCGTTGAAAACCACCCCAATGATCCCCTGCAGCACCGCGTTCTTGAACTCGAAATCGACAAAGAAGGAAATGTCGCAGGTGCCATCCTCGCGCGGAGCAAATGACCAGTTCGACTTCATGTAGCGGAACGGGCCGTCCAGGTACTCGGTGTCAATCTTCTGTTCGCCAGGATACAGGGTCACCCGGCTGCCAAAGCGCTCGCGGAAGACCTTGAAGGAGATCACCAGATCCGCCTCCATCACCTCAGCCTCGCCCATTGGCGCCCGGCTGCGGATCCGGGCGGCGGCGCACCAGGGCAGGAATTTCGGGTATTGCGCGACATCCGCGACCAGATCGTACATCTGCTGTGCCGAATACGGCAGCTGGCGGGTTTCCGAGTG
The DNA here is from genome assembly GCF_000813745.1 of Leisingera sp. ANG-M1. GTDB lineage: Bacteria > Pseudomonadota > Alphaproteobacteria > Rhodobacterales > Rhodobacteraceae > Leisingera. Next base: position 273,527 of record NZ_JWLC01000008.1, on the reverse strand, counting down.
TGTGGGCATCGGCCTGCTGATTTTCTGCTACTATTGTGCAGCGTCATGTCCTATGTACGCGCGGGAAATTCAAGGGGGCAGCCATGTCACAGCGTCCATATGTCATTGATGTGATGATCTCAGCCAAAGCCATCGCGGCGCGGATCGAAGAGCTTTGCGGTGAAATCCACCGCGAGTTCGGTGATACCGACAAACTAGTGGTGGTCGGATTGCTACGCGGCAGCTTTGTCTTCATCGCAGATCTGGTGCGTGAATTGGACTTGCCGATTGAGGTCGACTTCCTGGAGGCGTCTTCTTACGGCGACGCGATGGAAAGCAGCCGGGAAGTGCGTATTCTCAAAGACTTGCGCGGCGCCATTGAAGGGCGCGACGTGCTGGTTGTTGAAGACATCGTCGACACCGGCCACACGCTGAACCATGTGGTGAACCTGCTGAAAAGCCGGGAACCTGCACGGCTGAAATCCATTGCGCTCTTGGACAAGCCATCACGGCGCGAGGTGGATTTCCGCGCCGACTGGATCGGATTTGAGATCCCGGACGAGTTTGTCGTCGGCTACGGCATCGACTTCGCGCAGCGCAATCGCAACCTGCCGCATATCGGAAAAGTGCGTTTCACCGACGAAGGCTGAACCGGCCTAAGACCCCGGGCGGCATAGATGCCCCAAAAGACCGGCAGATGCATCACCGGGCGGAACCTAGCGGTTGCCGCCCGTTTCTGTATTGAGCAGATGATCAATGACCCGGGCAAAGACCCCGGCCCCAACCGGGATGACCGCATTAGGGAAGTCGTAGTCCGGATTGTGCAGCTGCGGCTGATCCGTGCCGGAGCCCAGCCAGAACATCGCCGCCTTTGCGCCCTTACCGAACTGGCCGAAATCCTCGGACCAGCGCTGGGGCTTGTCTTGCATCTGAACCGCATGGCCTGCCGCTTCGCTGGCAGCGTTCAGGATTGCCACAGCCTCGGGGTGGTTGGTGCAGGCGTCAAAGACGTCGTCGAACTCAATGGAGGACGCCAGCCCCTCCGCTGCGCAGGCCTGTTTCACCAGCGCTGTAGCATCCGCAATCAGCTGGCCCATACGGGCGTCGGTAACTGTGCGCAGGGTGGCCCAGACCTCACCATAGCCGGGCGCGATACCAAAGGTTGCCTCACCCAGATGCGCATGGGTCAAAGTGACCAAAGCGAAATCAGGCCCCAGTTCGCCGCCGCTGGCCAAAGCTGTCAGCCCCGGCAGCAATTGCGCAATGGCACCGGCGGGCGATACCCCGTCCTGCGGTGCGGCGGCATGGGAGGTTTTGCCAGTGAGCTTGATCCGCATGCCCCGAGAGGCGCAATTAGCCGGGCCGGCGCAGAGAGCCACCTGCCCCACAGGCAGCCCCGGCAGATTGTGCAGCGAAAACGCGTAGTCCGGGGCGATCTGGCTGAACGCATGATCAGCAAGCACGGCAGGTGCGCCCTTGCCGGTTTCCTCAGCGGGCTGGAATAGCAGAACAACACGGCCCGAAGCCGGGCGGCGGGCCTGCAGATCCTCGGCCAAAGCCGCCACCATGGTCATGTGGCCGTCATGGCCGCAAAGATGGCCGCGGCCCGCGTGAGTGGAGCGGTAGGGCAGCTCCGACAATTCCTCGATCGGCAGGCCGTCCAGCTCGCAGCGGATCAGTACCGTCGGACCTTCAGCTGCACCGTTGAAAATGGCTGCGACGCCATGGCCGCCAAGACCGGTCAGCAGCTGATCCGGTTCATACAGGCGCAAGTAGTCCGCCACCATGGCGGCAGTCTTTTCCTCGGCACCGGAAACCTCGGGGATCTGATGCAGGGCGTGGCGCAGCCGTGTAAGCCGCGCCAGTCGCTCAGGCGTCATGCCAGGCCCAGCTTCTTGTTGCGCGCTTTGCGCAGTTGCGCGAAGTCGTCGCCGGCATGGTACGACGACCGTGTCAGCGGTGTCGCCGAGACCATGAGGAAGCCCTTGCCATAGGCGGCTTTCTCGTAAGTTTTGAACTCTTCGGGCGTCACAAACCGGTCTACCGCGTGGTGCTTGGGCGTCGGCTGCAGGTACTGGCCGATGGTCAGGAAGTCGACGTCAGCGGCGCGCATGTCGTCCATCACCTGCTTCACCGCCTGCGCGTCTTCGCCCAGGCCGACCATGATGCCGGATTTGGTAAACATCGACGGATCCAGCTCCTTGACCCGCTGCAGCAGACGCAGGGAATGGAAGTAGCGCGCTCCAGCGCGGACTTCCGGGTAAAGGCCAGGGACGGTTTCCAGATTGTGGTTGAACACATCCGGGCGTGCCTCAACCACGGTTTCCAGCACCGACGGGTCGCATTTCAGAAAGTCCGGTGTGAGGATCTCAATGGTGGTGCCCGGCGAGCGGTGGCGCACAGCGCGGATGGTCTGGGCAAAATGCTCAGCGCCGCCGTCTTCGATGTCATCACGGTCCACCGAGGTGATCACCACGTGGTTCAGCCCCAGCTTCTGCACCGCGTCTGCCACCCGGCCGGGTTCGAACACATCCAGCGCCTCGGGCGGCTTGCCGGTGGCGATATTACAGAAGGAACAGGCGCGGGTGCAGACCTCGCCCATGATCATCATGGTGGCGTGGCCCTGGCTCCAGCATTCACCAACGTTGGGGCAGCCTGCCTCCTCGCAGACGGTGGTCAGCTTGTGCTCGCGCATGATCTTGTGCGTGTCCGCATACCCCTGCCCGCCCGGCGCCTTGACCCGGATCCAGCTTGGCTTTTTCGGCTGAGCGTTGTCGGGACGGTGCGCCTTTTCCGGGTGGCGCTGCTCGGGGATTTTCAGGTCTCGCACGTGGTTTTTCCCTTCCGGCATCTCACTTGGCCAAGGTGTAACATAGGTTCCGGGCGTTGACACCCGGCTATCGGCAACCCTGCCTTGCTTCCTCGGCATAGCTTATACAGCGCATTTCTGCCGTTTTCCTTTGCCAAAATGCCGCTTCGGAACACATAGTTTACCTGTGCAAAGCGAATGCGCCGTTAACACGTTCAGGGAGGGACCCATGGCCAAAGAGCTGGAGAAGTTCAAAGCGGAACACAAGAAACTGGCTGCAGGCACCAAGAAATTCACCACTGCCGAAGGGGACAAGCTGAAGAAACGTGTTGGTATTTCGCTGGGAAACGCCTGGGAGGGCGAGGATTACTTCCGCGAAAGCCTGGCCAAGGCGCGCAAGGACGGAGTCGAGTCCAAGAAGATGGCCGACTTGCAGAAGAACAAGCACGTCAAGGACGGCCTGACCACCTGGAACAAGGCAGTGGACATTCACCAGGAGGAACTCAATGCGATGCTTGGCTTCTGCAAGGAGGCGCAGGCGCACCTGACCAAGATCCAGAAACTGATTGGCGACATCGAGAAGGATTTGAAGAAACGCTCTAAGTCTTCGGCTTCGAAAAAGGATATCGAAGCGCTGCGCGATACTCTGGCCAAGGAAGCGGCCGAAGTGAAGAAAGCGGCTCTGTACGAGGGCAAGCTGAACGCGGCGCAGAAGTTCTATGCCGCGAACTTCCAGAAGACAGTCACTAAGATCGTCAAAGAAAGCGGCGACAGCCACGACAAGAAGCTGGATGCAACCGAGTTGCCGCAGCTCTTGGTGGACCGGAACCTGAAGAAATACACCACCCGGGTGGGCGCTCTGGTGAAGGCGATCAACGGCCATTGCGTGGCGGCGATTGAAAAGGCCGGCGAAGATCTGAAGGCAGCCGCCCCGGATCTGAAAGCCGCAGCGGCGAAGTTCAAGGATCTGAAGAAGATCAATGACCAGTATCAGACCGCCAAGAAGAAATTCCCGGGCGCCATCAATGACTCCAAGGACAAGAAAAAGCTGCTGGCGACCCTGAAACGGTTCAACGACCTCACCGCGGCGTCGGAACGCAAACTGCGCGGCACCACGGTGACGATCAAGAAAGCAGCTGTCTGAAGCTCCGGGGGGCGGCCAGGCTGGCGCTCGCCCCCGGCTGCAGGCGAATGCCTAGAAAAACGTGATGTCGGAGGCCGTCAGCCCGGCGGCGCCGAGCAGGATCAGGCTGCCGTCCACGCCAAAGTCCAGCAGCAGATCATCGCCCGCTGCCTCAGAATGATCGGCCAGCACCTGCGTCTTGGTGATGCTGCCGCTCCAGATGTCTCTGTCCAGCCGCAGCTTGTCCAGGCCGGTCTTGAAGTCGGCAATGGTATCGTTGCCTCCGCCAGCGGAAAAGACAAAGGTATCTGCAAAGGATCCGCCGCGCAGCAGGTCGTCGCCTGCGCCGCCGTCCAGCGTATCGAGGCCATGATCGCCGAGCAGTTCGTCATTGCCCGCGCCGCCAAGCAAGCTGTCGGAGGAAGAACCGCCGTCCAGGAAATCATTGCCGCGGCCGCCCGCCAAAGTGTCCTGTCCGCTTCCGCCCAGCAGCTCATCGCTGCCGCGCCCGCCTTCAAGGCTGTCCCGGCCCTGCCCCCCTGACAGTTCATCGGCGCCTAAACCGCCGCGAAGCACGTCATTGCCGTCTTCGCCTGCCAGCACATCATTCCCGGCGTTGCCAGAGAGCGTGTCGTCGCCTGAGCTCCCTTCCAGCTCATCACTGCCGCGCCCGCCTTCCAGCTGGTCATTTTCCGTTCCGCCCCGGAGAGTGTCATCGCCGCTGCCGCCAATCAGCTGATCCGCGCCGCTGCCGCCGGACAGGAAATCATTTCCTGAGTTGCCATCCAGAAAATCATTGCCGCTGTCTCCGTAAACGGAATCATCACCGGACCTGCCAGTCAGATAGTCCCCCCCGTCACGTCCCACGATCGAGTCATTGCCGCGGTTTCCAAAAATGATGTCTGAATCTTCGCCGCCATCCAGCGTGTCATCCCCCCGGCCGCCGAACAGCCGGTCTGCCCCGCTGCCGCCCTTCAGGTAATCGGCCTCCTCACCGCCCATAATTGTATCGTCGCCGGCGCCGCCGTTTACTGTTCCCTTTACAATGCCGCCTGCGCCGAGAAAGGTGTCGTTACCTTCGCTCAGGTTGACATCTCCGTCGATCAGCCCCGTATTTCGAAACGTGTCGTTGTCGTATGACGCAAGAACATCACCGATCAGGGAACCAGAGTTGCGGATCGACAAGCTCACCGTCTGGCTGTGAGAGCGGCTGCTGGCATCGGAGGCATTCCAGGCGAACAAGGAGTATTCGCCGCCGGTCACGGTGCCGGTGTTCACGAACTCAGATGAATTATACAAAGAATCTCCGTACAAGCGGAAATTGACCCCGTATTTGCCGCCCTCCACCCTACCGGAGTTAGAGATGGTCAACCCATCACCTGCAACATCAATGCCGGAAGTTTCCGCTTGGATCTGACCTGCGTTCACGATGCTGATATAGGTATTACCACTGCTGCGGATACCAGCGTAATCACCAAGCAGGAAGCCGTAGTTTTCAACACCGATGGAATCTGCAGACAGCCCGACTGCCGTGAAACTGGAGAGGATTTCCCCGCGGTTGACAATCTGGCTGTTTCCATTGGCCTCAAGCCCGAGGTAGTCTCCGGAAATCCGTCCTGAATTAAAAAAATCAGTATAGGTTGCGTTTAAAACAACACCGGTTCTGCCCGCATAGATCCCGCCTTCATTGACGAACATGGATGAAGACCCATTAAAATTGACTCCGTCCAGCTTGGCCCGGACGCTGCCGGACTCTGAAAGCCGGAAATGAATACCTAGGGATGTGTCCGGATTCAGCCCCGACCCAGGCGCGACATTGATCCCTGTGTCTCCATTGGTTATCAGATCGCCTTCGATCAGCACCGAGAAATTCGAATTACCGCCGATCAATGTCAGCACAGACTGTTTGTTGCTGACGGTCCAGTAAGTTTCGCGTCCTACCAGAACGATATCATCGTCGGAAGGAGTATAGCTGATCCCCGTATTTGCGGTGGCGCTGGTCACAATAAATGGCATCTTTTATCCCTTTAATCTCCAGCCGCGCGAGAGATTGCAGCGGGCTGGTGCAATGCTGAAAGATCCGGGACCCAACCCGGCAGGCAGGCCACGGGGAAATCCGCACCCGGGCAGCACGGTATTCTAAGTGCTCGCAAACACCCGCCAAAGGGGAAAACTCATGACGCTGCGGCAGAAGCCTTGCCGCAAATCCCCAGCCGGACGGCGCAACTTAGCGGCCATCAGGTGCAGAACCGGACCCGGCGGTAATTTTCATCACGAAATTGTTGAAGCCCACTTAGAATCATTTTAAGTCTGCGCGCCGAACGAACTTCCACCTTCAGGAGCATCCCGAAATGAAAGCTGGCGTTAAGCTGCCCGACGTGACCTTCCGCACCCGCGTCCGTGACGAGTCGATCGAAGGCCCGAACCCCTTCCGCTGGGAAGACAAGACCACCGCAGATTACTTTGCAGGCAAGCGCGTTGTGCTGTTCTCGCTGCCGGGCGCTTTCACCCCGACCTGCTCCACCTACCAGCTGCCGGGCTATGAAAAAGGCTTTGGCGACTTCCAGGCCGAAGGCATCGACGCGATCTACTGCATGTCGGTGAACGACAGCTTCGTGATGAACGCCTGGGCGCGCGACCAGAAGCTGGAAAACGTGGCCGTGATCCCGGACGGTTCCGGCGAATTCACCCGCAAGATGGGCATGCTGGTCGCCAAGGACAACCTGGGCTTCGGCAACCGTTCCTGGCGCTATGCAGCCATCATCAACGACGGTGTTGTTGAAGCATGGTTCGAAGAGCCGGGCCTGTCCGACAACCACGGTGAAGACCCCTATGGCGTGTCCTCTCCGGAGACCGTTCTGAACCACCTGAAAGAAGCCAAGGCTGCTGTGCCCGCATAAGGCACCGCCCTCGACGGCATTTTCACGGGCCCGCCGATTGCGGGCCCGTTTTTGTTCCTCCTGCCAGGATCAGCCGATCAGCTCAGCCTCCCCTGCACTGCACTCTCCGTAATGCTCTGCCAGGTGCTGCAGGGCGATCCGCAGAACGACTTTGCCCGAGCGAGCCGGCCAGCCGAGCTTGCGCTCGGCCGTCTCCAGCCCCTCCAGATGGCAGCAGCAGCGCAGCGCTATGTCGCTGAGCCCTGCCCCAAGCGTTCTGAGCGCCTCGGTCATCCGATTTTGCGCCGCTTTTCCCGCCTCGTGGCTGTTGCTGCGCAGGGCATGGCTGCCCTCGGCAAAGTAAGCTTCCTCCTGAACCAAATGGCTGCTGATCTGCGCCAGTTCGAAATCCTCGCGCAGGCGCTTGCCGGCAGCGATCATGGCCGGCGTAAGAAAAGGATTGCCATCCTTGTCTGACAGCCGCGCCAGTACCTCCAGCGGGGTCTCGGCAGTGCCATAGCGCGGCTTGCGGCCATAGGCCGGTTTGGCCTCGGCGGCGCCAAAAGGGGCCTGTGCTTCGGCAAAGCCGCCCTCCAGCCGGGCCCGGGCGCGGTTTTCCTGGTCGGCGATGATGCGGTTCAGGGCGCTGCGCCCGGCAGAGGTGATGGCGTAGCGGCTGATCCGGCCCTGGCGGGCACAGGCGATCCAGCCAGACAGCGCTAGGGCCCCGGCCAGCGGCCGCGACACCGCCACCTTCTGACGGTCGGCCTCCTGGCCTTCGCGCACCACCACTGCCATTTCCATGTCCCGGGCCGCGGCCAGAACCGCACCGCCGCGGCTGAGCAGCGTCAGGACGCTGGCAGCTTCGCGCTCGAACCCCGCAGACAGACCGCGCTTGACAGCGCCGCCCGGCCCCGCGCCATCAGGGCCCGCAGCAGCCCGGTAGGTTCCTGCTAGATATGTCAGCACCTCGTCGATCAGCGGATCATCCCGCAGAGTTTCAACCCGCCGAACCTGGCGGAGGATGGTGGAAGGGTGGCACTTAGCCTTGCGGGCAAGCTGCCGGATCGGGCGGCCACCCTCGGTGTGCTGAAGATAGCGGCAAGTTTCAGGCGGCACCCAGCCCGGCAAGGGCGAGAGCGGTATGTTTTGCATGTTTTTGACCCCGGTCGTCAGTCGGTCCCACCCCGCTGCAGCGCTCACTCCCCCGGTTGATCTCTTTGCGGCCACCCGACTGTTTTTGAACAGAACATCAGATCAGGCACCATTGTTTCCCGAAAATAAATAATCATCACAAAACACACCGTTCGCCGTTTGCGCCCCATCCGCAACACCACAATAGGTTGTGTTATAGCAGAGCCCCCATAGAGATAGGAAAGGAGAGGACGATGCAGGATGTATTCACCCGGCTTACGGCACTCCGGCGCCCGCGGATCCTGGCCCGCGCGGCCCGTCTGGGGGCGCAGAACTATTGCCGCCAGCGGGATCTGCGCCGGGTTCTGGGCTTTGGCGCGCTGCCCCGGCCGGGGGCGGCAGCGATGCGGCTGCTGGAAATCGAGAGCGCCCTCAATGAGGCACGCAAGACCGGCGAGGCAGGCTATTCGCTGATCCGCCATGTGGATGTGCTGATCGCCCTGGCCGGCGAGGCGGACTATCTGCGCGGCTCCATCCCCAGGCCAAACACAAAAACGGCGGCCCCTGCGGACCGCCGTTCTGCTCCAGCCGGGGCATGACCCCGCGCCGGTGAACCTATTCCCTTGCGTTTACATGAACGCGTCGGGCATCGAGGCTTTCTTTTCGGCCACGTATTCGTCCAGCGCCATCTTGATGTTCGGGTCCAGCGCCGGCTGTTCATAGGTCGCCAGCAGCTGCTCGACCCGGTTGGTCGCCAGAGCGTAGGTGTCGCGCGCACCTTCTTCTTCCCACTGCTCGAACGGCTTGTAGTCGAGCAGGTCGGACTTCCAGAAGGCGGATTTGAAGTTGGCCTGGGTGTGGGCACAGCCCAGGTAATGGCCGCCGGGTCCGACTTCACGGATGGCTTCCATCGCCTGGCCGTTCTCGTCGACCGAGACGCCTTTGGCGAGGCCATGCAGCGCACCCAACTGGTCGGCGTCCATCACGAACTTCTCGAAGTCCGCAACAAGGCCGCCCTCAAGCCAGCCGCAGGAGTGCAGCATGAAGTTCACGCCGGACATCAGGCCCATGTTGAGCGAGTTGGCGGTTTCATAGGCCGCCTGCGCGTCGGGCAGCTTGGAGCCGCAGAAGGAGCCTGCCGAACGGAACGGAACGCCGAGGCGGCGCGCCAGCTGGCCTGCACCGTAGGTGACCAGCGAGGCCTCCGGGGTGCCGAAGGTCGGCGCGCCGGAGTTCATGTCGATCGAGGACACGAAGGCGCCGAAGATCGCTGGCGCGCCGGGGCGGACCAGCTGGTTGTAGGCGATCCCGGCCAGAACCTCGGCCAGAACCTGCGTCAGAGTGCCCGCGACCGACACCGGCGCCATGGCGCCGCCGACGATGAACGGCGAGATGATGCAGGCCTGGTTGTTCTTGGCATAGACTTCCAGCGAGCCCATCATCACATCGTCGAAAGTCATCGGCGAGTTGATGTTGGTCAGCGAGGTCATCACGGTGTTGTTCTGCACGAACTCCTTGCCGAACAGGATGCCGGCCATGTCGACCGAGTCCTGGGCGCGGCTGGGTTCGGTGACCGAGCCCATGAACGGCTTGTCGCTGAGGGTCATGTGCGCCATCAGCATGTCCAGGTGGCGCTTGTTCACCGGGATGTCAGTGGGTTCGCAAACGGTGCCGCCCGAGTGGTGCAGCCACTTGGACATATAGGCCAGTTTCACGAACTTGTTGAAGTCGTCCATGGTCGCATAGCGGCGGCCGCCGTTGGCGTCGCGCACGAACGGAGGGCCATAGACCGGTGCCAGCACCAGGTTGCGGCCCCCGATGACCACCGATTTCTCGGGGTTGCGGGCATGCTGGGTGAACTCGGCCGGCGCGGTCGAGCACAGCTTGCGGGCCAGGCCGCGGGGGATTCGCACGCGCTCGCCCTGGACGTCGGCACCCGCTTCACGCCAGCGCTCCAGCGCCGCCGGGTTGTCCACGAAGTTGACGCCGACCTCTTCCAGGATCGTGTCCGCGTTGTATTCGATGATCTCGAGCGCTTCCTCATTCAGAATTTCGAAGTTCGGAATGTTGCGCTGGATGTACTTCGCGGTCTCGATCTTGACGCTGGTGCGTTCAGCGCGGCGGGCGGCGCCGCCGCCACCCCGTGCGCGACGGCGCGGTGCTGCTTCGGTCATTCTTGTTTCCTCACCAAGGGCAATTCATGGCATGAGTTTCTATCGCCCTCCTGCCCAAACGCGCCGCAGGATTACGGCCATTCAAGTTAAAAAGCGACATTCACGGTGCAATTTCCCCCGCCGGCGCAGTTGCATGAAAGAAAAGAGGATTTCTAAACACTAATGTACAGTTCTGAATGCGGCACGGCTGCCGCTTCTGGACAGCGCAGCGCCCCGCAAATTCCGGCGGCCGGCACCGCCAACCGCCCCAAGACCCCTTGCGAAATCAGCCGGGCTGCCCTATGGCGCGTGCATGACAGACACATCTCATGACCGCCTCCTCATCATCGACTTTGGCAGCCAGGTCACGCAGCTGATTGCGCGCCGCCTGCGCGAGCTGAACGTCTATTGCGAAATCCACCCCTATCAGAATGTCACCATGGACTTTGTGCGCAAAATGGCGCCCAAGGCAGTGATCTTTTCGGGCGGGCCGGACAGCGTGACCCGCGAAGGCTCCCCGCGTGCACCGCAGGAGATCTTTGATCTCGGCGTTCCGATCCTGGGCATTTGCTACGGCCAGCAGGTGATGATGCATCAGCTTGGCGGCAAGGTGGAAACCGGCCACGGCACCGCCGAATTCGGCCGCGCTTATGTGACCCCTACCGTTGACCGGCTGGAGCTGCTGGACGGCTGGTTCGCGGATGACGCCGACCGCGAGCAGGTCTGGATGTCGCATGGCGATCACGTCAGCGAAATCGCTCCGGGCTTCGAGGTCTATGGCACCTCCCCCAACGCGCCTTTTGCCATCACCGCCGATGTGTCGCGCAACTTCTATGCGGTGCAGTTCCACCCGGAAGTGCACCACACCCCGAATGGCGCCAAGCTCTATGAGAACTTCGTCAAACTGGCAGGGTTCGCAGGCGACTGGACCATGGGCGCCTACCGCGAGCAGATGATTGAAAAGATCCGCGAGCAGGTTGGCGACAAGAAAGTGATCTGCGGCCTGTCCGGCGGTGTGGATTCCTCCGTGGCGGCGATCCTGATCCACGAGGCGATCGGCGACCAACTGACCTGCGTATTTGTGGACCATGGCCTCTTGCGCAAGAACGAAGCGGAAGAAGTCGTCTCGATGTTCCGCGACAACTACAACATCCAGCTGATCCACGCAGATGAAAGCGATCTGTTTCTGGGTGAGCTGGACGGCCAGTCCGACCCGGAAACCAAGCGCAAGATCATCGGCAAGCTGTTCATTGACGTGTTCCAGAAACACGCTGACACCATCGACGGCGCCGAGTTCCTGGCGCAGGGCACGCTCTACCCCGACGTGATCGAATCCGTGTCCTTCTCGGGCGGCCCCTCGGTCACCATCAAGTCGCATCACAACGTGGGCGGCCTGCCGGAAAAGATGGGCCTGAAACTTGTCGAGCCGCTGCGCGAGCTGTTCAAAGACGAAGTCCGCGCCCTGGGCCGCGAACTCGGCCTGCCGCAAAGCTTTATCGGCCGCCACCCCTTCCCGGGACCGGGCCTGGCGATCCGCTGCCCCGGCGAGATCACCCGCGAAAAGCTGGAGATCCTGCGCGAAGCGGATGCGATTTATATCGACCAGATCCGCAAGCACGGCCTGTATGATGACATCTGGCAGGCCTTCGTGGCGATCCTCCCGGTCCGCACCGTTGGCGTGATGGGCGACGGCCGCACCTATGACTACGCCTGTGCGCTGCGCGCGGTGACCTCAGTCGACGGCATGACCGCGGATTACTACCCGTTCAGCCATGAGTTCCTGGGCGAGACGGCCACCCGGATCATCAATGAGGTCAAAGGCATCAACCGCTGCACCTATGACATCACCTCGAAGCCTCCGGGAACCATCGAGTGGGAATGATCTGAAACACCCCAAGCCCCGGCCTCAGCAGCCGGGGCTTTCTTTTACCCGGCACTTTTCAATAAAAAATCCAACGTTTTTTCTGGCAAATTAACCAATCCCTCAGAGATTTTTGAAATCTTTCATCCAACTAAGCTGGTATTGGAGAATCCAATGATCATTTGCCATCCTCTGAAACTCATCTTCATCAAGACCAAGAAGGTTGGCGGCACGTCATTCGAGATCGCCCTGTCCAGCTTCTGCGATGATACCAGCGTTATCACTCCGATCTCTCCCGAAGATGAAGAGATCCGAGCCTCTCTGGGCTACCCCGGAGCACAGAATTATCAGCAGCAATCTTGGCCGGATGGGTCGCAAAGCAATGAGACCTTCTTCAACCATATTCCCTTGGCTCAAGCCAAAGACCAAATCCCGCCGGAGATTTGGAACAGCTACACCAAGGTGACAATCTGGCGGGACCCCTACGACTACATGATCTCACGCTACTACTTTGCCAAGATGGATCGCGTGGGGCTTCCGTTCGGGGACTTTGTTCAGATATATCGAAACTTGCTCAGCGAAAACCGCCGGATCGCGCCGCTGGAAGGTCCCGACTCCCCGGATGTCTTCTTGCGCTACGAGCATTTGGAGGAAGACATTGCCAAACTTGGGGTCGAAGGCCTTTGGGAGCGGTTTTCCAGCCTGAAATCCAAAGGCAATTTCCGTCCAAAGACCGGTACTGATCCTGAAACACTCTACAAACTGCACCTCAACGCCGCAGACATCGTGGAAGAGCAATGCGCCGCAGAAATCCGGAAGTTCGGATACCAGCGCCCTGTCTCTCCGCTGGTACCTGCCCCGGCTTCTGATGCGCAGACCAGCGCCGCTGACTTTATCTTTACTCTGTCAGCCGGCAGGACCGGCACGGCCTGGCTGGCGCAGTTCCTGGGCGACAATCTGCAGATCAATTCCATCCACGAACCTCTTGGCCTGGATCATTTTGGCAAGGCTATGCCGGAAATCCGTCACATGCGGACTTTCAACACCTGGGGCATGGACGGCGTGGTATGGGATTTCTGGCAGAAGAAGTTTGCAAGCCTGCAGGCGCCTTACGCGGAATCCAATCATACGCTCGGCAAATGCGGGCTGATCGAGGCCCTGGCCGAAAACAGCATCTGCAAGCGAAGCACTGTCATCATCCTGCGCCGGGACCTGGCAAAGCAGTGCGCCAGCTATGTCGGGCGCAATGACTTCCAGAAAATTTCGATCGTCTGGCAATGGTATCTGGATGCGTCTTACTCCAATCGAATTGTCAACCCGGAGGAGTTCGTCAAACTGGGACAGATCGGCTGGTCGATCTGGTACGCCCTAGAGATGGAAGCCCGCTATGCCTACTACAAGATGCGGTACGGCGACCGTGTCAATTTCGTGGAGGCCAAGCTGGAAGAAATCACTAAACCGGAGGGGGCAGCGAAACTGCTTGCGTCCCTGGGCCATCATGGACAACCGATCCTGCCGGAAAAGAAAAACCATACCAAGATCAAGACTGAGGAAACTGAAGCGCTGGTCAGTGAAATCCAGACATTCCTGAACCGTCTGGACTTTGATCCGGTCCGCCTTGCCCAGTCCTATCTTCGCAATATGCGCTCGCTGTCTGCACCTTCTCATCCGAAGATTGCAGCCTGAAGCAAAGGGCGGCGCAATCCGGTTCCGGCGCCGCAAAGAAGGCAGCCCAGGCTGCTTTTCCTTGACCACGGCATAAGATTGTCCCTCTGTTCCCTTCAGGCAAGGAGCGGAGGCCGCCATGGAACATAGCGAAGCGCGTGCCGGGCTGGCGGCCCTTTGGATGACGGGTGCCATTGTCTCGTTTTCGGCAATGGCAATTGCCGGCCGTGAAGCCGGGCTGACACTGGATACCTTTGAAATTATGGCTTACCGCAGCCTGGTGGGGCTGCTCATCGTTCTGGCGCTGCTGACTGCAACCGGGCGCTGGCACCAGGTCTACCGCAGCCGGCTGCAGGTGCATCTGCTGCGCAACCTGTTTCACTTCACCGGCCAGAACCTTTGGTTCCTGGCGGTGACTCTGGCCCCGCTGGCACAGGTTTTTGCGCTTGAGTTCACCTCGCCCCTGTGGGTGATCATCCTGTCTCCGTTTCTGCTTGGCGAAACGTTCACCCGCCGCAAGATGCTGGCGGCCGGGCTTGGCTTTGCGGGCATCCTGATTGTCGCCCGTCCGAGCCCAGACACCTTGTCTCCCGGTCTTTATGCCGCTGCCAGTTGTGCGATCTTCTTTGCCCTCACGGCTATCCTGACCAAGCGCCTGACCCGGCACGAGGAGATTGGCTCGATCCTGTTCTGGCTCACCGCCATGCAATTGGCGATGGGGCTGATCGCCGCCGGATGGGACGGGGACATGGCCCTGCCCGATGCCCGCACCCTGCCCTGGCTTGTTCTGATCGGCATTGCCGGCCTGACCGCGCATTTCTGCCTGACCACCGCCTTGTCGCTAGCCCCTGCAAGCGTCGTTGTGCCGGTCGATTTCGCCCGTCTGCCGGCCATTGCGATCCTTGGAATGCTGATTTACGGCGAAGCGCTGGATGTCTGGGTGCTGAGCGGTGCTGCAATCATTTGCATTGCTAATTATCTCAATATAGTTGCAAGAAAACCGGCGAAAACTGCTCAGAATTGACCGATTCTGACTGGTTTCCGTTTCGTTAAGATTGATTTGCCGGAAATTCGCCGGTTACGGTCTCAGGACAAAAAGCCGGAAAGGCTTTCGTACAGGGAGGAACAGATGAAGAAGATCCACGCAGCGCCCCTGGCGCTTGCGCTGCTGCCCGGTGTCGCCGCGGCGGGTGGCGTCGACCGCTCCGGCCAGCCGCTGGCGCCGTTGTTTGAAGAAGGCACTTACCTGGAGTTTTCCATTGGCCATGTGCGCCCGGACCTGTCGGGCACGGCCGGCGGCGTCAGCTCCGGCGATATGGCGGGCAACTATTCCCAGTTCGGCGCGGCCTATAAGCGGGATATCAACGACCGCTGGAGCTTTGCGCTGATTTTCGACCAGCCCTTTGGCGCCGACGTGAATTACCCGGGTGACACAGGTTATGTCTTTGCCGGCGCAACAGCTGACTTGGAAGCCAACGCCATTTCCGGTGTTTTTCGCTACAAGTTCAACCAGAACTTCAGCATGCATGGCGGCATCCGTCTGCAAACGATGCAGGCAGATGTCTCAATACCTGTTGTAGCAGGCTATACCGCAGGCGGAAGCCGCGACACCGGTGTCGGTTTTCTGATCGGTGCCGCTTATGAAATTCCCGATATCGCTCTCCGAATTGCGCTGACCTACTACTCGAAAGTCGACCATGATCTGGACACCAATGAAACGTTCACGGTTGGCCTGCCATTTTCTGTGGACTCGAGCACAAGCATTGACACACCGCAAGCTGTGAACCTGGACTTTCAGACAGGCATCGCGAAGGACACACTTTTGTTTGGCGGCGTGCGCTGGGTGGACTGGTCGGAATTCAACATCTCACCGCTGAGCTACACTTCAGCCACTCCGGATGCCACACCTCTGTTTGCTGGAGACCCCTTGGTTGGCCGTCCCTTGGTTTCATTTGCGGATGACCGCTTTACCTACACGCTTGGCGTGGGCCGAAAATTCAATGAAAACTGGGCGGGATCTGTTGCCGTCAGCTACGAGGAGACACTTGGAGGCTTTCAATCAAACCTTAGCCCCAAGGATGGCCGTCTTGGCCTGTCAATCGGCGCCAAATACACGGAAGGCAATATGTCCATTTCCGGCGGTGTGAACGTGACCCGGGTGGGCAGCGCCCAGACACGCACTTTGGCCGGAGACTCGAGGTTTGGTAACAACGACTCGGTCGGTTTCGGCTTGAAACTTGCCTTCCGCTACTGAAACCCTGCCCCTAAAGCAGCTTCAGACCCCGCCCCTTCCGGGCGGGGTTTCCTTTTGCCGCAAGAAACGGGTCGCTTGACTGCGGGGACCGCGCTAGCTGATCCCCATGAGCCCGCAAAAGACCATATCCCCCCGTGCCTGGGCCGAGCTGATCCTGCTCGGCGTGATCTGGGGCGGATCGTTCCTGTCGATCCGCATCGCCCTGGATGAAATCCCCGTTGCCACCCTGGTGCTGCACCGCTGCGGCTGGGCGGCGCTGTTCCTGTGGGCAGTTGTCTGGATGATGCGGTTGCCGGTGCCCAAGAGCCTTCGCACCTGGGGCGCGTTTCTGGTGATGGGACTGCTGAACAACGTGATCCCGTTCGGGCTGATGGCCTGGGGGCAGCTTCATATCGAGACCGGGCTAACGTCGATCCTGAATGCCACCACCGCCATCTTCGGTGTCATCGTTGCCGCTCTGTTTTTTGCCGACGAGCGGCTGACGGCGCGCAGGACCCTGGGAGTTGGCTTGGGCTTTCTGGGCGTCGCCACCGCCATCGGGCTGGAACAATTCGCCAATTTCAACGTCCGCAGCGGCGCCCAGCTGGCGGTTCTCGCAGGCACGGTGTCTTATGCCTTTGCCAGCGCCTGGGCGCGGCTGAGGCTGTCGGGCTTAGCGCCGCAAGTGGCGGCGGCAGGGATGCTAACGGGCTCGACTGTGTGTTTGCTGCCGGCCGCGCTGCTGATCGACGGACCGGTTTCCTTTGCCTTGGAAACCGGCACCTGGGTCTCCATTGCTTATTTCTCGCTCATTGCCACGGCTGGCGCCTACCTGCTCTATTACCGTGTGCTGGCACAGGCAGGCAGCGGCAACCTGATGCTGGTCACGCTGATCATCCCGCCGGTCGCCATCGTGCTGGGCGCCTGGGTGTTGGGGGAAGAGCTGAAACCGCAGGCCTATGCCGGTTTTGCCCTGCTGGCGACCGGGCTGGTGATCCTCAATGGCAAGCCCCTGTTGCGGCGCAAGCGCGCACGGAATTGACCAAGCCCGCGCAGGCGATTAGCAAGGCGTGAAACCTTCAGGGACTTGAAATCGCCGATGCTTTACTCTTCTGCACAGGACTGGCGCGATGCGCCCAATAAACGGGTGCTGTTCTTTGGCATGTCCGGGCTTGGCAAAACCTATGTCAGCAACATCCTGCGCGGCGCGGGAAGCTGGTTCCACTACTCGATCGATTACCGCATCGGCACCCGCTACATGGGCGAATACATCGCCGACAATGCCAAGGCCGAGGCGATGAAAGTGCCGTTCCTGCGCGAGCTTCTGCTGTCGGATTCGATCTACATCGGCTCCAACATCACCTTTGAAAACCTGACACCGGTCGCCTCCTACCTGGGCAAGCCGGGCGACGAGGCCAAGGGCGGGCTGCCGATTACGGAATACAAGCACCGCCAGGAGCAGTTCCGGATCGCCGAGATCCGCGCGCTTCTGGACACCGAGTATTTCGAGGGCCGCGCCCAGCAGCTTTATGGCTATCCGAATTTCATCTGCGACACCGGCGGGTCGATCTGCGAATGGGTCGATGCAAACGATCCCAACGACCAGATCCTGACCGAGCTCAGCAAGCACACGCTGATGGTCTGGATCAAGGGCAGCGACGCCCATACTGAAGAGCTGGTGCGCCGGTTCGACCGCGCCCCCAAGCCGATGTCCTATCAGCCCGAGTTCCTGGACCGGGTCTGGCAAGAGTATCTTCAGGAAAACGGGGTATCCGAGGGGGATGTCGACCCTGATGCCTTTATCCGCTGGACCTATGCCCAGGCGCTGGCGCACCGCCAGCCGCGCTATCAGGCGATGGCGGACAATTGGGGCGTCACCGTCACCGCCGACCAGATCCATGCCGTCAAGGATGAGGCCGGTTTCGTAGATTTGATCGCAACAGCCCTTGAGGCCCGCGGCTAACCGGCTTATCTGACAGCCTCCGCTATATCGTACACACTTCCGCAAATCAGGATACTGACATGCCCATCAAGATCCCCGCAGACCTGCCCGCCTATGACGTTCTGAAGAACGAAGGCGTGATGGTCATGTCGCCGGATCAGGCGGCACGTCAGGATATCCGGCCGATCCGCATCGGGTTGCTCAATCTGATGCCCAAGAAGATCCAGACGGAGAACCAGTTTGCCCGGCTGATCGGCGCAACGCCGCTGCAGATCGACCTGAACCTGATCCGGATGAGCGAGCACCGCACCAAGAACACTGCGGCCGCGCATATGGCCGAGTTCTACCGCCCCTTCCAGGAGGTGAAGCATGAGAAGTTCGACGGGCTGATCATCACCGGCGCGCCGATCGAGCATCTTGAGTTTGACGATGTGACCTATTGGGAGGAACTGCGCGAGGTGATGGACTGGACCCAGACCAACGTGCATTCCACCTTTGGCGTCTGCTGGGGCGGTATGGCGATGATCAACCATTTCCATGGCGTCAAGAAACACATGCTGGACCATAAGGCGTTCGGCTGTTTCCGGCATCAGAACCTGGCGCCTGCGTCACCGTATCTGCGCGGATTCTCGGATGATTTCGTGATCCCGGTCAGCCGCTGGACTGAAATGAAACAGGATGAGATTGACGCAGCATCCGGGCTGACGACGCTGCTGGGCAGCGACGAGGTCGGCCCCTGTCTGGTTGAAGATCCGGCGCACCGCGCGCTCTATATCTTCAACCACTTCGAGTATGACAACGATACGCTGAAGCAGGAATACGACCGCGACGTGGCCAATGGCACCCCGATCAACGTGCCGGGCAACTACTACCCGGACGACGATCCCAGCCGCCAGCCGCTGAACCGCTGGCGCAGCCATGCGCATCTTCTGTACACCAACTGGATCAGCGAGATCTATGAAACCACGCCGTATGACATCAGCCGGATCGGCGTCGAAATGACGGACCTGCGCGCCTGAAGAAGGCCGTGGCGATAAGCACTTCCCTGCTCGTGCTGGCCGCTCTGGCCTGGGGCGGCACCCTTTGGAAGGCATCTGTCAACGAGGCCCGGGCCGAGGCCGCCTATCCGCCGCAAGGCAGGTTCCTTCAGGTAGGCGGCCACCAGGTCCATGCGGTCGAGATGGGCCAGCCGCAGGGCAGCGCGCCGGATCTGGTGCTGATCCACGGCTCCAGCGGCAATACCCGCGACATGACTTTCCGGCTGGCGCCTGCGCTGGCCGGGGACTACCGCATTCTGATCTTTGACCGCCCCGGCCTCGGCTATTCCAGCCGTCTCAATGGCAACGGTGCCAGCATCCGGCAGCAGGCGGATGTGCTGCGGCAGGCCGCCGCGCAGATGGGCGCGGAGAAACCTATCGTTCTGGGGCAAAGCTATGGCGGTGCGGTGGCGCTGGCCTGGGCCACCGGCCACCCCGAAGCGCTTTCGGCGCTGGTGACAGTTGGCGGCGTCTCGCACCCCTGGGACACGCCGCTGGACATGTATTACCGGGTGACCTCCTCGCGCCTCGGCAGCGCGCTTGCGGTCCCGGCCCTCACCGCCTTTGTGCCCCGCTCCACGGTGATGGAAACGCTGGACGCCGTCTTTGCACCGCAGACAGTGCCCGAGGGATATGCCGAGCATTTCGGCATCGGCCTGACACTGCGGCGCGGCTCGCTGCGGGCCAACGCCTTGCAGCGGGCCAATCTGCTGGAAGAAGTGGACGCGCAAGCACCGCTCTATCCGCAGATCGCCGTGCCTGTCGAAATCATCCATGGCACCGCGGATGATACCGTCAGCCCGGAGGTGCACGCCCGGCAGCTTGCCCGCGATGTGCCCGGGGCCGGCCTCACGCTGCTGGAGGGCATCGGCCATATGCCGCATCACGTGGCAACTGATGCAGTCGCAGCCGCTGTGCACCGTGCCGCCGCCCGTGCAAATTTGCGTTAAGGTGATTCACATTCCATACTCCTTACCCATATAAGGGATTGAGGACAGAAGGGTTTTGCACATGACGCTGCCATTTGACGGGGCCATCAGTCGGTTTTTCGAAACCGGCGCACCGGAGAAAATCCGTGAGGCCATCACAGGCGCGGACAAGGACGAAATCCTTTCACCCAGCTATCCGCACCGGGAACGGATGGCGCGCAAGAAATACGAAAAAGAGCTGGAGGCGCTGCAGGTCGAACTGGTCAAGCTGCAGGCCTGGGTCAAGAACAGCGGAGCCCGCATTGCCATCGTTTTCGAAGGCCGCGATGCAGCCGGCAAAGGCGGCACCATCAAACGGTTCCGCGAGAATCTGAACCCGCGCGGCGCCCGGGTGGTTGCATTGTCAAAACCGACCGAAGCCGAGCAGAGCCAATGGTATTTCCAGCGCTATATCCAGCATCTGCCCGCAGGCGGCGAAATCGTGTTCTTCGACCGCAGCTGGTACAACCGCGGTGTGGTCGAAAAAGTGTTCGGTTTCTGCACCGATGAGCAGCGGGAGCGGTTCTTCCACCAGGTCACCGGGTTTGAGCAGGCGCTGGTGGAGGACGGTGTGCAGCTGTTCAAGTTCTGGCTGAACGTCGGCCGGGCCGAGCAGCTGCGGCGGTTCCTGGCCCGCGAATCCGATCCGCTGAAGCAGTGGAAGCTGAGCAGCATTGACGTAAAGGGGCTGGAGAAATGGGACGCCTATTCCGCCGCCATTTCCGAAACGCTGGACCGCAGCCATTCGCCTGAGGCCCCCTGGACCGTAGTGCGCTCGGATGACAAAAGGCGGGCGCGGCTGATGGCCATCCGCACGGTGCTGAGTGCCGTGGAGTATGAAAACAAGGATCCCAAGGCGATCGGCGCCCTGGATCCGGAAATTTGCGGAGGCCCGGACATCTGGGATGCCTAAACGCGGTTATCATCACGGCAATCTGCGCCAGGCGCTGGTCGAGGCCGCCCTGCAGCTGATCGAAGCCAAGGGGCCGACCGGCTTTACCCTGTCGGAGGCCGCCAAGACGGCGGGCGTCACCCCGGCGGCGGTCTACCGCCATTTCGAAGGCCGCGAGGATCTGATCGCCGAGGCCTCGCGCCAAGGCTATGTGATGTTTGCCGACCTGATGCAGCACGCCTATGATAAATACCAGCCCTCGGCGCTGGCGGCGTTTGAGGCGACGGGGCGGGCCTATCTGGCCTTTGCCCGCAAGCATCCCGGCCATTACATCGCCATGTTCGAGAGCGGCATCTCTGTGAACCGCACGCCGGAGCTGGCCGATGCCGCCGCCCGCGCCCGGGCGATCCTGGAACGTGCTGCAGCGGACCTCAGCCAGCATATCCCCGAGGATAAACGGCCGCCGGCCTCGATGTTCTCGGCCCATGTGCTGGCGATGAGCCACGGTGTGGTGGAGCTGTATGCGCGCAATTCCCCCGGCGCCGCCTCGCCCTTCCCGCCTGAGGACCTTTTGGAAAGCGGCATCGGGATTTACTTGCGCGGGCTGGGGCTGATCGCTCCTGATAGCTAGAACCGTGTTGCCGGTTGCGGCGTGCTAAGCTCGTCACCGACATTGACCAGATGCACCTCGCCAATACCTTTAATGTCCTCGGGGCCGATATCTGTGACGCGGAACTCTTCTGACAAAGCGTCTTTCATCTCTTCGGGTGCCACGATTTTCATCGGGTTAGCAAAGACTTGCAGCCGTGACGCCAGATTCACTGCCGGGCCGAAAACGTCATAGACGTACTTCTGAATGCCCACCACCGAGCCCACAGCGGAGCCGGTGCCCAGACCGATCCGGGCCTCCCATTTGTGCTGGTGGCTCTGGTTGCGCCGGTCCAGATAGCGCAGGAAGCGGGTGGCGCAATGAGCCACCGCGGTAGCGTGATCCGGCGCCGCCTCGGGCATGCCGGAGACCGCCAGATAAGCATCGCCGATGGTCTTGATCCGCTCGCAGCCGTATTGCTCGACGATGCGGTCGAAGGCGGTGAAGATGTCGTTCAGCTCCCCCAAGGTCACTGTCGGGTCGGTGCGGGAGGCAAAATCGGTGAAATTCACGAAGTCCAGCATCACCACCGAGACCTTGGGATAAAGCTGCGGGGTGACCACGCCGAAGGTTTTGAACTCCTCATAGACCGTGCGCGGCATCAGGTTGAGCAGCAGCCGCTCCACCCGCTCCTTTTCCCGCTCAAGCTCACGGGTGTTGCGCTCGACCATGGCGGAGTAGCTGTCAATCATGCTTTCCAGCTCGCGGATGCGGGTGATGTTCTGGCATTCCACCACTAGAAGCGCCTCGTCCCTGTGGCTGGCTTGCGAGATGTTGATGGCAAAAACCAGGGTGCGGCGCTTGCGCTTGATCTTCAGCTCCGCGGAATAGCGCAAGCCCTCCTCGCACAGCGGGCCCAGGTCTTCTGCGCTCAGCCCCTCAATCGCATCGGTCAGGGCTGCATCCGAGCCAGGCGTGCCAAACCATTCAGCAAAGGGCTGGTTGTGAAAGACAAACCCCAGGTCCGAGGCGCGCACCACCGCAACCCCGACGCCAATCGCGCGCAGCAGCTGCTCGTTGATGGCAGCAATGCTCATGCCGCGTCCCGGGTGACGATGATGTTGCGCTTGGTTTCGATGGCGCCCAGCGTGGTGCGGATGTCGGGCTCGGACAGCCCGTGCTGCTCCAGCGCCAGCTTCAGCAGCGCCCCCATCTCATCGAAATCCTCATGGGTGATGCCAAGCGCCCGGTGCACTGCCTCCAGCCTCTCGTCGCTGAACGAAGCCGGCCCGCCCAGAAGCGAGGAAATGAACTTGGTCTGATGGTCGATCAGCCGGGGCATGTCGACATCGGCGAAGTAATCGCCGATCTGATCGGAATCGAGGGCCATCTCGTAAAAGGTCATCACGACGCGGCTGATGGCGCTGAACCCGCCGTATTTTTCATAAATGGTTTGCGGCATGGCGGCATTCCTTGGTCAGGAAGCAATGCCGCCCATGTTACGCTAATTTTGCTGAAAAGTTAACGGGGCCGCCGAACAGGCGCCGGCACCGCCCCTATCCGGGCACCGCCCTCGCCGGTTCAGGCTGCGTTTTCGCCTGAAAATGTGACAAGATCATTGACAATGCTTTGCAGGCCTTCGATCAGCTCCACCGTCGGCTGGGTGGTCAGCAGCGGCGCCATTTCCTGGATCAGCTGCAGCGGAAGGTTCCACCATTGCAGCTCCAGCAGCTTTTCGCAGACACTGTCGTCAAACCGCTTGCGCACCAGCTGTGCCGGGTTTCCAGCCCAGACCTCATAAGCGCCCACATCGCCGGCCACGGTGGCATTGGGGCTGATGACCGCACCATCGCCAATGGTCACCCCGTTCAGCAGGGTCACATTGGCACCGATCCAGACATCGTTGCCGATGACTACATCTCCGCCGCTCTGGCGCGGAATATGCACCCCAGCGTCGCCCAAATGCTCCGGGAAGATCTCGCCGAACGGAAAGGCCGTCATCCGGTCCAGCGCCGGCGAGGTATCCAGCAGCACCCGGACGCCACTGGCGATGGAGCAGAAGGATCCTATGGTGACATTCGCGCCGCCGCCCTGCTCCAAGATCTCCATTTCCTCATAACCATGAGTAAAACGGCCGATCTCCAGCTGCCCGTTCCCAATCGGGGCTTTCTTGGTATTCTCTGGTGTGGCCATTCTCTGTCCTGTCTTCGCTGACTGATCACTCAAATTCTCAAGCAAAATAGCAAAACTTTCTAAAAGAACTCTGAAAGGTTGCAGAAAACTCGCGGCAATCGGGAAAACGCTTAATCCCGTCCGCCTGCAGGCAAGCGTCCTCCCAATTCAGAACCATCGGGTCACCCCTTTACGGCTACGACTTCCATGCAAAGACGGTATCTTTCGCTGAGACCGAAACGAACGGGCTTCATTCCCACCTCCTCCAGCAACCTGTAGAGAGTGCTTCGTGAGAAATTATGGAAATGCTCCAGCTCGCTCCAGTAGGGATTCTGTTTGGTGCCGGTTGCATAGTCCCACGCAAAACTCTCCGAATTGGGCATCGAAATCAGCATCGGCGAGCCTGTCTCCAGAAAACCGGCCGCAGCACGCAGAAACGGTTTCGGGTGCGGGACGTGTTCAAGCACGTCCATGACACTGACGACAGAGCATTTTCTTCCCAGGTTCAACTGTTGGATGTCTTCGCAGTAGGCTTCCACTCCAATCTGCTGGAGGGCCATCACGTTGTCGCGGCGCAAGTCAACCCCAATTGGCTCAAAGCCGAACTCGCGGGCCGTGAACAGAAGAGAAGCATTGCCGAACCCGATGTCCAGCCAAGGGCCGCTGTTTGCATAGGGTAGGATCTTCTCAATCATCTTTGCCGAAAGGGCGCGCTTCTCCTCTATTTTGTAACCGACACTGCGGCTCTCGGGTGTCTTCGAGAACAGAACTTCAAACGCAGCATCCGTGAAATAGCCACTGGTGAAAACATGCATGCAGGCCTTGCATTTTTTCCAGATGATTTCAGGCCTGAACTGCGGAGAGTAGCATTGATGCTGGGAGCAATCCGCTCGGTAAATCTCGGTAAATTCAACACCTTCACACAATGGGCAATTGGAATAATCTTCGCGGTCCTGCATCTTGCGCACTCCTGGAAAACTTTGTTTCAGCGGCCACAATACCGCCTCAGGCCAACCTCTCCGGGTCGCTTTAAAATGCGATTAAATGTGCCGCAACTTTCCCGCAAAACGATAGCATTCTGCACAAAAAAAGGCCCGCTCCAGGCGGGCCTTTCCAAATAGCTTTTTGTTCCGGCTTAACGCTTCGAGAACTGGAACGAACGGCGGGCTTTGCGCTTACCGTATTTCTTACGTTCCACCACGCGGCTGTCGCGGGTCAGGAAGC
This sequence comes from Leisingera sp. ANG-M1, assembly GCF_000813745.1. Lineage (GTDB taxonomy): Bacteria > Pseudomonadota > Alphaproteobacteria > Rhodobacterales > Rhodobacteraceae > Leisingera. Next base: position 248,867 of record NZ_JWLC01000008.1, on the reverse strand, counting down.
CGGCAGCTTTCAGTGCGCCGCGCAGGGACGGATCGTACAGCTGCAGCGCCTTGGAGATGCCATGCTTGACCGCACCGGCCTGACCGGACAGGCCGCCGCCTTTGACGGTGGCGTAGACGTCGAACTGGTCTTCAACGCCGGCAACCTGGAACGGCTGGCGCAGGATCATCTGCAGCACCGGGCGGGCGAAGTACTTGTTGATTTCCTTGCCGTTCACCTCGACCTTGCCGGAGCCCGGCTTGATCCAGACGCGGGCAACAGCGTCTTTACGCTTGCCGGTGGCGTAGGAGCGGCCCAGTTCGTCACGAACCGGCTCACGCGCGATGGTTTCTTCGGCCACTGCTTCCACACCGGTTGCAGCTGCGAGCTCTTCAAGAGTGTTGATCTGATCAGCCATCGGTATCAGCTCCGGGTGTTTTTCTTGTTCATGGACTTGACGTCCAGAACTTCAGGGGCCTGGGCTTCATGCGGGTGCTCGGCACCGGCGTAAACGCGCAGGTTGGTCATCTGCTGACGCGACAGGCGGTTGCCCGGCAGCATGCGCTTGACGGCCTGGGTCACGACGCGCTCCGGGTGTGCACCTTCCAGGATCTCCTGCTTGGTGCGTGACTTGATGCCGCCCGGGTGGCCGGTGTGCCAGTAGAATTTCTCATCACGCTTCTTGCCGGTCATCTGGACCTTGTCAGCGTTGATGATGATAACGTTGTCGCCCATGTCCATATGCGGAGTGAAGGACGCTTTGTGCTTGCCACGCAGGCGCATGGCGACGATCGAGGCAAGACGGCCCAGAACAACGCCCTCGGCGTCGATCAGGATCCACTTCTTCTCGATGTCTGCCGGAGTAGCAGAGAAGGTTTTCATGGCAGGTCAATCCTGTTTGTCGTGAAGGCAGAATCCCTGACGGGACGCGCCTGAATGCGATGGAGGGGGTTTACGGGGATCGCAGAGACACGTCAACAGGGCGAAACAAGATAAAGAACTGAAATTTCAATCACTTAAAAAATAGGTATTATAATACCCCACAATATCAAACGCTGATCTGTTCCGGCGGGTTGTCCAAAAGCGCCCGCAGCCGCAGCATCGCTTCTTCAAAGCGTTTCAGGGATACATGGGCATTGATGGCAATGCGCACCGCATGAGGTGCGCGTCCGTCGCGCAGGGCAAATTCGTCAGCCGAGCGGATTTGCACCCCGTTGGCCTCGGCCGCACGGGTAAAGGCCGCCGCCCGCCAGCCCGACGGCAGCCGAAGCCAGACAAAGGGCACATCCGGGTTCCAGGTCAGGTCAAATCCGCCAAGCGCATTGACCGCCACCCGCACATAACGCGCCATCTCTGCGCGCACCGCCAATATCAAGTCCGGCAGCCGCGGATCGCTGAGCAGAATGCGCACAGTTTCGGCAAGAGGCTGGGACAGGCCGAAATAGCCGTATTCAGCAACCCGCCGCAGGTCCGCAGCCCGGCCTTCGGGTGCCAGTGCAAAGCCGACCCGCAAGGCCGGCGTCAGCAGTTTGGAGATCGAGGACACATGCCAGGCCAGTTCCGGCGCCAGCGCCCGGTAGCTGGGCGCCCGCGCCTCGCCCAGGCGGTAGCAGTCATCCTCGACGATCTGCACCCCGTGGCGCCGGGCAATGGCAACAATCTGCTTGCGCCGTTCCAAAGGGGTGTAATAGCCGGTTGGATTGTGCACCTCCGGACTGGTGCACAGCACCGTGGCGCCGGTCTTGCGGATCGCCAGCTCAATCGAGTCGGGACGGATGCCGTGCTCGTCCATCGCCACCTCGACGACCTGCGCGCGCAGCAGCTCGGCCGCGCGGCGGAAGCCGGCATATGACAGATCCTCGACCATGATCACCGGCTGCGGTCCCTGCAGGATCGCCTGCAGCACCACCATCAGCCCGTTTTGGCCGCCGTGTGTCAGCACAATATCCTTTTCAGATATCTTACCCACCGGCGACTGCGCCAGCCAGTCCGCCGCGGCCTGCCGCACCGGCTGATAGGCATTGCGCGTCGGGTAGTTAAGGAATTTGGCAGCCTCGCTCTCTGCCGCCTTGCGCATCGCCTCGCGCACCGCCGCCACCTGCCCCATATCGGCAATCCGCGGGCTGAACAGGCTGACATGGCCCGGATCGCGCGCCTCCAGCAAATGCAGCTCCCGCGACCATACGTCATCGGGCACCGGGGTTTTCTTTTCGGCTACAAAGGTGCCGCGCCCGACCTCGGCTTCCAGAACGCCCTCATCGGTCAGAATGCTGTAAGCGCGGGCGACAGTGCCGGGCGTAATGCTCAACTGATAGGCAAGATCACGCACCGGAGGCAGCTTTGTACCAATTTTTAAACTGCCCATTTCCACGGCAGAGCGGATTGTATCGGCAACTTTTTTATACTTGGGGCCTTTTGCCTCACCCAAGCTTTGCGGCCAAATTGTACCCATTACAATCCATCCTTGGACATTAAGTCAGCCCCTTTGTATCAGAACACTACGACAAATCAACAGGATTGTATCAACACAATACAGGAAGCCTCCCATGGTACACCACACGCATATGGCACATTCGAACATGTCCTACCTGATCAGCCGCCCGGCCCTGCCGGTGCTGGCGCAGTGGGCCGTCTCCTTTGCCGTGGTGGTGACCAAGTGGAGCCTGCGCCACCGCACCCGCAAACAATTGCGAAAGCTAACTGAGGCGCAGCTCAAGGACATAGGGGTCACCCGCGCGGACGCCCACTATCAAGCCACTCTTCCGTTCTGGCGCCCATGATCCCCTGGGCAATAGAACAACCTGACGGCCGGGGCTCGCCCCGGCCCTTTTTTTTGCCGGGCTTTATGGTGCGCAGGACGCAAGCCTCAGCGTGTTACCGGCTATGCAAAAAATAAATGTTGATCGAATCTCCCCCCCGGCCTAAACGCCCCTCACTTTCGGAACCGATCCCAACCCCGGACCCTTATCCGGGGGGGCGCTAAGGAACCGGCTGGATTGTCATCTACTGGAACGAAGGGGAGTGTCATGAAAGACGCCAACCTCTTCCAACTGGGGATCGGTCTGGAGACAGGCGCCCATGAGGAAGATACCGCCCGCGGTGTAACTGCTGCGAATCTCGATGCTGTTGTGGATTCCGACCGCGAAGACCATTTCATCCGCCGCGATGGAAAAGTGTTCGCAGGCACCCATCTGATCATCGAAGTGATGAAGGGCAGCGGCCTGGACTGCGAAGAGCGTATCCAGAACGCCTTCCGCAAGATTGTCGATGTCTGCGGCGCCACACTGCTGCACATCCACACCCACAAGTTTTCGCCCCAGGGCGTCTCCGGCGTCGCGGTGCTGGCGGAAAGCCACATCTCGGTCCACACCTGGCCGGAAATCGGCTATGGCGCCTTTGACGTCTTCATGTGCGGCGACGCGCAGCCTTGGAAAGCCATCGACGTGCTGAAAGAGGCCTTTGGCACCGATCTGGTCGACGTCAAGGAACTGCTGCGCGGTGAAGAGCTGATCGCCAAAGAGGTTGCGGCATGAGCGACGCCACCAAACAGGAATGGGTCACCGAGAGCCTGCACGCGCATTACGCCCAGCGTCTGCGCGTGGACGAGATGCTCTATGACAGCAACACCGAGCATCAGCGCCTGAAAGTGTTCCAGAACGGCCAGTTCGGCCGCATTCTGACCCTGGACGACGTGGTGCAGACCACCGAAGGCGACAACTTCATCTACCACGAGATGCTGACCCATGTGCCGATCCTGGCCCACGGTGCAGCGAAACGTGTGCTGATCATCGGCGGCGGCGACGGCGGCATGGCCCGCGAAGCCCTGCGCCACACATCGGTCGAGCATGTCACCATGGTGGAAATCGACGCCGGTGTGGTGGATTTCTCGAAAGAGTATCTGCCGATGCTGAGCGACGGCGCCTTTGACGACCCGCGTCTCAACCTGGTGATCAACGACGGTGCACTCTTCATGAAAGAGAACACCGAGAAGTTCGATGTGATCATCGTCGATTCGACCGACCCGATCGGCCCCGGTGAGGTGCTGTTCACCGACACCTTCTATGGCCACGCGGCACGTTCGCTGACCGAGGACGGCATCATCGTCACCCAGAACGGCGTGCCCTTCATGCAGGGCGACGAGCTGACCGGCACCCTGCGCGCGTTCCAGGCACTGTTTGCCGATGCATCGTGCTATCTGGCCTCAGTGCCAACCTACGCCGGCGGGCCGATGGCCTTTGGCTGGGGCAGCCACTCGGACAAGGCCCGCAACGTGAGCCTGGCCGATGTCGAGGCGCGTTATGCTGCAGCAGGGATCGAAACCGGCTACTACAACCCGGAGATCCACAAGGCTGCCTTCGCCTTGCCCAACTACGTGAAAAAGCTGTTCCCGTAAGGGCGTGCACAAAGGGGGCTCCGGCCCCCTTTTTCTTTGCCCCGCTGGTTTTGCGCGACCTTAACGCTTGCGGCAGCATCCTGCCCGGCTGACAGTACACGCAGCACAGGGAGCGGCGCATGGCACATATCAACAAGGTCATCAAATCGGTCAATCTGGACGGTGAACTGGTCTGCACCGATATTTTCCAACGTCCCGATGGCACTTATGGCTTTGACGAATTCCGCCGCGACCCCGAAGACGGGCGCGGCTGGTACAGCATCGGCCATTACGGCGGTCAGGTCTTTGCAGATACCGAGGCTGCAATTGCAGCGGCCAAGGCGCAGATCCACTGGCTCGCCAGCAAGCTCCGCTAACGCTCCTTACCCGCAGAGCCCGCCTCAATGCTGCCGGCTCCCGCTTCTTTCTGGTCTCAAATACCCCGGGGTGAATTGGCCATAGGCCAAGAGGGGCAGCGCCCCTCATCCCCGATTGCCGCGTATTTCCCCCTTGGCCAGCGCCCCGCTTCTTGCTAGGCGCGGCGGGAGTTTCATCAGACCTGGCAGGCCCCATGCAGCACGATCCGATCCTTGTTGTTGACCGGGACACCGGCGAGACCTTTGAAGAGGTGGTGCTGGGCGAGAAATGGATCCGCTGGGCCTATCAGAACGCCAGTGCAAAGCCGGTGGAAAAGCTGCTGTTCCGCTCTGCGTTCATCAGCCGCTTGATGGGCGCCTGGTTCGGCTCGCGGTTTTCCAAGGGCAAGATCAGCGCAGTAATTGACGAGCTATCCATCGACATGGATGAGGCCACCGCGCCCTCGGAGAGCTACACCTGTTTCAACGACTTCTTCGTGCGGAACCTGAAGCCTGAGGCCCGCCCCTACAGCGAAGACCCGCGCGACATTGTCTCCCCGGCGGACGGCCGGGTTCTGGTGTTTCCGGAACTGGCCGAAGATGTCTTTGTTCCTGTCAAAGGCTATCCGATGTCGGTGAACACCATGCTGCCCGGCATTTCCGAGCGCTTTATCGGCGGCGCGCTGGCCATCGTGCGGCTGTGCCCGGCGGATTACCACCGCTACCATTTCCCCGCCGCTGGCAGGATCACTGCTTCCCAGGACATCGGCGGCGCCCTGCATTCCGTGAACCCGATTGCGCTGGGGGCTGGCCCGGACGTGTTCGGCGAAAACAAACGGACCTGGACACTGATCGAGACCGAGACCTTCGGCAGCTACTGCTTTGTCGAGGTCGGCGCCTTCGGTGTCGGCTCCATCGTCAACACCCGCACCTCCGGCGACGTGCAGAAGATGGATGAAAAGGGCTATTTCAAGTTCGGCGGCTCCACCGTGGTGGTGGTGTTTGAGCCCGGCAAGATCCGCTTCTCGGACGATCTGGTGGCCAACAGCACCAAGGGCCGGGAAACCCTGGTCAAGGTCGGCCAGCCCTTCGCCACCGTAATTTAAAACCTGCACTCTAACGCTTGGGCGGGATCGAATAGGTCATCGAGGCACGCGCCACCGGCTCCGGCTGGCCTTCGGAATACAACAGCACATCGGCCACTGCCAGAACCCGGCCCAGTTTCAGCAGCCGTGCCTCGGCGATCACATCTGCGCCCGCCACCGGCTTGCGCATGAAATCCAGAGAACAATTCGTGGTCACCGCCAGCGCCTCGCGCCCCAGCCGCGACAGGATCAGCGCATAGATCGCGCAATCGGCCAGCGCAAACATCGACGGGCCGGACACCGTGCCGCCGGGCCGCAAATGCCGCTCCGCCGTCAGCAGCCGCATCCGCAAGCCGCCCTCATCCATCGCGTCGATGGAAAAATCCTCGCGCACCTGCGGGAAGATCTCGTGCAGGTACTCTGTCAGCCCTGCGACATCAAATGCCAGCGCCATGCTTTTCCTTTCCGCTAACCCCGCCTAGAGTTGCCGCAACCTTTAATAGGAGAGCAAGATGGCAATTCTGGAACGTTGCGACACCGGGAGCATAGCCCGGCTGACAATGAATACGCCGGAGAAGCTGAACGCCTTGTCGGACGAGATGCTGGCCGCGCTGCAGGAACAGATTGATGCCTTGCGCGAAGACAGCAGCATCAAGGTGGTGATCCTGTCCGGCACCGGCAAAGGGTTCTGCGCCGGCCACGACATCAAGCAGATGACCGCAGGCCGCGCCGCGGAAGACGGCGGCAAGGCCTATTTTCAGGATCTCTTTGCCCGCTGCACCAGCGTGATGACCGGGCTGCAGTCCCTGCCCCAGCCGGTAATTGCCCAGGTCCACGGCATCGCCACGGCGGCGGGCTGCCAGCTGGTGGCTTCCTGCGATCTGGCAGTGGCGGCAGAAGGCACCAGGTTTGGCGTCAACGGCGTCAACATCGGCCTGTTCTGTTCCACTCCGATGGTGGCCCTGTCCCGCAACATCCCGCGCAAGCAGGCATTTGAACTGCTGACTACTGGCGAGTTCGTCGATGCCGCCCGCGCCGTCGACCTTGGCCTGGCCAACCGCGCCGTGCCGCTGGAGGATTTGGAAGCAGAGACCACCAAGCTCGCCGAAACCATCACCTCCAAGCTCGGCGCCGCGGTGAAGATCGGCAAACAGGCGTTCTATGAACAGCTGCAGATGCCGATTGATCAGGCCTACGCCTATACAAGCGGCGTGATTGTCGAAAACCTTATGTACCGCGACACCATTGAAGGCATGGCTGCCTTTATCGAAAAACGCGCGCCCGATTGGCAGGACAGCTGAGGACAGCGGAGAATTTCGGCGGAAAATCCGGAATTCTCCGAAAATTTTAGTCTTTGTTTACTATTCCGCACATATTGTTTCCCTAACAAGCCAATCAACCGCCTTTCAATTCGGGCGGAAAGATGGCAAAGATTGGGCACAGCCGACGAGCAATCACTGGCTGGCACAATTTGGGCTGCTGCTGCGGAAGGGTCCCTCCAGCCGGATCTCTCTCACCGGTGTACCATTCCCGCAGCGGCGGCCCCAAATTTCCCTCTCCGGCAATCAGGTTCAACGCTGCACTGCAGTCATATGGGAAATGTGGCAGCACTGCGGCCTGCCTTGGGCCTGCATATCTGTTGCACCGGCCTTCCCCCTGCCCTATGTCGCGGGGCATGACACAGACATTGCATATCGTGGGCGGCGGCATGGCCGGCTCGGAAGCGGCCTGGCAGGCGGCAAACATGGGTGTACAGGTGGTAATCCACGAGATGCGCCCCAAAGTCGAAACCTTTGCCCACCAGACCGGCAATCTGGGTGAGATGGTCTGCTCCAACTCCTTCCGCTCGGATGATGACGAGCAGAACGCTGTGGGCCTGCTGCACTGGGAGATGCGTGCCGCAAACGGTCTGATCATGACCACTGCGGATGAACACCGCCTGCCTGCCGGCGGCGCCCTGGCCGTGGACCGCGACCCCTTTGCCGAAACGGTGACAGCCAAGCTGAAGACGCATCCGAATGTCTCGGTGTCTTATGAAGAAGTCACCGATCTGCCTGAGGAAGGCCACTGGATCTTTGCAACCGGCCCGCTGACCTCGCCGGAACTGGGCAAGGCCATCCAGGCAGAGACCGGGGCCGAGGCGCTCGCCTTCTTTGATGCCATCGCCCCGATTGTCTATGCCGAAAGCATCGACATGTCCCAGGCCTGGATGCAGTCGCGCTATGACAAGGGCGAGACCGAAGAAGAGCGCACCGCCTATCTCAACTGCCCGATGACCAAGGACCAGTACGAGGCGTTCATCGACGCACTGCTGGCCGCCGACAAGACCGAGTTCCACGAGGGCGAGACCGCAGGCTATTTCGACGGCTGCCTGCCGATCGAGGTGATGGCCGAACGCGGCCGCGAGACCCTGCGCCACGGGCCGATGAAACCGGTGGGCCTGACCAACCCGCATCAGCCGGACGTCAAGGCCCACGCCGTAGTGCAGCTGCGCCGCGACAATGCGCTGGGGACGCTGTTCAACATCGTCGGCTTCCAGACCAAGATGAAGTACGGCGCCCAGACGGAGGTCTTCAAGATGATCCCGGGTCTGGAAAACGCCAGCTTTGCCCGTCTTGGCGGTATCCACCGCAATACCTTCCTGAACTCGCCCACCCTGCTGGACAGCCAGATGCGGCTGAAGTCCAAGCCCCACATCCGTTTTGCGGGCCAGATCACCGGGGTTGAAGGCTATGTGGAAAGCGCAGCCATGGGACTTCTCGCAGGCCGCATGGCCGCCGCCGAGATCCTGGGCCAGGATCTGCCGGAAGTACCGCAGGACAGTGCCATGGGCGCTCTGATCCACCACATCACCGGCGGCGCCGAGGCCAAGACCTTCCAGCCGATGAACGTGAACTTCGGCCTGTTCCGCCCGGTCGACGGCCTCAAAGGCGGCCGCCGCGGCCGCAAGGACCGCTACAAGGCCTATACAGACCGCGCCAAGGATGTCTGGCAGCAATGGCTTGGTAACTTTTCCTAGACGGATTGCTCATGCCGCGCCTAAGCTTCAAAGCATGAGCGAAAAGTTTCTGGACAAGGCCTACTCCCTTGAAACACCGGAAGCGACCCTGGAGCATTACAACCAGTGGGCCGCTTCCTATGATGCTGAGATCGCAGAAAACGGCTACGCAACACCCGGGCGGATTGCCGAGGCGCTGGCGCAGTTCCAAACCGACTTGAGCGAACCAGTACTGGACTTCGGCTGCGGCACCGGCCTGTCGGGCCTCGCGCTCCGGCGGCAGGGATTTGAAACCGTCGACGGCATGGAACCCTCGGCAGAAATGCTGGCCCAGGCGCAGGCAAAAGGCGCCTACCGCGAGATCACCCAGATAGACGTCGCCAACCGCAAGCCGATCCGCCGCGGTGCCTACCGGCTGATCACCGGCTGCGGTGTTCTGGGCACCGGCGCGGCGCCGCCGGACGTCTTCGACATGATCCTGCACGCGCTGCCCAAGGGCGGGCTGTTCACATTCTCCTACAATGACCACGCCCTGGCGGACCGCGCTTATACCGGAAAGCTCATCGAATGGGTCGACGTTGGCGCCGCAAGGCTGCTATTTCAGGAACACGGGGAGCATCTCCCTAAAATCGACCTGAAATCCACCGTCTATGTGATTGAGAAAGCGTGACATTCACCACCCGTTTTGCGCCTTCGCCAACCGGACCGCTGCACCTGGGCCACGCCTATTCCGCCATTCTGGCGCATGATATGGCGCAGGCAGAGGGCGGCACGTTCCTTTTGCGCATCGAAGATATCGACCAATCCCGCGCCCGCCCCGCCTGGGAGACGCAGATATACGAGGATCTGGCATGGCTCGGCCTCTCCTGGCCGCAGCCAGTGATGCGCCAGTCGGACCGGCTGCTGCGTTACCGCACCGCGCTGGAACAGCTGACTGCCATGGGTCTCACTTATCCCTGCCGCTGCAACCGTGCTGACATTGAGGCCGCCGCCGGCGCGCCGCAGGAAGGCGTTCCGCAATTTGGCCCCGATGGCCGCATTTACCCCGGCACCTGCCGCAACCGCCCGGCAGTTGAAGCCACCGGTCAGGACGTGATCCGTCTGAATATGAAAAAGGCCGTGCGCGCCACTGATCTGCGCAGCTTCACCGAGACCGGACCGGAATTCGAGGGCCAGCACCAGCTGGACCCGGACCAGCTCACCTCAACGGTCGGCGACATCATTCTGGTGCGCCGCAATATGGGCAGCTCGTACCATCTCTCGGTTGTCACCGATGATGCGGACCAAGGCATCACCCATGCGGTGCGCGGGGCGGATTTGTTTGAGGCCACTCAAATCCACGTGCTGCTGAAATGCCTGCTGGGCCTGCCCGTACCCATCTACCACCACCACCGCCTGATCCGCGATGATCAGGGCAAACGTCTCGCCAAACGCGACGACGCCCGCGCCATCGCCAAGTACCGCGCCGAGGGCGCCACCCCGCAGGACATCCGCGAAATGGTCGGCTTGCCCGCTTCTTCTGGCTGAAAATATCCCCGCCGGAGGCACGGCCCGCCAGGGCCGATTATTCCATCGGCTTCATCAGCTCCACTTCGTCCCCATCCCGCACCGCGGTATAGAAACAGGTCCGGCGGTTGGTGTGGCAGGCCGCTCCGGTCTGGCGCACCACTGCCAGCAGACAGTCGCGGTCGCAATCCACACGCAGATCGACCAGTTCCTGCACGTGCCCCGATGTTTCGCCCTTAATCCAGAACGACTGGCGCGAGCGCGACCAATAGGTGACCCGGCCGGTTTCCAGTGTTTGCATCACCGCATCGGCGTTCATCCAGGCCATCATCAGCACCTCGCCCGAGGTTTCGTCCTGGGCAATGCAGGGGATCAGACCAGCCTCGTTATAGGTCAGGCTCGCGGGATCGAAAGACATGGACGAAGACATGGGCAAAAACCTTTTGCATCTGCTGTTTGGCCCCCTATGTATGGGGAACGGTGAAACAGGGAAACCCCGGGAAGCACATGTCTGGCGACTCCGATCTGATCAAGCTCTATTCCTCGCGCATTCTGGCGCTGGCCGCGGATATTCCGCAACTGGAGCGGCTGGAAGCCCCGGACGCCACGGTCAAGAAGCGCTCGCCGCTTTGCGGCTCCGCCGTGACCGTCGACATCATGGTCGAAGAGGGGCGGATCTCGGATTTCGGCCAGGACGTAAAGGCCTGTGCCCTGGGACAAGCCTCCGCAGCGGTGGTTGGCGCCAATGTGATCGGCCGCTCGCTGGAAGAGGTTGAGACCGCCCGCAACCAGCTCAAGGCAATGCTGACCCAGGGCGGCCCAGTGCCGGACGCGCCCTTTGGCGGCCTGGAAGTGCTGCAGCCCGCCAAGGAATTCAAGAACCGCCACGCTTCGATCATGCTGGCGCTTGAAGCCACGCTGGAAGCCATGCAGACCGCCGCCAAGGAGCAATGCGCCTAAGGCTTGCGGACCGCAGCGCTCCCCGCTTTGTCCTATCTGCAAAATACCCTGGCCTTTGCACCTTTGCAGGCCTCTGTGCCCGTCTGACAGAGCGCAACAAAAAACCGCCGCGCATCCGGGCAGATGGCGGCGGCAGTTATGCTCTGCTATGCGGGACCCGGGCAGGCCAGGCAGGATCTTGAGGCAATCCAAATAGAGATCGAAACAGGCGGATGATCTCTTGATGCAGTCCGGGACAGGAAAGGGCCGGCCCGGCACAGCAGATGCAATCAGAAATTCGGTAAAGGGGTCAGAACAGGCCCGGCAAATGCAGCGCAGCCACCAGCATCACCATCAGCGAGGCCGCACCAATGGCGTCCTGCAGCAGGGTCGAGTGGGCATTCTGAATAGTGCTTTTGATCTGTGCAATCATGGCTCGGGCCTCCTCCAGTCTGTCTCGCTGCTCTCTGGCAACCTTGTTGCCCCTTTGTTCTCATTTTTGAGAACACCTGTAAAGAACTTTTTGAGAACATTTGCGAACACAGTGGAACGCCCTGCCGGAACACGTGCTAGAACGCAGGCTAACCCACTGTAATCAAACGTATTGCCTGGTCCTGTTTCATCAGCCACAAAAGAACACGCGCCGCCTGTCCACGCGGGCTCTCCAGCTTGGGGTCGGCAGCCAGCAGCGCACGGGCGTCGCTTTGCGCTACCGCCATCAGCCCCGCTTGGCGCTCCAGGTCTGCAATGTGGAATCTCGGCAGGCCGGATTGCGCCGTGCCGATCATGTCGCCGGCACCGCGCATTTGCAGGTCGGTTTCAGAGATCCTGAAACCGTCCTCGGTCTCGCGCAGCACTTCCAGTCGCTTGCGCCCGCCTTCGGTCAAGGGCGGCTGATACATCAAGAGGCAGGTTGATTCCGCACTGCCCCGCCCCACCCGGCCACGCAGCTGGTGCAGCTGAGCGAGGCCAAAAATCTCAGCTCTCTCGATCACCATGATCGAGGCATTGGGCACGTTCACACCAACCTCAATCACGGTGGTAGCGACCAGAACCTTTGTCTTCCCCTCCTGGAACGCTGCCATCGCGGCATCCTTCTCGGCGGGCGGCATCTGGCCGTGAACCAGGCCAACCGTGCCTTCGCCCAGCACCGCGCGCAGATGTTTGAAACGCTCCTCCGACGCGGTCAGGTCGCTCAGCTCGGATTCGTCGACCAGCGGGCACACCCAGTAGCACTGCCGCCCTTCAGCAATTGCCTTGCGCAGATGGTCCACCACTTCCTGCATCCGCTCGGTGCTGATCACCGCGGTTTTAACCGGCTTGCGCCCCGGCGGTTTCTCATCCAGCACCGAGACATCCATGTCGCCGTATTGCGCCAGGGCCAGCGAGCGCGGTATCGGCGTTGCGGTCATCACCAGCACATCTGCGCCCTTGCCTTTTTCCGCCAGCTCCATCCGCTGGCGCACGCCGAACCGGTGCTGTTCATCGACAATCGCCAGCCGCAGGTCACTGAATTCAACATCCTGCTGGAACACCGCATGCGTGCCGACCAGAATATGGATGTCACCCCGCTTCAGCGCGGCCAATTTGGCCTTACGCTCCGAGCCCTTGTCGCGGCCGGTCAGGATCTCGAGCACCACGCCTGCGTCCTCGGCCAGCGGTGCGAGGCCTTCCATATGCTGCTGCGCAAGAATGCCCGTCGGCGCCATCATCACGCCCTGCCCGCCCGCTTCAACAGCGACAAGCAAGGCCATGAACGCAACCAGGGTTTTCCCGGCCCCCACGTCACCCTGCAGCAGCCGGTTCATGCGCTTGTCCGCGGCCATGTCCCCCGAGATTTCCTCGATTGCCCGGGCCTGCGCGCCTGTGGGCCGGTACGGCAGCGCTTTCAGAACGCGGGACTGCAGGCGGCCGGTTGCCACGCTTTGGATACCGCGCGCCTTGCGCTCGGTCTGCCGCGCCAAAGCCAGCGTCAGCTGATGGGCAAACAGCTCATCATAAGCCAGCCGCGCCCGCGCAGGCACCTCAGGCACCAAATCATCCGCGCCCTGAGGCTCATGTGCGGCTGCAATAGCGTCGTGCCAGGCCGGCCAGTTCTCCTTCAAGGCCTGCCCCGGATCAATCCACTCCGCCAACTCCGGCACCCGGTCCAAGGCACTTTGCGCCGCCTTGAACATGGTCTTCTGGGTCACCCCATGGGTCAGCCGGTAAACGGGCTCAAATGACGGGATGTCATCGGCTTCGGCCAACGGCAGCATGTGGTCCGGGTGCACCATATTGGCGACGCCGTCGAACAATTCCACCTTTCCCGAAACAACCCGGCGGGAGCCCTCAGGCAGTTGCGCCTCCAAATAGCGGCTGCGGCCGTGGAAAAAGACCAGTTGGAATTCAGTTTCCGCATCTTCCACATGGATGCGGTAGGCACCGCCTCTGTTGCGCGCCGGACGGTGACGGCCGATGGTAACCTCCACCGTGAGCGTCGCGGGTAGATCTGCACCTTGGATAGATGCACGACGCCGCCGGTCCACCACGGAATAGGGTTGCGAAAACAACAGGTCGCGCGGCGTTTCTATATCAATCTGACTGAGAGACTGCGCGGTTTTCGGTCCGACACCCTGCAAGGTCTCGGCCCCGGCAAACAGCGGGAACAGGATCTCTGGACGCCCGCTCATGCCTCTGCAATCAGCTCCAGCCAGCCATCTTCATCCAAGGTCTGAATACCCAGTTCTGCTGCCTTCTTGGCCTTGGAACCGGCCCCTGGCCCGGCGACAAGAATATCGGTTTTCTTGGAGACGGAGCCTGAGACCTTGGCCCCCAATGCCTCGGCGCGGGCCTTGGCTTCGGCCCTGGTCATTTTTTCCAGAGTCCCGGTGAAAACCACGGTTTTGCCAGCCACAGGGCTGTCCGCCGCTGGCGCATCCGGTGCGACGATGGTCAGCTTGCCAATCAGCCGGTCGATGGCTGCACGTTCTTCCGGGTTGGAAAAGGCGTCGGACAAGGACAGCCCCAGCACCGCACCGATCCCATCAACCCCGACAAGGTCAGACCACGCAGCGGCGGCATCTGCCGGAACCTCGCAGACGGCAACCGCTGCAGCGCGGGTGTCCGAAATCTTGGCCCGGCGGCCCTCATCAGCAGCTTTCAGGCGTTCCGCCTCCTCCGCTTCGTCCGCGGCCCGGTGTGCCAGCGCCGCAGGCCGCGCCGTGTCGATGGCATCCGCCATAGCCGTCCAGTCGCGGTAATGCAGCGCCAGATCGCGGCCGGCCACTTCGCCGGCGTGCCGCATACCCAAGGCAAAGATCAGCTTGGCCAGCGGGATGGTGCGTTTCTCTTCGATGGCAGCAAAGAGGTTGTCGGCGGATTTCTCGCCCCAGCCCTCGCGGTTCTTCAGCTGTTGCAGGCCGGAACCGTAATTTGATTGCAAATCAAAGATATCCGCAGGCTCCTTGATCCAGCCATCAGTGTGGAACTGCTCCACCTGCTTGGCCCCCAGCCCTTCGATATCAAAGGCGGCGCGGGAGACAAAATGCTTGAGCCTCTCCACAGCCTGCGCCGGGCAGATCATCCCGCCAGAACAGCGTCGGATGGCGTCGCCTTCTTCCCGGACCGCAGGGCTGCTGCATTCCGGGCAGGTATGCGGGAAGGCAAAGGGTTCTGCTCCATCCGGCCGCTTGGACAGGTCCACATCCGCCACTTTCGGAATCACATCCCCGGCGCGGTAGATCTGCACCCAATCGCCAATTCGGATATCCTTGCCGCCGCGGATTTCCTCGCCCTTCGAGTCCCGGCCCAGGATGTAGTCCTCATTGTGCAGCGTCGCGTTTGACACCACCACACCGCCCACCGTCACCGGAGTGAGCCTTGCAACCGGGCTCAGCGCGCCGGTGCGGCCGACCTGGATGTCGATGGCCTCCAGCCGGGTCCAGGCGAGTTCTGCCGGGAACTTATGCGCAATGGCCCAGCGGGGCGTTGTGGAGCGGAACCCCAGGCGCCCTTGCAGCGCCAGGTCATTGACCTTGTAGACCACGCCGTCAATGTCATAGCCCAGCGTTGCGCGCTGTTCTTCGATGCTGCGGTAATGGCTGATTATCTCTGCCACCGAGGCGCAGAGCCGGGTTAGCGGATTGGTCTGGAACCCCAGTCCGCGCAGGCGTTCAATTGCGTCCATTTGAGTTTCTGCCAGCGCTTCGCTCAATTCGCCCCAGCTGTAAGCGAAGAACCGCAATGGCCGCGCGCGGGTGATCTCCGCATCCAGCTGCCGCAGCGATCCGGCGGCGGCATTTCGCGGGTTGGCAAATGTCTTGCCGCCGCGTTCTGTATGCCTGGCATTAAGCGCTTCGAAGTCCTCATGGCTCATGTAGACCTCGCCGCGCACTTCCAGCACGTCCGGCGCGCCGTCGAGCTGATGCGGGATATCTGCAATGGTCATGGCGTTGGCGGTGACATTTTCCCCGATCGAGCCATCACCGCGAGTCGCAGCCTGAATCAGTTTTCCGTGCTCATACCGCAGCGACAGGGACAGGCCGTCGATCTTTGGTTCCGCGGTGAAGGCGAGGCTGTCGCCACTGCCGAAACCAAGATACTTGCGGATGCTGCGGTCGAAATCCGCCACGTCTTCGTCTTCAAACGCATTGCCCAAAGAAAGCATGCGGATCGCGTGGCTGATCTTGCCGAAACCCGAGGCCGCGGGCGCGCCAACAGAATCAAGCTGAGTTGCAACGGCCTCCAGCTCAGGATGCGCTTGCGCCAGCGCCCGATAACGCCGTTTCAGCGAATCATATTCCGCGTCGCTGATCTCTGGCGCATCGGCCTGGTGATAGGCCAGGTCCGCGGCCTGCAGCCGGGCCTCCAGGGTCAGAAATTCCGCCTTGGCTTGCTCCGCCGTCAGGCTGGCCACGTCTTGTTGTTCTGAATTGTTTGCCACGCGCGGTCCCTCTTCGTTCTCACCCTTGGTGATAAGGTGCTGCGCGCGCGGCGTCCAGCGCATCCCGCAGGCCGCGAACCCAGGAACGGCTGAAAGCAAAAAGACCCGCCGTCCGGCAGGTCCTTGCAACCGGCGGCACATGCATCATGCACCGCCCTGGTCCTCATTCTTTCAGGCGCCGACGGCCATCCGGTGATCACCCGCCATGTGGTCCTCTTGCGGATCACGAAGAACATAGCCGCGGCCCCAGACGGTTTCGATGTAGTTCTCGCCGCCCGTTGCATTGCTCAGCTTCTTACGCAACTTGCAGATGAAAACGTCAATGATCTTCAGTTCCGGCTCATCCATGCCGCCATAGAGATGGTTCAGGAACATCTCCTTGGTCAGCGTGGTGCCCTTGCGAAGGGACAGCAGCTCCAGCATCTGGTATTCCTTACCGGTCAGATGCACCGCCTTGCCATCGGCCTCAACCGTTTTGGCATCCAGGTTAACCGAGATCTTGCCGGTCTTGATGATCGACTGCGAGTGCCCCTTGGAACGGCGAATGATCGCGTGGATCCGCGCCACCAGTTCCTCACGGTGGAACGGCTTGGTCAGATAATCATCCGCGCCGAAACCGAAGCCCTTGATTTTATTGTCGGTATCATCGGCACCGGACAGGATCAGAATCGGCGTTTCAATACGGGACATGCGCAGCTGGCGCAGCACCTCATGGCCGTTCATATCCGGCAGCCCCAGATCCAGCAGGATCAGGTCGTAATCATACAGTTTTGCCAGATCAATGCCTTCCTCGCCCAGATCCGTCGAATAGACGTTCAGGTTGGCATGGGTCAGCATCAGCTCGATGCTCTTCGCTGTGGTCGGGTCATCCTCAACCAGAAGAATGCGCATATTATTTTCTCCGCCTGTACACTGTTTCCCTCAGGTCGCGTTAACCTTGGTGGAAAAAAGTTAATGCCTCGTTACCATGATGGTTAATTTACGATTGCAACTCAAGGGCGGCCAAATTTATTTTCCGTCGCTATTGCGGAATTTCTTGAGACGGGTGGTTTTCAACGCCTCTTCGCCATGGTCGGCAACCGCTGCCACCCAGCTGCGGAACTCTTCTTCGCTGAGGCCGTAACGGCGCATTGCCTCGGTCTGCGGCAACAGCCCGTAGAGCACGCCGCGCACCACCGCCGCCTTGCGCGAGGCGACCCAGCGCTTGGTGGTTTCCGGCGGCAGATCCGCCCGGGTCATGATGGTGCCGTCCGGCAGGGTGACCGCGCGCGGCCCGTCGACTTTCTTCAGAAACATCCCGTTTCCCTCTCGAAGATCTTTTTCGTTGGGGTCGCCAAAAGAATTTCCGATCAGGCTTAACGGCACGTGAACCACGCCCCTTGAGAGTCTGTAGGATTTTCCTATATTCTGCGGCGCCTGCCCCCTTGCCTTCAGGAGCTGCCCCATGGCGCTGGACCACGACACCGAACTGAACTCGCTCGGCTTTGCCAAGCCACCCTCGGAAACCCGGGTGGTGGTGGCCATGTCCGGCGGCGTCGACAGCTCTGTTGTTGCTGCATATTTGGCTGATCAAGGCTATGACGTGGTCGGTGTAACGCTGCAGCTTTACGATCACGGGGCGGCGCTGGCGAAAAAAGGCGCCTGCTGCGCGGGCATTGATATTCACGATGCACGGCGCGTTGCCGAGGAGCGCGGCTTCCCGCATTACGTCCTGGATTATGAGAACATTTTTAAGGATGCAGTGATTGACGAGTTCGCCGACAGCTATCTGGCGGGCGCCACCCCGGTGCCCTGCATCCGCTGCAACGAGCGGGTGAAGTTTAAGGACCTCTTGGAAACCGCCAAGGATCTGGAAGCTGACTGCATGGCCACCGGCCATTACATCCAGCGCAAGATGGGCGCGCACGGCCCCGAGCTGCACTCAGCCGAAGATGCCAACCGCGACCAGAGCTATTTCCTGTTCTCCACCACGCCCGAGCAGCTGGACTACCTGCGCTTCCCGCTGGGGCATCTGCCCTCCAAGGACGCGACGCGGGAGATGGCAGCCCAGTATGGCCTGGCGGTGGCAGATAAACCCGACAGCCAGGACATCTGCTTTGTGCCCAACGGCAATTATGCCTCGGTGATCGAGAAGCTGCGCCCCGGCGCGGCAGAGCCGGGGGAGATCGTGCATGCCGACGGCCGGGTTCTGGGCAGCCACGAGGGCGTCATCCACTACACCATCGGCCAGCGCCGCGGCCTGGGCATCGGCGGCCTCAGCGAGCCGCTTTATGTGGTGAAACTCGACGTGGACAAGAAACAGGTTGTTGTCGGCCCCAAGGAGCTGCTGGCCACCCGAACCATCCCGGTGCGCGAGATCAATTGGCTGGGGGATGAGCCCTTCACTAGCCGCAAAGAGTGGCACCTGAAGGTCAAGGTCCGCTCCACCCGCCCCCCGCGCGAGGCCATCATCCGGCCGCTGACGGATACCACAGCCGAGGTTGAGCTGCTGACACCGGAGGAAGGCGTCTCCCCCGGTCAGGCCTGCGTGTTCTACGCGCCTGAGGGCAGCCGCATCTTCGGCGGCGGCTGGATCTGGCGCGGCTACTGAGGCGCAGTACATCCGCGGCACCGGGTCAAGGGAGGCGCAGCCTCCGCGCGGCACGCGCGGCTTGCCCTTGACGCGGAAAACAAACTCAAAATTGAAAAAGCGCCTAAGGGCAGACCTGCCCTTAGGCGCTTCTCAGCAGAACACTTTCTCCCGGATCATCTTGTCCTGACAGCCATGTCCTGCGCAGCCGTTGCGGCGGGCCCGCGCGGGTGCGAAGCGCCCGCGCCACCAGACTCTGCGCAGTGAAAGCTCCGCTTTTGCTGCGCCCCTGCACTACTTAGCGGGCAGCCTCTCGAGAACCGCGCGGGCCGCACGCAGCCCCGGCGCTTCACCGCCGAGCCCCAAACGCTCCATGGTCAGCGCCATCGCTTCGCGCTGCGCATACGGCTCAGCCGCCAGCTTCTTCAGCTCAGCCGCAATGGCCTGTGGCGTGCAATCCGGCCCCAAACACTCAGGAACCACCCGGGTATCGCTCACCAGATTGACCAGGGTCACCGTATCGATCAGTGCCATACGCTTCATGATCTGCCAGGTCAGCCATTGAAACTTGTAGGCAATCACCATGGGCGTCGAAGACGCTGCCAATTCCAGCGACACAGTACCGGAGGCCGCCAGCGCCAATTCCGCGCCGGCAAAGGCCGCGCGTTTATGCGCCTTGGCTGTGGCAGGCTCAAACAGGCTCGGATCAACAAGGACCGTCCCTTTAGGCCATTCTTTCAGTGCCTCCTGAACCAAGCCGGCCACAGGTGCGGCAGCGGGCACTACAATCCTGTACTGCGGATGATCCTTGGCAAACCGAACCAATGCGCCGCCAAATTCAGGTGCCAGACGCGACACCTCCGAACGCCGCGACCCAGGCAGCGCCAGCACATAAGGTGCATCCCCCAGCCCGAACGCCTCCCGGAATGCTGCAACTTCCGCATCCGAGGCCTGAGCTTCCGCCACCACCGGGTGGCCGACAAAATCGCAATCCATGCCGGCCGCTTGCATATATGGCGGCTCAAACGGCAGCAGAGCCAGCACTTGGTCGATGACTTCCGCCATCTTGCCCGCCCGCTTGGGCCGCCAGGCCCAAACCGACGGCGCCACGTAATGCACGGTACGGATATCGCTTTGCTCTTTGACCAGCCGCGCCACCCGCAAGCTGAAGTCCGGACTGTCGATGGTGATCAGCACATCCGGCTTGGTTTCAAGCACGGCTTGCGCGGTTTCCCGGATCCGGCGCTTCAGATGGCGGTATTTGGGCAGCACCTCGGCCAGCCCCATAACAGACAGCTCATCCATCGGAAAGCGCGAGACCAGCCCCTGTTCCGACATCAGCGCCCCGCCGATGCCGTCAAATCTGACGCCGGGTTCAAGTAGCTTAAGCCCCGCCATCAAAGCCCCGCCCAGCCGGTCGCCCGAAGGTTCTCCGGCCAGGATAAAAACCCGAAGGCTCATGCTTGGCGCAGCCACAGGAACAGGCCGAGCCGGTCGCAGGCCTCGATCACCGCCTCCTGGTCCAGCACAATCACGCCCCCGGCTTCCAGCACAATGCCCGAAAGCCCGGCAGCCGCCGCGGCTTCAACCGTCCCGACGCCGATCGTCGGCAGATCGGCGCGGCGGTCCTGCGCCGGCTTCGGGGCCTTGAACAAGAGCCCGCCCTGCCCGTCCGGGCGCTGCTGCAGCGCATTCAGCATCCAATCGGTGCCGAAAAGATTCTCCACAGCAATCGCCTGCCGCCCGCGCACTGCGCAGGATTGGCCGACATCAGCGGCCGACATGGCCGCGACAATTTCCGCACCGCGCAGGGCATCCGCCTTATCCAGCTCGCCCGGCTGCACTTTGGTCGGCACGCCTTCTTCCATCAGCAGATCAGGCGCCACTTCATGGGCGGCACGGACGGCCAGACCTGCCTGCTCGAAGATACCGATGATGGCCCGCAAGGCGCCATCATCACCGGCTGCCAAGGCCCCCTGCAGAACCGGAACCAGCGGCAGAGTGGCTGCATCAATCTCGGAAGGATCAATATTCGGACGGCGCACCGCGCCTGCCATGCAGATCTCCGAGACCTCCGCTGCCTTCAGCCGTTCAAGGAAGCTGCCAAGCTGCTCAAAGCGGAAAGTGATCTCGGGATCCACCATGTCCGGTTCTGAGCCCGCCATCGCACAGATCAGTGGACGGCCCGGAGCCCGGGCCGCGACTTCTGCCGGCAGAGCGCCGGTGCCTGCAATTACTGCCAGCATCGCTTCAGCCTCCAGGAGTCAGGAAGGACCGGTCGGTTTCACCGGTGATGAAAGCTACAATCCGCTGAACATATTCGCTGTCGGCCTCATCGCCCAGCCGTTTGGCGCGCTCCTGGAAGGTGCCCTCGCCCTGCGCAAGCATCTGGAAGGCAGCCCGCAAGGCGGTGATGTCGCTGCGAGCCACGCCGCGGCGCTTGAGGCCGACCAGGTTCAGCCCGTCCAGCTCGCCGCGCTGCGCCTGCACCAGGCCATAAGGGATCACATCGTTGGTCACCATGGTGACCGCGCCGATGATCGCGCCCTTGCCGATCCGCACCCATTGGTGGATGCCAGAAAGGCCGCCAATGATGACATCATCCTCCAGCACGCAATGGCCTGCCACCGCAGCGGAGTTCACCACGATCACCCGGTCGCCGACCTGAGCGTCATGGGCAATGTGGCAGCCGGCCATGAACAAACCGTCATCACCGATCTTGGTCACGCCGCCGCCGCCTTCGGTGCCGGCATTCACTGTCACATGCTCGCGGATGCGGTTGCGCTTGCCGATCACGGTCTTGCACTTCTCGCCTTTGAACTTCAGGTCCTGCGGAATTTCACCCAGAACAGCAAAGGGGAAGACAACCGTCTCGTCGCCAATCTCGGTATCACCGGTGACAACAACGTGGGACTTCAGAACAACCCTGTCCCCCAGCACAACATCGGAGCCAACCAGGCAGAACGGGCCGATCTCGCAGCCCTCGCCAATCTTGGCCCCTTCTTCGATGATCGCACTGGGGTGGATGCTGCTCATGTCAGGCGTCCTCGCTTTGGCGGTCGACCATGGCAGTGAACTCGGCCTCGGCCGCCACTTCGCCGTCCACGGTGGCGCGGCCCAGGAACTTGAAGATCTTGCCGCCCGGCTTGCCGCGCAGGGTTTCCACATGCATTTCCAGCACATCGCCGGGCACCACCTTGCGGCGGAATTTGCATTTGTCGATATTCATGAAATAGATCAGCAGGTCGGTGTCGACCATATCCATGCCAACCCCCAGCATCACGCCGGCAGTCTGCGCCATCGCCTCGACGATGGTGACGCCCGGCATGATCGGCGTGCCCGGGAAGTGGCCCTGGAAATGCGGCTCGTTCATGGTGACATTTTTGATGCCGCGCGCCGACTTGTAGCTGTCGATATCGACCACCTTGTCGACCAGCAGGAACGGGTAGCGGTGCGGCAGGATCCGCTGGATCAGTTGAATATCAGCGCTTTGCAGCTCGGTGGTCATGCTTGGTTTCCCATATTCATCAATTGTGCTGCGCCGTCCCTAGCAAGCGGGCGGCCTTTGGGCAAGTTCACCGCGCTCAGGGCTCGCCGCCCTCATCCTGCACGCCGTCGCCCAGCACCTCGTCGATCCGGGTGATCGCCAGGCTGGTGATGTCGGCCGCTTCCGCACTCAGGAACACCGATGAGTGATCCAGAATCGCACCAGCCCCGGTTTCGCGCATGATCTGCTGCAGCACAGGCAACGAAGCTGCGATAAACTCGCGCTTGGCCTGCTCGCCCATCTGGCTGATTTCGCGCAGCTTCTGCTCTTGGCGGCGGCGGGTTTCCTGAACCTTCTGGTCAAAAGCATCCGCAAGAGTGCGGAATGCATCCGGCTCCATTTCGCTGCGGCGTTCCGTCAGTTCCAATTCCTCGGCGCGCAACTCTGCTTCGATACGGCGGTTTTCCGCTGTCAGCACGGCGCCTTCGGCCTCGATCTCGCGTTCAACCCGCTTGCCAAAGGCGCTTTCGGAGAACAGCCGGTCCGGCTGAACAGTGAGGATGCCGCTTTGCGGCAGCCCCAATTGAAAGCCGGCGTCACTGCCCGACGGGCTTGTCCCAGTCTCCTGTGAAGACACCGGGACAGCCCCGAAAAACGCTGCTGCAAACGAGAAACCGCAGGCAGCCAGTGTGCGCAGTGCCTTCAACGGCACCAGATCAGAACCTCGCCTGCAGAGTCAGGTCAAAGGTCTGCTCTTCATCGAAGTCTTCTTTCTGAAGCGCCTTGGAGAAGTTGAACCGCAGCGGGCCAAACCCTGTGGTCCACAGGAGCGAGACACCGACAACATGGCGGAATGAACGGTCGCGCCCAACAACCCCGTTACCGGTGTTAACGCCAGCCGTGTTCACGTTCTGCAAGCCCCAAAGACTGCCGACATCATAGAACAAGCCTCCTCGCATCCCCAGCTCTTCCGGCAACCCAAGCGGGAACTCCGCATCAAAACGGGCCACAGCGTAATAATTCCCGCCAAGGAAGTCATCATACGTATTGCCCGCACCTCCACCGACTGCGGATTGGTCCCGGGGGCCAATGCCGCCTGGCTCGAAACCGCGCAGAATAGACGGTGTCAGAACGAAACGGTCGATAGACCGGCTAAATCCATCGCCTTGCCACTGGAACCCGCCTGCTTCCAGCGTCGCACGCAAAGTCACTTCCTCATTCAGGATAGTCCTCTGCGCAACAAGGCGGGTGGTTGCTTTGATGTACTCAGAATCACCGCCGATGCCTGCGTAATCCGCGCTGACCTCCACCAGGAAACCTGCGTTCGGGTCCAGCCCGGTCAAACGGCTGTCATAACGATACGTGAATCCAATCGCGCTGGCGCTTCGCTCACCCTGCGCAATCTCGCTGCGCACGATGGGGCCGGCCAGGAAGCTCTGAGTATCATCCGCGATGTTGTCATCGAACAACGCCTGATCCGCCTCTTCGAATTGCATCTCATCCTGGTCCCAAGTGTAGCGGACCTGGAGCGAAGAATCCTCACCGGTGCGGAATGTAAGACCGGGCTGGAAGAAAACGCGTTTTGTCTGGTACTCGGAGAAACTGGAATCAGTCTCACTGAGCCCCAGATCCAAGTCAAACTTCAGTTCCCGCCCCAGCAGGAACGGTTCCGTGAACCCCAGAACATAAGAGTCCGACTCGGTTGCTGTCGCAACCTGCAGCGACAGCCGCTGGCCGCGGCCGAGGAAGTTGTTCTCAGTCAGACCGACGCTCACACCAAAGCCGTCAGTGACCGAGTAAGCACCGCCTAGGTTCAGCGAGCCTGTCGGCTGCTCCTCGACATCGACGTCAACGATCACCTGGTCGGACGAACTGCCCTCCCGGGTTTCCACGTCCGCATTGGCGAAGAAGCCAAGCGCCCGGATCCGCTCCGCACTGTTGCGGATGGAGCGCGGGTTGAACGGGTCGCCTTCCACCGAGCGGAACTGCTGACGGATGACCCGGTCCAGCGTGGTGGTGTTGCCTTCGATATCGATCCGCTCGACAAACACCCGCGGGCCGCGCTGCAGAACAAATTCGATATCAAGTGTCAGATCCCGGTCATTGCGGGTCACCCGCGGCACCACCCGCAGGAAATCAATCTCGCTGCGCACCGCCAGACCTTCCATCCGGTCGATAGCATTTTCGACCAGCGAGGGCGTGTAGACGACGCCTGGCTTGATCTTCAGCGTCGACGCGAACAGGTCCGCATCAGCTTCCGGCATTTCGCTGGTCACTGTGATGTCCCCGAACCGGAATTGCTGGCCCTCGGTCACATCGACCACCAGGAACACCGCGTCCCGCTCGCGGGTGACTTCAGCGTTGGTGCTGTTGACCCGGAAATCCACATAGCCGCGCGACAGGTAAAAATCGCGCAGAACCTGCTTGTCGAACTCCAGCCGGTCTTCGATCAGCGTGTCAGAGCGGATAAACGCCCGCAGCAACCCCGCCTGTTTGGTTTCCAGAACCCGCCGCAGTCGGCGGTCGGAATAGACCCGGTTGCCCGTAAAGGAGACCCGCTCCACCTCGATAGTGTCGCCTTCGGAGATCTCAAACACCAGATCAACGCGGTTGTTGCTGCGGCGGATGATCCGCGGCGTTACTTTTGACGCAAGGCGGCCTTGGACACTGTAGGCCTCGGCAATCAAGGCCGCATCGCGCTCTGCCTGCGAAGGGCTGAAGACACGGCGCGGCGCAGATTCGACGATCTGTTCCAGCGCGTCGTCCTTGAGACGGCGGTTGCCCTCGAAGCTGATCTGATTGATGGTCGGAAACTCGGTGACCTTGATCACCAGCGTATTGCCGCTCGGCACCAGTTCCACTGTTTCAAATACGCCACTGTCAAGAATGCGCTGATAGGCGTCATTCAACTCGCCTGCGCTGACGGTCTGACCGCGCTCGATGCCGGTATAAGCGACAACAGTGGAGGTTTGGATCCGCTGGTTGCCCTCAACCTGGACCGAATTGAAGCGGAAGCTTTGCGCTTCTGCCGGCAGCGGTGCCAGCGCGTATCCCAGCGCAACTGCCAGAGAAATGGCAGAAACTTTCCGGTACAAGATGTTGATGCCCGACTTACGCTCACCACAGGACTTGCCTGCGACTTTCCCCCAAACCATTTTTCAGAACCCGATTTTTATAGCAGCTTTGGGACGTGCGTATCGGGTTTGAAAGCGCTTGTCAAAACCAACAAAGCGCATTCTGGAAGCAACCGGCGCGGCGGGCTTGCGCGCCGGTTGAAGGAATCACAATGTGGCGAGCCAGGTCCCGGCCGTCAGAGCACCCAGAATGGCGAATCCGGTCAACGCCCGGTCCCAGTTCAGACGCACCAAAAGGCCGAGACCATTGTAGGTTTGCGAAAGTGTTTGCATGTGCCTTCCCCAGTTTCCACCGTTTTGCCAGGCCGGCAGGCATGGCCTGCCCCGGGCGTTGATAAAACGTTAACAAGGGATTGTGGCAGCAGTAGGGCGGCACTGTGGCCGCCCCGCTTTGCTCACGTCTGCGCGTGCGCCTCAGCAGAACAGGTCGTTGCCAAGCGCGAACACCATCAGTGACAGAACAATGGCGATGCCCAGCGACATCAGCACGCGCACCGCCCGGTCGCTGGGCGGGCGGCCTGCGACCGCCTCATAGGCATAAAACATCAGATGGCCGCCATCCAATGCCGGCACCGGGAACAGGTTCAACAGGCCCACGGCCGTCGACAGTACCGCAATAAACCGGATAAAGCTCTCGGCTCCCTGGCTGGCCATTGCCCCCGAGGTCTCCGCGATCCCGATGGGGCCGGACAGGTTGCAGGTGCTGATGGCGCCGGTGATCATGTGCTTCAACCCCGACAGCGACGTTTCCACCACGGCCCAGACCTGATAGCTGCCGGCTGCCAGGGATTCGCCGATCCCGGCTGCCTCAGTGGCCGGTTCAAAAGCCAGCCCGCCAACGATGCCGATCCGCCAATGCGTTGCAAAACTGCCGTCCGGCTGCGGCTCGTCGGTGCGCCGCGGCGCCAGCGCCATCTCCACTTCCCGGCCATCGCGCCAGACATCCAGTACCAGAACCTTGCCATCCGCCGCTTCGACATGCGCCTTGAGCTGGTCAAAGGACACAATTGGCGCGCCGTCCACAGCAACGATGACATCATCTGGCTTCAGCCCAGCGTCCGAGGCTGCGCTGCGGGGGGCAACGCCGCGGACCAGAGGCGGATAGAGGTAAGGGCCGGAGACGCTCTGCTCGGTCCCGTCCCGGCGCACCACATATTCAAGCGGCTGCTGCTGCGGCACAGATTCGCGGAACGCTTCCCAGGCATCCCTGTCCAGGAAACTGGGAACCGCCGCACCGCCCGCAATGATCAGCTCATCGCCCTCCTGCAACCCGTTTTGGATCCCGGGTAGCGGTGCCAGACCGCCAATGGTCAAAGGATCGCGCATCACCCCTTGCGAAAAGGCAACCGCTGTAAAGATCGCCGCCGACATAACAAAGTTGAACACCGGGCCGGCCGCCACAGTCGCAGCCCTGGCCCATAGCGGTGCGCCATGCATGGTCCGCCGTAACGCCGCCGGATCCGCAGCCACAGCCTCTATTGCAGCCGCATCCTTGCCTGAAGCTGCGTCGGCATCGCCCAGGAACTTCACGTAGCCGCCAAAAGGCAGCGCTGCGATCTGCCAGCGAGTGCCATGCTTGTCGACCCTGCTCCACAAAACCGGGCCGAAGCCGATCGAAAACACTTCTGCGTGAATGCCCGACCAGCGGCCGACGATGTAATGGCCGTATTCATGCACTGCCACGATCACCGACAGGGCGATAACGAAGCTGGCAATGGTATACAGAAAACCGCCGAACTGCGGCACAAAGGAAAGTGCGTCCAAGAATCTACCCTACGCGTTCTTCTGCGGCCTGAGCCGCCTGTTTACGGGCGAGATGGTCAACCCGGGTCACGTTATCAAGTGTCATTGCGTCATCTATGAGGCTGCTTTCCGCCGCAAAACGTTCAAGCACCCGTTCGACGACCGCCGCCATCTCGGTGAACCGGATGCGGCCGGCGATGAAGTCATCCAGCGCCTGTTCCTTGGCGGCGTTGAACACCGCCCCCATCATACCGCCGCGCTCCATGACCTCATAGGCCAGGCGCAGCGCCGGGTAACGGGCCAGGTCCGGGGCGCGGAAGTTCAGCTGGCCAATGCGGGCCAGGTCCAGCCGCTCGACCGGCAGATGCTGCCGTTCGGGCCAATGCAGCGCATAGCCGATGGCATGCCGCATGTCCGCTGCACCCAGATGCGCCATGATCGCCCCGTCGTTGAATCCGACCAGCGCATGGACCAGGGACTCGGGGTGCACCAGCACCTCGATCTGGTCGGGGCGCACGCCGAAATACTCCCTTGTCTCAATGACTTCCAGCGCCTTGTTGAACATCGAGGCACTGTCGATGGTGATCCGCTGCCCCATGTCCCAATTGGGATGCGACGAGGCCTGAGCCAATGTGGCGTTCGCCAGATCCTCGATCGGCCAGTCCCGGAAGGCTCCCCCAGAGGCGGTGATGATGATCCGCTCAACCGCGCTGATATCTTCGCCAACCAGCCCCTGGAACACCGCCGAATGCTCACTGTCGACCGGCAGCAGCCTGGCGCCGTGTATCTCAGCGGTTTCCAGAAGCAGCTTGCCAGCGCAAACCAGTGATTCCTTGTTGGCCAGCGCCAGCGTGGTGCCGTGCTTCAGCGCCTCCATCCCCGGGGCCAGCCCAGCGGCGCCGACAATCGCCGACATGATCCAATCCGCGGGCCGCGCTGCGGCCTCAATCAGCGCCGCCTGTCCCGCAGCCGCCTCAACGCCCGAGCCTTCCAGCGCCGCGCGCAGATCCGGCAAACGGTCTTCATAGGCGGTGACAGCGATCTCTGCCCGCAGCGCAATGGCATCCTCCGCCAGCCGCGCAATATTGGCACCGCCGGTCAGTGCCACCACCTTATAGGCCTCAGGCGCGCGGCGGATCAGGTCGATGGTGTTCTGGCCAATCGACCCTGTGGCGCCGAAAATCGAGACTTTCCGCATGTTCTTTCCTGTCTGGTTAGCCCCAGATGAAGGTCACGGCCAGGAACATGGCCGCCGCGCCCAGCATCCCGTCAAAGCGGTCGAACAGACCGCCATGGCCGGGAATCAGCGCGCTGGAATCCTTGACGCCCATCTTCCGCTTCAAGGTGCTTTCGGCCACATCGCCAGCCTGGCTGGCCATCGACAGCAGCACTGACAGCACCACAATGCCATAGCCCAAACCGGCCTGCGCCGCAAAGACGGCCCCCACGATGGCTGCCGCCAGCCAGCCCGCCAAAGTGCCGCTCCAGGTCTTCTTGGGGCTGACCCGCGGCCAGAACTTCGGCCCGCCGATCGCCTTGCCCGCAAAATAGCCGGCCACATCCGTGGCGACGACGATGCCGATCAGCCACAGCATCCAATCCACGCCCATCTGGCCGCGCAGCCAGATAAAGCCGAAACCTGCCAGCATCACCCACAGGGCAAAGCTGGTGAAATACTGCCGCTGCTCGCGGATCTGATTGAAACCTGCGGCAACCGGTGCCGCCAGCATGGGCAGCACCCACAGAACCGGCAGCAGCGAGGCCAGCAGCACCGCCGCAGCCGAGACCGCCCCCAGCTGCAGCGCGGTGCCGCTGCGCGACGGCTGCAGCATCCGCACCAGCTCCCAGACCATGCCGCCGCAGCACAGCGCAATCAGCACGTCAAAGATCAGTCCACCCGCCCAAACGGCATAGCCGCCCGCGGCCACCATTACGATTGCGGACAGGACCCGCGGCATCAGATCGGCCCAGCGGCCTTTGGCAGCGCTCATGTCTTAATAGCCCCGAAGCGGCGGTCGCGGCGGCCGAAGCTGTTGCACAGCCGCGCCATCTCTTCACTGGTGAAGTCCGGCCACAGCGTGTCGATGAATTCGTACTCAGCGTAAGCCGACTGCCACAGCAGGAAGTTCGAAATCCGCGCCTCGCCGCTGGTGCGGATCACAAGGTCCGGGTCCGGCAGCACATGGGTGTCCAGATAACGCGGCAGCGTTTCCTGATCGACGTCCTCGGGGTTCAGGCGGCCTTCGGCCACATCGCGGGCCAGCCGCTTGGTGGCGCGGGCAACCTCGTCGCGGCCGCCGTAATTCAGCGCAATGGTCAGCTGGGTGCCGTCGTTGCCTTCGGTCTTGCGCTCCAGCTTGTCCATCAAGGCCTTCAGTTTCTCATCCAACCGCACCCGGTCGCCGATAAAGCGCACCCGAACATTACGTTCGGCCAAGGCATTCATTTCCTTGGAAATATAGCGGCGGAACAGGCTCATCAAACCGGCAACCTCGGTCTGCGTCCGCTTCCAGTTCTCGGTCGAAAAGGCAAAGATGGTCAGATATTTCACGCCCAGACCAGGGCAGCACTCGACAATTTCCCGCACCCGGCGCGCGCCGGCATGATGGCCGAACAGCCGCGGCCGTCCCCGGGCCTGCGCCCAGCGGCCGTTGCCGTCCATGATGATGGCCACATGACGCGGGCCGGAACGGGCCGCCGGCTCGGTACCGGCAGCGCCTTCTAGCGGATGAACATCTCCCGGCATGCTGCGCCGTCAGACCTGCATGATTTCGGCTTGCTTGGTCTCAAGCGCCTCGTCCACATGCTTGATCATTGCGTCGGTAAGGTCCTGCACCTCGGATTCCCAGAATTTCTGGTCGTCTTCCGACATGCCATCGGCCTTGGCCTTCTTGATCTGATCCATGCCGTCGCGGCGCACGTTGCGGATCGACACGCGGGCGTGCTCGGCATACTGGCCGGCGACCTTGCCCAGCTCGCGGCGGCGCTCTTCGTTCAGCTCCGGGATCGGCAGCATGATGATGGTGCCGTTGAGCTGCGGATTGATACCCAGGCCGGACTCGCGGATCGCCTTTTCCACCTTGCCGACCAGCGACTTGTCCCAGACGTTGATGGTGACCATCCGCGGCTCCGGCACGTTCACGGTGCCGACCTGGTTGATCGGCGTCATCGAGCCGTAGGCATCGACCATCACCGGCTCCAGCATCGAGGCCGAGGCACGGCCCGTCCGCAGCGAGGCAAACTCGGTGCGCAGGTTGGCCATCGCGCCTTCCATGCGGCGTTTCAGGTCGTCGGTATCCAGTTCGAAATCATCAGACATGCTGCTCTCTCCCCTTATCTGAGGCGGTCTTCCATTGGCTCATAAGCCATTGGCGGGCCGATGTATAGCGATCTTGCGGAGGATTTGCCGCGGCACGCCCGGCAATTTGCACCGGAAAACAGCTTCCTCCATCAGGCAAACAAATAGCCCGTCGGCTGGGAATGTCCCGATACCTCAGAAAGAAGAAAGCGCGCGGCGATGGGGCGCCACGCGCAAACTTTGGCCGCAATAAGCCCGGCAGCAGGCAGGCCATACAATTGCCCGCACTCACAAGACATAAACACCCTGCCGCCGCTGATGCGATACCCCCGCCGGATGACAGCTACGTGACATCCGGTACAATTATCCGGATACAGGGCGGAACCGGAAACCACCGCACAGCCAGGGGCTCAAGAACTGCATATGCAAAAAATCCGCACTGCCAATCCCGGCGACCTGCCTACGATTCTCCTGATGGCCGAAGAGTTCGGCCATTACTTCCAGGAAATCGATCCGGACAGCCCGCCGCTGGATCGCGCCAAGATGGAGCACAGCCTGAACCGCCTCTGTTTCGGCCCGCAGCCGCTGATCCATGCGCTGATCGCGGAACAGGACGGCGCACCTGCGGGCTATGCGCTTTATAATTTCAGCTTCTGGACCGACACCCTGGAAGGCAGCGTGTACCTGACCTCCCTGTTTATCCGTCCCGGCGCCCGCGGCCTGGGCTGGGGCGAGCGCTTTATGGCCAGGCTCGACCAGATCGGGCGCGACGCCGGCTGCGGCCGGGTGATGTGGAATGTCTGGGACCGGAACACGCCCGCAATCAGTTTCTATGAAAAGCTCGGCGCGGCCCTTATTGCGGATGAACCGATAATGTTTCGCCCGATTCCCGGCGCAGAATAGGAAACACGGGCCCCGTTCCAAGACCCGCGCTCTTAATTTTCGAAGATAAACCGGAAGGTTACCCCTGAATCTTGGTGTAAGTCCCCTCACCCGCCAGGATGCCGCGGAAGCCGCCGGGCTCGTCCAGCGGGAACACGATCAGCGGCAGATTGTTGTCACGGGCCAGCGCGATTGCCGAGGCATCCATCACCTTCAGGCGCTTTGCAAAAACCTCGTCATAGCTGATCTCGTCATAGCGCACCGCGTCGTCATGCAGCGCCGGGTCCTTATCATAGACGCCATCGACACCGTTCTTGCCCATAAAGATCGCCTCGCAGGCCATCTCGTTGGCGCGCAGGGTCGCGGCGGTGTCAGTGGTGAAATAGGGGTTGCCGGTGCCGGCCGCAAAAATGCAGACCCGTTTCTTCTCCAGGTGCCGCACAGCGCGGCGGCGGATATAGGGTTCTGCCACCTCATCCATGCGGATCGCCGAGATCACCCGGGTGAAGACGCCAAGCCCTTCCAGCGCCGACTGCATCGCCAGCGCATTCATCACGGTGGCCATCATGCCCATGTAATCGGCGGTGGTGCGCTCCATGCCTTGCGCCGAGCCCGACAGGCCGCGGAAGATATTGCCGCCGCCGATCACCATGCAGATCTCGACGCCCATCTCCTGCACCGATTTCACTTCTTTTGCGATGCGTTGCACGGTCGGCGGATGCAGGCCGAACCCCTGATCGCCCATCAATGCCTCGCCCGAAATTTTCAGCATGACGCGTTTATAGGCGGCGGCCGGATCCAGTTCCGGCTTGTCTTGCGGTTGAGGCATGTTGCGCTCCAGAAGATGTGAGGGTTATTTTGCGCGCAAAATGGAGTAAATCGCCGCCGGTTTCAATCCGCGCGGCGCGGTTTCCGCACAGATTTGCGGAACTGGACTTAAGGACGGACCCTGCCCTGATGAACCTGCCCGATATCGACCCGGACCTGCCCGTTCTGATCGCAGGCCCCACCGCCTCGGGCAAATCCGCACTGGCGCTGGAGATCGCCGCACGCCAGGGCGGTGTCATCGTCAATGCTGATGCCAGTCAGGTTTATGACTGCTGGCGGGTGATCACCGCGCGCCCCTCAACCGTGGAAGAGGCGCAAGCGCCGCACGCGCTTTATGGTCATCAGCCCTATGACGCCGAATACTCCGCCGGTCATTGGCTGCGCGAGGTGCTGCCAATGCTGAACGGCCCTGACCGGGTGATCATCGTTGGCGGCACCGGGCTCTATTTCACCGCATTGACCGAGGGCATGGCTGAAATCCCGCCCACTCCTCCCGCAGTCCGGGCAGAAGGCGACACCTTGTCCCTGGAAGCATTGCGGGCGGAATTGGATCCGGAAACCGCCAGCCGGATTGATTTGCAGAACCGCGCCCGCGTGCAGCGCGCCTGGGAGGTCTTGAAGGCCACCGGCCGCCCCTTGGCCAGCTGGCAGGATGACACCCCGGCCCCGGAGCTGCCGCTGTCAAACTGCACCCCGCTGGTTCTGAACTCGGACAAGGCGTGGCTGGAGGCCCGCATCCGCAAGCGCTTTGGCCTGATGCTGGACCAGGGCGCAATGGCCGAGATCGAGGCGATGCAGGACCGCTACGATCCTGCCCTCCCTTCCTGCAGGGCAATCGGCGTGCCGGAGCTGATGGACTATGCCACGGGCGAAATCTCTCTGGCCGAAGCTGAGGAGCGGGCGGCCATCGCCACCCGGCGCTTCGCCAAGCGCCAGCGCAGCTGGTTCCGCGCCCGGATGAAAGATTGGCACCAAGTGGCTCTGGGCTGAATCCAGGCACGATGCCGCCCTGTTTCAGGGCCGGTTCATTTTGTTCGGCAGCAACTTGCCAGAATCAGTGATTCATGGCCTTTTGCAGCCGATCAATTTTGTTCCTGTGACCCAAGATAACCGATGCCTTTTGATCCGAATCTCGCCGGGGAGATCATCGCCGCCCCGCTGTCCCGTCTGGCGCCCGACGGTGCCTGGCAAACCAGCTTGGCCCATACCCGCCGCGAACATCTGCTGATCTGGATCACCCGCGGCCAGGGGCGCGTCTGCCTGAACGGCGAACAGCGCGGGTTCGGGCCGCACAGCGCAATCTTCATCCCGGCGGGCCCCCTGTGGTCGGCCGAATTCTCCCGCCAGTGCCTGGGCCAGTTCCTGTCCATCACCGGCCCGCTGATGCAGCCGTTCCCGGAAACCCCGGTCCACAAGCGTTTTACCGTGCTCGAGGAGCAAACCCGCCTGACCACGCTGTTCGAAGCGGTTTCCCGGGAGCAGGCCGCACAGCAGCCTTTGTGGCGGCGTGCGGTACACTCCTATTGCGAGCTTGCCGCCATTACCCTGCGCCGGCATCCGGGCCCTGCCTCCGCGCCCGCCCGCCCCAGCGCGGCGCGGCGTTTGTGCCAGGCTTACTGCGCCCGGGTGGCCGATTTGCAAGGCACCCAGGACAGCATGGCGGCCCATGCGGCCGCGCTGCAGGTGACTCCGACCCATTTGACCCGGGTCTGCAAAGCGGAAACCGGCAAGACTGCCGCCGCTTTGCTGACAGAGCGCCAGCTGCATGCTGCCCGCACCCTGCTGATCACCTCCGACCTGCCGATCCGCGATATTGCCGCCCAGCTGGGGTTCGGCAGCGCGGCCTATTTCACCCGCTTCATCTCGCAGCACACCGGGAAGACCCCAAGTACGCTGCGCAAAACAGCCCGCTCAAGATCGCAATAGTTTGATCAGGCAGAAGATTCCGGCCGCTTACCCGGATTCCCTCCAGATCCGCCTAATTACTGGGCAGTTTTGAACAGTATGCATCGGCATCCCAAATCAAAACAGAAAAACGACGCCACAAATGTCGCAATTTTACCTCGAAACGCCGAAACTGTGCATTGACGAAACGACATATCTCTGCCCGAATGCGGGTATGGGGAAACTTTAATCCACAACACCTAACACTGACGCCTGGCAGCCGCCGGGCCAATATCCGTTTCGAAAGACAAAAACCAAACGGTACAACAGGGAGACCTAAATGACCAAAGACACCATCAACGGAGCCCCGATCCATTGGGCAGCCAAGATGCACGCCAAAGAAGTGCTGGATGGCAAGCTCGACCGCCGGGAGTTCCTGACCCGTGCGACCGCACTTGGTGTAACTGCAACCGCAGCCTATGGCATGATCGGCATGGCCGCACCGGCCAAGGCCGCTGAAGGCATGAAAGAAGGCGGCACCCTGCGCGTACAGGCCAGCGTGCGCCCGCTCAAAGACCCGCGCACCTATGACTGGTCGGAAATGGGCAACCAGACCCGCGGCACCTTGGAATATCTCGTTGAATACAACAATGACGGCTCCTTCAGCCCGATGCTGCTGGAAAGCTGGGAAATCAACGAAGACGCCACCGTCTATACCCTGAACGTCCGCAAGGGCGTGAAGTGGAGCAATGGCGACGACTTCACCGCGGATGACGTGGCCCGCAACATCGCCGGCTGGTGCGACAAGTCGCTCGAAGGCAATTCCATGGCGGGCCGTTTCGGCACCCTGGTGGACGCGGACTCCGGCCAGGCCATCGACGGCGGCATCGAAGTGGTCGACAGCCACACCGTCAAGCTGAACCTGCCGTCTTCCGACATCTCGCTGGTCGCCGGCATGGCTGACTACCCGGCCGCCATCGTGCACTCCAGCTACCAGACCAACGACTTCCTCAGCAACGTGGGCACCGGCCCCTACCTGCTGACCGAGCTGGAAGTCGGCGTGAAGGCAGCGCTGGAGCGCAACACCGAGCACACCTGGTGGGGCGAGGCCGTGTTCGGCAAGCCGGCGCTGGACCGCATCGAATACATCGATTTCGGCACCGACCCGTCCTCCT
This sequence comes from Leisingera sp. ANG-M1, assembly GCF_000813745.1. Taxonomy (GTDB): domain Bacteria; phylum Pseudomonadota; class Alphaproteobacteria; order Rhodobacterales; family Rhodobacteraceae; genus Leisingera. The sequence goes on along the minus strand of NZ_JWLC01000008.1, from coordinate 213,708 downwards.
GGATGGCAGCGCTGGAATCCGACGAAGTCGACATGCTGCACGAATCCGTGGGTGAATTCATCGACGTTCTGGACGGCCTCGGCTACCAGAAGTCCGAAGTTGTCACCATGGCGACCATGGTTATCCGCCCGAACCAGCTGGCGGAAATCGACGGCAAGAAAGTCTATGCCGACAAGCGGGTCCGCAAGGCGATTCAGATGTGCGTCGACAATGCGGTCTGCCTCGAACTCGGCTATGGCGGCCGCGGCGCTCCGGCGGAAAACCACCATGTCGGCCCGATCCATCCGGAATATGCCGAACTGCCGGCCCAGCAGGCAGACCCCGCAGCCGCCAAGGCGCTGATGGAAGAAGCCGGCATGCTGGACTATGAGCACGAGCTGCTGTCGATCGACGACGACTGGCGCCGGAACACCACCGACGCGGTTGCCGCGCAGATGCGCGATGCCGGGCTCAAGGTGAAACGGACCGTTCTGCCCGGCTCGACCTTCTGGAACGACTGGGCCAAGTACCCGTTCTCCTCGACCAACTGGAACCACCGCCCGCTGGGCGTGCAGATCTGGGCGCTCGCCTATAAGTCGGGCGAAGCCTGGAACGAGTTCGGCTGGGAAAACGCGGAGTTCGACGCCCTGCTGGCCGAAGCTCTGTCGATCGCCGACGCGGACAAGCGCCGCGAAATCTCGGCCAAGGGCCAGGCCCTGATCCAGGAAGAAGGCGTGACCATCCAGCCCTACTGGCGTTCGCTGTACCGCCATTCGCGCGAAGGTGTGGCCGGTGCCGGCATGCACATCTCCTTCGAGCATCACCACTACAAGTGGGGCTGGGCCGCGTAAGCGTTCCTGAGCAAGGCTTCTGACATCAGCACCGCCCCATCCCCGGGGCGGTGCCTTCCAGCATAGATGATAAGAGACCCGCAATTACAGGCGGGTCCGATCCGCCAGACTGACAGGGGACCCCATGGGACTATTTATTCTCCGCCGATCGGGCGTGATGCTGCTGACGGCCTTGTGCCTGACGTTCATCGTGTTCTTTCTGACGAACCTATACCCGAACCTTGAGAAACTCGCCAAAACCCAGGGCAACTTCCGTATGTCGGACGAGGCTGTGGCCAGTTGGCTGGATGCCAACGGCTATGGCGGCCCCATGGTCTCGAAATACGGCCAGTGGCTGGGTGTTCTGCCGGGCTGGACCCGGGAGACCGAGGAGGGCTTTACAGGGCGCTGCATCACCGGCACCGTGACCGCGGAAGAAGCCGCAAACGCGTCGACTTTCTGCGGCATCCTGCAAGGCGACTGGGGCTATTCGACCCGCTTCAAGGACGAAGTCTCCGTGATCGTTTCGGAACGCCTGGGCAACACCGGCTTCCTGATGCTTTGCGTGCTCCTGATCATGGTGCCGTCGGCGCTGCTCATCGGCGTTCTGGCCGGCATGCGCGAAGGCTCTGCCACCGACCGCAGCCTGTCGACCGCCTCGATCCTGACCACAGCAACCCCGGAATACGTGTCCGGCGTGATCTTCATCGCCGTTTTCACATCCTCCACTGTCGGCCTGAAATGGTTCAAAGGCACCGCCACCTCGGCGATGGACAACCCGACCTTTGAAAACTTCTTCCTGCCGGTGCTGACAATTGCTCTCTACGGCATGGGCTATATCGCCCGCATGACCCGCGCCTCGATGACCGAGGTGATGACCGCGCAATACATCCGTACCGCGCGTCTGAAAGGCGTCAGCTTCCACAACATCGTGATCAAGCATGCCCTGCGCAACGCGCTGATCGCCCCCTTCACCGTCATCATGCTGCAGTTCCCCTGGCTGCTGAACGGCGTGGTGATCGTCGAGACCCTGTTCAACTACAAGGGCTTCGGCTGGGTGCTGGTGGAAGCTGCCGGCAATAATGACATCGAACTGCTGCTGGCCGTCTCCGTGGTCTCAGTTGTCGTGGTGCTGGTCACTCAGCTGATCTCCGATATCGGCTATGTGTACCTGAACCCGCGTATCCGGATCTCTTAAGGAAGGCAGCAGAGTATGGAACCTCTTAGCACACTCGAAATTGCTGGGCGTATCATTTACCAGCTGTCTCCGGTCTGGATTTCGCTGGTGATCCTCTA
>NZ_JWLC01000008.1:202163-211300 GCF_000813745.1 Leisingera sp. ANG-M1 | reverse complement strand
TTCGCTGGTGATCCTCTACGGTTTCTCCATCGGCTTCAAACGCAAGCTGGGCCTCTACGGCAAGCTGTTCGACAGCCCCATCGGCATGATCGGCTTTGGCCTGGTGATGTTCTGGGTCTTCACCGGCATCTACGGCGCCATGGACATGATCGTCACCCACGACCCGCTGACCCAGGTCTCGGGCATGAAGAACAAGGTCCCTGGCACTCCGCTGCGCGGCGCCGAGGAAGGCGATTATGCCTATTACCTCCTGGGCGGCGACAACCTGGCCCGCGACGTCTTCAGCCGTCTGGTCAAAGGCGCCTGGGAAGTGATCAAGATCGCCCCGATGGCCGCGGTGTTCGCCTTCATGGTCGGCATCACCCTGGGCCTGCCTGCGGGTTACTACGGCGGCCGCCTGGACACCATTCTGTCCTTTGCCGCCAACCTGATCCTGGCCTTCCCGGTGATCCTGCTGTTCTACCTGCTGGTGACCCCGGAGATCGTTGCCACCGGCGTGCCGAACTACATGGCGATCGTACTATTCGTTTTCCCGATCATCTTTGTGGGCGTCCTGCTGAACTCGCGCTACTACACCCGGCCGAAGCTGCGTAACATGCTGCTGCCGCTGGTGCTGGGCACGATCATCTGGTTCTACCTGCAGCTGGTGTCTAACGGCGGCTATCTGATCAACACTCCGGCCTACTCGATCCCGGGCCTGCCCAAGGCGATGGACCTGTTCGACATCCCCGGCGGCATCCTGGTGGTCTTCGTCTCGGTGGTCTTCGTCAACTCGCCCACGGTGTTCCGCATCGTGCGCGGCCTGACGCTCGACATCAAAACCCGCGACTACGTAGCTGCGGCACAGACCCGCGGCGAAGGCCCCTGGTACATCATGCTGTGGGAAATCCTGCCCAACGCACGCGGCCCGCTGATCGTCGATTTCTGCCTGCGCATCGGCTACACCACCATCCTGCTGGGGACCCTGGGCTTCTTTGGCCTCGGCCTGCCGCCGGAAAGCCCGGACTGGGGTTCGACGATCAATGACGGCCGCAAGCTGCTATCGATCTACCTGCACCCGGCGCTGCCGCCTGCCTTCGCCCTCTTGACGCTGGTTCTTGGTCTGAACCTGTTGGCCGACGGCCTGCGCGAAGAGAGCCTAAAGGATTGATCCAAACCTGCGGGACCGGGGGCCAGCCCCCGGACCCCCGGGATACTTGAGGCCAGAAGAAAGGGATCCGGTCCCTTCCAGCCTCAACAGGGAGACAAGAATATGAACAAACTGGCAGACTACGACGGCCCGATCCTTGAGATTAACAAGCTGTCGATCTCCTTCTTCACCCGCCTGCGCGAAATTCCGGCGGTGATGGACTTCTCGGTCACCGTGCAGCCCGGAGAGGCGGTGGGCCTGGTCGGTGAATCCGGCTGCGGCAAATCCACCGTGGCGCTTGGCGTGATGCAGGACCTGGGCAAGAACGGCCGCATCGTCGGCGGCTCGATCAAGTTCAAGGGCCGCGATCTGGCCGAGATGAGCGCCGAAGAACTGCGCGACATCCGCGGCAATGAGATCGCGATGATCTATCAGGAGCCGATGGCCTCGCTGAACCCGGCGATGAAAATCGGCAAACAGCTGATGGAAGTGCCGATGATCCACGAAGGCGTCAGCGAGAAAGAGGCCTATGCCCGCGCGCTGGAAGTGGTCACCGATGTGCGCCTGCCTGACCCGGAGCGGATGCTGAACTCCTTCCCGCACCAGCTGTCGGGCGGCCAGCAGCAGCGGATCGTGATTGCGATGGCGCTGATGTCCAAGCCCGCACTGCTGATCCTGGACGAACCCACCACTGCGCTTGACGTGACCGTTGAGGCCGCGGTGGTCGAACTGGTCAAGGACCTGGGCAAGAAATACGGCACCTCAATGCTGTTCATCTCGCACAACCTCGGCCTGGTTTTGGAAACCTGCGACCGCCTGTGCGTGATGTACTCCGGCGAGGCGGTGGAGCGCGGCTCGATCAAGGATGTCTTCGACGAGATGCAGCACCCCTATACCCAGGCGCTGTTCCGCTCGATCCCGCTGCCCGGCGCGGACAAGAACTCGCGGCCGCTGGTGGCGATTCCCGGCAATTTCCCCCTTCCTCATGAGCGCCCCTCCGGCTGTAACTTCGGGCCGCGCTGCGACTATTTCGAAGAGGGCCGCTGCGACAAGGACATAGTGATCCCGATGTCTCCGGTGAGAGGCAATGACCGGCACGAAACCCGCTGCCTGAAGTTCCAGGAGATCGATTGGAACGCGCCCATCACCGTGGGCGAGCAGAAGGAGAAGACCGCGCCCGGCAAGGTCGTCCTCAAGATGGACAATCTCAAGAAGTACTACGAGGTTGCGGCCAACGCCCTGTTCGGCGGCGGCGAGACCAAGGTGGTCAAGGCCAACGAGACCCTCAGCTTTGAAGCGCGGGAATCCGAGACCCTTGCCATCGTCGGCGAATCCGGCTGCGGCAAGTCGACCTTCGCCAAGGTGCTGATGGGCTTGGAGACAGCCACCGAAGGCCAGATCCTGCTCGACAACCAGAACATCGAACAGGTGCCGATCGAAGAACGCGACACCAAGACCGTTTCCGACGTGCAGATGGTGTTCCAAAACCCCTTCGATACGCTGAACCCGTCGATGACCGTCGGCCGCCAGATCATGCGGGCGCTGGAGATCTTCGGCATCGGCAACTCCGAGGCCGAACGCAAGAAGAAGATGCTGGAGCTCTTGGACCTGGTGAAGCTGCCCCGCGCCTTTGCAGACCGGATGCCACGGCAGCTGTCGGGCGGCCAGAAGCAGCGTGTGGGCATCGCCCGCGCCTTTGCCGGCGGCGCCCGGATCGTGGTGGCGGACGAACCGGTGTCGGCGCTGGACGTGTCGGTGCAGGCGGCGGTCACGGACCTGCTGATGGAGATCCAGCGCAACGAGAAGACGACGCTGCTTTTCATCTCCCACGACCTGTCAATCGTGCGCTATCTGTCCGACCGGGTGATGGTGATGTACCTCGGCCATGTGGTGGAGCTGGGCGACACCGACCAGGTGTTCTCACCGCCCTACCACCCTTACACCGAGGCGCTTCTGTCGGCGGTGCCGATTGCCGACACCTCGATCGAGAAAGAGCACATCGTTCTGGAAGGCGACATCCCGTCAGCCATGAACCCGCCCCCGGGCTGCCCCTTCCAAACCCGCTGCCGCTGGAAATCAGAAGTGCCCGGCGGCCTGTGCGAACGCGAAGTGCCGCCGGTGCGCCAGCTGGAAGACGGCCACCAGATCAAGTGCCACCTCAGCGACGAAGTGCTGGAGCGTATGACACCGGTGATCAAGATCGCGGCAGAGTAATCTGCAGCACATGCACAAATAACGGCGCCGCGGCTGGTCAAAAGCCGCGGCGCTGTTCATTGATGTGACCGGTTCGGTTTTCTTTGAATTTTAGATCAAGCAGGTTCCGCAAGAAACCTTCCGGTTTCAGCCGCTTGCTGGTCCCACTGCTGCCACTGAGCTAACCACGCCCGGCCGCCCAAAGCGTCCATCAGCGGTTCCAGCTGAGCTTCGTAGCGCCTCCATTTGCCCAAAGCTCCGGTGTTGATCTTCTCGCGGACCTGCATCAGTGAGGCAGTCCGGACCGTGTTTCGCGTCTGCTCCGGGGTCATGCAAACCGGATCCCAATCCAAGCCGGCATGATGCAAAACGGCACGCAGCTGGCCTTCGGGATCCGTGACCAAGGCCTCGTAAGACTGCACCCGGTACTGCGCCCCCAGCTTGGATTGGTAATCCATCGCCGAACGATAAGCCCAGCGGGTCAAATGGCCGATCCAGTCCAGCCGCCGCGAAAACCCGTTTCCCCTGCCGAAATTGGTCGTGAAATTCGACAGGCCCGTATCCATCGGATGGCGGGACATGAACAGAAATTTTGCATTCGGCAGCAAAACATGCGCAAGCCCTGCTTCGAAACAATTGAGCGGCATCTTGTCGATGATGACCTTCGACTCTGTCTCTGCCGCACCCAAGGTGCTTTGCAGGAAATACCTGCGCAAACGGCTGATATCTTCCGGACGCAGCTGCTCCAGCCAGTTCCAGGCACCGCGCCCGGCATGCTGAGGCGCCAGGGCCCGGGCTTGCGCCGCCGTTTTCGACAAGGCCCCGCTTTCACCAATGCTGGTCACGCCCGGGTGGCGGGTCAGGCAGGTCTCCAAAAGCGTGGTCCCGGTCCGCGGCAGGCCGGTTACAAACAGAATGCGAGGGCCGCCCTGGTCTTCGCCGTCATGGCTGTGCGCGGAGAAACAAGCCTCCTGCGTCCGGACAAATTTCTCCTGCAGTTCGCAAGAATACTCGGCTGATTTCAGATCGTTTGCACTGCTGTAGTGCCGGAAAGCTGTGTCAGTATCCCCTGCTCTGTCGGCAATTTTTGCAAGTGCAAAATGCGCAAGAGTCCTTTCCCGCTTCTCCGATGAAGTGTCGCGCAGCACCTCGCCAAGCCGCAGCGCGTAACTGCTGCCCGCAGCAAACGGCTCAAGATGATTGTAAGCCGCAAGCAGCCCCACATCCTTTGGCGCAAGAGCCAATGCCCGTCTGTACGCCGCGGCAGCCGCTGCCTTGTTTCCGCCGCTTGCCTGAACTGCTGCCAGCTTGCCCCATAGCCGCGGCACCTGCGGACGGCTTTCCAGAACCCGCCCCAATAGTTTTGCAGCAGTTTCGTGGTCACCCAGATGAAAATAACAGGTTGCTGTCTGATCAAGCGCTTCAAGATCCTCGGGATTGGAGCGCAGCAAGGAAAACAGCAGCGGCAAAGCCCGCCCGAACTTGCGGTCTTTCACATATTCCCGTGCTGTTTCGATCCCCGCTCTGTTCCAGGGCGCCTGACGCTTTGTGTTTAAAGGCATCTTCTTGACTACTTTATAGTTCCTGCAAATCGCCAGGCAGACTCCCGCAATTCTATGAAAATGCCGTAAATTCCTGGTCCGGCCAGACCCCCCAAAGCAAAACCCCATGCGCGCCGGAACGGCAGCACATGGGGCTCCACACCATTCCCCCACTCCCACGGGGGCGGCTAAACTCAGCTCAGCAGCAGAACGACGATCATCAGCAGGTTCATAGACGCAAACTGCATCAGCCGGGGCGCTTCCTGGCCGCGGGCCGCGGCATAGCCGGCCGCTGCCACGGACAAGGCCAGGCCAGTCAGGGCCAGCGTGCCTGCCAGTGCCCCGGTCAGCCCGGTCCCCGGCCCCCAGGGCGACCCCGCCAGGGTCATCCCCTTCAGCCCGACTCCAACTGCGATGCCGCTGACTGCACCGGCCAGGGACAGCACGGCGCTGCGCGGCTTGCGCGGCAGGCGGCTGCCAAGCACACTGTCGATCATCTGCCGGGTCGGCACCACGCTGGGCTGCCAGTTAATCCCGTCAATGCGTTCGTCAAAGCTCCTGATGTGCAAGGCATTTCCTCCTGAAACTGGCCTCAGATTCACGAAAAATTAAGGCAAATGCGTGACACATCGGCGGAGTTAACGGGGCATTAAGAGAGCTTACCCACAGGTTAACTGCCCGAAAGATTAACCGGCAGCCGTCTCAGCTGCCCCAGATCTTTTTCACATAGTTCTGGGTTTCCTTATACGGCGGCACCCCGCCGTATTTCCGGACGGCCTCAGGACCCGCATTATAGGCAGCAAGCGCCAGCCGCCAGGAGCCGAAATTGCGGAATTGCCGGGCCAGATAGCGGGCACCGCCCTCCAGATTCTGCTGCGGCACAGCCGGGTTTACCCCCAGCGATCGTGCAGTGGCCGGCATCAGCTGCGCCAGCCCCAAGGCCCCTTTGTGCGACTTGGCATTCGGGTTCCAGTTGCTCTCCTGCTGCACCAGCCGCAGAAACAATTCCTCGGGCACCCCATGCTGCCGCGCCGCAGCCCGCGCCATCTCAAGATATTGGCCCCGGTACTTGCCGGTATAGGGCAGCGTGCCCCCGGCTGATGGTATCTGATACGTCTGGGGCTGCAGCCGCGCCGAATTCTTGTACTGGGTCGCAGCACGGCCATCCAATACTCTGGTATGAGACGAAAAAAGATCCCGCCGGCTCTTGGTGCCAAAGATATCGGCCGCAGCAGGCTGCCCTGCCCCGAGCATCGCAATCACTACCCACGCAACGGCTTTGCGCATTCCCACTGTCCCGGCACTGTCCCACTTCGCTGGAATATAACTAATTCAGAACAAATTTAAAGCAACACGCGCGTGAACCGCCGCGCGGACCTTGCCCGGCACCGAAAATCCATCCCCAGAGAGCTGCTTTCCTCAGGCAGCGCAGGTCTATAGTGTGCTTGGAAACCAGAGCGGACGGATTCGCGCCAGACCGCTCCCGGACAAGAACAGCAAGAAACAAAGGACCGAACCCTATGGCCGGCTCACTGAACAAAGTCATGCTTATCGGCAACCTGGGCCGCGACCCCGAGGTGCGCAGTTTCCAGAACGGCGGCAAAGTGTGCAACCTGCGCATTGCCACTTCGGAAACCTGGAAGGACCGCAACACCGGCGAGCGCCGCGAGAAGACCGAATGGCATTCGGTGGCGATTTTCAGCGAAGGCCTGGTCCGGGTGGCTGAACAGTTCCTGCGCAAAGGCTCCAAGGTTTATATCGAAGGCCAGCTGCAGACCCGCAAATGGCAGGACCAAAGCGGCCAGGACCGCTATTCCACCGAGGTGGTTCTGCAGGGGTTCGGCTCCACCCTGACCATGCTTGACGGCCGCGGCGAAGGCGGTGGCGGCGGCGGCGGTGGTTATGGCGGCGGCCAAGGCGGCGGCAGCTATGGCGGCGGCAGCCAGGGCGGCGGCTACGGCGGCGGCTATGACAGCGGCCCGCAAGGCGGCGGCGGCGGTGGTTTCGGCGGCGGAGCGTCGCACAACATCGACGATGACGAAATCCCGTTCTAAGCGATTTCCCCAGAAGCCCCCAAGCCCTGCGCTTGGGGGTTTTTGTTAATTTACCTGTCTTTTTCTGCTGAATTCACGGGCTCACCGCTTTTTCTGCGCGCCCGCCTCCAGCCACTGAATTCCACTGCTCCCCAGGCAGGCGCTTACGGCAAGATCACCTGCAAGGCGTTATTTTCAAAACTTTTTCCCCAGAACAAATGACATTGCAGCCCAAACTGGCGGAAAACATCACTTAGCCGAAACTAAGCTGCCGCTGGCGAATAGGGCAGATTTTGGGCGGGTAGCCGAATATTAAGACACATCGCACAGGATGAATTCAACTAGCCGAAAAATTGTGCAGTAAGGATTCAGAATATGGGTATGCGTTTTTTGCAGCATCTCTCGATCAAGGTGAAGATCGCGATGCTTCTGGCAGCTCCGCTGCTGCTGAGCCTCTGGTTCATGGGAACCAAGCTGACTGAGCTTTACCAAAGGGCACAGGTGAACACCGCGCTCGCGGGCGAACTCTTGGAAAGCACCAGTTCCCTGGTGCACACGCTGCAGGTCGAACGCGGGATGAGCGCGGGTTTCCTAGGTGGTGACGCCACCAAACTGCCCGAAGCGCTGGCCAAGATCCGACGCAGCAACGACACCGCTATGGCAGCTTATCTTGCCCAGCTGGAAACAGTTGACCGCAGCGGCCTCAGCACCGAAGCGCTTCAGGCCTTCCGGGTGGCCCAAACTGAACTTGCCCGCAAATCGGAGATCCGCCAGCAGGTTTCCAACCGCTCGATTCCGCTGAAGGATGCCGTCGCATACTACACCAATCTGAATACTGCGCTGATCCAAAGCGGCCTTTCTGTGACGCAGAAAATTGACGATCCCCGGATTGCCCAAGAGGCCGTGGCGCTGTCGCTCTTTTTGCGCGCCAAGGATGCAGCCGGGCTTGAAAGGGCCGCCGGCGCGGTCGGATTTGCCCATCACTGGAAGCCCGCTGATTTCCAGAACTTCGTTGCAACCCATGAACGCTTCAAGGAACGTCTGGACCGCTTTCTTGATTTTGCAACCATCGAAGACCGCAATGCCGTCGAGACGCTTTTCAAGACGCCGGAAATGAAGAAATTCGACAGCATCCGCGAGGCAGTGCTGACGGGCGGCGATACCTCCGGCCATGATGCGAAATCCTGGTTTGCAGCGGCAACGGAAATGCTGAAAGTTCTGCGCAGCAAGGAAGCTATCCTGATCAAGCACCTCAAAGAGGACATGGCGGCCTATGACGCCAGCAACAAACTGCTGCTGACCGAGATGGCCATTTTTGCAGGCGTCCTGCTGGCCGGCGTTCTGGCGCTGAGCCTGGTAATCGCCCGCGACATGACCAAGGGTCTCACTGTGCTGAACGGCGCTCTGAAGCAGCTTGCCAGCGGCGACGCCAATGCCGATGTGTCAGGCGCGGACCGCCGCGATGAGATCGGATCTGTGGCCCGCAATGTTGTTGAGCTGCGCACCATGACCCAGCAGAAGCAGGAGGAGGAAAACCGGATCGAAAAGGAACGCCGCGAGGAAATTCTTGCGGTCGCCCGCCGCATCGGCAGCTCGCTGATGGATCTGCAGAACAAGCGGCTGGACAATCCGATCCAAGAGTATTTCCCGGAGGAGTTCAAATCGATCCGGATGGACTTTAATGACTCGCTCAAGGCCCTCAGCCAGTCGGTGTCGTCCATCGGTGAATTGACCAGCAGCGTCGACGAAAGCACCAAGTCGATTGCAGAGGCCTCGATGGATCTGGCCCACCGCACCGAAGCGGAATCGGCAACGCTGGAAAAAACCACCCACGCCATGAGCGTCCTGACCAACAGCGTGCAGCATTCGGCGGAAAATGCCGGGCGGGCGGAACGGCTGGCCGACAGCGCCCAGCACGGTGTGAAATCCTGCGACGAGGTGGTGAAAAACACCATTGTTGCCATGGACAAGCTGCAGGAATCCTCGCAGGAGATCTCGCAGATCACCAAAGTGATCCAGGACATTGCCTTCCAGACCAACCTGCTGGCGCTGAATGCCGGTGTCGAGGCCGCCCGGGCCGGCGAAGCAGGCCGCGGGTTTGCGGTTGTCGCCAGCGAAGTGCGGATGCTGGCGCAGCGCTGCGCCGACGCGGTTCAGCAAATCGACGAGCTGACCGCACGCAGCTCGGAGCAGGTCAAGAACGGCGCCACCCTGGTCGATCAGGCCGGCCAGGCCATGGCC
>NZ_JWLC01000008.1:0-201638 GCF_000813745.1 Leisingera sp. ANG-M1 | reverse complement strand
AACGAGCTGGAAATGATGGCGCAGCAGAACGCGGCCATGGCTGAACAGACAACTGCGGCGACCACTTCGCTGTCGGAGCAAGCGCAGGAACTGCGCCAGCAGGTGACCCAGTTCACCGTTGGCAACTTCTCCGCTGCCCCTGCCCACGCCCACACGCCGCCGCCGAACGGTATCGACTTTGACGCGGATGAACCGGATGACTTTGCGGCCGGGCCGGACAGCGCCGCCGCCTGACCCCCGGCACCGCCGAAGCAAGAAATCAAAGAAGGGCAGCCCTTGCGGCTGCCTTTTTCATGTCTTTCCTAAAAAATCCCGGCTGCCCGTCAGCGCGGGCCAGGCAGCCCCCTCAGGCGCCAGCGCTGCGCAGCACCTCCAGCACCGCTTCCGAAGGCACGTCACCGGTCACAAAAGCCTCGCCGATGCCGCGGGCCAGGATGAACCGCAGCTGGCCGGCCACCACTTTCTTGTCCTGGCCCATCAGTTCCAGCAGCGTCTCCGCTCCGGGCAGATCGCCGGGAATGTCGGCCAGATCCGTTTTCATGTTCATGGCCTTCAGATGCGCGCGCACCCGGCTTGGATCCTCCTGCGAGCACAGCCCCAGCTTGGCCGAGAGTTCAAACGCCAGCGCGCAGCCGATCGCCACCCCTTCGCCATGCAGCAGCCGGTCCGAATAGCCCGTGGCCGCCTCCAGCGCGTGGCAGAAAGTATGCCCAAGGTTCAGCAGGGCGCGGTCGCCTTGCTCGGTCTCGTCGCGCACCACGATATCGGCCTTCATCTGAACGGAGCGCGCCACCGCCTCGACCCGCGCTGCTACATCGCCCGACGCCAGGGCGGGACCATGCTCCTCAAGCCAGGCGAAGAATTCCGCATCGCCCAGCAGGCCGTACTTCACCACTTCGCCATAACCGGATAGAAAGTCCCGCGCGGTCAGAGTTTCCAGCACTGAGGTGTCCGCCAGCACCAGCGACGGCTGATGAAAAGCGCCGATCAGGTTTTTGCCCTGGGGGGCATTGATTCCGGTTTTGCCGCCCACCGAACTGTCTACCTGGGCCAAGAGCGATGTCGGGATCTGTACGAACCGCACACCGCGGCGCAGCACTGCGGCAGCAAATCCTGCCAGATCTCCGATCACGCCGCCGCCAAAGGCGACAACCACATCACCGCGCTCGACCTTCTGCTCCAGCAGCCATTCCACCGAGCGGGTGAACTGCGGCCAGCCCTTGGTCGCCTCGCCCGGCGGCAGCGCCAGCGCCTCCATCCCGATGCCCGCAGATGCGAGCCCCGTGCGCAATGCTTCCAGGTGCTTTTCAGCCACTGTTTCGTCCGTCAGCACCGCCACCTGCGGCCGCTTCAACAGCGGCTTGATCCGCGCACCGGCCTGCGCCAGCAAACCGGGCCCGATCACCACGTCATAAGCGCGTTCGCCCAAAGGCACGTGAACCGTGCGTTCCATCATTTCCACTCCAAAACATCGGGGCGCGCTTTCAAGGCTTCCAGCACGCGGTCAACCATGGTCTCAATCGCCGCCTGCCCGTCCGAGACGACAGCCAGGTCCGCCTTGGCATAAAGCGGCACCCGCGCCTGGTACAGATCACTGAGCGTCGCATGGGGATCCGCGGTGCGCAGCAAAGGCCTTGTGTCGCGGTGGCGCACCCGGTTCCACAGCACTTCCAGATCGGCCTTCAGCCAGACAGAGACGCCCTTGGCCGTGATCACCTCCCGGTTTTCCTGTGCCAAAAAAGCGCCGCCGCCCGTCGACAGAATGCCGCGTTCCTCTTCCAGAAGGCGCGCGATCACCTGGCGCTCCTTCTGGCGGAAGAACGGCTCGCCGTCGCGGGCGAAAATTTCGGGGATTGTCATATTGGCAGCGGCCTCGATCTCGTGGTCGCTGTCCAGAAAGGGCACCTCCAGCCGTGCCGCCAGGGCCCGGCCCACCGCAGTCTTGCCGGCCCCCATCATGCCCACCATCACGATGGTCTTTTTCAGTTTCCCCGGCACCGGGTTTGCAGCCTCCTGGCCGCTGCTTTGCTCTTTTTCGCTCATTCTTCAGTGAATGACGTGATCTTGCGGAAAAGGCCATATATAACTTGAGCAAAAGAGCAGGAAACAGGCAGTGGATACACCATGGGGCGATTGATTAAGTATCTGGTCTATTTGATGGTTCTCGCGGCGATCGGGCTGGTGGGCTATGCCTATGTCGGCCCCTGGTTCGGTGCCGATTTCGGCGCGCCCAGCACCGAGGTGCGCAAACCCGTGGTGCTGAATGCGGATTAAGGCAGCCGCTGCCGGGATAATGCTGGCAGGCAACGCGCTTGCCAACGAACCCCTGGCAGCAATTGACTGGCTCAGCCAGCCGCAGCCGCGCGGGGATTTGCCCGGCACCGTGCTGCTGGAGCCTCCTGTAACCGGCACCGCAGCATTGCCGCCTGTTTCAGTGACACCGCTAGAAACCCTGCTGCCGCCCATCGGCCTGGTGCCGCCGTCCTCGACCGGCCTGCCGGCGGACCTGTGGCGGGGCAGCGATGCTAGCGAGATCGCATACCTGATCGAAACCGTGCCGGTGCGCGGCAGCCCGGCCATGCAGGCGCTGCTGTTCACCCTCCTGTTGTCGGAAACCCGCCCGCCGGCCTCAGCCGGGGATAAGATCCTGCTGGCGCGGCTTGACCGCCTGCTGGCGCTGGGGGCAACCGATCCATCCCAGGCCCTGGCCGAACATGCAGGCCCCACCACCAGCAAAGAGCGGTTTGCCCGCTGGTTCGACGCTGCCCTGCTCACCGGCAGCGAGGACAAGCCCTGCGCGGCGCTTACTGCATCGCCTTACCTGACCGACAGCTATGCCAAGCAAATCTTTTGCACCGCGCGGCGCAGCGACTGGCCGACTGCGGCACTGATGATGGAAACCGCCCTTGCGCTGGAGCTTTTGCCGCCTGAACAGCTGGAACTGCTTGACCGCTTTCTGAACCCGGACCTGTTCGAGCTTGCAGCACCCTTGCGCCGCCCTGCTGATCCGGACCCGCTGACGTTCCGCCTGTTCGAGACCATCGGCGAGCCGCTGCCGACGGCCCCGCTGCCGCCTGCGTTTGCCGCCGCCGATTTGCGCGACCTAGCCGGCTGGAAGGCGCAGCTGGAAGCCGCAGAAAGGCTTGCCCGGGGCGGCGCGCTCAACCCGAACCAGTACCTTGGCCTGTTCAGCGCCCGAAAACCCGCCGCATCCGGCGGCATCTGGGACCGGGTTGCAGCGGTCCAGCGCCTGGAGGCGGACCTGGGCTCCGGCAGCCCGGAGGCTGTCGCCCGCTCTCTGCCCCAAGCCTGGGAGGCCATGCAGCAGGCTGGCACAGAAACCGTCTTTGCCGATCTCTTTGCCGAGCCCCTTGCCCGGGCCCAGCTGACCGGCCCGGCCCGGGACCTTGCCTGGCGCATTCGCCTGCTGTCTCCTCTGTACGAACTGGCTGCGCATGACGCTCCCCCCTCCGGTCCCGGGACCCGATTCCTGGCCGCCCTGGCACAAGGCCGCCCGGCTGACGTCCCCGCGCCTTCGCAGATGGGCGAAGCTATCGCGCTTGGCTTTGCTGCGCAGCCGCCCGAGCCGCCTGAGATCCGGAACCTGCTGAACAACGGCCATCTCGGCGAAGCGATCCTGCGCAGCATGGAGCTGTTCTCCCGCGGCGCCGATGGCAACCTGGGCGATCTCACCGCTGCTCTGGCCGCTTTCCGCGCCGTCGGACTGGAAGACACCGCCCGCCGGGCTGCGCTGCAGCTGATGCTGCTGGAGCGGCAGTGACATGGCTGCCCCCCGCGATAACCTGCAATGGATTTCCACATTCCTGGACGCCCAGGCGGCCGAGACCGGCGCCTCGCATAACACGCTGCTGGCCTATGGCCGCGACCTCAAGGACCTGACCGCCTGGCTGGAGCACCGCATGCTGAGCTTTCTTTCCGCCAGCCAGGACAACATAGAGGCCTACCTCATCAGCTGCGACAGCCAGGGTTTGTCCCGCGCGACCCGGGCGCGGCGGCTGTCGGCGATCAAGCAGATCTTCCGTTTCGCGTTTGAAGAAGGCTGGCGCGAGGACAACCCCGCAATCCAGATCCGCGGCCCGGGCCGTGAAAAGCGCCTGCCAATGACGCTGGAGGTCATCGAAGTCGACCGCCTGCTGGACGCTGCTCGCGAAACCGGCCGCAGCGAGGCCGACCGGCTGCGCAACACTTGCCTGATGGAGCTGCTCTATGCCACCGGCATGCGGGTGACCGAGCTGGTGTCGCTGCCCGTTACCGCCGCCCGCGGCGACCCGCGGATGCTGCTGATCCTCGGCAAAGGCGGCAAAGAGCGTATGGTGCCGCTCTCACCGCCGGCCCGCGAGGCGCTGGCACAATGGCTGCTGGTCCGCGACGAGGCGGAAGCCGGGCGCGAGGCCAAGGGCGCATCCGCTTCCCGCTTCCTGTTCCCGTCCCGCGGCAAGTCCGGCCATCTGACCCGGCACCGGTTCTATCTGCTGATCAAGGAGCTGGCAGTGACTGGCGGCGTCTCGCCGGACAAGGTCACGCCGCACACCCTGCGCCACGCCTTTGCCACCCATCTCCTGGCCAATGGCGCCGACCTGCGCGCGATTCAGGCTTTGCTGGGCCATGCCGACATCGCCACCACCGAGATCTACACCCATGTGCTGGACACCCGCCTGCAGGAACTGGTGCTGCAACACCACCCGCTGGCCAAAGACAGCTGACGGGCGCTTGAAGCAGAGCCGCCAAGACCCCATAAATACGGCAAAGATTCACAACTGACCGGACCTCTGGACCTCCCATGGACACTGCCTCAACCGTACTCGACAGCGCCTTCTGGACAACTGCCGGGGCCATCGTGCTGCTTCTGGTGCTGTCCGGCTTTTTCTCGGGCTCCGAAACCGCGTTGACCGCCGCTTCGCGCGGCAAGCTGCGCACCCAGGCCGACAAAGGCTCGCGCGGGGCGCAGCGAGCGCTGTCGATCACCGAAGACAACGAACGTCTGATCGGCTCGGTCCTCCTGGGCAACAACCTGGTCAACATCCTGGCGGCCTCGCTGGCCACCGCGCTGTTCACCCGCGCCTTTGGCGAAGGCGGCGTGGCGCTGGCCACTCTGGTGATGACCATTCTGGTGTTGGTCTTTGCCGAGGTGCTGCCAAAAACCTACGCCATCTCCAATGCCGAAAAGGCCGCCGCTGCCGTCGCCCCGGTGATTGGCTTCCTTGTGACCGTGCTGTCGCCCATAGTCGGCACCGTCCGGCTGCTGGTGCGCGGCGTCCTGCGCCTGTTCGGGGTGCGGATCGACCCCGACAGCCAGATCATGGCCGTGCGCGAGGAAATTGCCGGCGCCTTGCAGCTCGGCCATTCCGAGGGCGTGGTCGAAAAGGAAGACCGCGACCGCATCCTTGGCGCGCTCGACCTCTCCGACCGTTTTGTCGAGGAAATCATGCTGCACCGCTCCAACATCGAGATGATCGACGCCGACGCGGAGCCCGAAACCATCCTGGAGCAATGCCTGCAAAGCCCGCACACCCGCCTGCCGGTCTTCCGCGGCGAGCAGGAGAACATCATCGGAGTGGTCCACGCCAAGGATCTTTTCCGGGCAATGTACGAGCAGGCCGGCGGTGACGCCGAACGGATGAAATCCTTTGATATCAGCAAGGTGGCAAAGGCTCCTTACTTTGTGCCCGAAACCACGACCCTGGACGAACAGATGCGCCAGTTCCTGCGGATGCGCTCCCACTTTGCGCTGGTGGTGGACGAATACGGCGCCCTGCAGGGCTTGATCACGCTGGAGGACATCCTCGAGGAAATCGTCGGCGAGATCACCGATGAGTTCGACCCGGCTGAGGAAAACATCGTCAAGAAAACCGCCGATGGCTCCTATCTGGTCGAAGGTGCTGCCACCATCCGCGACGTGAACCGCGCAACTGAGTGGAACCTGCCGGACGACGAAGCCAACACCATCGCAGGCCTGGTCATTCACGAGGCGCAGATGATCCCGACCAAGGGCCAGGTGTTCTCCTTCCACGGCTTCCGGTTTGAGGTGACCGAACGCGAAGGAAACCGGGTGACCGGCCTGAAAATCAGGCCGCTCGCATGATCCGCGCGGCAGTACTGGCCCGCGACTGGTTCGACAGCATCGTTACCGAGCTGTTCCGCCAGATGCGCTGGTCCTTCCTGCCGCCGCTGCTGATCTACTTCGCCTATGGCGCGCAGGGCATCACCACCGTTGCCGCTTCGTTTTTCGTCAAGGAGTACCTGGACTTATCCGCCGCCTTTCTGGCTGGTTTGGCATTCTGGATCGGCTTGCCCTGGGCCCTGAAAATGCCGCTCGGCCATCTGGTTGACCTGATCTGGCGCTGGAAATACCTGCTGATCCTGCTAGGCGCCATACTGATGGCCGCCAGCTATGCCATCCTCGCCGCCATCGTTTTGGAACCCGCTATGATGGCCGCCGTGATGCCGCTCGGCTCCTGGTACGTGGCCTCAACCCTGCTGGCCCCATGCGGTTTTGTTCTGCAGGACGTGGTCGCTGACGCCATGTCGGTCGAGGCCGTCCCCCATACCGATCACCAGGGCCGCCCCCTGCCCGAGGCTGAGACCAAATCCCTGCACACCACCATGCAGACCTTCGGCCGCATCGCGCTGATTGCCGGCTCCAGTGCTGCCGCCGCTCTGAACGTCGCCTTGTTCGATGGCGCCGATGCGCTGCCGCAGGCGGACAAGGGCGCGCTCTACGGATTTGTCTTCACCCTCGCCCTGTTGATCCCGGTCATTTCCCTCTCCGGCGTCGCCCTCGCCATCGTGCAGAAATGGGCCAAGGCCAGCAGCTTGCGCCGCGCCGGTGTTCCGCCCGACGATATCCGCGCCCGCCTAGAACTCCCGCGCGAGCCGGTCACGCCCAACCATTGGTATTTCATTGGCGGCGGCGCCTTTGTGGCACTGTCCTTCGCGGTGGGTCTGGGCGATGTGCCCTACTCGCAAGAGATCGTCTTTGCCGGCTCTATGGCCATTGTGCTGTTCCTGATGCGCCAGCTGGTCTCGGTGCTGCCCGTGGACCACGCCCGCGCCCTAATCGGCACCGCCATCATCATCTTTGTCTACCGCGCCACCCCGCTGCGCGGCCCGGGCGCCACCTGGTTCGAAATCGACGTCTTGGGATTTGACCAGCAGTTCCTCTCGGTCCTCTCGCTGATCACATCGCTGCTGACCCTTGCCGGCATGCTGATCTTCCGCCCGCTGATGGCCAGCCGCCCGATCGCCTGGATCGTCGCCTTCCTCGCCATCACCGAGGCCGTCCTCAGCCTGCCCAACATCGCGCTCTACTACGGCGCCCACCATTGGACCGCTGCCGTAACCGGCGGCGTGGTCGACGCCCGGTTTATCGCCATGGTCGACACCGCCGTCGAATCCCCACTGGGCCAGGTCGCGATGATCCCAATGCTTGCCTGGATCGCCCGCAACGCGCCCTCCGGGCTTAAGGCCACCTTCTTTGCCGTCATGGCCTCCTTCACCAACCTGGCGCTCTCAGCTTCCAGCCTGGGCACCAAGTACTTGAACGAAATCTTCGTGGTGACCCGCGAAGTCACAGATTCGGCCGGCGCCATCACAACCGCCGCCGACTATTCCCAGCTCGGGTTCCTGCTGATCACTGTTGGCGTGATCCTCCTCGCAGCCCCCCTGACCGCGATTTTCGTGATCCAAAACAGCCGCTTCCGCACGTCCGAGTGACTTTTTCCGCCTCTGCGCCACTTTCTACGGCATGAGCAGTCGTTTTTCTGCTGGACTACTGTTCACATATGTCCAGAATGCAGCCAGCACCTAATCAGGGAGAGGCCTCATGAAGACCACCACACGCGTGGCAGTTATCGGCGGCGGCGTCGTCGGCTGCTCTGTTCTCTACCACCTGACCAAGCTCGGCTGGTCGGACGTCATGCTGATCGAACGTTCCGAGCTCACCTCCGGCTCGACCTGGCACGCGGCGGGCGGTTTCCACACCCTCAATGGCGACACCAATATGGCGGCGCTGCAGGGCTACACCATCAAGCTCTACAAAGAGCTGGAAGAGATCACCGGCATGTCCTGCGGGTTGCACCACGTAGGCGGCGTCACCCTGGCCGAGACCCAGGAGCGCTTCGACATGCTGAAGGCGGAACGCGCCAAGCACCGTTTCATGGGACTGGAGACCGAGATTGTCTCGCCCGAAGAGATCAAGAAGATCGCCCCCGTCACCAATATCGACGGCATCATCGGTGGCCTGTATGACCCGCTCGACGGCCACCTCGACCCCTCCGGCACCACCCACGCCTACGCCAAGGCCGCGCGCATGGGCGGCGCCACGATCGAGACCCACTGCAAGGTGATCGAGACCAACCAGCGCCCCGACGGCACCTGGGACGTGGTGACCAACAAGGGCACCATCCACGCGGAACATGTGGTCAACGCAGGCGGCCTCTGGGCACGTGAAGTCGGCGCCATGGCCGGTGTCTACTTCCCGCTGCACCCGATGGAGCACCAGTACATCGTCACCGACGAGGTGCCGATGATTTCAGACATCATCAACGGCGGCGGCGAACACCCGCATGTGATGGATCCGGCCGGCGAAAGCTACCTGCGCCAGGAAGGCCGCGGCCTCTGCATCGGCTTCTACGAACAGCCCTGCAAACCCTGGGCGGTGGACGGCACCCCCTGGGACTTTGGCCACGAGCTGCTGCCCGATGACTTCGACAAGATCGAGGATTCCATCGCCTTTGCCTACAAACGCTTCCCGGCGCTGGAGGCTGCAGGCGTCAAATCGGTGATCCACGGCCCCTTCACCTTTGCCCCCGACGGCAACCCGTTGGTCGGCCCGGTGCCGGGCATGCGCAACTACTGGTCCGCCTGCGCCGTTATGGCGGGCTTCTCCCAGGGCGGCGGCGTTGGTCTGATGCTGGCTCAGTGGATGGTCGAGGGCGAATGCGAGCGTGACACTTTCGCGATGGACTGCGCCCGCTTCGGCGACTGGATCACCCCGGGCTACACCCGCCCGAAAGTCATTGAAAACTATCAGAAACGCTTCTCCATCGCCTACCCGAACGAGGAGCTGCCCGCGGCCCGCCCGTTCCGCACCACCCCGATGTACGACATCTTTGATGGCATGGGCGCCGTCTGGGGCGCGCAATACGGCATGGAGGTCCCGAACTACTTCGCCGAAGAGGACGAGCCGCGCTACGAGACCCCCTCCTTCCGCCGCTCCAACGCCTTTGAGGCCACCGCGCGCGAAGTGAAAGCCGTGCGTGAAAACGTCGGTATCAACGAGGTCCACAATTTCGGAAAATACCTGATCAAAGGCGCAGGCGCCCGCGCCTGGCTCGACCGCATTATGGCTGGACGGGTGCCGAATCCGGGCCGCCTATCACTGACCCCGATGCTGTCGCCCAAGGGTCGCCTGATCGGTGACTTCACCATCTCCTGCCTGTCGGAAGAAGAGTTCCAGCTCACCGCATCCTACGGCTCTCAGGCCTACCACATGCGCTGGTTCCTGCAGAACCTGGACGACGGCGTACAGCTGGAAAACATCTCCGACACCCGCAACGGCTTTCAGATCGCAGGCCCCAAGGCGCGCGAGGTGCTGCAGGCCTGCACCCGGACCGACATCTCGGATATGCGCTTCATGGACGTGCGCCGCCTGACCGTCGGCATGGCCGACTGCATCGTGCAGCGGGTGAGCTACACCGGCGATCTGGGGTATGAGATCTACTGCGACCTGCCCAGCCAGCGCGCCCTGTGGGATGCGCTCTGGACCGCAGGCCAGCCGCGGGACATGAAACCCTTTGGTATGCGGGCGATGATGTCGCTGCGCCTGGACAAGTTCTTCGGCTCCTGGCTGCGCGAGTTCTCGCCCGATTATACAGCGGCTGAAACCGGCCTCGACCGCTTCATCTCCTTCAAGAAGG
Organism: Leisingera sp. ANG-M1; assembly: GCF_000813745.1. GTDB lineage: Bacteria > Pseudomonadota > Alphaproteobacteria > Rhodobacterales > Rhodobacteraceae > Leisingera. Next base: position 191,700 of record NZ_JWLC01000008.1, on the reverse strand, counting down.
AAGCAGACTTCATCGGCCGCGGCGCAGCCGAAGCGGAACGCGACGCAGGCCCTGCCCGCCAGCTCTGTGCCTTCGAGGTGGAAGCAGACGACGCTGATGTGGTCGCCTATGAACCGATCTGGCTCGACGGCGCCGTGGTTGGCTTCTGCACCTCCGGCGGCTACTCGCACCACGCGCAGAAATCCATCGCCCTTGGTTTTGTGCCCACGGACCGCGCTGAAGCAGGCCTGGAAGTCGAGATCGAGATTCTCGGAAAAATGTACAAGGCCCGGCTGATCACCGAGCCGCTGTTCGACGCCGACGGCGCCCGCATGCGCGGTTAAGTTCCCCAGGCAGGTCAGCAATCCTGACCTGCCTACCCCCTGTTGCGGCCCTGGCGCACGCTGCTGCAAGGACACTTCCGCAACACATAAGTCAGTGCCTGCACCCGTTTGTTTCGCGCGCGAAACATTCAGTCAGACTTGCTGACCTACCCCAAGCCCCCTGCTTGCACCTGCTCCCCAGCCCTGCTTTCATCTTGCTGAAAATACTCCCGCCGGAGGCATCCAACCTCGCGGCCTAACGCAGAGGCCCGGAACCCATGACAGCCATCGCTATTCTCCTCCTCGCCGCCGGCGCATCCTCCCGCATGCAAGGCCGTGACAAGCTGCTGGAGGATTTGGACGGCCAGCCCCTGCTCACCCTGATATGCCGCCGTGCGGCGCTGACCGGACTGCCGGTCTATGTGACGCTTCCCGGTATTGCGCACCCGCGTGCCATTGCAACCGGAACAGCAGCCCAAGTCCCGGTGCCGGATGCAAAGGACGGCATGTCCGCCTCAATCCGGCGCGGCGTTGCCGCCCTGCCCAAGGAGGCGGAAGCCGCGATGATCCTGCCAGCGGACATGCCGGAAATCGAAACCCAGGACTTGCTGCATATCGCGGCGCATTTCGGTGGAGAGGACAGCCCCGTCCTGCGAGCCACTGCCGCCAACGGTACCCCGGGCCACCCGGTTCTGTTTCCCCGCCGCTGTTTCGGCGCCTTACAAAACCTCAGCGGCGACCAGGGCGCACGCAGCATTCTGAAAAACGAAACCGTGCAGACCATCCCCCTGCCTGGCCGCCATGCGCTAACCGATCTGGACACGCCTGAAGACTGGGCCGCCTGGCGCAGCCGCCGCTGAGCCCCGCAAAAGAAAAGGCAGGGCAAAATGCCCTGCCTCCCTGCGCTTTTGCTTCTTGCGGCCGTCTCCCCCAAAACGGCGGCTGCATCAATTAATGCACAAGCAGATGCGCCTCGTGTTTGCGCAGCGACCGGCGCGCCGCGGTATAGGCCGCGCGGCCCTTCTCGGACTTCAGCTCCGGGAACAGTTCGAACAGCTCGTTGCGCTGCGCGTTGTCCAGGCCCCGCAGGGACTGGTCGCCGGGCTGGAAGCTTTCGGTCCAGGCACCGTCGGACAGCACAACCTCATGCTGGTCGAACATGAAGTGGATATAGGTGACCTTGGAGGTCTCCACCCGGTCGACACCCGCGAGGCCAGTCAGATGCTTGGCCGCCACCAGAACCTCGCGGTCCTCGAAGTAGAGCGCGGTCTTGTCATTGGCGACCAGCACCCGGTGATTTGGGCTGACCATCATGTCGCGCTCCGGCAGGCCGTTGCCCAGGGCGCCCTGACGGATCAGCACCGGCTGCAGATGCGCGGCGCGAGCCAGGTCGCGGCCTTCCAGCGTGCGGGTGCCAACCCAGCGGATCTCCTGGATGCCGTTGTCACGGGTAATCACCCGGTCGCCAGCCTGCAGGTCCTCGACCCGGCGTTCACCCAGCGGTGTCGCGATCAGCGTGCCCGGCGTGAAGCAGGGAATGATCTGCTCAATCTCGCCAAAGGTCATCGAGCCGGTCACATCGCCGTCATCGTCCAGGAAGTTGACGGTGCCCGAGATGCTGTTGCCGTCGGCATCGACAGTAACACCGGTCAGCTCAAACGGGCCGGTGCCGGTCAGGTCCAGGGTGTCGAAGTCATCGCCGCCCGAGCCGCCGTCGACCACATCGCCGGCATTGCCGCCGATGAAGGTATCCCGGCCGTCGCCGCCCGACAGAGTATCTGCGCCCTGGCCGCCGGTGATCAGGTCGTTGCCCGAACCGCCAGAGACTTCGTCGTCGTCGATACCCGCGTCGATGGTGTCATTGCCCGAGCCGCCGGAGATGACGTCATCATCGTCCTGGCCAAAAATCAGGTCATTGCCGGCACCGCCGTCGATGGTGTCCATCCCATTGGTCGGATCCGGGTCAGCCGGGCGGCCGTCGCTGCCGTCATCGGTGATGTTCAGACCGTCCGGGAAAGCCGGGTTCAGGCCGCCATAGATGGTGTCGCCGCCGCTGCCGCCCTGGATCAGGTCCGAGCCTTCGCCGCCGGTGATCACGTCGGCATCCGCGCCGCCGTCGATGGTGTCGTCATCGATGCCCGCATCGATCACATCCATGCCGGAGCCGCCTTCGATCACATCAGCGTCGTCGCCGGTCGAGATGGTGTCATTGCCGGCGCCGCCCAGCACGGTATCCATATCATCAAACGGATCCGGATCGGCCGGGATGAACGGGATGTCCGGGTCGGTGCCGGTATAGCCCGGGAAACCGCGGTCCGGCAGCGGCACGCCGCCGGAGGTATCAATCACATCGTCGCCGTCACCGCCGTCAACCCCATCAGAACCGTCGCCGCCGTCAATCGTGTCGTTACCGCCGCCGCCAAAGATAGTGTCATCGCCATCACCGCCAATCAGCACGTCGTCGCCCGGCACAACCGGGTCTGCCGGATCGGACTCATAGTCGAAATGCGCGTTGTCGAACTCGGTGCCGGAGGTGCCCAGATCAACAGTCAGCTTGACGTCGTTGAAGTCGCGGTCGCCCAGGCCGGCCAGATCTTCAAAGCCCAGCTTCACCGAACCGTCGGGGTTCTGGGTGATGCCCTGGGTATGAACCAGCCCGTCGCTGTTCAGACCAACGTTGGCGCCATAGCCGGAAGAAAAGAAAGTGCCTTGCGGGCTGATGATGCCCACGCCCACCACTGCGCCTTCGGGCGCGTCGTAGGTGAAGGTCTCGCCCACGTCTTCCTTGGCATTTTCGCTCAGCACCACAACGTTGCTGATCTCGCCGGTAGCGGGATCGATGGTATAGGCAAACACCTGGTTGCGGAACGCAGCGCTGGTCGAGTCGATGGTGATCGAAACCGGGCTGGTGGCGCCGGAAACACCGTCGCCATAGATCAGGTCATCGCCGGTACCACCGTCCACGGTATCATCGCCAGAACCTGCGTAGATGCTGTCGTTGCCGGAACCTGCAACAATAACGTCATCGTCCGGGCCCGCCGAAGGATCGATGGCATCGCCATTGTCGACCATGTCGCCTTCCGGATCGCCGGTGTAAGCCGCATCGATCAGGTCGTCCCCGGAAGTGCCTTCAACAATCCCATCCAGCGCCGGATTCGGCTTTTCGTAACTATTCGTCATTACCTTCTCCTCACCGGCTTGGCCCCAAGCCCCACCTTTCGGACCAACCGGACGGCTGCAAAGCCATGCGGAATGCCGTATCTAAACCACCAGCCCACACGCTGAGAGGACCAGAGCGCATATGCGCTCCGGGTTGCACGCTGAATGAAGCAGCGCACAGCCGAATAGCAGTAGCTTTCGGATCAGTGGCGTGCCTGTATTATCGGCACCGGGACCTTAGAAAATCTGGCAGTCCACCACAGTCCAGCAGCTCGCAGAACTCGCCCCCCCAATGGGCTAATCCATGCATACTTTAGGTACCCCCGGGCACAAAGCCAAAAAATTGCCTAAAATTCCCCGCATTGCCGCAGTGCAGGCCGCCCCATCTCTGTATTTCCTCCCTCAGGCAGCCTGGATTGTTTCCAGAAAACGGCTCCAATCTCAGCCAAGTCCAGCAATCCATGGTTGTTTACCAAGAATTTCGCCACCATAGCGGGAGAATTGTGTCGAATTACGAAACACGCGGAAATCATGGCTCGCTGGCCACTTTCTGCAGCTGCAGCCTGGCTGACCCAAGGGAAATGGGCTGGATTTGCTTTCAATCCGTCCGGATCCCCATCTTTGTTTCCAGTCCCGGCGACAGCCACCGCCTGCGCTTTCGAATCAAGCACCCTGTACGAAAGGTCAGAAGGAGAAAACCGCAAAGCAAATAACACCGAAGAGTTTATTCAAACCTGCGGTTCAGCCTGCCCTTGCCATACCCGCCTTATACCGGCTTGAGACAGTCCGGCAATCAAGACCTCCGGCCTGGAAAAAATGGGCTATACTCATCAGTACCCAAAACAGGAGAACAACATGCTCTATCCGCTTGCCTCACTGGAAACCGAGAAACTCAACGCGATCCAGGCTCTTGAAAAGGACATCGGAAGCCCGCTCGTTGCGCTGGCCGGGGTCGATGCGGACACCGCCGCATTGCCGGAAGACAAGCTTAAGAAACTGCAGGAACTGGAAGAAGAGCTTGGTGTCGTTCTGGTGGCAGTGAAGCCGAACTGATATTCCCATGTCTGGCAGCGGCAGCATTAGCGCGCTGTTGCTTGACTGCGGGAAACCCGAACTCCAGCTATTCTGGTGATTATGGCGGAGAGACAGGGATTCGAACCCTGGAGACGGTTTCCCGCCTACACACTTTCCAGGCGTGCGCCTTCGACCACTCGGCCACCTCTCCGTTGAGGGGGCTTTTGAAGGATCGGCCGGGGAATTGCAAGGGCCGAAACTGCAAAAACTTCACTTACCCCCGAATTCTTTTTCAGCCCTCCAGATGCAGGTAGACGCGGCGGTTCTGCTTGCCCTTTTTTTCAACCTTTCCAAGGCGGATCCGGCCGATTTCGCCGGTGCGCTTCACATGAGTGCCGCCGCAGGGCTGCAGGTCGATTTGCTCCTCCGCGGTGCCGATGCGCACCAGCCGTACCTGCCCAGCCCCGCGCGGCGGCGAGACGGACATGGTTTTCACCAGCTGCGGATTGGCGTCGAGCTCCGCGTCGGTGATCCAGTCCTCGGTCACCTCCAGATCGCGGTCAATCAGCGCCTGCAGCTGCTCCTGCAACGCCTGTTTGTCTTCAGGCGCCTCGGGCATGTTGAAGTCGAGACGGCCCTTCTCTGCCCCGATTGAGCCGCCGGTAACCTCCAGCGGAATCACAACGGACAGAAGGTGCAGCGCAGTGTGGACCCGCATGTGGCCATAGCGGCGGTCCCAGTCGAGCACCTGGGTAACCGTGGCGCCTTCTTCTGGCAGCGCTTGGTCTTCGTGCGGCACCAGCACGATGGCATCGCCCTCGCCTTTGACCGTGGTGGCAATGGTGCATTGCCCCTCGCCCCATAGCAGCTGGCCGCTGTCGCCGGGCTGGCCGCCGCCGGTGGCATAGAACAGGCTGCGATCAAGGATGATCCCGCCCTGTTCCGTGTGGCCCAGCACCTGCGCCTCGGTCATCCGGGCATAGGCATCCTTGCGGAACAGCATCTCACTTGTCGGCATCACCTTCTCCTTCTCCCTCCTGGAGGTCACTCAGGTCCGGCTGTGCCGGGGCTTGCTTGGGCTTCGCCGCGACAGGCGTGCTGGCTTTGACTTTCTGCCCGGCCAGCGCCTCGGGATTGCGGATCCAGATGTCGCGCTGTGCAAAGGGAATCTCGATCCCCTCTTCCTCGAACCGCTGGGCGATCTCGTAGTTCATGTCGGATTTCACCGACAACACCCAGTTCACGTCGCGCAGGATGGCGCGGATTTCGAAGTCGAGGCTATCGGCGCCAAAGCCTTGGAACACCACATAAGGCGCCGGGTTGAGCAGCACCATGGGATGCGCCTTGGCGATGTCATTGAGGATCGCCTCGACCTTGCGCGGATCGGTGCCATAGGCAACGCCGACCGGTACGATAACCCGGCCTACGGTGTTGCCGCGGGTGTAGTTGGTGACGGTGCCAGAGATCAGGTCCGAGTTGGGCACAATCACATCGGAGCGATCGAAAGTCTCGATCCTTGTGGAGCGCACCGAGATATCGCGCACATAGCCCATCAGTCCGCCGACCTCGATCCAATCGCCCTTGGAGATCGGGCGTTCGATCAGCAGGATGATGCCGGAGACGAAGTTGGAGACGATGGTCTGCAGGCCGAAGCCGATACCGACCGACAGCGCACCGGCGACGATGGCCAGCGACGACAGGTCCAGCCCGGCAGTGGAGATGGCGATGACAGCGGACAAGAAGATACCGACATAGCCCAGGCCCGAGGTGATTGCATTCTGGCCGCCTGGGTCGATCTTGGTCTTGGGCAGCAGCGAATTGCGCAGGCTCCCCTGCACCAGGCGGGTCAGCGCGTAACCGGCGGCAAAGACCACAGCAAAAGTCAGGAAAGCCGTGGGCGAGATACGGGCATCCCCGATCTGGAAGCCTTCGAGAAACTTTGACCAAAGCTCGGTCAGGTCGGCGACCCGGGCACCCCAAATCAGCGCCAGCAGCGGAACGGCAAGGCCTGCCAACAGAAAGCCGATCATCACCGAGAACAGCGATTCCCGGGCCTCGGATCCTTTGCCAGAGAACCAGCCGTAAACATCGCCGAGGAACCGGTGCACGACCAGGAATGCCGCCAGCAAGGCCAGGGTAGATACCGCCGGGTAGATCATGGCTTCGGCGGCATTGACATAGCCGAAGGCAGCCAGCACCGGGGCCAGGAAACCCAGCAGATAAGTGCCGCGGCGCACCAGCGAGATGATGCGGTTGGCACCGGCGGTGATGGCGCGGTCCTCTTCCGCGCTGGCACCGGTCTGTTTCCGCCGCTTGGCGCCAATGCGGTGCAGGCGCAGCAGCACCAGGGCGGCACCCATAATCAGCGGGAAGCTGGCGACCGCGTGGGCCTCTGGCGGGATGCTCTCGATGGCTTCAAGCTGCCCCAGCGCGTCCTGCAGAACCAGGATCACCGCCAGGATATCGACCATCAGCCGGGTTTCATTGAGGCGCCCCTCCTGCACCGGCACCAGGTCGTTCTCGATCCGGCTGGAGAACAGCTGATTGCCCAGCCAGTGGAAAGAGAGGATCAGCAGCGCCCAGCCAGGCACATAGTCCAGCAGGATGGTGCCGCGGATACCCAGGATGCCGGAGAGATCTACCGCCGCAACCAGGCAGATGATGCCGATAAAGGGCAGGATCACTTCCAGCAGCGAGACCACAAAGCCCCATACGCCGCGGCCGCTGCTGCCGAAACTGCGCAGATAGTCGCCTGCGGCATGGGCCCAGGGGCGGCCCCGGAACAGCAGCAAGGCGGCGACCACCAGCAGGGCCAGCAACGCAGGCAGGCTGTTCTGCACACGCTCGGTCGTAGTGGCAGTGGACAGTTTGTTCGCGGTTTCGTTCAGGATTGAGCTGCCGGAGCGGGTCAATGCGCGCCAGGCGCTTGCCCAGTTTTCCGGGTTGAGCGGCGACGGGCCGCGCTCCAGCAAGGTGCGGGTGCGGCGCTCGCGGATGATCTTATCAATCTCGGCGATCAGCCCGTTGGCGCGGCTGTAGGCCTCTTCGGCAACGATCTGCGGGACCTTCAGGTCCTTCAGCTGCTGCTCCAGCGAGCGGCGCAGCCGGGCGATGTCCTCGGGCTCGCTTTCGCCTTCGCCCGGGGCGGCGCCAAGCGCGGCGATCTGCCCTTCAAGGGTCTGGATGCGGTCGCCGTTGTCGGTGCGCGCTTCCAGGAAATTCTGCCGGTAAGTGGTGAGCTCGGTGCGCAGCGCTTCCATAGCTGCGCTGGAGGCCCGTCTGGCGTCGATGACCTCCTCGGCACGCGCCGCGGTCTTGAGCCAGTCCTGATAAATCGCCCGGGATTCAGCGTTGAGCTGAGCCAGGGCAGGCATAGCGAGGCCGACCACAAGGGCCAGCCCCAGCAATGCAGTCCGCAACGCGGTTATGAAAGGTGTCATACGTCCTCAAAAACGCCGGGGATCGACGCGGGCGTATGGGTCATCCACTCCGGCACCGGCAGGTTCTTCTCCCGCAGGAAGTCCGGGTTGAACAGCTTGGACTGGTAGCGGGTGCCATAGTCGCACAGAACGGTGACAATGGTGTTGCCCGGGCCCATGTCCTTGGCCATGCGCACTGCGCCTGCAATATTGATGGCAGAGGAGCCGCCCAGCACCAGGCCTTCCTCATGCAGCAGGTCAAATACGTAAGGAACCGCTTCGGCGTCCGGCACCTGGTAGCTGAAATCAGGCGTGAAGCCTTCCAGGTTCTTGGTGATCCGGCCCTGGCCGATGCCCTCGGTGATCGAGCTGCCCTCGGAGGCCAGCTCGCCGGTGGTGTAATAAGAGTAGAGCGCGGCGCCGAGCGGATCGGCGAGGCCGATTTTCACGCCTTTGGGCTGCAGCGCGTCAGCGACGCCCGCCAGGGTGCCGCCGGAGCCCACGGCGCAGACGAAGCCGTCCACCTTGCCGCCGGTCTGCTCCCAGATTTCGGGGCCGGTGGTTTCCACATGGGCCTGGCGGTTGGCGGTATTGTCGAACTGGTTGGCCCAGATGGCGCCGTTCGGCTCGGTCTTGGCCAGCTGTTCGGCCAGGCGCTGGGAATAGCGCACATAGTTGTTGGGGTTCTTGTACGGGGCCGCCGGAACCTGGACCAGCTGGGCGCCCGCCAGACGCAGCATGTCCTTCTTTTCTTCCGACTGGGTTTCCGGGATCACGATCACCGTCTTGAAACCCATCGAAGCGCCGACCAGCGCCAGGCCGATGCCGGTGTTGCCGGCGGTGCCTTCAACAATGGTGCCGCCCGGCTTCAGCTCGCCGCGGGCGATGGCATCCTTGATGATGTACAGCGCCGCACGGTCCTTGACCGACTGGCCCGGGTTCATGAACTCCGCCTTGCCCAGGATCTCGCAGCCGGTCTCTTCGCTGACACGGTTCAGGCGGATAAGAGGAGTGTGGCCGATGGCATCAGCCAGATCGCGTGCAATGCGCATGGTATCCCTTTCGATCGTTCCCCCAAGGTGTATCCAAGCGGTCCGGTGATCACAAGGCGGGAAGCGCGCAGCCCCTGCGTCAAAATCCTCAATATCCCTTGTGCCGCAGACGTCCGCGGTGCCGTGCCAGCCACAGCGCAGCGGTGACCAGCGGCATGTCCTGATAGATCTGCGCATCCACGCCTTTCATCAGCTCATCATAGCTGAGGATCCTGCTGCGGATATCTTCGCCTTCGCCGGCCAGCCCGCCGCCGCCATTGATGTCAGAAAGATCGGACACACCGATGAAAACATGCACAAATTCGGTCAGGGAACCGCTGGAGGGATAGACCTGCGCCACCGGCTCAAGCCGCAGAACGCTGACGCCTGCTTCTTCCTCGGCCTCGCGGATTGCGGTTTCCTCCGGTGTTTCGCCGGGGTCGACCAGCCCTGCCACTGGTTCCCACATCCAAGGGCGGGTGTCGCCTGCCATAAAGACCGGGGCGCGGAACTGCTCCACCAGCAGCACCTGGTCCCGGACCGGATCATAGGGCAGCACAACGGCTGCATGAGCCGCCATTGCCGCGCCGCGGTTCACCACCGGGCTCATCGAGCCGTCGTAACGGCGGAACTGCAAGTCCATCTCTTCCATGGCAAAAAAGTTCAGGTAGGCGCGGGTGTGGCTGTGAACGACCACGTCTTTGGACAGATCATGTTCCGGGTCCTCCGGGCGTGCCTGCCCTTCCAGCCAGGAGGCGGCGCGGCGGCGGATCGCAGGAAAGGACTGTGCAACCTGCTCAGCTGTCAAACGGCCATGGTGGGCCATCACCTCTTCGGCGGCGCGCAGTGACAGCGCGCCCCATTGCCGGATCCAAGCCTCGAGATCCCAAGGTTCGGCGGTTTCCCAAAGCCCCGGTTCCGGAAAGTAAACCTCGGCGGTGGCGGTTCCGCCGTCTTGCAGCTGGACCGGCACCGGTTTCAACGTGTAGCCAAAACCGCCTTCGTAAAAGTTGAGCGCATCCAGATCCGCTTCGGACAGCCCCTGCACCAGCAGGCCGTCCGCAGTGGCGCCCTCACGCTCTTCGATGGCGGGAAAGGGCTGATCCACGACTTGGTACACACCGTGGCCCGGCAGTTTCGCGTCATATGCATTCAGCGCATCCCCGCTGCGGCCCAATACCAGTTCCAGCAAAGGGCGATGGCGCAGCGTGCCAAAGAAAAAGAGATCAGCCACGGGTGATAACCTGTTGTTAAAGAATGTTTTCAGCGCCAGCGGCGGGAGGCGTTTTCGGTCGCGAGCCCGGATAGAACACCACCGATCACCAGCGGCACCAGCACTGTCGGCACAGCGATAACAAAGAAATATTCCAGTGCAATGACAAAGATCGCCGACAGAGCCTCGAACGGGCCGTCATAACGGTGGCGCATGGCGAGGCGGAACATTTCCCAGGCGCCCTGGATGAACAGCGCCCACATCACCATGACGGCCATTCCGGTTAGGCCGTTGTTGATCGCAGGCACCAGCCCGCGTCCGGCCCGGCGGCCCATGAAAATCCAGCCGCTCAACGCGCCCAGAACCACGTTGATATGCACAAAATAACCGAAATCCGTGCCCTCAGGCATCAGCGGCATCACCAGAAAGGAGACAATAAACGCCACCAGCCCAAGAGATATGGCGGCGGTCAAGCGGGCTCCGGTGGGCATGTCGGGTCAGATCCGTGCGGGCAGTTTCAATCAGCGATGAGCAACTGTAATCTGCGTCACATCGCAATTGCCAGTCTTAAAGGCGGCCGCACAGGAAGTGAGGTAAAAGTTCCACATCTTGTGGAAACGCTCGTCAAAGCCCATGCGCGAAATCTGCCCCCAGCGGGCATTGAAGGTCTCATGCCAGCGCCTGAGCGTCTGGTCGTAACTGTCGCCGAATTCGATTGAGCGCACCACGCCAAGACCGGCCTTCTCGACCTGTTCACGAAGGATTTTCGGCGACGGCAGCATGCCGCCGGGGAAAATGTGTTTTTGGATGAAGTCGACACCTTTGCGGTAGAATTCCCAGCGCCGGTCGGCGACGGTGATGATCTGCAGCGTGGCCTTGCCCCCGGGCTTCAGCCGCTTGCGGATGGTGTTGAAATAGGCAGGCCAGTATTTCTGCCCCACGGCCTCAAACATCTCGATCGAGGCGATGCCGTCGAACTGGCCCTTGCAGTCGCGGTAGTCCTGCATGCGCAGATCGACCTGACCGGAAAGTCCAGCCTTTTCAATGCGGCGTCGGGCGAAGTTAAGCTGTTCTTTACTAATTGTCAGGCCGGTAACCCGCAGGCCCCGCTCCTTGGCGGCATATTCGGCAAAGCCGCCCCAGCCGCAGCCGATTTCCAGCACGTGATCGCCGGGCTTCACCCCCATCTGATCTACCAGCGAGGCGTATTTGGCGGTCTGCGCTTTCTCGAGGCTGTCCTGACCGCTGCGGAAAAGGGCGCTGGAATAGGTCATCGTGTCATCCAGCCACAGGCTGTAGAACTCATTGCCCAGGTCGTAGTGGTAGGAGATGTTTTTCCTGGCCTGGCGGCGGTGGTTGCGGTGCAGCCAGAAACGGAGGCGTTCATAAGCGCGTAGCAGTGCCTGGCCGCGGAAGTCATCGTAAACCGTCTCGGCGCCCATATGCACCAGGTCCATGAAGGCCTGCAGGTCGGAGGTGCTCCACCAGCCTTCGAGATAGGCGTCGGAAAACCCCAGTTCACCTTCGCGGATCAGACGGGAGAAGCAGTCCGGATTGTGAATGTGCAGATCGGCGGCCGGACCGGAGTTGCTGCCCTTGGCGCGGAAGATGCGGCCGTCCGGCAGGTGGATATCCAGCTGGCCGGTCTCCATCCGGCAGACCTGTTCGAACACCGGCGCAAAGTAGCGCGGCAGGTTTTTCTGGCCTTCGGTATCCGTGAAGATCATTCCCTTCCTCCTCAGCACTATAGGGAAAATGCTAGGGCGGAGGGTGCTTTCTGGCAAGAAAACTGTGTGTTAGCGGTTTTGGCGCAATTCGTGATAAGCCGTGAGCGCGCGTTCCCGGCCCGCCTGCAGAGGGATCATGGGCGCGGCGCGGGGCATTTCCGGAGCAAGGTTCCAGGACAGCGGCGCGGCCTCGAAAAAGTCCAGTGCGGTCTGCGGCGGCCTGCCTTGCCCCTCGGCTATCCAGCGGCGGGTGTATAGGCCGGAGGGATCGAATTTCTCCAACTGGCCCGAGGGGTTGAAGATGCGGAAAAAAGGCGCCGCATCGGGGCCGGAGCCCGCCACCCACTGCCAGCCCATGGCGTTGGAGGCCGGATCCCAATCCACCAGCGTTTCAGAAAACCATTCCATGCCCAATTTCCAATGCATCATCAGATGCTTGGTGAGGAAACTTGCAGCAATCATCCGGGCCCGGTTGTGCATCTTGCCTGTGACAAACAGCTCGCGCATGGCCGCGTCGATGAAGTCATAACCGGTCTGACCGCGCTGCCAGCCCTGCAGGTCCGGAGTTTCGGCCTCATGCCAGGGGAACACCTCCCATTCCGGGCGCCAGTTCTGGGTCAGGATCTGCGGCGAATGGTACATCAGGTGATAGGCAAACTCGCGCCAGGTAACTTCCTTCAGGAAAGTCTCGGCTCCCTGGCTGCTGCGCTCCATCGCGGTGCGTCCGAGGTGCCACATACGGTGCGGGCTGATTTCGCCCCAGGCGAGGTTTTCCGACAGGCCGGAGGTGGCGTCTTCGCCCGGAAAGTCGCGCCGGTCTTTGTAAGCAGCGACGGCTTTGTCCAGAAAGGTGTCCAGCCGGTCCTGCGCCGCCGCCTCGCCGACGCGGCAGTGGCGTGCAACCACGTCAGCGCCGCGGCGCATGGCGGCGCTCATCTGCCAGGCCGCCAGATCGTCGCCGGCGGGCCAGCTTTGCGGTGCCGGCAGAACGGCGGGTGCGGGCAGCAAGCCGTCCACCGCGCGGGTCCGAACGGATTTCCAGAACGGGGTGAAAACCTTGAACATACCACCGGCCTTGGTCTCAACCGTCCAGGGTTCGAACAGCAGCCGCCCGCCAAAGGAGCGGGCTTCGGTGCCTTGCTCTTTAAGCTGCCGTTTTACCTCAGCATCCCGTTTGATGGCCGCGGGATCATAGAGCCGCGACCAGTACACGGCTCCTGCCCCGGTTTCCGAAACCAGCTGGCGCAGCTGGTCCAGCGCGTTGCCCCGGCGCAGGATCAGGCGGGAGCCGGCCTTGGCCAGTTCCCGTCCGAAATGCTCCAGCCCCAGACCAAGGCGGAACTTGGGGGCGGCGCCCAGCGCCTCGTCCTGCGCGTCCAGTATGTAGACAGGCAGGACTGCCGCGCCGTTTGCAAGAGCAGCCGTCAAAGCGGGATTGTCAGCCAGGCGGAGATCCCGCCGGATCCACCAGATCACCAAAGGACGGTTGCTCATGCAGGGCTCCTGAGCTGTTACAGAACGTGGTCCAGAGCCTCGATCAGTTTGGCAACCTCAGCCTCGGACGTGTAGTGGGTGAAGCTCATACGCAGCACGCCCTCGTTTGGATCAACGCCCATCGCCTGCAGGGCACGCACGGCATAGAAATCACCGCCGCCTGCCATGATGCCATGTTCTGACAGGGCTGCGGCCACTGGCTCGGCTGGTTTGTTCAAGGCAACAGCAACGGTGGGTGCACGGGTTTCTGCGGTGGAAGGCCCCAGCAGGCGGACATCATTGCGGTCCTTCACCGCGTCGAGCAGCGGCTGCAGCAGCTTGATTTCATGGGCGCGCATCAGGTCGTGGACAAAGGCCCCTGTTTCCGCGGGGCTGCCGCCGTGGCCGTGATGTGCCGCCAGCGCCTCGAAGTAATCCGCCATGCCGGCAGAGGCCGCCACTTGGGCATGGTCGGGGCCTGCCGGGGTGAAGCGTTTGTAGAGGGTGCCCTCGTTGAAATAATGCGCTTGGTTCGGCAGCAGTTCGCCCAGCGCCTTGCGGATCACCATGACGCCCTGATGCGGCCCATAGGTTTTGTAAGAGGAGAACAGGTAGATGTCCGCCCCCAGTTCCTCGACATTGGGCAGGCCGTGGGGCGCGTATGAGACGCCGTCGACACAGACAAATGCTCCGGCGGCGTGGGCCAGCGCGGTGATTTCCGAGACCGGGTTGATCTCGCCCACGAAGTTGGAGCAATGCGGAAAGCAGACCAGGCGCACATCTTCGTCGAGCAGATTTTCCAGTTGAGCCGGGTCCAGATGGCCGGTTTGCGGGTCAAGCTGCCACTCGCGGATCTCGATCCCCTCTTCCGCCAAGCGCCGCCACGGACCGGTGTTGGCTTCGTGGTCCTGGTTTGTGACGATGATGGCTTCGCCCGGCTTCATGAATTTGCGGAAGGCCTGGGCCAGCACATAGGTATTCTGGGTGGTCGAGGGGCCGAAGCTGAGCTCTTCGGCAGCTACGCCCATGAGAGCAGCCAGACGAGCACGGGCCTCATCCATCTCGGCGCCCCCCAGACGGGAGGCCTCATAAGGCGCATAGGGCTGCACCTTCCGCTGGGTATAAAAGCGCGTGAGGCGGCCGATCACTTGCTGGCAGGTGTAGGAACCGCCAGCGTTTTCAAAGAAAGCCTGGCCTTCGAGGCTGGGTTCGGCAAAGGCCGGGAACTGTGCCCGGACGAAATCAATATCCAATGCGGTCATGGGGTCTGTCTCTCCTCAATCGCAGCCCTTCTCCGGGGGGCCTGGCAGGCACTCCCGCCGGGCCGCGCTCCCGCATAAGGATTGCGGGATCGCGCGCGCCCCTGCAAGCCGGAAATCACGGCGGATGAGTATTGCCTCAGACCTGCCGGCTGATGACAGAAACTGGCAGGACTGTCTGTCATCCTTATGCCAGGCAAACACGGAGGATTTGTTATGGCCTTTATTCCCAAGGATTTCCTGGTCTGGGCAGAGCTGCCAGTCAGCGATATGGACGCCGCGGTGAGGTTTTATTCCAAGGTGACCGGTGCGGATCTAAGCATCGACACCAATGGCCCCAACCCGATGGCAATGTTCAAGCCCGCAGATGAGAAGACCGGCATTGCGCTGCATCTCTACCCCGGCAAGCCGGCAGGCGACGGGCGCGGCCCGACCTTGCATCTGACCGCCGAGGGCGAGCTGGACGATGTGATGAATCGGGTGACGGATGCAGGCGGCAAGGTGGTGTCAGAAGTCATTGAGATCCCGCCCGGGCATTTCTTCTACGCACTGGATCCGGACGGCAACTCGCTGGGGTTCTTCAAATACCACGACTGATACGGAAAAGGCCCCGGGGATCATCCCGGGGCCTTCTCTTAGGCATATTGCTGTCCGCTTACTTGCGGCGGCGCTTTTCACCGGCCAGGCCGATGAAGACCGAGACGCACATCAGCACCAGCACGATGGCAAAGGGGAAGCCGGTGGCGATTGCTGCCGCCTGCAGCGCGCCAAGCCCGCCGCCCAACAGCAGCACAATTGCGATAGCGCCTTCCAGCACACACCAGAACACGCGCTGTTTGGTCGGCGCGTTGGTCTTGCCGCCTGCGGTGATGGTGTCGATCACCAGCGAGCCGGAGTCCGAGGAGGTCACAAAGAAGACCACCACCAGGATGATGCCGACGAATGACAGGATGCCGGTCAGCGGGAAGCTTTCGAACATCTTGAACATCTTCAGCTCGAGTGCGGCATCCTTCAGCGCCTGGCCGCCGTCGCCAGCGACCATGTCGAGCGCGGCGCCGCCAAAGACGCTCATCCACAGGGCGCCGACCACGGTCGGGATCAGCAGCACGCAGACCACGAACTCGCGCACGGTGCGGCCGCGGGAGATGCGAGCGATGAACATGCCCACAAACGGCGACCAGGAAATCCACCAGGCCCAGTAGAAGGTGGTCCAGCCCTGCATGAAGTTGGTGTCCTCACGGCCCACCCAGTTGGAGAGCTCCGGCAGGAACACGGCGTAGTCCACCAGGCTGGTGAAGAAGCCGGTCAGGATGGCCACGGTCGGGCCGACGATCAGCACCAAGAGCAGCAGCGCTGCGGCCAGGATCATGTTGGCCTCGGACAGGCGCTTCACGCCCTTTTCCAGCCCTGCAACAACCGAGATCAGCGCAAACAGGGTGATCGCTACGATCAGGAACACCTTCATGCCGTCGGTGATCGGCACATCGAACAGATAGTTCAGGCCAGCCAGCGCCTGCGTTGCGCCCAGACCCAGC
Organism: Leisingera sp. ANG-M1; assembly: GCF_000813745.1. Lineage (GTDB taxonomy): Bacteria > Pseudomonadota > Alphaproteobacteria > Rhodobacterales > Rhodobacteraceae > Leisingera. The sequence goes on along the minus strand of NZ_JWLC01000008.1, from coordinate 175,568 downwards.
GAGGTTGCCAGGCCAAAGATGGTGGCAAAGACTGCCAGCACGTCGATGATATGGCCCAGCACACCCCAGGTGGCATTGCCGAACAGCGGGTAGAACACCGAACGCATGGTCAGCGGCAAGCCGCGGTTGAAGGAGAAGAAGGCCAGCGCCAGCGCTACTACCGCATAGATCGCCCAGGGGTGCAGACCCCAGTGGAAGATGGTCGCGGCCATGGACAGCTTCTGCGCGGCAGCTTCATCGCCTGCAGCGGCACCCAGCGGCGCCCAGTCGGTGCGCACACCGTCTTCGCCAACGGTAGTGCCGCCCAGCGCGGAGCCGAAGTGCGAGATCGGCTCGGCCACACCCCAGAACACCAGGCCGATACCCATGCCGGCGGCGAACAGCATCGCAAACCAGCCGGCATAGGAATAGTCCGGACGCGCATTGTCGCCGCCCAGGCGGATCGAGCCGTAAGGCGTCACCACCAGGAACAGTGCAAACAGCACAAAGATGTTGGTCGAGATCATGAAGACCCAGTCGAAATTGCTGGTCAGCGCCGGGCGCAGCCAGCCAAAGAACTCGCCCGCCTGCTCCTTGAACACGAGGGAAAAGAAAACAAAGGCGACGATGGTCACCGCCGAAATGGCGAAAACCGGGTTGTGCACATCCAGGCCCATAACCTGGATGTTGTCCTGACCGGCTTCATAGCCGGAGTCAGGCTCGTTGGTTTCAGTAGTCATGACTTGTCTCCCCGAATAGTCAGTGGCTGTTTCATCCGCGGGAACGGCACGGCGGGGGCCCGCAATATAGACTACAATTTGCAGAAAAACGACATCGCGTCGGTTTTGTGACAGTGCAAAAACAGGCGGATTTCGCGAATGCCAGCCGAAGTGCCGCTTTGCAAACACGACTCCAGAACCCATGTTTTGCAGGGGCCAGCTCAGCGTTTGCGGCTTGGGAGCACGAAAAAAGGGGCCGGTTTCACCAGGCCCCTTCCAGCAGTCTGCAGCAGCAGGGATCAGCTGTTCACATCAACCACAACCCGGCCCACGACCTGGCCTTTCAGGATGTCTTCGCCCAGCTGCGGCAGGTCGCTAAGGGTGGCGGGCCGGACCATCGCCTCCAGTTTCTCCATCGGCAGGTCGCTCGCGATACGCTGCCAGGCCCGGACACGGTTTTCATATGGCTGCATCACCGAGTCGATACCGAGGAGGTTCACGCCGCGCAGCAGGAACGGGATCACAGTGGCCGGCAGTGCCGCACCGCCTGCAAGACCCACGGCCGCCACCGAACAGCCGTACTTCATCTGCCCCAGCACCCGTGCCAGCATGGCGCCGCCGACTGCGTCGACACAGCCCGCCCAGCTTTCGCTTTCCAGCGGGCGTTTGGTGGTCTCGTTGATCTCTTCGCGGGCCACGATCTGCGTGGCACCCAGTGATTTCAAGTAATCCGCGGTTTCCGGGCGCCCGGTGACACCAGCAACTTCATAACCAAGGTTGGCCAGGATCGCGGTGGCGACCGAACCCACGCCGCCCGCAGCACCGGTGACCAGCACCGGGCCGTGATCTTTCTCCAGCCCGTGGTCCTCCAGCGCCATTACCGCCAGCATGGCAGTAAAGCCTGCGGTGCCAACGGCCATCGCCTGGCGGGTATCCAGCCCCTCGGGCAGCGGCACCAGCCAATCGGCCCGCACATTTGCTTTCTGGCTGTAACCACCCCAATGGGCCTCGCCTACCCGCCAGCCGGTCAGCACCACCTTGTCGCCAGGTTTGTAGCGGCTATCCGAAGAGGCTTCGACTGTGCCCGCAAAATCGATCCCCGGCACATGCGGGTACTTGCGCACCAGCCCGCCGCCCGGGCCCACGCAGAGACCATCCTTGTAATTCACAGTGGAATACTCCACCGCCACGGTCACCTCGCCCTCGGGCAGCTGATCCAGGCTGATCTGCTCCACCGCGGCGGAGGTTTTACCGCTCTCTTCGTCCTTGTTCACAACAAGCGCATTAAACATGCCGTTTCTCCCTTAGATCCAGAATTTCCCGTGCACAGTGGCCGGGCGCATACCGTCCGGTGTCTCCACCTCCAGCGAGGTGCCTGCCTCCCAGTGCGAGCGTTCGACCATGGCGATGGAGACATTGACGCCGAAGTCCGGCGAGCGGGTCGCCGTGGTCACCTGCCCCACTTTGCGGCCATCAGCCAGCAGCGGCCAAGGCGCCGTGATCGGCGGGATTTCTCCGCCGATTTCCACTGCGCGGATCTGCTGGACAGGTTCCGACCGGGCCAGCAGCCCAGCCTTGCCTATATAGTCGCGCGGCGAATTGACGAATTTGCCCAGGCCGCATTCAAACGGCGTGTTGTCCCGGGCCATGTCATTGCCGTAACTCAGCAGCCCGCCTTCGACGCGCTCCTTGGTGGACGGGCAGCCCGCCCGCACTTCCAAGTCTTCCCCCGCCTTCATCAGAGTGTCCCAGAGCGGCATTCCATAGCTGCTGCCCTCGACATAAATCTCAAAGCCGCCCTGCTTGGAATAACCGGAACGCGCCACCACAAAATTGGTGTCCTGAAATGCCAGGCGCTTATAGCGGAAGAAACGGATCTCCCGCGCCTCATCCCCGAAGACCCGCGCCATCAGATCATCCGCCTTTGGGCCTTGAACGGCAAGCGGGCTCACATCCGGCTCCCAGACGCGCACGTCCAGCGCCAATGCATCAGCGATGCCCAGCACATAGTGCAGATAGTCGCTGTCGGCGACCGAGATCCAATAATGATCCTCTGCCAGCTTAACCAGCACCGGGTCATTCAGCATCCCCCCGTCGCGGTCGATGGCCGGCATGTAATAGCACTGGTCCGGCGCCATACGGTCCAGGTCGCGCGGGCTGATCATGTCCAGCAACCGCCGTGCATCAGGACCCTGCACAGCAACCTGGCGCTCGCAGGACACATCCCAGACCTGCACATGGGTTTTCAAGTGGCGGTAGTCTTCCTCCTCGCTGGCAAACACCGAAGGCAGGATCATCCGGTTGTAGACGGTGCAGACCGACATCCCCGCGGCTTCAACTCCCGCAGAAAACGGCGTGCGCCTCACCCGGCGCGATGGAAAGATGGTTGCCATGCTCAGATCTCCATTTGAGCGTTAAAAGCTGTAACCCGGCAGCATCGCCAAGGAAGCCCAGCCGGCCGGCTTGCATACAGTTTCCCGGCCACGCAGACAGGCAGCTGCAATTTTCCTTCGGCGGCACGGCATCCGCAGGGCAAAACACCCGATGGTGACGGCCCTGCCATTGCCCTCCCCCGACTCACGTCTTACAATTTAAATGTCAGACTTTTAAATGTCAGACAAATGAATTTTTGCCGGAACCGCTTCCGGCGTGCATCAGCGCCGAGGGCCACTGGCATGAAAATCGACCCCAACAGTTCCGCCGATCTTTCGGCTCAGATAGCCCAGGCCATCAAGGATGCCATCATCTCAGGCGAATTGATCGTGGATGAGCGGCTGCCGTCTGAGACAGAACTGTCGGATCATTTCCAGGTTTCGCGTCCGACAGTGCGCGAGGCGTTGAAGCGGCTGGCCGCGCAATCGCTGATCCGCACCCAGCGCGGGGCGTCAGGAGGGGCCTTTGTAAACCGCCTCAGCTTTGAGGATGCCTATGCGCAGCAGGTGACCACCTCTACCCTTTTGCTGAGCATGAACGAGGTAAGCTTCGACACAGCTTGCGAGGCGCGGTACGCCCTGGAGCGCGCCTGTGCGCCGCTGAGCGCCCTGCGCCGCAGCCCCGATCATCTGGCGACGATGCGGGCAGAGATATTCCGCCAGGGCCAGCCGGGTCTGACGGATGAGGCCTTCTGCGCCTCGGACGTAGCCTTTCACCGGGCACTGGTGGATGGTGCCGGCAACCCCGTGCTCTCCTATCAGCTGGCCGGCGCTGTGGAAGCCATGCAGCCGCTGATGAACATGATCACCTTCACCGCTCGCGACCGGGAACGGATTGTGGAACTGCATGGCCAAATCGCGGACGCCATCGAACAGCGGAATTCCCAGGCCGCGGATTTGGCACTGTCCGAGCTGACAGCTTACACGCTGGAATTGGGGACCAAGGCCATGGCAGCCCGGGCCTCCAGGCATCAGAACCGCAGCAACGTGGAGAACCCAAAGTGATCATCCGCCGCAAAGAAGACATCGAGTCCACCGACCGCCATGTTCACTGGGGCAATGGCACAAGCCACAGGATGCTGGTGGCAGAAGACGGCATGGGCTTCACGGTTTGCCACACGATTGTGCACGCGGGCACTTCGACCCGGCTGCAGTACAACAATCACTTGGAGGCCTGCTATTGCATCGCAGGCACAGGCTGGGTGGAGGAAGCGGATGGCGTGCGGCACGCTATCGAAACCGGAACGCTTTATGCCCTGGATCAGCATGACGACCACATCCTGACGGCAGGACCCGGCGCCGATCTGGTTCTGGTCAGTGTTTTCAATCCGCCTTTGACCGGGCAGGAAACCCACGACCCGGAGCAGGATGGCCCATCTGGTTACTGATGGCTGATCTGCTTCCGGAAAGACTTGCAAATCCTTTTGCAGGCGCCTATTTCAAATCTGTTCCCTTGTGGAACTATGGACATAAACGCGCTCGTAATAAGCGGATCGGACCCGGGGGCGGTACCCGGCGGCTCCACCATCATCCTTCGTTTGGGGATCATGGGGCCGAAACAGGATCGACGGACGTCTAAAGGGGTTAGCTTTGTCTCGGGTGTCTGCCACCGTTACCGGCGAAAACAGTACAATTGCAAACGACAATCGTGCTCCGGTTGCTCTGGCTGCGTAAGCAGTTCGAGTCGAACCGACTTTAAGCCCTTATGCCTAGCCGCGTAAGGCGGGGTTCGCAGGTACCTGGCAACAGAAACCTGCACTACCCTTCCAAGCCGCACCGCAGCCGCCAGCAGGCCTGTTCCGTTGAGCGCTGAAATGAAGCCCCCTGCGCATAGCAGAAGCCGCCATCATCCGGCATCCGGTTCCGGCAGTCTGCGGCCGCGGCGGAATGCGGCCAGAGCCGCAACAAGCCCGGCGCCCGAGGCTGCCAACATCATCAGCAGCAATACCGCCGCAGGCTCTTCCTCTGGCAGGATCATACCCGCCAGGGCCGTCAGCACCGCGCCGCATGCCACGGTAAGGGCACCATTCAGGCCGGCAGCGCTGCCTGCAAGCCCGGGGCGGACCGACATCGCGGCCGCATTGCAGCTTGGCATAGTGAGGCCGTTGCCAAAGCCGGTAAATACGGCCGCACCAAAAAACAGCAGCGGCGGCAGTGCTCCGGCCAGACCGGCACACACTCCTGCCGCCAAGCCGGTACAGGCAACCAGCCGCCCCGCCAGCATCATTGCCGCAGGCTGGCAATGCGGAGCGAGGCGGCCTGCAATGAAACTGCCAAGCATGAAACCGGCGGTGATGGTCCCGATGCAAACGCCAAGCCCGGCGGCCGGAATGGCGAACTGGCTCTGGGCGGCCAACGGCGCGCCGGTGAGAAAAATGTAGAAGGCACCGGTCGAAAAGGCACCGCACAGGGAAAAAGCCCAGAATTGCGGTTCCCGGATAAGAGCGGCCATCCGGTCCGGATTGGCATCTGCTGGGGCTGATTGCCCGGGATGGGTCTCTGCCAGGCCAACCCGGCACCAGAGCAGCAGAAGCAGGCCGGACACCGCATAGAAATAGAAGTTCGCGCGCCAGCCGAAAACCGCGTCCAATACGCCCCCAAGCACAGGGCCAAGCATCGGGGCAACCGCCATGGCCGTGCTGATATAACCGATAAGGCCTGCGGCTTTGCGCTCTGGTGCAGTATCGCGGACGATTGCAAGCGACAGCGTGTAGCCTGAAACAATTCCACCCTGGAGCATTCGGAAAGCCAGGAAGGCCCGAATATCCTCCGCCAGGGCGCAGCCGGCAGATGCCGCAGTGAAAACCAGAAGCGCCCCGGTCAGCACCGGGCGGCGCCCCACCCGGTCCGACAGAGGCCCGGCAATCAGCTGAACCACTGCAGTCACCGCAAGATAGCCGCCAACCGCCAGGCTGACTGCGGCATAGCTGGCGTCCAGGTCCGCCGCAATACCGGCCAGGGACGGCAGGAACATGTTCAGGGACAGGGTCGAAATGGCGGTCAGCAAAATCAGCGTGATCAGCGCGGGCGGCGATGCGGCACCTGGCATATTGGAATCTCCGGCTTGAAACAAAAAAGCCCCCGGCGTTGGACCGGGGGCGCATGGCAATAACAATGGAAACCGTTATCGGACCATGCACCTCTCGGATACGGCTACGGCGGCGGCTGGCAAGGGCATGGCGGTTCTCCTCATGCGTGAACGCTAACCACTCTCCCTGCAGCAAGCAATGGCCAGGTTTGCTCCCAGCCGCCTGTCAGGAGGGGCGGTTTTTCGCCTTGGGCTGCTGGTGGCGCGGGAGAGATATCCTTGCTGAGACCTAAGACATTAGTTTTTGAGGTTCCAATACCCGTTGCGGCGGGTGTATAGCGGTTCCTTGAAAGAAACTGCCGATCAAGAAGACCGCGCCGCCTGTGTCCGCCTCCCCCTCAAAGACCGATATCCTGCAGCGCTGGTATGATCAGGCCTGGACCCGAGGCGATCTAAGCGCTTTGGATGACTATTTTTTTCCCAGCACGACTGCAACTGGCGTGCTGCCCTCCCTGCAGCTGACCCGGGCTGACTTCGAGGCCTTTGTCACCGCCCTGCGCAGCAGGCTGGAGAGAATCAGCATCAGGATCATCCACGCGATTGAGCAGGACGACTGGCTGGCCGCGCGGATTTCCTTCCAAAGCTGCTGCTCCGCAACCGGCAAACCGGTCAGCACCAGCGGGCATGTCATGATCCGGTTTGAAGACGGCAAAATGGCGGAGTCGTTCAATCAGTTTGACTATGTCTCGCTGTTTGAGCAGATGGGCCAGCTGCCGCAAGACACCGTTGCCGCCTGCCTGACCGGGCAAGGCCTGATGTGGCGGTAGATCATGACGACCGCGTCCGGAACACCCGCCTCCGCCCCGTTTTCGCCGCGCCGGGCCGCCAATGCCCCTGACAGGCCGCAGCTGAATTCCAGCGCCGCCATGGCAGCGCCGTTTGATCCGGCCGCCAGCGCAAACATGCCGCTGACCCGGCTGCTGCATTACTGGTTCGAGGAAGTCTGGTGCAAAGGCAACCTGGATGCAGTTAGCGAAGTAATGACCCGCGAAACGCTGATCTCCGGTGCTGTGTCCGCGCTGGCCGAGCCGGAGTGCGACTATGGGGAAGTGGTTGCCGCATTGCGCAACCTGCTGGGCCCGATCACCGTAAGCTTCACCCATGCAATGGAGACTGGCGACTGGGTCTCGGTCCGGCTTCTGGCCCGCACCAGCAATCCGAGGGACGGCGCACCGTTTGAGATCACTGGCCAGGTGATGGCGCGGGTTGCCGATGGCAGAATCGCCGAACTGCACTCCAACATGGACTATTTCCGGATGTTCGAACAATTGGGCCAGCTGCCGCCGGACGCGCTGGCCGTTTGCATGACCGGCGAACGGCTGAAGTAACCCGCCCCCCGCCGGCGCAACCTTGACATGGCCGCTGCAAATGCGTTTCAAGAGGCTATGGGGAGAGACGCGAACGCCCTGTGAGGCGACAGCCCAAGGTTCGCATGTTAACCTTGCTTGCGAGGAGACATGCTTATGGCTGCCCCGAATGAAATAACCCCTGCCCAGCTGTTGCGCCTGATCGGCACGCCGAATGCACCGGTTCTGGCCGATATCTGCATTGACGAAGACTTTGCGGCTGATCCCTATCTGATCCCCGGCTCCATCCGGCATCCGCATACTGATATCGACGGTCTGAAAGCGCGCCTGGATGGCCAACGCTGCGTGGTGATCTTCCAGAAAGGCATCAAGCTGTCGCAAGGCGTTGCGGCCTGGCTGCGCAATGACGGCATTGACGCCGAGTATCTGCAAGGCGGCATGTACGCCTGGCGCGATCTGAAGGGGGCGCCGCGCATTCCGGCCAGCGCCCTGCCCGCGCCTGTGGGCAGCAGCACCCTGTGGGTGACCCGGCACCGGCCCAAGATCGACCGCGTTGCCTGCCCCTGGCTGATCCGCCGTTTTGTGGACGCTGAAGCCAGGTTCCTGTTTGTGTCACCGTCCGAAGTGTCCGGTGTCGCGGACCGCTTTGGTGCCACGCCCTTTGATGTCGAGGATGTGTTTTGGTCGCACCGCGGGGAGCAGTGCACCTTTGACACCATGCTGGACGAGTTCGGCCTTCGCACGCCTGCGCTTGACACATTGGCCCGGGTTGTGAGAGGCGCCGACACCAACCGGCACGATCTGGCACCCGAGGCGGCGGGGCTTCTGGCCCTCTCGGTGGGGCTGTCGCGCCAGTACAAGGACGACCATCAGCAGCTTGAGGCAGGCATGACCCTTTATGATGCGCTTTACCGCTGGGCCCGCGACGGGCGCGGCGAAGGCCATGACTGGCCTGCGGGCGGCAAAGCATGAACCAGCCTTCCTGGACGGAGATGTTCCGTGTTTTCGGGCGCATCGGTGTGCTGAGCTTTGGCGGCCCCGCGGCGCAGATTGCGGTGATGCACAAAGAACTGGTCGAGGACCGTCCATGGCTGAGCGAGGAGAGCTTCCTGCGCGGATTGTCCTTTTGCATGCTCTTGCCGGGGCCGGAGGCGATGCAGCTGGCGACCTATACCGGCTGGCGGATGCGCGGCACCGCGGGCGGCCTGCTGGCGGGCCTGCTGTTTGTGCTGCCGGGTGCAGCCGTCATTGCCGCGCTGGTCTGGCTTTACGCACAATACGGCACCCTGCCCGCGGTGCAATCCGCCTTCCTCGGCGTCAAGGCCGCGGTTGTTGTCATCATCCTGCAGGCGCTGCGGCGGCTTGCGGGCAAGGCCTTGAAGCACACTTTGGATTGGGTGCTGGCCGGGTTTGGCTTTGCCGCGCTGTTCCTGCTCAACCTGCCGTTTCCTCTGGTGGTGCTGGCAGCGGCCTGCATCGGCCTGATGCGCAAGGACGCAAGCCCCGGCGATGCGGCACACAGCCTGCCTGCCCGCAACGGCAGCACCCTGCGCAAAATCCTGGTATGGGGCGCGCTGTGGCTGCTGCCGCTGATTGCGCTCAGCCTGTCCGGTGCTGAGTTCCTGGCGGATATTGGCTGGTTCTTCTCCAAACTGGCCGTGGTCACCTTTGGCGGCGCCTATGCGGTGCTGGCCTATATCAGCCAGACCGTGGTGAGCCAGTTCGGCTGGATCTCCGCAGGTCAGATGATCGACGCTTTGGGGCTGGCTGAAACCACGCCGGGGCCGCTGATCCTGGTGACCCAGTTTGTCGCCATGCTGTCAGGCTTGCTGAAAGACGGCTTTGGCCTGTTCCTGGCAGCCGGCGCGGTGGCGCTTTGGGCAACCTTCATGCCCTGCTTCCTGTGGATCTTTGCTGCCGCGCCCTATGTCGAGCGCATCGCTGCGCATCCGCGCCTTGGCATGGCGCTGAAAGCCGTGACCGCCACCGTGGCCGGGGTCATCCTGAACCTGTCGGTCTGGTTCCTGCTGCATGTGGCGTTTTCGGAAACGCGCATTCTGGAAACCGGGCTTCTGCATATGCCCGCTCCGGTCTGGAACAGTATGAACGGCACTGCGGTGCTGCTGGTTCTGCTGGCGCCGCTTGCCGCCTGGCTGGTCCGCGGCAATATGCTGCTGCTCTTGGCTGCAATGGCGGCAGCAGGCCTGGCGCTACAGGAATTCCCGTTTGCAATCAGCTGACTGCCGCACTTTGGCATAGCTCCCTCATACCAAAAATATTGCGTCAGGCCAGAAGCCCGCTCTTTTGTTTCCAGCAGAATCTCCTATGCTGGGAACAAATGAACAGAGGGTGACTGCATGTCCCGTGAAATCGACTATGGCAACCTGATGCACTCTGCCATGCGCGGCCTGATCCGGACCGTGCTGCAGGATATTTCCGAGAACGGGCTGCCGGGGAACCACCACTTTTTCATCACCTTCGACACCGCCCACCCGGATGTGGAAATCGCTGACTGGCTGTCTGACCGCTATCCTGGGGAGATGACCGTGGTCATGCAGCATTGGTTCGACAATCTGACAGTCGATGACGAGGGTTTTGCCGTCACTTTGAATTTCGGCGACTCGCCTGAGCCGCTTTATATTCCGTATGACGCGATCCGTACCTTTGTGGATCCGTCGGTTGAATTCGGCCTGCGCTTCGAAAGCGCCGATGAAGAGTCCGAAGGCTATTCCGCCGTTCCCGATGCCGGCGAAAATGACGAAGACGAGGAGCCCTTGGCGGAAGTCAAAAAGGACGCCGATGTCGTCTCGCTGGACAGCTTCCGTAAATAATCCGTGAAATCACCGAACGGACACGCAGGCGGCCGCATTGGCCGCCTTTTTTCTTGGTTCACTGCCTGGCCAGAAACGTTTCCAGCTGCCGCTTCGGCTCGCCGTTCAAGCGGGAACTGTACACTAAGTTGAGACCGCCTTCGGCCAGGGTCCGGTCGTACTGCTGCATTTCATAATCGCCATTGGGATGTATGAACAATGAAAACACGGTCAGCGTGCCGTTGGTCAGACGCCCCCAGACAAAAGGCTCCCCTTCCATCGGGTTGAGCGGCACTGCATGGCCGAACACATTACGGGTCATCGCCGCTGAGAACACCCCATCGCGCCCGCTGGGAACGAACTCCACCTCATAACTCTTTGTTTTCTTTCGACCATCATCTTTCTCGGTGGTCGCTGTCCATCTCAAGGTAAAGCCTTTGCGGGTTTCGCGGATTTCCACGCTCATGTCCCGCGGGTCGGTGTCGCCATCGGCTTTGACAATGTCGACGCTGCCCGTGTATTCGCCCGCAAAACGCGCAACATCTGCAAGCGCCTGCAGGGGCAACAGCAGCAGCGCAGCCACCGCCAGCGCAGGCGCCACTGCCGGTTGAAGAACTCCCAAGGTTTGCAAGCGGACCGGCACGTTCACTTCCTTTCCGGATTGTCAGGCCTCTTCTATGCTATGTAAGCATGGCTAGGACTTACACAATGCTAAAGTCACCGCCGCATGCGGCGGACTGCGCCAATTCACCACTATACCTGACCGCGCGATTGGCTATGCTGCGCGCAACTGCCCGATTGCGCCGCAGCTGCGCAGAGGCTAAACGGCATACAACCGCATACAAATCAGAGAGGCGACGGATGTCCGAGACCCGCACCGAAACCGACAGCTTTGGCCCGCTTGAGGTCCCCGCAGACAAGTACTGGGGCGCCCAGACCCAGCGCTCGATCATGAACTTCCCGATCGGCTGGGAAAAGCAGCCCACCGCCATCGTGCGCGCGCTGGGCGTGATCAAGCAGGCCTGCGCCATGGCCAACAAGGAGTCGGGCAAGCTGGACGCCACAATCGGTGACGCCGTCATCCAGGCCGCCAGCGAAGTGGTCGCGGGCAAATTCGACGACAACTTCCCGCTGGTCGTCTGGCAGACTGGCTCCGGCACCCAGTCCAACATGAACTCCAACGAGGTGATTGCGAACCGCGCCATCGAAATCCTCGGCGGCGTGATCGGCTCCAAGGACCCGGTGCATCCCAATGATCACTGCAACATGGGCCAGTCTTCCAACGACACTTTCCCCACCGCCATGCATATCGCCACCGCGATGAGCGTGCGCGACGTGCTGGTGCCGGGCCTGACCAAACTGGCCGAGGGGCTGGAAGCCAAGTCGGAAGAGTTCAAGGACATCATCAAAATCGGCCGCACCCACACCCAGGACGCCACCCCGCTGACCCTGGGCCAGGAGTTCGGCGGCTATGCGCATCAGATCCGCCAGGGCCTGGCACGGGTCGAGGCGGCGATGCCCGGCATCTACGAGCTGGCGCAGGGCGGCACCGCCGTCGGCACCGGCCTCAACACCTCGCACGGCTGGGGTGAGACAGTCGCCGCCAATATGGCCGAGATCACCGGCCTGCCTTTTGTCACCGCTCCGAACAAGTTCGAGGCGCTGGCAGCGCATGACGCCATGGTCTTCCTGTCCGGCGCCCTCGCGACCATTGCCGGCAGCTGCTACAAGATCGCTAATGACATCCGCTTCCTCGGCTCCGGGCCGCGCTCGGGCCTCGGCGAGCTGATCCTGCCGGAGAACGAGCCGGGCTCTTCGATCATGCCGGGCAAGGTGAACCCGACCCAGGCCGAGGCGCTGACTCAGGTGGCCGCGCATGTGATGGGCAATGACGCGGCGATCAAGTTTGCTGGCTCCCAGGGCCATTTCGAGCTGAACGTCTACAACCCGATGATGTCCTACAACCTGCTGCAGTCGATCCAGCTGTTGGGCGATGCGGCAGACAGCTTCACCGAGCGGATGCTGAACGGCATCCAGGCCAATGAGCCGCGCATCGACAAGCTGATGAAGGAAAGCCTGATGCTGGTCACTGCGCTGGCGCCGACCATCGGCTATGACAACGCCACCAAGGTTGCCAAGACCGCGCACAAGAACGGCACCACGCTGAAGGAAGAGGCGATTGCCCTCGGTTTTGTCGACGAGGCAACCTTTGATGCTGTGGTTCGCCCGGAACAGATGATCGGCCCAAAGGACTGATCTGCAGCCGGAAAACTTTGAGAACGCGCCGGGAGACCGGCGCGTTTTAACTATTTTTAACTATAACATTGTGGCTGCAGCCCGCTTCGGTTCCTAGGGTCAGGGAACTTTCAAAGCTTCGGAGCCAGCCATGCCCCGCTATGCCGCCTTTCGGCTTTGGTTCATACTGTCGCTGCCTGCGGTGCTGATCGCCTTCAAGGCTGGGATGTCTTCGGATCCGCAAATCTTCCGCGCCCTGGCGCATCCTGCCGCCGAGTTTTCCGCCCGGCTGATGATCCTGGCAATGATGGCGACACCGCTGATGCTGCTGTTCAAAGGGCACGAGGCGCCGCGCTGGCTCTGCAAGAACCGGCGCGCCTTGGGCGTGTCCGCGTTCCTTTATGCGGCGATCCATGTTCTTTTCTACCTGATCGACCGTGCGTCCTGGGCTGTGGTCACGGCCGATCTGTCCAAGACCTATATCCTTGCCGGCTGGCTGGGGTTTGCCATCCTCCTTCCCCTTGCAGCCACGTCCTGCGACTACTGCGTGCGCCGGATGGGGCCACGCTGGAAGAAACTGCAACGCTGGGCGCATCCCGCGGCCCTGCTGGTGCTCTTGCACTGGGCTGCCATCTACGACTGGGCACATCCTTTTGAGGCTTTTCTCCACTTTACCCCGCTTCTATTCCTGCAGGGGCACAGGATCTGGTACTGGTATCTGCGCCCGCGTCCGGTGCGCCGTCAAAGCGAGGGTTTCTAAACCTGCGCGGCACCGCTAAGATCTTGCCATGGCAGAGATTGTGAACCTGAACCGTTTCAGAAAACAAAAGACGCGGGAGGAGAAGAAAACCCGCGCGGACCGCAATGCCGCGGCCTTCGGGCGGACCAAGGCAGAGAAGGATCTGGACAAGGCCCGCAATGCGCAAGACAAACGCCGCCTCGACGACCACAAGCGCGACGAATGAACGCCCGCCCCAAGAAGCACTCCCTCACCCTGCGCGGCCACCGGACTTCGGTGTCTCTCGAGGATGAATTCTGGGATGCCTTCCGCGAGATTGCTGCAGAGGACGGCAGGCCGATCAACGATCTGGCGGCAGAAATCGACGAAATGCGCGGCGAGGATTGCGGCCTGGCCTCAGCTGTCCGCTTGTTTGTCCTGAGGCGTTTGAAAGCCCGCTAGCTGCGCTCCGAAAGCTGCAGCCAAATCCCGTTTTTCGAACGCACTGTCAGATGGGCCACGGGCACAGGCTCATTTCCAGCAACCGCTTCTACACGGTAGGCCTTCAGGATCATCGACAGGATCAGCGGCCCTTCGACCATCGCAAACCCGGCGCCGGTGCACACACGGGAACCGGCTGAAAATGGGATATAGGCATCCCGCTGGCACTGTTTACCGTTCTCTGTCTGCCAGCGCGCGGGATCGAAGCCGTCGGGGTTGTCCCAAAGACGTTCGTGCCGGTGCAAATGCCAGGGGCTGAGAACCATCTGCGCGCCTTTCGGCACGTCCCGGTTTCTGAAGTGTTCGGGGCAGGATGCCTCGCGCACCATCATTGGTACGGGCGGATACAGCCGCAGGGTCTCGCGGAATACATCGCGGCTGACCCTGAGCCTGGATACCGCGGCAAAACTCTCATCCTCAAGCGCTGCCGCTTCTGCCGCTACCTTATCCTGCCACTCCGGGTAAAGCGCCATCAGGTACAACGCCCAGGCCAGAGCCGAGGCGCTGGTCTCATGGCCGGCCAGGAAGAAGATCGCGACCTGGTCAACCATCTCCTCAGTACCGAACCTGTCCCCGGTTTCCGGGTCCCGCGTGGTCATGATCTTGGTGGCCAGATCATCCGGCGCGGTGCCGGCCTTGATGGCCGCCATCCGCTCCTCGGTCAGGCGGGTGATCAACGCGCGGATTCGCTCGGCATTCTCCCGGGTCCCCTTGCGGAAAAACCGCGGCATCCAGGCCGGAAGCGGCACAAAGGCGGCCAGATTCAGGATGGGCTGGCTGCGCTGATAGTCACGGAATCTGCTGAAGACCTCGGACGCCACCTCATGTTCAATCGGAATCGAGAACAAGGTGCGGAAAATCACGTCTGCGGCCGCGTGGGAGGTTTCTTCTTCGATCTCAACCACACCTTCACGGCCCGCCAGCCGCTCCACCGCAGCCTCAGCCGCCGCCCGCATGGCCGGGTAGGTATCCCGGAGCCGCCCGCCTTCGAATGCCGGATCGATGATCCGCCGCTGCCGCTTCCAGACCTCGCCATTGGTGAGGAACACCGAATTCCCCAGCAAGGGTTTGAGCCCCTCGGCAATCCGGTCCGACTTGGGAAAATCGTCCGGCCTTTCCTTCAGCAGGACGTTCACGAGATCCGGCTGGTTGACCAGAAAAGAGCGGAAGAAGGGCGTGCGGAATTCAGCCATCCAGGCACGGTAGAGCCGCGCGGGCTGGGCCGAAAGAATGTCCTGGCGGAACAGTTTTACATAGCGCCATAGAGACACCCGGTCCGGGCGCGCAGGCGGTTTCGGCGGCAGAACCTGCGTCATTCAGCGGCCACCGACGTGAATTTGGAAACAGGTACATCAATCCGCGACTGCGAGGGTTTGCGGTCCTTGTACCGCTCTGCCAAAGTCAGAGGCCCGGCGGTGATGCGGAAATAGTCATAATCGCCAGGCCGGTCGAAGGCGCAAAGATATTGGAAATGCAGCCGGAAAAACCGCCAGCGCAATGCCTGCCAGCGCTCGGGGCTGAGAGTCTGGGTGAACGCGGCTGAGAACACCAGCGGCCAGCGCTTGCCCTCGGGTGCAACACCGCTGACGGCAACCGGGTCGCAGAGGGCAAAGGCGCAGCCGTCGCCAGGAGCGGTCACATCCACCCAGGCAAGTTCGCCTCGCTGCGACAGGTATCTGAGGTCCGCACGCAAGCGCTCTGCCTGCGGCAGAAAGGAAACCATCGGGACCACCTGTCCCAGTGACAGGAAGCCAAGCGACGGGCGGTCTGCAGGCAGCCCTGCCCGGATCAGGTCGGCCAGCACAGACACGCCGACATGGGCACCGGAGGAGTGGCCGACAACCAGGACTTCGTCCAGCTGCTGATCCTGCAAGGCCTCAGCGATCAAGCGGCCGAATTCAGCCATGCGCTGTTCCAGTTCCGGCGGGTTGGCACCGCGGGAAGCTGCAGAATAGGCGTAGTCATGCATCAGGTAGTAGGCAAACAGCTTGCCGTCACGCGCCTTGAACCAATGCAGCAGCGCATAGCCCGTGCCCAGCCCAATGGACCAGCCCGCCGCCGAGACAAGGCCGCCGCTCAGCCCCGCCAAACCGGCCAGGAGCGACACCTTATGGGCCACACCCCAGGCCAGCAGCAGCGCAAGCAGCGCCTGCATGAGCAGCATCCCAACCGGATAAAGAGCAGCGATCACCGGCCCCTTGCGCAGCCGCATCAGCCGCCGCAGCGCTCCGGTGGTGATATAGGTCCAGGCGGTGCGGGCCAGCTGCAGATAGGTGCCCGCGATAGTGGCCTCCATGCTGCCGCGCACGATGTCGGACCAGACCAGAACCTCGACATCCGACTGGACTTCAGTGCCGTCCATCTCAGCAGCGACGTGCCAGCCGTAGGGTCCCTTGGTCTGCTTCGGCGCCAGTGAGATCCCGTAGCCGGAAACCTGCGCCTGTGCAGCGCTTTCCTTGCGGTATAGCTCGCGGTAGCGGCGCGGATGAATCGGATCGTAGCCCGGAATGTAAAACACCCGGCGCTTGCGCACGTCCTGGGAATTGGAGACGCTTTGATCCACGCTCTTACCTGCTCTGCCTTTCCACTCCAGAATAGCAGTGCAATCCGGCAAGAGTAAGGCCGCCCCGGGCAAAGAAAAAGGGGCCCAAAGGCCCCTTGGAACACCCCTGAAGTCAGCCCAGCGTTGCCAGCGCCGGGAACGCCTCCAGCAGCCACCAGGAGAATTCGGTGAAAAGCCCGGTAACCAGCATAAAACCAACAAACAGGAGGAGGCCGCCCATCGCTTTCTCAATCGCGCCCATATGGCGCTTCATCTTGTTCATCAGCACCATGGAGCGGTTGAGGAACATCGCCGCCAGCAGGAAGGGTATGCCAAGGCCTGCGGCATAAACGCCCAGCAATACGGTGCCGCGGCTGACCGAAGCCTCGGACGCTGCCAGCGACAGGATCGCGCCCAGCTGCGGGCCGATGCAGGGGGTCCAGCCAAAGGCAAAGGCCAGGCCGAGCACATAGGCGCCAAGCGCCGAGCCTCCGGACTCGCCTGCCTCCATCCGGGCTTCCCGATCCAGCAGCGGGATGCGGAAGACCGATAGGAAATGAAGGCCGAAGATGATTACGACGACGCCGGAAGCTTGCGCGAAAAGCTCCTGATTTTTCAAGACAAAGGCGCCAAAGGCCGAGGCCGTGAAGCCCAGAAGCAGAAACACGGTGGACAAGCCCAGCACAAAAAACAGTGCGGCGATAACCGCCTTGCGCCGGGCCGCCGCAGTGCCCTGCATCTCGCCAATGGTGACGCCGCTCATATAGGCCAGGTACGGCGGCACGATCGGCAGAACGCAGGGCGACAGAAAGCTGATCACGCCGCCCAGCAGCGCCACCAGCATGGCAGGGAGCAGCCCTGCGTCGATGATCTCGATTCCAAACATGCCTCAACACTTATGTCAGCTATCCGCCAGCGTCACGGGGGCGGCTGGTCACATCCTTGTGGACAGCATGAAACATCCCCCTTATCTGAACACCATGAGCGAGATCAAAGAGACCCTGGACGCCATCGGGCTGTTGTGCCCCTTGCCTGTCCTGAAGGCCCGTAAACGCCTGAAAGCACTGCAGCCCGGCCATGTGCTGGAATTGCTGGCCGATGATCCGGCCGCGGTGATCGACGTGCCCCATTTCTGCAATGAGGCCGGTCATGAATTTCTGGGCCACAGCGATGGTGCCGGCCACCAGATCTATCTGATCCGCAAGGGCAGCTGAAGCAAACTTCTCCTTTGCAAATGCAGAAGGCACACCGGAAATCCGCTAGGTTTCCTGGGATGTCTGGTGCCGGAATAGGCGTTTCCCAAGACCAGCGCTTTTGCGCATTCAAAGAAAAAGGCAGGCCTCGCGGCCTGCCTTTTCATTCATGTTTCGCGAACTTAGCTGCCCATCGACCACCAGCCGCGGCGCTTGGGTTTGGGCGGGGCCGCAGGCTCGGGTTCCGCTTCCGCACCTGCCATCGCAGGCTCCGGCTGCTTCTCCTCCGCTGCCGGTGCCGGTTCGGCTTGCACGGGCTCCTCCGCTACGGCAGGCGCTTCCGCTACAGGTTCAGCTTCTTCAGCAGCCGGTTCAGCCGCAGACGCATCCGCCGCATCTTCTGCAACCTCTTCAGCCGAAGCCTCAGCGGTTTCTTCCTCTGGCGCTGCTTCATCAGTCGGAGCAGCAGCTTCCGCATCTGCAGCGGCTTCCTCAGCCGGTTGAGCTGCAGTCTCTGCTTCGTCCGCGGAGACTTCTGCAACCGGTTCTGCCTGAGGCGCGTCGGCATCAGCCACCGGAGCTTCCGCAGAGGCATCTTCCGCCTCTGCCACAGCAGGTTCGGCAACCGCCTCGGTGGCTTCGTCCTGTGCAGCCTCTTGCGCAGCTTCCTCAGATGCCGGGGCTTCTTCAGCGGCTTCTGCAGCTTCGGTCTCAGCCTTTTTCGGCTTGGACTTCCGCGAGCGGGAACGGCTGCGGGAAGGCTTCTTCTTCTCCTTCACCTCTTCAGACCCAGCTTCGTCCCCTTCGGGAGCAGCTTCTGCAGGCTCGGACGCCTCGGCAGCTTCCTCAGCCGGCTGTTCCTGGCCGTCCGCGGCCTCATCGCCGTTCTCACCAGCCTGGGCCTGATCGCCCGAGCCGGACTTGCGGCGGCGGCGGCGGCGGCGCTTGCGCTTGGGCTTGTCGTCCTGGCTGCCGTCCTCAGCAGTTTCCACTGCTGCCGCGGCTTCTTCCTCTTCCTGCTTGGCTTCCTCGGCGTCGACCTGATCCATGATCGAAGTATCCACCGACACCACCGGGGCCGTTGCCGCAGGCACGTTGCGGGACGCGGTCTTGAATTTCTCCAGCACAAAGTCCGGGCTGACCAGATGCATGTCGCCTTCGATGCGCACGGACAGGCCGTAACGCGCTTCGATCTGGGCGATATGCTCGCGCTTCTGGTTCATCAGGAAGTTGGCGATGGAGACCGGGCAGCGCACCAGAACCTCGCGGGAGCGGCGGCGGGTGCCCTCTTCCTCAATCTGGCGCAGGATCGACAGCGCCATCGAATCGTCCGAGCGGATCAGGCCGGTGCCATGGCAATGCGGACACGGCGCTGTGGTGGCCTCGATCATGCCGGGGCGCAGGCGCTGGCGCGACATTTCCATCAGCCCGAAGCCCGAGATCCGGCCCACCTGGATGCGGGCACGGTCGGTCTTCAGCTTGTCCTTCATGCGCTTTTCGACGGCGGCGTTGTTCTTACGCTCGTCCATGTCGATGAAGTCGATGACGATGAGGCCCGCGAGGTCGCGCAGACGCAGCTGGCGGGCGACTTCCTCAGCCGCCTCCAGGTTGGTCTTCAGCGCGGTTTCCTCGATCGAGGCTTCCTTGGTCGCGCGGCCTGAGTTCACGTCGATCGCCACCAGCGCCTCAGTGACGCCGATCACGATGTAACCGCCGGACTTCAGCTGCACGGTCGGGTTGAACATGCCGCCCAAGTAGCTTTCCACCTGGTAGCGCGCAAACAGCGGCAGCGCTTCCTGGTAGTGCTTCACGTTCTTGGCATGGGACGGCATGATCATTTTCATGAAGTCCTTGGCGATGCGGTAGCCGCGGTCGCCTTCCACCAGAACCTCGTCGATCTCGCGGCTGTAGAGGTCGCGGATCGAGCGTTTGATCAGGTCGCCTTCTTCATAGATCTTGGCCGGAGCGATGGATTTCAGCGTCAGCTCGCGGATCTGCTCCCACATGCGCTGCAGGTATTCATAGTCGCGCTTGATTTCGGATTTGGTGCGCTTGGCACCGGCGGTGCGCACGATCAGGCCCGCGCCGGTCGGCACGTCCAGCTCGGTTGCGATGTCTTTCAGTTTCTTGCGGTCGGCAGCGTTGGTGATCTTGCGGGAGATGCCGCCGCCGCGGGCAGTGTTGGGCATCAGCACGCAGTAGCGGCCGGCCAGCGACAGGTAGGTGGTCAGCGCTGCGCCCTTGTTGCCGCGCTCTTCCTTGACGACCTGCACCAGCAGAACCTGGCGGACCTTGATGACTTCCTGGATCTTGTAGCGGCGCGGACGCGGTTTGCGCGGCGGACGGATGTCCTCGCTGTCGTCCTCGTCGGCAACGGATTCGATGCTTTCGTCTTTGGAGGTTGCGTCGGCGCGGCGGGACTTGGCATCGTCCACGTCGCCGTCTTCGCCGTCTGCCTCCTCAGAGGAAGCCTCTTCACCGGCGTTTTCCGCCGGAGCGGCCTCGGCGGTCTCTTCCGCCTTGACTTCAGGCTCGGAAGCCTCTGCCGCAACAGGTTCCGCCCCGCGATCAGCAGGGGTTTCAGCGTCTGCTTCTGCGCCCTCTTCAGGAGCCGCCTCTGCGTCAGCAGCGGCCTCTTCAACCGGGGCTGCATCTTCTGCGGAGTCTGCGTCTGCGTCCACCTCGGCGGGCTCAGCCTGGGGCTCTTCAGCCGCCGCAGGAGCTTTCGCCGCCTCACCTTCCTGAGCCGCGGCATCAGCCTCAGCAGCCGCTTCGCCGGCGTCCTCTGCAGCGGCCTCATCCGGATCTTCAACCGGCGTTTCCGAGACACGCTCCATCGGCGAGGAACCTTCCGGAACCTCGGCCAGCTCTGCAGCCGGTTCGTCCGCCGCCTCAGCACTGTCGCTCAGGTCGATGGTCTCCATGCCCGCAATTTCTGCGGGCTGCTCTTCCGGGGTTTCGACCTCTTTGGTCTCCACCGCATCATCGGAAGAAGCCTTGGCCGCCTTGGCCGAAGACTTGGATTTGCGCGTGCGCTTGGGTTTGGACTGCTTGGCTTCCTCTTCCTCGTCGCGGGCGCGCATTGCCTCGGCATAGGCGCGCTCTTCCTCCATCAGCGCTTCGCGGTCAGCCACGGGGATCTGATAATAGTCCGGGTGGATTTCCGAAAACGCCAGGAAGCCATGGCGGTTGCCGCCATAGTCAACAAAGGCCGCCTGCAGCGACGGCTCAACCCGGGTTACTTTTGCGAGATAGATATTGCCGGCAAGCTGCCGTTTGTTTTCGGACTCAAAGTCAAATTCCTCAACCTTGTTTCCGTCAACCACCACGACGCGGGTCTCTTCCGCGTGGGTGGCATCGATAAGCATTTTCTTAGCCATGTTTCCTTGGTGCACCTGCCCTGTGCGCCCGCAAGCTGTCTGCTTCCAGGCGGCCGCGCGCGTTTCGGGTGGTGTCTTGTCAGGGCGATCTCGGACGGCGCGGTGCAGCAGGTGGTCCCGGGGACAATGCCCGGCCTTCCTGCCTCAGTGCTCTTCGCTCTCGCGCGCGTCATCGCGGTTCTTCTCCGGCAGGCGGGTGTATCCCGGGCCTGCCCTATTATCCCTTCACCGGTTAGAGGCCGGTTTGGGCGCTAAACTGCCCTCTGTGTCAGAGGGCCAATCGGCCTGGCTGCAGCTTTCTCGGATCATGCCGGACAAAAGCCAGAGCCAGCGAAACTCATCAGAACGGGCGAAACCAAATGCCGGTTTCCGGCCCGTTGGGTCAGCATAAGGCCTGTGGATAGGTAATGACAATGGCCATTCGACTCTGCCGGACCTGAAAATGCAAACAGCCTGCCAATAGCAGGCAAGCTGTTAATTTCAGGTAAGTTTTCCGGCAAAAACCGGAACTCGGCAGAAAATCCGGCTCAAAAAACGCGTGATTTTCATGCCGTTCCCCGCGCCGGGAAACGGCAGCACAAGCCTCAGGCCAGGTAATCCGAGCGCTGCAGGCCGTATTTGGCCATCTTCTCGTTCAGGGTCCGGCGCGGCAGGCACAGCTCGTCCATCACGCTGGCGATCGAGCCCTTGTGGCGGCGCATGGTGTTGTCGATCAGCATGCGTTCAAAGGCCTCCACATATTCCTTCAGCGGCTTGCCTTCGGTGGTCATCACCGGCTGCATCTCCTCATGATCGGACATCAGCAGCGAGGCAATGGTGCCCGAGCCGCGGCGCGACTGCAGCACCGCGCGTTCGGCGATGTTGATCAGCTGGCGCACATTGCCCGGCCAGGGCGCCTGCAGCAGCTGCGCGGCTTCCTGGGCGCTCACCTGCGGGGCGTCGCAGCCGTATTCCTCGGAGAACTGCTCCGATAGGCGGGTGAACAGGGTCAGGATATCCTCGCCGCGCTGGCGCAGCGGCGGCACAGTGATGCGCAGCGCCGCCAGGCGATAAAACAGATCCGGGCGCAGGGCGTCCTCGCAGGTCTTGCCCGCTTCCTGCAGGTTGGAGATCGCGATGATGCGGGTTTCCGCCGGGGTGCCCTGCTCGTTGATCACGCTCAGGAGCTTGGCCTGCAGGGTTTCCGACAGCGCATCAATGTCTTCCAGCACCAGGGTGCCGCCGCGCGCTTCCTCGATGGCCGGCAGCATGCTGTCTTCCGGCAGCATAGGGCCGAACAGACGCTTGGCCAGCGCCTCCTCTTCCAGCGCGGCGCAGGAGATCAGCACGAATTTCTTGCCCGCCCTGCTGCCAACCGCATGCAGCGCGTGGGCGACCAAAGTTTTGCCGGTGCCGGTCTCGCCGTCGATCAGCACATGGCCATCGGCCTGGCCCAGATCGAGGATGTCCTCGCGCAGGCGCTCCATCACCGGGCTTTGGCCGATCAGCTTCTTCATGATCTGACCGCCGTCCGACAGTTCGCGCCGCAGGGCCCGGTTGTCCAAAGTCAGGCGGCGGGCGCCGGTTGCGCGTTTGGCCAGTTCGGACATCCGGTCCGGGTTGAAGGGTTTCTCCAGGAAATCGAAGGCGCCGACGCGCATCGCTTCAACCGCCATCGGCACATCGCCGTGGCCGGTGATCATGATCACCGGCAGGGCAGAGTCGCTGCCCATCAGCTTTTTCAGGAACTGCATGCCGTCCATGCCCGGCATCTTGATGTCGGAGATCACGATCCCCGGGTAATCCGGGCCCAGCACCTTCAGCGCTTCTTCGGCGCTGGAGAAAGTTTCGGTGTCATAGCCCGACAGCGCCAGCCACTGGCTGATCGACTGCCGCATATCCTGCTCATCATCGACGATCGCGATTTTCATAGCCTGTGCCATGCGCGTCCTCTCCTAACTCTTACAGGCCGCGGTCACTCCGCCGCCTCGATGCCGTCCACCAGGACCGGCAATTGCATCTCAAAGACCGCCCCGCCGTTCTGCCCGTTACGGGCGGTCAGCCGTCCCCCAAGGTCGTTGACGATCCCCGAGGAGATGGCAAGCCCCAAACCCACCCCGTCGCCGGGCTGCTTGGTGGTGTAGAACGGCTCGAACAGCTCGTCGAAGTCCTTGATCCCCACCCCGTTGTCGCGCACCGAAAGGGTCGCGGTCTCGCCTGCGGCCAGAAGGATTTCCACCTCCGGATCCGCCACCGACTTGGTGGCATCCAGCGCATTGCGCAAGAGGTTGACCATGACCTGTTCCAGCCGCATCCGGTCGCCCATCACCATAACAGGTTCTTCCGGCAAAATCCGGGTGATTTTCACGTGCCGCTGGCGCAGCTGCGGCTCCATCATCGACAGGCTGGAAGCCAGCGCATCGCCCAAGTTTACAGGGCTAAACGCATCACCGCCCTTGCGCGCGTAGGACTTCAGCTGCCGGGTGATCGCCCCCATCCGCTCGATCAAGTCGTCAATCCGGCCAAAGGAGGCCAAGGCCTCGTCCGGGCGGTTGCGGTTGAGCAAAAGCCGGGCGCCGGCCAGATAGGTTTTCATTGCCGCAAGCGGCTGATTCAGCTCGTGGCTGACCGCCGCCGACATCTCGCCCAAGGCGGCCAGTTTCGAGCTCTGTGCCAGGCTCTGTTCGGCCACCGCAAGGGTCTTTTGCATCCGTTCGCGCTCGGCGATTTCCCGCTGCAGGCGAGCGTTCAATACGCGAAGCTCTGCCGACTCGCGCTGGAACAGAGCCATCCGCAGCGCGGTTTTCCGGCTCAGCGCATAGAAGGCCAGCGCCAGAAGGATCGCGAATCCCATGATTTCCAGCGCCAGCACCGCATTCACCCGCTCGCGCACCGAGGCGTAGGTGGTGAAGGAGGCCATCCGCCAGCCCTGGAACGGCACCCGGGTTTCCAGCCGCATCACCGCCTCGCCCTGCAGATAGGCATCCGGCGGCAGCGCAGTCCAGTCCGTGGTGGCCCGGATCGCCCGCTGGATGGCGCCCTCCGGCGTTTGCAGGGTCAGCGCATCGTCTTCCTTCAGCCCGCGCCAGCGCGCCTCAGTGGCCAGGATGATATTGCCGGTGCTGTCGGTGACCAGAACCGCATCTGAAATTCCCGCCCAGGCGCGCTCGAACTTCTGCAGATCGACTTCGACCACAATGGCGCCCAGGACACCGGTGGCATCCACCATGCGGCGCGAGTAAGTAAAGCGGTAGCCGCCCACCTCGCGCGGGATCACCGAGAATACAGTCGACTTGGCCCGTACTGCGTCCACGAAATAGGCCGCATTGCGGTGGTTCTCGCCCAGCCGGTTGCGGTCTGTGGCGGCCACGGTGCGCCCGTCCTGCGCCAGCAGCATGATTGAAGCAGCGCCGATTTCGTCGACAAAGGAAATCAGCCGCTGGGTGGAGAGGGAAAAGTCGCTGGACTGAAGCGCCGAGATCAGGGTCTGGTCGCGCGCCAGCAGCTGCGGCACGATGGCGTGCTGGCGCAGCTCGCTGAGAAGGTTGCCGGAATACAGCGCTAATCGCAGCTCGGCACGGTTGCGGGTGCTTTCGGTAAAACGGTGGGTTAGCGCCCGGTTTGTGGTCCAGACAGTGATGGCTGCCACCACCATGAACAGCACAAGTGCCAGCCGGGCGCGCCACGAGATCGTGCGCGAGCCGGTTCTGGATTTGGGTTTGGTCACATCAGAGCGCGGGGCGGTCATAGACTATACCTATTGCGGCCGCCCCGCCTTCTCAAGTCACGCAGCGGTGACCATGCCTGCCAATGCGCGGAACATGGCCGTTCCGTCAGTTCCGCCGTGACCTTCGTCAGCGGCACGCTCCGGATGCGGCATCATGCCGAGAACACGGCGGTTTTCCGACAGGATGCCTGCGATGTCGGCAACCGAGCCGTTGGGGTTGTCTTCATAGGTGAAGGCAACACGGTCCTGGTCCTGCAGCGCCTTGACGGTCTCTGCATCGGCAAAATAGTTGCCGTCGTGGTGGGCAATCGGAACACCGATCACATCGCCGGCGTTATACCCTTGGGTAAAGACGCTGTCAGAGGTCGCAACCTTCAGGTCCACAGTGCGGCAAATGTACTTCAGCCCCGCGTTGCGCAGCAGCGCGCCCGGCAGCACGCCGGTTTCGGTCAGGATCTGGAAGCCGTTGCAAACGCCGATGGCATAACCGCCGCGGTCGGCATGTTCGATCACCGCCTTGCAGATCGGCGACTGCGCCGCGATGGCGCCGCAGCGCAGGTAGTCGCCATAGGAGAAGCCGCCCGGCACGCCGACGATGTCGACACCCTCGGGCAGCGCGCTGTCCTTATGCCAGACCATCGACACGTCGAAGCCGGCCTGCTCAAATGCCACCGCCAGGTCGCGGTCGCAGTTCGAGCCCGGGAAAACAACAACCGCCGCTTTCATCAGGCCATCTCAATGCTGTAGGATTCGATCACGGTGTTGGCCAGCAGCTTCTCGCACATCGCGGTCACGTCTGCCTCGGTTGCGCCTTCGGCCAGGTCCAGGTCGATCACTTTGCCCTGACGCACGCCTTCGACCTTGTCAAAGCCCAGAGCCCCCAGCGCGTGGCGGACCGCCTCGCCCTGCGGATCCAGAACCCCGTTCTTCAGCATCACATGCACCCGTGCCTTCATCGCATCATCCCTCAGGTTTTCGATGGCGAAGCCCTGCCGGGCTTCATCTTTCCAAAAATACTCAAAATCCCGCCCTGTCAGCAGGGCGGGACCGGATCAGTTCACCAGCGTCGGTTTGCCCGGCGCCGGCGGGTTGTTCGGCATCACGCCCAGACGGCGCGCGACCTCGGAATAGGCATCCGTCAGGCTGCCCAGGTCGCGGCGGAACACGTCCTTGTCCAGCTTCTGGCCGGTCTTGATGTCCCACAGACGGCAGCTGTCGGGGCTGATCTCGTCTGCGATCACCAGGCGCTGGAAGTCGCCTTCGTACACACGGCCGATCTCGATCTTGAAGTCGACAAGGCGGATGCCCACAGCCAGGAACACGCCGGACAGGAAGTCATTCACCCGCAGCGCCAGGCTCAGGATGTCATCCATGTCCTGCTGGCTGGCCCAGCCGAAGGCGGCGATATGCTCTTCGGTCACCAGCGGGTCGCCCAGGGCGTCGTCCTTATAGCAGTATTCGACGATCGGCCGCGGCAGCTGGGTGCCCTCGTCGATGCCCAGGCGCTTGGAGATGGAGCCGGCAGCATAGTTGCGCACGATCACTTCCAGCGGCACGATCTCGCAGCTGCGCACCAGCTGCTCGCGCATGTTCAGCCGTTTCAGGAAATGGGTCGGCACACCGATCTGCGCCAGGCCCAGCATGAAGAACTCGCTCAGGATGTTGTTCAGAACACCCTTGCCCTCGATCACGTCGTGCTTTTCAGCATTGAAGGCGGTGGCGTCGTCCTTGAAATACTGCACGATGGTGCCCGGCTCGGGGCCTTCATACAGAGTCTTTGCCTTGCCTTCGTAGATTTTCTTGCGACGCGCCATTGGGAACCTTTCGGGTCATTGCCGGGAATCCGGCCCTGCGATGTGCCGCCCTCATAGTGCAAGGGGGGCCGCGCCGCAAGCTTGCAGCGGCTCTGCCTCCCTCAGTCCGCAGCCGGGAAGGCACACCCGTCTGCCCCTGCGGCAGGCACTCAAGCCTGCACGCAGCGGGCCGTATCAGGCAAAGGCTTTGACGGGCTCAGTTTTTTCTTGCCCTGCGGCGGTATCACGCTCCTATCATAGCAAGTGTGAAAGCGGTTAAAGAGGATCAGCCATGACGACATTCGACGAACGCGAACAGGCCTTTGAAGCCAAATTCGCGCATGATGAGGAAATGCAGTTCAAAGCACGCGCGCGCCGCAACAAGCTGGTCGGGCTTTGGGCGGCTGAGCTTTTGGGCAAAAGCGGCGCCGCCGCCGAGGAGTATGCCCAAACCGTTGTTGCCGCCGATCTTGAAGAAGCAGGCCACGAGGATCTGGTGCGCAAGCTGTACGGCGATCTCGGCTACCGGGCCACTCAGGAGCAGATCCGCGGCAAGATCCGCGAGATGATGCCGCAGGCCCAGCAGGAGATCCTGAGCGAGGCGGTCTGACCCCGGGCTGAACCACGGCCGGGCGTCCCGGCTATCCTGGCCTGTGCGCTCCGCCAGCCGACGGGCCGCTTGGGCCGCCCGCGGCCGGATGGGTTGTACGGCGGCAACAGCGCACAATTTTACAGGTTAACTGAACTGAAAACCCCAGCTCCTAAACTGGTGCCGAATGCCTTTCGCTCTGCCAGCCAAGGACTGTCATGCTGTTTTCAAAATCCACCGCCTCCAGACCGGCCGCACGGCTGATCCGGCTGACAGTCCCGTTTCTGGTCATGGGCGTTTGCCTGTGGCTGCTGCAGGATCAGACAGATCTGCCGCCGCTGCGCGACCTTGGGGCTCTGCTAACCAGCCTTCCAGCCTGGAAGTGGGCCGCGGCCGCTGCTGCAACTGCTGTCAGTTTCTGGGCTCTTGGACGGTACGATTCCGTCGCCCACCGGCATCTTGAGACCGGCCTGGATGGCCCCGCCGCCCGGTATACCGGCATGGCGTCCATCGCCTTTTCGCAGACAGTTGGCTTCGGCCTGTTCACCGGCGCCTATGCGCGCTGGCGCCTGCTGCCCGGCCTGTCGCCGCTGCAAGCAGGCCAGATGACTGCTCTGGTCGCGGCAACCTTCCTTGCGGCCCTTTCCGTCATTTGCGGCGTCGCGCTGGTGCTGGCGCCGCCCGCCCCCGGGCTTGCCTGGGCGGGGGCGCTGATTCTGATTGCCGCTGCTGCCGTCTCTGCCCTCAGCTTCCTCTATCCGGAAATGCCGCTGCTGCGGCTGACGCTGCGCTGGCCATCGCTGACCGCCATGGCAGCCCTGGGATTCTGGGCAGCCGTGGATGTGGCGGCCGCCGGAACCGCACTGTGGCTGCTGCTGCCGGAAGGCGCCGGCGTCGGCTGGGCGCCGCTGCTGACCGCTTATGCCGTGGCACTGGGACTGGCTGTGATCTCCTCAGCCCCGGGCGGCGCCGGGCCGTTCGAACTGGCCTTGTGCGCCTTGCTGCCCGCGGTCCCGGACAGCACGATGATCGCAGGCCTGCTGGCCTTCCGCCTGGTCTATTACGCGGTCCCGGCCATTCTGTCCGGGCCGCTGCTGGTTTTCCCAGGCCTGCTGCGCTCCTCCGGGCGATCTGTGGACGACACGGATCTATTGGGCAGCCGGAGCCTGCCCCCCTCTGCCTTGCCCAAAGACCGCGTCTGTTCGGAAACCGGGATCATCCGCCAGAATGGCGGGCACGTGCAGGACTTCGGGCTGAACCGGATTGCGCTTTTGAACACGCCGCAGGCCTCCATTGCCTTTTTCGATCCTCTCTGCGGGCTGGCGGCCGAGACATTTGCCCCGCTGGCGGCCTACGCCCGGGGCCGGAATGCCTCTGCCTGTTACTACAAGTGCGGCAGCAGAACCGCCCTGGAGGCCCGCAAAGTCGGCTGGCGCGTTCTTCGTGTCGCAGAAGAGGCGGTCGTGAACCCCCTGGCCTATTCAGAGAGCGGATCCTCCCGGCGCCAGCTGCGGCGCAAGCTTCGGCACGCCGCCAACGCGGGGCTTGAGGTTTATCGCGCTGGCGCATCGCTGCCCCTCGATCAGATGCAGGAAGTGGACGCGGCCTGGCAAGCGGCCCATGGCGCAGCCTATGGAACCACAATGGGCCGGTTCGAACCCGGCTACCTGTCCGGCCAGGAAGTGGTCCTGGCGTTTCAGGACGGAAAATTGTCAGGCTTTGCCAGCTTTCACACGTCTTCGCGCGAGTGGTGCCTGGACCTGATCCGCATGTGCCCCGGCGCCCCCGATGGCACCGGCCACGCCCTGGTCCGCGTCGGCATTCTGGCGGCAGCCGAAGAGGGCATACCGCGCCTGTCGCTTGCTGCGGTGCCGGACCACCGGCTGGCCAAAGGCGTGGACCGGGGGCTCCGCCGCTTCAAGGCCTGCTTCGCACCGCGCTGGGAGCCGCGCTATGTCGCGGCCCCCAATTGGCTGCAAATGGCGCTTTGCCTTGCTGAGCTGATCCGCCTGGTGCACCGCCCCCCTGCGGTACAGCCCGCAGCTGCCGGCCCGCAAATTCATAATGAAGATGAAGAAAATGAAATTGCTCTTGCGCGCACGGCGTGACACAGGAGACGCAGACCGATTTGCCGCCCGGCCCGCCGCGGCGGCCTGCTGATACGGGGCTAGACCGATGACCAATACTTTCACCAAGCTTCTGGAAACCAAGGACGTGCTGCTGGCGGATGGCGCGACCGGCACCAACCTGTTTGCCATGGGGCTGCAATCCGGCGATGCGCCGGAACTGTGGAACACCGACGAGCCCAAGAAGATCATGGCGCTTTATCAGGGCTCCGTGGATGCGGGCAGCGACCTGTTCCTGACCAACACCTTCGGCGGCACCGCCGCGCGCCTGAAGCTGCACGATGCTCAGGGCCGGGTGCGCGAGCTGAACCGCGCAGCTGCCGAACTTGGCCGCGAAGTCGCCGACAAAGCCGAGCGGAAGATCGCTGTGGCCGGTTCGGTTGGCCCGACTGGCGAGATTTTCCAGCCTGTCGGCGAAATGTCTCATGCGCTGGCCGTGGAAATGTTCCACGAGCAGGCCGACGCGCTGAAAGAAGGCGGCGCCGATGTGCTGTGGCTGGAAACCATCTCGGCACCGGAAGAATTCCGCGCCGCAGCCGAGGCCTTCAAACTGGCGGATATGCCCTGGTGCGGCACCATGAGCTTTGACACCGCGGGACGCACCATGATGGGTGTGACCTCGTCCGATCTGGCGCAGCTGGTTGAGGATTTTGACAACGCCCCGCTGGCCTTTGGCGCCAACTGCGGTACCGGCGCTTCGGATATCCTGCGCACTGTGCTGGGCTTTGCCGCCCAAGGCACCGAGCGCCCGATCATTTCCAAGGGCAATGCCGGCATTCCGAAATACGTCGACGGCCACATTCACTATGATGGCACGCCAGAACTGATGGGCGAATACGCAGTGATGGCCCGCGACGCCGGCGCCAAGATCATCGGCGGTTGCTGCGGCACCATGCCTGCCCACCTGCGCGCCATGCGCGAGGCCCTGGACAGCCGCCCCCGCGGCGACCGCCCGGCGCTGGAGAAAATCGTCGAATTGCTTGGCCCCTTCACCTCTGACAGCGATGGCACCGGCGAAGACGCCAGTGAAGGCAGCGAGCGCCGCTCGCGCCGCCGCCGCCGCGCCTGAGGTTCCCGGCCGTTCTGAAGCCTGGGTTTCACGAGCGGCATAGACACAAGAACGGCGCCGCATGAGAGCATGCGGCGCCGCGAATTTTTCAGCTCTCTGCTGGCCGCGCCGGCAGGCCGGACAGCCTAGCGGACAATCATGAACCCGGTCACCCCCGGCTCCGGATCGGTCTTTTCAGTCAGCACATCCTTAACTGCTGCTGCGCCTGGCCCGCGGCCCATCCGGCGCACCATGTCAGCAACACTGGCAGCCGGCCCCATCAGCAAGGCCCTTACAGACCCGTCGGGTTCATTGCGGACCCAGCCGGACAGCCCGTGGCGCACCGCTTCCGCCCTGGCCCAGGTGCGGAAGGCCACGCCCTGCACGCGGCCCGTGACCCGTGCCTTGATCGCGACAGACGTCATGAGACACCTTCCTTTCCGTCTTGGTTCACAGAGCATAGCACAAATCCGCTAGGACCGCGCCGTGTACCCGTCTCAAAACAAGGAGAGCTGGTCTCCTGGCTGCGGCGGGCGGGCAAACAGATCCGTCCGAAGCGCCTTGCTGCGCTCAATCAGGCCCAGCCTCTTGCAGGCCGCCTTGAAGCGCTGTGCAATCATCTCGGCATAACGTCCCTCGCCGCGCATACGATGGCCCCAGCGCGGGTCATAGTCGCGTCCGCCATGCATCTCCCGCAGCCGCGCCATCACCTTAGCCGCCCGGCCGGGCTCATGCTCGGCCAACCACTCCTGCCACAGTTCCGACACTTCCCGCGGCAGCCGCAGCATGATCCAGCTTGCCGCATCCGCCCCTGCCTCTGCACCGGCGGCAAGCAAGGCCTCCAGTTCGTGATCGGTGAGACCCGGCACCAGCGGAGAAGCCATCACCCGGACCGGCACCCCCGCCTCCGTCAGCCGCCGGACAGCCGCCAAACGCCGGGCAGGCAGCGGCGCCCGCGGCTCCATCCGCCGCGACAGATCCGGGTCCAGCGTGGTCACGGAAATTCCCACCCGCACCAAGCCCTTGGCCGCCATCGGCGCCAGGATATCCAGGTCGCGTTCCACCATCGCGCCTTTGGTCACGATGGCCACCGGATGATTGAAGTCGCGCAGCACCTCCAGGCAGGCGCGGGTGATGCCATAATCCCGCTCACAGGGCTGATACGGGTCGGTATTGGTTCCCAGCGCCAGCGCGGCCACCCGGTACCGCGGCGCCGACAACTCCTTGCGCAGCACCTCTGCTGCATTGGGGCGCGCCACCAGCCGGGTTTCGAAATCCATTCCCGGCGACAGACCCAGGTAGGCATGCGTGGGCCGGGCAAAACAGTAGATACAGCCGTGCTCGCACCCGCGGTAGGGGTTGATCGACCGGTCAAACGGCAGATCGGGCGACCCGTTATAGGTGATCAGCGACCGCGCCGTCTCCTCCCGCACCTCGGTGGGAATCACCGCCGCCGGAAGCTCCTGATTCCAGCCGTCATCCACATCTTCCCGCGCCATTTCATAACGGCCTGCCGCATTGCTGAGACTGGCGCGCGCTTTGCGTCGCATCGGGGGAAAAGCATCGTGATAAGGCATGCCGGGATTATGCATCTGCAGCAAGAACAAATAAAGAACAAATGCAGCGAACTGAAGATTTTCATGCATAATCCGAAGTATCAATGCATCGAATTTCCTCCTATACGTCGGTTCGGACTGCAGCAATGTCGCAAACAATGCAGTCGCAGGGCGGCATTCTGTCACAAAAGTTCCAAAACTAGGCCAACACGGTGCATCCCGCCCCGTAAGCAAGGATTATGCGAATGTCGGACGAAGAAGACATCATCCTCTCTGAACTCGATGACGAGGAACTTGTCCAACAGATGTTTGATGACCTCTATGATGGTCTCAAAGAGGAAATCGAAGAAGGCGTGAACATCCTTCTGTCGCGCGAGTGGGAACCCTACAAGATTCTCACCGAAGCACTGGTTGGCGGCATGACCATCGTCGGCGCCGACTTCCGCGACGGCATCCTGTTCGTACCGGAAGTACTGCTGGCTGCAAACGCGATGAAGGGCGGCATGGCCATCCTGAAGCCGCTGCTGGCCGCAACCGGCGCACCGCGCGTCGGCTCCATGGTGATCGGCACCGTGAAGGGCGACATCCACGACATCGGCAAGAACCTGGTTTCCATGATGATGGAAGGCGCAGGCTTCGAAGTGGTCGACATCGGCATCAACAACCCGGTCGAGAACTACCTGGAAGCCATGGAAGAGCACAAGCCGGACATCCTCGGCATGTCGGCTCTGCTGACCACCACCATGCCCTACATGAAAGTGGTCATCGACACCATGGTCGAGCAGGGCCTGCGCGACGACTACATCGTGCTGGTTGGCGGCGCCCCGCTGAACGAAGAGTTCGGCAAGGCAATCGGTGCCGACGGCTATTGCCGTGACGCAGCCGTGGCCGTGGAAATGGCCAAGGACATGGTGTCGCGCAAGCACAACTCGATGAGCGCCTGATTTGGCACGCAAAGGACGTGCAGCCCGCTTGACTGAGCGGGCTGCCTTCCGCCCCCCGACCGGGCGGACGCTTGAGGAAAGCTCCCTCACCGAACAGGGCCTGGCCGCGCCCGAAAAGAAGACCGGCCGCATCCTGCTGATTGCCTGCGGCGCGCTGGCGCGCGAGATCCTTGCCATCAAGGACGCAAACGGCATGGAACATATCGACCTCACCTGCCTGCCCGCCAAGCTGCACCTCTACCCGGAGCAGATCGTCGATGCCGTTGACGGTGCGGTGGCCAAGCATTCTGCGGTCTATGACAAGATCTTCGTGGTCTACGCCGACTGCGGAACCGGCGGCGCGCTGGAGCGCAAATGCTCGGAACTTGGCGTCGAAATGGTCGCGGGCCCGCATTGCTATTCCTTCTTCGAAGGCAATGAGACTTTTGCGCGCCATGCGGATGAGGGTGAAATCACCGCCTTCTACCTTACCGATTTCCTGGTCAAGCAGTTTGACGCCTTTGTCTGGCGGCCGATGGGCCTCGACAAGAACCCTGAGCTGCGGGACATGGTGTTCGGCAACTACACCAAGCTGGTCTACCAATCACAGATCCACGACCCCAAGCTGGTTGAAAAGGCGCAGGAATGCGCCGCGCGTATGGGGCTGGAATTCGAGCACCGCCACACCGGCTATGGCGATCTCGAAGCCGCAATGACTGACTGGGCCGGTTAGCCCTTTCCTCTTGCCGGAAATATCCCGGGGAGCGCGAGGGGCCGGCCCCTCGCACGCCGGCCTCAGGCCTGCGCCATTGCCGTTTCGCGAACCCGTTCGATCATCGCCCGCAGGCCATTGGACCGCTGCGAGGAGAGGTGCTCATTCAGCCCCAGCCGCCCCAGCTCGGCCTTGGCGTCCACTGCGGCCACATCCTGCACCGGCAGGCCATTGTAGAGGCACCGCAGTACCGCAATAAGGCCGCGCACAATCATCGCGTCGCTGTCGCCGTCAAAACGGAATTCCCCGCCTTCGACAGCCGCGTGCAGCCAGACTTGGCTGGCACAGCCGTCCACCTTGGTCGCAGGCACCTTCAGCGCATCGTCCAGCGGCTCCATCGCCTTGCCGAGATCAATTACATGGCGGTAACGGTCTTCCCAGTCCTCCATGAACTCGAAGTCTTCCACGATCTCTTCAAAGGCAGCTGCGGCCATCGGCTGTCCATCCTCAAAATACGTACAGGGGCAGTTCAGCAACTAAGCCGCTGCCAGCCCTATTTCAACCGCTTTTCAAGGCGCAGCCAATCGGGTAATCCCTTGCTAGGAATTTATTTTGGGGCGGGAACAGATGCACAAAGCTTTGGCGATCACATTGGCAAGCGCGCTGGTGCTGGCCGGTTGCGGCTGGAAGGATTCTCGGATCAATCCGACCAATTGGTTTGGCAAATCCTCGGCGGCAGAAACATCTGCTGCAGTGCAGGCAAACACCAATCCGCTTCTGCCCCAGGAAAGCAACGCCCGCGGTATCTTTGCCAAGAAGCCGCCTAAGGACAAAAGCGTCCTGATAAGCCAGGTTTCAGAACTTCAGATCGAGCGCACGAATTCCGGCGCCATTATCCGCGCGGCCGGAATTGCAGACCGCCAGGGTGCGTTCGATGTCGAACTGCGCCGCTCAGACGTGGAAGAGGAAGGCGTTCTCGCCTATGACTTCCGGGTTGTTTACCCGGAAGTTTCAACCCTGGCCGGAAGCGAGTTCAGCCGTACCGTCAATGTGGCGCGGACCTTGTCGCATCAGGACCTGGAAGGGATCCGCACGGTTCGTGTGAACGGCGCACAAAACGCCCGGGAAAGCCGGCGGCGCTGACCTGACGCCCCCTCCCCCAAACAAGAAAAACGCCCGCATTTGCGGGCGTTTTTCTTTCCAGAGGACTGCTCCAGGAATTTAAAGCTCTACCACTTTCACGTCCTGCCCCTTGGCTGCGAGACCGATCTTGCCTTCGCACAGCCGCAGCGCATCAGCACCAAAGACCTCACGCCGCCAGCCGCTGAGTGCTGGGACGTCCCGCAGACCGGCTGCGATTGCATCCAGGTCGGCGCTTGGCGCAATCAGTTTGGCCGCGACGCCTTCGGCTTCGGTCTTGGCTTTCAGCAATACCCGCAGCAGGTCCGCCAGCGCCGGGTTCACCTGCAGCTTTTCCTTGCTCCGGTCAGCCTTGGGCTGTTTCTCTGCCGGACAGGCAACACCCTTGGAGACCGCTTCCAGGATACCCTCGGCAATGGCACCTTTGCGGGCCTCGCGCAGCAGCAAGCGTGATCCGCCCAGTTCGCCCGGGTTGCGCGGCTTGGTCGAGGCCAGTTCCACCAGTGCGTCGTCCTTAAAGACCCGGTTGCGCGGCACGTTGTTGGTTTGAGCATAAGATTCACGAAATGCAGCCAGCTCGCGCACCACAGCAAGGAACTTGCCGGAATTGGTCCGGGTTTTCACCCGCTTCCAAGCGTCCTCGGGACGGATGTCATAAGTGGCCGGGTCGGTCAGGACCTGCAGCTCCTCGGTCACCCAATGGGCACGGCCGCTCTTGTCCAGTTCGGCTGCCAGGAATTCGTAGATCTTTCGCAGATGGGTCACATCCGCCAGAGCATAGGTCTTCTGCGCCTCGCTCAAAGGGCGTCGCGACCAATCTGTAAAGCGGGACGTCTTGTCCAGCCCCTGCTTGACGATCTTGCGCACCAGCGTCTCATAGCCCGCCTGCTCGCCAAAGCCGCAGACCATTGCCGCCACCTGGGTGTCGAACAGCGGCTTGGGGAAGACATTCGCGTCAACCCAGAAGATCTCAAGATCCTGGCGCGCGGCGTGGAACACCTTCACGACATTCTCATTGCGGAACAGCTCATAAAGCGGCTCCAGCGAGATGCCTTCGGCCAGCGGGTCCACCAGAACCGCGTCGTTTTCGCCGTCGCCGGAAAAGGCCAGCTGGATCAGGCAAAGCTTGGAGTAATAGGTCCGCTCCCGCAGAAACTCGGTATCCACCGTGACGTAAGGATGCTGGGCAGCAGCTTCACAAAAGGACTGCAGGTCTTCGGTGGTGGTCAGAGTTTTCATCAATAACGGCTTTTCAATCTTGTGGGGGTCAGATCGTGATACGCGCTTGGCCCCGGCATTGCAATCAGCCGGGCCTCAGCTCAGCAGAACCGGCGTTTTGTCTCCAGCGGCAAAACGGCGCAGCACCGCCGGATAGAGTTTGTGCTCTTCAACCAGCACCCGTGCAGCCAGCGCATCGGGCGTGTCGCCTTCCAGCACCGGCACCCGGGCCTGGCCCAGAAGCGGCCCGTCATCGAGGCGCGGCGTCACCTCATGCACAGAGCAGCCATGCTCGGCGTCGCCTGCCTCCAGCGCGCGGGCGTGGGTGTGCAGACCCTTGTACTTGGGCAGCAGCGAGGGGTGGATGTTCAGCATCCGGCCTTCGAACTGCGACACGAAACCGGCCGTCAGCACCCGCATGAAGCCGGCCAGGCAGACGATGTCTGCGCCGGCCTCAAAAATCGGCTTCACCAGCTCCGCCTCAAAGGCTGCGCGGTCGTCCCTGAACGGGCGGTGGTCTACAACGGCAGTGGCCACACCCGCCGCTGCGGCCTTGGCCAGCCCGCCTGCATCGGCGTTGTTGGACAAGACCAGGCAGGGGCGCGCCGGGTGGTCCCCGGTCATGCTGTCCAGCAGCGACACCATGTTGGAGCCGCCGCCGGAAATCAGGATGGCGACTTTCTTGTGGCTCACAGCAGCTTGCCCGAATAACGCATGCCGGCGCCTGCGGTCACGGTGCCCAGGCGGGTCACGGTCTCGCCTTCGGCGGCCAGCACTTCGGTCAGCGCATCGGCACGGTCGGCCGAGACAGACAGGATCATGCCAATGCCGCAGTTGAAGGTCTTCAGCATCTCTGCTTCGGCAATGCCGCCGGTCTCTGCCATCCATTTGAACACGGGCGGCAGTTCCCATGCGTTCAGGTCGATGTCGGCGCCCAGATCCTCAGGCAGCACCCGCGGCAGGTTCTCGGTCAGGCCGCCGCCGGTGATATGGGCCAGCGCATGCACGCCGCCTGCCCGCACAGCTGCCAGGCACTGCTTGACGTAAAGGCGCGTCGGGGTCAGCAGCGCCTCTCCCAGGGAGCCCTCGCCGAACGGGCAGTCTGCGTCCCAGCTAAGGCCGGAGACATCCACCAGCTTGCGCACCAGCGAGTAGCCGTTGGAGTGCACACCGTCAGAGGCCAGGCCCAGGAGCACATCGCCCTCCTGCACGCCTTGGGGCAGCGCAGTGCCGCGTTCCATTGCGCCCACGGCAAAGCCCGCGAGGTCGAAATCGCCTTCCGGGTACATACCCGGCATTTCCGCAGTCTCGCCGCCGATCAGCGCGCAGCCCGAGCGCACGCAGCCCTCGGCAATGCCTTCGATGATGCGCGCGGCCACGTCGGTTTCCAGCTTTCCGGTGGCGAAATAGTCCAGGAAGAACAGGGGTTCGGCACCCTGGCAGACCAGGTCGTTCACGCACATCGCCACCAGGTCGATGCCGACGCCGTCCACCACGCCAGTGTCGATGGCAATCCGCAGCTTTGTGCCGACACCGTCGGTGGCGCCAACCAGGATCGGGTCGTTGTAGCCTGCGGCCTTCAGATCGAACAGCGCGCCAAAGCCGCCCAGGCCGCTGGCCACGCCGGAGCGGTTGGTGCGCTTGGCAGCCGGCTTGATCCGGTCAACCAGGGCGTTGCCCGCATCAATGTCCACACCTGCGTCTGCATAGGTCAGGCCGTTCTTGCCGCTGGTCATCACTTGGCTCCTTCAACTCGGTTGCGCAGCCTTTAACGCAAGGCGCATCAGAAGGAAACAAGGGATTCTGCCGCGCCGATAAAGGCGGCGCGGCAGGTTGTTTTCCTGTGAATGTTTCCGGGAGTTTTCCAGCCTTCAAAGGCCGAATTGCCAGGGCGCTGCCTGATAGGCATAGGCGTCGCCCTGCCGCAGCACCCGCCCCAGCGCCGGGAAGTCCAGGTGCGCGCCGGTCACCAGCAGATTGTCTGCCGCGGCCCGGTCCAGCATCCGCCGCCGGGTTTCTGCCGTTTGCGCCGGATCGGTGTCAAAGGCAATGGTCCACTCCGGCAAAGCAAACTGCAAGGCGGTGCTGTGGATCAGGTCGCCCCAGAACAAGAGCCCCTCGCCGCCTGCATCCAGCATGAAGCCGGTGTGGCCCGGTGTATGGCCCGGCAGTTCCAGCGCGGTGAAGCCGGGCGCAGCCTCGGATTCCCCCTGCAGAAGCCGCATGCGGTCCGCATAAGGCGCGACCGAGCGCCGCGCCATATCAAAGAAACCGCGGCTGCTGTCCGGCACGCCTGCCAGGATAGCGTCGTCATGCCAGAAGTCCCATTCGCGCTGCGCCGCCACCAGTTCGGCATTGGCAAAGACGGCAGAGCCATCCGCAGCGATCAGCCCGCCCGCGTGGTCCGGGTGGATATGGGTCAGCAGCACCGTATCAATGGCCTCCGGCGCCACACCGGCCGCGGCCAGCCCAGCGCCCAGCGCGCCCAGGCCCGGCCCCATCAGCTGTGCGGTGCCGGTATCGATCAGCAGCTTCTGGCCGCCGCGCTCCACCAGATAGCCGTTGACCGGGATCTGCAGCGCATCGTCCTGCAGCCGGTGCAGCCCCTGCGCCAGCACCTCTTTAGCCCTGGCGTCGTCGTACCCATTGAACAGCTGGGTGCCCAGCGGCAGATGCCCGTCCAGAAGCACGGTGATCCTGGCCTCGCCCAGAGTGAAGGCGTGAACGACCGGTGCAGTGCCGCCCGCCCCTTCTGCCGCCAGTGAAGCGCGCCCCGCTCCGGCAGCCAATGCCGCAGCGGGAGCTGCCGCGATTCCTGTCAAAACCGCTCTACGATTGATTGTCATAAGAAACTCCGATATCTGGTTCAGGAGAAATTTCCTGCTTCCCGGAGATAATCCCGCCGTTCCAGCGCTTGCAGTCCTGAAACGCCGATAGCGGGTATTAGCAACACTGATAGGTCAAGATGGACAGGCTCACCCTGCTCGAAACCTTTGCAATTGCCCTGGATGAAGGCAGTCTGAACAAGGCCGCCCAGCGCCGCGGCATCACCCAATCGGCGGTGAGCCAGCAGATCAAACAGCTGGAGGCCCTGGTCGGCCTGCAATTGCTGCACCGCACCGCCAAAGGCATCCACGCCACCCGCGCGGGAGATCTGATCTACAGCCATGCGCAAGCTCTCTTGACCGGCTACAACCGGATGACAGCTGAACTGGATGCCCTCGAAGGCAGCGTCTCGGGCACCTTCCGCATCAGCGTCAATTCCTTCCTGGGCCGCAGCGTGATCGGACCAATGCTGCTGGAGATGAACCGCGACCATCCCGATCTGAACATCGTGATGCGGCTGGAGGACCGGCTGGTCGACGTGGTGCGCGAAGGCTACGATCTAGCGATCCGCACCGGGCGGCTGGGCGATACCGACGGGTTCGGACGCAAGATTTCGACCCTGGAAACGGTTTTGTTTGCCACCCCCGAATACTTGGACCGCGAGGGCCGGCCGCAAAAGCCCGAGGAACTCCAGCGGCTCAAGTTCATCCAGCACCACGAGGATCAGACCCGCGGCTTCTTCCCTTTGCGCCGGGACGGCAAAGAATTCCCTGCGCCGGTGCAGGTTGGCTTTACGGCGGATGATCCGGACCTGATCATGCACGCGGTCAGCAGCGGGTCCGGCTATACGCGCGTGCCGCGTTTCATGATTGAGGAACAGCTGGAAACTGGAGAATACGAACAGGTTCTGCCTGGCTACGAGGCTCCGTTCAAGGAGGTCTTTGCCGTATACCCCTCCCGCCGCACGCCCGACCGCCGCCGCGACCTGACCATTGAAAACACCGTGGCCCGTCTGGAGCGGCTGCTCCGGACACCGCCGGAGGTTTCACCGGCCCATCCTGCAATCACCGCTTGACCTCTCCCGCACCATTTCCTAACCACAGAACCATGGCGGGCCTGTAGCTCAACGGTTAGAGCAGAGCGCTCATAACGCTTTGGTTGCAGGTTCGAATCCTGCCGGGCCTACCAAAATCACCGCCAAAACTCTTGGTTTCCCAATGGATCCGGCAGCTTCTCAGGCTGCAGATCCATCCGCTGGGCAGAACGGCTTCGGGCAGAAACCTAGCGGAGAACCCGTTTCAATCCCTCCTGCACCCGCAATAGCCCGTCGAGATATTCCGCCACCACAGCTCCCGCGCCCGGCTGCAAGGCTGCGAGGCCGATGTTCAGCGCCGCTACGGTTTCTCCGCGCTGGTTCAGCAAGGGCACCGACAGCGAGCGCAGGCCCAGCTCGACCTCCTGATCAACCAGTGCGTAGCCCTGCAAGCGGACGCGGTCCAGCTCCTGCATCAGATCAGAGATCCCTGTGAGGCTGTGAGGGGTGCGCGGCGAAAGGTCGGAGTTCTCGATGATCTCCCTCGCCTCTTCCCGGGGCAGCGCCGCCAGCAGCACCCGTCCCATCGAGGTGCAAAAGGCGGGCAGCCGCGAGCCCGGCATCAGTCCGATCGACATCACCCGCCGCTGCGCCGCGCGCGCGACATAGAGGATCTCAGTGCCTTCCAGGATTGCCACCGAACAGGATTGTCCCACCCGTTCAGACAGCTGGTCCAGCCAGGGCTGCACGATTTGCGGCAGCGGCATCGAGGCCAGCGCTGCAACCCCCAGCCGCAGAATCCGCGGTGTCAGCGAGAAGAACTTGCCGTCGTAGTCGGCATAACCCAGCTCAGCGAGTGTCAGCAGGCAGCGCCGGGCAGTGGCCCTGTCCAGCCCGGTTTCCTGCGCCACATCGGTGATACTGAGTCGTGGCTTCTCGGCTTGAAACGCTTCGATCACCCGCAGCCCCTTGGCCAGAGAGGCTACAAAATCTGTTGATTTGTTCATCATGTGAACATCTTTGAGCGATGATTGAACAAATATCAATATCCGAACAGCATTCCTCGCCCGTCCGGATACGGCTGCCTAGCTTCCTGCCATCACCCCTGCCCGCCCCGGGCAGCACAGGAGCAAGAGAAGCAATGGACAAGACAGTCGCCGCATTGGCGGAAGCGGTTGCGCCCATCCAGGATGGCGCAACGGTGATGATCGGAGGGTTTGGCGGTTCCGGCGCGCCGATCGAACTGATTCATGCATTGATCGACAGGGGCCCCAAGGACCTCTCCGTGATCAACAACAATGCGGGCAACGGCCATGTCGGCATTGCCGCGATGATCGAGCAGGGCATGGTGCGGAAGATGATCTGCTCCTTCCCGCGCTCGGCCGACCCGAAGGTGTTCACCGATCTCTATCTGGCAGGCGAAATCGAGCTGGAGCTGGTGCCCCAGGGCACCCTGGCGGAACGCATCCGCGCGGGCGGCGCCGGGATCCCGGCGTTTTACACGCCAACCAGCTTTGGCACCGATCTGGCCAAGGGCAAGCCGGTGGCAGAATTCAACGGCCGCCAATATGTGCAGGAACGCTGGCTGAAGGCGGATTTTGCCCTGATCAAAGGCGAGCTGGGCGACCCGCTGGGCAACCTCACCTACCGGATGGCCGCGCGCAACTTTAACCCGCTGATGGCGACCGCGGCGGCGCATACGATTGCCCAGGTCTCGCGCATCGTGCCGCCGGGCGGCATCGATCCGGAACAAGTGGTCACCCCCGGCATCTTTGTGAACAGCGTCACTGAGGCGGCCATCCCGCAGCAGGAAGAGATCCTCAACCGGCAGGAGGCCGTCTACCCATGAGCGCAGCCATCAACGACATCAAACTCTCTAATGCACAGATCGCCTGGCGCGCGGCGCAGGATATCGAGGACGGCGCCTATGTGAACCTTGGCATCGGTTTCCCCGAGATGGTGGCCAAGTTCCAGCCTGCCGGGCGGGAAGCCGTCTTTCACACCGAAAACGGCGTGCTGGGTTTTGGCGAGGCGCCGCAAGCGGGCGAAGAGGACTGGGATCTGATCAATGCAGGCAAGAAGGCGATCACGCTGAAGCCCGGATCGGCTTTCTTCCACCATGCCGACAGCTTTGCCATGGTGCGCGGCGGCCATCTGGATGTGGCCATCCTTGGCGCCTATCAGGTGGCGCAGAACGGCGACCTGGCGAATTGGTCCACCGGCAAGGGCGGGGTTCCGGCCGTCGGCGGTGCCATGGATCTGGTGCATGGGGCCAAGCGGGTGGCGGTGATCACCGACCACATCACCAAGAAAGGCGAACCCAAGCTGATGACCGCCTGCACCATGCCGCTGACTGGCGTCGGCTGTGTGACCCGGGTCTATACTTCGCTGGCTGTGATAGACATCGAAGACGGCCGCTTTGTCCTGCGCGAGAAACTCCCGGCGATCTATTTCGACGATCTGCAGGCGGTGACCGGCGCCGAGCTCAAAGTTGACGGCACCGTCCGCGATCTGATTGTGCCTGCGCTGTGACAGGAGGTCCATTTATGCAAGACGTATACATCTGCGACTACATCCGTACCCCCATCGGCCGTTTCGGCGGCGCGCTGGCCCAGGTACGGGCCGACGATCTGGGCGCAGTGCCGCTGAAG
Source organism: Leisingera sp. ANG-M1 (assembly GCF_000813745.1). Classification (GTDB taxonomy): domain Bacteria; phylum Pseudomonadota; class Alphaproteobacteria; order Rhodobacterales; family Rhodobacteraceae; genus Leisingera. The sequence goes on along the minus strand of NZ_JWLC01000008.1, from coordinate 133,343 downwards.
GCCCTGATGGCCAAGCACGATATCGACTGGGCCCAGGTCGACGAGGTGATCTATGGCTGTGCCAACCAGGCCGGCGAGGACAACCGCAACGTGGCCCGCATGTCGGCGCTGCTGGCGGGCCTGCCCGACAGCGTGCCCGGCACCACCATGAACCGGCTTTGCGGCTCGGGCATGGATGCGGTGATCACCGCGGCCCGCGCGATCAAGGCTGGTGAAGCTGATCTGGTGATTGCCGGCGGCGTCGAGAGCATGACCCGCGCGCCGTTTGTGATGCCTAAGGCCGGAGCAGCCTTCTCCCGCGCCAATGAGGTGCATGACACCACCATCGGCTGGCGCTTCGTCAACCCGCTGATTAAGGCGCAATACGGCGTCGACTCGATGCCGGAGACGGCCGAGAACGTAGCCGAGGAGTTCGGCATCAGCCGTGCCGATCAGGACGCCTTTGCCCTGCGCTCGCAGCAGAAAGCCGGAGCAGCCCAAGCCAGCGGCCGCCTCGCACAAGAGATCACACCGGTAGTGATCCCGCAGCGCAAGGGCGCTCCGGTCACCGTTGAGGCAGACGAGCACCCCCGCCCCGGCACCACGCAGGAGGCGCTGGCCAAGCTGCGCGCACCGTTCCGCGAGGGCGGCAGCGTGACGGCGGGCAATGCCTCAGGCGTGAATGACGGCGCTGCGGCGCTGATCCTCGCCTCTGAAGCGGCAATCAAGGCGCATGGCCTCACCCCCGTCGTCCGGGTACTGGGCGGCGCAACTGCCGGAGTTGCACCGCGGATCATGGGCTTCGGCCCCGCGCCAGCCTCGAAAAAGCTGATGCAGCGGCTGGGGCTGACCCAGGCCGATTTCGATGTGATCGAGCTGAACGAGGCCTTTGCCAGCCAGGGCCTCGCGACCCTGCGCGACCTGGGCATTGCCGACGACGACCCACGGCTGAACCCCAATGGCGGCGCCATTGCACTTGGCCACCCCTTGGGCATGTCCGGCGCCCGTATCACCGGTACCGCTGCGCTTGAGCTGTCGCTTAACGGCGGCAAGCGCTCCCTCAGCACAATGTGCATCGGAGTCGGCCAGGGCATCGCCATTGCGCTGGAGCGGGTTTGATCCGCCTCTGAAACAGTCTCTTGTAACTCAAGGCCCTGCCGGTTTCCGGCGGGGCCTTTCTGCTGCGTGAACCCAAGGCATTAGAAACAAAGGCATATAACCAAAGGCACAAGCCGCCTGTTCCAACATTCAATCGACGGACCGCAGCCCCTCATTCATAGATAGCCTGGGAAACGGCCGGTCTCTGCGCATCGCATCTGCGTGGCGGCGTGCAGGACAGGCCAACTCCGGACGCAGGGCTACCGCCCGGCGTCCGGAGCTTAACACAGGGTCCGGAGAGGCTGTCGGATGTCAGCCAAGTCCGCGGCGGAAGGCTCGTAAGGAGACATATATGTTCTTGATTGGTCTGGAGGAGCATTTTGCGACCCCCGAGATGCAAGAGCTGAACGGCATCAAATTTGCCAAAGGCTATCCCCGGTTTGACATCAACGATGTGGGCGCTGGCCGGATTGCCCATATGGATGAGGCCGGTATCGACATCCAGGTGCTGTCGGCGCTGACCCCCGGCGCCCAAAACCTGCCCAGCGAAGAAGGCATCGCCTTTGCGCGTAAGATCAACGACTGGCTGGCGAAAGAGGTGATCCCTGCCTACCCGGACCGGTTCCGCGCTTTCTCGGTACTGCCGCTGGCCTCGCCCGAGGCCTCAGCCGATGAGCTGGAACGCACCGTGCGCGACTACGGTTTCCTCGGCACCATGGTCTATGGCTTCACCAACGGGAAGTTCCTGGACGACCCGATGTATGCGCCGCTGCTGGAACGGGCTGAGGCGCTGGGGGTTCCGATCTACATCCACCCGAACTTTGCCACCGATGCGGCCAAGGATCTGTATTACAACGACCTGGATGACCAATGGGTCAGCAACATCCTCAGCGGGCCAGGCTATGGCTGGCACCAGGAAGTGGCCATTTGCTCGCTGCGCCTGGTCTGCCGCGGGATCTTTGACAAATACCCGAAGCTGCAGATCATCATCGGCCATATGGGCGAGGCGATCCCCTTCTACTACTACCGCTTCGGCGACGATCTGACCGCGATCACCAAGGGCAAGCTGCAGAAACCTGTCCAGCAGTACTTCAACGATAATTTCTGGATCACAACCAGCGCATTCTTCTCGGATGACCTGCTGCGCCTGGCGCTGTCGGTGATGGGCGAGGACCGGGTGATGTTCTCGGTCGACTACCCCTTTGTCAGCAACAAGCTGGGAGCCGACTGGTTCAACGCCGTGGATCTGCCAGCGGCCACCAAAGAGAAGATCGCCCACAAGAACGCCGAAAAGCTGCTGAAGATCGGCCCCTTCTAACCGCCGGACTTCATCCCGGCCCTGCCGGTTGGCCAATCTGCCCCGCACCCCGGGCGCAGAGCCAATCGGTGCATCTAAACGACAGCCGCTACCCAGGGAGGATAGGAAGATGGCGACAACAGACCAAACGGTCACCAAATATAGCAAGACAGCGCGGATGCTGCACTGGCTGATGGCTGCAGGCTTTCTCTTCATGTGGGTCTGCGGCTATTCGATGGTGGAGCTTGTCGAAGAAGACAGCCCGCTGCAGGAAACTCTGTTCGACCTGCATATCTGGACCGGCGTGACTATCGGCATGCTGCTGATCTGGCGCTTTGTGCTCTTGCTGACCGCACCGCGCCCGGCCGAGCCCGAGGGGCTGTCGCCGCTGGAGGCCAAGGGTTCCAAGATCGGCCACGCGCTGCTGTATATCCTGCCCGCGATGGCGGTGTTCATCGGCTGGGCTGAGACCGATTTCGGCGGCCACGGCGTGACCTGGTGGGGCGGCATTGCGATGCCCAAGCTGTTCCCGACCATCGAAAGCGAAGTGCTCGAGAACCTGCTGGCCACCTGGCACTTGTGGGTCGCCTACACGATGCTGGCGGTGGTTGTTGTCCACATCGCCGCCGTCATCAAGCACCGCATGGAAGGGCATGACGTGCTGCCGCGGATGGGCATCGGCAAAGAGTCCGAAGCCGAGTAACGCACCAAACACCGGCGATGGCCGCCCCAGGCCATCGCTTCCCCCAAAGCCTGCCAGCTGAAACCTTATCCGCTCTGCCCCCTGCCAGCGCCTGGCCCGCAACGGTGCATTGCCCCGGCCGCCAGCGCCCCGAACCAAGACCGCTTCGAGATCACGAAACACCCGAAACGCGCGGACTGACCCTCCGGCCACGCGGCCAATGCCCCGTGTGCGCGAACCAACCAGATATGGGCATAGCCCCATGAAATCAGGAGAAAATCCATGAACAACATGACGATCAATGGCGTCAACAGCCAGACTTTCGTTTGCTCAAACATCCGGCGCTCGGAGGAGTTCTATACCAAGGCGCTGGGGATGAAGGTGCTGAAGCGCACCGTGCACCACAATGATGCGCATCTGCCGGTGGTCACTTTTGGCTTTGAGCAGTTCCCAGGCGAGCCCAAGCGCACCGAGACCGTGACCTATGTCGAGTGGAACCCGATTTTCTACATGATGCCCGAGAAAGGCTTTGTGGACCCGGATGCCACCAAGGACGGCGTTGCCAACCCGCGTGTCGGCGATCCCAAGGGCCGCTGGGGTGCCGGCACCAACCACCACCTGGCGCTGCATGTGCCGAACCGCAACGGCCTGCTGAAATGGAAGCGCCGCCTGACCGACATGGGCATCCATTGCACCGGCCCCTACAACCGCAACTATTTCCACGCGATCTATCTGCGCGACCCCGATGGCGCGATCATCGAAATCGCTACCTCCGAACCGGGCTTCGGCCACGACGAGGCCGTGCTGGGCTCCAAGTTCTGCCCGCAGCCGGAGGAAAACCTGGTCGGCGGCCGCAGCGAGCTGGCGGTGGCCTCGGAAACCTGGCCGCATGACTGCAGCACCATCACCAGCGACTATGCGATGCGCGGCTTCCACCACATCACCTCGATCTCCAGCAACGCCGAACGGACCGAAAAGTTCTTTGTCGAAACCGTTGGCCTGCACCTGATCAAAAAGACCGATTACTTGGATGAAAAAGGCGGCACCCACTACTACTACGCCTGCGATGACGATCTGTCGCCGGGCTCGGTGCTGACGTTCTTTGGCCTGCCCAACTATGCCAAGGGCCGCCTGGGCACCGGCCTCACCCACCACTTCACCCTCGAAGTGGAAAACGACGCCGCCTTGGCCGACCAACGCGACCGCCTGATCAAATCGGGCGTCGAGGTTTCCGGCATCCAGAACGCGGTCTATTCGCAGCAGTTCCACTTCCTGGACCCGGATGGCCATATCTGCGCCGTCTCCACGCCCTCGGACTTCACCATCGACGAAGACGCGGATTCGCTGGGCCAGTCGCTTTGTCTTTCGGAAGAGCATGAAGCGGACCGCACCGAAATCGAACGCGCCGCAGCGCTGCGGCCGGCACCCACTCCCCGGCTGCCGGACTAAGCGCCAAGTGCGGACAGGCCGGCGGCGCACCCTCGACCGCCGGCCTGGCATCTTGAATTTCCAAACATTTCGAACGGGTGAGGCACAGCATGGGCCACTTCATTTCCCTACCGCAAGAAACAATCCTCTGGGGCGAGAACAGCCTGCCGGCCTCTTTGAGCCGGTTTCCGGAATTCGGCATCACACGTCCGGTAGTCTTTGTGGCCGATGTGCTGGAAGCATTGGCGCAGGAATATGTGCTGCCGCTTCTGGCCGAAACGCACCTGGGCCTGGTCACCGACCTGCCCGCGCATGCGCCCGACACTGGCATCCGCGCGGCGCTGGAGGAGTGCAAACGGCTGAACGCGGGCTCGATCATCGCTGTTGGCGGCGGCTCGGTACTGGACGCGGCCAAGGCGGTTTCTTACCTGCACCACCAGGAGGCCGGGCGCTATCTGCCTATCGCTGCCCTGCCGACCACGGTCTCCGGCTCGGAATATTCCCATTACTTCGGCATCACCGAGACCGACGGCCCGCAGCTGTTCAAACGCAGCTACGCGGTGCGGGAAACCACGCCCAAGGTTGTTGCACTGGACCCGGTGCTGCTGCGCACCGCGCCGCGCGGGCTGCTGCTGTCCTCCGCCATCAAGGGCATCGACCATGCCGTCGAAGGCATGCGCAAGGTTGCGGCGGACCACCCGCACGCGATCATCGCTGCCGACGGCGTGAACCGCTTTTTGTCGGTGCTGGAACGCTGGCCTGCAGAGCTCAGCACGCAAGAAGCTTTGGCGCAAGGCCTCATAACCGACGCGGACCTCGTACAGCTGCAGCTGGGCGGCTGGTACTGTTATTTCACACCTGCCTCAATGATCTATGGCCTCAGCCACCGTATCGGCCACATCCTTGGCGGCACGTTCGAACTGCCGCACAGCATGACGTCGTGCATCACGCTGGCGCCGGTGATCCGCGCCTGTGCTGAAATGTACGGCGAGAAGCTGAACGGGTTTGTGGCGGCCGGTGAACGCGGCGATGCCGCTCAGGCGCTGGCAGACCGGATTGAACAGGCGGTCCATTCGCTGGGTCTGCCCAGCAAGATCAGCGCCTTTGGTCTGTCCCGCGATAAACTGCCGGAAGTCTCCCGCTTGCTGCAGGAAAGCTACTCCAACGAGGTCGCCGATCTGGGCGGGGATGCTGCCAGCAAACTGGACAAGCTGCTGGAGGCCATCTGGTGATGCTGCGGGGCAAGGAGCGCGCGCTTTCGGTCCCCGATACCCTCGCCGGGCTCAAAAGCGGGGAACTCAGCGCGATGGACGCCGCCCGTGAAGCCCTGGCCCGGGCCAAGCGCTGCCGGATCGACATCAACGCCTTCTCGGTGCTGAACAGGAAAGATGCGCTAATCGCGGCAACCGAAAGCGAGCAGCGCTACAAGAACGGCACCCCCCGCCCGCTGGAAGGGGTGCCGGTTGCGGTCAAGGATATGATCGACACCGCTGGCTGCGAGACCCGCTATGGTTCGCAGGCCTTTGTCGGCAATGTGCCTGACCGCGATGCCGCCGTGGTGCGGACCCTGCGCGAGGCGGGCGCCATCATCACCGGCAAAACCACCACCCACGAATTCGCCTGGGGCGTCACTACGGCCAGCGAAACCTTTGGCGACACCCTCAACCCGCATGACACATCCCGGATCCCCGGCGGCTCCAGCGGCGGCATGGCGGCGGCCATCGCCTATGGTGCGGTAAGCGCCGGGCTGGGCACCGACACCGGCGGTTCGGTCCGCATTCCAGCAGCCCTATGCGGCACCGTAGGGTTCAAACCAACTTATAACCGGCTGTCCTCGCAAGGGATTTTCCCGCTGGCAAAGTCATTGGACCACCCTGGGATCCTTGGCGCTGCAATGGAAGACGTCCTTACGCTATCCGCTGTATTTGGAATGGCGCCGCAGCGCCCGCCGGAAAAGCTCCGGATCGCCGCCTTCCCTTACCTGCGACCGGTCCCAACTGATGCAGCCACCGCCGCCGCCTTCGAGGCCTTCTGTCGACAGCTAGAACCATTGGCCCGCATTACACCTTTGCAGGATACGGACATGTTCGACGGCCTGTTCGATGCCTTTGCCGACACCGTGCTCGTCGAGGCCGGCACCGAGCACAGCGCGCGGCATGATCCGGAGTTCATCCGCGAGACCTATCAGGCCGAGACCGCCTCGCGGATCGAATTGGCGCAAGCGAAAACCATCTCCGATCTGACAGAGGCCCGCCAACGGACCTGGCAGTTCCAGTCCGATCTCGAGCAGCTTTTCGAAGACTACGATTTCCTGATTCTCCCCACATGCCCTTGCACCGCCCCCCTGCGCGGCCAGAAGGATCTGGCAATCGGAAGCTGGAGCGGATCGGAACGGCAGGCGCTGATGGCCTATACCGCCCCCTTCAATCTGGCCGGAACGCCCGCGCTGTCGCTGCCGGTTCACCATCTGACCGGCTCGGAACTTCCTGTTGGCGTTCAACTGGTTGCCCCCTCCGGCAGCGATGAAGCCCTGCTCGGCCTGGCCGCTGAGATCGAAGACATGCTGCGGCCGCCTGCCTGACACGCATACCGCGAGGCCACTTGGAGCCAAGATTACAATTATGAAAACAAAGAGAAAAACAGTGGATCAGCTCAGCGGCCTTTGTCAGCTTGAAAGCCGACCTTTGCAAGATGTCCCGGCCCCCGCCGCGGGCAAAAGCCAGACAGAAGGAGGCGACACTATCGCTTGGTTATACCGCCGGGCCGCCAATTCATTACCTTTCGGCCGGACCGCTCAGTAACCTGCCATCCGGGAGGCAGGCCATAGGCCAACGGGCAAATTGCAGAAGCCCGGCGCAATGGAAGCCCGCGCTCTCCCGGGGCCTGCTGAAGAGGCCCTGAGCCGCCACGGGTGCTGGCGCGCAAAGACGAAACACGCGGAACTGTCCGATCACGGCATTAGGTCCGGCCCCTAGGTCTTGAGGCCGTCCTAAGCCCCCCTCACCGGACATCAATTCACACCATCCCGCCGGAAAGCCCGGATGGGACTGGATCGGTTTGTCCTGCCGTCAGGCCGGGCGGGCCGGCTCACATCAAAGGGAGTATGACAATGAAGAGCCTTCTTACCTCGTTTGCCGCCGTTGGCGCCATGATGATGGCCCCTGTTGCGGTTGCGGAAGAGATCACCATGAACGCGGTGACGATGACCCCGAAGACCCACAACCTGTCGCACGGGTTCAAGATCTTCATTGACGAGATCAACGCCAAATTCGAGGGCGAGTTCCAGATCAACTGGCGCGGCGGCCCGGAAGTGATCCAGATGTTCGGCCAGGCCGACGCCGCCCGCAACGGCGCCATCGATATCGCCTTCACCGACCCCAGCTTCTATGCGGGCCTGGTTCCGGCGGCCAAGACCCGCTACTTCACCAATGCAGGCTATGACGGCGTGAACGCGGCGGGCTTCAACGAGAAGATGCAAGCGCTGCACGAAGGCAGCGGGCTGTTCTACCTGGGCGCGGTGCCGGCCTCGGAGATCAAGTTCCACTTCTACCTGCGCGAGCCGATTGAAACCCTGGAAGACCTGAAGGGCCGCCGCATCCGCTCTTTCCCGACCGTGCAGCCGATGGTCGAAGCCCTGGGCGCAGCGCCGCTGGTGCTGCCGATCGGCGAGATCTACACCGCCATGGAGCGCGGCGCGATTGACGGGTTTGTCTTCGGCCCGGTGGGCTGGGGCGACCAGTTCAAGGGTGTGGTGAAACAGGTTGTGACCCCGGGCTTCTACCAGGGCGGCTTTAACGCTGTGGTCAACCAGGACGCCTGGAACGAGGTGCCGGAAGAGCTGCAGGCCCGCATCGTCGACTTTGTCCGCAACGACCTCGCGCCGCGTATCGACGCCAGCTGGAGCGGCGTGATCAGCGACGCCTTCGGCGAGATGGAGGCGGCCGGCTATGCCCTTTATGATCTGCCCGCGGCCGAGCAGGAGAAATACCAGGGCCTGGCCATGGAGTCCGCCTGGGAAACCGTCGCCAAGTCAATTGACCCGGAAACCGCCGCCGAACTGCGCCAGATGCTGAGCGAATAACGACAGCCCCACACCGATTGAGGGCCGGGCAGCTGCGCCCGGCCCTTTGTTCAAACGGGACAAGCCCCATGCCAGAACTATACGAACGAAGCAGCCGGCTGCTGAGCCGGATCAACCTGATATTGGCGGTCCTGGGGGCCTGCGTCTTGTCAGTGATCGCTCTCATCATCTTTTTCGAGGTCTTCTCGCGCACTTTCCTTGGCGTCTCCCGGCTGTGGGTGATCGAGGTTGCCGAATACGGGCTGGTCTACCTGACTTTCCTGGGGGCGCCTTACCTGCTGGAGAAGAACCAGCATGTGACCATTGACCTGATCTATGACGCAGTGCGCAGCGGCCCCAAGCTGCTGCTGGCGGTCTTCAACAACACCGCAGGTGCCCTGCTGTGCCTGGCGCTGGCCTATGCCGGGCTGCAGGTGGTGCTGGACCAGGCCGCCACCGGTGTGCGCGAAGCCTCGGTCATGGCGCCGCAGAAATACTGGATCTCACTCATCTTTCCCGGCGTGATGCTGCTGATGGCTCTGCAGTTTGCCGGCAAACTCCTGCGGACAATTGTCCAGGCGAAAGGGGCCTGACATGGAATGGTATTGGGTTATCGCCCTGATCACCGGCGGCTTGCTCACCTTCATGATGCTGGGGCTGCCGGTCGCCTTCTCCTTCCTGCTGGTGAACCTCATCGGCGCCTACATGCTGTTCGGCGGCATGAGCGGGGTCGAGCAGCTGGTGGTGAACATCGTCGACTCGCTGTCGACCTTCACGCTGGTGCCGGTGGCGCTGTTCATGATCATGGGCGAGGCGATGTTCCAGTCGCGGATCGCGGTCGACCTGATGGACACTATCGACAAATGGTTCGGCAAGCTGCGCGGGCGGCTGGCCTTCATGGCGGTGGGCGGCGGCGTGCTGTTTTCCACCCTGACCGGCAATTCCATGGGCTCGATTGCCCTTCTGGGCTCCTCCCTGGTGCCGGAAATGGAGAAGCGCGGTTACAAGAAGCCGATGTCGCTGGGGCCGATCCTGGGGTCTGCCGGCCTCGCCATCATGATCCCGCCCAGTTCGCTGGCGGTGGTACTGGGGGTGGTCGCCGAACTTTCCATCGGCAAGATCCTGATCGCGATCATCCTGCCCGGGCTGCTGATGGCCGCGCTCTACACTGCCTACATCCTGATCCGCTGCACCATCGAGCCGGATGTTGCGCCCTCCTTTGACGTGGAACCGGTGCCCTTGTCCGAAAAGCTCTCGGCCACTGCGGTCAACATCGTGCCGCTGGGTGTCATCATCTTCTCAGTCGTCGGGGTGATTTTCATGGGGGTAGCCACCCCCAGTGAGGCCGCCGCCACCGGTGCTGTGGCCACCCTGCTCCTGGCCGCCGCCAAACGCCGCCTTACCTGGGAGGCCTTCAGCAAGTCGATGTTCGGCAGCGCCAATATCTCGGTGATGCTGTTGATGATCGTCTCCGGCGCCGTCGCTTTCACCCAAATCCTGGCCTTCACCGGCGCCACCGAGGGTATGGTGCAGACCATCGTCAACCTTCCGATCTCCTCTGGCTCTGTCGTTCTGGTGATGATCACCACCGTGGTGTTCCTCGGCATGTTCATGGGACCGATCCCGATCATGCTGGTGACACTGCCGATCTTCGTGCCGGTGGTGATCCAGTTCGGCTATGACCCGATCTGGTTTGCCGCCATGTATCTGGTGGCGATTGAGACCGGATCGACCTCGCCCCCCTTGGGCGGTGCGCTGTTTGTGATGAAGGCGGTCGCCCCCAAGGGCACCACGATGAACGACATCTACAAGGCCGCCACGCCCTTCATCATCTGCGACGTGCTGGCGATCGTCATCCTGTACCTGTTCCCGCAACTGGTGACCTGGCCGGTCAGCATCATGTCCTGACACCGGCTCCTGCGGCAGCCCTTCGGGGCTGCCCCCAAGACGTGTTTGCCCAGCGGGTGCGGGACCGTGCTGGCAAACGGAGGGAAAGACCATGAAGCCCATCCGCCTCCGCCTGAAGATCCGGCAGATCCAGGTTGTTCTGGCCATTGCCGATATGGGCAACCTGCTGCGCGCGGCCGACAAGCTGCACATCACTCAGCCGGCAATTTCCAAGGCACTCACGGTGATCGAGGAGGACATTGGCGAGCGCCTGTTCGACCGCACCCCCTACGGCGCCCGCCCTACCCCGGCCGGCGAGGTGGTGATCCGCCATGGCCGCAACGTGCTGGCGGATATCCAGCGCATGCAGGACGATCTGGAGGCCACCCTGCGCGGCGACACCGGCAGCCTGCGGCTGGGGGTGTTCTCGCTGATTTCCGACTGGGAGGCGATCAACCAGGCGATCATCCAGGCCAAGGCCAAAGCACCGGGCCTGACTCTGGTGATCGACACCGGCAAGATGGAGGACCTGATCGAAAAGCTGGACAGCGGCCAGCTGGACGTGGTGATCGGCCGCTATCCCTATACCGCCCAGCAAGGCCATCACACCATCAACGGCATCACCCGGGACCGGATTGTCGCCGTTGTCCGCCAGGGGCATCCATTGCTGCAAGAAGCCGGTGACCCTGCCTTCCGGCATTTGCTCGATTATCCCTGGGTGCTTCCACCCAAGGACAACCATGTCCGCATGCAATTGGAGCTGGAAGTCTCTGCGATGGGCGCGCAGCTGAGCGAAACCTCGGTGGTGTCGCTGTCGATCCCGATCAACACCGGGCTGGTCCGCAGCACCGACTCGATCATGATGATGCCGAAATGCGTCGCCAAGGCGCTTGAGCGCAGCCATGGCTTGCGGATCGTGCCTTGCGAGCTGCCGCTCTCCGTCGGGCCCCTGGTTGCAATCTGGCGCTCGGACCGGGTGGTGGACCAGCTGCGCGACATTTTTGTCGACGAGCTGGAGGAAGCCGTGGCGCTGGAAAGCGAGGGCGAAACAGGCGCGCTGCAGCCGGAATGAACGGCCGCCCGCATAGCCCGGCAGTTATACCGCAAGCCCCCAAATTCATTATCTCCGCTCGCACCTCACCGGTAGATTTCTGGCAGGAAACCAAGGCATCCCCGGCCCTGCCGGCGGATGCAGCAGATCACGCGGAGTCCGCAGCCAAAGACGGCTCTTTGCAAGCGGACCGGACATGGCGGGGCGGCCGGATACAACAACCGCAATAACCGGACCCGTCCCAGCCAGCACATGCAAAACAGGAGTGCTCTCAAGTGCAAGAAATCCAAGTAGGCAACAACACGCTGCAATTTCAAGAAGCCGGATCAGGCGAAACAACGCTACTGCTGATGACCGGCTGGTGCCAGGACGACCGGCTCTACCGCCATGTAATCCCGCTGCTCGCCGAACACTATCACGTTCTGCAGGTGAACTATCGCGGCCACCGCGAAGGCCTGGCCTATGACGGCGATTTCGGCGCCGCTGAGCTGATTGAGGATATGGCCGCGGTTCTGGACCAGAAGGGCATCAAACAGGCTGTCCTGGTCTCCTGCTCGCACGGCGGCTGGGTCAACATCGGTCTGGCAGACAAACTGGGTGCGGATCGAATCCCGCGCTGCATCGTGACCGACTGGGCGATGAACCCGCCGCAGGAATTCCACGACGGCATCAAGCGCGGCCAAACCGACGAACACTGGAGCGAGGTGCGCAACCACCTTTACAAGATCTGGATCGGCGGCACCCAGTCCCAGGACGTGATCGATCACTGCTACAAGGAATTCGAAGAATACGGCCAGGAGATGTGGGTCCGCTCCTGCCGCGTGATCGAAGGTGTTCACAACGAGTGGGAAACGCCGCTGAAACGCATCATGGCGCTGGCGCCGTCGCGCCCTGTGGCGCACATATTCTCGCAGCCTGCGACCGAAGAATACGAAGCCCTGCACAAACAGGCCGCCGAGGCAAACCCCTGGTTCACCTACTACCGCCTGCAGCCGGGCGTGTCGCACTTCCCGACCCTGGAATCGCCCGAAGCCTATGCGGCCGCAGTCCGCGATTTCATCGGCTGATCCCTATCCCCTAAGCCGCGGACACCTCGCAGCGGCTTGACTTGCCGCTGCCGGACAGCTTCCGGCAGCGGCCTTTTCTTACCAACCAGCAGGAGGAAACCCATGCGTCTGGCAAACATCATTCTGGCAGGCTCCCTGGCCGCTGCCCCGGTCTATGCGGCAGAGCTGGCGGTGCCCAGCGGCACTTATGAGCTGAAACCCACCCACTCCAGCCTGCATTGGCAGGTCAAACACTTTGGTATCTCGAACTACACCGGCAGTTTTACCGGACTCAGTGCCACGCTGGAACTGGACGCGGCAGATCCGGAAAACAGCCAGCTGACTGCCACCGTCAATACCGCCTCGGTGGATACCGGCTTCCCCTGGCCGGAGGCGCATGACTGGAACGCGGAAATGGCAGGGCCTGAATGGTTCAACGCGGATGCATTCCCCAAGGCCGAGTTCACTGCTACCAGCCTCAGCATGACCGGAGACAACAGCGGCGAGATGACCGGCGACCTCACCTTTCTCGGTGTCACCAAGCCCATTACGATGGAGGTCAGCCTGATCGGCGCACTGGCCGAGCGCAAGCACGCAGACGGTGCCGTGATGGGGTTTGAGGCAATGGCAAAGTTCAACCGCTCGGACTTCGGCTTTGACATGCTGGTCCCGGTCGCCAGCGACGAGGTCACCCTGTTCATCAATGCCGAGTTCCACCAGGCCGTGGAATGAACTGACTGTGCGGAGCGCCGCCGCGTTCCGCACTCTTTCCGCAAGACGCGGTAAACAAACAGGCCGGTGCAGATTTCTGCGCCGGCCTGTTTCAGACATGCCCCCTGCGCTGGCGGTTCAGACCATCCCGCGCAGAACCTCCATGATCGGGGTGCCCGCCTGCTCGAACTCGGCCATCGCGGTGAAGTGGTTCTTGTCCGGCTGCGCGTAGCGGGTCACGGCATTTCCAGCGGCCTCCCAGGCATCCGCAAACTCCTCTGATTGCCGGTGGAATTCGGTGGACTCTGCAGCACCATAGGTCACATGCACCGGCGGCAGGCCGGAGCGGATGTGAAACTGCGGGCTGTTGCGCAGGATCTGCGCCATGTCCAGCTGCAAAGCGGGCTGCAGGAAAGTGTAAGGAAAGGGCTTCAGATCGAACAGCCCGCTCACCGGAATGCCGCCTGCCAGGCAATCGTTGGGCAGGCCATAGTCCTCTTCCCAATTGGTCAGCAGGCACATGGCCGTCAGGTGACCGCCCGCGGAATGGCCCGCCACAATCACCCTGCGCCGGTCGAACTTCAGGTTCTCGTTGCGGATCAGCCAGGCAATCGCCGCGCGGCACTGCCGTACGATCTCGTCCATGGTGACATTGGGGCACAAGGTGTAATTCACATTGGCAACGCTGAAGCCCGTCGCCACGGGCCCCAGCGCCGCAAAGGCGAAGTCCTCGCTTGCCAGCATCCGCCAGTAACCCCCATGGAAGAATACCAGCAAGGGCGGCGCCTCGCCTTCAGCCGGGTAGAAATCCAGGTATTCGGACAGCGTCTCGCCATAGCGCAGCTTCATCTGCGGGTTGAGGGAGGCCAGCGCCTTGGCGTTCTGCTCCTCGAAATGGCGCAGGTACACCCCGAAATCCGGCACCGAGCTTTCGACGTCATATTGCACGTCCAGCTCGGCTTGGGTTTTGAACTTGCGGTAGAGATTGGCCATGTGCCGCCTCCTTCTGCTTCCGGATTGTGCCTGGATTACTGCCCGAACTGCGGAAACAGCTTTTCGGCGCTGCCGCGGTGGATCAGTGCCCGGTCCGCATCGCTCAGCCTGCTGTTTTCCGCCAGATCCTTGACCGAATGCTCCGTCAGCCAGCCAGGGCCGAACGGGTAGTCAGAGCCGAACAGGATGTGATCGGTCTCTACCAGCTCCAGCATCGTGGCAATCGGGAAGGTGGCCGCCGAGAAGGTGGTGTCGTAGTAGTAGTCCTTGAGGTACTCCAGCACGTCGCGCTCCAGATTGAAGCCATGGATCATGTCGGCGGATTTCAGGCGGAAACTCAAATACGGCAGCGTGCCGCCGCCATGGGACAGGATGATCGGAATGCCCGGGTGCCGGTCCATCGTGCCCGACAGCACCATGTTGGCCGCAGCCCTGGTGGTGTCAAAAACGAACTCCATGATCCAGGGGTAGTACGGCAGCGGCAGGTCGTATTGCGGCAGGCCCGGATGGATGAAGGTCGGAAGCTTTCGGCGCGACAGTTCTGCAAACAGAGGGTCAAACCGTTCGTCGCCAGGATAGATCCCCTGGTAGTTGGACAGCAGCACCAGCCCGTCGAGTTTCAGCGTGTCCAGCGCGTATTCCAGCTCGGCCAGCGCCTCATCCACATGCGGCAGCGGCAGAACCGCAAAAGCGCCAAAACGTGTCGGATGATCCTGCTTCAGTCTCGCCAGATACTCGTTGCACTCCCGCGCCAGCGCAACCGAAAATTCCCTGGGCCCGATTGAGGCACCGGGATCGGTAAAGGAGAGGATCGAGGTTTCAATGCCGCAGCGGTCCTTGTAGTCCAGCGCCCGTTCCGGCGTCCATTGCAGATCCGGCTCCTGCAGGCTGCGCCCGCCGATGGTGACCATGCCCTGCTCGCCCAGACGCGAGGTGTACCAGGAGGGCAGCAGATGGGTGTGAACGTCGATCAGCCCAGCGCCGCCGCGCAGATTACCGTTGTTAGACAAGGGGTTCTCCTTTGTTGAAGAACGCGCCGGAACAAATCCGGCGCGCTGTCTCAGTTTTTTCCGGGATCAGAACTCGAGCCCGTAGTACAGGAAGATGCCAGCCGAATTGGACGACACGCCGTTGGTCTCGTCGCGCTTGTAGGCCAGCTCCGCATAGAGATCGCCAAAGTTCCGGCCGATCGAAGCGGTCACGAAATTATTGTTGCCGTTGGCCATTTCGCTGGTGTCGCTGCTGTTGCCGATCCGCTGGATGCCGCCGCCCAGCGAGGCGACCCAATCATCGCCGAAGTAATAGGCGCCGGTTGCCATCAGCGAGTCCTGGTCAAAGGAAATCCCCTCGTCCAGCGAGTTATCCAGGCTGACAAGTTCGGCGTAGACTTCCAGTTCATTGCCGTTGGCGAGTTCAAACAGCTTGGCGCCGCCGATGGCAAAACCGGTTTCGGTCTCCTCACCCGGCATGCCGCCGTCTTGCGAGCGGTAAGTGACGTTGTAGCGCGAGTTCTCGACGCCAAAGGCATCGTTGCCTTCGAGCCAGAGGTTGTAAGAGCCCAGGCCGCTGTGATTGCTTAGGCCGCCATCTGCCCGCGCGGCCAGCTGTTCGCCGCGGAAGAAGCTGCGGGCGAGCGAGCTGGTGTCGAGCTGAAACGCACTGGCGCCCAGGGTGTGCTCACCGCCCGAAGCATCGCCGAAGGTGTAGGTGGCGCCGACACCGAGACGTTCAACCAGCTCGTAACCATAGAAGTATTCAGCGCTGTAAAGATAGCCCACCGCATCGTCGTAGCCGATGCCGAAGGTCGGGTTGAACTTGCCCGCGAAGAAGCCGATGCGGTCGAACTCGGCCGCCAGGTACAGCTCCTCGAAGTAGAAGTCGTAGTCGTTCGGGAAGAACCCGTCGCCCTTGACCGGTGCGCCGAGCACCACACCATTGATCGAGAAATTCTCGTTGAAGTAATACCCGAGGCTCAGGGTTGCCGAATACTCGTTCTCGGACTCGAAGTTCGAATTGTTGTTGAAGTACTCCAGCTCCAGCTCGGCGTAATAGGGCTTGTTCGGATCATACCCCTCTTCCTCTTCTTCGTCCGGCACCGCGAAATTCGGATCGTGGTCCTCATCCGCCCAGCCTGCTGCAGGCATCATCAGCGCCGCGCTGAATGCCGCGATTTTCATTGTGGTGGATTTCATGTTTGGGGTCCTCCCTAGTTCCGTCCCTTCCCGGCTCTGCCTGCCTCCTCAAGCAAGCCTCCGCCGGCCAGCTGCGCCAGGCGCACCGGTTCCGTGAGCTTCCCGGCTAGGCCGGAAAGCCCGTTCTGATCGATTTTGGTAACTGCCGCCGAGTGTTCTCGTGCCGCCGCCACTGCTACCCTTCAGGCTTGGCGAAAGGTAATGAATTCAGGAACGCGCCCTATAACCAGGCGTCATGAAGCCAGGTTTTTCCCCGCATTCACAAAGGCCTGGACCAATCCTCCGGGACGGTACCCTGCCATTCCCGCAGCGCCGGCACGCCCTTGGCGGCTGGCTGGCGCAATCCATACAGTTTTGTAAACTTGCCAGTTCGCCTTTGCGCCGCAGCGGGCTCAGCCCTATTTTCAGTGGCATAGCCGTGGAAAGCGGACCTCCTCCCCAGGCTTTTCCCGGCCCGCCCGGCGGTGTGTCCGGCCTTCCAACGGCCAAGGCGCCCCCGGGCGGCAAATCAGTGATAAGAGAGACGGAATGCACGTTCTGCTGCTGGAAGACGATGGTGAGATTGGCGGCTGGGTCCGCGACGGGCTGACCCGCAGCGGCCATGTTGTCGATTGGTTCACCAGCGGCCGCGAGGCGCTGATTGCGGCCACCACATCGGACTACGAGGTCCTGATCCTCGACCGCATGACCCCGGACCTGGACGGGCTGGGCGTTTTGAAAACTCTGAGGGCGACTGAGGTGATGACGCCGGTCCTGTTCCTCACCGCCCTTGGCGAGGTCGAGGACAGGGTCGAGGGGCTGGAAGCCGGAGCAGATGACTACCTGTCCAAGCCCTTCGCGTTCTCGGAACTCGAAGCCCGCGTCGCCGCGCTTGGCCGCCGCGCCTTGCGGCCCAGCGCCGCAGAGGCAACCGTGCTCAGCTGCGGCGACATCAAATTGGACCTTCTCAAGCAGAATTGCACCCGGCGCGGCGAACCGGTGGACTTGAACACCAAGGAGTTCCGGCTGCTTGAGGCCTTTATGCGGTCCAAGGGCCGGGTGCTGACCCGCAACATGCTGCTGGAGAGGGTCTGGGGGCTGAATTTCGACCCCACAACCAGCGTGGTGGAAACCCATGTCAGCCGCCTGCGGGGCAAAATCGAGAAACCCTTTGGCGATACGGTGATCCGGACCATCCGCGGCGCGGGGTATGTATTTGACCCCTAGGCGCCTATTCCACCGGTATCTGCGGATGTCTGCCTTGCGGCAGTCGCTGGTGCTGGCGCTGTGCCTGTTCCTGCTGCAAATTGTCGGCGCCATTTTGGCCGGCCTTGTGGTGCGCAGCGAATTCGATCAGCGCGTCGAGGAGGATCTCAGCGCCCGTTTCTCGGCAATCGCCAGCGAAATCCAGGCCCGCGGTTTCGACCCGGCACACTATCCGAATGACGGCAAGGAAGCCGTCTATTTCCAAGCCGACACTGCCAGCGCCGCATCCGCGCCCGAAGGCATCTTTGCGCTGCGCGGGCTGTTTGACGACGACCGCTGGGACCGCAGCCCGGAAACCCCTTTGGCAATGTCGGGCGGGCATTGGTATTATTATGCCGGAGAAGCCGGCGGCAGCGTGCTGGTGGTTGGAAGCAACCTGGGCACCGGGACATTCACTCTCATCATTGTGCCTCTGACCTTCTTTTCGATCGGCCTCGCCGTGTCGCTGATTGCCGTTCTGCTGGGGGCTGTCTTCAGCTTTCATTCGCAAAAACGCCTGTCCCGCATGGCACGGGTGCTGGACCAGGTTGCCCTGGGTCAGCTGGAGGCACGTGTGGCCCCGGCGGCTGCCCGGGACGATCTGGACGATCTGGCCCAGAATATCGACCGCACGCTGGAACGGCTCGAGGTGCTGTTCAACCAGTCCCGCAATATCGCCGCCAATATCGCCCATGACCTGAAAACACCGCTGGCCCGGCTGCGCTTACGGCTGGAAAACGCATTGCTGCTGGAAGACCCCGAAGAGAGCAAAGACAATGTCGCGGCAGCGCTCACTCAGGCCGACCACATCATTGCGGTGTTTGAGGCCTTTCTGCGCATCGCCCGGCTTGAAAGCGGCAATGCCCGGAAGCGCTTTGCCCTGGTGAGCCTGGCTGAAATTGCAGCCGAGGTCGCCACCACTTTTGCCCCGGTCGCCGAGGACGCCGGGTATGAGTTCACCACCCGGATTTCAAGCAGCAGGCGCGTGCTGGGCGACGCTGTGCTGCTGACGCAGATGCTGACCAATCTGATCGAGAACGCGATGCGCCACACGCCGCCCGGCAGCCGCATCTCCTTGATTGCCAGCCAAACCGAACTGGGCGTCGCCGACAACGGCCCGGGACTGCCGCCCGGCGCTTACTCCGAAGTCATCAAACCCTCGGTGCGCCTGGACCGCAGCCGGACAACACCGGGCGCCGGGCTGGGCCTGGCGCTGGTCAAAGCGATTTCAGACGCCCACGATGCCCGTCTGCTGCTGTCGCCCGCAGCAGACGGCGGATTGTATGTACGCGCGCGGTTTTCCGCTCAGGAAATTGTCGCAGAAAAGTAACGTGTTACAGGAAATTACAGGCTTACAGATTTGTAAGTTTGCCTGGATTTTTCTGACAAGCCGCCTGCCTATCTGTGCCGCTCAAAGACACAGGAGCGCAGGCCGTGCCACAAATATCAGAGCAGTCCCCCGGCAAGACCGGAGACCGGTCCCCCAAGGAAACACTCTCCCTCTCCCGCACCGATACCCTCACCTTGCTGTCGATCCTCGGTGCATTGGCGCTGGTGCGGCTGCTGGCCATCTTCACACTGCCCTTCACCGACACGACCGAGGCGCGCTATGCCGAGATCGCCCGCAAGATGGTGGAGACCGGCGACTGGATCACGCCGCAGTTCGACTACGGCGTGCCCTTCTGGGGCAAGCCGCCGCTGCATACCTGGCTGTCGGCCGCCGGCATGGAGCTGTTCGGCGTGAACGGCTTTGGCGCCCGCATCTTTATCTTTGCCTGCGCCCTCCTGTTATTGGGGATGCTGTTCCGCTGGGTGCGGCAGGAAGCCGGGTCCGGTGCCGCCCTGGTTTCGGTGACGGTACTGGCCAGTTCGGTCCTGTTCTTCGGTGCCTCCGCCTTTGTGATGACCGATCTGGTCATGACGCTGGGCGTTGCCATGGCAATGATT
Organism: Leisingera sp. ANG-M1; assembly: GCF_000813745.1. Lineage (GTDB taxonomy): Bacteria > Pseudomonadota > Alphaproteobacteria > Rhodobacterales > Rhodobacteraceae > Leisingera. Next base: position 113,748 of record NZ_JWLC01000008.1, on the reverse strand, counting down.
GGCCTGTGGAACTGCCTGCACTCTGAAAACGGCAGCCGCTTTCATGGCTGGTTTGCCTTTGCAGGCCTTGCCATCGGTCTGCTGGCCAAGGGGCCGGTGGCTGTTGTTCTCTGCGGCATTCCAGCCGTCCTCTGGGGGCTGGTCTCGGGCCGCTGGCGGGAGGCTGGAAAACTGCCCTGGGTCAGCGGGCTGGCCTTGCTGCTGCTGCTTTCGCTCCCTTGGTATGTGGCTGCCGAGCTGAAAACACCGGGCTTCCTGAATTACTTCCTTGTCGGTGAACATTTCGAGCGTTTCACCGTCCCCGACTGGCAGGGCGATCTCTACGGCAACGGCCATGAGCGTCCCAAGGGTGCGATCTGGGGCGATTGGGTGCTCGCCTTCCTGCCCTGGTCCCTGGTCCTGGTACCGATGCTGTTCACACCGCGCCGCTTGGTCCGCAGCTTCCGCGGCGACCGGCTTCATTGGCGCAGCTACCTGTTGTGCTGGGCACTGTCGCCGCTCTTGCTGTTCACCGCTTCCGCCAACATCCTGGCCGCCTATACCCTGCCCGGCCTGCCCGCCGCCGCAGTCCTGCTGGTTTTGCTTTGCACCGATGCCTGGCGCCCTTGCCGCTTGCGCGCGCCGCGGGTTCTGTTTGCGATCTGCTCTGTCTTCGTAATCTTCACCGGCGGGTTCTATGCAACGCTCGCGCAGTTTGCCCCGCATGCTGTCAACTTGCGCAGCGAAAAGGAGCTGGTGCGCAAAAAGACGGAAATCAGCAGTCAGTCCCCCCTCTACTACATCGGCAAGCGCAGCTACTCAGCTGAGTTCTACACCCGCGGCCAGGCCCGCAATCTTCCCGATCTGGCGGCGGTGCAGCAGCTGCCGCAGGAGCCGCATGCCTTGGCCATTCCGCAATCCGATGAGTTTGCCGCCGCACAGCATTTGGTCCTGGCCTATCAGCGGATCGGCCAATACGGGCGGCACGTTCTCTATTACAGCAGCCCCATCCGCGAAGGAGCTTTGAAATGAGCGTCTCCCAGCCCCTGAGCCTGCAGCTGCCCCTTCCTGTCGCGGTCCCCGGCAAGATTCCGGACCTCAGCTTTGTCATTCCAGCCTTCAACGAGGCCGGGAATATTCAAAGAACCCTGCGAGAAGTCGCCGCCGAGGCGGAGCGGCTGGGCAAAACCTATGAAATCATCGTGGTCGACGACGGCAGCAGCGATGGCACATACGAGGCCGCCGCAGCCTGTTCAGGGCAGATCCCGCTGGCCGCGGTCCGTTTGTCGCGCAACTTCGGCAAAGAACAGGCCATGTGCGCAGGCCTATCCCGCAGCACCGGTGCCGCAGTGGTGATTCTGGATGCGGATTTGCAGGAACCCGTCTCGACCCTGGAGAGCATGCTGGCCCGGTATAGCGAAGGCTATGAAGTGGTCTACGCCGTCCGCGCCAGCCGCCACGACGAAAGCCCGCTCAAGCGGGTTCTGACCCGCGGCTTCTACAAGCTGCTGACCATGGGCAGCGAATGCCCGATCCCGGCCAATGCCCGCGACTACCGGATCATGGACCGCAAGGTTGTCGAAGCGCTATTGTCGCTGCCAGAGCGCAACAAGTTCATGAAGGGCCTGTTCAGCTGGGTGGGTTTCCGGTCTTGCGCGGTGCCGATCGAGTTGAAGCCGCGCCATTCCGGCAAGAGCAAATTCGGTTTCCGCCGCCTGTTCCGGCTGGCGCTGACCGGTCTCACCTCCTTTACCGACTGGCCGCTTCGTATCTGGACCGTGGTCGGCCTGGCGATTGCCTGCCTGTCCATCGCCTACAGTTTCTGGATCGTGCTGAAGACGCTGATCTGGGGTGCCGATGTGCCCGGCTTTGCGACCATCACCACGGCCATCTTTTTCCTCGGCGGACTGCAGATCATGTCCATCGGGGTGATCGGCGAGTATCTCTCCAGAGTGTTTTCCGAGGTCAAACAGCGCCCGGGCTTCATCATCGCCGAGGAGTTCCGGGCGGGCAGCCCCTCATGATCCGCGCCCGCCTCCTGTTCCGCTTTGGCACGGTCGGCTTGCTTGCCTCGCTGCTCCACTACGCTGCGGCAGCGGCGGCGCTGCTCGGCGACCTGCCGCCTCTGACAGCCAACCTGCTTGGCTTCTGCTGTGCTTTTGCTGCCGGCTTTCTGGGCCACCACCGGTTTACTTTCCAGCAGCGCAAACAGGGCGCGTGGAAACCTCTGCTCAGGTATTCGGCAGTTTCCTGCGGCGGCTTTGCCGGCAGCCAAATACTTCTGGATGCCTTGACCGCCTCTGCCGGGCTGCCCGCCTTGGCTGCGCTGCTACTGGCCATGGGTGCCGCAGCCGCGTTGAGTTTCCTGCTCAGCAGCCTTTGGGCTTTTGCCTGACATGCGCAACACCTACAGCCGCTGCAACCCGGCCTGCGCCAGCAGCGCCAGCGGATCGCTGCCGGAAATCGCTATGATTCTGTCCGGCGCAGCCTGGGGCACCGGCAGCGGGCTGCCGTCTTCATCCAACCCGGCCGCATGCAGTTCAAACGCCGACTGCGCCTGGCCCGCCAGCGCCGGGTCGACCAGAGCAGGAATCGGCCCTGCCTGCATCAGCTCGGCTATAATTGCTGGGTTGGACACCCCGGCAATCTGCGCCTCGCTCCATTGACCGGACGAGACGGCATAGGCATGGGTGCCGTCACTCCAGCCGGCCGCGAGAAACGTGTTGAGATCCCGCGCCTTGCCCAGCAGCACCTCGACATGATTGGCTGCGGCCATCAGACCGGCGCCGACAATAACCGTAACCCTTTGCATCACAATCCCCGCATTTCATTCAGATAACCGGTTAAGCTTGCCGTTTCGGCCGCAGTCAAAGCCCGGTTGATGACGCCATAGGCATAGAGTTTCTGGCTGCCAGGCAGGTTTCGCGCTCCGGCGCCGATTGTCAGGCCGCCGGCAAGGGTCACGCCGTTCCCGTCTGCCCACCATTCGGTGGCATCCGTACCGAGGTCCGGCAAATCCACAGTCAGATAGTCGTCAATCTGGTCGTCGGACAGGTACCAGGCGCCGCTGCCGGCATCCTGCGCCAGAGTCGGGCGGAAATCGTCATTCACCGGCTGCGCTGCGTGACGGCCCGGAACCTGACGGACCGAGAAGTTATCTATCGCGCCGGTAAATTGCCCGGCGGCACCGGCCCGCACGCCGATGGCCGGGCCCTCGGCCTTAACGAGGGCGGAATTCATCCCCGCGGCGACCGTCAGCGCTCCGGTATACCCGCCGCCCGTCTGCACCTGGAGAGCCCCAGGCTGCGAACATTCGAAACTGCACAGATACCAGTTTCCCGGCACCATCACGCCGCTTTGCGCAAGCTCTGCCGAGCCTGCGGAATTGGACGAAAAATCCGCCGCCCCTGACACAATGGAGGGAGGTGCATCCCCTGCCACAACCCAGCCGCTGCCGCTGTCGAAACCGCCATTCACCGCCAGTTCCGGCCCCAATCCGGTCAAGCGGGAGCCGAGGGGGAGAATGCCCCGCACGGAAACATTGCTGATCGTTCCCGCAAATCCGTTTGAACGGAACTGAAGCTCATCGGTGGCCGACCCTGCTTGAAGCACTAGGCTGAAGGACCCTGTCTGTGCATTCTGCTCCCAAACGATTTCTCCGCCCAGATACACGCGAAGCTTCGTTCCACTGGTACGCACGGCTTCAAAACTGACCAGGCAGATCTTTCCGGGCGAGCCCGCAAGATTCTGCTTTCCAGCGTCATTGACGGCAAACAGGTTCAATGCCCCGCCTGCAATCGTTGCCCCATTGTTCATTGTCCAGCTGCTGCCGGTTTCAAAGCCGCCGTTTGCCACCAGCTCAGCGCCCAAAGATTGCTGCAGCGGCTGTAGCCGGGCGGTCCCGCTGAAGTCCAGCGCCAGGCCCACCGGGTCGCCCGGAGCGGCGGCCGGCATCCGCCCGGTGCTGTCCCGCAAAAGCGAGCCCGTCTGGGACGGATCGCACCAGACACCAAGCGCGCCCGGGCCCGAAAACAGGGAGGCAGGCGTGAACGGTCCGCGGGGCGCATTGCGCACCGCGGCTCCGGTCATTGCAAGTCCGACCCCCAGCATCAGTACCATCCTGCGACGGTGGCCGTTGTTCCGCTGGCTTCAACTCCGACAACGGAAAACCCAAGGACCTCTCCCGCTTCCACGGCATAGCTGATGATGGTTCCGGCCTCGTCGCGCAGAACCAGGTCGCCCGACGTCAGCACGCGCAGCACCCGCGGCTTGACCGGCAGATCCACCCCGTCCTGAGGCGTTATCGCCAGATGATGCGTGACCGGGCTTTCCAGCCCGCGGCGGTGATGCGCAAATGGATCTATCTGAGGCATTTGGGGACTCCCAACAGTGTTTGGTTCCGGGCACGCTGCCCGGGTCCGGATAGATAGCTGCAAAGGAGAAAAATTAAGAAAAGAGAGCGTGCGCTGCTGGCCTCAGCTGCGCAACACCTGCGGTTTTCTTCGCTACTCTTGCGCCGCGGCAGAGGCCCCGGGCGGGCCAGTCAGCGCGCAATCACGATATCTGCCTTCAGCCCGCCCAGGTCCGGGCTTTCGCCCAGCCGCAGGGTGCCGCCATGGGCGCGCGCTGTGTCCGCCACGATCGCCAGGCCCAGCCCCACGCCGGATCCGCGGTTCTGGTTGCGCGCCGGGTCCAGCCGGGTGAAGGGGCGCACCGCATCGCCGCGCTGCTCCGCCGGGATACCAGGCCCGTCGTCCTCGACCCGGATCCGCATCGAACGCTCTGTCAGTGCAACGGACACCCGCGCCCTGGCGCCATAGCGGACAGCGTTGGAAATCAGGTTTTCAACCGCCCGCCTCATCGGCTGGCGCCGCAGCATCACCTCGCCTGCCCCGGACATTCCGCCAAGCGTCACCTGCTTCTCCTGACGCTGCCAATCTGCAATGATGCTGCGCACCAGCTCATGCGGATCCACCGGTTCCGGTTCGCTGACCGCCGCGCCGCGGGAGAAATCTAGGAATGCATCCAAAAGCGCCTGCATCTCGTCGACATCACGCAGCATCGGTGCCGCGTCTTCTTCGTCAATCAGCGCCAGTTCCAGCTTCAGCCGTGTGAGCGGCGTTCGCAGATCATGGCTCACTCCAGACAGCATCAGAGTCCGTTGTTCGATCTGCCGCTCAATCCGCGCGCGCATGTCCAGGAAGGCACTGCCCGCAGCCCGCACCTCCAGAGCCCCGGCCGGGGAATAAGGCACAGCCCTGCCGCGCCCGAACGCTTCGGCGGCATTGGCCAGCCGCTTGATCGGACGCAGCTGATTGCGCATGTACAGGAAGGAGATCACCATCATCAGGAAACCGAACACCAGCATAATAACAATCAGCTGATGCGGTGCTGCCGCGGTCAGGCGGCGGCGGTTGAGATCAAGCTCCATGAGCCCGTGGCCAGTCGCAAAGTATATCTGCACAGACTTGTCCGCCGGAAACCGGGCGGCCAGGAAACCAGGGAAGGTACTCTCAAGCTCTTCGCGCACCACCCGCCCGGAAAACTCAATCAGGCTAAACTGGTCTTCGGGCAGCGGGCCGCCGGGCGCCAGAAACCGCGCCTGCATATTCAAGGGCTGCAGCAGCGGCGCAATCTGCGCCAGCGCGGTTTCCTGATCCGGCGCCCGGTCCGCAACCTGGCGCAGCATTTCCATCTCGCGCTGGATGGTCGCGGTCATTTGCACTGTCACATCTTCCAGATCACGCTGGATGAACACCACCGACACAACAATCTGCAGCGCCACAATCGGCAGCACCAGGATCAGCGCCGCCCGGGCATACAGACTGCGCGGCATATAACGTTTGAGCCATTTGAAGAACATGAGCTAAGCCTATAGGGCGCCAGAGAAAGAGGAAAGCCGGTCCTGAGGCGCACAGGCCGGGAAAACTGCGACGGGGCAAGACCATGCAGGCATCAGATGACTTCAACCCGCAACCCGGCCAGGCTGCGGAGCTGGAACCCGGCCTGCGCCGCATCCTGGCACCGAATCCCTCGCCGATGACCTATCGCGGCACCAACACCTATTTGCTCGGCACCCGCGGCCTGGCCGTGATTGATCCCGGGCCCGACTCAACCGGTCATCTCGCGGCGATTCTTGCGGCAGTGCAACCGGGCCAGACGATCACTCATATCATTGTAACCCACAGTCATCTGGACCACTCTCCTCTGGCCGCAGGTCTCATCCGCGCCACCGGCGCGCCGGTCTATGCCTACGGCGGAGCGGAGGCGGGGCGCAGCGCAGTGATGGCGCAGCTGGCGGCCGACGGGCTTGCGGGCGGCGGTGAAGGCATCGATACGGATTTTGCCCCAGACATCACAGTAGCCGATGGCGAGCGGATCAGCGGCGACGGCTGGGAGCTGGAAGTAATCCACACGCCCGGCCATTTGGGCAACCATATTGCCCTGGGCTGGAAGGACGCCTGCTTCACCGCAGATCACGTCATGGGCTGGGCCAGTTCGCTGGTGTCGCCGCCGGATGGCGACCTGACCGACTTCATGGCCTCCTGCCGCCGGCTGCGGGCGGGCAGCTGGCGTGTTTTCCACCCCGGCCATGGTGCGCCGGTCACAGATCCCGCAGGGCGGCTCGACTGGCTGATTGCACACCGGGAATCGCGTGAAGCCGCGATTCTCGCCGCGCTGGAGCAAGCGCCGGCGACTGCCCGTGCCCTGGCTGTGCAGATTTACACCGAAACCCCGCCAGCGCTGCTGAAAGCTGCTGAGCGCAACGTCTTTGCCCACCTTGTAGACCTCACCGGCCGCGGTTTGGCGGCCCCGTTGGGGGCCCTGTCAGCCGCGGCTGCTTTCGAACGGAAGCGGGGCTGAAATAATTTGAAAAACTTCTCCCGCCCCTCTGGACGGCCGCCCGGCAGAGCGCTATACGGCACAAACCGTTCCGGCGTAGCTCAGCGGTAGAGCAGTTGACTGTTAATCAATTGGTCGTAGGTTCGATCCCTACCGCCGGAGCCATAAAAAGCCCTTAAGTCTCTGACTTGAGGGCTTTTTTGTATGAGCTAAACCCCAAAATAGCCGCTCGTATCTTTTGCTCATTGGTTCCACGAACCAGACAGATTTCGGCAACTGGGGTCAAATGCGTCAAATCGCAAAATAGACCGCACCACATAAGAAAAATTCCACCCCCTCTGCGCTTCTGTTCTCAGAGTGTCGAAAAGATCAAGGTCACATGATCAGGTTTGCGGTTTTCAGGGGCGCCATTGTGAACCCCACGAAAACCTCAAAACATGATCACATCAAAACCAAGCGCCAGAAGGGAGAAGCAAGGCGCTCTTGAAGCCAGTCAAGTCAGTTTGGTTGGCATAGCACAGGAGGATTCCCATGTGCATTTTTCCCCTGAACCCGCTCCGTGAAATCCAGAGCTTCACCTATCAGCACGATCAAGCGTTGCAGAGCGCATCGCTCGTCCTGGCCGGTCAGTTCGCGCTGAAACGCACCCAATCCCTGCTCGATGAAATCCGCAGTGCAAATGCGATTTCGCGGCGACTACAGCGTGGCATCGTCGAACTGCACAAGCTGCTTTCTCTCTACTATGTTCACGACGAAAACCGCATCGAGGCGGCATACTTCGCAGATCTGGATCCAAGCGATCCGTATGTCGAGGAGATTTGCCTCCTGACGGAGGCTCTGACTGACCTTCTGTATCGCATCGACTGCGACCCGGGACAGCCGCTCTCTGACTATCTCCTTGCTGCCTAAGGCAGTGTTCCCGGTCGGTGTTCCCAAAAGCCGACCGCTTGAGAATTCAGCCTCCTGCTGGGTTCACCATAATCGGGCAGTAAAAGGAGACCACCTATGTCCCGCGATAAAATCGAAGAAATGGCATATCATTGCCTCGTGACAGGCCATGATTTCGTCAAGGCCATCGAACTGCTGGAGATTCCGATCAAGCCATCATTCGATCTCTCTTACCGAAGCCTTCTGGGGAAGCTGAAGAATGGCGATATTCTGGGGAAATCAGATCTGATCACGGTTGATCAGATTGGCGAAATTCTTCGAACTGAGATGAATGCGATGAGGCCCGGCTATGGTGACCGAGCGTTCGAATGCTACACCGACGAAGACGTTATTTTCGACCGCAATCTGGAACTGATGCGGCGCGCTGTTGTCTGCATCAAATGCCTCACTTCCGCCAATCGCGCCCTGCGCGATATGTCAAATGCGCGCAGATGGGCGAGCTCCTTAGAGCCAAGCGGAAATTGAGGCGTTTGCACTCGGAAATTTTCTTAGCATTACATCGTTGGGCCGCTGCAGTTTTGCGGCCCGCGAGAAGGAAAAAACCTCTGTCAACTTTGCCTTGGAACCGTGGATGGCAGCCTGTTCGCCACCATTTCTGCCACCTTCGCCGCATTCCCAGATTACGGAAATTTCCCATGGTCAATAGTCTGACCGCAAAGAAAAACTCGAAGGATTGAGAAACCATGCTGACAGTTGCTATCCGCACCCAGATCGACAAAATCCGGAGTGCCTTCTGGTCGGAAGGTGTGTCAATCACAACACCCTACAACTTCCTCGTGGAATACCTTCTTGGGCTTGGACTTGAACGACGTGATTGACCAGCCGTTGTCTTCACAAAACTCAAAAATTTTCGCCGGTAACAACCTCTCTCGCAAGGCTGAATACCAACATTCACTAACTTCGGAATTCTCCAACACGAATGCCAAAGAAATGCACTCTCCAGACGCCAGGCCAACACGTTGAACAACCGGCATTACCCCAGGCGTGCGCCCTGCCCAATCTGATCTTACATTTAGAGGACCAATGACCTCGCAATCCGGCGAGACGATCTTGAACCAAACAGATGCCCCTCGTTGATCAAATAGGAGAGTTCCTTGTGCGATAGTGTGTCTAACATGTTCTTTTATGTTGGCCTGATACAATCTTCGATTCCTTTGCCCTTTGACTAAAAAGGACATTGGGTCATCGCTTAAAACCCAAAACAAAAAGTTCCGAGGTTCAACTCCAACGGTCTCCCCCCTTACTTGCAGCCCACAAGATGGGAACGCTATCTTGGTTGCGAAGATTTCCTTTCGAATTCAAAGACTACGCGCGAAGGCAGACGTTGGGAACTTCGGTTGTTTGGCAACCAGATTTGGCTTGCATCCGCACAATTTCCAACCAGTATGCCCATAGATGGATACAATAGAAAAAATAATCTCTCGCACCCTTTCCGGTGTAGACAATCTCGGGCAGCGGATCGAGCTGACACAACCCAATCTTACCAGTGTGACCGAACCCCTGGTTATCCTTGGCGAAGCCGGCATGGGTAAAACCACCCTGCTCAGACAGATTTCGGAGGAAGCCGGGCATACATTTGTCAGCGCCAGACGTCTCGTGCGCTCGCGCGCACCCGAAAATCTGATTGGTGGCGCTGCGACAGTAGTGGTCGATGCCCTTGATGAACTTTCCACCCAACTTGAAGGTGGCTCAGTTGATGAGGTCCTGGCTGCACTGGAGATCGGGGGAGCATCTCACTTCATTCTTGCTTGTAGAGCAGCAGACTGGAGAAGTGCCACGAATAGGCAGTCAATCGCGGACATCTACGGAACTGAACCACTCGAGCTTTTCCTAAACCCAATTGAACGCCCAGAAGCACTATCTCTCTTGTCTCAGGACATGGGTGAGGATCGAGCTGGGGAAGTTCTAACGCACTTCGAAGCTAACGGGCTTGAAGAGCTTTTTGGCAATCCGCAAACTCTAAACCTCATTAGAGCAGTAGCTAATCTAAGCGAGCTACCGACTTCGCGTGGCGAACTTTTCGATTTGTCTATTCGTCAGCTTTGGGCAGAACATAACCCAAAGAAGTCAGAGACGTCGCTTGCCAAACTGAGCGAGGATCGAGCCCTTAACGCGGCAGGAGGCGTGTTCGCATCGCTTCTATTGACCGGGAAAAGAGCTCTTTCTCGTTTGTCTGACCTAAATGCCGAAGAGGACGACCTCACGCTGGCGGAGGTTGGGGAACTTGTCGCAACTGAAGAACTTGAAGCCGTTCTTGGAAGCCGATTGTTTTCCAGCAACGTCGAAGGATGCTCTGAACGCTTCAATTACTCTCATAGGAGTGTTGGAGAATTTCTTGCTGCCAAGTGGCTGGCCAATCAAGCCGACACAAACCGAAAGAGCCGGCGCCTCCTAAAACTCTTCCATGTTCATGGGCTTGTTCCAGCAAGCTTGAGAGGTGTTCATGCTTGGCTCGTGCGAGACTCAAAGCTTGCGATTGAAGTAATAGATGCTGATCCGTTAGGGGTAATAGAATACGGCGACACGGCAAATTTTTCTGAGCAGCAAGCTCGCGCGCTGTTGCTGTCGCTTTTCAAGTTTGGCGAAAGCAATCCGCGCTACTATGACTTCGAAACGAACCACGCTTTGCGGGGCATCGCAAAACCCGAATTGATACAGGAAATCAGGGAGTTGATTGTTTCGGCGAGCACTCCAATTTCCCTGAGAGTCCTCCTCCTAAATGCAATTTCCACCTCACCAGTCGCTCGATCTCTGTCGGGAACGCTTCTGGAGTTGCTTCTGGATCCCGACACCACTTTCATTGAAAGGCGTCGAGCGGGAGATGCACTCGCAGCTCTGACTGAGGCCAAGATCGAGTGGCGGAGCATTTTTTCGAAGTTGCACGACTTGGCAGACGAAAACTCACTGCGTATCGCAATAGAGCTTTTACCAAGGGTTGAATTTGCCGACCTCTCCAATGAACAGCTTGTGCAATTGGTCGTCGCCTTCGGAGGGTTGAGTATTTGCGAGTTCCCTCAGAATAAGAAGACACGAGTCGGCGGTGTGCTTTGGGGCTTCGAAACGAAGCTCCCAGACGACCGCATCGAACCGGTTCTCGACATTTTAGCCGACTACCTGCTCACTCTAATTAGCGACGATTCCGATCGTTTCGAGATTTCGGATGTAATCAATGTTGTATATTCTCTGACCAAAAGACGTCTCGCTCTCAAGCAAACCGATCCAATAAAACTTTGGCGTTGGCTTTCTTGCGTTGGTGAACACCGAGGTTTTCGCGAAGACGCACAGCGAACAATCTCCCAGTGGCTGCAAGACCACGTTAAAGCGCGAAGAGCGATTCAGAGAATCGCGTTGCTGGAAGAGCCCGGCGAGAAAACAATTTGGATGAAAGCATGGCGTCTAAACGACCAGTTGCCAGGGCTTCTCCCGGATGAAGAGGACGTTGTAGAGCTTCTACAATGCCTGAAACCACCTGAGGAAACCGCCGAAGATCGGTGGAAAGACATAGTTCAACTTTGCCCTCACGATGCACGTCGTGGAGCGAAGGCGCGGGCGGCAGCTAAACCGTTTGCGCAAAACCAAAATGACACAGATTTCCTCGAAAAACTGGCCAACCCTGAAGTCCCGGAATGGCAAAAAAAACAAGAGGAGCGTGATCGCGAACGAGCTTCTGAAAAACAAAAGAAATGGGAAGCACACCGGGCTGACTACCGTGCTCACATTGAAGACCTTCGGAGAGGTCACTACGGATCAGTCATTGGTCCTGCCCAAGCCTACCTGAACCGCTTCTCAGATATGGGCGACAACCTTCCCGCACACCAGAGAATAGAAGAATGGTTGGGCTCTGAGTTGCAACAGGCAGCTTTTCAAGGGTTTGAGGCGTTTCTACTTGATAATAACGCAAAGCCCTCAGCCAATGAGGTTGCTGAGTCTTACGCTGAAAGCAAGAACTGGCCGGCAGCAGAGATTTTTATCGCGGCCACCGCCGAAAGAGTTCGCAACAATATATCGCTCGATGAACTTCCAGATGATCGACTTCTCGCGATCCTTCTGGAAGTCGACTTTCACCACATCTTGAACCACGCAGGTTTGGAGCACGTTCGGGAAGAACTGGATCGTGTTGTCGAGACGCGCCATGGGCTACGGTCAAGGTATTGGCGCCTACGGATCGAACCTCAGCTGGCCGCGGGCCGAACCCTTGTTGACGGTATTTACGAATTTGTTCGCCAAGTGAAAAACCAGGAGCTCATTCTTCCATTGGTGAAAGAGTGGCTCGAGCGCTTTCCCGATATGTCGCTCAGTGCCGAGATGGACTTGGTAGGCTATGCCATTTCGTGCGAAGAAACTGAATTTGTGCGAAACATCTCAATCGCTTACAGGCAAGAAAAGACCCTTGCGCCAGAACGAAGAAGCGATTGGGATGCAATCTCCTTCATCGTGAACTTCGAAGCTGAACATGAAACGCTCACCAAGGAGCGCGGCAACGATCCAGAATTTTTGTGGAATTTGCGTTCACGCATTGCCCCTCGCCATGGTGAAGCACAACCTGTCGCTCTTGGCCCTAAACAGCTGGCCTGGATAATAAGAACTTTCAGGTCGCACTGGACCAATGTTTCACAACCAACTGGCTCTTCTGTAGGCGATAACAACCCGTGGGATGCAGCCGAGTTCCTCCATTCCCTGATCAGACGACTTGGCAATCTCACATCTCCGTTGGCTATTGAAGAATTATCCTTACTGATTGAGGCCCCAAGCGATGGATACACGCGCTCCTTGAAAACTACTTTCTGGGAGCAAGCCCAAAAGATTGTCGAGGAAAAGTATTCACCGCCGAAGCTGAAAGAAATTGCATCGGTGCTCAGAGATGCCCCACCCAATTCAACGGAGCAGCTCCAGGCGGTTATGATCGAAGAATTGAGGGTGGCTCAGAATAAGATCCGCTCACATCCAGTAGACTGGTATCAAGACTTCTTTTGGGAAGGGATTCCAAAAGATGAAGAAAAATGCCGCGATACGCTTTTGAAAATTCTGGGGGAATTCCCCTCTGGTATTTTGTGTGAGCCAGAAGGCCATCTCGCAGATGACAAACGCGTCGACATCAAGTGTTCAGTCGGCAGCTACATGCTTCCTATTGAGATAAAGGGGCAATGGCATAGTGACCTCTGGTCAGCAGCCGACGACCAGCTGGATCGTTTGTATAGCAATGATTGGAGGGCTGAGCATCGAGGTATATTCCTCGTATTTTGGTTTGGAGTGAACGTTCCTGACAATAAAAAGTTGCAGTCCCCAGGCCGAAACAAGGAGCTCCCCAAAACTGCGAGCGAGCTTCGCAGTGCACTTGTCAAGAGAAGCAAGGCAGCAACGCAAGGTCGGATTGAAATCTTCGTCATCGACTTGGACAGGCCGCTTAAAAAGTGATTGTCCGCTCCACTCAGAAAGCTCTCTTGGACAAGTTGGACCAAAGAAGAGTTTTGGTATTGAAGGCTCTACCCAGAGCAGGACGAACCATGCTTGCTCAGTCCATAGTCCAAACGTATCCGCATGGCTTTATCAAGATATCAGGCTCCGAATTGTGCGATCTTGAGGAAAGTTCAATTGAACAGATGCATCAGGGACGCGCCTTGATTGTGGACATGATCCAAATCCAGCATACTCAAAAGGTCACAGATGTAGTTCGAAAATCTCAGGAACAACCAAGACCTGAGCAAAAGTTTGTTCTTATTGCCAACGACATACAATCTGAACGGGCTATTGAGGGATCCATGATTGGTATTACCTCCGACATCGAATTGCCTCCCATCCAGTTGATGGAGCACTTCAGTGAGAGCAAACCACTTCACACAGCGCAAGGACCCAGTTCCTCTGCATCACCTCAAGCGCAGCCCACCAACTCATCTGCATGGGATCATACTGAACTTTGGTTACGTGGAGGATTGCCTGAAAGCTTGCAAGCGGACGGCGACAACGCGAGTTTCGAATGGCGCCAAGATTACTTGGCTGCGCTATTAGCTCGCGACTACAGATGTTGGGGAGTGGATGCGAGTGATCGGCTACCCGACGTATTTCAATGGATAGCGAACAACAACGGAGAGCAGTTTGATGATGCCAACTGCGCCAATAAGCTCTCGGTTAAGAAAGACAGCATACGAAGATCTCTTGATGTTTTGGTGCGGATAGGACTTATACGTCACCTTCCCAACTGGCCTGCGAAAAGCAATGAAAGCTTGAACTCTATGCCAGTTTACTACGTGCGCGATAGCGGCCTGTTACACGCTGCTCTCGGAATCATTACTAAAAGGCAGTTATTGGACCACAAGGCGATCGGGCACAGCTGGGAGAGTTTTGCTATCGAGGCAATTGTAAATGCCGCAGGTAAAGGCGTTACGCCTGCAATCTACCGAGATGACAAAAAAAATGAAATTGACCTCGTGTTGACCGACTTTGACTCGAATACCACAGCAATTGAGTTCAAGACCAATATCAATAAGGGGCCCAAAAAGGGCTTTCATGAAGGTTGCGACCGCATCAAAGCAACAACCAGGCTGGTGGTGCACTCAGGAATGGCCGACGAGAATGGGCATGACGTCCCGAGACTTTCACTTATTTCAGCCTTGAAGAAACTGACCTCCCTCGGTTCCGCAAAAGGATCATAGCGGATCTCACTCTGCGCCATTGCTACTAAAAGCTACGAAAAATACAGGGAATCGCGCCTGAGTGTAGGATTGAGCTGCAGACGCTGAAAGTTGACGTATTCCGTAGATAAGAGAAGAAAAAGGAGTGATTTTTCTCGCTCGGGCGGTTTTCTTTTTTAGCCTCTTCAATACCTTAGGCGCAAATTTCTTGGTGGTTCATATAAGCGAGAATGCAGAATTTTTCCTTTGAAGTCTGTCTCGGCACAAACCTCATCTTTGAAGGATTGAAAGGTGGATCCACAATTGAAAGGGCTGAGTAGAATTTGATCGACCACTTCTGCTGGATCCCAATCATAGTGAAATACGTCTTCACCGCACCTTCCCATGACATCGAAATAGATCAGGCGAACCTCGTTTTCCCACTCAAATGGCTTTCTCTTAACAAGAAAAGTTTCAAAGAATGCTGATGCAAGTGCGTCGTCAGTTTCACGCCCCTTAAAAAGGTCTCTGGCAAAACTGTTTAGTTCATTATCGCTGAGGTATTTGACTTTCCCGACCCGGCAGCGTTGATGGGCTGCAAAAGAAACCTTTGAAGCCAAACTCCGCAACAGTTTTCCGACTGTCGTTCGGATACGGATGCCTGGTTCAGTCTTGGACGTCCCCGCATACACCCTCCACATTGCGTCGGATCTCGATTCAAGGCTCCAACACTGTGCATAATATCGGTCTTTGTGAACAAATTCTCCTAACCGCCCTTCTTCATCCTTGTAGCCTCTCAACAGCAAGAGGTTTTCCATAGGATCATCCCAAAGGGTTGGGCGAACCAGCGTGTTCCTTCTTTCAAAGAACATGCTTCGAAACTTCTGGAAACCAACAACTCTATAAATATACTTATTTTCCAGTTCTTTAGGGATAAACATTTGGTGGCTTCTCTGCAAACTTGGACAGCTCATAACTTGATCGGAAATACTCCGTTGGCACCCGGAGCAACGGCGTTATCCTGCTGTTAAATCAAGAATATTCTTTCGTGTCCAACTCCATTGCTTTGTTATTTCTCAAACCTAAGCATTGCAAGACAAGCGAGCTGGGGCAGCATCAAATGCTGCCGATCAAGAAGGTTTAATCTCCTAATAAGGCCCAGATTGCGTCACCGCAACGAACCGGCCCATCTACACAGGCGCTGCGCGTATTGATGTGGTTGGCAGAGCGCGCGTCTTAGTATGAGGCTGGATGTTTCTGCACGGGTTTGAATTTGCTAATGAGCATCATCGCGAGGGTCATTTTGGCTACGATTTCGTATTTCCATGTTTGAGGCTGCTGTTGTGAAGCCCAAACATGGAAAGAGAAATCCCAACTCGATATCAAAGCCTTAGCTGCTAATACTTAGCTCTTTCAGGTGTTGGGTTGTGCTCCAAGAGAAGTCAGTTGGGTCTTCGGACTGAGTGCGCGAAGATCCGCAAACACAACCGAGTCCCCACTGATCGAACTTTCAGCGGTTTGATACCTTCCGGATAAGGCCTTGCATCAAGTCGCCCATACATATCGGTCAGGAATACTACGGAAATCGAAAAAGTGGCCAATATGAACCTATGGAGGCACCCCAAATGTGGTTTCGGGGGAAGTCAGGGTGTCGAAATGTTGTATGGCCGGCTAAAATTTCGAGAAAGTTTGCCGTAGTTTCAAGGGGTTAAAAGAAATCCACAAGTTCTCTATTCGTTTTTGGTTTGCTTAGCCAATGTTCCTTTCGACAAAAACAACAAGACTTAATGGAAATAGCACGACACCCTCGCTCAGGGTTTCAGAGCAACGCTGAAGAAATGTTCAATCACGGTTTCTCAGTTTTCGACTTCTTGACGTGATTACGAGAATCCGTCGGCCAAGCGTAGTCCACGAAACTTCAGGCTGGAAGGAAAAGCCATGGAGAAGATTTTCACCCCTAAGCAGCTCGCTGAACGATGGGGCTGTTCTATGCAAACTGTCAGAGACGCAATCGTCTCTGGCCAACTGCCTCACTTTCGAGTTGGGCGACTGATGCGCGTTCCAGAAACCGCTGTGTCGATGTTCGAAAGACAACGCTGAATTTCTACCTCTAACTGCCTTCGTCGAGCAAGCCAGAAACGCAGCGCGTTTCTGAAGTGCTCGGCGTCGCCTCGGGAAAGGCAAAACAATGGATCAATGTTTCACCCCAGAACAATTGGCAACGCGCTGGCAGTGTTCAGCAAACACAGTCAGGAATCTCATTTCCATCGGAAAAATCGACGCTTATCGCGTTGGCAAGAAGCTACTGCGCATCCCCGTCTCTACCATCAAGGAGTATGAAAAATGCAACCATTCCGCATAGGCAAGTTGCGCGGAGGCTACTGCGTGACATGGTATGACGTTGTTGATGGCAAGAAGAAGCGCCGCAGACATCAATTAGAAGCAAAAACGCTGGCTGAGGCTTGGCCTGAAGGTCAGAAAATTTACAAAGCGCAGCGCATTCTGCAGCAGGGGAAACTCAAATTCAAAAACCTTTGGATGAGTTACCAGGAGCATCTCGCGGGACGCCGCACAGAGCAACAACTGAAGTCGATGTGGAAAGACATAGGTCCGTTTTTGGGGGACTATGAACCATCGGAAATCGACGACGCGTTGGTGAAAAAGTATGCCACTGCCCGCAGAAAAAAGTTCAAACAAAACAACGGTAGAGAGATCTCTAATACGACATTGTATAACGAAATCAATCTGGTGCAGTCCACGCTCAACTTCGCATGGAGGAAGAAAATGATTGGCGAGGAGCCCTACAAACTGACGAAACCGACCAGACCAAATTAGGTTGATCGCTGGCTGACTGCAATCGAAATCCAGGCGCTACTTGCTGAAACTCAGCAAACTCCTCATCTCCATGTCGCAACCGTTCTGATGCTATCCACTGCTGGCAGAATTGGCGCTATCCTGGAGCTAACCTGGGATCGCGTTGATTTTGATACGCGCACCATTGATCTTCGGGTCAAGGAGAAAACGCATGCCAAAGCTCGTGCGTTTGTGCCTATGAATGCAGGAACGACTGAGTTGCTGAAGCAATGGAAGGGCGTAGGCTATTCTGACTTCGTCGTCGAATACAAAGGTGAGGGCCTGAAAAGCATCCAAAATGCTTTTAGAAAAGCCGTGCAGCGGGCCAAACTTCCTGGGAAGGTCACACCTCACGTCCTTCGCCATACCGCTGTTGTGCACATGGTGGCCAGCGGGTGTGAAATGGCGCGCGTTTCTCAATATCTGGGACACTCATCAGTAAAAGTTACTGAGGAAATCTATGCAAGGTTCGCTCCGGATCATCTTCGCAAAGAGGCAGCTGCCGTAGACTTCCTTAAAGGTAATGCAATCGCGATCAAGGAACCTGTCGGAGATTCTAAGCACTAAGTTTGAGGCTTTCTTCTCTTACAAAGTCGACAAGCAAGACCCGCATTCGCATGCGGGTCTTGCTCCTTCACCTCAGTTAACCCTCTTAGCTACAGACTGATTTTCCAATAATCCAAAGCGGCTTTGACGCTTTCTCGCGGATAGTGCGGTCCCGCAGCCAAGAGGTCCTGGCGAATGGTTTCCTTCCTGCGATCAGCAGCTTTCTTGATATGCTCCGAGAAAGGAACGGTTCCATCAGGATAACTTGCACCTCTCGCCTTTGGCCAAGAACTCGGATAATCAGTCCAATCGGTCCAGGTGAGAACATCTTCAGCGGCTTGCTCAATATCAGGATGATCGCAATGCCAGCCGTAGAGATTTGTTGCGCACACCCGAAGTCGGATTTTCACCTCAGACATCACATCAGTAAATGCTTTCAATGGAGTCGGAAGCAAAACCATGTTTCCAACACAAGAAAAGAAACGTGGATCCTGAACAACCGAGTTCTCTACTTGGTATGCAGCATCGTCGATGCCCCAGATATGACAACAAGACCAGTTTGTTCTTTCCTTTGATCGAAGTCCCAGAGCGAAGGTAAGCGCCTTGTTCGCATGGACGTTTCCTTCGACCTTGTGGACTACGCTCCCATTGGTTCTGCTCGTATTCATCTGAGGTTCTGACCAGTTCGACTTATAAAAATGCGCTTTCCGCGAATGCTCCGGAAACCATAGAGGCAGATAGGCAAACGTCCCTGGTGAGACCCACCTTGCTGTTCGTTCGATGAGCGCCATAATCTGCCCAAGATCAAGCTCCCTTCGCAACGTTTCGAGCCCATCGGCAAGCTGGATCTGTTTCATTTTTACTTTCAGTGCCTTATTGTAGTTTTAGTTGCCATAGAATGACTACTTCACGAGGACATTACCCCAGGTTTTGCCAAACATCTTTCGTATCTTTTTGTCGTAGGTTCAATGAACCAAGCTTGCTGAAACAACCACTTCTTGGTGGGGCAAATCTGAGCTAAAAAAATCCATATTTGCAAAATATCAATGAGTTAGCGAGAGCACATCGGACTGTTAATCAATTGGTCGTAGGTTCGATCCCTACCGCCGGAGCCAAAAAAAAGCCCTTAAGTCGATGACTTAAGGGCTTTTTTGGTTCAGCCTTGCGAAACCGCAATGTCTTGACCCTTTACTTGCGGGTTCATTGAATATCGCGCCTTTGGTGCTCCCTGTTCGTGGATCCAATTTGCAGTCTCAGGATGCCTTGCCGGCATTTGCTTTCTCTAAGGCTGTTACCTGAATTGAAGGCGGAAAGGCCTGCTGCCGGGGCTGGCAGAGCCTGGCACAGGAGCCGCCGTTCAACCGGAAACGCCTTCTCGATGTTTGTGTCCCCTCCTGCCGCCACATGCAACCGGTCCGCATGAAGTTCACTGTCCGGCCTGCATCTCTCAACAGCGCTGCAGTCCAGCGGCAGCCGCAATGGCCGCTGGGACGGGCAGGCTCGATCATCTCGACCGCCAGGCGTGCTTCGCCAGCCCTGTCCTTGGCAGCCTGCTCTGCCTGGACCGGCATTGCTTCTGGAGGCGGCAGACGCGCCACTCAGATTCCCTGCAGTGGCTGCACCCATGTTCGATGCAGGCGCGACGGCGGGCGGGGCACAGGTCCAACGCCCGTCCCGGGTCGAATTGATCCGCAGAATCAATTGCTGACGCCCCCTCCCTTCACAGCTTCTGTCAGATTGTTGGTTGTTCAGGATCAGCCATGCCAAATGCTGCCTGAAATCCCGCAACTATGAGGTCCTGAACCCTCGGCACCGCGCTCTTTTTCGCATCTCGACAAAGCGTTCGCCCGGCTCACAACCGCACCGTCAAAAAATCTTGGGAAAAGGAATTTTCCCTCTGGACGCCGGATGTTGGAACTTCTATACGACGCCTCACATTCCGGCGTAGCTCAGCGGTAGAGCAGTTGACTGTTAATCAATTGGTCGTAGGTTCGATCCCTACCGCCGGAGCCAAGTTTCCAGGGGTCAAAGCAGAAATGCTTTGACCCCTATTGGTTTCGGGCGCAGGCCTCGCAACCGCTGCCTTACACTCAGCCGCGTAAATGCGGAGCAAGAGCCGCTTCTGCCCCCGCCCAGGCTTGCTGAAAGGGAGCCAGAGGCGGCGGTTCATCTTCCGGCGCGGTCTCGATGGCAAGCATTGCGGCCCGCAAGTCCGGCAGCCCCAGCACCGCCGCAGAGCCTGCCAGCCGGTGAGCCTCTTTGCGCTGGCCGTCTTCCAGCATCCCGGCACCCAGCAGCTGGTCCTGCAGCGCCTTCACTTCATCGCAAAAGGCAATCAGAAAGCTTCGGGCCTGTTCTTTCCCCAGGGCCTCGAAGAACTGATGGATGTCGGACTCCGTTCGCGGCAGCGCCTTCACTCCGCCGCCGGCCCGGCGGGCGATCACATCGGCGAGTTCAGCCTTATTGGCGGGTTTCGTCAGCACCTCGGCAAAACCTGCCTCCAGAATGCGGGCATGATCTTCCGCCGCGGCATGGGCGGTGAGCGCAACGATATCCGTGCCCTCAGCCAGATTCTGGCTGCGGATCCGGCTCAACGCCTCAATCCCGTCTACATGCGGCATGCTGATGTCCATCAGGATCAGATCAAACCGCTCCTCCGCCGCTGCCTGCACTGCTTCTGCCCCGCCCGGTGCTGCAGTGACATGGTGTCCTTCCTGGCGCAGCATTGTTGCCAGGAGTTCGCGGTTGATATCGTTGTCTTCGGCGATCAGCAGGCGGCAGGCCCCGTTCGGCCGGGGCCGACCCTGCTCCTGGCGGCGCGGCGGCGCCTTGGCCGGCGGCAGCGGCAAGGAAATGGTAAACAGGCTGCCTTCGCCCACTTCGCTTTCGCAGCTGATGCTGCCGCCCATGGCATGCACCAGCCGCTTGGTGATCGACAGGCCCAGCCCGGTCCCCTCGCTGCCGCGGCCATAGCTGGCATCCAAAGTGATAAAGTCTTCAAAGATCCTCTCAAGATCCTCAGGCGCGATGCCCTTGCCGGTATCGGCGACATGGAGTTCCACCGTTTCACTGCCCTGCAGCCGCATCACATCCACGCTCACCGCCCCTTCTCCGGTGAATTTCAGCGCATTGCCGATCAGGTTCAGCAAAACCTGCTGCACCGCTCTGGGACGGCCTGCCACAACGCTCTTGCCGCCCAGGCTGCAATGCAGCGACAGGTCTATGCCGCGCCCCTTGGCGCTGGCCTGCTGGCTTTCCACCAGGCCGCTGACCAGTTCTTCGAGATCAAAAATCCGCAGCTTCTCAGTGTCGGCACCGGATTCCAGCCGTGACAGCTCCAGCACGTCATTCACGTGGTGCAGCAGAAGTTCACCGGAAACCCGCATCGCCTGCAAGTACCGGCGCTGTTCCGGCGTCGGCCCGGTGCCTTCGATCAGATCTATCGCCCCAAGCACACCGGTCAAAGGTGTCCGCATCTCGTGGCTCATCACCGTCAGCAGATTGTGTTTGGCCCGTTCACCCGCCAGCGCATCGTCCCGGGCCCGCCGCAGCTCCTCTTCCGCTGCAATCCGGTCAGAGATATCCCGCAGGAAACTGACAAAGACCATGTCGGTGCCGGATTGGCTGACCGAGACAGACAGCTCGACCGGAAACAGCTCTCCCGATTTGCGCCGCGCCTCCAGCTGCAGCCGCCCCTTGCCCGCAACCCGGGCCTCTCCGGTCTGCAAAAACCGCCGCATCCCCGCTTTGTGGGCTTCCTGCAGATGGTCCGGCACGATCAGGTTGACCATGGACTGGCCTACCGCCTCTTCGCGGCTGTAGCCGAACACTGTTTCCGCAGCACCGTTAAAGGCCTGGATCCGCCCGTCTGCCCCAACCACAAGGATGGCATCCAGCGAGGACGCGATCATCGCCTCCATCCGGGCGGCCGCCCGGGCGCGCTCCTTTGCCAGCCTGCGGCCTTTGCGATAGAGCCGCCCCAGCAGCAGCGCAGCCAATGCCAGTGCCAGTACCAAGGCCAGAACAACCCAGCCCAGCCGCGCCAGGATGGTAAACAGCTGCAGCCGCTTGTCCTTGGAATCCTCCACCTGCAGAACAACCCCGAACAGGGCCAGTTCGCGTACATCACCGCTGTTTTGCTGTAATTCCTCAGCCAGATCAGAAAGCCTGTCCAGCAGCTGCTGGTCACTGCTGTCGATGACCGCAGCCATCCGGTCCAGCCGGTCCTGCATCTTCTGCAGCAAACCGGTTCCGGCCGGGCTCTGCCGCAGCCCTGCGAACAGCGGGCTCTCGCGGAAGGTCGCAATCCGGCTGTAGTAAATATCGAACTGCCGCCGCAAGAGCGGCAGATCAGCTGGCGAGCGGGCCGTCAGCACCGCGCTTTCCAGTTTGAGATGCTCCACCTCGGCCTGGGACAGATTCCACTGCATGTTGTCGGTGGCTGCAGTTGATAATCCTTCCAGTTCCTGCAGCACCTGATGGCCCAGCCGAACCGACTGAGCCGCCAAGGCCGCGGCCAGTGCCAGCACCAGCGCCAGAACCCAGCGCGGCATGGTTGGAAATCCGTTAAGCATCACCCAGTCGGCGCCAAGCTGCCGCTCACTGCCGGATCACAATCCGGTCCAGCTGCCAGATGCTGCGCGAATAGACCTCTTCAGTCCGGTAAGCCGGATTGCTGTCATAGGGGTACACGACCCATAGCGGACCCTTGTTGCGCAGCGACATCTCCGCTCCATTGCGCTCATAGGCCACAATCGGACCGCCCGCCACCGCATCGGAAACCGGAATCTGAACCGAATAGTCGTTGACCGCATGCGCCTCCAGCTGGCCGCTGCTGACCCCCATCCGCTCCATCAACACAGCCAGCGGCACACCGGTGAACTGCTGCGGACCGCTGGTCCAGATGGTTTCTGTTTCAAAGGTGACCGGCGCCAAAGACCGCAGGTCGTCAATCGTGTACTGCTCTGCAGGCGCACCGCCGTCTGCCAAACGCACAGACAGTAGAACCGGCTGATCCTCGCTGGCAGAGACCATGGCGGCACAGGCGGTGACCACGGCAAAAGCCAGCGCAGCGGCACGTGAGATCAATCCCCTCATTCCAGCATTCCTTTCCTCTATCCTTCAACACAACGTTCAGGCGAAGAATGCCACATCCATACCGCCCGGAAACTGGCACCTCGGGATAGGTTTCTATCCTTCCGTATAGGGTGCACACCCTCAAGCGTACCGCGGCCACCCTAATGCTGGCTTACCGAACCCCGGGCTGCCGGCATAAAATCAGGAAAATTCCCGTAATTTTTGAGGAGCAGCCGGTCATGTTAAAAACTCTTACCAGCCCGCAATCCAAGGTTGACGCTTTTGAAACTCTTGTCGCTGTAGACTGGGACCGGGAATTTCAAAACAGGTCTAGTGGCTTCATGCGAATTTTGCTGGCAGACGACCATGACATGGTCCGTGAAACAATCTCCGCCTACCTCCGCTCCGAGGGCGGGGCAGAGGTGACTCTGGCCACCGACCTGCCCGGTGCGCTGGAACAGATTTCCGGCGCCGGCCCGTTCGACCTGGTGCTGCTCGACTATAATATGCCCGGCATGACGGGTCTGGACGGGCTCTCCAAGGCGCTGGATGCCAATGGCGGCAAAGGGGTCGCGATCCTGTCTGGCAGCGCGCCGGCCCGCACTGCCCAGGATGCGCTGGATGCCGGCGCCATCGGTTTCATCCCCAAAACGATGGGCGCCCAATCGCTGCTGAATGCCGTCCGGTTCATGAGCGCAGGCGAAATTTATGTGCCGGTCGACCTGATGCGCGAGGAGGCTGCCGGCAGCTCCCACCCCCTGGCCGAAAAACTGAGCCCGCGGGAGCTTGAGGTTCTGGACGGGCTGTGCCGCGGCCTGTCAAACAAGGAGATCGCCCGCGAGCTGGATCTGCAGGAAGTGACAATCAAGCTGCATGTGCGCACGCTCTGCCGCAAGCTCGAGGCCAAAAACCGCACCCAGGCGGCTCTGACCGCAAAGGAAGCCGGTCTGTTCTAAAGCCCCACGGGACCGCCTATCAGCCAAGTTCGGCAGGCAAAGCAGCATAACCGCGGAACCGGATGCGCCCGCCAGGGATCCGGCCCGGCTTCAGGCGGTAGCGCGGGAAACGGCTTAAAAACCGTTCAATAGCAACCCTGCCTTCCAGCCGCGCCAGCGTCAGGCCGACACAGACATGCGGACCGCCCGCAAAAGCGAGATGGCGGTTTGGCGTCCGGGCAATGTCAAACACGCCGGGGTCTTCAAACACCGCCGGATCGCGGTTTGCCGCGCCGATCAGCAGATGCAGGTTGGTCCCGGCAGGGATCCGCAGGCCGCCGATTTCAGCCTCTGCCGTCGTCTCACGGTTGCCCAGCTGGTTGGGCGAGCGGAAGCGCAGCATCTCCTCCACTGCCGGTTTGATCAGCTCCGGATGCTCCTGCAGCCTCTGTTTCTGCTGCGGGTGGTCATTGAGCAGCGCCAGCCCGTTGCCGATAAGGTTGGTGGTGGTCTCATGGCCCGCATTCAGGATGAAAATGCAGTTCTGGATCAGCTCGGTTTCGCTGAGCTTCCCCTCCGCGCCCTCTCCCTGGATCAGCCGCGTCAGCACATCGATTTCCAGGTCTCCCGGCTTGGCACGGCGCCGCGCGATCAAGCCCTGCAGATAGATCTTGAATTCTTCGACCGCCCGGTGGCCAGCAGCCAGCTGCGCCTCGCTCAAAGCAGGCTCAAGCGCCCCGAGTATCGCCAGCGACCAGTCCCTGAGCGGCGCACGCTCTGCCATCGGCACATCCAGCAGGTTGCCAATGATCTGAACCGGGATGGAGGCGGCAAAGTCTTCAATCAGATCCGGCTGGCCGCGATCCGCCAGACCATCCAGAAGATGATCCACAGTTGCGACTAGCCCCGGCTCCATCTTGGCAATTGCCCGGGGTGTCAGAGCCGACGTCATGATCCTGCGAACCCTTGTGTGCAGCGGCGGGTCCGAAAACACCAGCGAAGTGGTGTGATGCTCAAACAAGGGCGAGGCGTCCCCGAACTTTGGAGCGAATACCTTCTTCTTGTCCGAGGAGAACAGCCTGGTGTCACGGTAAATGCGGTCCAGGTCTGCGTGGCGGCTCACCAGCAGCGAACCGTCCGGCTGCGGCAGCACCGGCGCCGTGCGCAGCAGCGCATCGTAATAGGGGAACGGATCTGCCGCAAATCCCTCCGGCGGGTTTGCCAAGTCGAAACCTTCCACGTTCACAGGCTGTTGCCGGGCACCGTTCATCACAACTCCCCCTGATGCTTCTCATTGCCCCTCCAGCTTTGCGCTGAGAATGCGACTGTCAATCCAGCATTACAGCCGCGAACCCAGCGTCAAAGCAGCCTTTGCGCGATTAACGCACCGCACGGAATGCTGCGTGACAAAAGCTTAGGGAGGCGCTAGAAACAAAACATGAACACAAGCATTTCCTCCATCCGCAACCTGGGCCCTGCTTACGAGGAAGCCTGCCACCGTGCAGGGATTTCTTCTGCCGAGGAGCTGCGCGCCATTGGTGCCGACGCGGCTTATAGCAAATTGCTGCTATCCGGCACCCGGCCGCATTTCATCGGCTACTACGTTCTGGTGATGGCGCTGCAGGGGCGGCCCTGGAACGATTGCAAAGGCAAGGAAAAGGAAGAGCTTCGCAAGCGGTTCGACATGATCAAGGCTGATGTCCGCCCTCAGCACAGTTCGAAGCTGCTGTCGGAGCTGGACGCCATCGGCGTGCGCGCCACGCCTGCGGACTTGAAACTATGCGAGCCGGCGCCGCGCTGAATTCCCAACAGAAAAGGCCGCCCCAAAAGGGACGGCCCAAACTCTTCCGGTAAGCGGATTGCTTAGCCGACCAGCTCGAGGCCGGAGAAGAAGTAGGCGATTTCCACAGCAGCGGTTTCCGGAGCGTCGGAACCGTGCACAGAGTTTTCGCCAACCGATTCAGCGAACTCGGCGCGGATGGTGCCGGCCGCGGCGTCTGCCGGGTTGGTGGCGCCCATCACTTCGCGGTTCTTGGCAATGGCGTTTTCGCCTTCCAGGACCTGAGCAACGATCGGCGCGGAAGCCATGAATTCGCAGAGTTCGTCGTAGAACGGACGCTCGGCGTGCACTTTGTAGAACTCGCCTGCCTGCGCTTTGGTCAGGTGGATGCGCTTCTGCGCCACAACGCGCAGGCCGGCTTCTTCAAACTTGGCGTTGATTGCGCCGGTCAGGTTGCGGCGGGTTGCATCGGGCTTGATGATCGAGAAAGTGCGTTCCAGAGCCATTTGGCATTCTCCTGATTGATGGGCCGCGGGCCAAACGCCCGGGCCGGAAACTCCGCGCGCCGCGTAACATGGCTGGACGCGCTTGGGAAGACGTTTTCAGGACGCGCGCAGGCGCGCGTGCCTCCGGCGGGGATATTTTTGGCAAGAGGAAGCGTGCAGCCCTGATTGACAGCCCCCGGCACCTGGGCCACACCGCTGATCATGTTACGCATTCAGGACATCACCTATTCGGTTGAAGGCCGCCCGCTTATCGAGGGCGCCTCCGCCACCATTCCCACCGGCCACAAGGTCGGCCTGGTCGGGCGCAACGGCACCGGCAAGACCACCCTGTTCCGGCTGATCCGGGGCGAACTCGCGCTGGAGACCGGCAGCATCTCCCTGCCCTCCAAAGCCCTCATCGGCGGCGTTGCGCAGGAAGCCCCGGCGTCGGACGTTTCGCTGGTGGATACGGTCCTGGCTGCCGACACCGAACGCTCCTCCCTGATGGCCGAGGCAGAGACCGCCACCGACGCCGCCCGGATTGCCGAGATCCAGACAAGGCTCTCCGATATCGGTGCCTGGTCTGCCGAGGCGCGCGCCTCCTCCATCCTCAAGGGACTGGGCTTTGATGACGAAGACCAGAAACGCCCCTGCGCCGATTTCTCCGGCGGCTGGCGGATGCGGGTGGCGCTGGCGGCTGTCCTGTTTGCCCAGCCCGATCTGCTGCTGTTGGACGAACCCACCAACTACCTCGACCTTGAGGGCGCTTTGTGGCTGGAAAGCTATCTGGCGAAGTACCCGCACACTGTGCTGATCGTTAGCCACGACCGCGGACTTCTAAACCGTGCTGTTGGCGCGATCCTGCACCTGGAGGACAAGAAGCTCACGCTTTACCAAGGCCCCTACGACACATTCGCCGAGACCCGCGCCGCCCGCATTCTGGCGGCCCAGGCTGAGGCCAAGAAGCAGGAAGCCCGCCGCGCCCATCTGCAAAGCTTTGTCGACAGATTCCGCGCCAAGGCCACCAAGGCGGTGCAGGCCCAGTCGCGCCTGAAAATGATCGCCAAGATGAAGCCGATCACCACCCCGCAGGAGGCGGCGCTGCGAGCTTTCACCTTCCCCGAGCCGGAAGAGATGTCGCCGCCGATCATCCATCTGGAAGGCGGCACAACCGGCTATGGCGACACGGAAATCCTGAAACGGCTGAACCTGCGGATTGACCAGGACGACCGCATCGCGCTGCTGGGAAAAAACGGCCAGGGCAAGTCAACGCTGTCGAAACTGCTGGCCGACCGGCTGCCTTTGATGTCGGGCAAGATGACCCGCTCTTCCAAACTGCGCATCGGCTATTTCGCTCAGCATCAGGTGGATGAGCTCTATGTGGACGAAACCCCGATCGACCACCTGCGCCGCCTGCGCCCGGATGAGGCACCGGCCAAGCTGCGCGCGCGGCTCGCAGGCTTTGGCCTTGGCGCCGCGCAGGCGGAAACCGAGGTCGGGCGGCTGTCGGGCGGCCAGAAGGCGCGGCTCAGCCTGCTGACCGCCACCATCGACGCCCCGCATATGTTGATCCTCGACGAACCGACCAACCACCTGGACATCGAAAGCCGCGAAGCGCTGGTCGAGGCGCTGACCGCTTACTCCGGTGCGGTCATTCTGGTCAGCCACGATATGCACCTGCTCAGCCTGGTGGCCGACCGCCTGTGGCTGGTCTCCGGGGGCACAGTCAAACCCTACGAAGGCGACCTGGAGAGCTACCGCGCGCTGCTGCTGGCACGCGACAAACCCGCGTCCAAGGCAGAGGCGCCGAAGCCTGCCAAACCCAAGCGTGCCTCCCGCGATGTGCTGCTGGGCTTGCGCTCTGAGGTGCGCAAATCCGAGGCACGCGTCGAAAAGCTCAGCGAAATGCGTGAAAAGCTTGACGAAAAACTCGCCGACCCTAGCCTGTATGAACCGGGCAAGGCCGCCGACATCGAAGTCTGGCAGAAGAAACACGCTGAATGCCTGGAAGCGCTGGAACGGGCCGAGGGCCTGTGGATGGAGGCGCTGGAGAAGCTGGAGCAGGCTGAGGCGCAATGATCGACACCGCATTACTGATCACATCCTTTGTGACGCTGTTTGTGATTATCGATCCGATTGGCCTCACACCGATCTTCATCGCGCTGACCCAAGGCATGCCGCCGGCCCGCCGCCGCGCCATCGCGCTGCGGGCCACCATCACCGCCGCGGTGCTGCTGGCTCTGTTTGCAGCCCTGGGCGAGGCGGTTCTGGGTTTTATTGGCATTTCCATGCCTGCGTTCCGGGTGGCCGGCGGCATCCTCTTGTTCCTCACCGCGCTCGACATGCTGTTTGAACGCCGCAATAAACGGCGCGAAGACCGCAGCGAAGAGGATGACTTCGACGATCCCTCGATTTTCCCTCTGGCGATCCCGCTGATTGCCGGCCCCGGCTCCATCGCTACGGTGATCCTGCTGGCGGGCCAGCAGCCCGGGCTGGCAGGTTTTGCCATGGTCATGGGCGTGGTGGCGGCGGTGCTGGCGATCCTTCTGGTGATGTGCCTGTTTTCCGGCCTGTTCGAACGCCTGCTCGGCAAAACCGGCATCACCGTTGTGACCCGTCTTCTGGGCATGCTGCTGGCCGCGCTCTCGGTGCAGTTTGTGCTCGACGGGCTGCGCGCTTTTGGCTTTGCCGGCTAGCATAACGCCCCGGCCCGCCTACATTTATATCAGGAGGTGAGCAGATGGGCGAATATGAGATCGGCAGATTTGTCTACCTGGTGCTGCTGCTGATTGCAGTCGGATCATGGGTCTTTGTGCAGAACCGCCAAAGCATTGGCAAAACCCTGCAGATGTTTGCCGTCTGGGGCTTCATTTTCCTCGGCGTCATCGCGTCTTACGGCCTATGGGAAGATATCCGCCAGACCGTCCGTCCGCAGCAAAGCGTTGCCGTGGATGCCGGCCGGGTCGAGGTGCCGCGGTCGCCGGACGGGCACTACTACCTGACGCTGGATGTGAACGGCAAGGCGATCGAGTTCCTGGTGGATACCGGCGCCAGCCAGGTTGTGCTTAACGCTGCCGACGCGACACGTGCCGGGATCGACACCGAGAACCTTGCTTACTTGGGCCGCGCCCGCACCGCTAATGGCGAAGTGCGCACTGCCTCAGTCTGGATAGACGAAATTTCGCTTGGCGGCATTACCGACAAAGACGTGCGCGTCTGGGTCAATCAAGGGGAACTGGAGCAGTCGCTTTTGGGAATGGGCTACCTGCAGCGCTGGTCGAGCATCGAAATCCGCAACGGTGCGCTGGTTCTGACCCGCTGAAGCCGGGCCTTGCGGCCCATGCCTCAGGCGGGAGTATTGGGGACCCCAAAAAGCACTGGATCCTTTATTCATCTGGCTGAAAATATCCCGGGGTGAATTGGCCGCAGGCCAAAAGGGGCAGCGCCCCTCCCCTTTGTTTCAGCCGTCTTCCAAAGACGGCATGATAAAACCGGAGACCGGATAAACCCGGCCGAAGGCGCCCGGGTTGCTTTCCAGCCGCACCTCGGACCAGTCGTTTTCTTCAGAGACATCAATCACCGCCATGCCCAAAGACACTTTGTTGCGGTGCCAGTTGGCGTGGTTGACCTCGATCCGACGGGTGTCTTCAACCTTGGACACCACCGCCACATGGCCCAGCGGGTTGCTGCGGGTCGCGCTGAAGGCCATTACCGCGCCGGCCTGCGGTTCCTGCCCGCGCGCAAACTGGCCCTCCGCCTGTCCCCACCAGGTCTTGGCGTTGCCGTAGATCTCGATACCGCTGGCATTGCGGGCAAAAGGCACGCACCAGACACGCTTGCCACTGGACTGCAGGTTTTCCACTTGGCTCACGGCATACTCCAGGCGCTCGGCCTCGACCTCCGCCCGGCTGACCGATCCGCTGTTCTGGCCTGCGCAATTGGCCAGGATCAGCAGCCCAGCTGCAACAAGCGGCAACCGCCGCGCCCGCGAAAACGCACGCTTCATGGTGATCTGTCCCCCAGTCGTCTTGTTCTTTTGGCGGGGAGCAATACTGCGGAAGCGCGTTTCAGGCGAGCGTTTCCTGCACAATTGAAACAAATCTGAATGGAATTGGCAGAAAACCGCCGAAAGCCGAGGGCTTACGGGCTATTTTTCGGCCTTCTTTTCCCAGCGGCCGCTTTCCTCCGACCAGTACTGGGCGGAACAGCCCGCATCGGTCAGGCTTTTCCATTGGCCGCGGGCATGCTGGACCGCGTCCGGATCGGTGCCGTCGAACAAGATGCAAACCCGCTGCAGCGCCTGCACCTCCTCCGGGGTGACTGCGGCGCCATCCACCGCCATCACGCAATCAGGCTCATTCGCCGCCTCCGGCCCTGCCGTCAGCAGCACCGGTTGCAGCGCATCATGGGGGCCGCCCGCCAGGCCATGGGCCAGAAAACTCTCCTCCGGCCCCAGCCACAGGCGGTCATCCAGCCAGGCGAGGCGCTCGGGATCGCGCCCGCGCACTGCGATGCGCCAGCCTGCCCCGCGCGCCTTGCCCAGGAGCACCGGCAAGGTCTCCTCCAGCGGCCCGCGGGTCAGATGATAGAAGTAGGCAGCCCCCATCGGCGTTTATTCCGACTCGAACTTATCCGCGACCAGCCGGTTCAGCGCCATCACCCCCCAGCCGGTGGCCCCTTTGGGCGCGTAGGCGGTTTCGGACTTCACCGAGGCAACCCCCGCAATATCCAAGTGGATCCAGGGCATCCCGTCCTTGATGAAGCGCTTCAGGAATTGCGCCGCGGTGATCGAGCCCGCCGGGCGGCCGCCGACGTTCTTCATATCCGCAATGCGGGATTTCAGCTGATCGTCATAGGCCTTGCCCAAGGGCATCCGCCAGGCGCCTTCGTCCTCGGACTTGGCTGCCTTCAGGAAGGCATTGCACAGTTCGTCGTCATTGGAGAACACACCCGCGTTCTCATGTCCCAGCCCGATGATGATCGCACCGGTCAAGGTTGCCAGGTCGATCACGCCAGCCGGCTTGAAGCGCTCTTGCGCGTACCACAGCACATCGCACAGCACCAAGCGGCCCTCTGCGTCGGTGTTGATGATTTCGACCGTGTCGCCTTTCATCGACTTCACCACATCGCCCGGGCGGGTGGCATTGCCAGAGGGCATGTTCTCAACCAGCCCCACCAGCCCGACTACATTTGCTTTGGCTTTGCGCAGTGCCAGCGCCTTCATGGTGCCGGTCACAACGCCTGCACCGCCCATGTCCATGGTCATGTCTTCCATGCCGCCGGCAGGCTTCAGCGAGATACCGCCGGTGTCGAACACCACGCCCTTGCCGACCAGTGCGAGAGGGGCTGCATCCTTGGCGCCGCCCTTCCACTGCATCACCGCCACCTTGGAAGGGCTGTCCGATCCCTGCCCGACGCTCAGGAGCGTGCGCATGCCCAGCTTTTCCAGCTCGGCCTCTTCCAGAACCTCGACTTCCAGGCCGATGTCTTTCATCTCTTCGATACGGCGGGCGAACTCGGTGGTGGTCAGCACGTTCGCAGGCTCATTGACCAGATCGCGGGTCATATGCACGCCTTCAGCCACCGCTAAAAGCGGTGTGCAAGCGGCCTCAAGATCAGCGGGGGATTTGGCCGCAATCACCGCTTCCGCAGCAGGTTTGTCCTCCTTAGGGGACTTGTGGTTGTCAAAGCCGTAGTCGCGCAGCGCAATGCCCATGGTCAGGTCGGCCGCCTTGTTCATGCTGCCTGCCATCACCGTCAACGGTTTGCCGCCTGCCGCCTTGGCCAGCTTGGCGCCTGCCTGGCGCGCTTCCACCGGAGTGAGCTTGCGCGGCAGTACTGCAACCAGCAAGGCCTCGGCCTGCATGCCTGCGGGCCAGGCCAGCGGAATCACGTCGCCGGTCTTGGCCTTTTTGAAACCTTCCGATTCGATCAGCCGGGCAATAGCGCCCTTGGAGAGCCGGTTGGCACTGCGTGCGGCCTGATCCAGGCTGCCCTCGGGAGTCACCATCACCGCCACGCAGCCGGTCATTGCGGCCAGGGCTTTGGGATCGTATTCGGCAAAACGGACCGGGGTAAGGCTGCTCATTCCACTCTCTCCTGCTGATATCGCTTGATTGTTGGCTCAAGAGGTATCCTGCCCGGGCGCCGTTGGCCAGACCTGCCCTGACGGCTTTTGCATCCGCGGTCCGCCGCCGGTCCTGCACCGGAAACGAGAATGCAGTTTTCCCCGCCAATCAAATCCTCTAAGGTCCCGGAAAATAACAATGGCAAGATCTGGGG
This sequence comes from Leisingera sp. ANG-M1, assembly GCF_000813745.1. Lineage (GTDB taxonomy): Bacteria > Pseudomonadota > Alphaproteobacteria > Rhodobacterales > Rhodobacteraceae > Leisingera. The sequence continues at coordinate 81,413 of NZ_JWLC01000008.1, read as the reverse complement.
GGATCGGGTGTCACGCTACGACAGATATGTGCTGTCACAATATCTGCTCTTTTTCGGCTTTTTTGCGCTGATCCTGGTGGCCGTCTTTTGGGTCAACCGGGCCGTTGTGCTGTTTGACCGGCTGATCGGCAACGGCCAATCCGCGCTGGTGTTCTTGGAATTCACCGCGCTGGCCCTGCCAAACCTGATCCGCATGGTGCTGCCGATCGCAGCCTTCGGCGCCGCAGTCTGGGTCACCAACCGTCTGAACAGCGAAAGCGAGCTGACCGTGCTGCGCGCCACCGGCACCAGCCCCTGGCAGATGGCGCGCCCCGCCCTGGCCTTTGGCGTGATCACCGCGCTGATGATGTCGGCCCTTACCCATTACTTGCTGCCCGCCTCGATCAGCCAGCTGGAAGTGCGTGAAAGCGAGGTGTCGCGCAATATCACTGCTAAGCTGCTGAGCGAAGGCGACTTTCTGCACCCGGCCGAGGGCGTGACCTTCTACATCCGCCAAATCGACCTGGACGGCACCCTGAACGACGTCTTCCTGTCGGACCGCCGCGATCCGGAGATAACCGTGACCTACACTGGCGCCCGTGCCTTTCTGGTCCGCGAAGGAGACAGCGCGCATCTGATCATGGTTGAGGGCATGGCGCAGCGGCTGGACAACAAAACGCAGCGGCTCTCGACCACTTTCTTCTCAGATTTCTCATACGATATCAGCGCACTGGCCCGCGAAGCTAACAATCGCGCGCGCAACATCCGCGCTATCCCCAGTCTTGAGCTGATGACCCGGACCGAGGCCGTCACCAACAGCGACGGCTATTCGGCAGGCGCTCAGGCCGAGGAACTCCACCTTCGGTTCGCCCGGGCCCTTGTCTGCGTCGCAGTTGCCTTGATCGGTTTCTCTTCGCTGATGCTGGGCACGTTTTCCCGGTTCGGCGTCTGGCGGCAGGCTTTCCTCGCCTTTGTGGTGCTGATCTTTGTCGAAGGCCTGCGCGGAGTGGTCTCGGAACCGGTGCTGAAAGACCCCGGCCTGTGGCCGCTGATCTATCTGCCGACCTTGCTGGGGCTTTCCGTCGCGCTGATTTTCCTGACCCTGGCGGCACGGCCGAAACGGTCCCGGGCGCTGCCGCCGGAGGTCAGCGCATGAAACTTGACCTCTATTATGCCCGCCGTTTTCTGCAATGGTTCCTGGTGATTGTTGCAGTGCTGATGACACTGGTGGTGCTGATCGACCTGAACGAGCAGATCCGCCGCTTTGACGCGCTGGACCTCAGCCTGGCGCAACTGCTGGGGCTGACGCTGCTGAACATCCCGGTGGCACTCAGCGAGTTCCTGCCGCTGATCATGATTCTGACCACCATCGTGCTGTTTGTCGGCCTGGCCCGCAGCAGTGAACTGGTGGTGACCCGCGCCATCGGCCGCTCCGGCATCCGGGCACTGGCGGCGCCGGTGCTGGTGGCAGCTGCCATAGGCGGTCTTGCCGTCACCACGCTGAACCCGATCGCGGCGGCCACTGCCAACCGCTACCAGGATCTGGCCGAGACCTATCACAATGGCGGCCCCTCGGCGCTGTCGCTGTCCGGTGAAGGTCTGTGGCTGCGCCAAGGCGGCGCTCAGGGCCAGTCGGTGATTCATGCCAAAGGCTACAGCGGCGATGCTGCTGATATTACCCTGCATGATGTGTCGATCCACAGCTACACCACTGCGGGCGGCCCAGTGCGCCGCATCACCGCGGAAAGCGCCCGGCTGGAAGGCAGCAACTGGGTGCTGGCCAACGCCAAATCCTGGCCGCTGGCAGCCGGTATCAACCCCGAGACCGGCGCTGCGCAGCACGATGAACTGCAATTGCCAACCACGCTGACCACCGACCGCATCCGTGACACGCTGGGCACCGCCAGCGGCATCTCGATCTATGATCTGCCCGCCACCATCCGCGAGCTTTCAGCCGCCGGCTTCACCACCAAGCGCTATGAGGTCCGCTATCAGGCGGAGCTGGCGCGGCCGCTGTTCCTGATTGCCATGGTGCTGGTCGGCGCTTCCTTTACCATGCGGCACGCGCGTTTTGGCGGCACCGGTCTGGCAGTGCTGATGGCGGTGCTTTTGGGATTCGGGCTTTATTTCATCCGCAATTTCGCGCAAATCCTTGGCGAGAACGGGCAAATCCCGGTGGCGCTTGCCGCCTGGGCGCCGCCTGCTGCCGCAATATTGTTGACCTTGGGACTGCTGCTTCATGCCGAAGACGGGTAAAATGCGCCGCGCGCTGCTTCTTTCCGCCGTGCTGCCCTGGCTGGTGCTGTCTGCCCCTGCCCCGCAGGCGCAGACCGCTGCGCCGCCGGATCCTGCGCAACCCGCGATGCTGGTGGCCGATCAGGTCTTTATCACCCCGGACCGCACTCTGGTTGCCGAGGGCAACGTCGAGGCGTTTCAGGGCAATACCCGCTTGCGCGCCGGGAAAATCACCTTTGACCAGACCACGGGCACCTTGCAGATTGAGGGGCCGATCCGCATCGACCAGGACGGCGATATCACCATCCTGGCCAATGCCGCCGAGCTGGACCGCGACCTGCGCAACGGCCTTTTGACCGGCGCCCGCATGGTATTCCAGCAGCAGCTGCAGCTGGCCTCTCTGCAGATGACCCGGGTCAGCGGCCGCTATACCCAGCTCTACAAGACAGCGGTGACCTCCTGCCATGTCTGCGAGGATGGCCGCCCGCCGCTGTGGCAGATCCGGGCCGAGCGGGTCACCCATGACCAGCAGGAACGCCAGCTTTACTTCGAAAGCGCCCAGCTGCGGGTGCTGGATGTACCGGTCTTCTACTTTCCGGCCATCCGCCTGCCGGATCCGTCGCTGGAGCGGGCCACAGGTTTCCTCATCCCGTCGCTGCGCTCTACCTCCAACCTTGGCACCGGCATCCGGGTGCCTTACTTCTTCACTCTCGGCCCGCACCGCGACCTGACAGTCGCGCCTTATGTCTCCTCCAGCACCCAGACGCTGGACCTGCGCTACCGGCAAGCTTTCCGCCGCGGCCGGATCGAGCTCAGCGGCGCCTATACCCGCGATGACCTGTTTCCCGGCGAAGACCGCGGCTATATCTTCGGCGAAGGCCGGTTCGACCTGCCGCAGGACTTCCGGTTCACCTTTGATATCAAAGCAGTGTCGGACGATGCCTATCTCGCTGACTACGGCCTGCCGGATCTCGACCGCTTGCGTTCGGACGTGGTGCTGTCCCGCGCCAAGCGCGACAGCCTGTTCCGCACCTCGCTAACGCACTACAAGACGCTGCGGGACAGCGAGGACCAGGCGACCATTCCCTCCGGAATCGCCGAAGCCTTCTATCAAACCCGCCATCATCCCAGCCTGACCGGCGGAGAGCTGCGGCTGACACTGCAGGGGCACGGCCACCACCGCAGCTCCAGCCTGTCTGCCACGGCGACCGACATCAATGGGCGTGATCTGACCCGCCTGACCGCCGGCATCGACTGGCGCCGCAATTGGCAGTTGGGCTATGGCGTGCTGGCGGAATGGGAAATCGGTGCGGCCGCAGATGCATTCCGCGCCTATGACGATGACGTGTTCACCGAAGAGGTCACCCGCCTCACCCCGCATAGCGCACTGACTTTCCGGCTGCCGATGAGCCGCTGGGAAACCAATGGCGCCACCCAGTATCTGGAGCCGATCCTGCAGCTGGGCTGGCGCGACGAAGGCGGCGGCGAGGTGGTGAGCGAAGAAAGCCGTTTTGTCGAATTCGATCAAGGCAACCTGCTGTCCCTGTCCCGCTTTCCGGCGGACGACGCACGCGAGGATGGGCTGACCCTGGTCTATGGCGCCAACTGGGCCCGTTACGCGCCCACTGGCTGGCAGGCCTATGCCACTGTTGGCCAGGTGCTGCGCAGCGACAGCGACAGCCGGTTCACCAAAAGCTCCGGCCTGGGCGGCACCTCCTCGGATATCCTGCTGGCAGGGCAGATTAAATTCGGCGAAGGCCTGGCGATCTCCAGCCGCGGGCTGCTGAACGGGTCGCTGAACTTCTCCAAGGCCGAACTGCGCGGCGACTGGCACACCGGCCGCTCCAGTCTGACGGGCACCTATCTGTGGCTGGGCACCGATCCGGACGAAGAACGGAACGAGGAAACCTCCGAACTTTGGTTCGACGGCAGTTACGATCTCAACCCCAGCTGGTCGGCCAGCGCCCGGCTTCGCTACGATGTGTCCGACGCCAGAGCCACCCGTGCGGGCCTCGGGCTGGCCTACAGCAACGAATGCGTGACGGTCGACCTCTCGGTCAACCGCCGCTATACCTCAACAACAAGTGTTGAGCCGACAACCGATTTCGGCTTTACCATCTCGCTCAGCGGATTTTCCGTGAAAAGCGGCAGCAAACAGTACAGGCGGTCATGCAGCAAGACGTGAATACCCGGTTCCCGGCTCCCTTCCTTTCCCGTGCTCTCAAATCCGCCGCCGCGCTGGCGCTGGCGGCAGGGCTTGCCTGGAACGGCACGCCGGCAGCAGCGCAAAGCCTCTTTGCCCCTGCAATCATCGTGAATGACGGCGTCATCACCCGTTATGAATTGGAGCAGCGCGCCCGCTTCCAGGCCGCGCTCCGGGTGCCAGGCGACCCTCAGGAAACCGCCCGCAAGGAGCTGATCGACGACCGGCTGAAGCTTGCGGTCATGAAGCAGGCGGGTATCGAGCCCAGCCCTGAAGAGGTGACCGCCGGAATGGAAGAGCTGGCCTCCCGCGCGAACCTGTCCTTGAACGACTTCCTCACTGCGCTGCAGCAGCAGGGCGTCGACCCGCAGACCCTGCGGGACTTCACCAGAATCGGGATCGGCTGGCGTGAATATACCGCCGCCCGCTTCCTGTCCCGGGCCCGCCCCACCCCCGAGGAAATCGACCGTGCCATGGGTTCGGCAGGCACCGGCAGCGTGCAGGTGTTGCTCAGCGAATTCATCGTGCCGATTAACGAGCAGAACGCCGCCCAGGTCGAGCCTCTGATCGAGCAAGTCTCCCAGCTCAAGGGTTATGACAGCTTCTCGGCGGCGGCGGCCCAGTATTCTGCAGCCAGCAGCCGCAATGATGGCGGCCGCCTGCCGTGGATGGCACTGACCAAACTGCCGCCTCAGCTGCAGGAAGTTGTTCTGGCCCTGAAACCGGGCGAGATTTCCGAACCGCTGCCGCTGCAGGGCGCTGTTGCACTGTTCCAGATGCGAAGCGTGCGCGAAGTGGAAGGTGCGGCACCGCGCTTTACGGCTATCGAATACGCGGCCTACTACATTCCGGGCGGGCGCACGCCGGACGCCCTTTCCGCGGCGCAGAAAGCCGTTGACGGCACGGACACCTGCGAGGATTTCTACGGGCTTGCCCAGGGCCAGGACCCTTCGGTTCTGGAAATCCTGAGCCTGCCCCCTTCGGAGATCCCGAACGATGTCGCGCTGGAACTGGCCAAGCTGGATCCGGGTGAGACCTCTACCGCGCTGACCCGCAACAACGGGCAAACGCTGATGCTGCTGATGCTCTGCGGCCGCACTGCTGACCTGGGCGAGGACAGCTCGCGCGAAACCGTCGCCAATGCGCTCACCGCACAGCGGATGACGTCTCTGGTCGACAGCCATCTGGAACAATTGCGCGCAGACGCCCGGATCAGCACCAAATGACTGTTTCCGGACCCATTGCCCTCAGTTGCGGCGAACCCGCCGGCATCGGTCCGGAAATTTCCGTCAAAGCCTGGGAAGCGTTGCGCAGCAGCTGCCCTTTCTTCTGGATCGGCGACCCGCGCCACCTGCCTGCAGGCACACCGGTCCGGGAAATTGCAGCGCCCTCTGAAGCCGCCAGCGTCTGTGCCGGCCACTTTCCCGTATTGCCGCTGGTCTTTGGCGGCGGCACCGTTAAAGGCACCGCCGACCCAGCCAATGCCACAGGTGTGATCCAGTCCATCGAAACCGCGGTGAAACTGGTGCAGTCCGGCGAGGCCTCTGCCGTCTGCACCGCGCCGATCCACAAGAAGGCGCTGATCGACGGCGCAGGCTTTGCCTACCAGGGGCATACCGAATTCCTGGCGGCCCTCGCAGGCCGCAAGCGGGTGGTCATGATGCTGGCCAGTGAACAGCTGCGGGTGGTGCCTGCCACCATCCACATCGCCCTCTGCGACGTGCCTAGGGCGCTGACGCCGGAGATCCTGCGCGAAACAGTGGAAATCACCGTTGCGGGTTTGCAGGATCAATTCGGCATCAACGCACCCCGCATTGCTGTTGCAGGTCTCAACCCGCACGCGGGCGAAGGCGGCGCCATGGGCTCCGAGGAGCTCGATTGGATCACCCCGCTGGTGCAGCAGATGCAAAGCGAAGGCCTGAACATCACCGGCCCGCATCCGGCCGATACAATGTTCCACGCCGCCGCCCGCGCCCGCTATGACGCAGCGGTCTGCATGTACCACGATCAGGCGCTGATCCCGATCAAGACGCTGGACTTCGACCGCGGCGTCAACGTGACCCTGGGCCTGCCCTTCATACGCACCTCGCCCGACCACGGCACCGCCTTCGACATTGCAGGCACCGGCCAGGCCAATCCAACCAGCCTCATCGAAGCCCTGAAGCTGGCGCAGTCGATGGCCGCCAGCCCTTGATTCTTCTTCTGGCTGGAAATATCCCCGCCGGAGGCATGAAAATTTCTGCGCACCGCCCGCGCCCAGCCCCAAGGTCCAGATGACATGAGCGCTATCGACTCTCTTCCTCCCTTGCGTGAAGTGATCGCAACGCATCAGCTGTCAGCACGTAAATCGCTGGGCCAGAACTTCCTTCTGGACCTGAACCTGACTGCCAAGATCGCGCGGCAAGCAGGCGATCTCACCACCTGCGACGTGCTCGAGATCGGCCCCGGCCCCGGCGGCTTGACCCGCGGCCTCCTGGCCGAAGGCGCCCGCCGGGTGCTGGCGGTGGAGAAAGACAGCCGCTGCCTGCCCGCGCTGCAGGAGATCGCCGATGCCTATCCGGGCCGTTTCGACGTCATCAACGGCGACGCGCTGGAGATCGACCCGCTCGACCACCTCCCCCCGCCGATCCGCATCGCCGCCAACCTGCCCTACAACGTCGGCACCGAACTCTTGGTGCGCTGGCTGACGCCCAAGGACTGGCCGCCGGTCTGGCAAAGCCTCACCCTGATGTTCCAGCGCGAGGTGGCCGAGCGCATCGTCGCTCAGCCCGGCTCCAAAGCCTATGGCCGCCTGGCGATCCTGGCCCAGTGGCGCGCGGAGGCTAAAATCGTGCTATCGCTGCCGCCCGGCGCCTTTACCCCGCCGCCAAAAGTCTCCAGCGCTGTGGTGCATCTGGACGCCCTGCCCGAACCGCGGTTCGAGGCGGATGCGGCTGTCCTGTCCCGTGTCGTGGCTGCCGCTTTCAACCAGCGCCGCAAGATGCTGCGCGCCTCGCTCAAGGGCATCTCTCCCGATATCGAGGCGCATCTCACCGCTGCAGGCATCCCGCCGACCGAACGCGCCGAGCAGGTGAGCCTCGAGGCCTTCTGCGCCCTGGCCCGTGAAGTTGCCAAAGCCTGACCTTTTCCCGAATTCCTTACCGGAGCCCGTTTTCCGATGAACCAGACCGCCACGCCCCGCCCGACCCTTTTGTCCGTGAACGTCAACGCCGTTGCCTATCTGCGCAACCGGCGAGAGGTGCCCTGGCCGAACCTGATCGACATCTCCCGCGCCATCCTGCAGGCGGGCGCCCATGGCATCACCGTGCATCCGCGCCCGGACGAGCGCCATATCCGCTTTTCCGATCTGCCCGCACTGGCAAAGCTGACCCGCGAAGAGTTTCCGGAAACGGAGTTCAACATCGAAGGCTACCCGACCCGCCATTTCATCGATCTGGTGCTGGAGAACAAGCCGCATCAAGTGACCCTGGTGCCGGACACGCCGGAGCAATCCACCTCGGACCATGGCTGGGACTTTGCCAAGGACGGTGAAATGCTCCTGCCCATCGCCGAGGAGTTCAAAGCCGCAGGCATCCGGGTTTCCTATTTCGTGGACGCCAACCCGGCAGATCCGGCTCTGGCACAGCAGGCCGGCGCCGACCGGATTGAGTTCTACACCGGGCCCTATGCCGAGCAAGCTGGGCCGGAAGCAACCGCCCGTGAACTGGCAAAAATCAAGGATACCGCCGACGCCGCCCGCGCTCTCGGCGGTCTGATGATGAATGCAGGCCACGATCTGACAGTTGAGAATCTCCCCGGCCTGCGGCAGGCGGTCCCGGATCTGGCCGAGGTCTCCATTGGCCACGGCCTGACGGCTGACGCACTGATGCTGGGCTTCCCAGAGGCTGTCCGCCGCTACCTTCGGGTACTCGGCCACAACGCCTGATCTGATACTTTAGTTTCAACAGCTTAAAGGCTCCGGGCCGCTGGCCGCCGGGGCCTGCTTCATGTCTCCTTCACAGCATCGTGAAATTCTTGTGAATTGCCCGGCACCGCCCGTTATGTACTGATTGGTTCCATAATAAGAATTCCAACCAGTACCAAAGGGAGGTACCCATGAAGAAACTTCTGCTCACATCGCTTTGCGCCCTGTCGCTGATGCTTGGCAGCCCGCAGGCAGAAGCGGGCTCAGAGGGGCTGACAAGCCATATTGTCAACTCCACCAGCCGCGGTATCGCCATGGACGGCTTTGACCCGGTGGCCTATTTCACCGCCGGTTCCGCCACCAAGGGAGATCAGGCGTTCCGCCATGCCTACAAGGGCCGCACCTGGCTGTTTGCCTCTGCGGAGAACCGCGACAGCTTTGCCGCCGCGCCTGAGAAATACGCCCCGCAGAACAACGGCTGGTGCGCCTGGGCTGTGGCTCATGGCTATGCCGCCGAAACCGATTTCATCAACGGCTGGTTCATTTCGGATGACAAACTCTACGTCACCTGGTCGGCCGAGGTGAAAGACCGTTTCCTGCAGGACAAGGCCAATCTGCTGGCCCAGAACCAGGCCAACTGGAGCACCGTTCATGCCGGACTGCAGGAAGGCTCCGTCAAATTCGTTTCCCACTCGCAGCGCCCTAACCTGGGCTTCCAGCACCCTCAGCAGCTGCCGGACTCCTGACCGCTGCTGCGGTTGAACCTACGTCTGCCCGGAACTATTCTCCGCATTGCGCCGCCCCGCATTCCAGCCGGGCGGCGTTTGCAGCGATAGAGGCCAGTGCATGAGCAGACCCCGGCAATTCGACGAGGAAGACGCCCTGGAAGGCGCCATGATGCTGTTCTGGAAGCGTGGCTATGCGGGCACCAACCTGCCCGACCTGCTGGAGGCGATGGGCCTCACCCGCGGCTCTTTCTACAAGGCTTTCACCGACAAGCATTCTGTCTACCTGCAGGCGCTGGACCGCTACGGCGAGACCCGGATGGCCAAAGCCCTGGCGGAACTCACCGACCGGAACGGCCCCCCGCCCCGGGAACGGCTGACCAATTTCTTCTACCGCACCGAAAACACCCCGCTGCGCCCGGCCCCGCGGATCGGCTGCTTCCTGTGCAATGTCATGGTGGAGACAGCACCGTTTGACGCGGAAAGCGAAGCCCGCTGCCACCGTATCTCGCAACGGCTTTGGACCGCGCTTTACTCAATTGTTCAGGAAGCGGCCCCGGATCAGCCGCGGGATGTGCTGGAGCGCAAAGCAACCGCGCTGCAGCGGCTGTATCTGGGCTCCCACGCGATGGGCCGCATGGGAGCGTCGTTCGATGCCTGGCCAGACTTGCTGCAAGAGCTTCTCTGACCGGGACAATACAGGAAAACCCTGATTATTCAGCGGCTTCCGCTGCGTCTGCTGAACCCTCATCCGGCTTGGCCTTCGGCTTCGGCTTGGCCCGCGAACGGGTGGTCTTCTTGGGCTTGGGCTCCTCGTCGCCGCCCTCGGCTGCCGGCGCCGCATCAGCAGCCTCCTCAGCCTTGGCTGCAGGCTTGCGCGTGCGCGGCTTGCGGGCCGGAGCCTTCTTCGCAGGGGCTTCGGCCGGTGCTTCTGCAGGCGCCTCCGCCTGGCTTTCGGGGGTTTCAACCAGCCCGCTGTCGCCGCCATTGCCATTGTCACCGCGCGGGTCGATCACCTCAGGCTGAGGGGCCGCGGCCGGGTCGGCTGCCGGTGCCGCGGCTGCCGTTGCCGCCGCCTCGCGCTCCTGGCGTTCCAGGCGCTCGGCCCGTTCGCGGTCGCGCTCCGCCTGGCGCTCGCGGTTCTGCCGCTCCTGCTCCTCGCGGCGTGCCTCGATCTCGCGCTGCGCCTCGTTCAGCATCCGCAGGTAATGCTCGGCGTGCTGCTGGAAGTTCTCCGCCGCGACCCGGTCATTGCTCAGCTGCGCGTCGCGGGCAAGCTGGTTGTACTTGTCGATAATCTGTTGCGGAGTGCCGCGCACCTTGCCCTCGGGACCCGAGCTGTCGAACACCCGGTTGACCACATTGGCGCCATTGGGGCGATTCCGGTTCGACTTGGAACGTGAACGTGATTTGGACGATCTCATCTGCCTAACGTCAGCCTTGAATTAATGCGCCGTAGATCCAATCTTCGCGCCTCAGCGCCGGATCATCAGCTTTTTGGGCTTGGTGCTGCGGGAGGGCTTGTTCTTAAGCTCTCGCCTCAAGCAGCGCCTCTGAGTAACCACTTTACGGAGCCCCTTACAAGAGGCGCAAGATGATTTTCCGTGATTTTTCTTATCAAAACCCGAATTTTCGCCTTAGAGACTCCGGTTTTTGCCGCAATGCGCCCGCACCACACGGTCGCGGCCATCCAAATCCGGCAGCACCGCAATCCCGCTGAGGCCCGCTGCCTCCAGCAATGCACTTACCGCCGCCCCTTGCGTCGGGCCGATTTCCAGCAGCAGCCGCCCGCCCGGCGCCAGATGGCCGGCTACTACCGCCGCGATCTTGCGGTACGCCCCCAGCCCGTCGCCGCCATCGGTCAAGGCAATCCCCGGCTCGTGGCCGCGCACTTCCGCCGACAGACCTTCCATCTCATCCAGCGCGATATAAGGCGGGTTTGACACAATCAGATCGAACTGGCCCTCGACGTTTTCGAACCAATCCGATCGCTGGATGTCCGCACGCGCCTCGACCCGGTGCAGCACCGCATTGGCGCTGGCCTGCAGGCAGGCGGCTTCGCTGATATCAACCCCCAGCCCGGTGGCCTCCTGCCGCTCCGCCAGCAGCGTCACAAGGATGCAGCCAGATCCCAGGCCAAGGTCCAGCACCCTTTCATATGGCTCGGCCAGAGCCGCCTCGATCAAAATCTCGGTTTCAGGCCGCGGGTCCAGCACGTCACGCGACACCTTGAAGCGGCGGCCGTAGAACTCCCGCTCGCCAATCAGATGCGACACCGGCACCCGCACCGCCCTGAGCGCAATCAGCTGCTCATAGCGTTCGGCAATTTCCGGTGCCAGCTCCTCGGGCGCAATCAGCGTCACCCGGCTGGCCTCTATCCGCGCGGCATGGGCCAAGAGCACCCGCGCGTCCCGCGCCGGGTCCGGCACCCCTGCCGCCCGCAGCCGCGCCGTTGCTGCCGCCATCGCCTGTGCCGCGGTTTCCGCCATGCTCCCCGCTCCTTCTTTACTGGCCCATCTCGGCCAGCAGCCGCGCCTGATTGTCCGCCGTCAGCGCGTCGATGATCTCATCCAGATCGCCGCCAACCACCTGATCCAGCTTGTATAGCGTCAAGTTGATCCGGTGATCCGTCATACGGCCTTGCGGGAAATTATAGGTCCGGATCCGCTCCGAGCGGTCGCCGGAGCCCACCTGGCTGGCCCGGTCCGCCGAACGCTCGCTGTCGATCCGCTGCCGCTCCAGATCATAGAGCCGCGTCTTCAGCACCTGCATGGCAATCTCACGGTTGCGGTGCTGCGATTTCTCCGAGGAGGTCACAATCAGCCCGGTCGGCAAGTGGGTGATCCTGACGGCAGAGTCCGTGGTGTTCACATGCTGCCCGCCAGCCCCCGACGCCCGCATGGTATCGATGCGGATGTCATTCGGGTCGATATGAATGTCCACATCCTCTGCCTCCGGCAGCACCGCCACCGTGGCTGCCGAGGTATGGATACGCCCGCCGCTCTCAGTAGCCGGCACCCGCTGCACCCGGTGCACGCCCGACTCATACTTCAGCCGGGCAAAGACATTCTCGCCCTTGATATGCGCCACCACTTCCTTGATGCCGCCCAGCTCGGTCGGCTGTTCTTCGATGATGTCGAACTTCCAGCCCTGCCCTTCGGCGTAACGCTGATACATCCGCAAGAGGTCACCCGCAAACAGCGCCGCCTCATCGCCGCCGGTGCCAGGGCGGATCTCCAGCATCGCCGGGCGGGTGTCGGCGGCATCCTTGGGCAGCAAAGCCAGCTGCAAAGCATGTTCCGCTTCCGGGATCGCCTCCTTCAGCGCCGGGATCTCCTCCTCCGCAAGATCTTTCATATCCGGATCCGCCAGCATCAGCTCGGCCTCCTCCAGGTCGTTCAGCAGCTTGCGGTAGGCACCGATCTGTTCCGCAACCGGCCGCAGATCGGAATACTCCTTGGCCAAGGCCGCAATATCCCCGCCCCCGGCGCCATCCGCCATTGCGGCTTCAAGATACTGAAACCGCTGCAGGATCTGTTCCAGCCGTTCTTCGGGGACCATGGGCGCGCCTATTGCTGTTCATGTTTTGGCCAAATGCTGCCTCTGTGATATGCTAGAGCCATGCGACATTCCAGAGCCCTTATTGCCACAATCCTCCTCACCCTGCCCGGCCTGGGGCTGGCGGATGTGAAAGGACCGGGCGGCAAGACCATCGACTGCTACTGCACGGACAAATCCGGCTCCCGCGTCGAGCTGGGAGAGCTGCGCTGCCTGCAAGTCGACGGCCGAATGTTCATGGCGCAATGCCAGATGTCCCTGAACGTGCCGATGTGGCGCGAGGTGCAAAGCAGCTGCCTGTCGGCGTCGCTGGGGGATGCGCAGGGAACGTCACAGCCGCCATTGGAGTTGCCAAAGCTCTGAGCCTTTCAAACTGCTTCACTGCCTCCGCTACCGGGGAGCGGAGGTCCGGCAAAGGCGCCTTTGTTGACGTCACGGAGACAGGATGCCGCTTCATCAATCCACGAATGGGGTGGAGCCATCCCAGGCAGCACCGCTTCCACCCGGCGCCACAACCGGGGCGGCTGGTACTGACGGCGCTGACGGCGCGGTCACTACGTTGTTCTGACCAGTTCCTGCCGCGGCCAAGCCATATTCTCCGGATGCGCAAGAGCCTGAAAAAATCTTGTAGTCCGGTGCCGTTGGTAAAACCCTGATGCTAAAGTCCACAACAGGGCCATTGCCGCAAATCTGGCCGGTAGCAAATGTCCTGATCTCCTGTGCCGTCCAACCTGCACCCGCACTTCCGCTGAACCGGCCATTCCCGTCATTGTCGAATTGCAGTTCATTGCTGGCAGGCACTCCCCCGCAGGCTGCGAGCAGCGCACAACAGGAAAGAGACAGACCAGGCTTGGCAAATCTGGTGATCATGAAAATTTCTCCTTTTTGAAAAAACTCATCCGCCTAGCGCCTTCGCATCTAGTCTTTCAATCGAAACCAAAACCTACTTTTTTATGTCTTCCTGCCCGGGTCAAGGGTGGCGCAGCCACCGCGCGCCAGCGCGGCTTGCCCTTGACGCGGAAGAAACAAACACAATTGAAAACGCGTCTTCAGGGGCAGCCCTGTCCCTGAAGCGCTTCTCAGCCAAAACCATGGCTCACCGGCCTATGGCCGATGAGCCTGCGCCGCGCTTCAGCGCGGCGCCATGCCCAACTGCGAGGGGCTTTTTCGAAAGCCCGCGAACAGGCGGGAGCCCTTGCTCACTCCCCGTTGGAAACAGACTGCGGCGCCGTTTCCATCGCTGCCAGCCAGCCGTTGATCCGCTCCCTGTTGGCCCCCAGATCCGAGCGGCCGAAGCGCAGGCGCGCATAGACCTTCAGCAGGTCGCCGTCCTGCGCCGCTGTGGTGTAGTCGGGAAAGCCCAAGAGCTGTGTCCGGGTGATATAGGTCGCCATTCCGTCCGCCGGCCCGCCCGCCAGCACGCTGGTGCGCGGCGCAGTGCTGGCGATCCGGTGGAAGCGTTCCAGCCCATCCGGGCCTGTGCGCACCACCCGGAACACGCCGCCGCGGAATTCTTTGTCCTCGGTGAATTCCGGCTGGGTGTTCCAGTCCAGCGGATCGCTCGGCGCCAGCCGGATGAACCCCAGCCCGGCCACCACGGCGGCCAGCAGAACCCAGCCGAACAGCATCAGCCGCCTCAATGCGGTTTCAAGGTCAACCCTTGCCTCCTCCTCCCAGCGCGGCCCTCCCCCGGCCATTTGCGTGAGGCCGGACCGCTTATCTCGTTGTCACGCCCGGCAGCACACAGAGCAGCTCATAGAGCAGGTTTGCCCCCACCAAAGCCGTGTTGCCCGAAGGGTCATAAGGCGGCGACACCTCCACCAGGTCGCAGCCAACAATATTGATCCCCTTCAGCGACCGGATCAACTCCAGCGCCTGCGGCGTGGTCAGCCCGCCGATTTCCGGCGTGCCGGTGCCCGGCGCATAAGCCGGGTCCAGACTATCGATATCATAGGTCACATAGACCGGCCTATTGCCGATATCGCGGCGAATTTCCGCACCCATCTGATGCAGCTGCCGGCCCCACAGCTCCTGCGCGGGGAAGTGCTGGAACCCCCAGCTTTGCGCCTCGGAGAAATCGGTGGCCGCATAGCCGGTGCCGCGGATGCCGATCTGATAGGTCTTGTCCGGAACAATCAGCCCTTCCTCATAAGCGCGGCGGAACACGGTGCCATGGGTCTCGCGCTCGCCGAACATCTCGTCGTTCACATCCGCATGCGCGTCCACATGCACCAGCGCAACAGGGCCATACTTTGCGGCAATCGCCCGCAGGATCGGCAGGGTGATCGAATGATCGCCGCCCATTGCCACCGGGATCACCCCGCCGGCCAGGATCGCATCATAGCTTTCCTGGATAATCCGCAGCGATTCCTTAAGCGAAAACGTATTGATCGCCAGATCGCCGATATCGGCAATGTTGAGGCTGTCAAACGGTGCAGCACCCGTGGCCATGTTATAGGGCCGCAGCATCGCGCTTTCGGCGCGGATCTGCTTGGGGCCGAAACGGGTGCCCGACCGCCAGGACGTCCCGATATCCATCGGCACGCCGACAACGGCAACATCCAGCCCCTCCAGCGAGGTCGCCTGCGGCAGCCGCATATAGGTGTTCGGCCCCGAGAACCGGGCCAGGTCATTGCCGCTGATCGGCTGATTGAAGTCAGTCATTGTCTCTCATGTTCCAGCCCAGAAGGCAGATGATTTCCGTCGCCACATGTGCCCCGGCAATAGCAGTTGCGCCGGTTGTGTCAAAGGGGGGAGAAACCTCGACCACGTCGCCACCCTTGATATTGATGCCGGCAATCTCCCGCAGGATGCGCGAGGCCTGCGCCGAAGTCAGCCCGCCCCAGACCGGCGTACCGGTGCCGGGTGCATAGGCAGGGTCCAGGCAGTCGATGTCAAAAGTCAGATAAGTGGGACGGTCCCCCAGGATCGCCTTGATCCGTTTGGCGGTCTCCACCGGCCCGATCTCATGCACTGTCGGCGCGTCGATGATGTTGACCCCCAGGGTATCATCATTGGTGGTGCGGATGCCCACCTGCACCGAGGTGGCCGGATCAACAATCCCCGATTTCACCGCCTTGTAGAACATGGTGCCGTGATCGACCCGGTCCATATTGTCATCCGGCCAGGTGTCGGTGTGGGCATCAAACTGCAGCAGCGAAATCGGCCCGTATCTCTCGGCATAGGCCTTCAGGACCGGGAAGCTGATGTAGTGATCGCCGCCCAGCACCACCGAGGCCGTATCCGTGTCCAGGATACCACGGATATGCTCGGTCAAAGCGCCGGGAAACTCCGGCACATTCGCATGATCAAAAGCCAGATCGCCGTAATCGGCAATTGCCAGCGTGCTCAGCGGCTTATGAGGCCAGCCATAAGGCTCGTCGGGGCTTTGCAGGGTGGACGCCTCGCGGATCGCCCGCGGTCCCAGCCGGGTGCCGGGCCGGTTGGTCACCGCCTGATCAAACGGCACGCCTGTGACGGCAATATCCACACCAGTCAGGTCCTTGGTGTATTTGCGGCGCAGAAAAGACGTGGCCCCGCCAAAGGTGATCTCGAAACTCAGCCCCTTCAAATCCTCGCGGGTGAAGGCGTGGTCGATCATATGTTTCGCGTCTTCCAATGCCATGGCAGTGCGTCCCTGTTGTGATGCGTTGTTTTTGATCAAATACCCGCTTCGCAGGCGTCTGTCATCTACCCTGAAGGCTTAGCTGCCCGACGGCTGCGCCCGCTCCACCAGGCGGGCAAAGAAGGACGCGCCGACCGGGGCGATGTCGTCGTTAAAATCGTACTTCGGGTGATGCAGCCCGGCGGTATCACCCTGCCCCAGGAACAGATACGACCCGGGCCGCGCCTGCAGCATATAGGCAAAATCTTCGGCACCCATCTCGCGCCCGCCCTCAGGCTCAACATTGCCCTCGCCAGAGATCTCCTTGGCGACCTCCACCGCAAAGGCTGTCTTCTCTGTATCGTTGAAGGTTGCCGGATAGCCGACCTCATAGTCCAGCTCCGCCTCAACGCCATAACTGGCCGCCTGCCCCGCCACGATCTCCTTCATCCGCCGCATCACCATCTTCTGCACCTCCGGATTGAAGGTGCGCACAGTGCCGTTGATGTAGGCAGTATCCGGGATCACATTGTCGACGGTGCCGGTGTGGATCTGGGTGACCGAGACCACCAGATCCTCCAGGGTGTGGTGGTTGCGGGACACAATCGTCTGGATCGCCTGGGCCATGCCGCAGGCCGCCATCACCGGGTCGCGGGTTTCATGCGGCATAGCGCCATGGCCGCCCTGACCTTGAATATGGATGTGGAACGTATCCACAGCGGCCATCAGCGCGCCGGGCGTGGTCAGGAAGTTTCCAACCGGCAGCCCCGGCGCGTTGTGCAGCGCATAGACCTCACCGATATCAAAACGCTCCATGATGCCTTCCTCGACCATGATGCGGGCACCGCCGATGGCCTCCTCGGCAGGCTGGAAGATCAGCGCCACCCGGCCCGAGAAGTTGCGCGTCTCCGCCAGATACTTCGCCGCCCCCAAAAGCATCGTGGTGTGACCGTCATGGCCGCAGGCATGCATGTTGCCTTCATGGCCGGAAACATACTCCACCCCGGTTTCCTCCGGGATCGGCAGCGCATCCATGTCGGCACGCAGGCCAATGGTCGGCCCCTCACCCTGCCCGTTGATGATCGCCACCATGCCGGTCTGCGCGATGCCCTCATGCAGTTCATCCACGCCAAACTCCCGCAGCCGCTCCGCCACAAAGGCAGCGGTCTTGGGCAGGTCCAGCGCCAGCTCGGGGATCTGGTGCAGATGCCGCCGCCAGGTCTTCATCTCTTCGGCGTAATCCGCGATACGGTTCACAACGGGCATTGGGGTGGACTCCTGCTCCAGACTCGGGATGATGCATCTGACACCCAAACAAGAGCAGCCGCAATGCCCCAAACAGACATGATCCACGATGAAACCGCAGGCATCGAGCGCCTCTTGGAAATCATGGCCCGCCTGCGTGATCCGCAATCCGGCTGCCCCTGGGACATCGAACAGAATTTCGCCACCATCGCCCCCTACACCATTGAAGAGGCTTACGAAGTTGCCGATGCAATCGAACGCGAGGCCTGGGACGAGCTGAAGGGGGAATTGGGCGATCTCTTGTTCCAGTCCGTCTTCCACGCCCAGATGGCGCAGGAGGCGGGCCACTTCTCCTTCCAGGACGTGGTCACCACCATGTCCAACAAGATGGTCTCGCGCCATCCGCATGTGTTCGGGGATGAAAGCCGCGAAAAATCCGCCGACCAGCAGACCAAGGACTGGGAGGCGATCAAGGCGGCAGAACGCGCCGGCAAGGAACAGAAAGGCACCCTGGACGGCGTGGCAGTCGGCCTGCCCGCCTTGCTGCGTGCCTACAAGCTGCAGAAGCGCGCCGCCCGTGTCGGCTTTGACTGGCCTTCTGCGGATAACGTTATCGCCAAGATAACCGAAGAATGCGCCGAACTGGTCGAGGCCCGCGATACGCTCACGCACGCCGAAGTCGAAGAGGAATTCGGCGACCTGCTGTTTGTGATGGCCAACCTTGGCCGCCACATGGGTGTCGAGCCCGAAGCCGCCCTGCGCGCTGCCAATGCCAAATTCACCCGCCGCTTCGAAGGGGTCGAAACCAAGCTCGCCGCCCGCGGCAAACGCCCCGAGGACAGCGATCTGGCCGAAATGGACGCCCTTTGGGACGAGGTGAAAGCAGACGAGCGCAGCTAAGCACGCCTAACAGCTTCTTCTTTGTCTAAATACTCAAATCCCGGCGGCACAGCCGCCGGGAACTCCGGACATCGGGATCAGACCAGGCTCGCCTTCTTCAATGAGGAGGAAATCGCCTTGTAATCCTCGATGATCTTTTCCTTCTTCATCAGCTCCTTCCAGAGCTTCTCGCCGGTCTTCTTGTCGTCGACAGCGATATTGACCATCACCTCTTTCAGCTTCTTCACATCGGTGATGCCCAAGAGCTTGGCTGCCTTCTTGGGGTCGCCCATGCCGTTCTCAGCCACGTATTTCTTGTATTCGTCGCTGCCGGTGAATCCCATGACATCCTTGTTCAGCATGCTGATGACTTCTTTCTTGCCGGTCTCGATGATCTTCTTCCAGCCGCCGTCGGCAAAATTGTTCTGATCCGCCAGTTCCTTGGCCGCCTTATAGGTCTTGGAGGTGATATTGACCGGTTCCTTACCCTTCTTCTGGTCCATGTAACGGGTCCAGAGCGACTCCGCGTTGCCCTTGTTCTGGGTGAACATGAACTCGTTCAGGCAAAAGCGCCGCTTGCAGTAATCCATGTAAGCGGCGGTCATTTTCTTGTCTTTCAGGATATCGCCAACAGCTTTGGGCTCTTTCGGCATTTTCTTATTCCCCATTCAAAATCAACAACGTGCATTCCCCGGCAAAACCGCGCCGCACCAATACCGCCCGCACCGGGCCAAACAGAATTCCGCATCGGCCGCCGGGCCATCCCGCCCGGGCTTCCGTTGCGTCACCCAAACATAGAAATCAAACGCAGCCGCCGTAAACATCCGCCGCAGAAAATCTCCGGAAATTTGCACAGACCTGCCCGGCAGCGGTTCAATCCCGGGCGGACACAGCGTAGGCTCACAGCTCAGCCGCAGCGGAGCAAGCCATGAGTGCCAGGAAAATCATCATCGACACTGATCCGGGCCAGGACGATGCGGTCGCCATCCTGCTGGCGCTGGCCAGCCCTGATGAGCTGGATCTTTTGGGCATCACCTGCGTTGCCGGCAATGTGCCGCTGGAACTCACCAGCAAAAACGCCCGCATCACCTGCGAGGCGGCAGGAAAAACCGATGTGCCCGTCTATGCAGGCAGCAACGCGCCGCTGTCACGGCCGCTGATCACCGCCGAGCATGTGCACGGGCAGACCGGCCTCGACGGCCCGGAACTGTGGGAGCCGCAGATGCCGCTGGCCGAGGGCCA
Source organism: Leisingera sp. ANG-M1 (assembly GCF_000813745.1). Classification (GTDB taxonomy): domain Bacteria; phylum Pseudomonadota; class Alphaproteobacteria; order Rhodobacterales; family Rhodobacteraceae; genus Leisingera. The sequence continues at coordinate 61,839 of NZ_JWLC01000008.1, read as the reverse complement.
CGGCGTCGATTTCATTATTGGCACCTTGCGCCGCGAAGCACCGGGCACCGTCACGCTTTGCACGCTGGGCCCGCTCACCAACATCGCCGCTGCCTTCAACCGCGCCCCGGACATCATCGAACGGGTGCAGGAAGTTGTAATGATGGGCGGCGCCTATTTCGAGGTCGGCAACATCACCCCGGCTGCAGAATTCAACATCTACGTCGACCCGGAAGCCGCTGAAATTGTTTTCAGATCCGGCGCTCCGACCACCGTCATGCCGCTTGATGTGACGCATAAGGTGCTGGCCACAAAACCCCGCGTCGAGACCATCCGGGCGCTCAACACCCGCGTCGGCCATTTCACCGCCGAAATGCTCGATTTCTTCGAACGTTTTGATGTTGAGAAATACGGCTCTGAAGGCGGCCCGCTGCACGACCCCTGCGTGATCGCCTGGCTGCTCAAGCCTGAACTGTTCTCCGGCCGCGGTGTGAATGTGGAAGTCGAAACCCGATCAGACCTCACCCTCGGCATGACCGTCGCCGATTGGTGGGGCGTCACCGACCGCGCCCCCAATGCTCTGTTCATCGGTGACGCAGACGCAGACGGCTTCTTCAACCTCCTGACCGAAAGGCTCGCCCGCCTATGAGCGCCGCCCTGCATCTCGCCAAGCCCGAGCATCTGGACAGGGTGCTCTCGCTGGTTGCCGCCTTCCATGCCGAGTCCGGTCTGGACAGCACCGACGAGCACCGCCGCGCCGGCATCGAGCCGCTGCTGAACGGCCACCCCTATGGCGCCGTCTACCTGATCGGCCCCACCCGAGCGCCGATCGGTTACATCGTCATCACCTTCGGCTGGTCGGTAGAGTTCGGCGGCATGGACGGCTTTGTGGATGAGCTCTACATCCGCCCCGCCGTGCGCGGCCGCGGTATCGCCACAGAGGTGCTGACCGAACTGCCCAAATCGCTTGCAGGCGCCGGTATGCGCGCCCTGCATCTGGAGGTGGACCGCGAGAACGAAACCGCGCAGCGGCTTTACCTGCGCACCCGGTTTCAGCCGCGCGGCAAATACATCCTGATGACCAAGGAACTTTAAGTTCCCCTGCTCCGCCGCTTTCTGTGCTGGTTTCCGGTTCCCTAAAGCAGAAACCGGAGCCGCGGCCCCACCTCGGTGAAACCGCAGCGCTGATAGAAGGCCAGCGTGCGCTGCCAGGCTGGCTGATCGGGCGCCCCGACTTCCAGCCGTTTCCAGCCCTGACGGCGCCCATGCTCCGCCGCAGCATCAACGAGCGCCGCAGCCGTCCCTTGCGAGCGCCACTCCGGCTCCACAAACAGTTCAGTGATCTCCCCGAAGCGCCCGCCGGCATAAACCGCGGCGCATTTGTTCAGCATCAGCACGCCAACCGGCCTCTCCAAGCTGTAAGCTGCAAATCCGCAGACACGGCCCGAGGCCAGCAGGTCGCGGGCCACAGGCTCCAGCGGTGCTGGATCACAGGGCTCGCCGCCTGACAATTCCTCCAGCAGCGCAGCGATGAAGCGCGCGGCCAGATCTGCGCTGTCCGCTTCCAGCGGCTGAACACGTATCGGCATGCCTGACAAGTCAGCCTCCTGAAACCAAATTGATAATTTGATCAAATACTAGGTTTCAAGCAAGCCGGCGTCCAGCCCGGATTACAGGATCAAAGTCCCGGCAGCTGCATGTAGCCCGCGGACATGTTCATCCGCATTACCGGATCGCTTGCGGAAGCAGGCTGGCCGCTGAAGGGATAGACCCCTGTTCCGCTGCATCCCAGAAGTGTTGAAAGAATTGCACAGATCGCCACTGTGCGCAGAACCCGCATCGTCATGGCCTGTTCCCCTTTCCCGCAGCACCTGCTGCGCAAGGAAAACTTAACATAACGCTGATGTGAGCGTCTGTGATCCCGGCCACACACGGCCCGGAAAAGCTGTTACAGAAACACGTAGTCCTGGAAGGTCGCCGCCTCGCCCAGCTTTTCCCCCTCCGGCCCCAGCAGCGGCCAGATCACCGCGTTCCGGATCTCGAACCGGCGCCCCGAAGCGCTGATCCGCACACCTGCGTAATTGCTGATAAACCCCTTGGCCCGCATCTCGGCAAACATCGCATCCCGCTGCCCCCGGTGGGCTGGCTCCGCCGTCAGCCGCGACGGCATCGAAGTGAGCTGGTCCCAGCCCATCTCCCACAGTTTCTGCGCTGCCAAATTCCCGTAGGTCAAGATGGGGTCAGCGTCCGTGTTGTGGGACAGCACCGGAAACGGCGCCTGATACAGTGCTTCGCCGCCCCCGCCTTCCAGCAGCCTGCGGCCTGTCACCTTAGCAAAGGACGACAACAGCAGATCTGAGTGAGCCGTTTGAAAGCCATTTTCCAGACAAGGGGTTTTCAATTGCACCGCCACTCTCAACGCCTCAATACGGCAAGCATTTCTTGCCAGCGGTCTGTTCCAGTTTCTTGATCTGGCGGCTGGCGCGCCCCTTGGGCTTCAGGGCATTGGCTTCTTCTTCGCGGTCGATCCCGTCGTTCCAGCTCTGGAACAGAAGCCCCTGCACGTCGTCATCCAGGATGTCTTGCGCCAGATCATAAATGCACAGGCACATCTCCATACCTGGCGCTGCACCGTCGCGGTGCTTTGCAAGGTTCCGGCAGGTTTCTTTTGCACTCGGTGCAGCTGTTGCGGCGCCGGCACCCAGCGAAATCAGCACGGAAAGGAAAATGGTTTTCATCTATTTGTCCGGTATCTGTAAAAGAATACCCCCGGGCCTTGTCCGGCCCGGGGGCTGTTGCGCCCCAGCCTTGCCGGGGCACCGCAGAAGTGTCAAGCGGCTGGGATCAGCGCTTCAGGATCGAGCGGCCCGCGTATTCGGCCACTTCACCCAGCATTTCCTCGATGCGGATCAGCTGGTTGTATTTCGCGAGCCGGTCGGAGCGCGCCAGCGAGCCGGTTTTGATCTGGCCGCAGTTGGTGGCCACAGCCAGGTCGGCGATGGTGGCGTCCTCGGTCTCGCCCGAGCGGTGCGACATCACGTTGGTGTAGCGCGCGCGGTGGGCCATATCGACTGCCTTCAGGGTCTCGGTCAGCGAGCCGATCTGGTTCACCTTGACCAGCATCGAGTTCGCAACGCCGCGCTCGATGCCATCGGCCAGGCGCGCCGGGTTGGTCACGAACAGGTCGTCGCCCACCAGCTGCACAGAGTCGCCGATCTTGTCGGTCAGCAGTTTCCAGCCGTCCCAGTCGTCCTCGGACATGCCGTCTTCGATGGAGATGATCGGATAGTCGTTGACCAGCGCCGCCAGATAGTCGGCGTTTTCCTCGGAGGTCAGGGTCTTGCCTTCGCCGGACAGAACATAGTTGCCGTCCTTGTAGTATTCGGTCGCCGCGCAATCGAGCGCCAGGTAGATCTCTTCACCCGGCTTGTAGCCTGCTTTCTCGATCGACTTCAGGATGAAGTCCAGCGCTTCGCGGGAGGAGCCGATGTTGGGGGCAAAGCCGCCCTCGTCGCCGATGCCGGTGCTAAGGCCCGCGGCGGACAGTTCTTTCTTCAGGGTGTGGAACACTTCGGAGCCCATGCGCACCGCTTCGCGGATGTTGCTGGCTGCCACCGGCATGATCATGAATTCCTGAATGTCGATCGGGTTGTCGGCATGCTCGCCGCCGTTGATGATGTTCATCATCGGCACCGGCAGCACGCGCGCCGAGGTGCCGCCGATGTAGCGGTAGAGCGGCTGGGTGGTGAAATCAGCGGCTGCCTTGGCCACCGCCATCGACACGCCCAGGATCGCGTTGGCGCCCAGACGGCCTTTGTTCTCGGTGCCATCCAGCTCGATCATCGCGGTATCAACGGCAACCTGCTCGGTTGCGTCAAAGCCGACCAGCTCTTCGGCGATTTCGCCGTTCACCGCAGCAACCGCTTCCAGCACGCCTTTGCCCATGTAGCGGGACTTGTCGCCGTCGCGCTTTTCCACCGCCTCATAGGCACCGGTCGAGGCGCCCGAAGGCACGGCGGCGCGGCCCATGGTGCCGTCTTCCAGGATCACGTCGACCTCAACCGTCGGGTTGCCCCGGCTGTCGAGGATCTCACGGGCGTGAATGTCGATAATGGTGCTCATCTGTCCATCCTTGGTTGGGCCTGAAAGAGGCGCGTTCTGTTGCCAGCGTCATACCAGCCGCTGCCGGAAAGTAAACCGGCATCGTTATCGCTAACACGCATAAAAGCGGCGGTTTAGGGCTAACATTGCCCTGTTTGCGCCAACAGGGTCAGACAAATGCGCGCGGCGCTGCCTTAGGCCGCAGCCGCCGCTGCACGGCGGGCCCGCCGTGCCAGCCGCTGCTCGCGGACAAAGGTGTAAAGGCCGGATCCGATAATCAGTGAAGCGCCTGTCAGGGTCAGTGTATCCGGGCGTTCTCCAAAAACGATGACGCCAACCAGAATCGAGAACAGCAGCCGTGTGTAGCGGAACGGTGTAACGGCCGAGGCGTCGCCGATCCGCATGGCAACGACAATGCCGTAATACCCAAGCACGCCAAAGATACAGCCGCCCAGCAGCATTCCGTATTCGGTCCCGTCCAGCATCCGCGGCGCGCCCGGTGTGAAGGCCAGCAGCAGCGCCCCTGCTGCGATCAGCGAGAGATAGGCTTGAAAACTTACGACCGATGACGGCACCGCACTGTCCATGACCCGGGTCATCAGATCACGGGTCGCCACGCCCAGCACGGCAATCACGACCAGCAGGGCTGCCGGTTCGAAGCTGTCCAGGCCAGGACGGATAATCAGCAGAACCCCCGCAAAGCCCACGCAAATCGCCAGCCAGCGGCGCCAGCCGACTTCCTCGCCCAGGAACAGCGCAGCCCCCATGGTTACCACCAGCGGCATTGCCTGGAAAACAGCCGCCACGGTGGAGATATCAACCAGCGCCAGCGCCGAGGCAAAGGCCATAGCGGAAACTGCTTCCGTGCTGGCCCGCAGCACCGGCTTCATCCGCCAGGCGCGCGGCGCAAACAGAGCATTGCCCTGCATCTTTGCCATCACCGCAAAGACCAGCCCGCAGCCGAGACCAAGGCAGATCAGGATTTGCCCGACCGGCACCGTGCCCGACAAGCGTTTGATGAACATATCTTCAAGCGTGAAAAACGCCATCGAGGCGATGACCAGCAAAATGCCGTGCAGGTTGTTCATGTTCGCGCGTCCCGTATTCCGGACCGGCTGCTTGCCGGGCCATCCAGGCAAAAAACATCAGCGCCCAGACGCGGGCAACTCCGTTTCCGACCCGCTTTAATGACAAGACGTGAGTATACACATCAACATCTGTGATGGTTGGTGCTATTCTGCGCCCGGCCGCCTCCGGAAAACAGCGTGCCGCAACCAGTTAGCTTAGCCGTCTTTGCGCGGCACCCCGTACAGTTCCAGCTTATGGCCGCGCAGCTCATAGCCCAGTTTGCGGGCAATCTTCTCCTGCAGCGCCTCGATCTCGGGATCGCAGAACTCGATCACCGCACCGGTGTTCAGGTCGATCAGATGGTCGTGATGCTCGCGCTCGGCATCCTCGTACCGCGCCCGCCCGTCGCCGAACTCCAGCCGCTCCAGAATGCCGGCCTCTTCGAACAGCTTCACCGTGCGATAGACTGTGGCAATCGAAATGCCTGCATCCATCGCGCTGGCGCGGGCATAAAGCTCCTCCACATCCGGATGATCATCGCTCTCCTGCAGCACCCGTGCAATCACACGGCGCTGGCCGGTCATGCGCAGCCCCTTGGCTTCGCAGCGGGCGATAATCGTCTCTGGCATCGGTGTCCTCATGAAGTTCTGGTCCACCTCTTTAACGGATGCCAAAGGCCGCGAAAACCGGGTTTCTGACGGATATTGGCTTGACATGCGCTTTATCCACAGCCATGTGGCGCCCAGGCATCCCTCCCTGCCGCGTGAGCAGAGACCGAAAACCGGCCGCACCGCAACAGCGTGCTGAACCGTCCGGGGTCTAGTGACATGCCGCCGTTCCCAAAATCACGCGTGGGGATTGCAGAGGCCAGCGGCCTGGCATCCGGCCAGCGCGCGTGTGAGGCCCCTGCCCCGCAAGACACCGCTGCACAGGCAGCGGCACCGGCCCGTGCTGCATGGCGGGCTGTGAAAGGACGAGACGTGACAGAATTTTCGACCATGGGGCTGCCAGAAAAGCTCCTGAACCGCCTGAAAGACATGGGTTTGAACGACCCCACCCCGATCCAGGCCCGCGCCATTCCGCATGCGCTGAACGGCAAGGACGTGCTGGGCCTGGCCCAGACCGGCACCGGCAAAACCGCAGCCTTTGGCGTGCCGCTGGTGGCCCGCATGCTGGAGTACGGCCGCAAGCCCGCTGCGATGACTGTGCGCGGCCTGGTGCTGGCGCCCACCCGCGAGCTGGCCAACCAGATCGCCGACACCCTGAAAGGGCTGACCGAAAACACCCCGATGAAGGTCGGCCTGGTGGTCGGCGGTGTCTCCATCAACCCGCAGATTGCCCGCATCGCCAAGGGCACCGACATCCTGGTCGCCACCCCGGGCCGCCTGATCGACATCCTCGACCGCGGCGCGCTGGACCTCGGCTCCTGCGACTTCCTGGTGCTGGACGAGGCCGACCAGATGCTGGATCTCGGCTTCATCCACACTCTGCGCAAGATCGCGGCGCTGATCCCGGATGAGCGCCAGACCATGCTGTTCTCGGCCACCATGCCCAAGCAGATGAACGAGATCGCCAACTCCTACCTGCAAAGCCCGGTCCGGATCGAGGTTTCACCCCCGGGCAAAGCTGCCGACAAGATCACCCAGTCGGTGCATTTCATCGCCAAGGCGGAGAAGCTCTCGCTTCTGAAAGAGCTGCTGGACGCCCACAAGGATGAGCGCACCCTGGTCTTCGGCCGCACCAAATGGGGCATGGAAAAGCTGATGAAGACGCTGGAAAAATCCGGCTTCGCAGCTGCCGCCATCCATGGCAACAAAAGCCAGGGCCAGCGCGAACGCGCCTTGGCCGCCTTCAAGGCCGGCGAGATCAAGGTGCTGGTGGCCACCGACGTCGCGGCCCGCGGCCTCGACATCCCGGACGTGAAATACGTCTACAACTACGAATTGCCCAATGTGCCGGACGCCTATGTCCACCGCATCGGCCGCACCGCGCGGGCCGGCAAGGACGGCCAGGCCGTGGCCTTCTGCGCTCCGGACGAAATGGATGACCTGAAAGCAATCCAGAAAGTGATGAAGCTCTCCATCCCCGTGGCCTCCGGCCGCGCCTGGGAAGCCATGCCGGATCCGGCAGCCCCGGCAGGCAAACCGGGCGGCCGCCGCGGCGGCCCCGGCGGCAAGCCGGGCGGTTTCAGGCGCCGCGGCGGGGGCGGCGGCGGACAGGGCAAACCCCAAGGCGGCAAGCCGGGCGGCCAGCGCCGCGGCGGCGCCAAACAGCGCGCCCGCTGACCACCAGCGCTCTCCGGCAGCGCCGGGTCAAGGGGCCCGCAGGGACCGCGCGGTACGCGCGGCTTGCCCTTGACGCGGTGATGGCGGACATCACACTTGCACCGGCGTCTTGAGGGGCAGTTCTGCTCCTCAAGCGCTTCTCAGCCAAAATCTTCCGCGCTGCGCAGCAGCGCCACGCCCAAGGCCGCAAAAAAGGCGGATTGGTGCAGCCGATCCGCCTGCGGGCGCGGGAGCCCCTGCCCTCTCTTCATCACATCACGCCAGCTGCAAGTCCGCCCAGACCGGCAGATGGTCCGAGGCGATATGCGCAGGCCGCCGCTCATGCACCCCATGCGCCACCGCTTTCAGCCGCCGGCAATGGGCAATACGGTCCAAGGCGCCCAGAGGCCGCAGCGCCGGGAAACTTGCCTTTGCAGGCAGGAAAGTCAGCGCCGGCGCGATATGCTCCAGCACCGGCGTGCGCGACCATTCATTGAAATCACCTGCCAGCACGACGGCACAATCCTCCGCCTCCGCCGCCCGCGCCAGCGCATGCATCTGCTCGCGCCGGGCGCGGCCGGTCAGCCCCAAATGGGCGCCGACCACTTTCAGCGGCCCCAAAGGGCTGTCCAGCAGCACCCAGACCGCGCCGCGCGGCTCCAGCCCAGGCAGCGGGATATGGCCTTTGTCCCGCAACGCCACGCCGCCCCGGAACAGCACCGCGTTTCCATGCCAGCCCAGCGATCCCGCTCCGCCCAGATCCGCAGCCTGCCAGCCGGTTTCCTCAACCAGAAAAAGCGGCAGCGCCGCGGGCCGCGGCGGCAGCCGTTTGTCAGCTTCCTGCAGCACCGCAATATCCGCGCACAGGCCTTCGAGCACCTGCAGCGTGCGTTCAGGTCGGCGGCGCAGATCCATGCCTATGCATTTCTGGATGTTGTAGCTGGCAATCCGCAGGCTGCCCGGCGGCTGGTGTGATATCTGCGGATCCCGGCCCATGCCCCAGTTTGCGACGGGAGCGGCCCTGGCACAACCGTTTCGCCCTCAGGAAGGTGGAACGGGGGCTGTCTGCCCCCTCTTGAGCTTTCAGCTCAATTCACCCCCGAGGATATTTTCAGCAAGAAGAAGAGGGATCAGGTTCCGCAGAAGGTTGCCTGCACCACTTCTTCCGGCAGTGGCGGGCGCTGCAGTTCCATATGCTCCGGCTGATCTTCATAAGGCGCGGCCAGAACCGCATTCAGCCGGTGGAACAGCGCGTAATCTCCCGCAACGGCAGCGGCGATCATTTCTTCGATCCGGTGGTTGCGCGGTATGAAGGCCGGGTTGGCGGCGCGCATCACTGCCGGCGGGTCCAGTTCACTTTCCAGCCTCGCTTGCCAGCCTTCCGCCCAGCCGTCAAAGGCCGCCGGGTCGGTGAATTGATCCCGCACTGTACCATCCGCCAGCGCCCGGAACGTATTGGTGAAATCGCTCTGGTTCTCCGCCATCAGCCCCAGCAGAGAAGTGACCAGTTCCAGATCCCCCTCTTGCGCAGAGGAGATCCCCAGCTTGGCACGGAACCGCGTCAGCCAGGCGGCCTCAGTCAGCTGCGGCATCGCATGCACGATCTCTGTTGCCTCCTCGACGCCGGCTTCCGGGTCTTCCAACTGCTGGATCAGAGCCGTTGCCAGCTGCGCCAGGTTCCAGACAGCTATCGTCGGCTGGTTGGCATAGGCATAGCGGCGGCCGCGGTCGATGGACGAAAACACCGTGTGCGGATGATAAACGTCCATAAAGGCGCAAGGACCATAGTCGATGGTCTCGCCCGAGATCGAGAAATTGTCGGTGTTCATCACCCCATGGATGAAGCCCACAGCCATCCAAGCAGCTATCAGTTCGGACTGCGCATCGCGCACCGCACGCAAAAGCCCCATTGGGCCATCAGCTCCGGGGTAATGGCGGGCAATGGCATAGTCCGTCAGCTGCCGCAGGCTGTGCTTGTCGCCGCGGGCGGCAAAGATCTGAAACGTGCCCACCCGCAGGTGGCTCGATGCCACCCGGGTCAGCACCGCACCGGGCATGCCGCCCTCGCGCCAGACCGTTTCCCCGGTCTCCACCGCCGCCAGAGCGCGGGTGGTCGGGATCCCAAGCGCATGCATCGCTTCGCTCACCACATATTCGCGCAGCACCGGCCCCAGCCAGGCCCGCCCGTCGCCATTGCGGGAATATGGCGTGCGGCCGGAACCCTTCAGCTGGATGTCCCGCCGCTTGCCATCAGTGCCCACCGTTTCACCCAGCAAGATCGCCCGCCCGTCGCCCAGCTGCGGATTGTAGGTACCGAACTGATGGCCGGAATAAAGCTGCGCCAGCGGCTCCGCCCCCTCCGGCACATGATTGCCGCCAAAAACCCCGGCCATCTCTTCCGCCTCGCCCGGCGATACACCCAAAACCCGCGCCAGATCCTCGTTGAAGGCCACAAGTTCCGGCGCCTTCACCGGCTGCGGCGGCAGTTTGCTGTAGAAGCCGTCCGGCAGGGCAGCGTAAGTATTGTCAAAGGGGATCGTGAGTGTCATGGCCCAAACATATGCGCAGGATATGGATTTACCAGCGCCAAAATCAGGGAGAGCAGCGATGAACGCGGATCAGATCATTGACCATTTGGGCCTGCAGCAGCACCCCGAGGGCGGCTGGTACAAGGAGACCTGGCGCGCATCGAATGAAGGCCGCCCCGCAGGCACCTGTATTTACTTCCTTTTAAAGGAAGGCGAGAGCAGCCATTGGCACCGCGTCGATGCCAGCGAAATCTGGCTTTACCATGCAGGTGCGCCGCTGGTTCTGTCTATGGCGGCAACCGATGAGGGCCCGGCGGAGGATCACCTGCTGACCCCGGACCTGACCAAGGGCGCACCGCAGCTGATCGTGCCGGAAGGCCACTGGCAGGCAGCCCGCACCACAGGTGAATATACGCTGGTCAGCTGCACCGTCTCCCCCGGCTTTCAATTCGAGGGTTTTGAGCTGGCTGCGCCCGGTTTCGACATTCCGCGCGGCTGAGGACAGCCCAATTGCGGCGGTTTCAGTTGCTGGCCATGTCTGCGCGCATCAAGCCCGCCGCATTTGTAAAGCCGCCGCCACAGCATGCCTTGCAGCCCGATCCGAAGCAGCAGGGCCTTCAGGTTTGGCGCTCTCAAATAGGAGCAGCGGCAGCCTGTGCTGCAAAACGGGCCACCGCCCTTGACGGCCGCCTGGTGCGCGTGCGGTCCTGACGTGCCCAGGCCATGGATCATTCTGCCCTGAATGCGCCCACCCTATAACGGCCGGCCTTTCCTCGCCCGCTTCAACCGTTGCGGTCCCTGCCAGCGGTGCAACCAAGCCTCTGCAGGCATATCAGCGCGGACCGCCTGCCGGACTTGCCAGGTTTCATAAGCCTGCTGCTCTGTCAGAGCAGGCATTGCCATCAGCGCCTGCCCGGCCGCACGGCAACGGCCTTAATCCCCTGCCTCTGCTCTAGGCACGCTCACCACCCCGCCGCCGACACAGGCGCTGACTCCCGTAGTCCCAGGCGCCGAGGTCGGCATCCCGCGCGCCACCCGCACCGCAAGATGGGCAAAGGCCTGCGCCTCCAGCATGTCGCCGTCGAGGCCTGCCTCCTCAACGGGTTTCACCGGGCAGTCGAGCGAAACCCGCAGCATCTCCATCAGCACCGGATTGCGCCGCCCGCCGCCGGTGGCCAGCACCATCTCCGGCGGCTCCGGGCAATGCTGCATGCCCTGCGCGACGGACGCTGCGCACATCGCCGTCAGTGTCGCGGCGGCATCGGCATCGCTCAGCTCGCGCACCAGGGTGACCATCTCGGCAAAATCATTCCGGTCCAGCGACTTGGGCGGTATTCTTGAGAAATAGGGCTCGGCCAGGAACAGCTCCAGCGCACCAGTCTCCACAGTGCCGGACATTGCCACCTTGCCATCCGCGTCCCAGGGAATGCCCAGCCGCTCCTGCACCAGATCATTGACCGGCGCATTGGCCGGGCCCGTGTCAAACGCCAGCAGCGCGCCCGGCTCCTCGGGCCGGTCAAAGCGCGGATCAACATAGGTGATATTGCCGACGCCGCCGAGATTCAGAAAGCACAGCGGCTTCTCAGCGCCGATGTATTTCGCACAGGCAAAGTGAAAGAACGGCGCCAGCGGCGCGCCCTCGCCGCCCATCGCCACATCATCAGAGCGGAAATCCCAGACCACAGGCTTGCCCAGGCGTTCCGCCAAAGCCGCCCCGTCGCCGACCTGCAATGTGCCCTGCAACCGCGGCGCGTGAGCCAGGGTCTGACCGTGAAACCCGACGATCTCCACGTCTGTGAATTCCGTCAGCGCTGCCGCATGGGCCGCGTCGCAGACCTCAGCTGCAGCCTCCACCTCGGGTCCGGTCCAATTGCCCAGCCCGGCGCGCAAAACACTGCGCTCCCGCACCGAATACTCGCGGTATCTGCTCTCCCCGAACCCGCTGATGCGCTCCCCATCGGTCACCACCACCGCCGCATCCACACCGTCCAGCGAGGTGCCGCTCATCGCGCCAAGCGCCCGCACCGGCCCGGTTTTTGCAATGGCTCTGCTCATTTCCACCCTCATCGCACATTTGCCGGGCTGTCCCGCCCGTTCGCCCGCCATGTTACCGCGCATATTTTGCCGGGAAAACAGGTTCCAACCGGCGCCAATGCGATTTATAGGGCATGGTGCAAAACCATAGACCGAGGCATGTTATGACCTACACACCGAAATCGGATTTCGTCGCAGTCATGATGGAACGCGGGTTCCTCGCGGACTGCACCGATTATCAGGGCCTGGACGAGGCTCTGCTGCAAGGTGTGCGCCCGGCCTATATCGGCTTTGACGCAACAGCGAAATCGCTGCACGTCGGCTCGCTGATCCAGATCATGATGCTGCGCTGGTTCCAGAAGACAGGCCACCAGCCGATCACCCTGATGGGCGGCGGCACCACCAAGGTGGGCGACCCCTCCTTCCGCGCCGACGAACGCCCGCTGCTGGACGAAGCCGCGATCAACGACAATATCGCAGGCATCAAGAAGGTGTTCTCGGCCTATATCGACTATGACACCGACGCGCCAAACAAGGCGCTGATGCTCAATAACGCCGAATGGCTGGACGGGCTGAACTACCTGGAATTCCTGCGCGACATCGGCCGCCATTTCTCGGTCAACCGGATGCTGTCGTTTGAGAGCGTGAAATCGCGCCTCGACCGCGAGCAGTCGCTGTCGTTCCTTGAATTCAACTACATGATCCTGCAGGCCTATGACTTCCTGGAGCTGAACCGCCGCTACGGCTGCATCCTGCAGATGGGCGGCTCGGACCAATGGGGCAATATCGTCAACGGCATCGACCTGACCCGCCGGGTGCTGGAGAATGAGATTTACGGCCTCACTTCGCCGCTGCTGACCACCTCGGACGGCAAGAAGATGGGCAAATCCCAGGACGGCGCGGTCTGGCTCAACGCCGAAATGCGCAGCCCTTATGAATTCTGGCAGTTCTGGCGCAACACTACTGATGCCGACGTGGGCCGTTTCCTGAAGCTCTACACCGAGCTGCCGGTCGAGGAATGCGAGCGCATTGGCGCCCTGCAGGGGTCTGAGATCAACGAAGGCAAAGTGATCCTCGCCAATGAGGTGACCAAGCTGCTGCACGGTGCAGATGCGGCGGCAGCGGCCGAAGCCACCGCGCGCGAAGTCTTCGAGAAAGGCGGCGTCGGCGACGACCTCCCGACCCTCAGCCTCACGCCTGCCGACCTGGGCGACGGCATCTCGATTGTCCAGCTGATCGTGAAGTCCGGCCTCGCGAAATCCGGCAAGGACGCCAAGCGCCTGATCAGCGAAAACGGCGCCAGGATCGACGACCAGCCGCTGACCGACGCAGGCCTGATGATCGACGCAGGTGCTCTGTCCTCGCCGATCAAGCTGAGCGCAGGCAAGAAACGCCACGCGCTGGTGCGGCTGGACGGCTGATCCATCAGACAGGAAAGGGTAATGAGGAGCCCCCGCGCTCCTCTTTCTTTTTCCAGCGATGGCTCCCGCCCATTCCAGCTGCATCGAAGATGAAGCTTCATGGTTAGGCCAATCAGGCTGGCCCTGGGTCAAGGGCCGCATCTGCGGCCGTGCGCAGCACGGTTTACCCTTGAGGCAGGGAAAGCCGGTTAGCACTTGAAATGGCGCCTTAAGGGCAAACCGGCCCTTAAGCGCTTCTCAGCTAAGCCTTGCGCCGCGCAGCGGCGCCCGGCCCAAGGCCGCATAAAGGTGCATTGGCACCGCCAATGCGCCTGCGGGCGCGGGAGCTTCCCTGCCGTGCCTCAGAACAGCAGCACGTCCAGCAGTGTCAGCAGTACAAACACCGGCACCGACAGCCCAACCGCAGCCAGCAGCGCCGCTGCCTTGGTCATCCGCGGTGCCGGGGCAGATTGCCCCATAATTTGAATCGATTTTTTCATACCCCCATTAACCGCCATTTAGGTTTCCAGTCCGTAAATAGGACCATGTTCGATCTCACCCCCGCCGATGCCATGCCCCGCCCTGCCAGCAGCACCGAACCGCCCCGCGCCCTGCAGCAAACGCCGGAGTTCACCCGTGCCCTTCAGGCCTGCGGGCAGAAACCGCTTCTGCTGGACGCTCTGAAGGACACGGTTGTGCTGCAGCGCCGCTTTGCCGGCGGCTTCACCGCGGCAATGGTCAACCGCGCGCCCATCAGCAAACCGCTGCGCCTGCTGGAACTGCTGCAGGAAAAGGGCCTGCGCCGCACGCCGGTGATTCTGTCGCCGGAGACGCCTGCGCCGGAGCTTGCCCGTTGCGGCGCCGTTCCGCTGATGAGCCCGGCATCGGTGGCGATGCTGGATCTCACCCCGGGCCTGGACCAGCGCCGTGCCGCGCTGCATCAGAAATGGCGCAACCGGCTGAAACATGGCGCAGCGCAGAACCTGCGCCTGACACGTCAGAACCTGCCCAACGACCCCGGCCATTGGCTGTTCCAGGCCGATGCCCGGCAGCAGACCAGCCGCGGCTACCGCAGCTGGCCGCTCGCTCTGACCCTGGCTTATGCCCGGGAGAACAAGGGCCAGGCCAAACTGTTCCAGGCCTTCGACGGCAGGGACCCTGCGGCCGCCATCCTGATCCTCACACATGGCCAGGGCGCCACTTACCACATCGCCCATGCCACTGCCCGCGGCAAACAGCTCAGCGCCCATAACCTGCTGATGTGGGAGGCCATGTCCTGGCTCGCGGCCAAGGGCATCACCCGGCTTGATCTTGGCTTGGTCAATACCGAGGACGCCCCCGGCCTCGCCCGCTTCAAACTCGGCACCGGCGCGCAGCTCCACCGCCTGGGCGGCACCTGGGGCTACTGGCCGCCGCTCGGCCGCCTGCTGCGGCCCCTGGCGGCGCTGGACAGCAAGCTGATGGCGCCCGCCTGATCGGCCGCGACGCCCCGTCCCGCTGGACAGGCGCCGCCCGCCCGCATTATATGAACACATGTTCATATAACCGGGAGGAGCCCCGCTCATGAAACTTGCAGACACAGCTGCCGTAATCACCGGCGGCGCCTCCGGCCTTGGCGAAGCCACCGCCCGCTACTTTGCGGAACAAGGCGCCCAAGTGACGATCCTGGACCGCGACGCTGACCGCGGCGCCTCGGTAGCGCAAGAGATCGGCGGGCATTTTGCCCAGACCGATGTGACCAGCGAAGACTCGGTCGCTGCCGCTATCACCCATGCGGCCGCGAAAATGGGCAGAATCACCGCCTGTGTGAACTGCGCAGGCATCGCCATCGGCGCCAAAACCGTGGGCAAGGACGGCCCCCATCCGCTCGACGCCTACAAGCGCACCATCGACATCAACCTGGTCGGCACTTTCAACGTCGCCCGCCTCGCAGCCGTGGAAATCGCCAAGAACACCCCCGAAGACGACGGCGCCCGCGGCGTGATCATCAACACGGCCTCCATTGCAGCCTTCGACGGGCAAAAGGGCCAGGCCGCCTATGCGGCTTCCAAGGGCGGCGTTGCCGGCATGTGCCTGCCGATGGCGCGCGATCTTGCTTCCTCCGGCATCCGGGTGATGACCATCGCCCCCGGCATCTTCATGACCCCGATGCTGGCCGGCCTTCCGGAAGAGGTGCAGCAGCAGCTCGCCGCCGATGTCCCCAACCCGGCCCGCCTGGGCGATCCGCGCGAATACGGCCGCCTGGCCGGCTTCATCGTCGAGATGGGCTACCTGAACGGCGAGGTCATCCGCATCGACGGTGCACTCCGCATGCGGTGATCCCCTTCCGCTGGTTGCGGGTCAAGGGCGGCGCAGCCGCCGTGCGCAGCACGGTTCACCCTTGACGCGCAACCAGCAGCACACACTCGGACAAGTGCCTTCAGGGCATACCTGCCCCTGAAGCGCTTCTCAGCAATCCCTCAGCGCCGCGCAGCGGCGCCCGGCCCAAGGCCGTACAAAGGCGCCTTGGCGCAGCCAAGACGCCTGCGGGCGCGGGAGTTCCTGGCAATTGACAATCCCGCCAGCCATCCCTTCACTCCTGACCAGGAGGCCCCGATGACCAAAACCGAACGGCAGAAAATGCAGGCAGGCGAATGGTACTGTTGCCTTGACAGCGAACTGGCAGCGTTGCGCCACCAGGCGCGGGTTGCGGTGCACCAGCACAATATGGCGCCTCCTGACCCGGCGGAAAACCTCAGCCCTGCCCTGGCGGCTCTCTTTGCCGCCCACGGTGGAAACTGCATGGTCGAGGCGCCTTTCCACTGCGCTTACGGCATCAACATCCGCCTCGGCCGCAACGTCTATCTGAACGCGGGCTGCACAATTCTCGACACGGCATCTGTCACCATCGGTGACGGCAGCATGCTGGGTCCGAATGTGCAGATCTACTGCGCGCAGCACCACAAGGACAGGGCACTGCGGGCTCGGGGACTGGAAATCGCCTATCCTGTCACCCTGGGCCAGGATGTCTGGATCGGCGGCGCTGCCATCCTGATGCCCGGCGTCACTATCGGCGACGGTGCCATCGTCGGAGCAGGCGCTGTGGTGACCAAAGACGTTCCAGCCGGAGCAACCGTAACCGGCAATCCAGCCCGCCTCCCGGACCGGTAAGCCGGCGCTGGCACCAGCGCACTGCGCGGTTACCTTCAGTTAGGTTTTCCTGATAACTTACAAATATTTACGGCAATATCTTTGACCAAATGTTTCGCGTGCGAAACATTTGGTCAGCCTGGCTGCCCTATTTGCAAGACGGCTTCAGCCGCCAGCCTTTTCCTCCAGCTCCAGCCATTCCTCTTCGGCCGCCGCCAGCTTCTCCTGCCGTTCCACCAGTGCTTCTGTCGCCTTCTTGAACTTGACCGGCTCGCGGGTGAACAGCTCAGGATCCGCCATCAGCTCCTGCAGCTTGCCGATCTCGGCTTCCAGCCGCTCGATCTCGGCAGGCAGTGCCTCCAGCCGGTGCTTCTCCTTGAAGCTCAGACCATCCTTCGGCTGGGCCTCCTGCTTTGCTTTCGGCTTGGCAGGCTTCACCTTCTCGGGCTTGGCCGCAGTTTCCAGCGGCCCGCGCTGCGCGATGTAGTCGCTCCATCCGCCGGCATAAGCGGTGGCCTTGCCGTTGCCTTCCATCGCAATTGTCGTGGTCGCCACCCGGTCCAGGAAATCCCGGTCGTGGCTCACCAAGAGCACGGTGCCGTCGTAATTGTCCAGCAGCTCCTGCAAGAGGTCCAGTGTCTCTACATCCAAATCGTTGGTGGGTTCATCGAGCACCAGCAGATTCGAGGACCGCGCCATCAGCCGCGCTAGCAAGAGCCGCGCCTTCTCGCCACCCGACAAGGACCGCACCGGCGCGCGCGCCTGGCGTTCGTCGAACAGGAATTCCTTGAGGTAGCCCACCACGTGCTTTGGCTGGCCGCGCACCATCACCTGATCCGCCTTGCCGGAAATCCCCAACAGCGGATCCGCGGTCAGATTCTCCCACAAGGTCGAATCGCCATCCAGCTGATCGCGGGTCTGGTCGAACAGCGCAATCTCCAGGTTGGTGCCCAGCTTCACCGCGCCGGCATCCGGGTCTTCCATGCCCAGCAGCATCTTCAGCAGCGTTGTCTTGCCCGCGCCATTGGGGCCGACAAAGGCCACCCGGTCGCCGCGCTGCACCTTCAGTGAGAAGTTCTGCACAATCGGCTTGCCGCTGAACGCCTTATCCAGCCCCTCCGCCTCGATCACCTTGCGGCCCGATTTCGGCCCCGCCTCCAGCGCCATCTCAGCCGTGCCCTGGCGCTTGATCTGCGCGGAACGCTCCGCCTTCAGATCCTGCAGCGCCCGCACCCGGCCCATGTTGCGCTTGCGCCGGGCCGAGATGCCTTCCACCGCCCAGCGGCTTTCCGACTTGATCAGCCGGTTCAGCTTGTGGCGCTGCTGGTCTTCCTCGTCCCAGACCTTGTCGCGCCAGGCCTCGAAATGCTCAAACCCTTTTTCCTGCCGACGCACCTCACCGCGGTCGACCCACAGCGTTGCCCGGGTCAGCGCCCGCAGAAACGCCCGGTCGTGCGAGATCAGCACAAAAGCCGCGCGGGTGGCCTTCAGCTCATTTTCCAGCCAGGTGATCGCTTCGATATCCAGGTGGTTGGTCGGCTCGTCCAGCAGCATCAGATCCGGTGCCTCAGCCATCAGCTTGGCCAGCGCCGCCCGCCTCCGCTCGCCGCCGGACGCGGTCTCTACGGGGCGTGCGGGGTCAAACTTCAGCCCTTCGCCCGCGCGCTCAACCTTGTACAGCTCCCCCGGCTCCAGCCCGCTGGAGGCAAAATCGCCCAGCGTGGCAAAGCCTTCCATCTTCGCGTCCTGCTCCATGTAACCCACCGACTTGCCCGGCGGCACAACAATCGAACCCTGATCCGCTTCGACAAGCCCTGCCATCACCTTCATAAGGGTGGATTTTCCTGAGCCGTTCCGGCCCACCAGCGCCACCCGGTCACCGGGCTGCACCACCAGTTCAAGATCCGCGAAAACCGGGTTGCCGCCGAAGGTCAGCGAGATACCGGACATCTGCAAAAGAGGAATACGTGCCATGCCAGCCAGCTACCCCGGCAGCAGAAACGCGTCAACGCTCCCTTTTCATCTTGCCGAAAATACTCATTTCCCGCCGGCTACCGCCCGCAGCAGGCGTTTGCGTGCCGGGGGAATCGCACCGATCTCCAGCCCGGTGAACACATGCAGGGTGTCCATATGGGTGTCGACCACTGCATGATCACTGACCCAGCCGCCCATCAGCAGATAAGTCCGCAACAGCGGCGGCATCTGCTGCATTGCCTTCTTCGCATCCGGCTTGCGCCGCTGCAGAGCCCCAAAACGGACCACATCGGGCGCCCTCACCCGCGGCAGCCAGCGCTTGGGGGCCAGGTACTGATCCCTGAGCATCGCAAACGCGTCCACATAGACCTCGGCCGAGGTGCCCGCAAAAGACGAGCAGCCAAACAGCAGCTGCACCCCGCGGGCATCAACCATGGCCGTCAGTGCGCCCCAGGCAATGCGCAGGATGTCGGGATCGCTGCGGTCCGGGCGGATGCAAAACCGGCCCATCTCTGCCATCCGGCCCTGAAACGCCTGCAAGCCGCTCAAGTCGTAGAACTGAGCTGAATAGCTGCCCTCGAGACCGCCGCCGCCCTCCAGCAGCAAAAGCCGGAAGCAGCAAACCAGGGTGCCGCTGACGGTGTCCTCAACCAGCACATGGCTGCAGGCTGCGTCAAATGCGTCGCAATCAGGAGCTTCAGTGCGGAAACAGAGGCTGCGCAGCTTCTGGGCTTCAGCCAAATCCTGCGCGCCTGCGGCAAGGCGGGCGCGGTAGCGCCCCTTGCTCAACAAGATGTCCGGCAGCGCCATGGCGGTCTCCCCGTATTCCGGATCCCCCCTAGCAACGGCGCTGCGACGGCCCGGCGAAGCGGCTTACTGATTGTCGAGGAACTGGCCCGGGCCAAAGTTGCCAAGGTTGCCCAGCAGCTGACGCAGGAAGGTATTGTCTTGTACGCCGGAACTGGTCACCCGGCGCTCCAAAGGCACCACCTTGCCGTCTTCAAGGCTGAAGCGCTCGATCCCCTGCACCACGCCCTGAGCATCAAAGCTGATTGCAACCAGATCCCGCGCCACCGGCTTGGGCGCAGTGGCACCATAGTGACGGAAACGTGTGGCCACATAGTAGTAGCCGCTTTCGTTCAGCACCCCGGTCGAGGAAGGGATACCAATGCTCTCGGCCACCGAATCCCGCGTGTCGATCCCGGGCACCACTTCCGCCAGCTGGTCCGGCGTAGGCACATACCCGTGCTTGCGATAGGTCGAAGAGCAGGCCGCCAGCGCCAGCCCGGCAACTGCAAATACCGCACCTCGCAGAATGGCCTTGGAATGAAACCGCTTTGCAAACATGACTGCCCCCCAGTCTGCCGCCGCAATGTGCGGCTTGAATACGTCTTTGAACCCGATTACCTAATGACCGCTTCCGGTTCAAGAAACGAAAGTTCCCTAACAT
This sequence comes from Leisingera sp. ANG-M1, assembly GCF_000813745.1. Taxonomy (GTDB): domain Bacteria; phylum Pseudomonadota; class Alphaproteobacteria; order Rhodobacterales; family Rhodobacteraceae; genus Leisingera. The sequence continues at coordinate 41,912 of NZ_JWLC01000008.1, read as the reverse complement.
GTCTGAGAGCACAGCCTTGCGGGTTGCGGATTTGCCGCAAAACAGCCCGACCGCCTTTGAAATTGCCCCTGACAAGGAGGAACTGGCCGCGCTTGCGGCGGAACTAGGGCTGAACGCCCTGCGCAAGCTTCGCTTCAATGGCGAGATCAAGGCCCGCGGCAAACGCGATTGGCAGCTGACCGGCGAACTGGGCGCTACCGTAGTACAGGACTGCGTGGTGACGCTGGAACCGGTGACCACCCGGATCGACGAAAAAGTAGCCCTGACCTTTCTGGCAAACTTTGAAACACCGGAAGGCAGTGAAGTGGAAATGCCCGAAGACGACAGCACCGAGGCGCTTGGCACTCACATCGACCCGGGCGCGGTGATGGTTGAAGCACTGGCACTGCATCTGCCCGCCTACCCGCGCAAAGACGGCGCCGAGCTGGGTGAAGCGGTTTACGCTGAACCCGGCGTGGCACCGATGCGGGATGAGGATGCGCGCCCCTTTGCGGGCCTCGCGGCATTGCGCGGCCAGTTGAAAGATGAGCAGTAAACCGGTTTTTTCGCACATGCGGAAATTGCATCTGGCCTGCGGCGCCACGCTGCCTTAAAAAACGCCTTGCGCCGCCGGAGATTCGCAGTATTTTCGCGCGCTCATCGGAATTTTTGGTTGGACAATGTTTGGGCAGGCGCCTAAACGCACGTCAGACCGAGCGAACACGAATGCAATCCAGCCGCGGGGATGGCCCCAAGGCCCCAAACAGACAAAGGTTGAGACATGGCCGTCCAACAGAACAAAGTATCCAAATCGCGCCGCAACAACCGCCGCGCGCACGATGCACTGGTTGCTGCGAACCCCAACGAATGCGGCAACTGCGGCGAGCTGAAGCGCCCGCACCACGTGTGCCCCTCCTGCGGCCACTACGACGATAAAGAAATCGTCGCGGCTGCAGACGAGATCGAGATCGATGAGGACGCGGCGTAAGCCACGGACAGGATCCTGATGCCAGGCAGGCTTTCGCATGACGGGTAAACCCGATCAAAATCAGGCAGAAGCCGGCCGCATCACTATTTCTGTTGACGCCATGGGCGGAGACGCCGGCCCTGCTGTTGTAGTGGCCGGCATTGCCATGTCTGCCGAAAAGAACCCGGACATCGGATTCATCCTGCACGGCCCTGCCGAGCAGTTGAAGCCGCTGGTCGCAAAAAAGCGTGTCCTGGAAGGCCGCGTCGAGATTCGCGACGTGCGCGATGTGGTCACCATGGAGGACAAACCCTCCCAGGTGATGCGCAACGGCAAGGGCACCTCGATGTGGTCCGCGCTGGACGCCGTCAAGAACGGCGAAGCCGGCGGCGCGGTCTCCTGCGGCAATACCGGCGCGCTGATGGCGCTGTCGATGCTGCGGCTGCGCAAGCTGCCGGGCGTCAACCGGCCCGCCATTGCCATCCTGTGGCCCTCGCTCAACCCGCAGGGCTTCAACGTGATGCTGGATGTCGGCGCCGATGTGAAAGCGGATGCCGAGGACTTGCTGCAATACGCCCTGATGGGCACCTCCTATGTGCGCAATTCGATGGACATCACCCGCCCCCGGGTCGGACTGCTGAACGTCGGCACCGAGGAGCACAAAGGCCGGGCTGAGCTGAAAGAGGCCTTTGGGCTGATTTCAGACAATGCCGCGAAGTCTAACTTCGACTTTGTCGGCTTTGTTGAAGGCAGCGATATTCCCGGCGATATCGCAGATGTGATCGTGACTGACGGTTTCACCGGTAACGTTGCGATCAAGACCGGCGAAGGCACTGCCAGCCTGATGCGCACCGCTTTGCGTGAGGCGTTCCAGTACTCCTTCCTGTCAAAGATCGCCGCGCTGCTGGCCGTTACCTCGTTGAAACGGCTGTCAAAACGCATGGACCCGCGGCGGGTGAACGGCGGCGTGTTCCTGGGCCTCAACGGCACAGTGGTGAAATCCCACGGCGGCGCCGATGCCACCGGCATTTCAGCAGCAGTAAAGCTCGCTTTCCGGCTGGCCCAGCATGGTTTTGCCGAAAAACTGGCTGCGCGGGTTGCATCTGCCGGCGCGGCTCCCCAAGATGAGAACGCCTCCCGCGAACTGCGGACGGCCACTGAAAAAGACTAAAGCAAGGCAGGCACCGGATGACGCGACGCGCGGTAGTTGTTGGCACTGGCCATTATCTCCCCGAACGGGTTGTTGAAAACGCGGAATTCGAAGCCATGCCCGAGCTGGATACGACGGATGAATGGATCCGCACCCGCTCAGGCATCGAACGCCGCCATTTCGCCGCCGAGGGAGAGACCACATCAGACATGGCCGCCAAGGCTGCTGAAGGCGCTTTGGCGGATGCAGGGCTGACGGCTGATGATGTGGACGCCATCGTTGTGGCGACCTCCACCGCCGATCTTACCTTCCCTTCCGCAGCCACCATGGTGCAGGCCAAGCTGGGCATGACCAAGGGCTTTGCCTTTGACGTGCAGGCGGTCTGCGCAGGCTTTGTCTATGCGCTCAGCAACGCCAACGCGCTGATCGCTTCGGGCCAGGCCGAGCGGGTGCTGGTGATCGGCGCCGAGACGTTCAGCCGGATCATGGATTGGACCGACCGCACCACCTGCGTGCTGTTCGGCGACGGCGCCGGAGCGCTGCTGCTGGAAGCGCAGGAAATGCCTGGCACCAACAAGGACCGCGGGATTCTGTCGACCGATCTGAATTCGGACGGCCGCTACAAGGATCTGCTGTATGTCGACGGCGGCGTGTCGACCAATTCGACCGGCCATCTGCGCATGCAAGGCAACCAGGTGTTCCGCCACGCAGTCGAGAAACTCGCCTCCACCGCGAATACCGCGCTGGACCGCGCAGGCCTCAGCGCCGGCGATGTCGACTGGATCGTGCCGCATCAGGCCAACATCCGGATCATTCAAGGCACCGCCAAGAAAATGGGCCTGAGCATGGACAACGTGGTGGTAACCGTGCAGGATCACGGCAACACCTCCGCTGCCTCCATTCCGCTGGCCCTGTCGGTCGGCAAGGCGCGCGGCCAGATCAAAGAAGGCGACCTGATCGTGACCGAAGCCATCGGCGGCGGTCTCGCATGGGGCGCTGTTGTGGTGCGCTGGTAACCCTGCGCCCAAATCTCCGCCCGAATTCCCCCGCGCAATTCATTGATATTGACAGGGAATTTCCCCGCGCCCTATGCTTTGGCAAACAACGGGGATTGGTATGGGCGAAAAAACACTGACGAGAATGGATTTGAGTGAAGCAGTTTTCCGGGAAGTCGGCCTGTCGCGCAATGAAAGCGCTCAGCTGGTGGAAAGCATGCTGCAGCATATGTCGGATGCCCTGGTGCGCGGTGAACAGGTGAAAATCTCCTCGTTCGGCACCTTCAGCGTAAGGGACAAGTCAGCCAGGGTCGGGCGCAACCCGAAAACCGGCGAAGAAGTGCCGATCCAGCCGCGCCGCGTGCTGACCTTCCGGCCCTCCCACCTGATGAAAGACCGCGTGGCAGACGGCAACCGTAAGTAAACGGGACCTACTGAGCCATGTCAAAATCACCGGACGCCTTCCGCACCATTAGTGAAGTTGCGGAGTGGCTGGGCGTGCAGGCGCATGTTCTGCGCTTCTGGGAGAGCAAATTCACCCAGGTCAAGCCTGTGAAGCGCGCCGGCGGGCGGCGCTATTACCGGCCCGCGGATATGCAGCTGCTGGGCGGTATCAAAAAGCTGCTGCACGACGACGGGCTGCCGATCAAGGACGTGCAGGCGATGCTGCGCGAGCATGGCGCGGCTCATGTCGCGGAATTCTCGCACCCGCTGGATGCCGTTGCCGAAGAGCCTGCAGTCAAGGTGCCCCCGGCGGACAAGCTCGGCGACGACTGGCAAAGCTCGCTGGATCTGGTGCAGGATGAAACCGAACAGGACCAAGCCTTTCTGCAGGCCGGAAACGGCGCTTCCCGCGCTGACAATGTCGTCGGCTTCCCGCAGCAGTCCGCTGCAGCCGCGGATCCCAAACCGGCAGCGGAAGAGCCGCAAATGCGGATGGACCTGAACCCTCCGGCTCCATCCGGCGGTGCGGAACAGCTTCAGGGCGAAGCTCCTGAACCCGGGCAGCCCGCGCCTGACACGGTTGCCGCTGGCCATCCCGAAGCCCCTGCTGTGGCGGACGAATCGCCGGCAGCCCCCGAAACCCCTGTTGCCGAAGCCGAACTTGCGCCTGCTTCTGCGGCGTCCGAACACCCGGAAGCCGCGGCAGCAGAGCCGCCGGCCCCGGTCTGGGCGGATTCTCCGGCAGAACCTGCTGCGGAGGCTGCTGCCGATCAGTTTTCCCCGTCTGAGGCGGGAGCCTCCGAAGAGGAAGCCCTGGCTGAGCCTGAGCCTCTGATGCCATCCGCGGAATTCGGGTCCGATTCTGAATCCGATACTGAATCAGATCCGGATGCAGTGCCGGAACCGGAAGCCATTGCTGAACCGGCGGCCCTGGCTGAGATGCCTGCCGAACTGGAGCAAGCTGCAGGCACGGATCCGCTTGCGGAGACCGAATCTGCCGCAGCCTTCGAGCCCGCTGCGGAGTTCGAACCTGCGGCAGAAGCAGAACCGGAGACAGACCCGGTCACCACCGCCGAACCGCTGGCTGGCGCCGAAACAGCAGCGGCAGCCGAGATGGCAGCCGACGAAGAGACAGCGCTTGCGGAAGATCTGACACCCGAACCGGTTTTAGAAGCGGAACCGGATACAGCGGCGGACCTGCCCCCGGCGGAGGACACTCTGGTGGCCGCTGCTGGGTTACAGCCTGAGGAGCCGATGGACTTTGGCACCGCAGCCGCCGATCCGTTGGCAAGCGGCCCGTCCGAACTGCCGGAGACAGAGCCTGAACCGGACACCGGCGGCCCTGCCCCATTCCCGCCGCATGATCTGGATGAGGCCGCCCGTCAGGTGGACGCGCTGGAATTTGCCTCAGGTTTCAAGAACGGCGAGGCTCCGGAGCCCGCCGGAGAGGCCGCAACAGAAAGCCCTGAAGATCTGGAACCCGCAGCAGCCCCCGTAGAGGCGCCGGCCGGGCCCGCACCGGTACAGCCCGGGGTTCTTGCGCACCTAGCGGTGCTGCGCAGCCTGCCGCTGCATTCATTGGCCGAAATCTCAGCCTGCGCCGAAGAGCTGCGGGCTTTGGCTGCACCTGAAGCTTGAGCAATCGGACCGGAATTCAGCACGAATTCCGGTCCGGACACCACTTTATTGCCAAGTGTTTTCCCGTGCCTCCAAGCGGAGGCAAATGGGGATTGTCTCCGTAACCGCTTCGGATGGCAGGATTTCTGCTAGTTGCTGCAAAAAATCTTGCTGCGCCCTCTTGCTCCTGCCGCGAAAACAGTTAGAAGGCTCTGCAACGGGCTATGGCGCAGCCTGGTAGCGCGTCCGTCTGGGGGACGGAAGGTCGCAGGTTCGAGTCCTGCTAGCCCGACCATATGAAAACGCCCGGGTGTTCATCACCCGGGCGTTTTCGTGTCCGGGAACCGTTTTGCCGATTGCGCAAGATATCCCGATAGGCCAGCATCGCCGCGGGAACCGGCGTGGAGGGGGACAGAAGATGACAGGCGTTTTGCCCAGCCAAACCATTGAAAAGATGCTCGATTGCGGTGAGATCACCGTCAGCGCGCCATTGGTGGAGGGACAGGTCCAGCCCGCCAGTCTTGATCTTCGGCTGGGGCATGTCGCTTACCGGGTGCGCGCGTCCTTCCTGGCCGGCCAGGGCAGCAGCGTCTCGGACCGCCTGAGCGAGTTTGAGATGCACCGGATTGACCTTACCGATGGGGCGGTGCTCGAAAAAGGCTGCGTCTATGTGGTGCCGCTGATGGAAAGCCTGGCCCTGCCGAAAGACGTGTCAGCGGCGGCAAATGCCAAAAGCTCCACCGGGCGGCTGGACCTTCTGACCCGCACCATCACTGACGGCGGCGAGGAATTCGACCGCATCAAGCCGGGCTATACCGGCCCGCTTTATGCCGAGATCTGCCCGCGGTCGTTTTCGGTGCTGGTACGTCCGGGCATGCGGCTGAACCAGATCCGCTTCCGCACCGGCCAGGCGGTGCTCAGCGATGCCGAGCTGAAGATGCTGCACGCAGGCACGCCGCTGGTGGATGGCGAAGCGGTGATCGAGGACGGTTTGGGCTTTTCTGTCGACCTGCGCCTGCCAGGCACCGACCTGGTGGGCTACCGCGCCAAGCCGCATACCGGTGTGATCGATCTGGACCGGATCGGGGAATACGACCCGCAGGAATACTGGGAAGAGGTGCGCACCAGCGATGGCCGCATCATCCTGGACCCCGGCGCCTTCTACATCCTGGTGAGCCGCGAGGCCGTGCATATCCCGCCCGCTTTCGCCGCCGAAATGGCGCCGTATCTGGCAATGGTGGGCGAATTCCGGGTCCATTATGCAGGGTTCTTTGATCCTGGGTTCGGGCATGATGCTGCTGGCGGCTCCGGCTCGCGCGGGGTGCTGGAAGTACGCTGCCACGAAGCGCCGTTTGTGCTGGAGCACGGCCAGGTGGTGGGGCGCTTGGTCTATGAGAAAATGGCCGAGGTGCCGGAACAGCTATATGGCGCGGGCATTGCCTCGAACTACCAGGGCCAGGGGCTGAAGCTGTCAAAACATTTCAAAACGCCGGGCTGAGCGCCCGGAACGGAGTGCGGCACCCGCCCCGTTAGCGGCGGGCGTGCGCTGCCGGGCCTTCGGCCGGGCGGCTACTTCACCGGCCCGCCGCCGGATAGTTCCCCGGTTGTCCCGGCCTGCACCGGCCTGTCCAGATGGGTGGAGAGCACCATATGGGTGCGGGTGCCGCGGACGCAGCCGACGTCATAGACCCGCGCCAGCAAGCCCTCCAGGGCCTTGGGCGAAGCCACGCGGACTTTGAGAATCAGATTGGCGTCTCCGGCGGCGCTGTGGATTTCCTCCAGCTCGGGCATCTGCTGCAGCGCCAGCAGATCAGTGGTCACCCCCCAGCCTTCAGTCTCCACATGGATGAAAGCCAGCAGAGGCTTTCCCACCGCGGCGCCATCAAGCCGGGCAACCGTGGCCTCAATCGCGCCGGAGGCGCGCAGCCGCTTCACCCGCTCGTGCACAGCAGGAGCTGACAGGCCGACCTCCCGCCCGATGGCGGCATAGGAGAGTGTCGCATCACTGCTGAGCGCGCCTAATATTCTTCGGTCCAAGGCGTCCAGCACCCGGGCAGACGCGCCGCTTTTCCGAACCTCATCTGTTTCTTTCTTGGCCATCTCCGCCCACCCTTCACAGAACACCATTCAGCACATAGCAAATTTACCTGAACAAACTTCAAGGTAAACCCATGCGAACTCCGATTTTGATCCTGATGAGCGCGATTGGCGTGATTGGCGCGAACTCCCTGCTGCTGTCGCCGGTGGTGACGGCGGTGAGCGAAACGCTGAACGCCACCACCGCAGAGGTGATGCGCGCGGCCAGCGCCTATGGGCTGGGAGTCGCGGCAGCAGCGCTGCTATTGGCGCCGCTTGGGGACCGCTTCGGCGCCGGGCGGCTGATGCGGGCGGCGATGCTGCTCCTGGCGGCCGGGCTGATGGCGAGCGCTTTGGCCCCGGATACCTGGACACTAATGGCAGCACAGGCCGTCTGCGGCCTGGCTGCAGGCGCCGCCCTGCCCTCGATCTACACGCTGGCTATGGTGATTGCCCCCAAGGGCCGTGAAGCGCGGGTGCTGGGTTTGGTCCTGTCGGGCTGGACAGTGTCGATGGTGCTGGGGGTGAGTGTGAGCGCCTGGGCCACCGACCTGGCGGGCTGGCGGGCCGTCTACGGGGCGCTGGCGGGCATTGCACTGCTCCTGTGGGGCGCGGCTGTATCCCTGCGCGGGGCGGGCAGCCCCAGCGGCAGGGCAACCTCGCCGCTGACAGCGCTGCGGGTGCCGGGGATATTCCGCGGGCTGCTGTCGGCGGCCCTGCTGATGATGGGGTTTTACGGCAGCTATTTCTTCACCGGTGCCCATATCACCCAGGCGCTGGGATTGACCACCACCCAGGCCGGGCTGCTGCCGCTGCTGTACGGCATCGGCTTCGGGCTCGCGGTGCTGCTGGACCCACTCTTGGACCGGCTGGGGCTGGCACGCGCGACGGCGCCGGTTCTTTTGATCATTGCTGCCAGCTATGTGCTGCTGGCGGTTGCGGCACCATATTTTGCACTGCTGCTGGGCGCCGCCCTGGTCTGGGGCGTGTTCCAGCATCTTGGCCTCAACCTGCTGGTGGCGCGGCTGACCGCTTTGGATCCGTCCCAGCGCGGCGCCATCATGGGGCTCTACAGCACCGTGACCTATCTGTGCGTCTTTGCAGCGCCCTTTACCGGCAGCCTGCTGTTCGCGGGATGGGGGCTGGCCGGGTGCCTGGCGCTTTCAGCGCTCCTGGCGCTTGGCGCAGCAGCTGAAGCCCTGTCGCTGCGCCGCAAGCCGGTCAGCCCTGACGGCGCCCCGGCTTGACCGAAGGGATGCGCGAGCGTCCTGCGTGCTGAACAGGCGCGCTTCCCTGCTCCGGACGCTTGCCGCGTTTGGCCACCGCATTGATGCCGGCATTCACACCGGCATTGACTGCGCGGCTGACCAGCTTGCGCAGCACCATGTTGATGACCCAGTTGATGTTCATTGTCTCAGCCCCGTCTGCTGCCTGCCCGGTATCCCCGGTATGTTAAACCGAGATTAAGACAATTCCGGGGCGCATCACACGCCCGGCACCGGAAAGCCGCGGTCACATTGCTGTAATGAGAGCGCACCGCGGCGAAAGGGCATCACTCCTCGAAGAGTTCCGCCTGTTCCTCCGGCTCGTCCCCGTCGTCATCGCCTTGCCCCATCGGCAAGGCGCCCGGCGGCGGCCGGTTCTCCAAGAGGCCCGCGGCGCGCAGCTCCTTGAGGCCCGGCAAGTCGCGGGCGCTTTCCAGTCCGAAGTGGTCGAGGAAATCCGGCGTCACCACAAAGGTCACCGGGCGGCCTGGCGTCATCCGGCGGCGGCCCAGGCGGATCCAGTCCATCTCCATCAGCTGGTCGATGGTGCCGCGCGAGACCGAAACACCGCGGATCTCTTCGATCTCAGTGCGGGTCACCGGCTGGTGGTAGGCGACAATGGCCAGGGTCTCGATCGCGGCGCGGCTGAGCTTGCGCAGCTCGGTGGTTTCCTTCTGCATCAGAAATCCAAGGTCCGGCGCGGTGCGGATCGCCCAGGCATCGCCCAGACGCACGACACGCACGCCGCGCCCCTCGTAGCGCTTGCGCAGATGTTCCAGCGCCTCGCGCGGGTTGCATCCCGGCGGCAGGCGGCCTTCCAGATCGCGCAGGGTCACCGGCTCGGCGCTGGCAAACAGCACCGCTTCGACCATGCGTTCCTGCTCCGCCATCGGCGGCGCGTCGAACAGGGTGTCGTTTTCGGTCCGGCCCGAGGTGTTCCGCCCCGATGTGTTATGGCCGTCCATGATCTGGTCTTCCATCAATGGTCCTCGTCGAGGCTGCGCAGCTGAATGGGCGCAAATGTTTCGCTCTGGCGCAGTTCAAGCTTGCCTTCCTTGACCAGCTGCAGCGAGGCGGCAAAGGTCGCCGCGGTCGCCGAGCGGCGCTTCACGGGGTCGCTGTGCCAGCCATCGGGCAGATAGCTGATCAGGTCGGTCCAATCGCCGGTAAAGCCCAAGAGGTGGCGCATCCGGTCCAGCGCCTCCTCCATGGTGAAAACCGAGTCGCGGTCCATCACGAAGGGGCGGAAATCATCCTTGGTGCGGATTCGGGCATAGGCCTGCATCAGGTCCAGCAGGTTGGCGGTATAGGTAACGGTCTTGATCCGGGCGACGGTCTCAACCTCGCCGCGGGCAAAGAAATCGCGGCCCAGCCGGTCGCGCGCCATCAGCCGCGCAGAGGCGTCGCGCATCGCCTGCAGGCGCTCCAGCTGGAACGCCAGATGCGCGGCCAGTTCCTCGCCCGAGGGACCCTCTTCCTCCGGGTCCGGCGGCAGCAGCAGGCGCGATTTCAGGAAGGCGAGCCAAGCGGCCATCACCAGGTAGTCCGCGGCCAGCTCGATCCGCAGCTCCTTGGCCTTTTCGACAAAGGTCAAATACTGCTTGGCCAGCTCAAGCACCGAGATCTTGCGTAGGTCCACTTTCTGGGTGCGCGACAGCGTCAGCAGCAGGTCAAGCGGGCCTTCGAAGCCGTCCACGTCCACGATCAAAGCCTCGGCCGCCAGCCGCTGCTCTACCGTTGAATCCGCTTCCGAAAAAAGTGTCTGCTCAGCCATACACCTGCCCGCCCATGAGGCCGGCAAGTTCTCTTTCAGCGCCCAGAATGTCAAGGGGAGCGGGCTGTGTGCGTGCCGCCAAAGCGCGGTCTGCGCGGGTCTGCGCTGCCTCTGTCATTGTACCTGCGGCATCCGCCACACTGATGCGCTCTTGCAGTGTGGCATTGCACAAGAGGACCACATCGCAGCCCGCCGCAATCGAGGCGCGGGCGTTGTCCTCCAGCGAGCCTTCCATCGCCTTCATCGAAATGTCATCGGTCATGATCAGCCCGTCAAAGCCGATACGCTCGCGGATCAGCCGCATCATGACCGGCGAGGTGGTGGCGGGACGGTCGTCATAGGCCTCATAGACCAGATGCGCAGTCATCCCCAGCGGAAGATCGTTCAGAGCCTGAAAAGCGGCAAAATCGTTCTGCTCCAGCGTCACAGGGTCGGTGGCCACATGCGGCAGGTCCAGGTGGCTGTCAGCGGTGGCGCGGCCGTGGCCAGGGATATGCTTCAGCACCGGCAGCACGCCGCCGTCCAGATGCGCCGTGGCCACGGCGCGGGCAATGCGGGCCACCACCTCGGCACTGGTGCCGTAGCAGCGGTTCTTCAGAAATGGGTGGGTTTCGGCACAAGCCACATCGGCAATCGGTGCACAGTTACTGTCGATCCCCAAGGTGCGCAATTCGTGGGCGATCAGCCGGTAGCGCAGATACATCGCGCGCACCGCATCTTCGCCAGCCAGCTGGACATGGTCCAGCGGCGGGCGCCATTCCCGCGCCAAAGGCGCCAGCAGGCGCTGCACCCTGCCCCCTTCCTGGTCTATGGTAATGGGGCAATTTCGGCCCACAGCCTCGCGGAAATCGCCGCAAAGCGCCTGGATCTGCTCAACGTCGTCCAGATTGCGGGCAAACAGGATGAAGCCAAACGGGTCGGCATCGCGGAAAAACGCCTTTTCATCGGCCGTCAGGCGCAGCCCTTCGGCGTCGAGAATGGTGGCTCCGTAGGTCATGCTGGCTCCCTGCTGTTCGCGCCCCCGGATGCCTTGCGGACCGGCCGGCGCCTGCCCCCGCGGGGGACGGGGCGGCGCGGCCCGGCGTTGCCGCCGGGCAATGCGAAAGTCTGCACGCGGTTCTGTTACCGGGTGGTTACCGGAATGCAGTCGGCATTGCCAGCCACCAGCGCCGAGCAGAAGCGGCGGGCGTCCGACAGGCCGGCAAAGCCCATGGCGCGCAGCCGGTAAAAGGTGCGGCCGCCGCTTTCCGCGCGCTGGATCACCCGCTGCTTGCTGCCAAGATAGTCGGGGAAGCGGGCTTGGATACGGTCCCATTCGGCGCGCGCCACCTCCGGGCTCTCATAGGCGCCAAGCTGCGCCAGGCGGGTACCTGCCGCAAGGGTTGCCGGATCCACATCCACGGTTGCCGCAGATGCTGCCGGTGCGGCTGCGGCCGGAGCAGGGCTGAACCGTGCGGGCCGGGCTGATGGCCGCAGCGAGACCCGCACCCCGGGTGCATTCAGCAGCGCCGGAGAGACGGCCGCAGCCGAAATCACCGGCTGCAGCGGCTCGGGCTGCACGATCGCAGGTGCGGGTGCGGAGACCGGCACCGCAGCGGACACTTCCTCAGCCTCGCGCGCCAGTTCCGCCACCAGCGCATCGATATCGCCGTTCTGGAAAGAGGCCACGGCCTCTTCGCTGATCCCTGCTGCTGCGGGGGCCGCAGGCTCGGCCGGCGCCGCGGGCAGCTCTGCCGGGGCCGATTCCGCCGCCAGCTGCGGCAGCGGCTTGTCATCGTCCGTCAATTCGATGGCGGCGGGCGCCAGGGTCAGCCGGTCGGCAGGCGCTTCGGCGCTGCCTTTTGCGGCAACTGCGTTCACCGCCAGCCCCTGGTGGTCGGCCTGGGTACCGCCCGGGTTGGCGGGCTGCTCGCGCATCGGCCCTTCGGCCGCGCGCACCACCGGCACACCGCTGACATCGCGCATCACCAGCTTATAGCCCCAGAAACCAACACCTGCGACCAGTGCTACCGAAGCCGCCGCGCCCAGCAGGCTCAGGGACTTGGAGAACCGCGCCTTCAGGCTTGCCGGAGCAGCAGTATAGGCTCCGTAGCCCTGATCCTCATGGCTCTGGCCCTCAGACTGATAGCCGTAAGCGGGATTTTCATAGCCATAGGCCGGTTCAGCTCCCGGCCCGGTGTAATGCTGGCCGCCATAGGTTTGGCCGGAATGCTGCTGACCGTAGGGCTGTTCCGCAGCAGAGCCCTGTTCCTGACCATTGCCGCCAGTATAGGCGTGCCCCTGGCCCGCCTGCGCAAAATACGCCATTTCCGCCTCACTGCCCGGATTGGCAGCGCCAGGATTCGGCGCTGTACCCAGGTCTCTTGAACTGCCTCAGTCCGGCGGAATGCGCGATTTATGCTGGTAAAGCGACCCCTGCCCCCTGCGGGAGCTGGCACCGCCTCCGGTTATCGCATCTCTTCTGCCGGTTTGACGCCAAGAATACCAAGACCTGCAGAAATGACAACGGAAACGGCCTTGGCCAGCGCCAAATTCGCATGTGTTGCCGATTGGCTGCTCTCGTTAACAAATCGTAAACCTTCGTTCGATTTGCCGAGGTGGTAGAGCCCGTGCAGCTCGGAGGCGAGATCGTAGAGATAGAAGGCCACCCGGTGCGGTTCATGGGTACGGGCGGCGATTTCCACCTGGCGCGGCCATTCGGCCAGCTTCTTGGCCACCGCCAGCTGCGCCGGGTCTGCGATCAGTCCCAGATCGGCAGCTGCAAGGGTGGCGTCATCCGCGGCAATCCCCTGCTCATGCGCCTTGCGCAGGGTCGAGCAGATCCGGGCATTGGCGTATTGCACATAGAACACCGGGTTGTCCTTGGACTGCTCCAGTGCCTTGTCGAGGTCGAAGTCGAAACCCTGGTCATTCTTGCGGGTGAGCAGCATGAAGCGGGTCACATCTGCGCCCACCGCATCGACCACGTCGCGCAGGGTGACAAAGGTCCCTGCCCGCTTGGACATCTTGAATTCCTGGCCGTCCTTGAACAGCTTCACCAGCTGGCAGAGCTTGATGTCGAGCGGCACCTTGCCGTCGGACAACGCCGATACCGCCGCCTTCATCCGCTTGACATAGCCGCCATGGTCGGCACCGAAGATGTCGATCAGCTCATCAAAGCCGCGCTCCACCTTGTCATAGTGATAAGCGATGTCCGGTGCGAAATAGGTCCAGGAGCCATCGGATTTCTTCACCGCCCGGTCGACATCGTCGCCGTGGTCAGTGGATTTGAACAGGGTCTGCTCGCGCGGCTCCCAATCGTCGGGCTTTTTGCCCTTCGGCGGCTCCAGCACGCCCTGGTAGATCAGCCCCTTGGCTTCCAGCGCGGCCAGGGAGGCTTCGATCTTGCCGGTGCCGTAGAGGGATTTCTCCGAGTAGAACACATCCATCTCAATGCCCAGCTGGGCCAGATCCTCGCGGATCAGCTCCATCATTGCATCGGTGGAGAACAGACGCACGTCGGCCAGCCAGACATCTTCGGGCTGGTCCAGATAAGCGTCGCCCACCTTTTCCTTCAGTGCCTGCCCCACGGGAACCAGATAGTCGCCGGGATAGGTGCCGTCGGCAAAGGCGATCTCCTGGCCGTGCGCCTCAAGGTAGCGCAGGTAGACCGAGCGCGCCAGCACGTCGACCTGGCCGCCGCCGTCGTTGATGTAGTATTCGCGGGTGACGTCATAGCCGGCATAGGCCAGCAGCGACGCCAGCGCGTCGCCGAAGACCGCACCGCGGGTGTGGCCCACATGGAGCGGGCCGGTCGGGTTGGCGGAGACATATTCCACGTTCACCCGCTTGCCGTCGCCCATGGCGGAGCGGCCGAAATCCGTGCCTGCGTCCAGGACCGATTTCAGAACCCCCTGCCAGATGCCCGGCGCCAGCCGCAGATTCAGGAAGCCCGGGCCTGCGACCTCAGCCGAGGTGATCCGCTCATCAGCAGCCAGTTTCGCGGCCAGCGCTTCAGCAATGTCGCGCGGCTTCATCCTGGCAGGCTTGGCCAGCACCATCGCCGCATTGGTCGCCATGTCGCCATGGGCGGCATCGCGCGGCGGCTCCACAGCGACATTGGCAAAGTCGAGCCCCTCGGGCAGCACGCCTTCGCCGGTCATGGCGGTCAGGCTGTCAATCACAAGCGAGCGGATATCGGTAAAGAGGTTCATATCTGGCGTCCCATATGTTCAGGACTGCGGATACCTAGGCCCGCAGGCAGGGTCAACAGGATTGCAGGGGCAGCCCCGGCGCTAGGTGCAGCACGCCGGGGAATTCTATTGACCGGCCAGCACTTCGCCCCATCAAAACGCCGCTAGCGCGGCATATGCCTCACAGAACCGCAGTCTGGTCTTCCAGGATCTTGCCCCAGGTGAAAATCTCGTAGGAACGGAAGGCGGGCACATAAAACGGATCGCCGTGGATCAGATGCTCCACCTCTATCCGGTCCTCGGCCTCGACAATCCACAGCGCCCCGCAGAAATCTCCCTCGGGATCCGGTTTCAGCCCGCCGCCGATCCGGAGTTCGGGATGATCCTGCACATAGGCCACATGGGCATCGCGCCGCGCTTTGTCGGCCCGGACATCCATCATCGCGGGGGCATCGCGGAACATCACTGCCCAGCGGGTCAGCGCGGTTGCGGATTTGCGGGTTCCCTGAGGGGCATTCATGACAGCATTCCCTGGATGGCCGAGGCGGTGCCCCATTCGGTGATTTTGTAGCTCCGCAAGGAGGCGACGTAATAGGGATCCTGCAGGATCAGCCGCTCCACGTCCTGCCGGGTCTCCGCTTCCACATTCCAGATCGCACCGGGAAAGTCCTGCATCGGCCGCATCGCCAGCGCGCCGCCGATCTGAAGCTCAGGCCGCGACCGTACAAAGGCGATATGCGCCTCGCGGCGTTTTTTGTCGCCGCGCACCCGGTCCATCTCAGGCTTGTCTGTGAATGTAACGGTCCAGCGTGCCATGGCTTTCCCCTTGGTATCCTCCCCGCGCCTTAACGCCGATGCCTGCCTGCGTCATAGGGCCAGATGATAGCACGGCTTACGGCCAATTCCCCCATTTGCAGAATCACACCTGCTGCCTGCCCCCTCTTCCCCCTTTTCCAAGCACTCCCTCCGGAACCACACAGGCCTCAAACCTCGACCTTCTTCCCGATCAGCCGCTCATGCAGCTGCAAGGCAAAACGGTCGGTCATGCCGGCGATGTAGTCCGAAACAATCCGCGCCAGCACTGTGCGGTCCGTGGCGGCCGCGATCTCGGCATGCCAGCGCTCCGGCATTTCCAACGGGTTATCAAGGAAATATGGGAACAGCGCCTCGACCACCTTGGCCACTTTGGTGCGCTTCTCCATCACCGCAGGCGCACGGTACATGCGGGTGAAGAGGAAAGCGCGGATCTCCTTCAAGTCGGTCCAAAGCGGGTCGGAGAATTTCACCACTGGCCGCCCCAGCGCACGAACTTCTTCGACCGACTGCACCCCGGCCTCTGCCAGCAGATCACGGGCAGTGTCGATCACATCCCCCACCATCACCCCGAAAAACCGGCGCAGCGCCTCGTGGCGGCGGCGGTTCGCATCGAGGCCGGGATAAAGGCGGTCAACCTCCGCGTAGCAGGGCCCGATCAGCGGCAGCCGGGCGATGTCGCTGTCGGCAAACAGGCCTGCGCGCAGCCCGTCATGCAGATCGTGGTTGTTGTAGGCAATGTCATCCGACAGCGCTGCCACCTGCGCCTCGGCGCTGGCATGGGTGTGCAATTCCAGATCCACCGCTGCGTTGCATTCGGCCAAGGCCCAGGGAAGCTCCTCAATCACCGGGCCATTGTGTTTGGCAATGGCTTCAAGGGTTTCCCAGGTGAGGTTCAAGCCGTCGAATTCAGCGTAATGACGTTCCAGCCGGGTGACGATGCGGATCGCCTGAGCGTTGTGGTCAAAGCCGCCATAGGGCTCCATCAGCGCGTGAAGGGCGTCCTCGCCAGTGTGGCCGAACGGCGTGTGGCCCAGATCATGGGCCAGCGCCACCGCCTCGGTCAGCTCCTGGTTCAGACCCAGTGCCCCGGCGATCGTCCGGCCCACCTGTCCGACTTCGATCGAATGGGTCAGCCGGGTGCGGTAATTGTCGCCCTCATGCTCCACAAAAACCTGGGTTTTGTGCTTCAGCCGCCGGAAGGCGCTGGCATGGATGATCCGGTCGCGGTCGCGCTGGTATGGCGAGCGGAAGGAGCTCTCCTCCTCCGGCACTTGCCGCCCGCGGCTGCGGTCCGGCATCGTGGCATAAGGCGCATGCATCTCAAATCTTTTAACCAAAGCAGTGGCTCCACATCTTGCCGCCTGAATTGCACCTTTCTATATAATGCTTTGCGCTGCAACATGAGCCTGTGGAGAAACGCCATGCAACTGCCCCCGAAAGTGACCGAGCGTGCCTTTGCCCGGCTGGCCGAGATCGGTGCCGCGGATCAGGGCCAGGCGTTGCGCGTAGCAGTCGAAGGCGGCGGCTGCTCGGGCTTTCAGTATGAAATCGCGCTGGACGATCCGAAACCGGACGATCTGGTGCTAGAAGGCCAGGGTGAAAAAGTGGTGGTGGACAGCGTCTCCCTGCCCTTCCTGGAAAATGCGGTGATCGATTTCACCGAAGAGCTGATCGGCGCCCGCTTCACCATCGAAAACCCCAACGCCACCTCCAGCTGCGGCTGCGGCACCTCGTTTTCGATCTAGTCCAGCTGCCTGCTGCACGGCCTGCACGTTTTCCAGCGCGGCAAACGTAAGGAATTCACATCTATTCCGAGCTGGAGTTATTGCACAATTCCATTGCGCCTTCGCACCGGCGAAGCCGGTTACGGATCGGTCCGCAGACGGCCTGGGCGGCGCAGGGCAGGCAAGGACGGGGCAAACTGGTCCCAAACCAGATACAGGCTGGAGGCAATCACAATGCCGCCGCCGATGTAGGTTGTTGCTGGCGGGAACTCGCCAAACACCACCGCGCCGATCAGCGACATCCAGATGAACTGCAGATTCATCAGCGGCGTGACCGCATATGAGGCCAGCAGACGCAGCGCCACCACCAGCAGCCAGCGTGCGCCGAACAATAGCAGCGCATAGGCCGCAGCCCATGCCACATCAGCCATAGGCATCGGCATCCAGACAAAAGGAAGCATCAGCAGCATCGCCAGGCACAAAGTCAGGTTCGGATAAAACACCTGCGCCAGGGAGTTGCTTTCATAACGGCCGATAAACCGTGCCATAGTCATGGAAAAAGTACCCGACACCGCGGCCCCGAGCGCAACCAGATCCCCGAGGGACGCCTCGGAAATCCCGCCCGGAAACAGGAACAGTACACCAGCGAAACCAGCGCCAAGCGCCGCCCAGGCTGCCGGGCGTACCGGTTCCTTCAGCACCAATCCGGACATTGCTCCGGCCAGCAGCGGCATCAGCCCGATGAAGATGAACACTTCCGCAAAGGGAAGCAGGCGGAATGCGTAGAAAAAACAAACGGCCGCCAGCAAAGTTGCCAGCGACCTAAGCGCCATTGCCTGTGGACAGCTGGTACGAAAGCCCTGGCGCATCCGGGGCAAGCGGTCCGCCAGAAGGCAGAAACCAGCCACCATCGCCCCCGAAAGCGCATAGAGCTGAGCAGCCGCATAAGTCCCGGCCAGCAGCTTTGTGATCCCATCGGCGGAAGCAATCAGCCCAGTATAGGCCACCACCAAAAGCGCACCGGCCAGAACCTGATTGCGCCCGCCCGGCATCATGCTGCTCCAGCGCTGCCTGCGCGGGCAAAACCTTCGAAAAAGCCGGCGAAACGCGCGCAGCTGCGTTCAGCGGCTGCCAGAACCACGTTTTCTTCGTCGCTCAGCAGGGTTTCGGCCTGTGCCTTGACCGCGCTCCAGCTGGCCCGGGCGGATCCGGCATCAAATACGGCTTCAGACAGGCTCCTCAAAATGCTTCCTCCCTGCAAGGCCGACACATGCAAGCCCCCTAAGGGAACCGGCTGCCGGAAGGCCTTGCGCCCAGACAGCAGCATGAGCCAGTTGACCACAAAATACTCGTGATAAGCATCATGAAGTCCATAAAATTCATCCTTAGCGAGCATATAGGCGGAAACTTGCCGATCAAGCCATGCCTCCCATTCCGCAGGCGGCAGCACACCGGCAAAGCGCAGCGCAATGCAGATCTCCGCCAGCAGGTCTGCATTCTGGTCGAGGAAAGCCACCAGCCCGGCAAATTCAAGACTGGCCTCTGCGGCCTCTGGCAGCGCAGGGTCGCGGCGGCCGTACTCGGACAGGTAAAAGACGATGTGGGTCAGTTCGTAAGCCGCCTTTTTGTTCGGGACTGCAAAGGTTTGCGGGCGGGAGATAAAGCTGCGCAGCCGATCATCCAGCCCTTCATCCCGCAGCAGCACACCGCGCCGCGCCAGCAGCCTGCGGGCCTCAGCGCGCTGCAGGTCCGACAGTTCAGCCTGAGCCAGGCCTTGCTGCGCTACCCACTCCGCAATCCGGCTGCCTGTCTGGCCAGGCATCCCAAGGTCTTCCAGGTCCAGGCAGATCGACAGAATGAAGCGGTAGTACTGGCGGAAGAAACTGATATGGCGCGCCGCCCCTTCGTAAAACGGCAGCAGCGGCTCCAAGGCGCCGCCGGGCAGATCCGCCCCCGTGCATTCGAGAATATTCAACAGTTCCGCATTTTCCTTGAGCCAGAAAACGTCCTCCTGTGTCCGCCGGTGCAAAGCAAAACTGGCAATCAGCGCTTGCAGCGCACAAGCGCGGGACTGTTTGGATGCGGAAGAGAAAAACGGGATGATCTGGGGCATGGGAACCTCATGCAGATGAAGACGGCGCGGCCGCGGCCCTGCTGCAGAGCCGCCAGGACCGGAGCCGGCGAAACTGCCGCCGGCTCCAGCCAATTCAGAGGGCCGGTTTAGCTGCCCGAGGAAAACAGCCGTGTGGCATCGCCGGTGCCGACGCGTGCTTCGGCGGCGGGAGCGGAGCCCGAAGAGAAAAGATGGGTGCCGTCGCCGGTCCCTGCCTCCGCTGCCGCCGCAGGTGCTGATCCCGAAGAGAACATTTCCGTCAGGCCGCCGGCAGCGGTATCCGCCTGCACAGCCGGGGCAGAACCGGAGGAGAACATCTCTGTCAGACCGCCTGTGGCAACCTCAGCCTGTGCAGCGGGTGCCGAACCGGAGGAAAAGAGCTGCACCAGATCCCCCGCCCCGGTATCAGCCCTGGCCGCCGGTGCCGAGCCCGACGAAAACATCCCGGCCAAGTCACCGGCAGCCGTTTCAGCCTGCGCAACCGGCGCCGAACCGCTGGAAAACTGCCCGGTCTCCCCGCCTGCCCAGCTTTCAGCCGCCTGCGGCATCGATCCGGATGAGAACAGCGACACGCCCTCCCCGGCAGCGAGACCGGCAGAGCATTCAGGCGCCGACCCTGAAGAGAACATTTCAGCCCCGCAGCCTTCAAACAGGCTGCTGCCTGCGGCCGGCTGGTTGGCGTGGAAGTCCTTGATTTTACGCTGAGCAGTCATTTTGGAACCCCATTCGTTAGTGACAAAAGGCTCCTTCACGCTGGCACGGCACCCGCGCAGCGCAAATAAAAATTGCAATCTTTCATTGTATTTTTTTAAATTACCACTTTAACTTTTGCTTATTATTTTTTGCCGCATTTAATTTAAATTGATTAATCCACAAAATATTCACCGCGTTACTCACACGGATATTTTTGCAAAATAAATGAGAACAACCTCAAGCGGTTTTTCACAACTGCAAAACACCGGAGATCTGGTGGCGGAAAAGCGATTCGGATAGCCAGCATCGGGCTTGCTCCGCGGCGCTGATTCAGCGATAGATCGCCTCGGAATACAGCAATCTGGGCCGGAGGCAAGCCATGAAAATCGCCACATTCAACATCAATGGCATCAAGGCCCGGGCAAAGGCGCTGCCGGATTGGCTGGACGAGGCGCAGCCCGACGTCGCGCTGCTGCAGGAAATCAAAT
This sequence comes from Leisingera sp. ANG-M1, assembly GCF_000813745.1. Lineage (GTDB taxonomy): Bacteria > Pseudomonadota > Alphaproteobacteria > Rhodobacterales > Rhodobacteraceae > Leisingera. Next base: position 21,639 of record NZ_JWLC01000008.1, on the reverse strand, counting down.
CGGTGGACGAGGCGTTTCCGCGCGAACTGTTCGAGGAGCGCGGCTACAACGTCGAAACCCATGGCCAGAAAAGCTTCAACGGGGTGGCCATCCTGTCAAAACTGCCGCTGGAGGACGTGCGCCGCGGCCTGCCCGGAGATGACAGTGACGAACAGGCCCGCTGGATCGAGGCCACGGTGGTGGGCAAGCAGGCGATCCGGATTTGCGGCCTTTACCTGCCCAATGGCAACCCGGTGGAGCTGGAGGCCGACGGCAGCCCGGTGGCGGGCGGCAAATATGCCTATAAGCTGGCCTGGATGGAACGGCTGCAGGCGCGTGCGGCTGAGCTAATGGCCGAAGAGATGCCGGCGCTGATGGCCGGCGACTACAACATCATTCCGCAGGCCGAGGACGCCAAACGCCCGGAGGCCTGGCGTGAGGACGCACTGCACCGGCCGGAAAGCCGGGCGGCGTTTCAGCGGATCGTCAATCTCGGCTTCACCGAGGCTTTCCGGGCGCGCCACCAGGGTCCGGGGCATTACTCCTTCTGGGATTACCAGGCCGGCGCCTGGAACCGCGACGACGGCATCCGCATCGACCATTTCCTGTTGACGCCGCAGGCCGCCGATCTGCTGCGCGACTGCCAGATCGACAAGGACGTGCGCGGCCGCGACAAGCCTTCGGATCATGTCCCGGTCTGGGTAGACCTGGACCTCTGACCTTCCCAGCCGCCGCCAGGCGGCCCCGCGCCGCGTGCCAGCGCGGCGCACGACCCAACCTTTTCGGATCATCCTGATGATCCGCAACGGGGCGGGAGCGCTCCGGTCCGGATCAGGCGGTGACGTCGTGACGGTAGATCCAGTCGAACTGGCTGACCATCTTGCCCGGCGCATACCGGCCGCCCAGCTTCAGAACCTGATGCGCCGGCCAGCTGAGAGGCGCCCGCAGATGGTACTTCCAGGCATTGCGGCTTGCCGCATCCACCACCTTGCCTGCCCGCTCCCGGCGGCGGGATTGGTACAGCGCCAGCCCGGACCCGATGTCCGCAGCCTCTTGCAGGGACCAGGTCAGCACCCAGGCATCCTCCAAAGCCAGGTTGGCACCCTGCGCCATGAACGGCAGGGTCGGATGCGCGGCATCCCCCAGCACAGCCGTGTTTTCCCCATGCCAGCGCTCCGCCACCGGATGGCGGAACAGGCCCCACAGCAGCACATCTTCCACGGCCTCCAGCAAAGCCGCAGCGCTGCCGCCGAAACTGGAGAAAGCCGCACGCAAATGCGCCGGATCGTCTTTAAAATGCCAGCCCTCTTCTGCCCAGGCGCGGCGCTCCTGCACCGCCACCAGATTGACCAAGCTGCCGTCGCGCAGAGGATAGGCCACCAGGTGGCGGCCGGGCCCCATGAACACCTGCGCCTCGGGCGGCAGGTTCAAATGGTTGGGCACGGTCGCACGCCAGGCCACCTGGCCGGTGAAAAACGGCTTATCTTCGCCATTCAGCGCCGCGCGGGTACGGGAATGCAGCCCGTCGGCGCCGATCACCAGATCGCCGCCGCATTGGGCGCCGTTGCTGAGGTGCACAACCGGTTGCGCGCCGGGCTCCACCTTCTCCACCTTTTGCAGCAGCCGCACCTGCACGCCGTCGCGGCGGGCCGCGCCGGCCAGAATGCCGATCAGGTCGGACCGATGCACAAAGTAGTAATTCAGGCCCGCAGCATATTCATCAAGATCAAGCCGCAGCACTTCATTGCCGCGCCGGTGGCCGCGCAGGACCACCGCACGGGCGCGCTGCGAGCCCCAGGCCAGGTCATCAGCCAGCCCCAGCGCTCTCAGCACCGCCACCCCATTGGGGGTGATCTGCAGACCCGCACCCACCTCGGAAATCGCCTCGGCCTGTTCCAGCACTGTCACCGACGCGCCCAGGCGGCGCAGCGCCAGCGCTGCGGTCAGCCCGCCGATGCCCGCGCCGATCACGGTTATTTTCAAGCCTTTGAGTTCCATGGGCTCCTGCAGCTTCTGCACGTCCCTCACATGGAACAAAAAACGCCGGAGCAAAAGGCCCCGGCGTCTTGGATTTGTTCATTTTTGCCGCCAAAGCTGGCGGTCAATCGTCGCGGTGGACCTTTTCGCGGCGCTCGTGGCGCTCCTGCGCTTCCAGGCTCATGGTTGCGATTGGACGTGCGTCCAGGCGTTTCAGCGAGATCGGATCGCCGGTCACTTCACAATAGCCGTACTCGCCTTCGTCGATGCGGCGCAGGGCCGAGTCGATCTTGGCGACCAGCTTGCGCTGGCGGTCGCGGGTGCGCAGCTCCAGTGCGCGGTCGGTTTCTTCGCTGGCACGGTCGGCGACATCCGGGATATTGCGGGTGTTATCCTGCAGCCCCTCAATGGTGTCGCGGCTGTCCGCCAGAAGCTCCTGCTTCCATTCCAATAGTTTACGTCGGAAATACTCAAGCTGCCGGTCATTCATGAACGGCTCATCTTCGGCCGGGCGGTAGTCGTCCGGCAGAAACACTTCTTGCTTCATTTCGGCTCCTTCGGTCTGGCCCATAATGCTGGTCATAATTGGTACCTGAACATTGTGGCTCCCCCTCTGCCGCAGCGTTTATCCCTATCGGGAAGGAATGTCACTACACAATAGTGGCGAGGTTTGGTTAAAAGCGTGCTAAGAACTGGGCGCTGCGGCACCAATCAGGACCGGAACAGGAAAGATATGCAATTTCAGGGCACTAAGGAATATGTCGCTACAGACGACCTGAAGGTCGCGGTCAATGCGGCAGTGACGCTGGAGCGGCCGCTGCTGGTCAAGGGCGAGCCGGGCACCGGCAAGACCGAGCTGGCCAAGCAGGTTGCCGGGGCCCTGGGGCTGCGCATGATCGAGTGGAACGTGAAATCCACCACCCGCGCCCAGCAGGGCCTTTATGAATATGACGCGGTCAGCCGCCTGCGCGACAGCCAGCTAGGCGAAGAGCGCGTGCATGACGTCAAGAACTACATCAAGAAGGGCAAGCTGTGGGAGGCGTTTGAGGCGGACGAGAAAGTCGTCTTGCTGATCGACGAGATCGACAAGGCCGACATCGAGTTCCCCAACGACCTCTTGCAAGAGCTCGACAAGATGGAGTTCCACGTCTACGAGACCGGCGAGACGGTCAAGGCCAAGCACCGGCCGATCATGATCATCACCTCCAACAACGAAAAGGAGCTGCCGGACGCCTTCCTGCGCCGCTGCTTCTTCCACTACATCCGCTTCCCGGATGCGGAGACGATGAAGAAGATTGTTGAGGTGCATCATCCCGGCATCAAGGAGGCGCTGCTGACCGCGGCGCTGACTCAGTTCTACGAGATCCGCGAGACGCAAGGGCTGAAAAAGAAACCCTCCACTTCCGAGGTGATCGACTGGCTGAAACTGCTGCTGGCCGAGGATCTGAGCCCGGAGGACATTGCCCGCGACGGCGCCAATGCCTTGCCCAAGCTGCACGGCGCGCTGCTGAAGAACGAGCAGGACGTGCATCTGTTCGAACGCCTGGCCTTCATGGCGCGCGGGCGGCGCTGACGGCGCAGGCGGAAACCGCAGGAGCAGGCGCGTTGCCCGGCGCCTGCCTGTTTCGCTTCAAATTGCTGCCGCATTCCCCTATCAGAGGGAATGGAGCCGGGCGCCAACAGCCAGGCCGGAAGGAGACGCCTGATTGCCTGCTGAAGCCGCCCCGGATTGTTTTCCCGCTGCCCTCTGGCGCGGCCTCTGCACGAGGCGAGTTTTGCGCGGAGCCGCAGCCGGCCTGTCCATGCTGGCGCTTGCCGCCTGCTCGATGCCTCCTCCGCGGGCTGAGGCGCCGACCCGGGCAGTGGCTGCACCTGCCTCCTTGCCGCCGGTCAAAGTTTTCACCGCACGCAAACCCAGCCCGCCGCAGCGGTCCAATGCGGATATCGCGCGGGACTTCCTGGATCTGCATTTCGCCTTGGAGGGCGGCAGCACCCTGCCCCAGTTCACGCGCTTCGAGGAGCCGATCACACTGCGCGTCACCGGCGACCCGGCGCCAAACTTCACACGGGACTTGAACGGGCTGCTGGCACGGCTGCAGGGCGAGGCCGGAATTGATATCCGCCAGGTCTCCGGCGGGGCGGCAAACATCACCATCGAATCCGTGAGCCGGGCTGAGATCCGCCGCGCCCTGCCCAAGGCAGCCTGCTTTGTGGTGCCCAACGTCTCGTCGCTGGCCGAATTCCGCCGCAACCGGCGCGCGCCCCGCACCAATTGGTCGCTGCTGCGCAACCGCCAGCAGCTGGCAGTGTTCATCCCCAATGACGTCAGCCCGCAGGAGGTGCGCGACTGCCTGCACGAGGAACTGGCCCAGGCAATCGGCCCGCTGAACGATCTTTACCGGCTGCCGGATTCGATTTTCAACGACGATAACATCCACGCCGTTCTGACCGGCTTTGACATGCTGATCCTGCGCGCCGGCTATGCTCCGGAGCTGCGCACCGGCATGAGCAGAAGCGAAGTCGCAGCCCGCCTGCCTGCAATACTGGCCCGGTTGAATCCGGCTGGCGAACGGATTCCTGCGCAATGGCTGGCAGAAACACCGCGAGCCTGGGTGACCGCTCTGGAGCAGGCTCTGGGTCCGCAATCTTCGCTGAAGGAGCGGCTGCGGGCCGCAAACCGAGCTGCGGAGATCGCCCGCGACCTGGGCTGGCAGGACCACCGCCGCGCCCTCAGCCACTATACGCTCGGCCGGATGCTGCATGTGCGTGAGCCCGAGCTGGCCCAGAAGCATTTCCGGACCGCCGAAAACTATCTCGCAGGCCTGCCCGCAACCAGCATGCATATGGCCAAGCTTGCGGTGCAGCTGTCCGCTTATGACATCGCGCACGGCCGTGGCGCTGCTGCCCTTGCGCGCCTGCTGCCTGCAGCGCAGTCCGCCGCGGCGCATGAAAACGCGGCCCTGCTGTCAACGCTGCTGATGCTGCAGGCGGAAGCGCTGGAACTTGAACACCGCAATGCCGAAGCCCGCCGGGTCAGGCTGGACAGCCTGGGATGGGCGCGTTACGGCTTTGGCCCGGACTGGATTGTCGAGGCCAGGCTTGAGGAAATCGCCGCGCTGCGCCCCTCTGCCCCCTGACGCCCGGACCGGCTGAACTTAGGAAACGGAAAAGACCATGATCGTAATCGCAGCCGTGCTGCTGGGCGCTTTGACCGGCGCGTTTCAGGCCCGCAAACGTGGCGGCAACACCTTGGACATGCTGCAATACGGGGCTGTCTATGCCATCGTATTTGGTATTCTCGGCCTGCTGGCAACCATCGTGGCGCACCGGGTGCTGGCGTAACCCGAGCCGGAGGCCCCCGCGATGTTCCAGCCCTTCTTTGAAAATCTCCGCAAAGCAGCGATCCCGGTATCCCTGCGCGAGTACCTGACTTTTCTGGAAGGCATGAAGGCCGGGCTGGCCACCTATGACATCGAAGCGTTCTATTTCCTCGCCCGGGCGGCGATGGTGAAAGACGAGCGCAACATCGACAAGTTCGACCGCGCCTTTGCCGCCACTTTCGAGGGGCTGGAGGCCATCCCGTCCGAGGCGGTGATGCAGGCTGTGGACATTCCCGAAGAATGGCTGGCCAAGATGGCGGAGAAACATCTTTCGGAGGAAGAAAAGGCCGAGATCGAGGCGCTTGGCGGCTTTGACAAGCTGATGGAAACGCTGAAAGAGCGCCTGAAAGAACAGCAGGGCCGCCACCAGGGCGGCAACAAGTGGATCGGGACAGCGGGCACCTCGCCATTTGGCGCCTATGGCTACAACCCCGAGGGCGTGCGCATCGGTCAGAAAGAAAGCCGCCACCAGCGTGCGGTCAAGGTCTGGGACAAGCGCGAGTTCAGGAACCTCGACGGTGATGTCGAGCTCGGGACCCGCAACATCAAGGTGGCGCTGAAACGCCTGCGCCGCTGGGTGCGCGAGGGCGCGCAGGAGGAGCTGGACCTGGACGGCACCATCCGCTCCACCGCCGAGCACGGCTATCTGGATGTGAAAACGAGGCCTGAGCGGCACAATGCGGTGAAAGTGCTCTTGTTCCTGGACGTGGGCGGCTCGATGGATCCGCATATCCAGGTGGTGGAGGAGCTGTTCTCCGCTGCCCGGGCCGAGTTCAAGCATCTGGAATACTACTACTTCCACAATTGCCTCTATGAAGGCGTGTGGCGCGACAACCGGCGGCGCTGGAACGAGAAAACTCCCACGCATGAGGTTCTGCGCACTTACGGTCCGGATTACAAATGCATCTTCGTGGGCGATGCCTCGATGTCGCCCTACGAGATCGCCTATCCCGGCGGCGCCAACGAGCATTGGAACGAGGAGGCCGGCCAGGTCTGGCTGCAGCGTGCACGCGAGGCATGGGCATCAAACCTGTGGATCAATCCGGTGCCGGAGAAATACTGGGACTACACCCATTCGATCGGCATGATCCGGGAGATTTTCGAGGACCGGATGGTGCCCATGACGCTCGACGGCCTGGAGCGCGGCATGCGGGAGCTGAGCCGGTGAAATACGAAATGGATTTGGCAGAAAAGAAAACATTTGCAGAGACAGTCCACCAAAACACAACTACAGCCATACGCGCTTTGTAGACTTTCAAAGCAGCAAATGATAACGAAAGCCTACTTTCAAAGTTTGACCACACCGGCTTGGCTGACGCCTACGTTACGATCTCTGGCTCCTTGCTGAGAGATGCCACAGCTGCTCTTGCAAGACAATTTGATGGTTTCTCAGACACAAACCGAATTGTTTGTTACGATGCTTTTTTGAAAGAAGTTGGAAATGGGTCTCCACACAACGCAACCATTGATGCACTCAAGGTCAGCCGAAGCCATCACAAGACCGCTTTAAAGCGCCTAAAGCACTTTAGAGACAACCTACTGAGCCATTCCAATAGAAAGTATATTTCAAACAATAAGCTAGAACTCGAGGATATTCAAAACGTCGTTACGTTAGCAGAACAGTTTAGCGAAGCTGTTTGGCTCTGTTTTGGTGTTGGCCAACCGAACTATGGCGAAATAAGAAGACTAGCTCGAAGTCATGCCAAGCATTTCTGGGGAAACTTTAGCTAGCTAGTATCGAAAAGTAGCGCACGGCACTTGTCGCAAGTTCTTTCCGGTCTTAGCTCTGCTGACCATGAGCAGTATTCAAGACGGTGCCACAATCAGCCCGATCCTGATCCTTGACCACGTCCGCGACGGGCGCATGCATCTTGCGGCGCTTTTCCTTGCGCCCAAGGGAAAGGCCGTGCCGCCTATCAGAACCGATGGGAACGAAACCTACCCGGTGCTTCTTTCTGAGTTCCCGGAACTCTCGGTCCATCGCGCCCGCTTCAGCCTGCCTGCAGACCGCCCCTCCAAATACCAGTGGAACGGGGACGAATTCCAAACCGCCGGCCTGGGTGGAAACATGCGGATCGCCTACGCCTCCTGCAACGGCGAGGAGCATGGCGATCTGGACCGCGACGGGGCGGAGCGCAATGCGATGTGGGCGCGGATGGGCGAGGAGCACGCCCGCAACCCGTTCTCGCTGCTCCTGCATGGCGGCGATCAGGTTTACGCGGATGAGGTGACCGACGGCCATCCGTTGAGCAATGACTGGCCGGACAAGCTGCCGCGCGATCCCTCGCGGGAGGACCTGGCGGATCTTCGGGATCACCTGCGGGAACGCTTCATGCAGCGCTATTTGGCGGTCTACAGCGCTCCGGAGTTTGTCTGGATTGCCGCGCGGGTACCGTCGCTGATGCAATGGGACGATCATGATATCTGCGACGGCTGGGGCTCATTGCGCCGTTCGCGCACTTATTCGCCGGTGGGCCAGACGCTGTTTTCCGCCGCCCGTGAAGCCGCCCTGCTTTTTCAGCACGGCTGCGTGGATGGAGACTTGCCGCCGCGGTTTGCCGGCCCGGACGGAACCCATCTGGGCTGGAGCATAGAGGCACCGGGCTTGCGGCTGCTGGCGCCTGATCTGCGCTCGGAACGCAGCCGCCGCCGGGTGATGGCGCGGGGCGGCTGGCAGATGATGAAGGCCGCCGCGGAACAGAGCGCACCGGGACGCACCTTCATCCTGTCGAGCGTGCCGCTGCTGGGGCCCCGGCTGTCCATCCTGGAGCTTCTAATGGTGCTGACCCCGAAGATGCAGAAATACGAGGACGACCTGCGCGACCAGTGGCAAAGCCGGGCGCACCGGGCCTCCTGGCGCCGGATGCTGCGGCTGATACGGGACATGGCCGCCAGACCGGAGCAGGAGGTCACTGCCGTATCGGGCGAGATCCATCTGGCCACCCGGGGCGAAATGACCCTTGGCGGCGGCAAGACTTTGCACCAGCTGGTTGCCTCGGGCATTGCCCACAGGGCACCGCCCCGGGCCTGGGCCAAGGTGCTCGGGATGCTGTCATGGCTGGGGGACGCGCCGCTCAAAGGCCATCCCATCCGGATCCGCAAAATCCCCGGCCGGCCGGACCGTTACGCCGCCGAGCGGAACTATCTGATCCTGGAGCGCAACGGCGGCGAATGGTCGGCGGTCTGGGACTTTGAAATGACCGGCAAGTCGGAAACGCTGCGGCTGTAAACAGCCCCGCAGGACGGCGGAATGCCGCCGTCCCGGCCGCCCGGCATGCAACCGCAAGCAGTCCGCTTGCGGAAATCCGCCGCTGGATGCGGCATCCGGCGCATGTCCGCCGAGTCTGCCACAGCCCGGTTGAACGGCGCGCCTTCCGAACGCTACGCAAGAGGAAAAGGCGCGGCACATAAAGGCCGCCATCCCCGAGCAGGAGCATCGCGTGAGCGTGCCGCATCAAGACATCAAACCCCGTGGCGGCGCCCCCGCCGCCAGCGTGAAGCCGTTCCAGATCCGCGGCCGCTACTTCACCGCCGTGGCCCTGCGTCCCGAAGAAGGGCCGCTGGACCAGGCCTTCTATGCAGCCCTCGACGCGCAGCTGCGCTGGAGCCCGCATTTCTTTGACGGCGCGCCGCTGATCCTGGATCTGGCACAGGCACCGAGCCTCAGCCGCCCGGCCCAGCTGCGGGCGCTGGCGGACAGTTTGCGCAGCCGCGGGCTGGCAGTATTCGGGGTGCAAAATGCCACCGCCCTGCAGGAGGCCGCAGCCGAGGATGCTGGGCTGATTACGCTCGCCAGCGGCAAGGATGCGCCGCTGAACACCGGACCTGGGCTGCGCAAGGAAATTTCCAAGAAGCTGCGCCCGCCGGAAAACCGCCTGATCACCGAGCCGGTGCGCTCGGGCCAGTCGGTGGTGGCCGAGGGCGGCGATCTGATTGTGGTCGGGCCGGTGAGTTCCGGTGCCGAGCTGATCGCGCGCGGCAGCATTCATGTCTACGGCCCGATGCGGGGCCGCGCCATGGCAGGTGCGGAAGGCGACGAGAGCGCCCGCATCTTCTGCCGCAGCCTGAGGGCTGAGCTGCTGGCAGTCGCCGGGCTGTACCGGACAAGCGAGACTTTGGAGCCCGGACTGCAAGGCCGCCCGGCGCAGGTGTTCCTGCGTGATGAGCGGCTGTGCGTCGAGGCAATAGACTAAGAAAGGCAGGGCAATGAGCAAGGACCTGATACCGGAAGCGCCGCTGGGCAAGGTGATTGTCGTCACCTCGGGCAAGGGCGGCGTGGGCAAGACGACAACTTCGGCAGCGGTGGGTGCCGAACTGGCCCGGCGCGGCCATAAAACGGTGGTGATCGATTTCGACGTCGGCCTGCGCAATCTCGATATGATCATGGGCTGCGAGCGGCGGGTGGTCTTTGACTTCATCAATGTCATCCAGGGCGATGCCAAGCTGAAGCAGGCGCTGATCCGCGACCGGCGGCTGGAAACGCTGTCTGTGCTGCCGACCTCGCAGACCCGCGACAAGGATGCGCTGACGCGCGAAGGCGTGGAGAAAGTGCTGGAGGAGCTGCGCCAGGACTTCGACTATATCATCTGCGACAGCCCGGCCGGGATCGAGCGCGGCGCACAGATGGCAATGTATTTTGCCGATGAGGCGATTGTGGTGACCAACCCCGAGGTTTCTTCGGTCCGCGACAGCGACCGGGTGCTTGGCCTTCTGAACAGCATCACCGAGCGTGCAGGAAAGGAAGGCGCCGAGCCAGTGAAGGCGCAGGTGCTGATCACCCGCCACAACAAGGCACGGATCGAAAGCGGAGAGATGATGCCGGTGGAGGATGTGCTGGAGATCCTGGCGGTGCCTTTGCTTGGCATTATCCCCGAAAGCGCTGCAGTCCTGCGTGCCTCCAACCTCGGCGTGCCGGTCGTGCTGGACGACCCGTCGGCTGCCGGAACGGCCTACGAGGACGCGGTGGGCCGGATGATCGGCGAGCAGATCGAAATGCGCATTGCCGCCGACCGGCGCCCCGGCCTGCTGCAACGCCTTTTCGGAAGGACCGCGTGAGCATGTTCGGCTTTTCCCTCCGCCCCCGCAAAGCCTCGGCCAGCACTGCCAAGGAACGCCTCCAGATCCTCTTGGCGCATGAGCGCAGCGGCGGCGCCCGCCCGGACTGCCTGCCGCAACTGCAACGCGACATTCTGGACGTGATCCGCCGCCATATGCAGATCGGCGACGAAGCTATCGACATCCGCATGGAGCGCGGCGACGAGCTGTCGAGTCTGGAGATCAATATCGAATTCCCAGGAAAACTGGGAATGAACTAGGGCCGGGGCCCTAGGGGCTGGCGGTCAGGTTTCGGACGGTGCACCAGTGCGCAGTCCGAAACCTGCCGCCACTTCCAGCAGCACCCCGCTGATCAGCTCCGTGCCGGCCAGGTTCTCCTCCCCTGCCCTTTGCAACAGTGCGATGTCGCGGCTGGCGCCTTCGGCCTGAAGCGGACGGAAAACCACCTCGCTGTGCCCCTTGGGCTGCCGCAAAGTGTAAAGCTCGGGCAAGACTGCAACGCCGGCGCCGGTGGCCGCCATCAGCCGGATTGAGTCAAGGCTGGTACCCTCGTAGTCATCCGGCACCACCCCTCCGCAGCCCGAGGCCAGCGCATAGACGATCCGCGACAGACGGTGGCCGCTGTCCAGCGTCAGAAAGTTCCGCCCCCTCAGGCTGCTGCCGTCCACCGGCCCCTCGTCTTTGGCCAGAGGGTCGTCCAGCGCCGCTGCAATCCAGAGGCGTTCGTTGAACAGCCGGATCTGGCTGGTGTTGGGGTGATCCTCGGGGGTTGAGATGATCATGTCGAAGCGGCCCGCTTTCAGCCCCTGCTCAAGGTCGCGTGTGTTTTCCTCCCGCACGATGACCCGCAGACTGGGCTGGCGCTGGTGGATGGCACGCACCGCCCGCGGCAGCAGATAGGGGCCGATGGAGGGCAAGACCCCCAGGCGCAGCCGCCCGCCAAAAGGCACGCTGCCCGCAACAGAAGCCCGCAGGTCATCCATCTCTCCCAGGATCCGCTGAGCGCGGCGGATCACCTCAGTGCCCTTGGCCGTAGGCTGCGCTCCGGCCCGGCCGCGTTCAAAGAGCCGGGCGCCCAGATCCTCCTCCACCGCTGCAATCTGGGCCGAGAGGCTGGGCTGACTGACGTTCAGCGCCTCTGCCGCCAAACCGAACTGACCCAGCCGGGCGACGGTCACGATGTATTCCAGCTGGCGCAGTGTGGGACGCATTTCATAGCCTGAATCTATGTAATTGTTAGATACAATATATTGGAGCTATGCTGCAGTGCAATTCATCAGGGCGGAAATTCTGGAACGGAGAGACCGATGCCTACCGCCCTTGAAACATTGTCCAGCAGCCTGCTGGTGCCCACAATCCTGTTCTTTGCCCTTGGCCTGATCGCAGCCTTTGCCCGCAGCGATCTGTCGATCCCGGAAGGCGCGGCGAAATTCATGTCGCTTTACCTGCTCTTAGCCATCGGTTTCAAAGGCGGCGCGAGTTTGGCCGAGCACGGCGTCAGCCAGGATCTGTTCCTGACCATTCTGGCGGGAGTGGCCCTGTCCTTTCTGATCCCCTTCATCGCCTTCGGATTGCTGCGGGTGCTAACCAAGCTCGATTGCTTGAATGCCGCGGCCGTTGCCGGCCACTACGGCTCCATCTCGATCGTGACATTCGTGACCGCAACCAGCCTGCTGGAACTGACCGGGGTGGCCTATGATGGCTACATGGTGGCGGTGGCCGCTGCGATGGAGGTGCCAGCGATCCTTTCGGCACTTTGGCTGGCCCATAGCGCCGGAAGCAATGGCCAGCGGCCTGAGGGGTTCTGGCGCGAGCTGCTGGCCAATGGCTCGGTTGTGCTGCTTCTGGGCGCCTTTGCGATTGGCGCCATCACCGGCGGCAAGGGCATGGAGCTGATCGCGCCCTTCATCGTGACACCCTTTACCGGCATTCTGTGCCTGTTCCTGCTGGACATGGGCCTGTCGGCAGGCCGCAGCCTGATCAAGAACCGCGAAATGCTGTCGCCGGGCCTGTTTGTCTTCGGCGCCTTGATGCCGGTCATTGGCGCACTGCTGGCCTATGGCGCAGGCTGGGCGGCGGGCTTGGGCAGCGGCAGCCTGTTCCTGCTGATGGTGCTGGCGGCCTCGGCCTCTTACATCGCGGTGCCGGCAGCGATGAAGATCGCCCTGCCCAAAGCTGAATCAGGAATTTACCTGACCTTGTCGCTGGGGGTCACCTTTCCCTTCAACATCACCATCGGCCTGCCGCTCTATTTCTGGCTGGCGTCCTGAAGGACAGGGAACGGGCAGGCTTGCGCTGCGGCCCGTTCCCGCCCATATCTAAACCATGCTGCGCCTCATGCCGATCCTGCTGGCCGTCGCCTATGGCCTTGTGATGTACCGGATTTCTGTCTGGCGCACGCATCGCGAGCTGGACCAGCGCTCAACCGAGCTGGCAGACCCGCGGTTGAAGGCGCTGACCGACCGGCTGGCGGCGGCGCTCAGCATCGCCCGTATTCCAGTGCATATCTACGAGGTCGACCCGGTCAACGGGCTGGCTGCTCCCGACGGGCGGATCTTCATCACCCGCGGCTTTTACCGCAAGTACCAGAACGGCGAGGTGAGCGCTGAGGAGATGGCCTCGGTGATTGCCCATGAACTGGGGCATGTGGCGCTGGGGCACGCGAAGAAACGGATGATCGACTTCTCCGGCCAGAACGCGCTGCGCACCGCGCTGATGATGATTCTGGGCCGCTATATCCCCATTGTTGGCCCGTGGATTGCCGGCGTGCTGACCAATTTGATTGCGGCGCGGCTGTCGCGCGGGGATGAATATGAGGCGGATGAGTATGCCGCAGCGCTGCTGACCAAGGCCGGGATCGGGCTGGCGCCGCAGAAGAGCTTGTTTCTGAAGCTGGAGGATCTGACCCAGGCACGGGCCGGCATGGCACCTGCCTGGCTGATGAGCCACCCCAAGACCGAAGAACGGATCGAGGCGCTGGAACGGCTGGAAGACAAATGGGCCAAAGGCTGAGAGCGCTTTTGGCTTGAGGGGCCAGCCCCTCAAACTCCCCGGGATATTTCCTGCAAGAGGAAAGCAGCAAAGCTGCAGGGCTTTATGTCAGCTGGACAAAGCTTTCGCTAAACGCGGCAGGCGGGCCTTTTTCAAAAGCGGGCGGATCTCCCAGCCGCCGCCGGACAAGCGGTTGGCCTCGGCCAGCACTTGGGATCCGAGGGTTTCCATGCCAGCACCGTCCTGCAGCCAGAAGCGGTAAAGCAGCTCGTCCGGGCCGAAGCGCTCCAGGCCTTCTTCGGCCAAGGTGTGGCGGGGGAAATCCTTGTTGTTGACTGTCACGATCCCGTCAGCGTGGCCGGAAATGGCGGCGGCCAGGACATGGATGTCAGCGCTGTCTGGCAGCCAGAGGCGGGCTTCGGTGCCCGGTGACGGCGCCACTTCGGACTGCGGCCACTGGGCGCGCAGCAAGGCGGTTTCCGCCTTGGCCTGGGCGGCGCCTTCAGGGCCGAGTTTCAGGGCCGCACGCTCCCATTCCCCGATAATGCGCGCCGACCAGAGCGGAGTGAAATGCCCGAGCCCTGCCGCACCCAGCAGCATCTCGCGCATAACTGTCGGGTAAAGGACGCAGGTATCGAGAAGCAGCTTCACTGGCGTCAGTCCAGCCGGAAGAACACGGCCTTAAGGTAGCCGCTTTCTGCAAGCTGGGGCAGCTGCGGGTGGTCGGGGCCTGCGTATCCGGTGTGGATCAGCGTGCCACGGCGGCCCGATTTTCCGATGCCGCGGGCGGAGGCATTGCGGAATTTGGCCAGATCCGCCGCGTGGGAGCAGGAACAGAGGCCGAGGTAGCCGCCGGGTTTGACCAGAGGGGCTGCCAGTTTGGCGACGCGTTCATAGGCGCGCAGACCTGCCTCCAGCGCCTGTTTGGAGGGCGCAAAGGCGGGCGGATCGCAGATCACCACATCGAAGCTTTCGCCTTCTTCCTTCAGTGCGGCCAGCACGTCAAAGGCGTCGCCCTGGCGGGCGGTGAACTTGTCCTTGAAGCCGCTGGCCTCGGCGCCATGGGCGGCCAGTTCCAGCGCCGCGGCAGAGCCGTCAACGCAGGCGGCGGCCCCTGCCCCGCCTGCCAGCATCGCCAGGCCGAAGCCGCCCACGTGGGAGAAAACATCCAGCACCTTGGCGCCAGGGGCCGTCAGGCGGGCAGCAAAGGCGTGGTTTTCACGCTGATCGAAGAACAGGCCGGTTTTCTGGCCGCCGGTGAGGTCGGCCATATAGGTGGCACCGTTCATCAGCACAGGCACCGGTGCCGAAGGCGCCTCGCCCAGCAGGGTCTTGTTCACGTCATCCAGGCCTTCCAGCCCGCGGGTGCGGCCGGAGGCGTTTTTCAGGATCACCTCCGCGCCGGTCACATCCGCCAGCGCCGCCGTCAGCGCGTCCAGATGCGCCTCGGCCCAGGCGGCGTTGGGCTGCACCACGCAGGCAGCGCCGAAACGGTCGATCACCACGCCGGGCAGCCCGTCGGATTCCGCATGAACAAGACGGTAGAACGGCGCATCATACAGCCGCTCGCGCATCTCCTGCGCGCGTGACAGGCGGGCCGCGAACCAGGCCTGGTCAATCTCCGCCTCCGGGTCGCGATCGAGCATCCGGGCGATAATCTTGCTGTCCGGGTTGACCGAGACCAGCCCCAGGGGCCGCTGCGCTTCGTCCTCCAGCACGGCCAGTGTGCCCGGCGCCAGCTTGCGGGTGCGGCGGTCGGTGACCAGTTCGTTGGCATAGACCCAAGGAAACCCGTGCCGGATGGCGCGGGCGTTCGACTTGGGCTTCATTTTCACGCGGGGGCGCTGCGGCGCTTCAGGGGAGGCTGTCATGGCCTCCTCTTATCCTTAAGCCCGCAACAGGGAAAGGGGCCGCCTGGCCCCTCTTGGCAAGAAGTTTTCCGCGGCCCGCCCGGTTACTGGAACGCCTGCAGCAAGCCCAGGCGGGGGTTCTGGTAGCTGCCGGGCTTGGTCAGCTCCTGGCGGATCACATTGGCCAGATGGCCGGTGATGCGCACCTTCTGGGTCTGGCCGCGCGACATCGCTTCCAGAGCGCGGGCACCGCCAAAGGCCTTGAGATCAGCCTCGACCACCTTTTCCGGGCGCAAGAGCGCGCCGGTGGCCAGATCGGTCAGCCGCATCTTGAAGGTAATGGCGTGAATGCCGCCGGTGGTGTAGCGGGCCTTTTGGGTCAGCGCGTGGAACCGCTGCACCTCAACGTTCAGCGCCGCATCAATCGGACCTTCCAGCCCGGTGCTGCCGGCCTCCATGGCGCGCTGAACGATGGCCTGCACCTGGGTGTAGCGGTCGCCAAAGGGATCCTCGCGCCAGACGATGTCGCCCTTGGGCAGATAGCTGTTGGCCTCGGAGACCGTCAGGCTGCGCGGCACCGAAACGGTGACGCTGCTGACCCGCAGCGCAGGCAGCGGGTCGATCTGCGGCAGGGTTTCATAGCCCTCCGGCACGCTCACTGCCGCATCGGGTGTCGCTTCGAACGGCAAGTTGCGCGACGGCACGTCGACCGAGGCACAGGCGGAAACCATCAATCCAAGAGAGACAAGTGCGAGGCTGCGGAAGATCTTCATTGGGCTGCTCCTTACCATTCTTCAACCGCTCGCCGGTGAGTGCCCGGCGTCTGGGTCAAGGGCAAGGTGCCGCTCAATCGGGGCGGAAATGGGACAATTTCAGTCCAATTTAGCGAAAAATTAACGAATGTTTATGGCCGGGTAACTTTTGCCCCGGCCATTCACCTCGGTCTGTCAGCGGTCGCGCGAGCGCCAGCCGCCGCGGCGGCGCGGTTTTTCCGCGCCTTGCAGACCGTCGCGCAGCACCGCAGTCATCGGGTGTTCCGGCTGGTCGTTGCCGTACATCTCCAAGAGCGCCTGGATATCGGCGCGGCTGTCGCGCGCCGCGTCCATGCCAAGTGCCCAGTCAAAGAAGATGCTGCGGCATTGCGCATCGGTAATGCCCTCGATCCGGTAGGATTCATAGATCAGACCGCGCGGGTCCTGTTCAGTGCTGCCCTTCATCCGCCTTATCCCTTTCCAAGGCCTCTGCAATGATCGCAGCGCAGCGTGTGTAGCGGGCCTGCAGCTCCTGCTCCAGCGCGTCCAGCCGGGCATATCCGGTGGTGCGGCAGAGGAACTGCGCCCCGCCCTCCCCGATCCTGTCCGCCTCGATGGCCTTGCCGGAGAGCAGCCGCGCTGCGCTTTGCACGGACCAGAATAAGCGGTAACTGGCCTGCAGGTATTCTGCGTCAGCGTCACTCAGCCATCCGGCAGCGACAGCGCCGCGCAGACCTGCAGCCACATCACGGGCAACCGAACCGGACGTCAGCGCGCCAGCCTGCGAAATCAGCTCGATGTCCATCATCCGGCCAGGCCCGTTTTTGGCATCCCAAACACCGGAGGGCGCCTTGGCCGCCGACAGCCGTGCCCGCATTTCCGCAACCTCCGCCAGCACCTTGGCCCGCTCCCGCGGCTGGCGCAGGAAACCGGCGCGGAAGTCTTCGATTTCAGCAGCCAAAGAGGCCTCGCCGGCAACCACCCGGGCGCGGGTCAGCGCCAGATGCTCCCAAACCCAGGCCTCGTTCTGCTGGTACTGGGTGAAGCCCTTGAGGCTGACGGCCACCGGGCCTTGTGTACCCGAGGGGCGCAGGCGCATGTCGACCTCATACAGCCGTCCCTGCGCCATCGGTGCCGAAAGCGCGGTGACAAAGGCCTGGGTCAGGCGGGCGAAATAGGGCCGCGTGGCAAGCGGCCGCTTGCCCTCGGACATTTCGGCGTCGCCGGGATCGTAGATCACGATCACATCCAGGTCGGATTGCGAGTTGATCTGCCCGGCTCCCAGCGATCCCATCGCCAGCACTGCCGCGCCGCGGCCCGGCGGCGGCCCGTGCTTGCGGGCAAACTGCGCCACCACCTCGGGCGAAAGGCAGGCAATCACCACCTCGGCCAATTCTGCGTATTGCGCCCCCGCCTGGTGCCCGTCGATCAGCCCACGCAAGTGGTGCACGCCGACACGGAAGTGCCACTCCTTGCACCAGCGGCGGGCGGTATCGAGCCGGGCCTCATAGTCACTCTCCTGCGCCAGCCGGTGCTTCAGATCGGCAAGCAGCCGCGCCCGGCTTGGCCAATCGTCAAAGAACGACCCGCCGATCACCGCATCAAACACAGCCGAGTTGCGCGACAGAAAGCTGGCCAGCTCCTGCGAGGTGCCGGCGATGTCGACAAGCAGGTCAATCAGATGTGGATTAGCACCAAACAGGGAAAACAGCTGCACCCCGCCCGGCAGGCCCGCAAGGAAGCCGTCCAGCGCCACCAGCGTTTCAGCCGGCTTGGCGGTTTTGGCAACGCGGGCAAGCAGCTCGGGCTTCAGCCGTTCGAAGATCTGCGCGCCGCGGTTTGAACGCAGCGCAGGATAAGTTGGCCAGCGGGCAATGATGGCGCCGTCCAGTTCGGCCGTGTCATCCGGTATCGGCGCAGGCCCGCCGCCCGGCGCAAAGAAGCCCTCGGTCAGCTCATGCACTTCTTCCAGGCGGGCCCTGATCCCAGCCAGCAGCTGATCCGGGTCCCGGTCCATCAGGCAGGCCACCCGGGCAATGCCGTCCTCGGATTTCGGCATCCGGTGGGTCTGGGCGTCATGCACCATCTGAATGCGGTGCTCCACCTCGCGGTGGGCGCGGTAATGGGTGCTCAGCTGCTCTGCGGCCTCTTGCGGCACCCAGCCTTTCTCTGCCAGCGCTGCCAGCCCCTCTACCGTGCCCCGCAGGCGCAGGCTCTCGTCGCGCCCGCCGGCGATCAGCTGCCGGGTCTGGGTAAAGAACTCAATCTCGCGGATGCCGCCGCGGCCCAGCTTCATGTCATGTCCGGGCACAGACAGCGCACCACCGGTGCCCTTGTTCTCGCGGATCCGCAAGCGGATGTCGTGGGCGTCCTGAATGGCGGCAAAATCCAGATGCCGCCGCCAGACAAAGGGGCGCAGGGTTTTCAGGAACCGCTCCCCCGCCGCGATGTCGCCGGCACAGGGGCGCGCCTTGATATAGGCAGCCCGCTCCCAAGTGCGGCCCAGGCTTTCGTAGTAGCGCTCTGCCGCTTCCATCGCCAGGCACACCGGCGTCACCGCCGGATCGGGCCGCAGCCGCAAATCGGTGCGGAACACATAGCCATCGCCAGTGCGGTCGCTGAGCGCAGCACTCATGTTCTTGGTGGCCCGCACCATGCCCTGGCGCGCCTCATAGAAATCATCCGGATCGAACCGGGTTTCATCAAACAGGCAGATCAGGTCGATGTCCGAGCTGTAGTTCAGCTCATGCGCGCCCATCTTGCCCATCGCCAGAACGGTTAAACCGCCCGCCGTCTCTGCGTCATTCTCTGTCAGCCCGGGCAGCTTCTTTCGGCGGATCAGAGCGGCAATTTCCGCCTTTATAGCCACATCGGCGCAGAGCGCCCCGAAATCGGTGAGCGCCCCGGTCACCTGTTCCAGGCTCCAGCCCCCGGACAGATCGCAAAGCGCTGTCAGCAGCGCTATCCGCCGCTTGGCCTGGCGCAGCCCCGGTTTCAGCTGCCCCCCCCCCAGCGCCCGGCAGTTGTCAAAGACCGCCTCCAGTGCCGCTGCGGGATCCTGCAGCGCCTCCGGCAGCCAAGCCGACTCACGTGCCGTCAATTCCTTAAGATACGGGCTCGAACCGCAGGCCCCCGCTACGAGGTTCGCCAGATCCCCGGAAAGCGCCGGAACCAGGTCACGCGCCTCGGCGCCGAGTTCAGGGTCGAAGGGCCGGGGAATACGGGAAATTTTCAGTGCAGTGCTCATGCCTTGACACTGTTCCGGCGTCCCCGGCGCGTCAATGGCTCAATTGCGCACCAGCTTGACCCCGGACAGGAAAACCCGCCTGTTTCACCTGCCGAATTACCGAAACAGCACTTTTGGTTTGGCCTCCGACGTCTGCAGGCTGGAGGCTACGTCCCCGGCAGTGAAGCGGAATTTTCGCCTTTGGTGGTCTGTACCGATTGATGCCACCGCTAGTTCAAATTCCGTTCAAAGGGCGTTTAAAGACCTCTGCCGCCCCAAGGCCCGTTCCAGAGAGGGGAAAACACCCCCAGAAAAGCTCTGAAAATCAGGAAAAAATCAAAAACGATGTTAGGAGACACTTGATATTGCAGTACCGGAAGAACCCGGATGAAGCCGGAAGAACCCGGATGAGGCCATATAGAATGGGGCTTTCAGAAAGGTTTGAACCTGGAATGAGGCTCGGCGCGTTTGTCCTTCAATACCCGGCAAAATGGCCGGTATGGCGCCTGAAGGGAAAATCAGGACACCTCCCGTTGCAAACTTTCAAACACCCCTGAAAGCCCTGTAAAATAGGATTATAACCTAGCCGCGGTGACGGGCAGGCTCCTGAAATCGCGTTCCCGAACTTGGACCTAGCTCAAAAAAATTTCGCCCGCTTCCCAGAATGAAATTCTTTCTTAAAAATCAAATCCCTAGACAGCCCCAATGCTAGAAAACAGAGTTTCAAACTTGGAACTGCTTTCACACAATGCCGCCTTGTTTTCGCATCTCATTGGTCTTTTCAAGTAGATCGTCGATCCGGCTGTTTAGAACTTCATCTGATTTTGACATGATTGACTTCGCATCAGCCAGACGCTTTTCAGCTACTTCCAGTAGTGCCGGGTCAGGATCAAGTGCGAAGCGATCTAGCGCCAGTTCTCCAAGCCCGCCGATAGTATTCGCCCAATCATACGCTGCATTTCCCGGAGCTCTGACCTGGAGCGCCTTTTCGTAAGAAGCCTCAGCTCGATCGAACAGTGTGCTATCGCCCGTCAATCGTGCAAGACTACGGCAACAAATCGCGATATTTGCATGGGTTGCCGCCCAACCTTCTGGGTTATTTTTTATCGTGCGGAGAGCAAGTACGGCTTCGTACGCGTCCATAGCCTCCCAGAGTCTCTTCGAATTCTGCTCTAGTTCTCCGAGATCGCCGAGGACACAGGCAATATTCATTGAGCAGCCTCATCTGACTGGTCCAAATTGATTGTTAGTGCATGATTGGCCTGTGTTCCATTGGTATGATGGTTTCCGGGGCTGGTGGGCGATAGCCCAACGCACTGTGGGGTCTCTTTGTGTTGTAGTGCTTTCTCCATTGTTCGATCAGGATCTGTGCTTCGCGCAGGCTGTAGAAGATTTCACCATTGAGCAGTTCATCTCGCATCCGCCCGTTGAAGCTTTCGCAATATCCGTTTTCCCAGGGTGATCCTGGCTCGATGTAGGCGGTCTTCGCTCCGACGGCGGCGATCCAGTCCCGGACTGCCTGCGCAACGAACTCAGGGCCGTTATCCGACCGGATGAAAGTAGGCGAGCCACGCAGGATGAACAGGTCTGTCAAAACATCAATCACGTCTGTCGAGTTCAGCTTGCGCTTCACCTTGATCGCCAGACATTCTCGGCTGTGCTCATCAATGATGTTCAGCGTCCGGAAGACCTTTCCGTCATCTGTCCGACAATGCACGAAGTCGTAGCTCCAGACATGGTTCCGATACTCGGGCCTCAACCGAACACATGATCCGTCATTCAGCCAGAGCCGCCCTTTCTTCGGTTGTTTTGCTGGAACCTTCAGCCCCTCTCGCCGCCAGAGCCGTTCGATACGGCCATCACTGACCGACCAATCTGCCTCTCTGAGCAAAGCAGCGATCCGACGATAGCCGTAGCGGCCAAACTGTCTGGCCAGTTCGATCATATCGGCAACCAAACGATCCTCATCTGCAGGGCCTTTCGGGATATGCCTTTGTGTGGAGCGATGCTGCCCAAGAACCCGACAGGCCCTGCGTTCCGATACCTTGAATTGGCTTCGAACGTGATCGATGCAAGCGCGACGGCGAACGGGGCTTAGAAGTTTCCCCGAGCAGCTTCCTTCAGGATCAATTTATCCAAAGTCAGATCAGATACAGCTCTTCTCAGTTGCTCGTTTTCCTTCTGCAGCCGCTTCAGTTCCTTCAATTGATCTACGCCCATTCCGCCATACTGTTTGCGCCAGCGATAGTAGGTCTGTTCAACAACGCCGATCTGTCTGATCGCATCAAGGCGGGACATTCCTTGACCCATCAGAACTTCAACCTGCCGTAACTTCGAGACAATCTCTTCTGGCTTGGGTCGCTTGTTTGCCATTCTCGGTCCTCCGTTTCCTAAACATAGCGGTGGACCAGTTCAGTTGGGGAGGCTCA
>NZ_JWLC01000079.1:770-1012 GCF_000813745.1 Leisingera sp. ANG-M1 | reverse complement strand
GCGAACATGCCGGCGTTGATGGCGATCACCAGCCACAGCCTTCGTTTGTAATCTGCCGAGACCCCGTCAAACCGGGTGTTGTGATTGCAGCAGCCTGCCATTGCTCTTGTCCTCATTCCTGATTCGGGATCAATGTAGGGCCTCTAGTCACTAGAGCTTCAAGAGGTCTCTGCGATGTATTCCATTGGCGCGTTGTCCAAGGCCACCGGCGTGAAGGTCCCGACCATCCGCTACTACGAGGA
>NZ_JWLC01000079.1:0-272 GCF_000813745.1 Leisingera sp. ANG-M1 | reverse complement strand
GACCATCCGCTACTACGAGGAGATCGGCCTCTTACCGCAGCCAGGCCGCAATGCCGGCAACCAGCGCCGTTATGGTCAGGACGGCATGGACGCGCTGGGCTTTATCAAACATGCCCGCGACCTCGGCTTTCCGCTGGAGGATATCAAGTCGCTGATGGGGCTCGACGGGCACTTGGGAGATGACTGCGCAGAAGCTGACCGGATTGCCCGCAGCCAGCTGGCCAATGTCCGGGACCGGATCCGCAAGCTGGAGCAGCTTGCGTCCGAGCTGG
>NZ_JWLC01000078.1:1132-1287 GCF_000813745.1 Leisingera sp. ANG-M1 | reverse complement strand
CGGCGGGCATGTCGCGGCCGGTGACGGCGGTGGCGGGGCGCACGTCGAAGGGGGCGGTTGCGTCCATGCGGCCTATCAGCATGAAGAACACCAGAAGGAAGAACACCACGTCAATGAGCGCGATGATGGTTTCCGAATGCGGATTGCGGGACGGG
>NZ_JWLC01000078.1:0-527 GCF_000813745.1 Leisingera sp. ANG-M1 | reverse complement strand
GGTTGAGCTTCATGGGGAGGCCTCCAGCCGCAAGACGCGCAGGCGGGTGACGCCGGCCAGGGCGGCGGTGTCCATCACCGTGATCAGTGCCTGGGTCTGGGCGGCGCCGGAGGGGAGGATCACCACTTGAGTTAGCGGTTCTTCGGCCACTGCGGCAGAAAGGGTGGCGCGCAGGGTGTCCTGATCCAGCGCGGCGCCGCGCAGCACCGGAACGCCGTCGGCGCCGAGGCGGATCATCATTGTGCCTGCCGGGGCCTGTGCGCTGCCTGCAGTTCCCTCGGAGGGTTTCACCGCGGGGATCATGTCGAGGTTCAGGTAGGTGGAGGTCACCATGAAGAACACCAAGAGGATCAGCATGACGTCGATCATCGGCACCAGCGAGATCAGGGCGCGGGGGCGGGCAGGGCGGTTGATGTTCACGCTGGCCCCCGGAGGAAATCAGGAAAAAAAGGGGCGAGTGAGGAAACACAACGGAGGCTTGCGCCCGGCGCCGAGGGGGGGCGCAATTCGCGCCCGCCCTGGGGGGC
>NZ_JWLC01000077.1:1029-1318 GCF_000813745.1 Leisingera sp. ANG-M1 | reverse complement strand
CCGGCCGCGACATGCCCGCCGGCGGCATCACACTGGCCATCTCGGCCCAGGGCGCGCTGGCGCTGGACGGCGAGGCAATCACCCGCGAGGCCCTCTCCCCTGCCCTTTCCGCCCTGCTGGCGGACGACCCGGATCTGCGCCTGCGCATCAACGCCCACCGCGCGGCCGAACTGCGCCGGGTACTGCCGCTGGTCGCCGAGGCCGAAGCGCTGGGATTCAAGGATGTGGTGCTGGTGGTGACACCGGAAGCGGACGGGTGAGCCGCGGACCCGCCATATGGGCGCAGGGG
>NZ_JWLC01000077.1:0-500 GCF_000813745.1 Leisingera sp. ANG-M1 | reverse complement strand
CCCGCCATATGGGCGCAGGGGCTGGCAGCCTCGGCCCTGGTTCACGCCGCAGGCGCCGGCGCGCTGCTCATTTCGCTGGTGCCCGACCCGGTGCCGCATCAGCCCAACCCGGAAAGCGCCCTCAACCTGCAGGCCCACCGCATCCCCCGCTCCGAAGCCGTGCCGCAGGCGGCCGAAGGCGAACAAGCCCCTGAAAGCGAAGCACAAAGCCAAGGCCTGAACGCCGGTGCAATCCCGCAATCCGCAGCCAGGCTGCAAGCGCCCGCCCCGGACCGCGTTGTCTCTGCATCTCCGCAAGCAGCCTCCCTCGCACCCGCCGCCGCACAGCCTCCGGAACTTGCCCCTGCACAAGCCCAAAGCGCCAAGCTGACCAGCGCAAGCGCCCCGTCTGCCAGCCTGGCCAGCACGCCGCCGGATGCCCAGCAGGCCAGTGCCGGCGACCTGCAGCCCGCCACAGCGGCCCCCGCAGTTGCAGCCCTTCAACAAGCAGCGGCCGCTGC
>NZ_JWLC01000076.1:1110-1301 GCF_000813745.1 Leisingera sp. ANG-M1 | reverse complement strand
GGCGGGGCTGAGCGAACGCGAGGCCGGGCTTTTGGCGCGGATCGGCATGCATGTGCATCCGCTGGGCAAGATTCTGCGGACCCGGATGGAGCAGGGCTCGCTGAACCGGCTGGTGGACCGCGGGCTGGTGCAGGTTTCGGGCATCACGCCGTCGGATGCGAGCCACGTGCTGGGCCGGGTGGATGCCTGGG
>NZ_JWLC01000076.1:0-624 GCF_000813745.1 Leisingera sp. ANG-M1 | reverse complement strand
TGGGCCGGGTGGATGCCTGGGACCGTGAGGCAGCAGAGAAAGCAATGACGCTGGTGGCGCGTAAGCGCCTGGGCAGCGGTGACATGGTGGCAAAGGATGCTGAAACTCTGGCGCAGATGATCATTGATCAGCTGACAGAGCAGACGGCTTTGACCTTGTTAGAGTCTGCTTTTGCAGAAGAGACAGAAGACTTCGGCCTGCCTGCGGACCAGTTGGCGCGGCATGTGCTGATGCAGAAGGGGCTGGCCAAGCACCGGGGGCTCTTGGCGCTGGATGCGTCAGTGAATGTGGATGTTGTGGGGCTGGGCGCCTCGGCGCCGAGCTATTACCCGGCGGTTGGAGAGCGTCTGCATTGCCGGATGATCCTGCCAGAGCATGCCGGCGTGGCCAATGCCATCGGCGCGGTGGTGGGCCGGATCACCATGCGGCGCAGCGGCACCGTGACCGCGCCGTCCGAAGGCCGGTTCCGGGTGCATCTTGAGAGCGGGCCGGAGGATTTCCAAAGCGCCGATGAGGCGATGGCTGCGTTGGAGGCAGCATTGACGCAAGAGGCCCGCGGCGCGGCGGAAGCGGCGGGAGCTGAGGATATTCACGTGCATACGGAGCGGGATGTCCGCACCGCCG
>NZ_JWLC01000075.1:965-1643 GCF_000813745.1 Leisingera sp. ANG-M1 | reverse complement strand
GCAGATGGGAAACCGCAGAATCCGACTTTCCTAGCTTTGTGGCCAACTGCGAGTTGTG
Organism: Leisingera sp. ANG-M1; assembly: GCF_000813745.1. Lineage (GTDB taxonomy): Bacteria > Pseudomonadota > Alphaproteobacteria > Rhodobacterales > Rhodobacteraceae > Leisingera. Next base: position 1,585 of record NZ_JWLC01000075.1, on the reverse strand, counting down.
GACGCCTTGCCGCTGCATCAGCGACTTCAAGACTTCACCAAAAATACTGTCAGCCATACGTTTTCCTCCGGTAAGGAATAATTACCAGGATTTCGAGCTTCGTCAACGATGCGATTGTTTGATTACTAAATTTTACTTAATCTGATAATTGCTTCTTGAGATTTGCGTAACTTACTGTAACTTTAAAGGTGCATTACGGTAACCGCCTGGGAGAAGGATGGCCGCTATGAGTGAAGGCGTAAATGTCACAATCAACGTAACCAAGACCTCGGACCGCGAGTCCGAAAAGGCAATTACAAAACCTGCAAAAAAAAGCCTGCCTGGCAAACTGCTCGCGCTGCTTGCACGGGTCTGGTTCAAGGACTAGGACTGAAGATCTGCACAGTCAAAGTTGCGCGCTGCCTGAAACTGACTGCGGTGGACCTTTCCACCGCAGTCTTTACGCCTGGCGCAGAGCCGCAGAATTCATGGCCGCAAATTAAGTGCGTGGAAATGCTTTCGACCCAGCCGTGGATGATGCGGGTCTTCGCACACTGCATGGTTGCCTCTAGCATAATACAGTTCCCGCCCATATGAAGAGGTGGAACCCGAAGGTGAGGATAATGGCGGTCATCGTATTT
>NZ_JWLC01000075.1:0-461 GCF_000813745.1 Leisingera sp. ANG-M1 | reverse complement strand
ATAATGGCGGTCATCGTATTTGCACTTACAACGGTAAATCCGGACGATCTGGAAGCGCTGAGCATGTATCTGGGCACCACCAGGCCGCTGCTGGAGGAGGCTGGCGCGGAGATTATCCAAGGCTATGAGATTTCGGACACAATTGTCGGTGAGAAACTGCCGGAAATGGCAACCATCGTCCGCTATCCGGACCGGGAGGCCGTCGACAAGGTGTTTCAGAGCGCTGAGTACCATGCTTTGAAAGAGATCCGCCAAAGGGCGTTTCTGAGCTATCAGATTGGTGTTGTGGAAGCTGAAGGGTCGCCGCTGGTGCGCTGATGCGCCCGGGCGTTCACATTCCCTTGCAGATCGTCCGCAACCATGGACGCCGGATGCCAGACGCCTAACATAGGCGCCATGTTGGACCTGCTTAGCGATATTCTCACCCGGTTGTCTCTCAAGGGGACGTTTTACTTCCGCAC
>NZ_JWLC01000074.1:2198-2363 GCF_000813745.1 Leisingera sp. ANG-M1 | reverse complement strand
GCTGGTCCAAGCAGGCGGTGGAGCTGCCGCAGGCCTGGCGCGACATGTATTCCTACTGCAACTCGGTGATGGAGCCCTGGGACGGCCCGGCGGCGCTGGCGATGACCGACGGCCGCTGGGTCTGCGCGGGACTCGACCGCAACGGCTTGCGCCCAATGCGTTACG
>NZ_JWLC01000074.1:1181-1671 GCF_000813745.1 Leisingera sp. ANG-M1 | reverse complement strand
GCTTGCGCCCAATGCGTTACGTGGTGACCGGCGACGGGCTGGTGATCGCCGGTTCCGAGGCCGGCATGGTGCCGATTGACGAGGCTACTGTGGTCGAAAAGGGCGCGCTGGGCCCGGGCCAGATGCTGGCCGTCGATATGCAGAAGGGCAAGCTCTACAACGACACCCAGATCAAGGACAAACTGGCGCGCGCCCTGCCGTTCGGCGACTGGGTGCAGCGGATCAACGATCTGGACGCGACCCTGGCCAGCGCCACCGAACAGCCGCTGTTCAGCGGCGAGGAACTGCGCCGCCGCCAGATTGCAGCCGGTTACTCGATTGAGGAGCTGGAGCAGATCCTGGCGCCGATGGCCGAGGACGGCAAGGAATCGCTGGCCTCGATGGGCGATGACACCCCGTCGGCAGTGCTGTCGAAGATGTACCGCCCGCTGAGCCATTTCTTCCGGCAGAACTTCTCCCAGGTAACCAACCCGCCGATCGACTCTCTGCG
>NZ_JWLC01000074.1:0-580 GCF_000813745.1 Leisingera sp. ANG-M1 | reverse complement strand
GCGCGGCGCTGGCGCGGGTCCGTGCTGAGGCTGAGGAAGCTGTGCGTTCCGGTGCCGGCCACATCGCGCTGACCGACCAGCACTCGGGCGAGGGCAAGGTGGCAATGCCGATGATCCTGGCGACCTCTGCCGTGCATTCGCATCTGACCCGCAAGGGCCTGCGCACCTTCTGCTCGCTGAATGTCCGTTCCGCCGAATGCATCGACCCGCATTACTTTGCGGTGCTGATCGGCTGCGGTGCCACCGTTGTGAACGCCTATCTGGCCGAGGATTCGCTGGCCGACCGCATTGAGCGCGGCCTGCTGGACGGCAGCCTGACCGAAAACGTCGCCCGCTACCGCGAAGCCATCGACCAGGGCCTGCTGAAGATCATGGCCAAGATGGGTATCTCGGTGGTCTCTTCCTACCGCGGCGGTCTGAACTTCGAGGCCGTGGGTCTGTCCCGTGCCATGTGCGCCGAGTTCTTCCCGGGCATGACCTCGCGCATTTCCGGCATCGGTGTGACCGGTATCCAGACCAAGGTGGAGGAGATCCACGCCAAGGCCTGGAACACCACCGAAAACGTGCTGCCGATCGGCGG
>NZ_JWLC01000073.1 GCF_000813745.1 Leisingera sp. ANG-M1 | reverse complement strand
TCTAGGGATTTTCCGTCCAAAAACGACAAAGTGCTCTGGAGGCCACGCCGTCCGCGGCCTCCAGAGGGGTATTACTTTTTTGGCGCTTCACATAGCCAGTCACAATAAATCAATCACTTAGCAGTCTGAATGTCGCATTTGGACGGAAAATCCCTAGAACCCCATCAAGGCCCGATCCTTGGAGCCCTTGCCCTCCCGCACGATGATCGTGCCGTGATCGAAATCCAGATCCTTGACCCGCAGTTGCAAACCCTCACTGATCCGCATGCCCGTTCCATACAGAAGCTGGGCGAACAAACGATGCTCGCCTTCCAGAAAACCGAGGATGCGAACCACTTCATCCGGGGTCAGCACCACCGGCAAGCGCCGCGACGGCCGAGGTCTTCCGATCTCCTGAAGCCAGGGCAGATCCGTGCACAGCACCTTGCCGTAGAAGAACAGCAAGGCCGCCAATGCCTGACGATGCGTGGAGACCGAAACCTTGCGCTCGTTCGCCAGCCAGGACAGAAATGCCTCGACTTCGCTGCTGCCCAAGGTTGCCGGGTGACGCACACCGTGACACAATGGCCGCAGTGCCTGGTATGTCTTTCCGGCACTTCCTGTGTCCATCGTTCACGGCATGCGGGCGTTGGCGAATCCGCG
>NZ_JWLC01000072.1 GCF_000813745.1 Leisingera sp. ANG-M1 | reverse complement strand
GGAAAATCCCTAGAACCCCAATATGCGCCACCGCGTCAGGAGTACCCAACCGACCTGATTTCATACCCGATCTACTTAATTATTGTCACTGTGACGTTATATTACATACTCAACCCGCTACTCTGGCTCTGCTCTTTTCGCAGCACCGCGGCCCTATCGACGATCAACTCTGCGCCTTGTTCAAGCTCTCCAGCGAGCTTTTGACTATGCTCACACTGCTGTTCAATGACCCAAGTGCTGCTCCGGTAGCCCGGTTGGTCTGGTCCAAACTCCGGCCCATGCTGGCTAGCTCGCTCCTGGTACTCTTCTCCAAGGCCACGAAGGCGGTGTGTAAGCTGGCGCAATGCTTCTCGTACTCGCCCAATGTGCTCTGCAACTGCGCCTGCAAGCTCTTCAAAGCGCGCTGTTGCGCGTCGAGCTGCGCCCGCAAGTCCATCGTCTCGTCCTGGTGCCGTTGTTCCATCCGCTCGAATTGAGCTGTCAGCAGCCGCTCTAATTCGGTCATCTACTTCACCCCCACGGCCATCAGGCCCTTGTACGTCCCTTCGTCCATCTTGAACGGTGTATCGATCTGCCTCGCCACGATGTACTGCCCATCTCGGTCGCGCACGAACGTCACCCCTTTGGGCAAGCTGTCTAGGGTCCGTTGGGCTGTGCTGATCTGCTGGTTTAGGCTCTGAAGCTCGGTCAGTTGCCCGGTGATCTCGTTCGCTAGGTATGCTGCCACCCCCCAGGTACTGCCCCCGGCCCCTAGGATAACCGCCATCGATATC
>NZ_JWLC01000071.1 GCF_000813745.1 Leisingera sp. ANG-M1 | reverse complement strand
CACGTGAAACATCGGTTTCCTGGTGATCAGCCCGTGCCGCAGCTCGCCGCGCATCGTCAGCCAGACCACAATCACCGGAATCGCAAAGAACGAGCGGAAGAACACCGCTTCCCCCGCGGGCACATGCTCGGAGGTGGCCTTGATGATCCCGGAAAGCGCCGTAAACAGCGCAATTGCCGTGACCTTCAGCAGGATCGCCAGCATAGGCCGATGCGATGTTAAGGATTTTGCCATGGCGCGAACCTGCGCTCCTGCGCCGCAAAGATCAATGGCTTGATTTCCCCGCCCGCCCGCGCACAAATGGCGCCGCTTTAAGAAGGAACCGCAGATGTATGACGCCAACCACCTGATCCGCCAGCTGCGCGAATCGTCCCTGGGCCGCGAGGACGATGTCTTTGCCCGGCTGCCGGATGGCAGCACAGTGACCTTTGGCGCGCTGTTTGCAGGGGCCGAGAGGATGGCGGCGGCACTGGCCTCCCAAGGCGTGCAGCCCGGCGACCGGGTAGCGG
>NZ_JWLC01000070.1:782-1525 GCF_000813745.1 Leisingera sp. ANG-M1 | reverse complement strand
TCTGCGGTTTCCCATCTGCTCTCCGGCCGGACCAAAACCGTTGACCGCGACACATCCAGGCTCATCTCCCAGCTTCTTGGTACGCCCGCCGATTTCTGGAGTGAGCTCAAAGAAAACGAGAGGCTGCGCCCCAGCAGACCAGCATCTGCCTATCTCGAGGAGCTGGACGGCAAGCCGCTAAGGCAAATACCGCCAGGCATCCTTGTCGATCACCAAGTTATGGACCTTCAAAGGCGCTGGATCGGGGCAACAGGGGAAGAGCAGTTATCAGACCAAGCTTTTATCATCGAACCCTTCAGCACCTGCCAGCTGGGACCTGCCAGTTACGACACACGAATCGGCGGGTACTGGGAGGGCCATCCGGAACAAACAAACCCCATGATGCTGAACGGGCACCTGGAAATCCGCCGCGGCGAAACGGTTTACGCCTACACGCAAGAGCATTTCGGCATGCCCGTCGATACGGTTGGCCGGGTCGGTCCGACCGTCGATCTGATCACCACGGGCATCGTAGTATCGCATGGACCGCTGATCGCGCCACTGTTCCGGGGCAAGCTGACGGTTGCATTACACAATTTTACACAGGATGTCATCCGCATTACAGAGAACACGCGCTTTATCAAGGTCGTATTCGAAAAGCTCCAGTCGGTCCCGCAGCAGAAAAAACCGGAAACCGGCCTGCCCGAGCGCAGCCCCGAATCCGAACGGAATGCGGAAAGGCGCCAGCTGGAAGAGGAAATCGC
>NZ_JWLC01000070.1:0-412 GCF_000813745.1 Leisingera sp. ANG-M1 | reverse complement strand
CCAGCTGGAAGAGGAAATCGCAAGGCTCACCGCCATGCGCGACGCACTCTGAAACGGATGGGCCTCTCCGCCTGCCGCCTGGCAAGCGGAGACTGCCGTCAGCTGCGTACCAGCTTCTCGTAGTCCTCGGCGATCTCGCGGGTCAGCGCTCCGACTTCGAACTTGTAGGGGCCGATCTCGCCAACCGGGGTCACTTCGGCCGCGGTGCCGGTCAGCCAGCACTGTTCGAACTCTTCCATCTCTTCCGGCTTGATGCGGCGCTCATGCACGGTGATGCCCTTGTCCTTGAGCATGCCGATCACGGTCTGGCGGGTGATGCCATTGAGGAAGCAGTCCGCCTTGGGCGTGTGCACTTCGCCGTCCTTCACAAAGAAGATGTTGGCGCCGGTGGCTTCGGCCACATAGCCGCGCC
>NZ_JWLC01000007.1 GCF_000813745.1 Leisingera sp. ANG-M1 | reverse complement strand
CGTCGGCGCCGGCGTTGTGTCGAAGATCATCGAGTAATCAGCAGCGCTGATACTTGATGGAAAGGGTCGCTCATCCGAGCGGCCCTTTTTCTATGCGGCTCGAGACTCTTCGAGAGTTCGAGGGCCTAGATGCTGGACCTTGAATAGCACTCGTATAGGTGGCTGGGATGTCGCCAAATTCATGCCATAATAGTTTCACGTTCCAAGCTTTTTCCGCCGTCAAGAAAGGGGAAAGCTTTTAAGGAGTCTTTGAGTGGGACGTGTAATCTATTTGTTTCTGATCGCCCCTTGGTGGGTATACGCAGCGGCGGCTGCAGGTTTCTTGTATTTGAGTGAGCAAGTTTATCAGAACGAGTTGAAAGAACGGGCCGATGCCACAGCTGCACTGGCCCAGCCCGTTCCAGACCGGGTGGACTTGTCTGCTTTTGACAGGCAGAACGATGTCGGTCTGGCGGACGAGGTGCACATTGCTGGCTGGATCAATACGGATTTCAATTATCATCTTCGCAAAACCAAGAAAGGCAGCGTCCGCGCAGAAGGGTATATGTATGTGTTGCAAGGGGCCTCTGACACTTCGAGCACTAAACAGGTCCGTGCCATTATTTTGATGTCAGAGCGTGAGAAAGCTGATTTCATCCGCCGGATCTCCGAGTTTCAGGTCCCCGGTAAGCTGGACGAGACTGGGCATTTGTACTTTGCGTTCAATGGAGTGAGAACTAATGAAGGATCATTTTCAGACCTTGTTAACGATGCCTTCAAAGAACAGGGGCTGACGAAGGGGCCGGACTTCATTGTCGTCGAACCGTTTTGGGAAGGCCGGGAAAAGGGATTGACCTACACGGGCGATCCTCAAAGGTTTCGCGAGAAGCTGTGGAAGCTTTCCGGTGTTCTGCTTGTACTGGCAGCGATCAAATTCGGATTGGCGCGCCGCAGCAAGCGGCGGCAGAGTGAACGGGACGCGGCCAGTGTCGAACGCGCAATCTTCGCCAGTTCTCCCGTCGCCAGCGCTGGCGAGAAAGGTGCCGGGTTTGGCAGGCCGGACCTCGGAATGTCTCAGCCGAAAACGCTGCGCCAGATTGCAGCAAAGGTGCAGAAAACGTCAGCTGAAAGGCCCGGTCCTGAACTTCAGTTCGAGGCCAGTAGGGAGGCCCTTGGATTGGCAAAGGCAGGGTTTCTGCAGCGCTTCATCAAGGCGTCCAGAAAATCCCAGATCATCCTCTTGGGGATGGTGTTTGTTCTTCCGCTTTGTGTAATGAAACCCGCCTTTGGAGGAGTTCTTCTTCCTGTCGCGCTTCTGGTCTACATCTACTGGTCAATTGGCACCAAGGTTGCCTCATCAGTGAGGGAGGCATTGGAGGAGGTGGGCCTTCTCAAACCCAGAATTTCCAGCTTGGCAAAGCAAGACCCTTTCAGCCGGCTGGAAGCCCAGGCAAGGAATGTCCGATAGCGCAAATTAGGGCAGTTGGCCTGACTGCCCTAACTATCTGGACAAGATGATAAACAAACTCCAAATCCACCGCTCTCCCCAAACGCAACCGTTTCGGTGCGAAACCCCTTGCCACACTGCCTTTTCAGGCGTATAGGGCGCGAGTTCGCTGATGCGAATTGGGGCGGGATGATTCCCGCCTTTTGGGTTCGATGAGGGGTTGCGGTGGTCGCAGGCCCTCCTCTCAACCCCAACGCCTGAATAAAAGGCTGTACGATGCAAAGCCAAAACATCCGTATCCGGCTGAAGGCATTTGACTATCGCGTGCTGGATGCGTCCACGCAAGAGATCGTCAACACTGCCAAGCGGACCGGCGCGCAAGTGCGCGGCCCGATCCCGATGCCGAACAAGATCGAGAAATTCACTGTTCTGCGTGGCCCCCACGTTGACAAGAAATCCCGCGACCAGTTCGAGATCCGCACCCACAAGCGCCTTCTCGACATCGTCGACCCGACCCCGCAGACCGTGGACGCGCTGATGAAGCTCGACCTGGCCGCCGGCGTTGACGTCGAAATCAAGCTGCAGTCGTAAGATCGGAGGGTATAGATTATGCGTTCCGGTATTATCGCTAAAAAAGTGGGCATGACCCGCCTGTTCCTGGAAGACGGCAAGCAGATCCCTGTGACCGTTCTGTCCCTGGACGGCCTGCAGGTTGTTGCTCAGCGCACCGAAGAAAAAGACGGCTACACCGCTGTTCAGCTGGGTGCAGGCTCCGCCAAGGCAAAGCGCACCTCGCAAGCCATGCGCGGCCACTTCGCCGCTGCCAAGGTTGAACCCAAGCGTAAGCTGGCCGAATTCCGCGTTCCCGCGGATGGCCTGATCGAAGTCGGCGCCGAAATCTCGGCCGAACACTTCCTGGCTGGCCAGAAAGTGGACGTCACCGGCACCTCGATCGGTAAAGGCTTTGCAGGTGCCATGAAGCGTCACAACTTCGGCGGTCTGCGCGCCTCGCACGGTGTGTCGATCTCGCACCGTTCGCACGGTTCGACCGGTCAGTGTCAGGACCCCGGCCGCGTCTTCAAAGGCAAGAAAATGGCCGGCCACATGGGTGCAGCCCGTGTGACCACCCAGAACCTGGAAGTGGTGAAAACCGACGCCGAGCGCGGCCTGGTCTTCATCAAGGGCGCCGTACCGGGCCCGAAATCCGGCTGGGTTACCGTCAAGGACGCCGTGAAGAAGAAAGCCCCCGAGGGCCTGCCTTTCCCGGCCGCTCTGAAAACTGCGGAAGCTCCCGCGGAAGGTGGTGAAGCATGAAACTTGACGTGATCAAACTCGACGGCGCCAAAGCCGGTGAAGTTGAACTGTCGGAAGACCTGTTCGGCCTGGAGCCGCGTGCGGACATCCTGCACCGCGTGGTCCGCTGGCAGCGCAACAACGCGCAGGCCGGCACCCACAAGGTGAAGACCCGTTCGGAAACCTCCTACTCGACCAAGAAGATCTACCGCCAGAAGGGCACCGGCGGCGCACGCCACGGCGACCGCAACGCGCCGATCTTCCGCAAGGGTGGTATCTACAAGGGTCCGACCCCGCGTTCGCACGGCCACGAGCTGACCAAGAAGTTCCGCAAGCTGGGCCTGCGTCACGCGCTGTCCGCCAAAGCAAAAGCGGGCGAGCTGGTCATCATCGAGGACGCAGCAGCTGAGGGCAAGACCGCCGCTCTGGCCAAACAGGTGAAGAACCTGGGCTGGAAACGCGCTCTGGTCATCGACGGCGCTTCGGTCAACGAAGGCTTCCTGCAAGCGTCGCGCAACATCGAAGGTCTGGACATTCTGCCGACCATCGGTGCCAACGTCTATGACATCCTGAAGCGTGACACCCTGGTGATCACCAAAGCAGGTGTCGAAGCACTGGAGGCTCGCCTGAAATGAGCGCGAAAGCAGAACACTACGACGTGATCCGCAAGCCGATCATCACCGAGAAATCCACCATGGCGTCCGAGAACGGCGCAGTGGTTTTCGAAGTGGCGATCGACTCCAACAAGCCGATGATCAAAGAAGCTGTCGAAGCTCTCTTTGGCGTCAAGGTGAAAGCGGTCAACACCACCGTCACCAAGGGCAAGGTCAAGCGTTTCCGCGGCCAGATGGGCAAGCGTAAAGACGTGAAAAAAGCCTATGTCACCCTGGAAGAAGGCAACACCATCGACGTGTCCACCGGACTCTGATATCTGCCTTTTTGACAAGATTGAGAGGCCCTCGCGCAAGCGGGGGCCTTTTGCGTTGGGGCAGGGGGCTTGGGCATGGCGGGGCTCCTTGTGGCGGCGGTGGCTCAAGGTATAGCTACTGCCGGTTAAGATCCGCGAAGCCTTGCGTGCGGTGGGCGCGCAACACCCGTCAATGCACTTCGCTGCAATCTTGCTCCCAGGCGCTGAATCAAGGCCGCAGGCCGCCGCGCCAGCGCCGTCCCGCCCCCATGGGGCGGCGCTTTGGCTGGTGGTGTGCCTGTCGGTGAGGTCGTACGGATTTGGCCGGGATAAACTGCCAAACGCCACGTTGCTAGCGCCACCCCGCGGGACGGCGCTGGCGCTCTTGGTGGCTAAACTTTCGAGATATGGCTGTGTTCAAAAGAAAAACCCCGCAGGATTGCGGGGCTTGATAGCAGTTGGATCAGGATGAATGTGGTGTCAGCCTGCCGAGTGTACAACGGTACGACGCGCTTCAAGGCTACGCCGCCGCTCAAAAGGCGAAGCAAGGTCATAGCCCTTGGATTTTGTGCCGTTTTCACGCAGCCCTCTAATTGCCGAAAGCGCTTCTTCGAGTGTGTGTAGGTCTCGTTCGACTTGCGGATTCGAGGCGATCACAGACTTCATGTTAAGGTTTTCCATGATGTTCTCCCTATAGAAGCGTTATAGTGTGTCTGTTCTGAAACACAATATCTTTGCCACGACGTTGCATGTAGTCCTGTAGGAGCCGGTGGTATTTGCCAATTGCGTCGTTTTTTTGAGCATCGGCGCCAAAGTCTTCCACAACAAGGTTAAGATCACGTTGAAGGACAGCCATTGAAATTCCGCGTGAGTGAGATTTCCAACGGTCTGTTGAGTTAAGTTTGGTGCCAATCTCTTCAGCTCTGTCCGCCTTCATGTCATCAGTAACGGGCATTCCTCGGCCTTCAGTTCGAGTCCAGTCTTTGAACTTGTACTTAGTGAGCCAGTCTACCAGCAGGGCAGTTGAGAGGTCGCGGGCCTTTTCAAAAGAGTCGAGTTCAGCTGGATCAAACTTTTCAATCATGAACGCCATTTCGGCAGCAGATAGGGAACCTGCCTGAGACTTGGCCACGAGCTCTTCATACTTGTTAAGATACCCCAAGGCAGGGACGAAGAAGCCGCTAGTTTGGCTCCGTACTTGGGGGTCTACGGGGCCAAGAACGGAATAATAGTCCATGTAAATATTGTCGCCGCACATGACTAGAACGGTACCTGCAGACATGGCGCGGTTTGGAACGATAAAGTTGATTTCACCTTGGGGGTAATGATGTCTCAATACATCGGCGATGCGTTCAACCACTTCAATCGAGCCACCATCTGTTTCCAAAACCACACTTAGGTCCTTGTTGCGTTCGGATCCGTCAGTGGCGATTTCTTCGGTAAATGTGCGGACGATGTCGTCAATTCCCGCATACATCGGGGCTACAATCGTGATGACATCACTTTGCATGGTGGCTTCAAGGTGAGTAAGCCTCTGATGCAGCTCGTGTTCAATGTAATGGTTTGAAGTTGTAATATCCAATTTTCGACCCAATGTTTGTCGTGCCTTCTTGCCTATACTTTGCTCATAAGTAGTGATGACTTGCAACCTTTTGAAGATCACCTCGTTTGCTGTGCGCGCGTAGGGTGCGAATTTTCCCAACAGAAGATTTCTAACCTCAGGCAACGCCTTATTGAAGGAATGAGAGAAGCGTGCATTCCTTCGAGCAACTCTTTGTAAGCCCCTAGACTCCCCCAGACACCTCTGCTACACGCCATCCATCCTGAAGGCCCCGGATTCGCTCCGGGGTCGTTACGTTTGTCAGGATGTGTGAACTCGGGGACCTTCGGGGCCCTAAAACTTTGGCACCTACGGGGGCCTTAAACATAGCTGGGCCAAAGACAATAACCTAAGGCCTGGCACGCTAAACGGAAGACAGAAAGCATGGCACTTAAGTCGTATAAGCCGACGACGCCGGGCCAGCGTGGGCTGGTTCTGATCGACCGTTCGGAGCTTTGGAAAGGGCGTCCGGTCAAGTCTCTCACTGAGGGTCTGACCAAATCGGGCGGCCGGAACAACACCGGACGGATTACTTCCCGCCGCCGCGGCGGCGGCGCAAAGCGTCTCTACCGGATCGTTGACTTCAAACGGAATAAATTTGATGTCGCCGCAACCGTCGAGCGCATCGAGTATGACCCCAACCGTACTGCCTTCATCGCGCTGGTGAAGTATGACGACGGCGAGCAGGCCTATATCCTGGCTCCGCAGCGTCTGGCAGTCGGCGATCAGGTCATCGCCTCCGCAAAGGCAGACATCAAGCCGGGCAACGCAATGCCGTTCTCGGGCATGCCGATCGGTACCATCGTCCACAACATCGAGATGAAACCGGGCAAAGGCGGCCAGATCGCCCGCGCAGCCGGCACCTACGCTCAGTTTGTTGGCCGTGACGGCGGATACGCTCAGATCCGCCTGTCCTCGGGCGAACTGCGCCTCGTGCGTCAGGAATGCATGGCCACCGTTGGTGCCGTGTCGAACCCCGACAACTCGAACCAGAACTTTGGTAAAGCCGGCCGCATGCGCCACAAGGGCAAGCGCCCGTCTGTGCGTGGTGTGGTTATGAACCCGATCGACCACCCGCACGGTGGTGGTGAAGGCCGGACCTCCGGTGGCCGCCATCCGGTGACCCCCTGGGGCAAGCCGACCAAAGGCAAGCGCACCCGCAACAAGAACAAGGCGTCGCAGAAGCTCATCATCCGCTCGCGTCACGCCAAGAAGAAAGGCCGCTAATCCATGGCACGTTCCGTATGGAAAGGCCCCTTCGTTGATGCTTATGTCCTGAAAAAGGCCGAAGCAGCGCGTGAATCGGGCCGCAATGAAGTGATCAAGATCTGGTCGCGCCGTTCCACCATCCTGCCGCAGTTCGTCGGCCTGACCTTTGGTGTCTACAACGGCAAAAAGCACATCCCAGTCAACGTCTCGGAAGACATGATCGGTCAGAAGTTCGGTGAGTACTCGCCGACCCGCACCTATTATGGCCATGCCGCTGACAAAAAAGCGAAGCGGAAGTAAGTCATGGGTAAGGAAAAGAATCCCCGCCGCGTGGCAGACAACGAAGCAATGGCAAAACTGCGCATGCTCCGTACCTCCCCGCAGAAACTGAACCTGGTGGCTCAGATGATCCGCGGCAAGAAAGTTGAGAAGGCGCTGACCGACCTGACTTTCTCCAACAAGCGGATTGCGCAGGACGTGAAGAAATGCCTTCAGTCCGCCATCGCGAATGCTGAAAACAACCACAACCTGGACGTCGATGAACTGATCGTCGCCGAGGCATGGGTTGGCAAGAACCTGACCATGAAGCGCGGCCGTCCGCGGGCTCGTGGCCGGTTCGGCAAAATCCTGAAGCCGTTCGCGGAGATCACCATCAAGGTGCGTCAAGTTGAGGAGCAAGCCTAATGGGTCAGAAAGTCAATCCGATCGGCATGCGCCTGCAGGTGAACCGCACCTGGGACAGCCGCTGGTACGCCGACACCAAAGACTACGGTGATCTGCTGCTCGAGGACCTGAAAATCCGCGAGTTCATCCAGAAAGAATGCAAGCAGGCAGGCGTTGCGCGCGTGATCATCGAGCGCCCGCACAAGAAATGCCGTGTGACCATTCACACCGCCCGTCCGGGCGTCATCATCGGCAAGAAAGGCGCGGACATCGAAGTCCTGCGCAAGAAAATCGCCAAGATGACCGAGTCCGAGCTGCACCTCAACATCGTTGAAGTGCGCAAGCCGGAACTGGACGCGCAGCTGGTTGGCGAGTCCATCGCTCAGCAGCTGGAGCGCCGTGTGTCCTTCCGCCGCGCCATGAAGCGTGCGGTTCAGAACGCCATGCGCATGGGTGCCCTGGGCATCCGCGTGAACGTTGCCGGCCGTCTGGGCGGCGCGGAAATCGCGCGTACCGAATGGTACCGTGAAGGCCGCGTGCCGCTGCACACCCTGCGTGCAGACATCGATTACGCTCACTCCGAAGCGATGACCCCTTACGGGATCATCGGGATCAAGGTCTGGATCTTCAAAGGCGAGATCATGGAGCACGATCCTTCGGCGCGTGACCGTAAAGCACAAGAAATCCAGGACGGCCCTGCACCCCGTGGTGCTGGTGGCGGCCGTCGCTAAGGAGGATTTGAGATGCTTCAGCCAAAGCGCACTAAATTCCGCAAAATGCACAAAGGCCGGATCCACGGCCTGGCAAAAGGCGGTTCCGACCTGAACTTCGGCACCTATGGCCTGAAGGCAACCACCCCTGAGCGTGTGACTGCACGCCAGATCGAGGCTGCCCGCCGTGCCATGACCCGCCACATGAAGCGTCAGGGCCGTGTTTGGATCCGTATCTTCCCGGACACTCCGGTGACCTCGAAGCCGACCGAAGTCCGTATGGGTAAAGGTAAAGGCTCCGTGGACTACTGGGCAGCCAAGGTTAAGCCTGGCCGCGTGATGTTCGAGATCGACGGCGTCAGCGATGAGATCGCCCGCGAGGCCCTGCGCCTGGCGGCGATGAAGCTGCCGGTCAAGACCCGCGTCGTGGTCCGCGAAGACTGGTAAGCCCGGCTTCCGTCTGAAAATTTGAAACCCCCGCCGGGCCTCCGGCGGGGGTTTTTCTATGCCGGCATGTGTGCTGTCCGCAGTTTTGGCGCAAAACCTGCTGGCGGCGAAAGTATCCGGCATTTTAGCGGGTTACTCTTTCTTAACAGTATGTTCACTCTTTGTTTCGATCCTGCTGCCCTGGGTTGTTTTGGCTGTCTTCTGTTCGCACCTCCTTTCTGCGGTTGCGCGGCCGGCCGGAACGGCCTGAGTGTTTTGTTACAATGGAGTGCCAGAAATGCGCCTGATGGTTCCTGCCGCCCTGCTTTTTGCCGTGTCCGCCTGCGGTATTGCGGATCTTGACCGAAATGATCAAACGATGGTGTTAGCATCCGAAACCGGTTTCCAGCCGCCAGCCGGGCAGGGGGGCGGGGTGAAGAGCTTCCTGCCGCAAGGCAGCGTCACCCGCGGCGGAAACGCCGTGCACTGGATCACGCCGAACGGCTGCACCTATTCGCGCACCCAGGCGCCCGGCTATGCGCCGGTTTGGTATCTTGTCCAGAATCCGCACCATGTGGGCATGCCCAACGCACACCGCGGCTGCCCCAATGCGGTGGCTGAAGGGCTCTGAGGACGCAGCCGGCGGGGAGGCTTGCCGGGGCGCTGGCGCGGGCTTTGTCCGGCGCTGGCCCCGGTGCCCGCGCCTGCCATAGGGGCAAAGGGTTGTTAACCTTGTTGTAAGCGGTTCGTTTTACGATCCGGTCCTGAATTTTTACGGGGCCAAATGGCCGTATTTACAAGAAGGAAAGACCGCGATGGGCTTCTCCCCGCCCGAAACCGCTGCACCTCTGCCTGCCGTGAATGGATGGGAGGCACTGCCGTTCAGCTTCATCCATATTCCCAAGTGCGGGGGAACCTCGGTCAGCTCAGCTCTGGGTCTTCAGCGCAATGTTCACCATACTGCTGCCGCACGGCGGCAGCTGATCGGCAGAGACCGCTGGCAGGCGCTCCCCTCGTTCTCCATCGTGCGGAATCCGTTTGCCCGGGTGACGTCGCTGTACAGGTACCGCGCCGCCCGCAACCACCCGTCGCTGCTTGGCGGGCGCATGGGGCTGAACGAATGGGTCCGCCGCGGAATCTGGGAGCGCGACCCGGCGGTCTGCACCCAGCTGTATTCCTTCCTGCCCTGTGCAGCCTGGCTGCTGGACGAACAGGCGCGGATCATGGTGGATCTGGTGATCAAGCTCGAGACCATCCGTCAGGACTGGTGCAAAGTAGAGGAGCTTGTCGGCATGCAGATCCCCTGCGGCCATGAAAATGCGACCCGCAAGGACACGGCGACCGTTGAAGCGGCTTTGGATCAGGAGAGCGTGGAAATGATCCGGGAGCGCTTCCGGGCGGATTTCGTTCTGTTCGGCTATGATCCGGACAATGTCCAGAGTGCTGCCCCGGCCGCAAAAGCCTAAGGGCCGACCCCCGGCTGCAGCGGCGGCTGGGGCTGGCGGAAGCTGCTCGCCAAGACGGCAGCTCTGCGCTATCAGACCGCCATGGCCCAGATTGACTCGCTCTTCGTGACCCGCCTCTACCGCGCGCAACTGTCCGAACACGGACCCAAGGTTGATGCGCAGGAACTGGAAAACTCCTGCCTTGTCATCGCCGGGGATGATGATGCCGGGCAGGACTGGTGCGAGGAGAACGGCTATCCCGGCTATACCTCCTATGCCTCGCTGACGGATCTGCCCTGGCGGTTTCCGATCTTTGCAGATGTGGTGAAGTCGCTGGATTTGCACGTCGCGGCCTTTGCCCAGGATCTTGAGCTGGACCTGGACGGCCGCAAGCTGGTTCTTGAGGACCTTTGGATCAACATCCTGCCGGAGGGCGGCACCCATGCCAGCCACATTCACCCTCATTCGGTGATTTCCGGCACCACCTATGTGTCGATGCCGGACGGTGCGTCGGCGCTGAAGCTTGAGGACCCGCGCCACGCGATGATGATGGCGCATCCGCCGCGGGTGAAGGATTGCCGCCAGGAACTGCGTACCTTTGTCTATCAGTCGCCCTCAGTGGGTGATGTGCTCTTGTGGGAAAGCTTCATCCGTCACGAGGTGCCGCTGAACATGGCCGAGGAAGAGCGGATCTCGGTGAGTTTCAATTACAAGTGGGAGTGAGCTGGCTCCCCGGAACCGCTCCGGGGAAGCGTTTCGCCTGCGAGCGGGCGGAGCCCTAAAGGCCCGCCCCCTTTACCACGTCCCCTGCATCACACAATCCAGCCCGTCGGTTGCCAGATGCCACAGGCAGCCGAGCGCGAGAGCGCGGGTCTTCCAGTTCGGCACCAGCAGCGCTGCGGCAAAGAGTGCGGCGGCAAGCCCCGAATGCAGCGGGTGAAAGCCGATGCTGCAGCGGTTCGGATCGAAGATGGGGGTTGCCAGCAGGTGGTCGGCATCAATCGCATTTGCCAGGATCATCAAACCGGCGGCGGCGAGCCAGCGCGGCTTTCCGAACACCAGCCGGGCGATGCCGAAGGGCGCCAGAAAATGAAAGCCGTAGTGGATTGCGGCAGGGGCCAAAGCTATCAGCGAAACAATCATGCGGTGCAGTGCCATAGCCGATCCGGTCGGCAATCCGTGGTTGTTTGCAAAATTTTAGCCGACTCCCGGTAGACGTCTTGATGATCATTCACTCATCAGAGGTCAAAAGGTTTTGCAACAACAGAATTCAATGAATCGCAGGGCTCAAGCAGAGCAGAGTTTTGCGCGGCTGAAGTCGGTGCTGGATAAGCCTTATTTCTTTGTGCATGTCAATAAATGCGGCGGAACCTCTGTCGCTGCGGCGTTGAATATCGCGCAGCTGCATGGCTCTGTGAAGACCATGATCAAGCTGTTCGGACCCGGCTTTTTCGCGTCCAGGAAAGCGTTTTCGGTTGTCCGCCGCCCTTATGAGCGGATGTGCTCCCTGTACCGCTACAGAGTCAAGCGCAATGAGGCTGAGTTCAACGGCCGGACGCTTGAGCTGAACGAGTGGGTATACCGCGCAGTCAAGCTGCAGGACCCGCAGTTTGTCCTTGGCGAAGAGATGATGAAGCCTGCGCTGGATTGGATGGTGGATTCTGCGGGAAACAATCTCGTCGACCTTGTTGTGCAGCTTGAAAACATTGAAGAGGACTGGGGTAAAATCCAGGCCCTGACGGGCTGCAAGGCAGAATTGCCGCGCATGAATGCAACCCGCTCCACGCCAGAGACCTCGATTGCTGCGCTGAGCAGCGAGAGCCGGGAGATCATCGAGGATTTCTTCGACGTGGATTTCGACACTTTCGGCTATGACCGGTTTGAGGCTGCGGCGTGGCGCCCTGCCGGCTCTTCGGCACTTTCCGCCAACAGCGTTCCCTTGGCGTCTGAAGCCCCAGCTGCCGGCGCACAGCGGCCTGCATGACCGGATGCGGTCAGGGCGCGCTACCGCCGCCCTGATCCGGGGGAAGCTTTCGCTTGCCCCCGTCTGCCTTCTCCTTTATAGGGACCCATCGCTTGCCCCCTGTCCGGCTCGGATCGGGGGCAGGTGATTCTTTTTGCCGCGGTTTCCCGCGGTTGACATAACCCACCAGGTAACAAGGTGACCCTCGGGGCCTTCTGGTGCTTTGGACAAGGAACAAAGGCGATGAACGCCAATGATCTGCGCGAGAAGACCGTGGATGAACTCCGCGATATGCTCGCATCCCTGAAAAAAGAGAGCTTCAACCTGCGCTTTCAGCAGGCAACCGGTCAGCTGGAATCGACCGCAGGCATCAAGGCGGCCCGCCGCAATGCTGCACGCGTCAAGACCATCCTGAACGAAAAAGCTGCAGCAGCAGCCGAATAAGGAGCGACACAATGCCCAAACGTATCCTGCAAGGCGTTGTGACCAGCGACGCAAACGCCCAGACCGTCACCGTCTCGGTTGAACGCCGCTTCACGCACCCGGTTCTGAAGAAAACCATCCGTAAGTCCAAGAAATACCGGGCTCACGATGAAAAGAACGCTTTCAAGGTCGGCGATTCCGTACGCATCATCGAATGCGCGCCGAAATCGAAAACGAAACGCTGGGAAGTTCTGGAAGCCTAAGAGTCTCATCCGAGACTCCTGGCGGCTAGGCTGAAAAGCAAAGTCGAAACCCTGGGGGATCACAGCACGCATCGCTGCCCCATAGGTCGGGAGAAACCACATGATCCAGATGCAAACAAATCTGGATGTTGCTGACAACTCCGGCGCCCGCCGAGTTCAGTGCATCAAGGTTCTGGGTGGCTCCAAGCGTAAATACGCTTCCGTTGGCGACATCATCGTCGTCTCGGTTAAAGAAGCCATCCCGCGCGGCCGCGTGAAAAAAGGCGACGTCCGTAAGGCCGTTGTCGTGCGCACCGCCAAAGAAGTCCGCCGCGAAGACGGCACTGCAATCCGTTTTGACCGGAACGCAGCCGTTATCCTGAACAACAACAACGAGCCGGTCGGTACCCGTATCTTTGGCCCGGTTGTTCGTGAACTGCGCGCGAAGAACTTCATGAAGATCATCTCGCTGGCTCCGGAGGTGCTGTAATCATGGCTGCGAAACTCCGTAAAGGCGACAAGGTCATCGTGCTGTCAGGCCGTGACAAGGGCAAAGAAGGCACCATCGCCTCTGTTGACCCGAAGGCCGGCAAAGCCGTTGTCGAAGGCGTGAACATGGCGATCCGCCACACCCGCCAGACCCAGAACAGCCAGGGCGGCCGTCTGCCCAAGGCACTGCCGATCGACCTGTCGAACCTGGCACTGCTGGACTCCAACGGCAAAGCAACCCGCGTCGGCTTCCGCGAGGAAGACGGCAAGAAGGTCCGCTTTGCAAAAACCACCGGGGAGACTGTCTGATGGCTGACGCTGCAACCTACACCCCGCGCCTGAAAACCTCCTACAAAGAGACCATCCGTGGCGCTCTGAAAGAGGAATTCGGCTACAAGAACGATATGATGATCCCCAAGCTGGAGAAGATCGTTCTGAACATCGGCTGCGGCCGCGCTGCTGTCAAAGACAGCAAGAAAGCGAAATCCGCACAGGCCGACCTGACCGCGATTGCGGGCCAGAAGGCTGTCACCACCGTGGCAAAGAACTCCATCGCCGGCTTCCGCGTTCGCGAAGGCATGCCGATGGGCGCCAAGGTGACCCTGCGCGGCGACCGGATGTACGAATTCCTGGATCGTCTGACCACCATCGCGATGCCCCGTATCCGCGACTTCCGCGGCGTTTCGGGCACCTCTTTCGACGGCCGCGGCAACTATGCCATGGGCCTGAAAGAGCACATCGTGTTCCCGGAAATCGATTTCGACAAAATCGATGAGCCCTGGGGCATGGACATCGTGATCGCCACCACCGCGAAAACCGACGCGGAAGCAAAGGCGCTGTTGAAAGCTTTCAACATGCCCTTCAACAGCTGAGCGCGGGAAGGATAGAGACATGGCTAAGAAAAGCATGATCGAACGCGAGAAGAAGCGCGAGCGCCTGGTGGCAAAATACGCCGCAAAGCGTGCCGAGCTGAAAGAAATCGCAAACGACGAAAGCCGTCCGATGGAAGAGCGCTTCAAGGCGCGCCTGAAGCTGGCGAAACTGCCGCGCAACTCGGCTCCGAGCCGTTTGCACAACCGCTGCCAGCTGACCGGCCGTCCCCACGCTTACTACCGTAAGCTGAAGGTCAGCCGTATTGCGCTGCGCGAGCTGGGTTCTGCTGGTCAGATCCCCGGCCTGGTGAAATCGAGCTGGTAAGGGAGAGACTGATATGAACGATCCTATCGGCGATATGCTCACCCGTATCCGTAACTCTCAGATGCGCGGCAAGTCCACCGTCATGACCCCGGCTTCCAAGCTGCGGGCATGGGTTCTGGACGTGCTGGCGGACGAGGGCTACATCCGCGGTTATGAGAAGATGACTGGTGAAAATGGCCACCCGGCCATCGAAATCAGCCTGAAATACTTCGACGGCGAACCTGTCATTCGCGAGCTCAAGCGGGTTTCCAAGCCCGGCCGCCGCGTTTACATGGGCGTCAATGACATCCCGTCGGTCCGCCAGGGCCTGGGCGTGTCGATTGTCTCCACCCCCAAGGGTGTGATGTCGGACGCAAACGCACGCGCAGCCAACGTCGGCGGCGAAGTGCTTTGCACCGTCTTCTAAGGGAGGCTGATTGATGTCCCGTATTGGTAAGAAACCGGTCGAACTGCCCAGCGGTGTCACCGCGAGCGTTTCCGGCCAGACCGTCGAAGTGAAAGGCCCGAAAGGCGCCCGCACCTTCACCGCCACTGATGACGTGACCCTGACCGTTGAAGACAACGTTGTTAAGGTCGAGCCGCGCGGCAAGTCCAAGCGTGCCCGTCAGCAGTGGGGCATGTCCCGCACCCAGGTTGCAAACCTGGTGACCGGCGTGACCCAAGGCTTCAAGAAGGAGCTGGAAATCCAGGGTGTGGGTTACCGCGCTCAGATGCAGGGCAACACCCTGAAGCTGAACCTGGGCTACAGCCACGACGTCGACTTCGTTGCACCCGATGGCATCACCATCACCGCACCGAAGCAGACTGAAATCGTTGTGGAAGGCATCGACCAGCAGCAGGTGGGCGAAGTCGCGGCGAAAATCCGCGAATGGCGCCGTCCGGAGCCCTACAAGGGCAAAGGCATCCGCTACAAGGGCGAGTTCATCTTCCGCAAGGAAGGCAAGAAGAAGTAAGGACCAGCAAAATGGCAAACAGCAAACGTACCCTGTTTCTGAAGCGCCGGCTGCGCGTCCGGAACAAGCTTCGCAAAGTGAACGCAGGCCGTCCGCGTCTGTCCGTGCACCGTTCGAACAAGAACATCTCTGTTCAGCTGATCGACGACCTGCGCGGCGTGACCGTGGCCTCCGCTTCGACCCTGGAAAAAGATCTGGGCGTTGTTGGCAAGAACAACGTCGAAGCAGCGACCAAAGTCGGTGCTCTGATCGCCGAACGCGCGAAAGCGGCTGGCGTGACCGAGGCCTACTTCGACCGCGGCGGCTTCCTGTTCCACGGCAAGGTGAAGGCTCTGGCCGACGCTGCGCGTGAAGGCGGCCTGAAGATCTAATCTCTTGCGGGCGGTCTTCCGGGACCGCCCCGATGATCCGGGAGGCCGGGCTTCGGCCCGGTTCTCACCAAGGATTGAGAAAACAGGCGCCTAGCGCCCTATGAAAGGAATGCCTGATGGCAGAACGTGAAAACCGCCGCGGCCCCCGCCGCGAGCGTGAAGAGGCACCGGAATTTGCAGATCGCCTGGTCGCGATCAACCGCGTGTCGAAAACCGTAAAAGGCGGTAAGCGCTTTGGCTTCGCAGCCCTGGTTGTTGTTGGCGACCAGAAAGGCCGCGTGGGCTTTGGCAAGGGCAAGGCGAAAGAAGTGCCCGAGGCGATCCGCAAGGCGACCGAGCAGGCCAAGCGCCAGATGGTCCGCGTGCCGCTGAAAGAGGGCCGCACCCTGCACCACGACATCAACGGCCGTCACGGCGCTGGTAAAGTGGTCATGCGCACCGCTCCGGAAGGTACCGGTATCATCGCAGGTGGTCCGATGCGCGCAGTCTTCGAAATGCTGGGCGTCAAAGACGTCGTTTCGAAGTCGATCGGCTCGCAGAACCCCTACAACATGATCCGCGCCACCATCAACGGCCTGACCAAAGAGCAGAGCCCGCGTTCGGTTGCACAGCGCCGCGGCAAAAAGGTTGCTGACATCCTGCCCAAGCGGGACGACGCACCGGCAGCTGCCGAAGCTGAAGCGTAAGGAGTAGAGAGACATGGCAAAAACCATCGTCGTCAAGCAGATCGGCTCCCCGATCCGCCGCCCCGCCAAGCAGCGCGCGACCCTGGTCGGCCTGGGCCTGAACAAGATGCACAAGACCCGTGAGCTGGAGGACACCCCTTCGGTCCGCGGCATGGTCAACTCGATCCCGCACCTGGTTCAGATCATCGAAGAGCGCGACTAAGCCTCTTTTGATGCAGACTTTGGAAAACGCCTCCGGGAAACCGGGGGCGTTTTTCGTTTGCAACCGGCCGCGGCCTGGGGCTGTTCTTCGATCCGACCGAGCGGATGTGTTGCGCGGTGACCTGCGCATGATATGCGTATGGCTCTGCTCCTAGAGGAAAGTACTGGACCGGCTATGGCGAACCCCACCCGCCCCCCTGCGAAAGAACGCGCCCGCGCGGCGGCAACTGCGATTGCCGGAATTCTCTTCCTGGCTTTTGGAATCTTCGGCCTGACTGGGCGCAGCGACTGGAATCCGCTTGTTTCGGCTTCGGAGCGCACAGCGGAAAACATCGCCGTATCCTCGGTGGCTGCCTATGTCTCGTTGCGCGCGATCAATGCGGCGCTCTCCACCGCACAAGAGGTTGAAGTGGGCGCGTCTGTGGTCGGCCAGGCGAGCCTGCAACCGCTGAAAGTATTGGAGCCGGTGGATGATACAGTGGAGCGTGTCGCGGACGCAGTTTTCCTTGTTGCAGCCGGAGCGGCACTTGCCGCTGCCGGCCTGGCGCCGGTGACTTCGCTTGGTTTGGCCGTTCTCGGGGCCGGTCTCCTGGGCAGGGCCGGCGCCGGCAGTTTTCCCGCCTTTGCGAGGGCTGTGAAACCGGCGTGTGATAGAGCGATCGCCTTTGGCACCGCTGCCGGTCTTGCCGTCCCTCTGGTTTTTGCTGCTGGTGCCTGGCTCGGCGAGCGCGCCACGGCGGGGCAGATGGCCGAGGCAATGGCCGAGCTGCAAGCCGTCGAGCAACAAGCCAAAATTCTCATTGGGGCAGACACTGATACTGAGGCCGGGTCCTCGGCAAAGGAAGATGCCCAAACAGGCGCTTGGAACTGGCTGAGCAGCACGGTTGCACAGGCGGGCGGCGCTGTCAGCGGGGCCTTTGAGCAGACCGGAAGGTATATGGATGCAGCGCAGGTGTTCTTTGAGGAGGCCGACACGATTCTTCGATCCTCTTTGGCGATCGTCGGCATCTTTATGCTCCGTATGTTTGTTCTGCCGATGTTCCTGATGTGGGGGGCGCTGACGCTGCTGAAAACAATGCCGCGAGCAGCTGCCGGAAGACGGCAGTAATAATTGCCCCCGTGCAGAGCAGCCCGCCCAGTTGGCCTCCCCTCCCTTTTCAGCGGTGGTTTGCTCCTGGACGGTGTGCTTAGCCGACCGGAAGGGCCCCTTGCACCGCTTGCATAGCGGGCAGTCCGAACCGTCAGTTGTTGGAATCACCCTCGCATCCTATCTCAGTCCTGTCACAGAACGGACCGTAAGACAGACCGCCGGGAATAGGCCCGGCCCCCTGAGACAAGGAACTTAACGATGGCACATGTACTCTCCGCTTCCGCAGGCATTTCGCTGACCGCCCGCATCCGCTCCGCTTTTGAAGGCGTGATCGCATCCTGGATGAAGGCCCGCGAATTCCAACGCACCTACAACGAACTGGACGCGCTCTCCGATCACGAGCTGTCCGACATCGGCGTCCGCCGCGCTGACATCGCCGACATCGCCCGCGCGCACGTCTACGGCTAAGAATTCCCTTCCTCCCGGGCGCTCCTCTCCTCCTCCTCTTTTGCGCCCCGGGCCAAGACGCTCCTGCCATCCGGCGGGAGCGTTTTCTTTTGCGGCAGGCCCAAAGGTTTCTCACGCAAATGTGCTATGCGGCTGCTGCATAGCCGCCAGACCGACGCGTGTGTTGCCGTGACCGGCGGCGGCACCTATCTCCCCTGCGTTACAAAACTGTCACAAGAAACACTCCGGCCGGGAATTGGCCCGGCCCAACTGATAGGAAACGCAAGAGATGGCATATTCGACTCTGTCCGCCCCTGCCTCATCCAGCCTCACCGCCCGCCTGCGCAGCCTGGCCGCAAGCCTGATCCAGGACTGGAAACTGCGCCGCGAATACAAGCGCACCGTGACCGAGCTGCGCGGCCTCTCCGCCCGTGAGCTGGCCGACATCGGCCTGGACCGCAGCTCCATCCCCGGCACCGCCCGCGAGAATGTCTACGGCCGCTGAAAGATTTCAGGTTCCGGAGCCTCCTCCCTCCCTCGGTCCCGGACCAGATGCACCCCTGCCCAACGGCGGGGGTGTTTTGCGTTTCAAGGATGAAGCGTGACGTTCTAAGAACGACCTTCGCCTGGCCGATAGGCCGGGCAGCGCCCGACCCTCCCGTCAAACCGAAGGTTTGCCTCCGGCAAAACGGGGAGGGCGCTTCACGCCCGCCCAGGGTCAGGCGCCGCCCTTCGAGGATTTCAAAACCGTGGCTGAGGAGGGGCAGGGTGCTGTTGCGCCCCCTGCGAACGCCCCGCCCACGCAGAATTTACCCAGGCCTGCGAGATTGCTTCCTGATCATGATCACCCGCCGGGCCTGACACACCCGGCAACTGGAACAGGGCTCCGGTCTGGCACCCGGAGCGCGCAAGGCTTGAGCTTTCTGCATGGGCGATGCCCATCCCATCTCCACCCAGGCGGCGCCGCCACCCTTTCACGGCCAGCCAGAGACGGAACGGAAAGAATCAAAGACAGATCGAGCAGCAACCGGCAGGGCAGGGGCCTTGCGGGAGAGAAAGTCATTTCCGATAACGGAACTGCATTTTCAATGTTTGGGGCTGATCACATGACGCTGCCGAAAATTTTTCCTGAAAGGTACATTCCAGTAAAATACTTCCTTTCCTCCTACAGAGCTTTCTCTGATGCGGAAGTGGCGTTGAGGCATCTGCGTGAGGGGCGCGCGGGCAACCACCTCCCATACAGCGAATGGCGCATACATTGGGTCGCAACCTGTTCGTTGCTACGAACAGCGATCTACCTGTTCAGGCAAGATGCAAAAATCTGTGTTGGGGAGAGCCTTGGGAAGGAAATTGCTGCGGAGTTCAAACTCATTGGAGATCATAGATCGGAGCATCAGATCTTTTGGGATTTCATTGTCAATGAGCGAAACAACTTGATCAAGGAATACAAGTGGGGAGCGTACAAGAAGTGGTTGGATGCGGAAGGTAATCTCGCCCGTCCTAGCCTTGTAGAAATTGCCCTTTCCGAAGAGAAGTATGATGTGAAACTTGAGATACAATCAGGAGTGTACAAAGGGAAGGATGCACTTGAAGTTGCGGAAGAAGGTGCAACTTGGACACGGGATAGAATCTTTAGCGCAATATCTCGAGCTGGCTTACACCCTGATGAACCGCGCGGCATCTATTCCTTCAAGCCGCCACCACCTTCCTTGATTGGAGGAGCCATGGGAGAGCCGGGTTAAAGAGTGGTGCATCGTGTATGTTCTCCACCCTTGATCCCAACCCCCATCCCGTCTATAGGCACCCGGTGGCCTTCCGGGCCACGGAATCACCAATCAAGAAACGCCGCGGTTGGCCCATCACGCTTCGGGGGTCACATCCGGCAAGGAGAAGCGACATGAAACTTCACGAACTGCGCGACAACGCTGGCGCCGCCAAGAAACGCACCCGTGTGGGCCGCGGCCCGGGTTCGGGCAAAGGTAAAATGGGCGGCCGTGGTATCAAAGGCCAGAAATCCCGCTCGGGTGTGGCCATCAATGGCTACGAAGGCGGCCAGATGCCGCTGTACCAGCGTCTGCCCAAGCGCGGCTTCAACAAGCCGAACCGCAAAGCATACGCAGTTGTGAACCTGGGCCTGATCCAGAAGTTCATCGACGCAGGCAAGCTGGACGCCGCGAACATCACCGAAGATTCGCTGGTTGCATCCGGCCTGGTGCGCCGCAAGCTGGACGGCGTCCGCGTTCTGGCCAAAGGCGAAATCACCGCCAAAGCCACCATCTCGGTCACCGGCGCATCGGCCGCTGCCGTTGAAGCCGTGGCAAAAGCTGGCGGCGCTCTGACTGTGGCAACTGCAGCCGCCGCAGAGTAACGGCTTGTGAGCGGCGCCAATGCCGCTTACATAGTCTTCGAGTTTTCCTAAGACGCCGCCCGAGCCGGAAAACGGTTCCGGGCGGCGTTTCCGCTAAAGAAGAGACCTTTTCATGGTATCAGCAGCAGAACAAATGGCGGCGAACACCAGCTGGGCGGCCCTTGGCAAAGCCACGGATCTGCGCAACCGCATCCTGTTCACCATCGGCCTTTTGATTGTCTACCGGCTTGGCACCTTCATTCCGGTTCCGGGCATTGACGCAGAAGCCCTGCGCCAGTTCATGGAGCAGGCGGGCCAGGGCATCGGCGGCATGGTGTCGATGTTCACCGGCGGCGCGCTTGGCCGGATGGGGATTTTTGCCCTGGGCATCATGCCCTATATTTCCGCCTCCATTATCGTTCAGCTTCTGACTTCGATGGTGCCCTCGCTTGAGCAGCTCAAGAAAGAGGGCGAGCAGGGCCGCAAGAAGATCAACCAGTACACCCGCTACGGCACCGTGGCGCTGGCGACCGCGCAGGCCTATGGCCTGGCTGTGTCGCTGGAGCAGGGCGACCTGGCCACCGATCCTGGCATGTATTTCCGCATGGCCTGCATGATCACCCTGGTCGGCGGCACCATGTTCCTGATGTGGCTGGGCGAGCAGATCACCCAGCGCGGCATCGGCAACGGCATCTCGCTGATCATCTTTGTCGGCATTATCGCCGAGGTTCCTGCGGCAATTGCCCAGTTCTTCGCCTCCGGCCGCTCCGGCGCGATTAGCCCCGCGGTGATCATCGGCGTGATCGTCATGGTCGTCGCGGTGATCATGTTCGTGGTGTTCATGGAACGGGCGCTGCGCAAGATCCACATCCAGTACCCGCGCCGCCAGGTCGGCATGAAGGTCTATGACGGCGGCTCCTCGCATCTGCCGGTCAAGGTGAACCCAGCGGGCGTGATCCCGGCGATCTTCGCCTCCTCGCTTCTGCTGCTGCCGACTACCATTTCGGCGTTCTCCTCGGGTGCGGCGACCGGTCCGGTGATGTCCTGGCTGCTGGCCAATTTCGGCCCCGGCCAGCCGCTGTACCTCTTGTTCTTCGTGGCGATGATCGTGTTCTTCGCCTACTTCTACACCTTCAACGTCTCCTTCAAACCGGAAGACGTTGCCAACAACCTGAAGAACCAGAACGGTTTTGTTCCCGGCATCCGCCCGGGCAAGAAAACCGCGGAATACATCGAGTATGTTGTCAACCGCATCCTGGTTCTCGGCTCCGGCTATCTGGCACTGGTCTGCCTGCTGCCGGAAGTCCTCCGCGGCCAATTCGCCATCCCGGTATATTTTGGCGGCACATCCGTTCTGATTGTGGTATCGGTGACCATGGACACCATTCAGCAGGTGCAAAGCCACCTCCTCGCGCATCAGTATGAGGGCCTTATCGAGAAGAGCCAGCTGCGCGGGCGCAACAAGAAACGGACAAAACGGGGACCCTCTCGCCGATGACCAACATTATTCTCCTTGGCCCGCCTGGTGCGGGCAAAGGTACGCAAGCGCGTTACCTGGTTGAATCCCGCGGCATGGTGCAGCTCAGCACCGGCGACATGCTGCGGGAGGCCCAGACCTCCGGCTCTGAAATGGGCAAGAAAGTTGCCGCCATCATGGCCGAGGGCAAGCTGGTCACCGACCAGATCGTGATCGGCCTGATCCGCGAGAAGCTGCAGGAAGGCGCCGAGGGCGGCTTTATCTTCGACGGTTTCCCGCGCACCCTGGCGCAGGCCGATGCCCTGGGCAACCTGCTGCGCGACATGGGGCTGAAGCTGGACGCCGTGATCGAGATGGAAGTGGACGACGCGGCGCTGGTCGCGCGGATCACCGGCCGCTCCACCTGCGGCGGCTGCGGCGAGGTCTACCACGACCAGACCAAGCCTTGGCCCGAAGACGGCAAATGCGCCAACTGCGGCAGCACCGAGGTGAAGCGCCGTGCGGACGACAATGAGGACAGCCTCAAGACCCGTCTGATGGAGTATTACAAGAAGACCTCGCCGCTGATCGGCTACTACTATGCCAAGGGCAACCTGCAGCGCATTGACGGCCTCGCCTCGATCGACGAGGTGCGCCAGAACATGTCCTGGATCATGGGCAGCTGAAGCTTGCGGCCCGCAGCGAATTCCGACGCCCCGCGCTGCGAATGCCCGGGGCGTTTTTATTTGGCCAATGCGTATCGAGGCCAGTGGTGAGCAGCCTTGTCAGGCGGGCCGGATTGGATCGGTGAAACGGAAGATCTGCGCCCTGCATCGGGGGAGGGCGCAGGGCCGCTTGGCGGTTCGGGTAAGGAACGGCAGGACACCGGTCTGCGTTTCCTGCAACGAGGGCTTGACTGCCCATTACTCAGCCCCTAGTTACCCACATCCCTTCTGGGAATGATTCCCGGCAGGCGGATTCGTCTGCCTGCTGAATTACCTCGAAATGCTGGACCCTCTGGCCACACTGCCACGGTCAAGTGTTGTGAAAAAAGGTTCCGGCGCTACGGAACCGCAACGAAAAGGAAAGTGACACGTGGCACGTATTGCCGGCGTTAACATCCCGACTGCAAAGCGGGTTCCCATCGCCCTCACCTACATCACCGGTATCGGCAACACTTCGGCGAAAGCCATCTGCGAAGCTGTTGGCATCGACGCAACCCGTCGTGTGAACGAACTGTCCGACGCTGAAGTTCTGGCCGTGCGCGAGCACATCGACGCCAACTACACCGTCGAAGGCGACCTGCGCCGTGAAGTGACCATGAACATCAAGCGCCTGATGGACCTGGGCTGCTACCGTGGCCTGCGCCACCGCCGCAACCTGCCGGTCCGCGGTCAGCGTACCCACACCAACGCCCGCACCCGCAAGGGCCCGGCGAAGCCGATCGCCGGCAAGAAGAAGTAAGGGGGGCTTGATCAATGGCACGCGATAAAACCCGCATTAAGCGCAAAGAGCGTAAGAACATTGCTTCTGGCGTTGCGCATGTGAACTCGTCGTTCAACAACACCAAAATCCTGATCTCCGACGTGCAGGGCAACGCGATCTCCTGGTCGTCCGCCGGCACCATGGGCTTCAAAGGCTCGCGGAAATCCACTCCTTACGCGGCTCAGATGGCTGCTGAGGACGCGGGCAAAAAAGCCCAGGATCACGGTGTGAAGACCCTGGAAGTCGAAGTTCAGGGCCCCGGTTCGGGCCGTGAATCGGCTCTGCGCGCTCTGGCCGCCATCGGTTTCAACATCACCTCGATCCGTGATGTGACCCCGATCGCGCACAACGGCTGCCGTCCGCCGAAGCGCCGCCGCGTCTAATTCGCATTTTTTGCTGGGGCCCCGCTTGATTCGCAGGGCCCCAGTGCGTCATTTAAACCTCGGGCGTCCTTGGCCTTCTGGACATGGGGCAAGGACAGGAATGGAGGGAACGCATGATCCATAAGAACTGGGCAGAGCTGATCAAGCCGGCACAGCTGGAAGTGAAGCCTGGCAATGACCCGGCACGGCAGGCAACCGTCGTGGCAGAGCCGCTGGAACGCGGTTTCGGCCTCACCCTGGGCAACGCGCTGCGCCGCGTTCTGATGAGCTCGCTGCAGGGCGCTGCCATCACCAGCGTGCAGATCGACAACGTGCTGCATGAATTCTCCAGCGTTGCCGGTGTGCGTGAAGACGTCACCGACATCATCCTGAACCTCAAGGGCGTGTCCCTGCGCATGGAAGTCGAAGGCCCCAAGCGCCTGTCGATCAATGCCAAAGGTCCGGCAGTTGTCACCGCTGGCGACATTGCCGAAACCGCAGGCATCGAGGTTCTGAACCGCGATCACGTGATCTGCCACCTGGACGATGGCGCCGACCTGTTCATGGAACTGACCGTGAACACCGGCAAAGGCTATGTCTCGGCAGAGAAGAACAAGCCGGAAGACGCGCCTATCGGCCTGATCCCGATCGACGCGATCTACTCGCCGGTCAAGAAGGTCTCCTATGACGTTCAGCCGACCCGTGAGGGCCAGGTTCTGGACTATGACAAGCTGACCATGAAGGTGGAAACCGACGGCTCCATCACCCCTGATGACGCCGTGGCTTTTGCTGCCCGCATCCTGCAGGACCAGCTGTCGATCTTCGTCAACTTCGACGAGCCGGAATCGGCTGGCCGCCAGGACGAGGACGACGGTCTCGAGTTCAACCCGCTT
Source organism: Leisingera sp. ANG-M1 (assembly GCF_000813745.1). GTDB lineage: Bacteria > Pseudomonadota > Alphaproteobacteria > Rhodobacterales > Rhodobacteraceae > Leisingera. The sequence goes on along the minus strand of NZ_JWLC01000007.1, from coordinate 246,344 downwards.
CTGCTGAAGAAAGTGGACGAGCTGGAACTGTCCGTGCGTTCGGCAAACTGCCTGAAGAACGACAACATCGTCTATATCGGCGACCTGATCCAGAAGACCGAAGCGGAGATGCTGCGCACCCCGAACTTCGGCCGCAAGTCGCTGAACGAGATCAAGGAAGTGCTGTCGGGCATGGGCCTGCACCTGGGCATGGACGTCGAGGACTGGCCGCCGGACAACATCGAAGATCTGGCCAAGAAGTTCGAAGACAGCTTCTAAAGGTTTCGAGGAGGGCTCCGGCCCTCCTCTTCAATGCCCGGAACTGCCGGGGAATGAGAGTGAGAAAGGCTCCAGTGGAGCGTTTCGAGCTTGAATGGGCTTCCGCCCCAAGGTGAGCAGCTGACACGCATCAGCCGCCTGACAAAGCAAAACGCAAGATAAGGATTGAAATTATGCGTCACGCACGTGGTTACCGCCGCCTGAACCGTACTCATGAGCACCGTAAAGCCCTGTTCTCGAACATGGCCGGCTCGCTGATCGAGCACGAGCAGATCAAGACCACCCTGCCCAAAGCAAAAGAACTGCGCCCGATCGTTGAAAAACTGATCACCCTGGCAAAACGCGGCGACCTGCACGCTCGCCGTCAGGCAGCTTCCAAGCTGAAAGAGGACAAGGACGTCGCGAAGCTGTTCGAGGTTCTGGGCCCGCGCTACAAGGACCGTCAGGGCGGCTATGTCCGTGTCCTGAAGGCCGGCTTCCGTTACGGCGACATGGCTCCGATGGCGATCATCGAGTTCGTCGACCGCGACGTTTCCGCCAAAGGCGCCGCCGACAAGGCCCGTCTGGAAGCAGAAGAAGCAGCTGCAGAAGCTGAAGAATAAGACGCTCTGAACCTTTGGGTTCAACTGTCTGGCCCCCGCTCCGCCTGGAGCGGGGGTTTTTCGTTTCCGGCCCCTGGTCCGCCCTTATCCGGCGGGCGCGGCGGCGCCCTTGCGCTGCGCAAAGCCTGCGTCAATCCAATAGAAAGGAGTTTCTATTTTATTCGGTTCCAAACGATTCCATCAAAGGAACCAAAGGATGTCCAAAGCCGCGCCTGCAGGCCGAAACCGCTTCTCGATTTCAAACATTAAAACCCGGCCGAAAGTGCTGCTGGCGTCACTGCTGCCGCTGGTGCTGGTTGTCGGGGTTGGTGTTCTTGCAGTGGTCAACCTCGGCAAAATGGCCGAGCGTGCCAAGTGGGTCGAGCACACTCAGTATGTTCTAAGCGAATCCGAGGCCATTCTGGCAGCGGCACTGAACATGGAAACCGGTCTGCGCGGCTACCTCCTGGCCGGCCAGGAGGAATATTTCGCCCCTTACCAGGAAGGCGGAACCGAGGCTTTTGCCAAGCTTGCGGCGCTGCAGGAAACTGTCAGCGATAACCCCGTCCAGGTCGAGCGGCTGCAGGAGGCGCAGCGCATTCTGAGCGGCTGGCAAAGCGATGTGGCAGAAACCGCGATTACCCTGCGCCTGGAAATCGGCGACTCCCAGACGATGAACGACATGGCGGACGAAGTGAAAAAGGCCAGGGGCAAGGTTTTCTTTGATGAGTTCCGCGCGAAGATCTCCCAGATGATCGAAGAAGAGGAAGTGCTGCTGGCAGACCGGCGGAACACTTTTGCCGCGCTGGTGAACGCAGGGATTGCCGACCCGGATTACCTGAACAACTCGTTGCAGGCGGTCGAGAACACCCATCAGGTGATCAGCCAGGCCAAGGACCTGCTGGCTGCGGCGGTGGACATGGAAACCGGTATGCGGGGTTTCCTGCTGGCTGGGGACAAAGCCTTCCTGGAACCCTATCTGGCCGGCAGCAAGCGGTTCAACGATATTCTGGCGGATCTGCGGCTCGCGATGTTTGACGACATGATGCAGATGAACCGGCTGAACGCGATTGGCGAAACCATCGACGAGTGGCGCAACACCGTGGTGGTGCCGATGCTGGACCTGCGCCGGGAAATCGGCGACGCGGCCACGATGGATGATATGGCGGATCTGGTGGCTGAAGGGCGCGGCAAGACTTATTTTGATGCCTTCCGGGCGGTGATGGCCGAGTTCCAGGCCGAGGAAGAGGCGCTGATGGTGACCCGCCGCGAGGCCAATGAGGCGATCTCCGCCCAGACCCGGACCCTGCTGCCGGTTGCAATCGGTGCTGCGGTTCTGTTCGGTTCGGTGCTGGCGCTGGCCATTGGCAGCAGCATGGCGTCTGCGGTGCAGAGCATCACCAAGGCCATGAAGGGGCTGGCAGATGGCGACAACGCCGTGAAGATCACTGGCCAGCAGCGCGGCGACGAGGTTGGCGACATGGCCCGCTCGCTGGAGGTGTTCCGCGACCAGCTGGCCCAGATGCAGGAGGCCGAGCAGAAGAAGGCCGAGGGCAAGGACGCCGAGCTGAAGAACGTAGTCCAGGAGCTGAGCTCCCGCCTGTCGCGCCTCTCCGAGGGGGATCTGACCATTCAGATCCAGGAGAACTTCCCGGAGGAGTACGAACAGCTGCGGGCAGATTTCAATGCGTCAATCGAGAATCTGAGCACTACCGTCGTGCAAGTCGTCGATTCCACTTCGTCGATCCGCAATGGCGCCGCCGAGATCAGCCAGGCTTCGGATGACCTGTCGCAGCGCACCGAAAGCCAGGCCGCGACTCTGGAGCAGACCGCAGCGGCGATTGACGAACTGACTGCCAGCGTGCGCAACGCCGCCGAAGGCGCCCGCAATGTGGAAAGCACGGTCCAGGAGGCCCGCCAGGAAGCCGAAGAGAGCGGCGAGGTTGTGCAAAGCGCAGTGACCGCAATGGGCGGTATCGAGGAAAGCTCCACCAAGATTTCGCAGATCATCTCGGTGATCGACGACATCGCTTTCCAGACCAACCTCCTGGCGCTGAACGCCGGGGTCGAGGCCGCCCGCGCGGGCGAAGCGGGCCGCGGCTTTGCGGTGGTGGCCAGCGAGGTGCGGGCGCTGGCGCAGCGGTCCTCGGACGCGGCGATGGAGATCAAAACGCTGATCGGCGACAGCACCCGGCAGGTGGAGCAGGGCGTGGACCTGGTCGGCCGTGCCGGCGAGGCGCTGCAGTCGATCGTGGGCCGGGTCAGCCATATTTCGCAGCTGGTCTCGGAGATTGCCGAGGGTGCTGCCGAGCAGTCCACCGGGCTGGCCGAGATCAACACCGGCATGACCCAGCTGGATCAGGTGACCCAGCAGAATGCGGCGATGGTGGAAGAGGCCACGGCAGCCGGCCACATGCTGAACAATGATGCCGGAAAACTGTCAGAACTTGTGTCGAATTTCCGGATCTCCGGTGACACTGCAGTCCGGACCGCCCCCCCTGCGCCGGCCCTTCCGGATGCCGGACCGGCACCGTCGGCGCATGGCGATGGCTGGGCCGAAGAGCCCGCACCGGTTCCGGCTGCCGCGGCGGAGGGCAATGCCGCCCGCAATCTCTGGCAGGATTTCTGATCCCCGGGGCCGGTCCGGCGGGAGGCTGGCAGGCAGGCTTGCAGCAAGAAACCGAATAAAATGACCACTGAAGGCGCTGCCTTGGCCCCTGTTCCTCCCGGAGCAGGGGCTTTGCAGCCTCATGGGGGCGGCTGAACCGTGCAAGCACAGCAAAACAAGCAAACCACCATAAAATCCCCGGGCCTGCAGCAGGCCGGCAAGGGTCCGGAAAGGAGTCGCCTTCTTACTTGGGGAGAGTGATTCAGTGTTTACCGAAGGAATAACAAAATGCCTTCACGTATCAGTTCCGGCGGCGGCCGTTTCTCCATCTCCAACATCAAGACCCGGCCCAAAGTGCTTCTGGCGTCACTGCTGCCGCTGGTGCTGGTTGTCGGTGTCGGGGTGATGGCCGTTGTGAACCTTGGCAAAATGGCTGAGCGTGCCAAATGGGTGGAACATACCCAGTTCGTGCTGGGCGAAGCTGAATCGATTGTTGCATCGGCAGTGGATATGGAAACCGGGCTGCGCGGCTATCTGCTGGCGGGACAGGAGCAGTTCCTGGAGCCCTATAACGGCGGCGAGGCCAGCGCCTTTGCAACGCTCGGGTCGCTGCAGCAGACCGTCAGCGACAACCCGCCCCAGGTGGAGCGGCTGCAGCAGGCCGAAGGCATCCTGCGCGACTGGCAGGCCAATGTTGCCGAAGGCGCCATCACTTTGCGCCGCGACATTGGCGACGCCAAGACCATGAATGATATGGCGGCCCTGGTGGGCGAGGCCCGCGGCAAGGCGTTCTTTGACAGCTTCCGCAGCCAGATCGCTACCTTCATCAGCCGCGAGCAGGCGCTGCTGGAAGAGCGCCAGGCTGCGTTTGAAGCGGCCAGAGGCGATGTTGCAGCAAGCCGGGAAACCGTGACGGAGGCCAACCGCTGGGTGGAACACACCCGCACGGTCCTGGCTCAGGCGTCCCGCATTGCTGCCCATGCGGTTGATATGGAAACCGGCTACCGCGGTTATATGCTGACAGGCGAAAAAGCCTTTCTGGAGCCATACAACAATGGCAAGACAGCGTTCCGCGACGCGATAGCCGAGCTTCAGAAAACCGTCAGTGACAACCCACCCCAGGTTGGCCGTCTCCAGGAAGCGGATACTTTGATCAGCGGTTGGATCAAGAATGTCATCGAACCGGGTATCAAGCTGCGCCGCCAGGTTAACATCGGTGTCGTGACGCTTGATGAAATCGACCGCTTTGTATCGGAGCAAAGAGGCAAGCAGTATTTCGACGCCTTCCGGGCCCTGATGGCCGAGTTCTCTGCGATTGAGGCCAAGCTGATCGTGGAACGCCAGGCAGCGGCCAAGGCGGCAGAGGCGGCAATTGCCGATGCGCTGGCCACCATGAATGATACCCAGAACTGGACGATCCACACCTACAAGGTGATCGCGACTGCCAATGACATCATCGCGGCGGCGGTGGATATGGAAACCGGTATGCGCGGATATCTTCTGGCCGGCCAGGAGGCCTTTCTGGAGCCTTACACCGCAGGCGGCGCCCGCTTCGGCGAGCTGGTCACGGGGCTCAGCAAAACCGTCAGCGACAACCCGGCCCAGGTCGAATTGCTTGGCGAGGTTCAGGCGACGATTGACGGCTGGCGCGAAAACGTCACCGAGCCGATGATCGCTCTGCGGCGCGACATCGGTGATGCCGCCACCATGGACGACATGGCGGATCTGGTGGCCGAAGGCCGTGGCAAGACCTATTTCGATGCCTTCCGGGCTGTGATGGCCGGGTTCCAGGCAGAGGAAGAGGCGCTGATGGCGACCCGACGCGAGGCGAATGAGGCAATCTCGGCGCAGACCCGCACCATGCTGCCGGTGGCGATCGGCGTGGCGGTGCTGATCGGCGCAGTGCTGGCGCTGGCAATCGGTACCAGCCTGGCCAAGGCCGTGCAGGGCATCACCAAGGCGATGCGGGGCCTGGCAGATGGCGACAACGCGGTGAAGATCACCGGCCAGGAGCGCGGCGACGAGGTCGGCGGCATGGCCCGTTCGCTGGAGGTGTTCCGCGACCAGCTGGCCGGAATGCAGGAGGCCGAGCAGAAGAAGGCCGAGGGCAAGGACGCTGAGCTGAAGAACGTGGTTCAGGAACTGAGCGCCCGCCTGTCGCGCCTCTCGGAAGGGGATCTGACCATTCAGATCCAGGAGAACTTCCCGGACGAATACGAGCAGCTGCGCGCCGACTTCAACGGTTCCATCGACACGCTGAATTCGACGGTGCTGCAGGTTGTCGATTCGACCTCTTCGATCAGCAACGGTGCGGCCGAGATCAGCCAGGCCTCGGATGACCTGTCGCAGCGCACCGAAAGCCAGGCCGCGACTCTGGAGCAGACCGCAGCGGCGATTGACGAGCTGACTGCCAGCGTCAAGGCCGCGGCAGAGGGGGCCCGCAACGTGGAAAGCACGGTGCAGGAAGCCCGCCAGGAAGCTGAGGACAGCGGCGAAGTGGTGCAGAACGCAGTGACCGCAATGGGCGGGATCGAGGAAAGCTCCACCAAGATCTCGCAGATCATCTCGGTGATCGACGACATCGCCTTCCAGACCAACCTCCTGGCGCTGAACGCCGGGGTCGAGGCCGCGCGCGCGGGCGAAGCGGGCCGCGGCTTTGCGGTGGTGGCCAGCGAGGTGCGGGCGCTGGCGCAGCGGTCCTCGGACGCGGCGATGGAGATCAAAACGCTGATCGGCGACAGCACCCGGCAGGTGGAGCAGGGCGTGGACCTGGTCGGCCGTGCCGGCGAGGCGCTGCAGTCGATCGTGGGCCGGGTCAGCCATATTTCGCAGCTGGTCTCGGAGATTGCCGAGGGCGCTGCCGAGCAGTCCACCGGGCTGGCCGAGATCAACACCGGCATGACCCAGCTGGATCAGGTGACCCAGCAGAATGCGGCGATGGTGGAAGAAGCCACGGCGGCCGGCCATATGCTGAACAATGACGCCGGAAAACTGTCAGAACTTGTGTCGCGCTTCCATTTGAGCGGCGGCACCGGCCGGAGCGCTGCCCGTATTCCGGCAGAGACCGATGCAGCCGCGGCGCCGTCAGCCCATGGCGCTGATGATTGGGAGGTCGAGGCCAGCCCCGCGCCCATTGCTGTGCCGGCTTCAGATGGCACAGCCGCCCGCGATCTTTGGCAGGACTTCTGATCTGCCGGTACTTGCGCGCAGCCGCAGGCTCTGATCAGCAGGCCTTCCCCGGCGGAGGGCCTGCCGGTGTTTCCCGGCGCAAGCTGCCCTGTGTGATTTTCCGGGTGACAGCGTTCCGAATCTCCGTTAGCGTTCACCGCATGACCCGTACCGTTGCCGCATTCTGGTATTTCTTCTATCCGCGCCACATGGCGGACGGAGGGGTCAGCGCATTCTGAAAACCGGTCAGAACGCAACAGGATACCAACCAGCCGCCCCGCACCCGCAGGCGGCTTTTTTCATGCCTGCCGGCCGGGGCCCCCGCCAAGGAAGCAAGGACATGACACCCCAGACCGAAAACCTCCGCATCACCGGCATGCAGGAACTGATCTCTCCCGAGGATCTTGCCGTGCAGATGCCCGGCACGCCGGCGGCCACGGAAACAGTGCTGACCAGCCGCAAGGCCATCCAGGACGTGCTGCATGGGCGCGACGACCGGCTGATTGCCGTTGTCGGCCCCTGTTCCGTTCATGATCCCAAGGCGGCGATGGATTATGCCGAGCGGCTGCAGCCGCTGCGTGAGCGGCTGTCCGGGCAGCTGGAGATCGTGATGCGGGTCTATTTTGAGAAACCCCGCACCATCAGCGGCTGGAAGGGGCTGATCAACGACCCCGGCCTCGACGGCTCTTTCCGCATCAACGAGGGCCTCGGCCTGGCCCGGCGCCTGTGCCTGGACATCAATGCGCTGGGCCTGCCGGTCGGCACCGAGTTCCTGGACACTGCGGTGCCGCAGTACATCTCGGACCTGGTGGCCTGGGCTGCCATCGGCGCTCGCACCACCGAAAGCCAGATCCACCGCGAGATGGCCTCGGGGCTCAGCTGCCCGGTGGGCTTCAAGAACGGTACCCGGGGCAATGTGCAAATCGCGGTGGACGCGGTGCGGTCGGCAGCCCATCCGCATCATTTCATGGCGCTGGCCAAATCCGGCCGCGCAGCGATTGCCGCCACCAGCGGCAATCCGGACTGCCACCTGATCCTGCGCGGCGGCGGCGGCACCAACTATGACGCGGCCTCGGTCGATGCCGCCTGCCAGCTGGCGGAGAAGGACGGTATCCGCGGCCACGTGATGATCGACGCCAGCCACGCCAACAGCAGCAAGGACCCGATGAAGCAGCCGGCGGTGCTTGCCGATGTGGCCGCGCAGATTTCAGGCGGCGACAGCCGGATCACCGGGGTGATGATCGAAAGCCACCTGGTGGCGGGCCGCCAGGACCTGGGCACGGGCGCGCTCACCTATGGCCAATCCATCACCGATGGCTGCCTGGGCTGGGAGGACACGGTTGCGGAACTGGAGAAACTGGCCGAAGCCGTGACCGCGCGGCGGGCAGCGGCGGCGCAGGAAAGCGGCCAGCTGGCAAAAGCCTGACAGGCACAGGAAGGCGGATCCCGGGCGGCGGCAAAGAAGGCTCTTGCCAGCCCGCTGTCTTGCGGCATTCTCAGAGCTGCGGCATCGCAGGGAGGAAAGAATGCTGGAGCAATTGCCGGAACGGTTTGAAGGAGCCTCCGCCTGGACCGGTGCGCAGATGCGGGCGCATCCGGAGCGCTGGCTGGTGCAGCTGGCGCCGGAAGACGTCGCCGATCTGGAGCAGGCGGCCCGGCATTGTCTGAACCTGGGCCGGGATGCCGGGCAGATCACCAAGGCGGATTTTCCGCTGGCCCGCTTTGGCGGGCATCTGGCCGCGCTGAAGGAAAAGCTGCTGCATGGCATCGGCTTTGAAGTTCTGCGCGGCCTGCCGGTTGCGGGTTACAGCCGGCAAATGGCCGCTGCCATCTTCTGCGGCGTCGGGGCGCATCTGGGTGCGGCGCGCTCGCAGAATGCGGCAGGCCACATCCTGGGCCATGTGCGCGACATTGGCGCTGACGCCAATGACCCCAACACCCGTATCTATCAGACCCATGAGCGCCAGACCTTCCATACAGACAGCGCCGATGTGGTGGGGCTTTTGTGCCTGCAGGAGGCCAGGAAGGGCGGTGATTCCCTGCTGGTCAGCGCCGAGGCGATCTGTAACCGGATGCGTGCCGAACGCCCGGATCTTCTGAAGCTTCTGTTCGACCCGCTGGCCACCGACCGGCGCGGCGAGGTGCCGGAAGGGATGCAGCCCTTCATGACCATCCCGCCGCTCAGCTGGCATGCGGGCAAGCTCACCGTGTTCTACCAGCGCCAGTACATCGACAGCGCCCAGCGGTTCCCCGAGGCGATGCGGCTGACGCAGGCGCATGTGGAAGCACTGGACATGTTCGACGCACTGGCCAACGATCCGGCGCTGCATCTGACCATGCGGCTGCAGCCGGGCGACATGCAATTTGTCTACAACCACTCGCAGCTGCACGACCGCACCGGCTTCACCGACTGGCCGGAACCGGAGCGCCGCCGCCACCTGTTCCGCCTGTGGCTGTCGCCCGAGGGCGACCGGGAACTGCCGGAGTGTTTCAAACAGCGCTATGGCAGCATCATCCCCGGCAGCCGCGGCGGCATCATCACCAAGGGCACAAAGCTGCACGCGCCGCTGGACTAAATGCCGCCCCTGCTTCTTTCTGGACTGAAATACCCCGGGGTGAATTGGCCGCCAGGCCAAGAGGGGCAGCGCCCCTCCTTCCTGGAAGCCTCCTGCCTTGCAATCCAGCCGTTCTCTCCGCATATCCTTCGGGCAACAAACTGCTGGAGCCCGCATGATCCGTCCCGCCCTGACCGCCCTCGCCATCATCCTGGCTCTGCCTGCCGCTGCGGAAACCAAAATCCCGCAAAGCCAGGCGGAAATCGCGCTGGGTTTTGCGCCGCTGGTCAAACAGGCCTCGCCCGCGGTCGTGAACATCTATGCCAAGGTGGTGCGCCAGGTGCAGCAGCGGCGCTCGCCTTTCATGAACGACCCGTTTTTCGATGACTTCTTCCGCGGCTTCGCCAAGCCGCAGCCGCGGGTCGAGAACTCGCTGGGCTCGGGGGTGATCCTGTCGGACGACGGCATCGTGGTCTCCAACTACCATGTGGTCGGCATGGCGACCGAGATCCGGGTGGTGACGGCGGACCGGCGCGAATACAATGCGCGGGTGATCCTGGGCGACAAGGCGAGCGATCTGGCGATCCTGCAGCTGGAGGCGGCGGAAGACCTGCCGTACCTCTCGCTGCGCGACAGTGACCAGGTTGAAGTTGGCGAGCTGGCGCTGGCAATCGGCAACCCGTTCGGGGTCGGCCAGACTGTCAGCAGCGGCATCATCTCGGGGCTGGCGCGCACCGGCATGGGCGCGGGCGATGGTTTTGGCTACTACATCCAGACCGATGCGCCGATCAACCCGGGCAACTCAGGCGGCGCGCTGATCGATGTGAACGGCGATCTCATCGGCATCAACACCCGCATCCTGTCGCGCTCCGGCGGCTCCAACGGCATCGGCTTTGCCATCCCGGCCAACCTAGTAAAGGAATTCGTAAGCCAGGCCCGCCGCGGCTCGGAAGAGTTCCAGCGCCCCTGGGCCGGCATGGCCGGCCAGCCGGTGGATGCGGATCTGGCGGCGTCGCTAGGCATGGAGCTGCCCGAGGGCATGGTGATTTCGGACCTGCACCGCGAAAGCCCCTTTGCCAAGGCGGGCTTCAAGGTCGGCGATGTGATCACCCATGTGGACGGCGAAGTGGTGAACTCACCTTCGGAAATGGTGTTCCGGATGTCGGTGGCGGGGCTGGACGGCATGTCCGCCATCACCCGCTTGCGCGGCGGCGAACGGGAAGAGATTTCGGTGCCGATGATCACCGCTCCCGACCAGCCGCCCGCCAATCCGGTGCAGCTGGATGAACGCACTGCGATGCCCGGCCTGACCGTGGCGCGGATCAATCCGCAGGTGATTGCCCGCCTCGGCCTGCCGCTGTCGTCCGAAGGCGTGGTCGTCACTGATCCCGGGCCCTATGCGGGCCGCGGCGGCGTGCAGCCGGGCGACCAGCTGCTGGCAGTGAACGGCCAGGCGGTTGGCAGCCCGGATGACGTCTATGCCATCCTGTCGGACAGCGGCCGGTGGATCCAGATCGACCTGCAGCGCCGCGGCAGCCGGATGTCGCTGAGGTTCCGCCTCTGACGGCAGCCGGCAATTGACGCTTGACGGGCGGGTCCTGCCGGCGCACGGATCAGGCAGGCAAGGTCACCGCGAAAGCGAGGGTAGCAATGGCGGATCTTTTTGATGCAGGCGGCGCACAGGGCGCGCAGCCGCTGGCGGCGGCGTTGCGGCCGCGGTCGCTGGATGATGTGATCGGCCAGAAAGCCCTGACCGCCGAAGGCTCGATCCTGCGGCGCCGGATTGCCGCGAACCAGCTTGGCAGCATCGTGCTTTATGGCCCGCCGGGGATCGGCAAGACCTCGATTGCCCGGGCCGCTGGCGAGATGCTCAGCAAGGAATTCCGCCAGCTGCATGCGACCCGCGCCGGCGTCAAGGATATCCGCCAGCTGGCCGATGAGGCGCGGATCCGGCCGCTGCTGATTTTCGTGGACGAGGTGCATAGGTTCTCGGCGACCCAGGCCGATGACCTCTTGGCGATTTGTGAGGACGGCACCGCCGATTTCATCGGCGCAACAACCCAGAACCCCTATACCGCGCTGCCGAAGGCGCTTGTGTCCCGTTCCACCATCCTGAAGCTGGAGCCGATCTCGATCGAGGACATGGAAGAAGTGCTGGACCGCGGGCTGTGCCAGCTGGCGCAGGCCGGCGTTGAGGTGGTTTTGAGCGCCGAGCAGAAGCGGGTGATTGCGGGCCGCTCCGGCGGTGATGCGCGCCGGGCGCTGACAACGCTGGAAAGCCTGGCCATCGGCCATGCGGGCGGGCAGGTTGAGGTCACGGACGCCATGCTGGAGGAGGCCTACAGGGCGGCACCGGTTAACCACGACCGCTCGGGCGATCAGCACTATGACGTGATCTCTGCCTTCATCAAGTCGATGAGGGGGGGAGACCCGGATGCGGTGCTTTACTGGCTGGCGCGTCTGATCCACGGCGGTGAGGATCCGCGTTTCATTGCGCGTCGCATCATGATCCAGGCCTCTGAGGACGTGGGCCTGGCCGACAATACGGCGCTGCAGACGGCGGTCGCGGCGGCCCAGGCGGTGGAAATGGTGGGGCTGCCGGAGGTGCAGATCATCCTGGCCCATGCAGCGCTGCATGTGGCCCGCGCGCCCAAGTCCGGCTCTGCCAACCACGGGATTGCCGCTGCGCTGGCGGCGGTGGCGAAGGAGCCGCCGATGGCGGTGCCGCTGCATCTGCGCGATGCGCATTACCAGGGCGCCGCGGAGCTGGGCCACGAAGGCTACCGCAGCCCGCATAAGGACCCGCGCGGCTGGGTTGACCAGCCCTATGCGCCGGAGGGCGCGCCGGGCCGGTTTTATGTGAGCGATGCGCGCCAGTCGCCGACCTTTGAGAAACGGGCGGACGAATACTGGGAGCGGCTGACCGGCAAGCCGGTGCCGAAGCGGTTCGGTTGAAACCGGGCTGTCCGGCTTTCCTGACGGAAAACCGGTGCCTCCGGCGGGGATAATTTTGGGCAGAAGAAGTAAGGATCCAGCTCAGTGCCAATGGCGCGGACTGCATCTCCTGTTTCGCTGAAGCCTTGCATGCGGTGCAATACGGGGAAAACTTGACATCTCCGTACGCGCGCGCGACAGGACGGGGATGATGACTTCGGTTTCCATGGTCGCGGTTGGCGGCGCTGTTGGGGCGGTGTGCCGCTATCTGGCCGGGCTGGGGGTGATCCGGCTGTTGGGCCATCACGACTTCCCGGTGGCGGTGCTGATGGTGAACATCCTTGGCTCCTTTCTGATGGGAGTCTTTGTGGTGGCAGCGGCGATGCGGGATCTGACCTGGTTGAGCCCCCTGGTGATGACCGGGCTGATGGGCGGGTTCACCACGTTTTCGGCGTTCTCGCTGGAGACCGCCAATCTGATCGAGCGCGGCGCCTTCGGGCAGGCGGCGCTATATGTTTGTCTTTCCGTGAGCCTGTCGGTCAGCGGCTTGTTTTTGGGCCTGATGGCAGGCAGAGGAGTGTTCGCATGAGCGGCGTGCAGATGATTACCGTCAGCGAGGACGACAGCGGCCAGCGCATCGACCGCTGGCTGCGGCGGCTGTTTCCGCATGTGAACCAGGGCCGCATCGAGAAGATGTGCCGCAAGGGCGAGCTGCGTCTGGACGGCGGCCGGGTGAAGGCCAATACCCGCGTTGAAGCGGGGCAGGTGGTGCGGGTGCCGCCGCTGGCGGGCAGCGACCTGAAGCCGGCCGAAGCGCGGCCGGTGCGGATTTCGGACGCGGATGCCAAGATGATCCAGTCTTGCGTCATCTACCGTGACGATGATGTGATTGTGCTGAACAAGCCCGCAGGCCTGGCGGTGCAGGGCGGCTCCGGCACCAACAAGCATGTTGACGGTCTGTCCGAGGCGCTGAAGTTCGGGCTGGAGGAAAAGCCCAAGCTGGTGCACCGGCTCGACAAGGATACCTCTGGCGTGCTGGTGCTGGCGAGGAACCGCAAGGCGGCGCAGGGGCTGACCGCGGCCTTCCGCCATAAGAACACCCGCAAGATCTACTGGGCCTTGGTGGCCGGCGTGCCGACGCCGTATCTGGGCGAGATCAAGAACGGGCTGGTGAAGGCTCCGGGCCATGGCAAGTCCGGCGAAGGCGAGAAGATGATCAACGTGCATCCGCACGATGTCGATGAAACGCCGGGTGCCAAGCGGGCGCATACGCTGTATGCCACTCTGTACCGCGTGGCGAGCCGCGCGGCCTGGGTGGCGATGGAGCCCATCACCGGGCGGACCCACCAGCTGCGGGCGCATATGTCCGGCATGGGGCATCCAATTGCCGGGGACGGCAAATACGGCGGCTCGGGGCAGGAGAACCTGGGCGACGGCTGGGGCGCCTCGATCGGCGGGGTGATCTCGAAGAAGCTGCATCTGCACGCGCGGCGGATGGTGTTTGAGCACCCGGTGACCCGCAAGGAGATTGCCGTGGCGGCGCCGCTGCCCGGGCATATGAAGGAAAGCTGGGACACCTTCGGCTGGACCGAGGATCTGGCTGCGGATGATCCGTTTGAGGATCTGAAGTGAGCGCGCCGCTGCGGCTGATCCTGTTTGATGTGGATGGCACCCTGGCCGACAGCCAGGGCGCGATCACCGGCGCGATGGCCGAGGCTTTTCAAGGGGTTGGCCTGGAGGTTCCGGCGCGGGACGCGATCCTGTCGATTGTCGGGCTGTCGCTGCCTTTGGCGATGAAGGAGCTGGCGCCGGGACAGGATGCCGTCACGCTGGACGCGCTGGTCGAGGGCTACAAGTCTTCGTATATGCTGTCCCGCCAGGCTGCGGGCGCGGCGCATTCGCCGCTTTATCCCGGCGCGTATGAGACGCTGATGGAGCTCAATGCTGTGCCGGAGTATCTGCTGGGCGTGGCAACCGGCAAGTCGCAGCGCGGGGTGGATGCCTTGATCGCGGCGCACGGGCTGGACTGTTTCGTGACCCGGCAGGTGGCGGACCATCACCCGTCCAAGCCGCATCCCTCGATGGTGCTGACGGCGATGGCCGAGACCGGGGCGGACCGGGAAAACACGGTGATGATAGGCGACACGCGGTTTGACATCGAAATGGGCAAGGCGGCGGGGGTCACCACCATTGCCGTGCCCTGGGGATACCATCCGGCAGAGACTTTGGGCGCCGATTACCTGATCCGCGATTTTGCGGAACTGCGGCCGCTGCTGGCAGAGATTTGGAAGGAGTAAGAGATGAGCGGCTGGGCACAGAAGCGGTTCTGGAAAGAGGTTTCGGTCGCCGGAACCGAGGGCGGTTTTGCAGTGGAGCTGGACGGCCGCCGGGTCAAGACACCGGCCAAGGCGCCGCTGGTGGTGCCGACCCGGGAGATGGCCGAAGCCATCGCCGCTGAGTGGAAGGCACAGACCGAATCAGTTGATCCCGGAACCATGCCTTGCACCCGGTCTGCCAATGCGGCGATTGACAAGGTGACACATCAGCACAGCGAAGTGGCCGATATGCTGGCCGAGTACGGCGATTCCGACCTGTTGTGCTACCGCGCCGACACCCCGGCGGAGCTGACGTTGCGTCAAGCGCAGGAATGGGACCCGGCGCTGGACTGGGCAGCAGAGGCGCTGGGCGCCCGGCTGCAGCCGCGCGCGGGCGTGCTGCATCAGCCGCAGGAGCCGCAGGCGCTGGAAACCCTGCGCGCCAAGGTGCATGCGATGACACCGTTCCAGCTGGCCGCATTCCATGATTTGGTAGGGATTTCCGGGTCTTTGGTGCTTGGCTTTGCCGCAGCGCAGAGCTGGCGCGGGGCGGATGAGATCTGGCAGCTGTCGCGTCTGGACGAGCGCTGGCAGGAAGAGCAATGGGGCGAAGACGAAGAGGCCCAGGCCGCTGCGGAAGTGAAGCGGCAGGAGTTTTTGCACGCCAAGCGCTTCTACGATTTTTCCTGAGAGTTCAGAAAATTACCTTTTGGGGGGTGCGCAGCGGCATAAAATTATACGCTGGAATAATTTGTGCGCACCCCGCACATCGAAATTCCTGATACGACCCTTGACGTTTGTTGATGAATGCGCCCAGAATTGGGCGCGAATTAGGGGTAAACCCTTCTTCGGTCTCATTTCCGGCGGGGGATCGCCGGTAATAAAGAACCGCCGAATGGCGGACTATCAGGAAGAGGTAAAAATGAAAAAATCCGTATTTTTGGGCGCAATGGCCTTTGCCGGTCTTGCGGCTGGCGCAGCGTCTGCCGGCACGCTGGACGATGTGAAAGCGCGCGGCAAGCTGAACTGCGGCGTGACCACTGGCCTGGTCGGCTTTGCAGCTCCGAATGCGAGCGGGGAATGGGAAGGTTTTGACGTTGCCGTCTGCCGTGCTGTGGCTGCAGCCGTGCTGGGCGACTCGACCGCCGTGGAATTCGTGCCGACCACCGGCAAGACCCGCTTTACCGCGCTGGCGTCTGGCGAAATCGACATGCTGGCCCGCAACACCACCTGGACCTTCTCGCGCGACGTCGACCTGAAGTTCGAATTCGTCGGCATCAACTACTATGACGGCCAGGGCTTCATGGTCCCGAAAGAGCTGGGCGTGTCCTCGGCCAAGGAACTGGACGGCGCCACCGTCTGCATCCAGACCGGCACCACCACCGAGCTGAACCTGGCGGACTTCTTCCGCTCCAACAACATCAGCTACGAGCCGGTTCCGATCGAAACCAACGCTGAAGCACAGCAGCAGTACCTGGCCGGCTCCTGCGACGTCTACACCACTGACGCCTCCGGCCTGGCAGCAACCCGCGCCACCTTCGACGATCCGTCGGGCCACGCGATCCTGCCGGAAATCATCTCCAAAGAGCCGCTGGGCCCGCTGGTCCGCCATGGCGACCACGAGTGGGGCGACGTTGTCCGCTGGACTCTGAACGCGATGATCGCTGCAGAAGAGCTGGGCGTGACCTCGGCCAACATCGGCGAAATGTCCGCCGGCACCGACAACCCGGAAATCAACCGCCTGCTGGGCACCGAAGGCACCCTGGGCGAAATGCTGGGCCTGTCGGCTGACTGGGCGAAAAACGCGGTTGCCGCCAACGGCAACTACGGCGAAGTCTTCGCCAAGACCATCGGTGAAGACACTCCGGTGGGCCTGGCGCGCGGCCTGAACGCCCAGTGGACCGAAGGCGGCCTGCTGTACGCACCGCCGTTCCGCTAAACACATCAACGGGAAGGGCGCAGGACACTCCTGCGCCCTTTTCCTATCTGCAAAAAGCTCCGGACCGTTGCGGAGCGGGGACAACCCCGCCAGGATAGACCACCGGAGCCAGGGGATCACAATTCATGTCAACGTTGACTGACCCGCCGAACGAAGGGTTTCGGCTGTCTATGCTCATCAACGACACCCGTTACCGGTCACTGACCTTCCAGGTAATCGCGGCTGTCGTTCTTGCCCTGTGCATTTGGTATCTTGGAAACAACCTGATCCAGAACCTCCGCGCTGCCGGGCTTAATATTTCCTATTCCTTCCTCGGCGACTCGGCCGGCTATGACATCAACCAGCGCCTGGTTGAGTATGACAGCCAGTCCAGCCACGCCCGTGCCGCCCTGGTCGGCCTGCTGAATACGCTGCTGGTGGCCTTCCTGGCCTGTATCACGGCAACGGTGTTCGGTGTGATCGCCGGTGTTCTGCGGCTCTCCAACAACTGGCTCGTCTCCAAGCTGATGGCGGTCTATGTCGAGATCTTCCGCAACATCCCGGTGCTGATCTGGATCATCATCATCTTCACCATCATGACGGCGGTGCTGCCGGGCCCGCGGGCGTTCCGCGGCGACAATGCCACCTCCAGCATGCTGTTTGACGCCTTTGCCTTCACCAACCGCGGCATCTATATCCCGATGCCCTGGTTTGAGAACGGCATCTTTGCCAGCACCGCGATGAACTGGCTGCTGGTTCTGGCCGGTTTCGCAGGCTCCTGGATTGCGGCGCATCAGATCAACGTCTGGGCCAACAACAAGCAGGAAGCCACCGGCGTGCGGCCCAAGACCCTGTCGCTGATCCTCGCGGCGTGGCTGGTGCCGTTCCTGGCGCTGATGCTGATCATGGGGCTGACCTGGGAATACCCTGAGCTGAAGGGCTTCAACTTCAAGGGCGGCATCAAGATCGGCGGTCCGCTGATCGCGCTGTGGTTTGCCCTGTCGATCTATACCGGCGCCTTCATTGCCGAGAACGTCCGTGCGGGCATCCAGGCGGTGTCCAAGGGCCAGACCGAGGCCGCGTCGGCCCTGGGCTTGCGTCCGCGCCGGGTGATGAACCTGGTGGTGCTGCCGCAGGCGCTGCGGGTGATCATTCCGCCGCTGATCTCCAACTTCCTCAACATTACCAAGAACTCCTCGCTGGCGATTGCCGTGGGCTATGCGGATATCACCGCAACTCTGGGCGGGATCACCCTGAACCAGACCGGCCGCGCCATCGAATGTGTTCTCCTCTTGATGCTGTTCTATCTGACCGCCTCGCTGGTGATCTCGATGGTCATGAACGTTTACAACGCATCCGTGAAGTTGAAGGAGCGCTGAGACATGACTGATCAGACAACCAACTCCATTGCCTTTGTCGCGGACGGCACCATCCCGCCGTCGCCGCCGCCTGCCGGTGAAACCGGCCCGATCAAATGGCTGCGCGAGAACCTGTTCTCCAACGCCGTCAACTCGGTCCTCACCATTCTGGCACTGCTGGCGATCTATATGATCCTTGCCAGGATCCTGCCCTGGGTGCTGAACGGCGTCTGGACCACCAGCTCGCTGGCGGAATGCCGCGAAGTGCTGCAAGGCAAAGTCGGCGCCTGTTTCTCGGTGCTGACCGAGCGCTGGAACCAGCTGCTTTACGGCTTCAAGTATCCGGTGGATCAGTACTGGCGCCCGAACCTGGCCCTGGTGCTGCTGCTGGTCGCAATTGCGCCGGTGCTGTTCTTTGACCTGCCGCGCAAGCTGCTGGCCTTTACTGCCGTCTACCCCTTCCTGGCCTTCTGGCTGATCTGGGGCGGCACCATCCTGGCGCCGATCGTGGCGCTGCTGGGGTTTGCCGCGGGCGCCTTTGTGTTCCAGACCTACGGCAAGAGCAGCTTTGCCATCGGCTTCTTCGGGGCCATCGCTGCGGCCTTTGCGGTTTGGATCATCGGTGGCGCGCTGATCCCTGAAGGAGCATCGGACAACGCCATGCTGCAGGCCGTGCCGTCGCGCGATCTGGGCGGCTTCATGCTGAACCTGATGCTGGGCGTGACCTGTGTGTCACTGTCGCTGCCCTTGGGCATCGCGCTGGCGCTGGGCCGTCAGTCCGACATGCCGCTGATCAAGTGGATCTGCGTGATCTTCATTGAATTCGTGCGCGGCGTGCCGCTGATCACCCTGCTGTTCGTGGCATCGGTGATGCTGGCCTACTTCTTCCCGCCGGAAAGCACCGTCGACCTGTTCCTGCGCGTGGTGATCATGATCACCATGTTCTCGGCAGCCTATATCGCCGAGGTGATCCGCGGCGGCCTGGCGGCCTTGCCGAAGGGACAGTATGAGGCGGCTGACAGCCTTGGCCTGGACTACCCCCAGGCGATGCGGCTGATCATCCTGCCGCAGGCGCTGAAGATCTCCATCCCGGGTATCGTGAACGTGGCCGTCGGCCTGTTCAAGGACACCACCCTGGTTTCGGTCATCTCGATGTTCGACCTGGTGGGCATGATCCGCGGCCCGATCCTCGCCTCCACCGAGTGGAACGGGGTCTATTGGGAGCTTCTGGGCTTTGCCGCGCTTCTGTTCTTCGTCGTCTGCTACGGCATTTCTCAATACTCACAGTGGCTCGAGCGCCGTCTCGCCACCGACCACCGTTAAGGAGTTCAACATATGTCTGAACTTATGTCCGACCGCCAAATCGACCGCTCCAAGATGCAGGTGAGCGACGAGGTCGCCATCGAAATCAATGGCATGAACAAGTGGTACGGCTCGTTCCACGTGCTGCGCGACATCAATCTGACCGTCAACCAGGGCGAGCGGATCGTGATCGCGGGGCCTTCGGGTTCCGGCAAGTCGACCCTGATCCGCTGCCTCAATGCGCTGGAAGAGCATCAGCAGGGCAAGATTGTCGTCGATGGCACCGAATTGTCGAACGACTTGAAAAACATCGACAAAATCCGCTCGGAAGTGGGCATGGTGTTCCAGCACTTCAACCTGTTCCCGCATCTGACCATCCTGGAGAACTGCACCCTGGCGCCGATCTGGGTCCGCAAGACGCCCAAGAAAGAGGCCGAGGAGCGGGCGATGCATTTCCTGGAGAAGGTGAAGATCCCGGAGCAGGCCAACAAGTACCCCGGCATGCTGTCGGGCGGCCAGCAGCAGCGGGTGGCGATTGCGCGGAGCTTGTGCATGATGCCGCGGATCATGCTGTTCGACGAGCCGACCTCGGCCTTGGACCCGGAGATGATCAAGGAGGTGCTCGACACCATGATCGAGCTGGCGGAAGAGGGCATGACCATGCTCTGCGTGACTCACGAGATGGGCTTTGCCCGCCAGGTGGCGAACCGGGTGATCTTCATGGACGCGGGCCAGATCGTGGAGCAGAACGAGCCCGAGGAGTTCTTCAACAACCCCAAGAGCGACCGGACCAAACTGTTCCTCAGCCAGATCCTGGGCCACTAAGGCCAAAGGTGTACGAATTGGAAAGGCCGGGCACAGCGCTCGGCCTTTTTTGTTCAGGCGTGGCTTGCAAAAACCTCGGTGCGGCCGTCTGCCAGGATCAGCAGCGTGTCGAAGGGCTCGCGCTCATCTCCCATTTCCATGCCAGGGGAGCCGATCGGCATACCAGGCACAGTCAGGCCGCGGGCTTCGGGGCGTTCTGCCAGCAGCCGCTGGATGTCTGCCGTCGGCACGTGCCCCTCAATCACATAAGGCCCCGCCAGCGCGGTGTGGCAGGAGGCCAGATCGCCAGTGATGCCAAGCTGTTCCTTCATGGCCCACAGTTGGTCATCCGGCACATTGCGCACCTCCGTGGCCAGGCCAGCGGCGGCGAGATGGTCTGCCCAGGCGGTGCAGCAGCCGCAGGTTGGCGATTTCATAATGCGGATTGTCTCTTGCGCTGCGGCGGGCAGGCTGACGAGAGGCAGGGCGGCTGCGGCCAGCAGCAAGGAACGGCGGTGCATGAGTGTCTCCAATCCGGGGCATGTCCGGAGCGGATATTAGTGCTCCTGCGCGAGGGGGCCAGAGGCCTCCCGCGCAGGATGCGTTGCTGTGCCGCAGGGGTTATTCGCCCAGCAGTTCGCGCGGGACGGCAAAGTCGATCACGTTGCCGCTGCTCCAGGCCAGGTCGCGCCAGGTGTCAATGGCGAACCGGACCACCAGGGTAGCGCCGGTCGGGTAGTCGTCAAACCGGGAATGATCGGGCGGGCTGGCGACGATGGAATGGGCAAAGGCAGCAATGCCCGGGTTGTGGCCGATCATCATCACGCAGGGCTGTTCAGCCTCGCTGAGGGCCTTGAACATGATGTCGGAATTGGCGTGATACAGCCGCTCGGTAAAGGCGGCGGGTGCATCCAGCCCCATCAGCTCCCAGGTTTCACGGGTGCGCTGGGACGAGGAGGAGATCACCTGATCCGGAAGGTAGCCGCATTCCTTCAGCCAGGCGGCAATCGCCGGGGCCGAGCGCCGCCCCCGTTTGTTCAGCGGGCGGGCATGATCGCTTGGCACATTGGTGTCCCAGGCGGATTTGGCGTGGCGGGTCAGGATCAGGGTGCAAGTCATCGGGTATGAAAATGCCTCATGTGGTGTGCGGTTTGTTCGGGGTCCCGGCCTGCGGAACGGCTCAGCGGGCAGGCCCGCCGGGCGAGGCAGCCGCCGGTCATGCAGCCGGCGCCTGCGCTGGTATCAAGATAATCGTGGCAGGCCGCCAGATCGTAGGGGCCTCCGTCCGCCAGCGCTGATACGGGGCAGGCGCTGAGGCAGGGACGGGAAGGGCAGCTGTTGCAGGGAGAGTCTGCCAAAGGCGGGGGGGGGATGTCAAATTCCTGTTTGAAATGAAGGGCCCCCCGCAAGGAAATCAGCATGCCGAAGCGATCATGCACCATCATCTGTGACGGCGATGTGAAAAACCGCCCCGAGGCCAGCGCCCAATTGATGAACGGCGTATAAGGCGGGCCGGTAAATGGGAAATGGGCGGTGCCGCCCAGGTTTGCTGCCAGAGTGCCCAGCACCCGCTCCGACCAGCGGTCCACAGGGTCGGGGGCGCCATCGCGGGCTTCTGCGCTGGCGGAGAATACGGGCCAGAAATCCCCGGTGGTGCCCAGGAGAACCAGCGTGCCGCCCTCCAGCGCCTGCACCGGCCGCAGCCGTGGGTGCAGCGCGGCATAGACCGCCAGCCCGGCTGGTGCAGCAGCGGTTTCGATTGCGGCGTAGGAAAGCCCGCCTTGGGGCGGCGGTGCGGGTAGATCGGTCAGGGTCATGGGCGGCGTCCGGTCAGGTGGCTATGGTGCGAGCCTAACAGCGGGTTTCCTGCCCGCAGAGTGCAAAAACGTCCCGCTGAGGCCTGCCGGCGTCTTCCCGCCGGGGAGGTCAGCGGCGGCGGAAGGGCAGCAGCAGGCTCCAGCCCAGGCGGGCCGGGCGGCTGTCCTGCCATTGCAGCCCCACCGTCATGCCCTCATGGCCGCCGCCGGGCTGCGCAGTGTAGGTGCCGAACAGCCGGTCCCAGATGGACAGCGCAAAGCCAAAGTTGCTGTCATGCTCTTCGCGGCGGACCGAGTGGTGCACCCGGTGCATGTCCGGCGTCACCAGCAAAAGCCGCAGCAGCGCATCTGCGGCGGGCGGCAGCCGCAGGTTGGCATGGTTGAACAGAGCGGTGCCATTCAGCAGCATCTCGAACAGCACCACAGCCAGGGCAGAGGGACCCAGCAGATAGACCAGCCCGATCTTCAACAGCATCGACAGGGCGATCTCGACGGGGTGAAACCGCACGGCGGTGGTCACATCCATGTCACGGTCGGCGTGATGCACCCTGTGCAACCGCCACAGCAGCGGCACCTTGTGGGTGATCAGATGCTGCAGCCAGATGGCAAAATCCAAAACCAGAACCGCCAGCAGCACTTCGCTCCAGGCGGGCCAGGCCAGCGTATTCAGCAGCCCCCAGCCCTGTTCCGCAGCGTCCAGCGCTGCCCCAACCGCCAGCAGCGGCAGGCCGAGGGCCAGGGCGCGCAGCATGAGCGTATTCAGCAGGGTGATCGAGAGATTGGTGACCCAGCGCTGCCCACGCGGCAGCCGCCGTTCCCGCTTTGGCGCCTTGACCTCGGCCAGGGCAAACAACGCAAACAGGCCCAGAAAAACACCCAGGCGGATCAGGCTTTCATGCTCCATGGATGCAGCGATGCGCATATGTGGCGAAAAAGCAAGCCCCGCCACTCCACTGCTGCTTCTTTCTGGCCAAAAATATCCCGGGGTGAATTGGCCCCGGGAAGGGCCAAGAGGGGCAGCGCCCCTCCGGCGCGGCTCAGGCGCGGATCATCGAACCGGCGCCGTGATCGGTGAACAGCTCCAAAAGCACCGAATTCTGCACCCGGCCGTCGACGATGGTGCAGGCGCGCACGCCGTTGCGGACCGCATCCAGCGCGGTTTCGGTCTTGGGGATCATGCCGCCGGCAATGACTCCGCTGGCAGTCATCTCCTCAACGTCTGCGGCGCTCAGCTCGGTCACTACCTCGCCTTCGCCGTTCTTGACGCCGGCCACATCCGTGAGCAGCAGCAGGCGGTCGGCCTCCAGCGCCTTGGCGATGGCACCGGCAGCGGTGTCGCCGTTGATGTTGAAAGTCTCGCCATCGCGGCCTGTGCCGATCGGGGCAATCACCGGGATCATGTCCTTTTCGAACAGGCCGTAGAGCACCTTGGGGTCCATCTCGGCCGGCGCGCCGACAAAGCCCAGATCCGCATTGGCCTGATCGCAGGTGATCAGATTCGCGTCCTTGCCCGACAGTCCCACCGCGCGGCCGCCCTGGCGGTTGATCGCCTGCACGATGCGCTTGTTGACGACGCCGGACAGCACCATTTCCACCACTTCCATGGTGGCTGCATCGGTGACCCGCTTGCCGTTCACGAACTCGGACTGGATCTGCAGCTTTTCCAGCATCGCGTTGATCATCGGCCCGCCGCCGTGCACGATCACCGGGTTCACACCCACTTGCCGCATCAGAACGATGTCGCGCGCGAAGGTGTCCATCGCCTCGTCGCTGCCCATGGCGTGGCCGCCGAGCTTGATGACGACAATGGCCCCGTCATAGCGCTGCAGGTACGGCAGGGCGCTGGAGAGGGTCTCGGCAGTGGCAATCCAATCGCGGTTCATGTTCTGTGTCTTCATCGCTGTCATCATCCCTTTGAAGCTCTGGTTTAGGCGGTTCCGCCTCCGCTGCCAAGAGCAGCCATTGCAGATGCCGGTTACGGTGTTAGCTTGACGTGCAAAGCATCCCGCAATTCACTTCATGAGGACCGTCCCATGCGCCGTAAAACCTTGCTCCTGACCGGCGCCAGCCGCGGTATCGGCCATGCCACCGTGCGCCGGTTCAACGCCGAGGGCTGGCGGGTGATCACCTGCTCGCGCCAGCCGTTCCCGGCTGAATGCCCTTGGGGCGGCGGTGAGGAGAACCATGTGCAGCTGGACTTGTCGGATCCGTCCGACACGATCAACGCAGTGGGCCAGATCCAGGAGCGGCTGGACGGGCAATTGGATGCGCTGGTCAACAATGCGGGTATATCGCCCAAGGGGTCGAACGGAGAGCGGCTCAGCACGCTGGACACCGACCTGATGGACTGGGGCAAGGTGTTCCATGTGAACTTCTTTGCCTCGGTGGTCTTGGCGCGGGGCTTGAAGGATGAACTGGCGGCGGCCAAGGGCTCGGTGGTCAATGTGACCTCGATTGCGGGCAGCCGTGTGCATCCTTTTGCGGGTGCGGCTTATGCCACCTCCAAGGCGGCTCTGGCGGCGCTGACGCGGGAGATGGCGCATGATTTCGGCCCGCTGGGGGTGCGGGTCAATGCGATTGCCCCGGGGGAGGTGGAGACCTCGATTCTGTCGCCCGGCACTGAGAAGATTGTCGAGAAGCTGCCAATGCAGCGGCTGGGCCAGCCTGAGGAAGTGGCCTCGGCGATCTATTTTCTGTGCTCGGAGGGCAGTTCCTATATCTCCGGCGCCGAGATCGAGGTGAACGGGGCGCAGCACGTCTAAAGGCTTGGGAAATGGCTGCGCGGCGCCTCAAAGGACGCAAAAGACACCGCGCAGCTGCCGGCTCTGCCAAAGACGGAACAGAGCCGGAAGGCGGCACGCGCTGCGGTTCCTTTGCCGGTCAACGGCCTCCTCAGGACAGGGGAAGCCATGAGCCGGTTCCGGAGACGCAAATCCGCAATGCGTGCCTGATCAGATGCCCGCCGGTGAGGGATTGGCGGGCATCTGTTCCGGGGTCAGGCGGGCTCAGGTCAACGCGCGTTTCATCGCCGGGATGTTGCTGACCAGCAGCACGTCAAAGGCCAGTACGGCCAGCAGCGTGATACCGACCAGCGGGAAGGCCAGGGAGGTGAAGAGGCCGATCAGCAGCGCGCCCTTCCAGAACGGCAGATCCGCGGGCACCGGCGGCGCAGCCAGGCGGGCGGCACCGGCCGGGCGGCGCTTCAGCCACATCACCACGCCGGAGACCGACACAAAGATCACAGAAAGGCAGAACACCACGTTCAGCACGAAGTTCCAGGTGCCCATCAGCCCCATGTGGAAGGGAATGCCGACGGCCATGGATTTGCCGGCCCAGGAGTAATCCTCGAACTTCACGTCAGCGAGGATCTTGCCGCTGTGCCGGTCGATGTGGATGGTACGGTCGATGAAAGGATCGTCGGAGTCGCTGCTCATGCTGTCGCGGTTGATGGTCCAGACGCCGTCCTCACCGCCGGGATAGGCGAGGCGGAAGCGGCCTTCCATGCCCAGCAGCCGGCCCAGGATCACCAGGCTGTCGCTGTTCACCGGGGTGCCTGCGGGAATGCCGTCGATGCCGGCGTCAGAGCCCGAGGCAGGCATCGGGGTCTGTTCCAGCGCCCAGGGCACATCGTTGGTGTGGCCGTGGTTCATATGCTCGGCGTGGGTGGTGTCCGACAGGGGCACGTTGTCCCATTTCTCGGCCGGGAAGGTGGACCAGGCCTGCACGAACTTGCCGCCCCAGATGCCGGTCCACGACAGGCCTGAGATCAGGAAGACAATCAGCAGCGCCGACATCCAGAAGCCGGTGACCGCGTGCAGAGATTTCCACAGGGCGCGGCCGCGGGCGCGGAAATTGGGGATGAAGGCCGAGGCGGCATTGCCGCGGGGCCACCAGATGTAAAGGCCGGTGAAGACCAGCAGCAGGCCGAGACCCGCAGCGATCTCAATCAGCCGGTCGCCAGTGTCGCCGATCAGCAGAGAGCCGTGCATATTGTCGGCCCAGTCGTACCAGCCCGCGCGGCGGTCCCAGCTGGAGAGCACCTCGCCGGTGTACTGGTCGATGGCGACCAGGCGCTGGCCTTCCTCGGTTTTCACCCGGAACACTGTGGCCAGATCCGGGGCCTTGGGGCCGATCCACTCGGCGATAGCGCCGGGCTGGGCGGCCAGGACGCTGTCTTCAAGCCGGGGGAGGGGCAGGGCGGTCTCGCCCTGGGTGATCCGGATGGTTTCGCCGTCGCGGCCGTCGAATTGGGTGATGAACATCATCATCAGGCCGGTCACTGCCAGCATGATCATGAACGGCACCACATAGAGGCCGGCATAGAAATGCCAGCGCCAGGCGGCGAAGTAGAATTTTTCGGTAAGCGGACGCGATTGGCCCGCGGAATGCGGTTGGCTGGTCGCCATTGTTCTCTCCATGTCAGAACAGGGCCGGGCACAGGAGGTGCCGGCGGGAATGTCAAAGATTGTTCAGGGACAGGCCGTCAGGCCTTAGGAGAGCGCGGGCGGTCCGCGGGCGTCATAGCGCCAGTGGAAGCCGGCAGTATGGTGGGTGAAGGCCTCGCGCGACCAGCGGTCGGACAAGGGCGCATCCAGGTTCAGGTCAATCAGATTATCCGGCAGCAGGGCAGTGGCGCCAAGGGCGGCAAAGGGGCAGCTGCGGTCTTCCATCTGTTCGGTGGGGGCATGGCCGCCGCTGCTGTCGCCGCCGTCCAGGTCGACCCAGGTTTCGACGGCGCCCTCGGTGGTACAGATCACCAACAGCACTTTGCCGTCAGACCCGGTGCCCGGCATCCATCCAGCCGGGATCAGCCCGGCCACGGCCAGGGCAATCACAACCAGGTAGGAGGCGAGCCGGTCAAACATTGCTCAGAGAGTAGCGATAATCGACCTAAGCGTCGAGATTCCATCGCCTTTTTCAGACGAGGTCAGGACGATTTCCGGGTAGGCGGCAGGGTGCTTTGCCAGCGCACCACGAACCTGCTCCAGCACCTTGGCGCGGTCCTTTTCCTTGACCTTGTCGGCCTTGGTCATCACGCACTGGAAGGTCACCGCAGAGCTGTCCAGGAGCTTCATGATGTCGTCATCGACTTTCTTGACGCCATGACGGCTGTCGATCAGCACAAACGCGCGGCGCAGGGAGACGCGGCCGGAAAGATACTGCTTCAGCAGCTTCTGCCATTTCTCCACCACCGACAGCGGCGCATTGGCATAGCCATAGCCGGGCAGGTCGACGAGATAAAGCTCGGGGCCTTGGGTGAAGAAGTTGATCTCCTGCGTGCGGCCCGGCGTGTTGGAGGCGCGGGCAATGCCCTTGGTGCCGGTCAGCGCGTTGATCAGGCTCGACTTGCCGACGTTGGAGCGGCCGGCAAAGCAGACCTCAACCCGGTCAGCGGGCGGCAGGCCGTTCATCGCCACGACGCCCTTCAGGAAACCGGTTTCACCCGCAAACAGCTTGCGGCCCTTTTCGGTGGAGAACTCGTCCGGCGCTTCGGCCAGGGGAAATTGCATCTGCATCACAGCACCTTTACCGCATCAGTGATGCGGATGCGGCCGCCGCGGACGACCTCGGCATAAACCGAGAAGTCCTGGTGGCCCCAGTTGTCTTTCAAAGTTTTCAATGTGTCGGCGTCGCGTTCACCGGTTTCCGGGCTGGCAGCGGTGGCCAGGCAGCGCACCACGCGCTCACGAACAGCGAACACGGCCTCGCCAATCTGGACCTCGCGGCCGAGCCAGTTGTTCTCGGCCCAGGGCTCATTCAGATCAAACCAGATGTTGCCGCGCCAGCGCTTGGCCGAGAGGTCGTGGCCGATTGCCTGTTCCACGGCCCGGTGGGAGGCCCAGTTGCACAAGGTGATCGAGGGGAATTCGGTGTCGGTCATGCCGCGGCCCGGGACGCGCACGATATGGGACGAGCCGGCGCGGTTTTCCGGCAGCAGCGGTTTTTCCCATTCCAGGAAACGGGCCTGATCTTCCGGTTTGTCCGGGTCAAAGGTCAGGCCGGGGCGGTCCGGGTGGGTCAGGGTCAGAAGGCCCGCTGCCTCGTCATAAGACGAGTTGATCGCCATCAGCCGGGGGGCCTTGGCGCCGCGGGTGAAATTGGCCCAGGATACCCACTGGCTGCCGTCGGCATCCGAGGCCTCATGCGCAACCGCCCAAACGCGGTCGCCGGGCATGGTCTGCCCGGCGCTCACGGTAACGTCCTCCAGTGCCTCCCGCCCATGCGATTTGAGCGGGTGGCGCCAGATATGTGTGACCTCGGCGGTCATCAGCTGTCGGCCTTGGGCTTCTTCTTGAAGCCCGACTTGATGTTGCCGAACACGTCCGGCGTATAGCCGTGGCGGCGCATGATCAGATACTGCTGCGCGAAGGTGATCGTGTTGTTGGCGATCCAGTAGACCACCAGGCCGGAGGCAAAGCCGCCGAGCATGAACATGAACACCCAGGGCATCCAGGCAAAGATCATCTGCTGCGTCGGGTCGGTGGGCGCCGGGTTCAGTTTCTGCTGCAGCCACATCGAGATGCCGAGCAGGATCGGCAGGATGCCGATAAAGACCAGGGCCAGGATGCTTTCCGGTGCCGGTGCTGCAAAGGGAAGCAGGCCGAAGAGGTTCATGATCGAGGTCGGGTCCGGCGCGCTGAGGTCCTGGAAGGGGCCGAAGAAGGGCGCGTGGCGCAGTTCCAGAGTGACGAAGATCACCTTGTAGAGCGAGAAGAAGATCGGGATCTGGATCAGGATCGGCAGACAGCCCGCGGCGGGGTTCACCTTCTCCTTTTTGTACAGCTCCATCATCTCCTTTTGCATCTTCTGGCGGTCGTCGCCGGCGCGCTCTTTGAGCTTCTCCATCTCCGGCTGCAGTTCCTTCATCTTCGCCATCGACGCATAGGATTTATACGCCAGCGGGAAGACCAGGATCTTGATCAGCACGGTGAGGCCGATGATCGCCCAGCCCATGTTGCCGATCATCACGTTCAGCCAGTGCAGCACAGCGAACATCGGCTTGGTCAGGAAGAAGAACCAGCCCCAGTCGATCGAGTCGAGGAAGCCCTGGATGCCATCTTTCTGGTAGCCGCGGATGGTGGCCCATTCCTTGGCGCCGGCAAACAGTTCGGTGGTCACTTCCGAGGACTGGCCGTCGGCCAAGGTCACGGTCGGCAGCACGATGTCGGTCTGGTAGATCTCGCGGCGTTCGTCGAATTTGGCGATTGAGCGGAAGGGCTGACCCGGAGCAGGCGCCAGGGTGGACATCCAGTAATGGTCGGTGAAGCCGGTCCAGCCGTTGGTTTCGACCTGTTTGACCTCAGATTTGGAGCCGTCGCGCGGATCGGGCTCGAAATCGGCCATGTCGTCATAATCGGTTTCGGCCAGCTCGCCGTCCGCCATCGACACCAGGCCCTCGTGCAGGATGAAGAAGTTCTTCAGGTCCGCAGGCTGGCCGTGGCGTGCCAGGGTGCCATATGGCGCCAGGGCGACGGTGCCGCCGGAGGTGTTGGTAACCGACTGGGTGACCGAGAACATGTAGTTTTCATCCACCGAGATGGTGCGCGAGAATGCCAGGCCCTTGCCGTTGTCCCAGGTGAGGGTGACCGGGCTTTCGGGGGTCAGGGTTGCGTCAGCGGGTGCGGTCCAGACGGTGTTGGCGCCCGGCACGTCGCTGGGGCTCAGGCCCGCGCCCGGAGCCCAGCCGTAAAGCGCGTAATAGGCCTGGGCTTCGCCCACGGGTTTCAGCAGTTTGACGATCGGAGAGTCTGCGTCCAGGGTCTCGCGGTAGTCTTTCAGCGACAGGTCGTCGATCCGGCCGCCCTGCAGCGAGATGCTGCCGGTCACCCGCGGGGTGTCGATGGAGACACGCGGCGCTTGCGGGGCTTCGGCCTCTTCCGCGGCGGTTCCGGCCACCGCATCCGCAGAGGCGCTGGGTGCCAGGGCGGTATCGCCTGCTGGCGCGGTTTCGCTGATTGCGGTTTCAGGCGCCTGTTCCGGCTCCGGCGGCGGGAACAGGGTGTACCACCCGAGGATCACCAGAAAGCTGAGTGCGGTTGCGAGAATAAGATTTTTGTTCTGATCGTCCATTGGGGACAGGCGCCTCGTGCATGGAATGACAGAAGGGGTTCAACAGAGGTGGGCCGCAAAGGTCAAGCAGAATCGCGGCGCGCCGGGGCGGCATAGGGCCCCGGCGCGGCAGAAAATCAAAGGAATTGCGAGGATTCGGGCGCTCAGGGCGTATGGCGGCCGATCACCGGAGCGTCCTGCAGCTTGGCCTCATGGGCGGTGATCCAATCCAGGGTCTGGTCGAAGGGCATCGGGCGGCCGATGCCGAAGCCCTGGACATGGCCGCAGCCCAGCTGCGCCAGTAAGGCATGCTCGCCTGCGGTTTCGACACCCTCGGCCAAGGTTTCCAGATCCAGCCGCTCGGCCATGGTGAGGATGGCGGAGATCAGTTTCTGCTGCTCCGGATCCCGGTCCGCCTTCATGACAAAGGAGCGGTCGATCTTGATGCGGGAAATGCTGAAACGGCGCACCGCAGCGATGGAGGCATGGCCGGTGCCGAAATCATCCAGGTCGATCTGGCAGCCCAGGTCGCTCAGCGCCAGGATGTTGCGGGTGACCACATCATCGGGCTGATCGGTCATCACGGTTTCCAGAATTTCCACACAGAGCCGTTCCGGCGGCAGCTCAAAACGCTCAAGCTCCCATTTCACCCGGGAGGCAAGACCGGGGTTGCGCAGTTCCTGGGTGGCGAAGTTCACCCCGACGCTGGGCACATGCACGCCCGCTGCGTCCCAGGCCTTGATCGCGACCAAAGCGTTGTAGAGCATCACCTGGCTGAGCCGGTCCATCAGCCCGGCTTCTTCCAGCGCGGGCAGGAAGGTCGAGGGCGGGATCAGCCCTTGCACCGGGTGCGACCAGCGCGCCAGGGCTTCAAATCCCGATACCCGGCCGGTGTCAGTGCAGATCTGCGGCTGGAACCAGGCCTGGATCTGACCGCCCTCCAGTGCAGCGGCGGCCTCCTCGCGCAGGTTGGTGCGGGAATTGCCGCGGCCCGACATGTCGGCGGAAAAGGCGCGAATGCCCCCGGGGCCGCTGCTTTGAGCTTCGGCCAGGGCGGTGGTCGCGGAACTGATCCAGTCGTTGGCACCTGTTGCGGGAGCCCGGTTGCGCTGGCAGAAGCCGATAGAGGAGGTCATGTAGACAGTGGTGCCGTCCAGAGGCACAGGTTCTTCGGCGGCGGTCTGCATCCGGCCCGCCAGCTGAATGCAGAGTTCCAGGTCCAGCTGCAACGTGGGCGCAAGGGCGATGGCAAACCGGCTGTCGCCGATCCGGGCCACCGTATCGCTTTGGCGCAGCACCGAGGCGATTTGCGCCCCGCAATGCTGCATGATCCGGTCGCCGGCTTCCTGGCCGTGGCGGTCCGCCAGATCCTTGTAGTCATCCAGCTCCAGCACAAAGATGGCTGAGCGGAGATCGGAATCGGCGCATTCCTCGTAAATGCGGGCGGTTTCCTTTTCAAACCCGTCGCGCAGAATCATGCCGGTGACACTGTCACGCGGAAGGCTGGAGCCGCCGAGCTTGCTGAAGCCGCCGGTCGCGGCAATCAGCACCGGCAGGCCGAGGGCAACCGACAGCAGCGCAGCCTCGCCGCCAAGCCAATAGGTGGCCAGGGTGAGGGCAGGCAGAAAGGCGAGCACGGGCGGCCCGAAAAGTGCGGGGGCAAGGGTTTGCCGGAGGCGCGCCAGGAGACCTGAACCCGTGTTTGTCATTCTCAGACCTTTCGTCTGCAGCCAGTCGTTCCGGCATGAGACTAAGGCGCTGTTCTAACCCGGGAGTTAACGCAGCTTGGGAATTCCATCTATTTCCGGTTCGGAAACCGGATTCTTCAGTTCCAGACCCGCGAAATCGAACAGTTTCGGGTCGAGCAGGTGCGAAGGACGCGCATTCATCAGCGCCCGGAACATCACCTGGCGCCGCCCGGGTGAATTTGATTCCCACTGATCCAGGATCTGTTTCACCTGCTGGCGCTGCAGCCCGTCCTGGCTGCCGCAGAGGTCGCAGGGGATGATCGGGTAGTTCATCGAGCGGGCGAATTTCTCACAGTCGGCCTCGGCCACATGCGCCAGCGGGCGGAACACGAACAGGTCGCCTTCCTCATTGACCAGCTTGGGCGGCATGGTTGCTAGCCGGCCGCCGTGGAACAGGTTCATGAAGAAAGTTTCCAGGATGTCATCCCGGTGATGGCCCAAAACCACCGCCGAGCAGCCTTCTTCGCGGGCAATGCGGTATAGGTTGCCGCGGCGCAGGCGCGAGCACAGGGCGCAGTAGGTGCGGCCCTGCGGCACCTTGTCGACGACGATGGAATAGGTGTCCTGGTATTCGATCCGGTGCGGCACGCCCATCTTTTCCAGGAACTCGGGCAAAACAGTAGCCGGAAAGCCGGGCTGGCCCTGGTCCAGGTTGCAGGCCAGCAGATCCACCGGCAAAAGGCCGCGCCACTTCAGTTCGTAGAGAACCGCCAGCAGTGTGTAACTGTCCTTGCCGCCGGACAGGCAGACCAGCCACTTGGGCGTGCTGCCGTCTTCGCGGCGCTCCACCATGCCGTATTGCTCGATCGCTTCGCGCGCATAGCGTACGATGCGCTTCCTGAGTTTCTTGAACTCAGTCGTCGAGGGTGCGCCTGCAAACAGCGGGTGGATTTCGTCCAGATCATCATCAAGCATGGCCGCGCCCTAGCCGAGGCCGCGCGTTTTGCCAAGGAAAAAAGGCAAATGCCCAAAGGCCGGGCCTGTGCCGGCCTCTGGTGGTTCAGCCCTGAGCTACAGGTAGCCGCGCGACGAGGGCAGTTCCTCGGGCAGCGGCGCCAGGCCGATGTCGCGGCGCATGTGGTTGCTGAGCGCCTGGGTGCGCGCTGCTTTTCGCGGAGGACTGTGGGCGGCAAGGATCTGGCGCAGGATCGCCGTCAGGGTGCGGCGCAGGCCGAGGTCGGCCAGGATCTGGGCCAGGGCGGCATGGGGGTCGCGGATAGGCGTGGTAAACTCTGTGCGTGTCATGGTTTTCTCCGGCTGCGGGCAGCCGGGTCCTGTTGTGTGAAGTTGAAAGGTGACGCTAAAGCGGTCAGCGTGAGCCGGAAAACGGGCTCTGGCAGAGGCTTAGCTGTCGGTGGTTTGGGAAGTGACGATCAGAGCAGGCGCGGGTCAGCGCATGGAGCGGGTCATAGGCCAGCCGGAACCGGCGGCTGCCATACCTGCATAAGCTGCGGGAGCGCGTCGCGAGCGAACCAGATTGTTCATGAACAGCCCTCCCTGCATCTATAGGTTGATCGTTCGCACCGGTTAGCATGGCCGCCAGGCTGCGGATCATGCCGGATTTCCTTACTGTGGCAAAAATGCAGCAAAAGCGCCGGGGGGAGAGGATTACTCACCGGGTTTGCGGCTGGTTTGATCCGGCACCGGGTCATATCCATCGCCACCAAAGGGATGGCAGCGGCCGATGCGGCGCGCGGTGAGCCAGGCGCCTTTGATGGCCCCGTGTTTCTCCAGCGCTTCCAGCGCGTAGGCCGAGCAGGTGGGCTGGTAACGGCAATTGAAGCCGACCCAGGGGCTGAACAGCAGCCGGTAGGCGCGCACGGGCAGGGCGAAGATTTGAGCCAGCAGGGTCATGCGGGATAGATAGGGGCAGGGCGGCTGCGTGGCAATGAGGCCAAAAGTCCGGCCGGCTACTTCCCGTGGATTTTCTTCAAGGCGTAGACCAGGTCGCGCTTCAGCTCCTCGAAGGGACGCTGGGCGGTTTCTACGGCCCGGCCGATCAGAACATAGTCCCAGCCGGGGCGGCCATGGATGGGCAGAATCATCCGCGCGGCCTCGCGTAGGCGGCGCTTGGCACGGTTGCGGGCAACGGCATTGCCGACTTTCTTGGAACAGGTGAAGCCGACGCGGATGCCGCCCTCGTCCTTTCGGTTCCGGCCCTGCACCATCATCCCCTTGGTGCCCTGCTTGCGGGCAGGCGGGCGGGCGCAGGCGAGGAAATCACGGCGCTTGGCCATGACCTCGGGCTTGGGCGCAGCAGATGCGCAAACGGACACCGCCGGAGGCGTATCCCCGCGGGCAGCGTTGCCGTCCTTGGGGGCCTCCGGCGGTGTCATGTCCGTCAGAACGGGAACTGAGCTTATGCGCTCAGTTCTTTGCGGCCGCGTGCGCGGCGAGCGTTCAGGATCTTGCGGCCTGCTTTGGTGGCCATGCGCGCACGGAAGCCGTGGCGGCGTTTACGAACCAGGTTCGAAGGCTGATAGGTGCGTTTCATCGCTCCGGTCTCCACATTGTCTACGGGCACAGCGGAATCGCCCGCCCGGGGTCTATCTCGAAGCCCGGTCTTTAGAAGCGAACGGCGGGTAAGTCAAACCCTGCAGCACGGGTTTTCGGGAAGATGTGCAACATTTCTGCCAAAAACCGCGCCGGAAGCCGTCTCCGGGCAAGGTGGATGTAACAAGCCCCGCCTGATTCTGCCACAAATCTCACGAATCCGGGGGCGGGTGATCAAGCGGCCGTGAGCCGGGCTGCCGTGCCCTCGCATGCAGGCCATTTAACACGTAGCAACAAAGGGCACCTATAGAGACGGACCTATGAGCGATATGAGCGAGACCCCGAAAACCGATTCCCAGTCCGGCAGCAAGCCTGGCCTGGCCCGTCACCTGCCGTTGATCGCCCTTGTGGCGGTCGCGCTGGTCGGGGCGATGACTCTGAAGGACTACCTGACCTTTGACACGCTGCGCGACAACCGCGAGGCGCTGATGGCCTTCCGCGACCAGAACTATCTGGGCCTCGCGGCGTTGTTCATCGGCATCTATATCGTGATCGTGGTGTTCTCGCTGCCCGGTGCGGCAGTGGCCTCGGTCACCGGCGGGTTTCTGTTCGGGCTGTTAACCGGGACAGCCTTTAATGTGATTTCGGCGACTATTGGTGCTGCGGGGATATTCCTGGCAGCGCGTTGGGGGCTTGGGGCCACGCTGACTGCCAAGATGGAATCAGCCGAGGGCCGGGTGCAGATGCTGAAGCAGGCGCTGCGGCAGAATGAGATCGAGGTTCTGCTGCTGCTGCGGCTGGTGCCGGCAGTGCCGTTCTTTGTCGCCAATCTGCTGCCCGCGCTGGTGGGGGTGAAGTTCCGCAACTTCCTGTGGACCACTGCGGTGGGCATCATTCCGGGCGGCATCGTGTTTACCTGGATCGGGGTCGGCCTGGGTGAGGTGTTCGACCGCGGCGAGAGCCCGGATCTGAGCCTGTTGTGGGAGCCGCATGTGATCGGGCCGATTCTGGGCCTGTGCGTGCTGGCGGCAATGCCGATCATCGTGAAATCCATCCGCGGCAAGAAAAACAAGGGTCTGTAAGTCATGAGCAGCATTACATGTGATCTCCTGGTCATCGGCGCCGGGTCGGGCGGGTTGTCGGTGGCAGCAGGGGCCAGCCAGATGGGCGCATCGGTGGTGCTGCTGGAAGGCCACAAGATGGGCGGCGACTGCCTGAACTATGGATGTGTGCCCTCCAAGGCGCTGCTGGCTAGCGGCAAGGCGGCGCATGTGCAGGCCCATACGCAGGGTTTTGGTGTCGCAGATCAGGTGCCGCATGCGGACTACGCTGCCGCCAAGGATCATGTGCAAGCAGTGATTGATACGATCGCGCCGGTTGACAGCCAGGAGCGGTTCGAAGGCTTCGGCGTGCGGGTGATCCGGGAGTTCGGACGTTTCGTGTCGCCCACCGAGGTCGAGGCCGGCCCGCACCGCATCACCGCGCGGCGGGTGGTGATTGCCACAGGATCCTCGCCGCTGGTGCCGCGGATTCCCGGCTTGGACACAGTTCCTTATGAAACCAACGAGACCTTGTTTGAGCTGCGTGAAAAGCCGGAGCATCTGCTGATTATCGGCGGCGGCCCGATTGGCATGGAGATGGCGCAGGCGCATATCCGGCTGGGCAGCAAGGTGACAGTGATCGAGGGCTACAAGGCGCTGGGCAAAGATGACCCAGAGGCTGCAGCCCTGGTGCTGGACAGTTTGCGCGCCGAGGGCGTGGAGATCGCCGAGGGCGCCATGGTTTCGCGCATTGGCGGGCAGGCAGGGGCCATTGAAGTCGAGACCAAGGACGGCAGCCGCTTCAAGGGCACGCATCTGCTGATGGCGGTGGGGCGCAAGGCCAATATGGAACGGCTGAACCTTGAGGCCGCCGGGATTGAGACCCAGGGCAACGGCATCAAGGTGGATGAGAGCCTGCTGACCACCAACAAGAAGGTATACGCCATTGGTGATGTGGCTGGCGGGCTGCAGTTCACTCATGTGGCGGGCTATCATGCGGGCATCATCATCCGCTCAGCCCTGTTCGGCCTGCCCTCCAAAGCCAAGACCAGCCATATCCCCTGGGCCACCTATACCGATCCGGAACTGGCGCAGGTCGGGCTGACCGAGGCACAGGCGCGGGACATCTATGGCGTGAAACTGGAAGTGGCACGGTTCGACTACCACCACAACGACCGCGCCATTGCCGAGCGCAAGACCAAGGGTTTCGTCAAGGTGATGGTGTTCAAGGGCCGCCCCGTCGGCGTCACCATCGCAGGCCATCAGGCGGGCGAGCAGATCGGATTGTGGTCGATGGCCATCGCCAACAACCTGAAAATGAGCCAAGTGGCGGCAATGGTTGCGCCTTATCCAAGTATCAGCGAAATTAACAAGCGGGCGGCAGGGGCGTATTTTTCCCCGCGGCTGTTTGAGAGTAGCTTTGTTAAACGCGCAGTGCGCTTTGTTCAGCGCTGGATTCCTTGAAGCAAAGGCGGCGGAATGCTCAACACGCTTTCGGGCAGATTTCTGATCCTGACCACGGTCTTCGTGATGCTGGCCGAGGTTCTGATCTTTGTGCCATCGATCGCGCGGTTCCGCGAGGATTACCTGTCTGACCGGCTGCAGCGGGCGCAGATCGCCTCGCTGGCATTGCTGGCAGACGACATGCTTGAGACCGAGCTGGAAGCGGAGCTTCTGGAAAATGCGGGCGTCTACAACGTGGTGCTGCGCCGCGATGAAATCCGCCAGCTGATGCTGGCCTCGCCGATCCCGCAGGAGATCGGTGCCACCTATGATTTGCGCATGGCAGGCGCCATGGTGCTGATCATGGATGCAATGAACCGTCTGCTGCGCCCGGAGAATGAGATCATCCGGGTGATCGGGGCGCCGGTGCGGGATGCGGGCCTGCTGATCGAGGTCACCATGGAGACCGCGCCCCTGCGCGCCGCAATGGTGGACTACGGGGTGCGGATCCTGATTCTTTCGGCGGTGATTTCAGTCTTTACGGCGCTGCTCTTATTTGTCGCGGTGCGGATTGTGCTGGTGAAGCCGATCAAAGGGGTGATCGGCTATATGCAGCGCTATGCGGCAGCGCCGGAAGACGGGCGCGGCATCATCAACCCAAGTTCCGGCGTAGTGGAGCTGCGCGAGGCGGAAGAGGCGCTGATGCAGTTGCAGACCGAGCTGACCCACGCGCTGAAGCAGCGCGAGCGGCTGGCGCAGCTGGGCGGAGCGGTGGCAAAGGTGAGTCATGATCTGCGCAATATCCTGACCTCGGCGCAGCTGTTCACCGACCGTATCGAGATGAGCGAGGACCCCTTGGTGCGCCGTCTGGCGCCAAAGCTGGTGAATTCGATCACCCGCGCAGTGTCCCTGTGCGAGGGCACGCTTGCCTTTGGGCGCGCGGAAGAGCCGGCCCCCGCCTTTGCCCATGTGGCGCTGGGCGAGTTGGCAGCAGATATTGCCGAAAGCGAAACCCTGGCGGCGGGAGAGGCCGGGGTGGAGATCGTCAGCGAAGTGGCGCCGGGGCTGATGCTGCGCGCCGATCCCGAGCAGCTGTTCCGCATCATCATGAACCTGGTGCGCAACGCCCGCCAGGCGATCGCCGCCACCGGCAAGCCTGGCAGAGTCGTGATTTCCGCCAGCGACGGCGACGAGGCCTGGCTGATCACTGTGGCCGACACCGGCCCGGGTTTGCCGAAAAAAGCGCAGGACAACCTTTTCACCCCGTTTCAGGGCGGTGCTCGCAAGGGCGGCACCGGGCTGGGGCTGGCGATTGCCGGCGAGCTGGCCCGCGGCCACGGCGGTTCAGTGATGCTGAAGAACACCGGCCCGGAAGGCACGGTGTTTGAGATTTGCCTGCCCAAGGGGGACGGTGCGCTTTGACCGTTCCATCCCTGTCAGGGCAAAACGTAACAGGCAGGTGAAACTATTTTTGTTTTTGGGGTTGCGACTCTGCGGTGCTATGATTAAACCCCGCCGCAGTGGACCGATAGCTCAGCTGGATAGAGTACTTGACTACGAATCAAGGGGTCGGGGGTTCGAATCCTCCTCGGTCCGCCACTACCTTCTTGTCGGGCGACAGATAGTTTTGCCAGTTGCGACAGAACCTTTCCTTTTTCCGTGTCTCCAACATCTCCGCTCGCGCCTCCTATTCCGCCAGTGGCGAAGCCTTCCCTGATTTTCACTTCGGAAGACCTCGTGTCTTCCGGAGGGCAAAGCAGGGTGGGCGCAGCCCGGACTGCGGCCGGAAGGTGATCTGACACACGGGGCCGAAGCGGCGAAATTGGGAGGGGCCCGCGCCTGGCGCGGGAGGAACCGGATTTCTCCGTGGAGGCTGACGCGCAGCGGCATCAGAACCCGTGTTCAGATTGCCAGCCGGATGGCAGGCGGACTAATCAAACGGAAGATGCCAGGCGCGCAAGAGCGGAGCGGAGGCGCGGCTGTCTCCTGTGCAAGCGATCGCGGTCTCGTCCGCGATCACATTCTAAACTAGACAGGATGGGCAGGAGGAAAGCAGCCGGGACGGAAATCAGCTGTCTATCGCTACCATAGCTCACCATATAGCAGTGTTCTTTGGTAGATTAGCCGTCAATAACCACCAGAGTTTGCACCGAAATCCACGGTCTCCCGCTCCATTCTGGCCACTTGCCCTCGAACGATTGACCAATAGAGCTCATCAAGATCTTCCCGGTCCATTCGACCTAGACGCTCCTCCGAAATCCCGCGAATAAGAGAAATGACGCGAATTTTGTCAGCTAGAGTGAAGTGATCAAAATCTGGGATATGGGTCGTCGCCTCTCGATTATACCTGATCTCGCGATAAGCTTTTACGAAACTCTTGGCCCGGCCAACTTGGTGCGCAAGTCCATAGATTCCCATTTGTTTCGCGACGAAAACATCCATGCGGTGAAACTGTGCCATGTCCGTTGACTGCCGAAAGAAGAAAACCCAACCAACGGAACGGTTCTCAAATCGGCAACCAGTGACGATCAAATTGAGTTTCCAAAGCACTTGTTCCACTGTGCCTGTGCCTCGTAAAGACCGCAAGCACCCTACAATCGCACGAAACATTATTTTGTACGACGTATCACGAATACTGAGACCAGTGGCTCTAACCCTGTACCCTAGATAGTCTGTTCCCATAGCCACAGTTGAAATCATTGTCATACCTCCTCCTTCCTCCAGCGGATGGGTTTCCAAACGCAGACGGTCAGAAAGATATTCTTCGATATCTGAGTGAATTCCGCTGACTTCTCCTTGCTTTGCTAGGACCACAATGTCGTCTACATATCGAAAATAATTGTGTTTCCGATTGCAGGAGGTCTCGAAGTCATGAATGTAAACCATTGATAGAATATTCGATATGCTCAGCCCCTGCGGGACGCCCAGCGAACGTCTTTCCGGCTCATCAAACCCTGTTGGTGTCGCTATCGAGTCACGAACAAGCTGCAATGCGAGGTGATCTGGCACACGTTTCCTCAGCTGCGCAAGCAGCAGATCATGAGCAATGGTCGGGTAAAAGTTGACGACATCCATCCGCAGAAAACAATCATCGGCCGCTGCCGCCCGTGCTGCCGTAGCTAAACGTTTGATGACATCATGCGGCGGTGTCATGCGGCAATCATCAAAGAATCTGGTTAGATAGTCACACAGTGCGCGCAACACCAGGGCGTCTCGGACCGTTGGGATCTCGATCTGCCTCGGGGGTTTCTATGGTTCTTAATGATCAGTTTTTCACGAAACCTAGTGAACCTGTAGCGGCCCGCATGTATCTTCATCACCACTGTGGCAACAACGTCTTCAAGGTTCTCTTCCAGCGCTGAAGCGCTCACTCCATCCAAACCAATGAATTTTGCATCTCTAATACGCTCATCGAATATACGGGATAGATTTTCTTCACAGAAGAAAAATTCAAATAGCAGGCTTTGATCATTAGATGACATAGATCGCAGCAATAACAATGGCGGGAGAGGTGATCATAGCCACCCCGAACACCCAAACAAAAAGTTCTTTCACCAAGTACTTAACAGCCCTCGGTCAACCCATTTTTACAGGCCCTCGCGCCGTTTCCAATGACGTATCCTCAATCCATAATTTCCGAAAGATAAATCGCTCATAGTCAAGATCGCTTTGGTCTGGGTGTTTCTCTAGAATGTCTTGGTAGGCAACTCTTTTATCCACTTCACTCAAATCAGCATCATAAAGCTTTTGTAAGGATAAATAGCATTCACGGTGATTTCTGGCTGTTTCCCCAAATCCCAACCCCTATACCACAAGAGAGGCACAAAGAATGCTGGCAGAAAGAACTATAGAAATCTCTGAGGTGTAGGGTCCAAGGGGAGTGTTTGCTAAATGAGATTGGAATACAGAAAAACCGAGTAGAGCGACTGAGTAAATCGTCAAAGTTATGTGTGAAAGTCGGTCGAGGCGAGTGAACTTCGCGTGGGCATCCATGCGAATTCGGCTCGTGATCCAAATATTGCCGAAGGGGTCACTGCTCATGTCGTTCAACCTATTCTCCTGGTGTGTGCGAGCGTAATTTTTTCACCGTTTAGCCCCCTAGAGGCCCTAGAGGTAGCCGAAACTGGGCCGTTGACCCGTGCTTTAAGTTTAGTCCCTGCAATGGGAACTAGCGCCGTGCGCTCCGCCCGCACACACCACTACCGTATGTATTACACGCACAATTTCAACAAGAACCTTTACACTTCTGCACGCCACTAAGGGGTCCTAGTTGCTTCCGCGAACAACGGCCGTTTTGGTTACGCCGCGTTGCGGCATCGGTTGATCAAGCGTTGGTAGCCATGCGTGACAATAGTTTCTCCAAGAACTCGAGTGTTTGATAGTTCGCTCTACCGAACGAACAACAGAAGACATCAGCGGTTCACCAGAGGAAAAGGGCATCTCGATAGGGAACTCTACTGCAACACAGGACGCAAATTAGTGACCCCCTTTAAACTTCTCCTGGTCGGAAATTTTCGCAGTCACTTCGGAAGAATGGTTGAAAATTCTAAATGGAGCTCCTAGTTTCAAATTTCCGGAGCACGCCACCCGAGCCGTCCACATTGGCAA
Organism: Leisingera sp. ANG-M1; assembly: GCF_000813745.1. Lineage (GTDB taxonomy): Bacteria > Pseudomonadota > Alphaproteobacteria > Rhodobacterales > Rhodobacteraceae > Leisingera. The sequence goes on along the minus strand of NZ_JWLC01000007.1, from coordinate 205,345 downwards.
AGCCTACCCGGCAGGTTTGAAGAACTCTTGATGCAACCCGAATCAGAGCATCTAGCGCAGTGGACACGTTGAGATACAGCTCTGGTTGGAGTTAAATCATGAGACTACGTCATCTGCCTATCGGTAGCGTGAACAAAGCCGCCAAAATGCTGGTGCACGAATCGGCAGCGTCCCTGAGTCAGTGCCGTGAGGTAATCTCGACGGCCGTTGGTTACAAAGACTACTTTGATCTCAGCCGGAACGGGCCAACGGAACCTGGAGAGCATAACCTTTCAGAAGACCAACTGATTGAAATCGAGATCACTACCACGGCACAGATCTCGAACCAGCTTGGTGTAGGTCCAGTGGCCGCCCAACATGTTCTTGCAAATACCATTTTTCGTAGTGGCCGCACGTCTGACATGAGCCGCGCAATCCAGGTCATTACTCAGGTCTTTGAAAAAACTGCCCTTCCGCCGCAAGGTTGGCGCCAACCTGGCCAAATCGGAAAGTTGAAAAGCCCAGGCCGCAATGGTGAACATGTCATTTTGCGTGAATTTGGCCGACCAACCCGTGTTATTACTCACAAGTCAGCAAATGCCGGGGTGGCTGACTTCGAGTACATCGGACCTCGCACTCCATTGCCACTTTTTATTCCGATGCGCCTTTACGTTCCCTATGGTGTTTGGACTGAACAAGATGGAAGCCGAGTTCTATTCTCCAGGGACTACTTCCCAATGTGGCGGTTGCGCGAAGGCAAAACACCTGAACGCATGAACCCATGGGAACGGATCAACTTCGTAGAGGAGACATGGCTTCTCTCAGAAGGGCAAATGCCGTGGTACAATTCGAACAACTTTAATCTTTGCATAAGCGTTCTTGAGCGCGCAGAGATCAGATCATTCCCACGCCTACTGGAAGCTCTACCCTTGATTGTCAAAGACCCGTCGGTGGGTGATTATCGCCAACTGGCAAAAGTGCTTAAAGCCCGAGCCAGCAGTTAGTGGCACTCAGCGCCTTCTACATGCAAAAGACGCTCTAGTAACAAAAGGCCCGCCCCAAAAGGGCGGGTTCATTGTCGTTCAAGATCAAGAGAATTTGCCCCTGCCTTATGACAAAAAGGCGGGCCTCTTATCGCTCAACGAAAGATGCTCAGGGACTGGATCGGTCCCAGCGGATCCTTGCTCCGTGTCGCACGGATGTTTAGCCCGGTCCGGCCGGTAAAGGACACGTACTCAGGATCCTCTACAACGACGCCACCGTTAAAAGTTTCGAATGTCTTGAATTTCTTGCGTTCACGAGCGTGCCAGAGACAGGTCAGCTCATCCCCGTCTAGGAGCTTGGCGCGCCTAATTTTGGGGAGGAAGTCTTCATAAAACACCTCCGGGTGTGTGTCGAAGCCGAGACGTTCGAGCCAGACTAGTACTGCGGCAAACCCAGCAGGGCGTAGTCCCGTGGTAGCATAAGTGGTCGTGTCGGTGGCCTTCGGTCGGTGATACCGCGCAATCTCCGCCGCACCGGATAGCTCTGTGATTGTGTCCGCCCCTATGTCAAAAACCATTCCACCTAGATTAGGGTCCAGCGTGTCTAGCCAGCCCTCAAGGGAGATCGGGAGAATAATTTCCTGCTTCAAAAGCTCGGCAGTTTTGGCCCGGGTTTTTCCGGTAGGTGCGGTGTCTCGGGCCTTCTCGAGGCCGCTCAACAGCGCCCTAATGGTGCGTTGTTCGAGCATCTTTCCGGAGGGAGATGGCGGTCTGGTGGCTGGTGCGCTTTGAGGAGTTTCCTCTCGCTTTGGGGGAACCGGCTCGGAGGTGCTGATAAGCGAGTTCAAACGCCCCCAGCTGGTTTCTCCATGTACCCGGGCGATGAGTTCGAGTGCTTGACTATGCCCGACCTTGTAGTCCGGGGCGAGGGCAGTCCGCAGGCGCTTGGCCTGGGCTTTGGCAACGTCGGTGGTGGCCGGGAGGCCGAATTTTTGATCAGATTTTTGATCAGATTTTTGATCAGACATGGCTATTTCGTTTCCCAAAAGGGTCATCGAGATCGAGGGCTCGGTCCATTGCCGCCACGAAGACCCTGGGTGAGGATGCCTTGTTGCGATCATCTGTGCGCATGTTCTTCATGGGAAACCCGGACCGGAATGGCCATGCGCGGCACGGTTTCAATATGGCTAGACCCCGGCACAGATACAAGGGGCCATGGCTTAACCGCGTAAAAGTCTGCTTCGAGATTTCGGACGGCAACCCAGGATCGGTTGACTTAGGCTAGCAGCAGATAACCAAAGTGTTTTTTCCCTACACTTAGTTTCTGGCCAAGTCGCTAAGCGTTTCGATATTTGAGATTCGTTCGGGCAGGATTGCGACCCGTTGCGTCATACAACAGTCGGTTCGCAGCTTTTCGATATCAAAGCTAGGATTTGCCGCTTTGAATGCCCAGGGGTTAAGGAAGGTTCGTGCAATCCCAGGTATTTCGCCCATGCCCAAGATGTCGGAATAGCTGAAGTGCGGATGAGCGCCTTGAATGAGCTCTTCGCCGCTGAAGCAGACATGAACAAGGAAGGGAACGGTCTCAGAGTTGAGCAACTGGAGGCCTGACTGGTCACCAAATAGCAGCCGCACAACATGCTGATCAAACTCTGACCCATGCGTCAAATAATGGTCGAATCCATTCACCAACCCTGATCTGGAAAGGCTAAAATGGACTTGCCCTTCCCTTCGGCCCTGCTTTTCCTTTGGGCCAACATTTTCAAGTATTTCACAAAGTTTGTTTTTTATAGAATTCCAATTGGAATGGCGCTCAAGGATTTCTCTAAGGCGTTTTTCGCGGTCACCGGCAATCAAGGGGCGTAGGCCTTCCTGCTGCACAGAGAGAATTTCCTCGGGCAACAGTCTAGTTCCATGGAAGACGCAAAAATCACGTGCCTGGAGCCAGCTTTGAATTGCGTCTTAAATTGATATGACATCCGTATGGCTGACCACGTAATCGCCCGCATCTTCAATATATTCGAAGGTCGACGCAGCGAGGTTATCAACCACTTCCTTTCCCACCAGATCAACGACTAGGTCGCCGAAAGACCCGCCCCACGTTTCGAATTTGTCGTAGTAAATCATCATGTCTCCGGTGAAGTTTTACAGGCGCTTACAACCCCACTCGTCTAGCTTGTGGGGTGAACTCGGCGATCAGCGTTCCCTGCCTATAGCTGACGTTCGAGTGAGATGCAGCATTGATCAAAGTCGGTTAAAGTCCGATTTCGCCGCGCACGGCATGAAATTCTGCTTCCGCCAATGGAAAACCTATGAGTCGTAAAAGGAAAGACTGGTGCGATCGAGAGAACCCCTTTGGTTTGCAATCAATGACTTGGCGGATCCTAGATGGAAATACTATGTGTCGCCCGACACTTCTTGTTGATCGACGCATAGTTTTGCCATTTGGCACCCACAGTCGTTCCATTCCCCGTCCTTTCGGTTCTATACGCTGGCGGCTGAAGTGCAAGCCAGACGCCGAAGGCGCCTGTTCCAGCTGATCTGCCACGCGGCGAACGGGGGAGAGGTCGAGGCATTACTATTCGACAGGGTTGGTGCGGCCCGCAGGCGCAGCCTAGGAAACGTCCTTATCTAATTGGGGTGCCCGAGGGGGAGGGCAGTGCACTCACCCTTACGGCCAGGGGCGGTTGGCTTGTCAAAATCCCGTTGGTTCTCAAAATAAAAAAGCAGTGGCGTAGGTGGCTGCTATCGGTTGTAGGCATCTAAAATTGGAAATGCGGATTCACACAATGGGGGCAGCGCGCTGGCGCAATTTTCTACGACGAATTTGCAGACGCACTGACAATAGCTGCAGCTGTTGAAATTGGCTCACTTGGGCCGTTCGGTGTGGACGGCTCAGAGCTGCCCTTGGTCAGGGTTTCCGCCGCCGCAGTGCAGCTTCTCCAGAGCGGCCATTCGCAATCAAATGCAGAATTTCAAACCGAACGATGCTCCGTCCGGAACCTTGCGGACATTCGCTGCAACTGCAAACCCCTACGTCCGAAAAGTAGCGGGTACTCCTTTCAAAATCCGCTTTCCCGGTCTCGCATACCCGCTCCCTCAGCTCAGGCTGCGGTACGGGAATAGATCGTCGAGGCCCCCTCTAAGCAAAGGGGTCACGCACTTGTTACCGCATTGGGCGGGCTTTCATGCGGCAATTCACAAAAAGGGATAGAAAGCACAACTGGCCATTTGCTAGATTTTCGGAATGCAAAGTTCTGGGGAGTTCCGATCGATTTGAGACCCACACCCATTTTTTGATTTCGGACCTAACACTAGTTCGTCCGGCCCAATGAGACAGAATGCTTGCTTGGCGTTACCGCAAGCAACATGTGGCAGCCGCTAAGGGCCCTTTCCGTCATTGTGCGGTGCAGGGCCATTTTGGCTCGCTCTCACAAGGCATTCAATCCTTTAGTCCTAATGAGTAACGAAAGAAAAAGAGTATGATTAAGTCCTTTGTTTTGCTTGGCGAAGATGCAGCCGCACGTGGTGGTTCAGCCGAGGAATTTGGAACCTCGGTTGCACTAGGCGACACCAACGCAGACGGTATCTCAGAAATGCTGATCGGCGGACCGGAAACGGACTTCGGCCAAGCCCAGAATGCAGGGGTCTTCCTGCTCACCACGGGAGATCTCGCAGCCGCCGACGGCGCTGACGGAAGCCGGGACAACCAACTGGACATCGCTCGGCTTGTCGGCACAAACGCCTACCATTTCAGTCATGGTGCAGAGAGCGACACCGGCTTTGGCGAAACCGTTGCCTTTGCCGACGTTGATGGCGATGGGCGCGACGACGTCATTATCGGCGCTAGCTTTGACGATACCTCTGCCACCAATGCCGGCGCGGTTTACATCTTTTTAGGAGATGAACTTGCAGCGGCTGACGCAGCCGATGGCGATATCGACGGCCGGATCGATACATCTCAGGCCTCCTATACACTTTATGGAAACAACGAAGCCAACTTGCTGTTCGGCAGCAGTATTGGCCGCCTTCCTGCCAGCTTCGACCAAATTGGCCCAGCAGAAGGCCTTCTGATCGGAACGCCCGGCGCGGACGGAACGATTGAGCCGGACCGTGGCGGTTTCTGGATTGTCTCCGGTGATGATCTGGACCGCCTGGATGCTCTGGATGGCACCGTGGATGGCGAAATCACGATGACGGATGACGCTCCGCGACCGAGCTTCATTAACGGCACAACCCTGGTGGATGGCGAGCTGTCCGGCGACGGGTTGGGCACGAATGTCGTGTCAGTCGGTGAAGTCCTGGACAGCGCCGCCGATACGCCGCAGTTTCTGGTTAGCGGTGAAACCCACAGCGGCGGGGCTGGTGTTGCCTATCTGGTGACGGCTACTGCCCTGGGTGCGGCTGACACCAACAATGACGGGCGGATTGATGCCGAATTTCTGGACGGGGCTGGTGGCAGCTACCGTTTCATTGGAGTGGACACACCGCTCGAAGACGGCCTCGGCCGCGGTCTGGGTACGGCAGGCGATATTGATGGCGATGGCCTGAATGATCTGCTGATTTCAGCCACGGACTCTGAGGCCGGATCGGCCAACGGCGGCGCGGTTTACCTCATAACATCCAAGGGACTGCTAACCGCTGACCGGGCGGACGGCGTTGACGATAATTCCATTGATCTGTCTATGATTGCCGGGCTGGAAGTCAGTGATGCGCCGGCTGTTTACCGGTTGCTGGGCGATGCGCCGGGTGCAAGGCTCGGGACCGATGTGGCCTCGGCAGGGGACTGGGATGGCGACGGGCTGGGCGACTTCCTGATCTCCGCTCCCTTTTCAGCAGCGAACGGAGGGAACAGCACCTATCTGGTGACCGGTGCAGCGCTCCGGCTGGCTGATGCCGCTGATGGCAGCGCGGACGGGGATATTCTAATGTCCAACGTACCCGGTACCGCGGGCAGCTATCGCTTTGATGGCCCTGCGCTGGGGAGCGATGACCAGTTGGGCCTGTCAGTCTCCATGGCAGGGAATATCGACAGTGATGGTTTCGGGGACTTCCTGATCGGCGCCCCGCAGCTGCAGGCCGTCGCTTTTGAAAATAGAGGCGGCGCGTATGTGCTGTCGGGTGCAGAGCTGGATGAAGCCGATGCCCTGGACGGAACCCAGGACGGAATAATCGACTTGGGCCTTATCCTTGATGACACAATTGCTTTGAACATGATGGGAAGCCGTTCAGCCGATCAGATGACCGGCCGCAGCGGTGCCGACACGCTTATCGGCAAAGGCGGCAACGATACAATCAGCGGCGACCGGGGCAGCGACGCTCTGGAGGGTGGTCGTGGCAATGACGTTTTGAGGGGGCAGCAGAACCGCGACACTCTGGAAGGCGGCGGTGGCAATGACCTTTTGCTGGGCGGTACCGGAAGTGACAGGCTCTCAGGGAATAGTGGCAGAGATACACTTTCAGGCGGATCCGGAAACGACCAAGTAAACGGAGGCCGCGGCAATGACCGGCTTCAGGGTAACGGCGGCAATGATGATTTGTCCGGGAGTTCTGGGAATGACCGCCTGATTGGCGGCGGCGGCAGAGACACTTTGGACGGCGGGTCTGGTAATGATATCCTGCAAGGCGGCCGCGGCGCTGATCACTTCATATTCTCACGCGGCGATGACAGGGTCCTGGATTTTGGTGGCCGGGACGTAATCGACCTGAGTTCCGCCAGAGGTATTCGTTCCTATAACGACCTGAGCAGAAATCACATTTCACAGGACGGCAGCTCTGTTCTGATCGAGGATGCAAGAGGAAACACCTTGGAGCTTGTAAACACCAGTCTTTCGGATCTGAGCTCTTCGGATTTCCTTTTCTGAATTTGGCCCCCCAAGGGTTCAAAGGAAAATCCAGCGCTCTTCCCTTTCTTCAGGTCGCCGAAGAATTCCGGTGCCCTGGAGAAAGGGCTTGCCGCCCGCAAAGAGGCATCCTGGTGGCCAATGACCGCTTTGGGCTCCTGACGCCATTGGAACTACCCCTAGCATTAGAGCGTCATCAGCTCGACTCCGATTTCGCCCTGCTGGATGAAGCACCAGGACGTGTGATGCGCGCGCGTGCGTCTTTTGTTGACGGGTCAGAGTATCAAACCAAACGCTGTGGTGAGCTCCTCTCCCGGATCAACGCGGCCGAGGCTGGCGAATAAAGCAGCACCCTAATAAGCACAGCACCCCTCCACATCCTCGCCTTAAACGCTTATTAAAAATTTATCATGTGAAGCACTGCAAGATGTGTTTGCAGCTGCTGTTTCAAAGGACTTTCTATGTATTTCACGCGTAATTCCACCTGGGCTGCCAGTGCGTCGCTGGCGGTTTCTCTACTCACTGCTCCCGGTTTTGCCCAGGATCACTCTGACCGGTTCGCTCAGCTCGACACCAATTGCAGCGGCGGTGACAGCGAAAGCTGCTTTAAGCTCGGCCATATGTTTTATGAAGGCGACGGCGTCTCGCCTGACAATGCAAAGGCGCTGGCGCTCTACACCCAGGCCTGTAAAGCGGGCTATCAGCCCAGCTGCGCCGATGCTGGCTATATGTTTGCCCGCGCTGAAGGCACCGATCTCAACTACACCCTGGGCGTGGACTATCTCGCCCTGGGCTGTGACGCAGACGTAGGCTGGGCCTGCAATGAACTGGGCAGTATCTTGCTCCATGGGCGTGAAAATACCCAATCTGATGGGAGCCAACTGCCCCAGAAAAACGTTGCAGCTGACGCGCCCCGCGCAGCGGATCTTTTTGGCAAGGCCTGCGGCACCGGGCATCTCTATGGCTGCAACAACTTTGCCGAAGTGCTCAAAGAGGGCCATGGCACAGCACAAGATTACACCCGCGCCGTTGCGCATTTTGAAACCGCCTGCACCGGTCGCATCGCTTCTGCCTGTATGAACCTTGCGCATCTGCTTGCGGGTGGCAAAGGCGTCGAAAAAGATGAACCGCGCGCCGCGCTCTTGCATGCCTACGCCTGTGACCGCCAGCAATGGAAAAGCTGCCGATCGCTGGGCAATATGTATGAATACGGCTATGGCACGCTGATGGACAAACAGCTGGGGCTCTCCAAATACCGTACTGCCTGCGCGGGGGGCTATGGCTATGATGCCACCGGCTGCACCTATGCGGGGATCATCTATGAAAACGGCGAAATCGTCGCACGCGATGCCACTCGTGCGCTGAAATATTATCAGCGCGGCTGCGACGGCGGCTCCGGTTATGGCTGTTCTTTGCTCGGGGGCTCCTATGCCAAGGGCGACATTGTTGAGATCAACTATGAGAAAGCCCATCACTTTTCGAAACTCGGGTGCGACATGGGCGAAGACGCCGCCTGCTACAATCTGGGCCTGTTTTATGAACACGCCAATGGGGTGGAACATGATGCGGCCACAGCTGCAGCCTATTACCAGCAGGCCTGCAGTATGAACCATACCTACGCCTGCACCAATCTCGGCAATGCCAAACAACATGGCAAAGGGGTAGCGCAGGATCTGAAACAGGCTTTCGCCCTTTATACGCAGAGCTGCGAAGCAGGCGACGGTCTGGCCTGCAACAATCTCGCCTGGCTCCACCGCGAGGGCGACGGCACCCCCCGCGATCGCAGCGCAGCCGTGCGCTACTTTGAAAAATCCTGTGAGCTCAACCACGCTTCCGGCTGCAACGCCATGGGCTTCCATTTGCGCGACGGTGATGGTGTGGCCAAAGACAAGGATCAGGCCCTCGCCTATTTCGAGCGCGGCTGCGACATGGGCAACGCCCAAAGCTGTGAAGAGCTCGAAAGCAGCGGCAACGGCTTCAAAACCCGCAAACGCAGATAAACACGCCAAAGGTAGGCTGTCGCTCGGATGGCCTGCGCTTTCGCCACTAAGGTCAGGGTTCACGACCAATAGATGACGAGTGCGGCGAGAGCGATGGCTGAGAGGAACACATTGGGGCATCTATCATGGCCGGTATTCACCCGCGCCCTGCTCCCGTTCCGAGGGTCCGGTCACGCCGCCTCTAAAACGAGGCGGATGTCTTGAAAACGCTGCTTGCGCCATGCTGCACATGCGGAGAACTGTGAGCTAACCAAGGGCTGCTATGGGCTCTGACGTGCTCCCCTTAGAGCCCGCGTTTTTCAGTTAGCTCTGTTCAGGGTTTGGTCCGCTCTTGACCCTTGGTGATACTCCCGCGGGATGAGCCCGTCGAGGCTCGAATGCGGGCGGTGGTGATTGTAGTCGTCGCGCCAGGCATGGATCAGGCGACATGCGCACATATTGCGCCGCGGCAATTAGGCGTCTGTCTCTGCTGTTGTCGCCGTTTGACCAACTCAATGCCTTGGCCCTCCGTTTTCCAAATTTGCAAATCTGCGCAGTTGAGTTGCGATTCTGCCCTCAGTTTGAGCGGTAGAGGACCGGAAACATGTTTCATAAAACGGGCAATACGTTTCATCGAACGGGTCAAGGAGCGGTTTCTGCGGCAGAATACCGGGAAGGAAACAGCGCAGCATTGTCGCAAGAACTGGATAGCAGGATCGTATGGACCGACAGGCGAACATTTGATCGAGCTCCTGAGGCATTCAGATACTGTCTTGGTTGTCGTCTTGGAACTGGCGGGGCGGCAAGAGGTGCTTGCGGCACATCGCATGGGCCTCCTGAGGCGAAAACTGGCTAGCATTCTATGCCGTTTAGACGAAATTTGCGGTGTCAGCGAAAGCTAGCCAGTAAGCCTAACGGTCAACGGAACCCGAAGTGCTGCTCACCCAAGTGGAAAAGCTATGAGGCGCAAAAGGTAATTCTGCTGCGTCGGCTGAAAATATTTCCCTTTAAAATCAATTGGCCAAGTCTCCAAAAGGAAAAACTATGTGTCGCCCGACACGTCTTTTAGCAGAAAATCCCTTCTGGCACCTTGGATCACAAGGTGATGTCCGGTGCTGGAAGTTCCTCATTCCGGGCGCAGGCAGGCTGTCTGGCTAAGGCCGGCCTCAAGATTGTTCCCTGGGGACGCCATCTTTTACTTTTCCAATTTTTAAACGGGTTTTGTTGTTCCCCGGTTATTCGCGGAATCTCTGCGGCATTGGCGGGCTGCGGCGGCCTAATGTCTCAGCCCGTCTCGAACAACACGCTTCGCAACTGATCAAAGAATGCGGAACGGTGCAATGACGGGGTGATGCGCGCGACGATTCTCGCAGGCAGCTCGGTGGCTTCTGCGAAGGGGCGCACGAGTTCCCCGCTGTCGAGCAGAGGGGCAACCAGGGCCTCGTGGGCGATCAGCACGCCGCCGCCATGCCGGGCTTCTTCCAAGGCAACCGAGAACAGGGAGTGCACCGTCCCGCCGCGGGCGACTGAGCCGCCGCCGGGCAGGGCGTTCAGCCACATGTCCCAGTCATTGGCCCAGGCGCCGTCGTGCAGCAGAGTTTCGTTGTTCAGATCTTCGAGCCTGGAAATCCGGGCCGCGATTTCCGGCGCGCAGACCGGAAAGATCCGGTCCCGGGCGACTTCGGCTTCGTCTGTTCCTAGCGGGGCAGCGCTGTAAAACAGGGTCAGGTCAAAGGGCTCGCGGGTCAGGTTGGGCGGGGATTCCATCGCCACCACCGAGACCGAAATCTCCGGCGCTGCCTGGCGCAGCCGTCCAAGCCGCGGCGGCAGCCAGAGCTGGGCAATTGACGGCAGTGCGGCGACCTTGATCTTGCCGGGGGCCGCCTTGGTGCGCAGCGCCTGCACGGCCAGGCCCAGCTGATCAAAAGCTGCGGTGAAACCGGGCAGCAATTCCTCGGCCAGGGGGGTTAGCACCACGCCGCGGGCATTGCGGAAGAACAAGGGCGCCTCGGCCCATGCCTCCAGTGATTTGATATGCTGCGTCACCGCGCCGGGGGTCACCGACAGCTCCTCAGCGGCGGCGGTAAAGCTGCCCAGCCGGGCGGCGGCTTCAAAAGCCCGAAGCGCGTTCAGATGCGGCCCTTTGGGGCGGACGGGGGCAATTGCCATTTTTTTGAGCCTTAGTTTTTCTACGCGAAAATAATAGCAATACTGATTTGCTGTGAACAGGGCCGAAGCCGCATCCTTGAGGCAGTTCTACATGTGATGCGGAGGAGCCCTCATGTCGCAGCATTTCACCCAAACCGTTGCCGCCGCCGACCCGCTGGTGGCCGAAGCCCTGGCTGGCGAAAAGTCGCGCCAGCAGGATCAGATCGAGCTCATTGCCTCGGAGAACATCGTCAGCCGCGCAGTGCTGGACGCGCTGGGCCACGAGATGACCAACAAAACGCTGGAAGGCTATCCGGGCAACCGCTTCCACGGCGGCGGGCGCTTTGTCGATGTGGTCGAGGATGCTGCGATCGACCGTGCCAAGCAGCTGTTCGGCTGCGATTACGCCAACGTGCAGCCGCACTCCGGTTCGCAGGCCAACCTGGCGGTGTTCTTCCTGCTGCTGAAGCCCGGCGACAAGGTGCTGTCGCTTGCCCTGGCGGCTGGCGGACACTTGAGCCATGGGCTGAAGGCCAACCTCTCGGGGCGCTGGTTCGAACCGCACCACTATGGTGTCGATGCGGACAGCGAAGTCATCGATTATGACGCGCTGGAAAAGCAAGCCGAAGAGATCCAGCCCAAGCTGATCATTACCGGCGGCTCAGCCTATCCGCGGGCGATTGATTTCGAGCGTATGGGGGCGATTGCCAAGAAGGTCGGCGCCTGGTTCCACGTCGATATGGCTCATATCGCAGGCCTGGTTGCCGCGGGCGAGCACCCGTCGCCGTTTCCGCATGCGGATATCGTCACCTGCACCACCACCAAGACTCTGCGCGGCCCGCGCGGCGGCCTGATCCTCACCAACAACGAGGAGTGGTTCAAGAAGCTGCAGTCAGCGGTGTTCCCGGGTGTCCAGGGGTCGATCCACAGCCAGGTGCTGGCGGCCAAGGCGGTCTGCCTGGGCGAAGCGCTGACTGGTGAGTTCAAGGATTATGCGGCCCAGGTGAAAGCCAATGCGGCAACCCTGGCGGCGACCCTGCAAAAGCGCGGCCTGCGGATCGTTTCCGGCGGCACTGACACCCATCTGGTGCTGGTGGACCTCAGCCCCAAGGGCATCACCGGCAAACGCGCCGAGGTGGTGCTGGAGAAGGCCAATATCACCGCCAACAAGAACGCCATCCCGAACGACAGCCCGCGTCCGCCCGAGTGGGTCGGCTTGCGGCTGGGCGCCGGTGCCGCCACCACCCGCGGCATGAAGGAAGCGGAGTTCGAGGCGCTGGGCGAAATGATCGCGGACCTGGTGGAAGCTGAGGCGGCCGGGGATACGGATGCCGCCGTGGCGCGCTGTGCCGCACAAGTGGCCGAGCTCTGCGCCGCTTTCCCGGTCTACCGCGGCTGACGCCCGCGTTCTCCCCGGCAGGCCGCCCACGGCCTGCTGACCCGGCCCCGCCGCGCTCCATTTCGCGGCGGGGCTTTTTCGTGCCGCAAACGCTTTGCCTGTCCGGCGCTTTTCCGGGTGGCGGCTGCGGCAAAACCGGGCATTGTGCCTGCAATCAAGAGGACAGAGATATGGATGAAACCCTGCTGCGCCGCCTGCAATCGCTTGAGCCGCTTATGTGGATCAACCCGGAGCTGGGACCTGTTGCCGCCGCCCAGGTGCCGGTGCGGCCGGACCAGGTAGTCCAGGCGGAAGCCAACTGGCGTGCGCTGGCGCCCTTGCTGCAGCATTGCTTTGCGGATCTGGAACCGAGCGGCGGGGTGATTGCCTCAGAGCTTGCCGAAGCGGCGGAACTGGCTGCGGCTTTGGGGCTGGGCGCTGGGCGGTATTTTGTGAAAGGCGACCACGCCTTGCCGGTGGCTGGTTCGGTCAAGGCGCGCGGCGGCGTCTACGAGGTCTTCCTGCATGGGCTGTCGCTGGCGCGGGAGCTGGGGCTGGTCGCGCCGGATGCGGCGCCGGAAGCGCTGGCCTCCGAGGCCGTGCGGGCGCGTTTCGGCAGCTACACTGTGGCGGTGGGCTCGACCGGCAACCTTGGCCTGAGCGTCGGCATTGCCGCCCGGGCGCTGGGATTCCGCGCGGTGGTGCATATGTCGGCGGATGCCAAGCCCTGGAAGGTCGAGCGCCTGCGCCGCCATGGGGTTGAGGTGGTGCAGCATCAGGCGGATTACGGCACCGCGGTGGCCTCAGCCCGGCAGCAGGCCGAAGCGGATCCAGCAATCTATTTCGTCGACGACGAACGCTCGGAGCTGTTGTTCTTTGGCTATTCCGCCGCGGCCGCCGAACTGCGCGATCAGCTGGCAGAGAAGGACATTCCGGTGGATGCCGTGCACCCGCTGTTCCTCTATCTGCCCTGCGGCATCGGCGGCGCGCCGGGTGGCGTGGCCTATGGGTTGAAGCAGGTATTCGGTGATCACGCCCATTGCTTCTTTGTCGAGCCGGCCCAGTCGCCCTGCGCGCTGGTGCAATTGGCCTCGGGGCTGGAGCAGGTGGTCAATGTCTATGACGCGGGCCTCACCAATAAGACTGAGGCCGACGGCATGGCGGTGGCCGAGGTGAGCCAGTTTGTGGCGCAGGTCATGCAGCCGCTGCTGAGCGGGGTATACACCGTTGCTGACGACGATCTCTTCCGCTGGCTGGCGCTTGCGCAGGACCATGCCGGGCTGCAGCTGGAGCCTTCGGCAGCAGCCTGTCTGGGCGGGCCGCAGATGCTGCTCTCAACCGCGGAGGGGCAGGGCTATCTGGCACAGCACGGGCTGGAAGGCTGTATGGGGCAGGGCACTCATGTGATGTGGGCCACCGGCGGCAGTCTGGTTCCGGAGGCTGAGTATCAGGGCTTTCTGCAGAAGGGCCGCGCCCTGCTGGCCTGATATCGGCCGGGGCGGTTCAGCCGGCCGCCCCGGTATAGCGGGTCTTGCGGGCCTGGGATGGCATCTGCCCGTACCGCTCCCGGTACCAATGGGCAAAGTTGGATTTGGACGCAAAGCCGCTGGCAATGCAGACTTCCATCATCGGCAGATCGGTCTGATAAAGCAGCTGGTGCGCGTGCTCGAGCCGGATGTTGCGGTAGACGGTCATCGGGGTTTCGCCGAACTTGGCCCGGAAGCTGCGTTCCAGCTGCCGCGGCGACACCGCCAGCGCTGCGGCCAGCTGGCGCCCTGGTATCGGATTTTCGATGTTTTCCTGCATCATGCCCAGCCCGCGCAGCAGCAGCAGGCTGCCTTCGGCCTGGCGCATGTATTTGCTGCGCTCAGACAGTTTGCGCGCCCGACCGCTGGGGCTGAGGCCGACATCCTCGGCGACGGATTGCGCCAGGAATGCCCCAAGATCCTCGGCAATCATCGCCAGGATCATATGCATCGCAGCAAGGCCGCCAAAGGCGCTGTGGACGGGGCCGTCCTGCCAGACCGGGCCGGGGTCGGAGCAGACGGTGATCCGGCTTTCGCGGGCCGCAAACTCCAGACGGGGGTGGACGGTCGCCTCGCGGTCTTTCAGCCCCGGCAGGTCCTGCAGCAGGAACACGGCACCGCCGACCAGGCCGATGCGGTGAAAGCAGGGCAGCTTGCTGCGCAGCGGAGCCTGGATTTCCGGCGGTGCTTGCCAGCGCTCGCTGCTTTGGCCGAACAGGATCAGGGTCTGATTGCGGCCAGCGCTGTTCAGCCCGCGCAGCGGGTCCAGCCCATAGGCGATCTCAAAACTGTAGAAACCTTTCCCTGACAGCTCGTTTGCCGCCTCCAGCAGTTCCGCGGAGGCGCCAACTGCCGCGGTCGAGCGGTCGGAGTGCACTAGGAAAATGATCCTGTGCAGACTGGCAGCGGCTGTATCGCTGCTGCGCTGGGCAGGTGCTTGATCATACATTGGAACACTCCTGCATGAGGGGGCGGGAATTGGCTAAGTTTCGCTGCCGGGGCGGGGCGGAGCAAATCAGTATTTCTGTAAACTTGGCCTAGAAAAAATGAGTCATTTGCGGAATTGGACCCGGTATGAAATGGCAGGCCCGGTCACACCGGGCCTGCCTGCGGGTTCAGCCTTTGGCGATGGCATCGGCCAGCGCATCCCACAGGTATTCGCTCATCGAGCGGCGTACCCGCAGCAGGTAGCGGTCCTGATCCAGCTGGGCGAGGAGGATTACCGCCTGAAGGAAGTGGCTCTGGGCACAGTGGCCGGTGCTGAAGGTCCGCGGGTGCAGATCCAGAGGGCAGCCTTTTTCCAGGATCCGCCGGGCGCCGGCGCCGCTCAGCACCATGGCGACCGAGTGGTCCGACACTTCTGTCACCGCCGCGTGCTGGCCGGACAGTGCAGCCTCCAGCGCCGCCTGCAGATCCGCAAGCGTATCGCGCGGGGCCTGCGCCATCCACTCGTCCGGACCCAGCCACAGAACCGTGACCGAGCCATTGCTGGCGAAAGTATTGGCCGTCTTCGGCACCGCGACGCCCAGGGCCTTGGCGGCGGCGGCGCGGGCGGTCTCATCCGCCAGACGCAGGTTCAGGGTGCCGAACTCCTCGGACTGGTTCAGGCTGGCGGTGCCGGCCACCGGGGATTTTCCGGTGATCAGCGACCGTGCAACGGGGGCAAAAACCATGTCTTTAGGCATGGGCGCGTTCTCCTTTTGCATCATAGAAGACCGGGTCGGTCAGGGTGACCTTTTCGGCATCGCCGTTGATGTTGCGCACCGTCAGGCTTTGGCCGATGCGGGCGCGGCCGTCTTCCACCAGCGCCAGTGCGATTGAACGGCCCAGGGTTTCCGACCAATAGGTCGAGCAGACCCAGCCCACGGTTTTCACCGGCGGCGCCTGGGTGGCCATTTCGACCAGGTGGCTGCCGTGCGGGATCACATAGTCCCGCTTGTCGGTCAGCAGGCCGACAAGCTGCTTGCGCCCGCCGCGTGCCACTTCCGGCGCGTCGAAGCCGCGTTTGCCGATGAAATCGCCTTTGTTCTTGGAGACGATCCAGCCCATGCCCAGATCCATCGGCGTCACGGTGCCGTCGGTGTCCTGGCCGACCACGACAAAGCCGCGCTCGGCGCGCAGGATGTGCAGCGCCTCGGTGCCGAAGGGGATGATATCGAACTCCCGGCCGGCTTCCATGATCTGTTCCCAGACATATTGGCCGTAACGCGCGGGCACGTTGATCTCAAAGCTCGATTCACCGGTGAAGCTCACCCGCAGGATTCGCGCGTCGACGCCCGCCACCTTGCCTTCCTTCATAGTCATGAAGGGGAAGGCACCGGCCGAGACATCCAGCGAGGTGAGCTTTTCCAGCACCTTGCGGGCGTTCGGACCGGCCAGCGAGCAGACCGCCCATTGTTCGGCCACATTGGTCAGATGCACGTCCAGGTCGGGCCATTCCACCTGCAGCCAGTCTTCCAGCCAGGCCAGAACCGCCGCCGCGTTCCCGGTGGTGGTGGTCATGTGGTAGTGGTTCTCGCCCAGTTTGGTGGTGACGCCATCATCATAGACCATGCCGCGCTCGTTCAGCATGAAGCCATACTTTGCCCGGCCCACCTTCAGCTTGTCCCATGCGTTGGTGTAGACAAGGTTCAGGAATTGGGTGGCGTCCGGCCCGCGCACGTCGATCTTGCCCAGGGTCGAGGCGTCATAGACCCCAACTGACTGGCGCACCATCTTCACCTCGCGGTTCTCGGCCGCCTTGGTGCTTTCACCCGGGCGGGCATAGGCCAGCGGCCTCAGGTAGTCGCCCATGGCCTCCATCACCGCGCCGTTGGCGGCGTGCCAGTCCCACATCGGGGTCTTCTGAGTGAAGTGGAACAACTCGCCCGCGCTTTGTCCCGCCATCGCGCCGAATGTGGTTGGCGTGTAGGGCGGGCGGAAGGTGGTGGTGCCGACACCGGGGATGGTGTCGCCGCGCAGATCCGCCATGATCGCCAGCGCGTTCACGTTCGACATCTTGCCCTGGTCGGTGGCCATACCGGTCGTGGTATAGCGCTTCAGATGCTCGACCGAGATGAACCCCTCGCGGTGGGCGAGGTGGATGTCTGCGGCGGTCACATCGTTCTGGTGATCGTGGAAGGCTTTCTTGCCTTCGCCAACTGGTCTTCGCGATGGCACATAGTAGATCGGACGCAGGTCAAAGGCTTCTTCGGCAGCCGCAACAGGCGCCTTGGCAATGCCGTCGAATCCGGCATCCCGAGCTGCGGCAACGCCGGCCTCGGCGCCCTCGGCCAGGCAGCCAGCAAGGTCAAAGGTGCCGTTGCAGGAGCCTGCGGCCCGGACCTTCTGCTGGCAGAAGTCCGGCTTGAAGCAGGCAACCGCCGGATCCCAGGCGACCTTGCCGCGCGCTTGGCTCCACATGTGGACCGAAGGGTTCCAGCCTGCGGATACACCGATAGCGTCGCAGGGGATCAGGATCGATTTGCCGGAGACTGAGCGCCCGTCATTGCTGAGCGGCGCAATCTCGCAGCCTTTGACCCCGTGCTTGCCCTTGGTTGCGACAATGCCATAGCCTTCGTCGATGTGGATGCCCTTGGCTTTGGCTGCTTCAAATGCAGGCCCCGAGGGCGACGGGCGGGTGTCGACGATGGTGACCTCGGCG
This sequence comes from Leisingera sp. ANG-M1, assembly GCF_000813745.1. Taxonomy (GTDB): domain Bacteria; phylum Pseudomonadota; class Alphaproteobacteria; order Rhodobacterales; family Rhodobacteraceae; genus Leisingera. The sequence goes on along the minus strand of NZ_JWLC01000007.1, from coordinate 187,866 downwards.
CCGGCATCCTTGGCGTCGATTGCCGCTGCATAGGCCGAGTTGTTGTTGGTGAAGATCACCACCTGCTTACCCGGCAGCACGCCGTACTGGTTCACATAGGTGCGCAGAGCGCTGGCCATCATGATGCCGGGGCGGTCGTTTTCGGCAAACACCGGCGGGCGTTCATGGGCGCCGGTAGCCAGCACCACCTGGGCCGCCCGGATTTTCCAGAACCGCTCGCGCACGCCTTGTTGACGCGGGCCAAAGTGATTGGTCACACGCTCGGGCGCGGTGATGTAGTTGTGGTCATAATAGGCCGAGGCGGTGGTGCGGGTCAGCACGGTCACCTCTTCCATCGCGTCCAGCTCGGCCAGGGTGTCGGCGATCCACTGGTCTGCGGGCTTGCTGTCGATGTCCTCGCCGGTGGTCAGCAGCGAGCCGCCGGCCTCGGCGTTTTCATCCAGCACGATGACCCGCGCACCGCTACGCCCCGCGTTCAACGCCGCTGACAGGCCCGCAGGCCCCATGCCGACAACCAGCACGTCGCAATGCACATGGCGGTGCTCATAGACGTCCGGGTCGTTCTCCTCGGGGCATTTGCCCAGGCCCGCGGAATGGCGGATCGCCTTCTCATAGACGCTTTCCCACCAGCTGGCCGGCCACATGAAGGTTTTGTAGTAGAACCCCGACGGGATCAGGCGGGAGCCGAGGTTGTTGACCTCGCCCACGTCCCAGCGGACCGAGGGCCAGCAGTTCTGGCTGGCGGCACTCAAGCCCTCATAAAGCTCGATCATGGTGGCGCGGGTGTTCGGCTCGGTATAGGCGCCGGTTTCCAGCTGCACGAGGCCTGAAGGCTCGTCCGACCCGGCGGTGTAGACGCCGCGCGGGCGGTGGTATTTGAACGACCGGCCCAGCAGTTTGACATTATTGGCCAAGAGCGCTGAGGCAAGCGTGTCGCCCTCGTAGCCCTGGTAGCTTTTGCCATTGAAGGTGAAGCTGACCGGTTTCGAGCGGTTCACCCGCCCTTTGCCGGTTACACGGTTTACTTGTGCCATCTTACTTGGCCCCGGTTTCAGTGGTTGCTTCGAATTCGGATTTCGACAGGACGCCGTCCCAGCCTGCGGGCGGCAGCGGTGCGGTCTCGCCCACCTTGTAAGTGGCCCAGAACTGGTCGGTCACCGTGTGGCGCACCGCGTTGAACCAGCGGCGGCAGCCCATCGCGTGGTTCCAGCGCTCCTGGTGGGTGCCCTTGGGGTTCTTGCGGGTGAACAGATAGCGGGCGAACTCCGCATCGCTGATTTCGGCGATGTTTTCCGGCCGCGCGATGTGGGCTTCGCCGCCATAGGTGAATTCCGTCAGGTTGCGTTTGCCGCAGAAGGGGCAGTCTACTTGGATCATGCGCATTCTCCTTAGTGGGCAGCCGCAGCCGCAGCGGCCTCGTCGACCAGGCGGCCGGAGGTGAAGCGGTCAAGCGAGAAGGGTTTGGCGATGGTGTGCAACGCGTCCTGGGCAAGGCTGGCGGCAAAGACGTTGCCCGAGCCGGGTGTCGCTTTGAAACCGCCGGTGCCCCAGCCTGAGTTGACGTACAGGCCATCGACTTCGGTATGGCTGATGATCGGCGAGCGGTCGGGCGAGATATCCACGATCCCGGCCCATTGCCGCATCATCCGAAGGCGCGAGAAGATCGGCATCAGTTCGATCAGCGGGCCGATCACATGGTCGACCGCATCCAAGCCCCCGCGCTGCGAATAGGAGTTCTGCGGGTCGGTGCCTGCGCCCACCACCAACTCGCCCTTGTCGGACTGGCTGACATAGACGTGGATGCCGTTGGACATCAGAACGCAGTCGATGACCGGTTTGATCGGCTCGGAGACCAGCGCCTGCAGCGGCACTGATTCCAGCGGCATCTCCACGCCCGCCTTCTGCATCACAACCGAGGTATGGCCCGCTGCCACCACGCCCACGCGGTTCGAGCGGATGTCGCCGCGGGTGGTTTTCACCCCCATCACCCGGCCGCCTTGGATGTCGAAGCCGGTAACCTCGCAGTTCTGGATGATATCCACGCCAAGGCTGTCCGCCGCACGGGCATAGCCCCAGGCCACCGCGTCATGGCGGGCTGTGCCTGCGCGTTTCTGCAGCAGTGCGCCCATCACCGGATAGCGGCAGTCGATGTTGATCTCGGGGATCATCTCCTTGACCTGGCCGGGTGTCAGGAACTCATTCTCGATGCCGTTCAGGTGGATCGCATTGCCGCGGCGCTGGATCTCCTGCATCTCATGCTCGGAATGCGCGAGGAAGCAGAGCCCGCGCTGCGAGAACATCAGGTTGTAGTTCAGCTCCTGGGTCAGCCCTTCCCAGAGCTTCATCGAATGCTCGTAGATGGCCGAGCTGTCGTCCCACAGGTAGTTGGAGCGCACAACGGTGGTGTTGCGCCCGGTGTTGCCGCCGCCGATCCAGCCCTTTTCCAGGATCGCGACATTGGTGATGCCGTGTTCCTTGGCCAGATAGTATGCGGTCGCCAGGCCATGGCCGCCGCCGCCGATGATGATCACATCATAGGCCGGTTTGGGCTCGGGGTCGCGCCAGGCGCGCTGCCAGCCCTTATGATACCCTAGGCTTTTGCCCAGGATATTCAGGAATGAATATCGTTGCATTTTCAGGAGTCTCTTGGTTGGTCTTGCCGCCCCGGCAGAGCGGGCCGGCAAGGAGCTTGTTCAAACATGGCCGGGAGTTTTCTGCCCCGGTAGGGAGTTTGCCTCAGCCGAAGATCAGCGTCGGCAGCCACAGCGCCACAGAGGGCACGTAGGTGGTGATGATCAGCGTCGGCAGCCAGGCAAACGCGATAAACATCAGGATCGGCTTCAGCATGGTGTTCACCGGCGTGTCCGTCACCCGCGCGCCCAGGTAGAGCAGCGGCGCAGTCGGCGGGGTGATGTTCGCCATCCCGAGGTTCACGCCCAGAACAGCCGCGAAATGCACCGGGTCCATGCCCACCGAGGTCACGATCGGCAGCAGCAGAGGCGCCGACAGCAAGAGCCCGGAGATGTCGTCCATCAGCATCCCGATCAGGATCATCACGATGTTCACCATCAAGAGGATGATGATCGGGTTTGAGGACACCGAATAGACCAGTTCCTTGGCCAGGGTCGGGATGTCTTCGAAGATCAGGAAGCGCGACACGATCAGCACCATGAAGATCATCGCCATCACCACGCCGATGGTGACACCGGACTGGCGCAGGGTCAGCAGCAGGGTGCGCCAGGTCAGGCCCTTGTAGATGTAGATGCCGATCGGGATCGCATAGAGCACGGCGACGCCCGCAGCCTCGGTCGGGGTCATGATGCCGCCATAGATGCCGCCCAGGATGATCGCGGGCATCAGGAAGGCGGGCATGGCGATCGCAGACCGTTTGCGCCATTCACGCAGGAAGTGCTGCGGCCGGTCGGTCAGCACGATGTCCTGGTTCTTGCGCAGCATGAAGAAGTTCACGATGCACAGCAGCGTCACCAGGATGATGCCCGGCACAACGGTGGACAAAAAGCACTTCAGCACCGACTGCTGGGTCACCCAGGCATAAAGGATCTGCGCCGCCGATGGCGGGATCAGCAGGCCCAAGGGGCTCGCCGCCACGATCAGGGCTGCCGACATGCCTTGAGGGTACTTCGCCTCACGAAGGTGCGGCATCATGATGCCGCCGATGCATGTCAGCGTGGCCGCGCCCGAACCGGAGATGGCCCCGAAGACCGCCGAAGCCACAACCGCTGCTGCTGTCAGGCCGCCCTTGATATGGCCCACGAACAGCTCGGCCAGGTTGACCAAGGGTCCGGCGATCTTGCCTTTTTCCATGATCGCGCCGGCCATGATGAACAGCGGAATCGCCAGCAGCACGACCGAGTTCATCTTCCAGTGGCCCGAGGGCAGGTAGCCCGCCACGTCATGGCCGCCGAACAGCCACAGGAACACCAGCACCCCGCCGAAGGACAGCGGTACCGAGACGCCGATCAGCAGCAGGAAGCAGATGATGAGAATGGAGATGCCGATGATCATTTGTTGGCTCCTCTCGCGCTCTGGCGCGGGATCAGCTGGTTGTCCTCGCGGGTGTCCGGTGCACCGGTTTTCAGCAGGACGTACAGATGCAGGATTGAGTAGACGGCCATCAGGATGAAGCCGAGGAAGATGCCGATGCGCGGCACCAGGAACGGGATCTGCAGCGCGATGGTGGTCTGCCAGTTCGGGTAGTAGCTGATCTCGTCCGCGATCATCAGCCAGGCCCAATAGATGATGGCGAAGGTCACCAGCACCTCGATGAACTCGATGATCACATTGCGCAGCCACAGTTTGCGCGGATCCTTGATGACGAAGCCGAGCAGGTCGGCGTTCACATGGCTTTTGTCATAGGTGCCCATGGCCGAGGCCATGAAGAACATCCAGAAACAGATCACCATCAGCCATTCTTCATAGGCAAACAGGTCTGCGCTGAAGCCGTAGCGGGCGACCACGACAAAGCCGAAGGTTACGGCCATGATCAGCGAGGCCACAACGATGATGAAGTTCTTGATCGCCAGCGCAACCCGGACGGGCCCGGCGATGGCATTTGGAAGTTTGTCGACAAGCTCAGGCATTGTCTCTCCCCTGTCTTGTGGAGGGTCCGCGTCTGCGGACAAAAAACGGGCGGCAGCCGGCTTGCACCGTGCCACCGCCCGGCGGGGAGAAGGGCTTATTTGTCAGCCAGCAGGCGGTCCAGAATGTCCTGGCCGACGATCTCGCCAACCTGCGGCCAGACGTTTTCGCGGACATGGGCAACCATCGCCGCTTTTTCCTCGGCGGTGGGGTCCAGGATCTCGTAGCCGGACTCCAGCAGTTTGGCGCGGAAGGCGTCGTCGTTGTCCAGGTTCCACTGGGTGAATTCGGCCGAGGCTTTCTCGAACGCCGCGGTGACAACCGCTTGCTGCTCGTCGTTCATTTTCTCCCAGGTGCGGTTCGAGGCGTAGTAGGTCGAGCCTTCGATGAACGCGCCGTAGGGGATGAAGTATTTGCCGACGTCGGAGACCGCAAAGGTGGTGTAGGTCAGCTGCGCGGTGCAGCAGATGGCGCCGTCAACCACGCCGGACTGGATTGCCGGGAAGACTTCTGCCCAGTTCATGGTGGTTGTGTTGAAGCCGAGGCTCTCGGTGGTTGCCTTGGCGACATTCGAGGACCACACGCGGATGTTCATGTCCTTGGTGCCGGTGCCGGCCCAGTCGGTGGGCTTCTTGTCGGCCACGATGCCGATGAAACCTTCGGCGTTGTTGGCCAAGAGGTGGATGCCGATGTTGTCCAGACGCTCGCGGAAGATCTGGTTATAGGCGCTGTCGCGATTCATGTAGATGCGCTCGACGTCGGCATTGTCCGACACCAGGAACGGCAGCGAGTTGATTTCGAACGCCGGGTCCTTGTGTGCATAGACAAAGCCGTAGACCAGATCGACGTTGCCGCGGATCGCGTCTTCCAGCAGCTCTTCACCGGAGCCGAGCTGGTTGGCGGGGAACAGCGAAACTTTCAGGCCGACATCCGCGGCTTCAATCTCGGCTTTGATCTGTTCCATCATTTTCGAGCCCTGATGCTCGACCGGGAAGGTGCCGGCGAATTTCAAGCGCAGATCGGCGGCCATTGCGGGCAGTGCAGATACGGCTGCAACCGCGCCTGCAAGCAGGGCGCCCATGACGGATTTCTTGAATGTCATCGTAGAAGTTCCTCTGTTTTCCTGCCCGGCTGTTTTGCGGCAGCGCGGGCCTCCTCCCATCCGGCGAATCTGCTGATTCACCGTTGGCACAGAATTCCAAGGCGCCCGTGCTTTGTATTGAACATGAAGACGGATTCGTTGTAGAAAACGGACAAGGCAAAACAGAATTTGGTCTTAAATGTTCAGCAGCGCAGCATATCCGAGCGAACCCGACCTGCGAGTCGGTCTGGTCCCGCTCAATCAATTCACCCTGATGCCCTTTACCTGCATGGTGGAATGCCTGCGCCATGCGGCTGATAGATTGGACTTTAGCCGTCAGATTTACTGCCAGTGGAGCCTGCTTTCTAAAGATAAAATGCCGATCCGGGCTAGCTGCGGCTTTGAAATCCTGCCGACTGAAATTTTCAACCCTAAGGCCAAGTTTGATTATCTCATCGTATTTGCCGGGTTGATGCCAGCCGCTCTGATGGCGCCGCCGGAGACCCGCGCGTTCCTTCAACAGATGCATGCGGAGGGCACGCCGCTAGTTGGGGTCGACACCGGGGTGATGCTGCTGGCGCAGCTTGGCCTGCTGGATGCGCGCGACTGCGCCACCCACTTTCACCACAAGACCGATCTGGAGGAGAACTTCCCCGCAGTCCGCCCGGTGCTGGACCAGCCCTTCATCGACCATGGCGATGTTATCACCTGTCCCGGCGGTGCCCGGGCGCTGGACCTCATCCTGCATCTGGTCGGCAAGCACTGCGGCAAGGCGCGGGCGCAAAAGGCGATGCGCCAGCTGATGGTCGACCCCAAGCATATCTCCAGCACCTCCGCTCATATGCCCTATGCCAGCCTCACCGATTGCGGCGACTGGCGGGTGGAGAAGGCGGTCGCGCTGATGGAGGAGCATGTCTCCAGCCCGCTGCAGGTCTCGGAACTGGCCGGGCTGATGGGGATCAGCAGCCGCAACCTGACCCGAGCCTTTCAGGAGCAGGCCGGCGAAAGCCCCGCCGCCGTGTTCCGCAATATCCGCCTGGCCAGCGGCCACTGGCTGCTGCTGAACACCAACCGCTCGATCGCGCAGATCGCCTATGAATGCGGTTTTGCCGATTCCGCCCATTTCAGCCGCTGGTTCCACAAGACCTACAGCCTGCCGCCCAACGAATTCCGCCAAAGCCGCAAACGGCTTGGCCAGATCGACGGCTGACTCTAGTCTAGCCGATGCTGCGAACAGAAAGAGACTGACATGCGCCGCCGTTTGCCCCCGCTTTACTCCTTGCGCGCCTTTGAGGCCGCTGCCCGCCATTCCAGCTTCTCCAAGGCTTCCAAGGAACTGAATCTGACCGCGGCGGCCATCGCCCATCAGGTCAAGAAGCTGGAGATGGAGCTGGGGGTGGAGCTGTTCTCGCGCCAGCCGCGCGGGGTGGTGCTGAATGCGGCGGGGCAGGAGTATCTGCGCATTGTTGAACGGCTGCTGGACGATCTCACCCGCGAGACCCAGCTGTTCAAGGCGCAGCACCGGGCCCAGCCGATCCGCATCGCTGCGCTGCATGTGGTGAGCGAGCGGCTGGTGCGGCCTTTGGTGCAATCGTTCCTGTCCGATCATCCGGATGTGCGGGCCGAGTTGATCGCCGACACCATCGAGCCGGACTTCCGCTCCGGCAATCTGGATGTGATTGTCTGGCACGGTGAGATGCCGCCGCCGCAATATCCGTCGATCCGGATCATGTCGGAGACCCTGACCCCAGTCTGCGCGCCGCAGTTGCTGGAGGAATACCCGGACGGGCTGACGCTGGAGGATGTACGCGAGATCCCGGCGCTGTATGACCTGTATTGGGACGACGACTGGACCGCCTGGCTGGAGGCCGCGGGCGGCAAGGACCTGCAGAACAGCCTCGGCTTCAGCCTGTATTCGGTGATGATCCAGACCGTGCGCGAGGGCGCCGGCATCGCCATTGGCCACACCGGCCTGCTGGAGAAAGAGCTGGCCAGCGGCCAGCTGGTCAAGCCCTTCGATCTCGAGATCCCCAGCCGCAAGAGCTACTACGCGCTGACCACTTCCGAGATTCTTAGAAAGCCGGGCGTGGCGGCGTTCTGGGAGTGGCTGTCGAATTCCGCGCGGGCCATGGGCAAGGACTAGGCCTTATGCCTGGCCGATAGGCCGGGCAGCGCCCGACCCTCCCCACGGGAGGGCGCTTACGCACCCACCCAGGGTCGGGCGCTGCCCTCCGCGTTGTTTCCCAAAACTTTTTCGCGTTTCAGCCCTGGCCGTTCATCTTCAGCACCGTCTGCAGATAGATGCTGCTGGCCTGCACCAGCTGCTTCACTTCGATGTATTCGTCAGTGCTGTGCGCTTGCGCCAGATCGCCGGGGCCGCAGATCACGCAGGGAAAGCCCAGGTTCGGCGCGTCGGTGCCGCCGGGGAAGGCGGTGATCTCGGGCTCCCGGCCCAGCACGCCTCGGGCAGCCTCAGTCAGGGCGGCCACAACGGCTGAATCCTGCGGCACGTTCAGAGCGGGCGCCAGCAGGGAGGGGCCGGAAACCTCTGCCTTCAGATCCGGCAGCTCTTTCTTCAGCTCCCGCAGCCGGCGGCGGTAGTCCTCCAGGATTTCCTCCGGGTCTTCGCCGGGCAGGAAGCGGCGGTCGATCTCCATCTCGCAATAATCCGGGATGCCGGAGACAAAGGCGCCGCCACGGATTACATTCATCGAGAACCGGCCGGTGCCGCACAGCGGGTGCGGTTCCGGGTTCTGCTGCAGCTCTGCGTTCAGGCCGGAGAGATGCGCGATCACCGCGCCCATATGCTCCACCGCGTTGACTCCGTTTTCCGGCCCCGAGGAATGAGTGGCCACGCCATAAGTGCGGATCATCGCACCTAGCTGGCCCTTGTGCGAGGGGCAGATTGCCAGCTTTGAGGGTTCGCCGATGATGCCGAAATCCGCACCAGGCCCGTTGCGGCCCATTTCCGCTGAGCCAGTCAGCAGGTGCTCCTCATCTGCGATGCCGGCAATGATCAGGTCGCCAGGCAATTCGGTGCCGCTGGCCTGCAGCATCCGGATCACCTCAAGATAGCAGGCAAAGGCCCCCTTCATGTCGCAGGAGCCGCGCCCGGTGACCTTGCCGTCGACCAGCCGAGCGTCAAAGGCGTCGCCATAGCCCTCGGTGCCAACCGTATCCATATGCGCCGCCAGCATGATCGCGGGGCCGCCGCCGGTGCCTTTGAGCCGCCCCCAGATATTGGGGCGGCCTTGCTCCACTTCGCGCCAGCCGGTTTCCAGGCCCAGCAGGTGAAAACGGGCCAGCAGATCCTCGGCCATCTCCTGCTCGCGGCGGCCTGGTCCGGGCGCCTCGTCAAACGGGTTCACGCTTTGGATGCGGACCAGTTCGATCAGGGTGTCCGCCAGCCGGGTTGCATCAGGTGCCGCATTCATCATCAGGTCTTTCATCACACCGCAGCCCGGGCCTTGCCTACCCGGGCGTTCAGGCGCCCGCCGTCGGCCAGCGCCACCACCATCATGATTTCATCGGGGCGCGGGCTGTCCGCCACGCTGACGGTCATCGCGTCGAAATGATCAAACGACCAGGCGTCGTCCTTGTGCCCCAGCGGCACGTCCAGCGCGGCGCCCGCCGCTGCCAGCTTGGCGGCTGAGGGGATCAGCGCTTTGCCGCCGCCAACCGGTGCCCGCATCACCTTGCCCAGCTTCGGGTGCAGCAGCGCATGGCCATGCTCAATGTCGCCATTGACGCCGACAATCGCCGCTTTGCCGTAAGATACCGCCCGTCCTGGCAAATGCGGCAGCGCCGCCTGCATCAGCCGCTCGCCCAGGGCCTCGCCCATGTCGAACAATGGGCTTAGATCCTCCTCGAACCGCCCGGCAAAGGGGTTTGCGAGGATCCCGCAGGCAGCAACGCGGGTGACCGGGGCAGGAGCGTCCTGCCCGGCCTCGGCAAACAGGGTTTCACTATACACCGCAATCTTGCGCAGTTTCATCGTGTGCTCCTCCTCCAAGAAGCCTGCGGGGACGGCCAAGAGACGGCCCGCCCCCGCAGGCGCATGGCATCAGTAGATGCCATAAACTTCTTCTTCGCCACGGGCCTTCAGGCTGCCGGCCTTGACCGCGGCCACCACCGCACAGAGGTCACCCAGGAAGTCCTCGGCGATCTGGTGGTGGTGGCAGCTGAGCATCAGCAGGATCGCATCCGGCTTGCTGCCGATGTTGATCGCCCAGCCCTTGGCCATCAGCCCGTCGGCCACCGCAAGGATGTTCAGCCCTTCGGCCTTGAAGGCAAAATGCGGCCCCTGCGGGGTGCCCAGGATCTCCAGGCCTTCGATCGCCGCGATGCCCTCGCAAAAGGCCTGTCGGCCTTTGATGATATCCGCGGTGACCCGCAGAAAGCCCGCGCGGCCGAGGTAGTTGAACACCGCCCAGGCGGAAGCGATTGGCCCCGAGTTCCGCGATCCGGCAGTGTTTTTCGAATAGTAGTCGCCGGCATTCCAGTTGCTGGCGGCAAAGCCCTGCCATTTGACCAGTTCCTCATCCAGCAGCACCAGGATCGAGCAGCCACGGTAGCCATAACCGTATTTGTGGAAGTCGGCCGACATCGAAGTGACGCCCGGCACCCGGAAATCAAAGTCCGGCACGTCCTCGCCCAGTTCCTTGGCAAAGGGCAGCATGAAGCCACCAATGCAGGCATCCACATGCATCCACAGGTCATGTTTCTGCGCCAGCGCGGCGATCTCGGTTATTGGATCCACGACGCCCAGCGGGAACGGCGGGCAGGAGCCGACCAGCATGATGGTGTTCTCATCGATTGCTGCTTCCATACCCGCCACGTCGGCGCGGTAGTCCGGGCTCTCCTGCATTTGGATCACTTCGATGCCAAGGAAATGCGACAGTTTGTTGAACACCGCATAGGCCGACTGCGGCACGATGATGTTGGGGCTGGTGATCCCCTTCAGCTCCCGCGCCCGGTCGCGTGCAGTTTTCAACGCCAGAACAATGCTTTCCGAGCCGCCGGTGGTGATGGTCGCGGCGGCGTTTTCCGGTGCGTTGAACAGATCCTTCACCATGGCGATGACGTCGGTTTCGTATTTTCGCACCGACGGGTGCAGCCCGGTCTGATGCACCACATTGTCGCCGATATGCTTGACAAAGGCTTCCTTGGCGACCTCAGCCACATCCGGGCCGCCATAGTAGGAGGCGGTCAGGTTTTTCAGTGAAAACCAGTCCCAGTCGCCGGCGCGGGCGGCGTCCATTTCGCCGAGGATTTCAGCGCTTGGCTTTCCGGTCTCGGGAAAGCGCTGGGTGTTCTGAGGTGTGCTCATAGCGGGTCTCATTCAGGCAATTTCGTTGCCCGGAAGCATGCAGAGCCGTCCCTGGCCGCGCAAACGCAAAGAATTGAGTCTTGGCATAGGCAGATTTGGCCAAATTGCTAAAACTGCCTGTCTGAGGGGGCTAAGCCAGCATCCGCAGGGGCCAGCGGCTAGAACTCGGCCAGCTTTTCTTTCACTGCATTCAGCAGCAGTTGGGCGGGCGGCGAAAGCCGGCGGCAGTTGGGCCAGACCAGGTCTATCGCCTCAAAGAACGGTCTCTGCAGCTTTTTGTAGCGCACGTTGGGGTAGAGGGCGTTGTCCAGGCTGTGCCGGTGGCTGATCGGATCGACGATGGTCATTCCCATTTTCAAATCAACCAGTTGCAGGGCCTGAAGCGTGTTGTCTACAAACAGGCCCGAGCGGAACAGGCCGCCGCTTTCGATATAGGCCTGGCGCAGTTGCGGCAGCATGCCGTGGCGGGAGCCGAAAGTGATCCAATTGGCACCGTCTAGGTCTTCGAAGCGGAGCCGCTCCGGCAGGACGCCCGCCTGGCTTTGGTGAACCGCGGCGAGGCATTCCATTTTGAAATGCTGCGAGCTGTACCGGTGGCTACCGGTATCGGCGTCAGTGAGGCCGATGTCGATTTGCCCGGTCGCGGCCAGCTCGCGGATTTGCTGGCAGTCATTGACCCAGAGCTCCAGCTGGATGCCGGGGCTTTTCTCCAGCAGCCTTTGCGCCTGGTCGGCGATCAGCCCCATCATGATGCCAACGGTTCCCGACACCACGACTTTGCCGCGCCCGCCTTCGGAGGTGGCAGCAAAGCTGCGGTTCAGGTCGTCAAAGCGCTCCAGCAGCCCGCGTACCTCTTCGAACAGATGTTCCGTGCCGGGGTTGGGCCGCAGGTTGCGGCCGTCCCGTGAAAACAGCTTCATGCCGACTTCCTCTTCCAAGCTGCGCAGCAGCTTGCTGGCGGCGGGCTGGGTCACGCAGATGCGGTCGGCGGCATAGGTCAGAGATCCCGAGGAGTGGATCTCGTAGAAGAGCCTGAGCTGCTTGATGTTCATAGATAGCCCCCGGGTTATCAATCTATGACATGTCATTATGTGTATCGAAATTTGCCTATCAATAAGAAAATTGCATGTTAGGCCGGGTGCCGAACGATCCTGCAAACAGCAATTGAGACAGCAGCATGACGCGGCATTCAGTTATTCCTGCAAGCGGTTCCTACCGGGACACATACTATACGCGCTCGATGCAGCCGCCTTTGGGGGCGCCGCTGCTGAATGGCCAGGCGGAGGCGGATGTCTGCATTGTGGGCGGTGGTATTGCCGGGATCAGCTGTGCTTATGAACTGACGGCGGCGGGCAAATCGGTGGTCCTGCTGGAAGCGGATCAAATTGCCTGGGGCGCGAGCGGCCGCAATGGCGGGCTAGTGCTGCCCGGGTTTGCGGCTGAGACGGATGCCATTGAAAGACGGGTGGGGTTGGAGCGGTCCAAGGCGATCTTTGATCTTTCCACCGAAGGGATGGAGATTTTCCGTTCTTACACCAAACGCCTTGCCTTGCCGGGGGTTGGGATCCGCCGGGGCGGTATCGTGGTGTCGCGTTACCGTGATGCAAAGGCAATGCAGGCGGCAGCGCAGCATAAGGCCAAGGCCTATGGCTATGATGTCGAGTATCTGCCGGCAGGCAGGCTGCGGGAGCTGGTGTGTTCGCAGCGGTATTTCGACGGGCTCCATGATCCGAACGGCTTTCACGCCCACTCGCTGAACTACTGCCTTGGGCTGGCGCGGGAGGTGCAGCGGCAGGGCGGCCGCATTTTTGAGAACTCGCGGGCGCTGTCGATGACACGGCAAGGGGCCGGGCACCTCATCACGGTCCCGCAAGGCACCGTTGCATGCCAGACCGTTGTGCTGTGCCAGGGCGGGCTGGTGGACGGCTTTGACAGTAAAATGCAGCGCAGCCTGCTGCCGGTGGGCACCTTTGTCACGGTGACCGAGCCATTGGGCGCGCTGGCGCAGGAGGTGATCAAGACGTCTGCCGCGATCGTCGATACGCGGATGTCCTGCGACTATTTCCGGATCACGCCGGACGGGCGGCTCTTGTGGGGCAGCGGCATGTCGGGTTTTGCCCGCGAGCCTGCCAATCTGGCACAGAAGCTGAAGCGGGGGTTTGCCTCGGTTTTCCCGCAGCTTGCCGATGTGCGGACCGAGGCCGTCTGGAGCGGGCTGACCGGCTACACCCGCCACCGGATGCCCTATTTGCGGGAACTGCATCCGGGTGTCTGGGCGGCGACGGGTCTGGGCGGCCACGGGGTGAATACCGGGCCGCTGTTCGGGCGGCTTGTAGCAGAGGCTTTGGTGGAAAACGGCCGTCGCCACCGGGTGTTCGATCCCTTCGGGCTGACCTGGAACGGTTCGGTGTTCGGGCCGCTGGCGGCCGATACGGTCTATTTCTGGGAAGCGCTGAAGGAAAGCTGCAATGAATGGCGGCATGGCAAAAAGCTATGAGTTCATAACCTGGCATGCCTTGTTGGGATGAAAACGCCATCCTAGCGTCAACAAAATCCAAGGGAGGAAAATATGTTTAACTTGAAAACGGCGTCGCTGGGCGCCGCATTCATTCTTGCGGCCTCGTGGTCGCTGGCGGGCGAAGCGTTGGACCGGGTGATGGAGTCCAAAACCCTGACAGTGGCCACCGATCCGGCCTGGCCGCCGCAGTCGTTCCTGAATGACAATCAGGAGATGGACGGTTTCGACGTGGACGTGGCCCGGGAGATCGCCAGGCGGCTGGGCGTCGGCGTGGAATTCGTCACTCCCGACTGGAGCCTGATAACCGGAGGCCGCTGGGCCGGGCGCTGGGACATCTCGGTGGGGTCGATGACGCCGACACCGGCGCGGGCGGAGGTGCTGCAGTTTCCGGCAATCTACTACTACGTGCCGGCTTCGGCAGCAGTTCATAATGACTCGGACGCCAAGACCATTGCGGATCTCAATGGCCGCAAGATAGGCGTCAGCGCCGGCTCGACCTGGGAGGAGTACCTGAAACACGAGCTGGTAATCAGCGCCATCGGCGCGCCGGAGTTCGAGTATCAGATCACTCCGGGCGAGCTGCAGTCCTTTGATGCCTCGGCGTTCAACGTGGTGGACCAGCTGCGCATCGGCGACGGGGTGCGGATCGAGGGCATGGTCGACTCGCTGTCCGCTTTGAACAACGCCATTGCGGAAGGCTACCCGATCCGGGTGGTTGGCGATCCGCTTTTCTATGAGCCGCTGGCTGTGGCCATTGATCTGGGTGATGAGGCCTTTAACGGTAAGGTCGCCGGGATCATCGCCGGGATGAAGGCAGACGGCACGCTGAAAGGCCTGTCTGAGAAGTGGTACGGCACCGACTACACGTCCACCAAGTAATCCAGCTCCCCCTGCGCGGTCCGTTTCCGCGCGGGGGCACGAAATACGGGAGACGGTAACGTGCTTTTTGCCGATACAGTCCGAAACCGCGGCCTCCATGAGAAGCCGCGCATCATCCTGGCTTTGTTTGTCCTGTCCTCGCTTCTGGCCTGGTGGGCCGGCGGCGGCGCGGCGGGGTATGCAGCCCTGTTTCCCGTCCGGGAAGCCGCCTTGGGTCTGCTGGGCGATCTGGGCCTGGCCTGTCTGCTGGGCGCTGCCTTCACCGCCAATCTGGTGCTGATCTCGCGGTTCCGCTTCCGGCTGCAGGTGCTGATCGTCTGGGCCGAACTGCTGACCCTGTTCCTGCTGTTTTTCCTGGCTTTCGATCTGAGTTTCCCCTTCATCCTGAAGAAGCTGCCTTATCTGATCACCCAGGGCGCGGTTACGACGGTTTATGTGTCGGCTATTTCGATCGCGATTGCGTCGGTGATTGCCATCATCGGCGCGGTGGCAAAGCTGTCATCCAATGGCTTTGCCTTTGCGGTTGCGTCTTTCTACACCTCGCTTTTCCGCGGCCTGCCGCTGCTGGTGCAGATTTACCTGCTGTACCTCGGGCTGCCGCAGCTGGGCATTTACATCGATGCCATCCCGGCCGGTATCATCGCCCTGTCTCTTTGTTATGGCGCCTATATGACCGAGGTGTTCCGGGCCGGCATCCTGAGCATTCCGGCCGGGCAGTGGGAGGCCTCGCGATCGATGGGGTTCAAGTTCGGCCTCACCATGCGGCGTATCATCCTGCCGCAGTCGGTACCGGTGATCATCCCGCCCCTGGGCAATCAGTTCATTGCCATGCTGAAGGACAGCTCGCTGGTGTCGGTGCTGGGGATCTGGGAGCTGATGTTCCTCGCGCGGACCTTGGGCAACAAGGAATTCCGGCACTTGGAAATGCTGATCACCGTTGCCGTGATCTATTGGGTTCTGACCATCCTGTTCGAACTCGTTCAGGCCCGGATCGAGGCCTATTTCCAGAAGCACCGGAAGCGCTGAGCCTTTGCAGGCAGCAAATCGAGATACAAGGAGCGGAGCTATGGACAACGCGCAGCCGAAGGCAGGTATCATCCAAATCAGGGGCATGAACAAATGGTACGGCTCGTTTCATGCCTTGAAAGACATCAATCTGACGGTGCGTCTGGGTGAGCGGATTGTTGTCTGCGGTCCCTCCGGCTCGGGCAAGTCGACGATGATCCGCTGCATCAACCGGCTGGAGGCGCACCAAAGCGGTTCTATTTCGGTGGACGGTATCGAACTGCACGAGGACATGCGCCAGATCGACGTGGTGCGGCAGGAGGTCGGCATGGTGTTTCAGCACTTCAACCTGTTTCCGCATCTGACGGTGCTTGAGAATCTGACGGCAGGCCCGATGTGGGTCAAGAACACGCCGCGGACTGAGGCCGAAGCAAATGCCCGCACATATCTGAAGCGGGTGAATATCCTGGAGCAGGCGGACAAGTACCCCGGGCAGCTGTCGGGCGGCCAGCAGCAACGGGTGGCTATTGCCCGGTCTTTGTGCATGGAGCCGAAAGTTCTGCTGTTTGACGAGCCCACATCGGCGCTGGACCCGGAAATGGTATCCGAGGTGCTGGATGTGATGACCGGGCTGGCCCGCGGCGGCATGACGATGATTTGTGTCACCCATGAGATGGGTTTTGCCAAGGCTGTGGCGGACCGGGTGGTCTTCATGGATGCGGGGCAGATTGTCGAGGAAGGTGCTCCGGTGGAGTTTTTCGGAAATCCGCGCAGCCGCCGCACCAGGGACTTCCTCAGCCAGGTGCTTCAGCACTAACAGGCTGCTGAAGAAGTCGGCTCTCGACGCGGCCTGAGGAACATGATTCACCCTCAGCACAATTTCGGCGGGGGTTGGTGATGCGCGGGACGGACGAAGCGAGCGGATCGCTTTTCAGCTATGTCGATCTGGAAGAGCGCATCCCAGCACGGCACCCTCTCCGCAAGATCAGGCAGGTGGTCAACGACGCGCTGGCCAGTCTGGATGCCGATTTCGAGGCGGTCTACACCGATTTCGGCCGCCCCTCGATCCCGCCGGAACGACTGATCCGGGCCAGCCTGCTGCAGATCCTGTTCTCAATCCGCTCCGAGCGGCAGTTGATGGAACAGATGCAGTATAATCTGCTGTTCCGCTGGTTCGTTGGCCTCGGGATCGACGATCCGGTATGGGTGCCGACGGTGTTCACCAAGAACCGCGACCGGCTGCTGACGGCCGACATGTCGCGCAAGGTGATGGCGGCTATCCTGGCGCATCGCGAGGTCGCGCCGCTACTGTCGGACGACCACTTCTCGGTCGATGGCACGCTCATAAAGGCCTGGGCGTCGATGAAGAGTTTCCAGCCGAAGTCGGCGGGCACGCCGCCCGGCGATGATGGGCCGGATGACCCGCCCGCGACATCCATTGCCCCTGCCGCACAACCCGCCCAGACCGAACCCGAGACCGCTCCAATGCCCCGCTACAGCCGCCGCACCCGAAATCCCGAGGTCAACTTCAAGGGCGAGAAGCGTTCGAATGCGACCCATGCCTCGGTCACCGACCCGGACGCACGGCTCTATAAGAAATCCCCTGGCACAGGTGCGGTGCTGTGCTTCATGGGGCATGCGCTGATGGAGAACCGGCACGGGCTGGTTGTGCAAGGCGACCTAACCCACGCTGACGGCCGCGCCGAGCGAAAGGCTGCGCTGGACATGCTGCACCGCCACTCCCCCGGATCGACCCGGCAGCTGACCTTGGGAACCGACAAGGGATACGATGCGGCCGAATTCGTCGCAGATCTCCGCCAGGCCTGCGTCACCCCGCACGTCGCCAGGAAGGCGCGGCATTCAGCAATCGACGGGCGCACAACCCGGCACAAAGGCTATGCCCTGTCCCAGAAGCACCGCAAACGGATCGAGGAGGCGTTTGGCTGGGCCAAGACCGTTGGCGGCATGTCCCAGACCGTCTATCGCGGCGTCGAACGGGTGCGGTCGCGCTTCATCCTGACGCTCGCAGCCGGAAATCTCGCCCGGCTGCCCCGGTTGCTGGCGGAATGAGGCTGGAGGGGGGGGGGCGCAGGCCTGCTTCCAGCCACCCAATCCGGAAGACCGATGAGAGAACTCATTCCACCACGGAGAACAGCGTCCCACTGGCCTGACTAATTCAGCGGCCTGCTAAGGCGGGATTTGCAGCCGGGGAAAATCCAGTCCGGCGTCGTTTCCGGAGGCACTGTGTGCCGGTTCGGGATAGTCCGGTTGGCACAGGGCGCTGCTATAATGCTGCAATCGCGGTTCTTTTCCGCTTGGCAGCGCGGCGGCTGGCGGCGAAAATCCAGAGATCGCAAGCTGTCAGCATGGAAAGGATGCAGTGCCAGTCCGTCCCCAGAAACCCGCCCCGGCTCCGGATAGGCCCGGGAAGGTTCAGAGCTTTGAAATCTATGTGCGGCCCGGGTTTTCGCATCTTGAGCTGTCGTCGGTCATTGCGGTTCTGCAGGCGGCCAGCGCGCTGGAGACCGGGGTGCATTTCACATGGCAGGTGGCGTCGGATCTCCCGGGGCTGGTCTCCAGCAGTTCGGAAATCCTGGTGCGGGCGGAACCTGCGATCGGCGACCAGTATTTGAAGGATTACCTGTTCGTCACCGGCGGGCGGAACTGCCGGGGCGGCAACTGGATGCAGCGTGCACGGGCGATGCAGAAGCTGCGCCGGCCGGTGTTCCTGCTGTCGGATGCCGCCACGGCCTATATCCGGTCTTCGGCGCGTTTGTCGGGACCGGTTACGACCCATTGGCAGGACGCAAGGGCTTTGGCGGAAACCGGCGATTACCCCACGGTTTCCAACCGGCTTGCCGAGGAGAATGCCGGGATCTTCACCTGTGCAGGCCATGCGCATACGGCGGAAATTGTCATTCGGCTGCTGTCCGGCGTGCTGTCACCGCAGGATTGCGCAGAGCTGACCAGCGCCATGACCCTGGAAACCGCACGCGGCTTTTCAGGGGAACAGCCGAAAGGAGCCGGCGGCAATTTCAACTTCCTAGGGGGCAAGCTGGCCAAAGCGGTCGCTATCATGGAAGAAAGCGTTGAGACACCGCTGCCCACTGCGGTCATTGCCGAGCGGGCCGGGCTTTCAGTGCGCCACTTGGAACGGCTGTTCCTGACCCATCTGGATACCACGCCGGCACGGCACTACCGGCGGGTGCGGCTGAAACTGGCCGGCAAGCTGATTGCCGACACCAGCCTGCCGGTGGTCGATATCGCTCTGGCGTGCGGCTTTCCCTCTTCGGCATCCCTGGCCAAGGCCTACCGGCATGAATTCGGCGTGACCCCGCACCAGTTGCGCAACAGCAAAAAGGGCGGCCGGGCAGGTTAGCACGGCAGGGCCTGCTTTGGCTCAATCCACCCGGCGTGCCATCCGGAAGGTGGTGATCCCCTGGTATCCGGCGTGGGCCCGGCCGCCGGTGATCTGAAACCCCAGAGCACGGAATTTGGCCTGATTTCCGGTCAGGGCGGTGCGGGTTTCCAGCACCAGCGTGGACTTGCCGCGCTGGCGGGCCAATTCGGCTGCGTGCCTGATCATCCGGCGGGCCAAGCCACCGCCTTTGTATTCGTTGCGGATGGCAAAGCGGCCCAGGAACAGCTCGTGGCCGGTCTCCTTCAGAAACAGGCAGCCTGCCAGCCGGATGCCGTCTGCGGCGACCATCAAGTGCTCGCGCTTTGCCCGCTGCGCCAGGTCGGCAGCGGTGCAGGCGTAGACCGTGCTGGGCGGGTCGACTTTGCCGACAGTATGGGCAAAGGCATGGCGCAAGAGCCCCAGCAGGCAGGGCCAATCGTCAAAACCATCCGGGTTGAGCGTGATTACTGGCCGGGCTGGGCAGGGGGCGAAAATCTCAGGCGCGGCGGGGCCTGCGGGATTGGTATTCAACAGGAGCAATGCCGAATTTCCTTTTGAAGTTGCGGGCAAAGACAGTGGGGCTCGAAAAACCGCAGGCGGCCGAGATAACGGGAAGCCTGTAGTCGGTCTCACTCAGCAGCTTGCGGCCGCGCTCCAGCCGCAGGTCGCGGTAGTAATGCGCAGGCGTGCGGCCGGTGTGGGTGCTGAACAGGCGTTCCATGTGGCGGCGCGAGATGGCGGCGCGGTGAGCGATCTCCTGCAGCGGCAGGGGGTCCTCCAGGTTTTCGGCCATGATGCCTGCGGCCTTCACCAGATGCGGGCTGCGGCTGCCAAGCACATAAGAGAGCGAGCTTTGCGGCCGCTCCCCTCCGCTGCGCAGGCCGGCATGGACGCACATGTCCGACACTGTGCGGGCAAACCGCTGACCGTGATGGGTGGCAATCAGATGCAGCGATAGGTCCAACGCTGCGGTGCCGCCGCTGCAGGTGAGGATCTGGCCGTCGGCGCAGAACAGCTGGTCTAGAGGTTCCAGCCCGGGGAAATGCTCGCAAAAACCCAGCCGGTCCTCCCAGTGCAGGGTGAAACCGCCGGATGCCAGCAAGCCGGCCTCGGCCAGCAGCCCGGTACCGCCGGAGATGGCCCCCACCGTGCCGCCGAACCGCGCCTTGCGCCGCAGCCAGCTGACGGCGGGAGATTGTGCAGCGTTTTGCGCCGCAGGACCTGCCACGATGAGCGAGTAGTCCGCCTGGGGCGCGTTCGAAAGCGGCCCGTTGACCGTCAGTTCGGTGCCGTTGGAGCAGGTCACGCTGGTGCCGTCTTCGGACAGGGTGTGCCAGGAATAAAGCGGCTGTGCTGCCAGCTGATTGGCGATCCGAAGGGGTTCGATCGCCGAGCTGAAACTGAGCATGGAAGCGCCGGGCAGAAGGAAGAACGCAAAGGACTTTTGCGGCAGGTCCCGGGGGAGAGAGAGGGTGGGCGCCTGCGCAAGGGCTTTGCCAGGTCCGGCGCTTCCAGCTGAGCACGGCCCCATGGAGCCAGGGGGCCGTGCAGAGAGGTTCCGGTCAGCCTTCATAATCGCTGAGGGTGAAGAACAGCGTATCGCCGATTTCGCAGAGCGCTGGCGTGCGTTTGCAGAACACCACGCCGCCTTTGTTGAAATGCAGCTCTTCCGGCTTTTCCCATGGCTCTTTCAGGTTCCAGATGTAGCCGGCCAGCTGGCCGTCTTCGACCACGTCGCCCAGATTGACAACCGGCTCGAACATGCCGTCCTTGCCTGCAAAGATGTAGTGGTCGCCGGTCTGCATCGCCTTGAGCGCAACCTTGTGCTCAGGCTCGGGCAGGTGCTCGTCTTTGACGAAGAGGCCCATTTCCCGCATGCAGCGCTTCATGCCGTTGAAGCCGAATTCGCGGATCCACGGGCGGATCTTGCCGGCGCCGCCCAGTTCGGTCGACAGGTAGATTTTGTCTTGCGGCAGGATCTCGCCCGACAGGGTGGTCTCATGCACCCGGTCGCCGACGATGCCCAGGGGCGCGCCGAAGAGTTCCAGGAATTTCATCTGCATCGCGTCTTTTTGGGCGTCGCCCATCAGACGGATTTTGACCGAGGGGTGGTGATCGATGGATTTGCCGGCCGAGTGCAGGTCAAAGAAGGCATCGCCGCGCGGCACGATGTGGTTGGTGATGTACCAGGCGATCATCTCGGTCGGGGAGCCGTACTGGTTGCCCGGGAACATCCGGTTCAGGTTAGCTTCGCCGGTCCAGTCGAGCGGCGAGGTGCGGCGGCCGGCATAGAAGGCCGGCGCGTTGGCCGCGGGCAGGAAGATGATCTGGCCTTTGATGTCTTCAGGCTCAAGCTCCTGGTAGAGGCCGTTGCAGATCGACACGCCTTCGTACTCGTCGCCATGGTTGGCGCCGATCACCACCGCGACGGGGCCGTCGCCGTTCTTGATCGACATGATCGGCATCGGCAGCCAGCCGTAGGCGGAGCGGTCCGAGGAGAACTGGATGCGCACGTAGCCGTGCTGTTTGCCTTCGGCGTCCAGATCGATCTCGCAGCTGGGGGCGAGGGAGACTTTGGGGCAGGGCATGGGAATATTCCTTCTTTTTATGCCGCTTGAGCTTGGGATTGGAGTTTGCGCCAGGCGGCGCCGAGTTTGGCGATGCCGTCCTTGATGTCGTCCACGGTGATGAAGCTGTAGGCCATGCGGATGCAGTTGCCGGGATCGTCATTGGGGAAGCTGAGGCGGCCCGAGGAGACCTCGACGCCTTCCTCAATGCCCAGTTCGACCAGGCGCTCGGTATCGGTGCCTTCGGGCAGGGTCGCCCAAAGGAAATAGCCGCCTTTGGGGGCCTTGATGGTGGCTTCGGGGATGTGTTCGGCAAAGGCCTCGATCATCGCATCGCGGTGAATGCGCATCTGGTGGATCATCTCGTCGATGTGATGCGCCATCTTGTTGGACTGCATCAGCTGCACCACGATGCGCTGGGCAAAGGCGTTGGAGCCGCCGTCGGCCTTTTGCATTGCCATGCGGCGGATCACGCCGGCATCGCCGATGGCCCAGCCGACACGCAGGCCGGGGGCGAGGATTTTCGAGACGGTGCCGAGGCTGATCACATGGCCGGTGGTGTCCATCGACTTGATCGAGGGGATCACCTCGCCCTCAAAGCGGATACGGCGGTAGGGGTCGTCCTCGCAGATCACGAAGTTATAGCGCTGCGCCAGCGCCAGCATTTTCTTGCGCCGCGCCAGCGAAGTGGTGATGCCGGTCGGGTTGTGGAAGTCCGGCACGTCGAACAGCAGCTTGGGCATCTGCTCGGCGTTGTTTTCCATCCGCTGCAGCTTTTCTTCCAGCTCGTCGGCGCAGAAGCCTTCCTCGTCCTGGCCGATGTCCAGGAAACGCACGTTGTGGGTGCGCATGATGTGGACGGCGGTCATATAGGTCGGGCGGGTGACGATCACGGTGTCGCCGGCCTCGCAGAAGGTGCGCAGGGCAAGATCAAAGGCGCTTTTGGAGCCGTAGGTGACCAGCACGTTTTCGCGGGAGGCCTTGATGCCATCCTCGGCGACGAAATTGCAGATCTCGTCACGCAGATCGTCGAGGCCCATCAGCGGCGCGTATTGCATGGCTTCTTCGCGCAGGGGGCCCACGGCCTCGGTCGCCTCGCGCACCACGTCGGGCAGGCAGGGCGGGTAGGCGGCGCCGGAATTGAGGGCGATGGTGCCCGGCGCGTGGTCAAACACCGATTTGCCAAGAATGGCAGAGCGGCGGGCGAATCTGAAATCAGTCATTGTCTTTCCAGTCAGGTTCAGGATGCGGCGGCCATGCGGGCGGCGGTAAAATCCTCGATCGCGGCCCCCACGGATTTGAAAACGGTGATTTGGCTGTCCGAGGTGCGCGGCTGCGCCTCGCCGCGGCACAACTCGGCCATGTCGCCCACGATGTCAGCGCGGGTGATGGTGCCCTCAGCAAGCGGCTGGGTGATGTCGCCGGCCTCGGCCATGGCGCCATCATAGGTGTCAACGATGATGCCGCCGGCGGCGCGTTTCAGCGCCTCGCTGTCGGCTTCGCGCATCTCAGTCGTGAAGCCGCCGACCAGATCCAGATGCGCGCCGTCTTTCAGCAGCGCACCCTTGATCAGCGGCTCGTTGGTGATGGTTGCGGCGGCGATCACATCTGCCTCTGCGACGGCGGCGTCCAGATCGGTGGCCACGGTGACGGCCTCGTCGAACTGACCGGCCAGCGCCTGGGCCTGCTCGGGGCGGCGGGCCCAGATCTTGACCGTTTCATAGTCGCGAACTGCGCGGTGGGCCGGGATCAGGTTTCCTGCGATGGTGCCCGCGCCGACGATCAGCAGCGATTTTGCATCTTTGCGCGCCATCTGATCTGCGGCGAGGGCAGAGGTGGCGGCAGTGCGGCGCGCGGTCAGCTCGCCGCCTTCCATCACTGCTTCGGCCTGGCCGGTCACCGCGTCGAAGACCATCACGCTGGCGTTCACTGCGGGCAGGTTGCGGGCCGAGTTTCCGGGGGCGATGAACAAGATCTTCACCGCCAGCTTGCCGCCTTCCTCCCAGGCGGGCATCGCCAGGAAGGAGGCATCCGGCTCGCCCGGCACCGGCACCGCATGCGCAGTGCGCAGGGGCTGCGAGACGCCTTTGGCAAAGGCCTCCTTCAGTTCGGAAATCAGCGCCTCCCAGGGCAGGGCGGCCTGCATGTCGCTGTCGGTGAAGAGTTTCAACTGGCTATCCTCCCGCTGCCGGTTTTGCTGGATAATATATTATCTAGTATCAAGTGGCGTCAAGCGTTGTGACAGCCCGCGTAAAAGCGCCGGATTGGCCCTGCGCAGCAAGGCCGGGCGGCAGTTCACCTGCCGCTTCCGCCGGGATGCCGTTTTGAGAATCAGCCTTGCCGGATTGCAGGTTCGATCCTGTGATTCTTCGGGGCGCCGCCTGTTTCGGCAGATTGCGCGGCTGAGGAGGGTGCGCGCTGAGAGGCCCTGTTTTCTTGGGCAATTACCCCATTGCGGATACTGCTTCTGCTCAATTTGCAGAAATTTCTTGCCCTGAATAATATATTATCTAGTATGGCGGCACGCAAACACAGCTCGTGTAAGGTACGACATGACAGCCCCATACGCAGATTTCACCAAAGAAGAGTTCGAAGCGCGCTACGCCAAAACCCGTGCGCTGATGGCCGAGAAAAACCTCGACGCCATGCTGATCACCGAACGGCTGAACTATCAGTATTACACCGGCCACCGCTCCGAGCAGTGCGCCGTGGACAAGATCCGCTCCTACATGTTCATTCTGCCCAAGGATGGCGACCCGACCCTGATCACCATGCCGTTCGAAGTTGCGCAGGTGGAGCAGACCTCCTTCATCACCGACATCCGCACCACCGGCGGGCTGATGGGCCATCCCGAGTTCATCATCGGCGTGCTGAAGGATCTGGGCCTCAGCAAAGCCCGCATCGGCGCCGAACTGGGCCGCGAGCAGTATCTGGGCATTTCCTACCTGGGCCTGCAGGAAGTGATGAAGGGCCTGCCGGAGGCAGACTTCATCGACGCCGCCGACATCATCCTGAAGGTGCGCAACGTGAAGTCGCCGCAGGAAATCGAATACCTGCGCCGCGCCTCGATCATTTCTGCCGAAGCGCAGAAGAAGACCTTCCAGGAGGTGCGCGCGGGCATGACCGAAAACGAGGTCGCCCAGATCCTGCGTCAGAACCTGATTGCCAACGGAGCTGAGAAGATCTCGCTGCTGTGCGTGCTGTCCGGTGCCAATGAAAAGGGCATTGTGCTGCTGCCGACCGACCGGGTGATCCAGAAGGGTGAGACCCTCGGCTTCGATGTGGGCGTCAGCTACAAGGGCTACTGGTCCGACCTGGCGCGGACCGCCTCCATCGGCAAACCCTCGGATGCGCTTAGTGAATTCTACACCTGGGCCATGCAGCTGCGCCATGACTGCAACATGCAGCTGACCGCGGGCAACACCCCGGCGCATGTGATCGAGGTGGTCGACAAATACCTGTCCGAGCGCGGGCTCAAGACCATGGGCGTCGGCCGGGTCGGCCACGGCGTCGGCATCGAGACCACCGAATACCCGTCGCTGGCGGCGTTTGAGGATATCACCTTCGAGGTTGGCAACGTCTTTGCCTGCAACCCGAATTTCTCGAACGAGCTGGGCTTCATCAACGCCGAGGATAACTGGGCGGTGACGGAAGGCGAGCCGGACCTGCTGTCGGCGCCGGTTGCCGAATGGGAGATCCCGGTCATCGAAGCTTGATGCGGATGCGAACCATTGGCGTCACGGGGAGACCCGTGGCGCCGCACCAAGGGAGGAAACAATGAAATTCAACGGATTGCGCCGGACACTGCTCAAGACAGTGGCGGCTGCTGCATTTGCCGGAGTGCCCGCGATGGGCACGGCCGAGACGCTGGAAGACCGCGGCAAGGCGGATGGCCTGCGCGTCGCCTATTACAACTTTGCCCCCTTCGCCTATGTCGATGGCGAGGGCAAGGTGATCGGCGAGCAGGTGGAAATCCTGCGCCATGTGCTGGGCGAAATGGGCCTGAGCATCGCCTCTGAGACCTCGACCGAATGGGGCAACCTGATCCCGGGGCTGAAGGCGGACCGGTTCGATATCGTGGCGGCCGCGATGTTCGTCACCCCCAAGCGCTGCAACGAAGTGGCGTTTTCCGAGCCGACGTTCGGCATACAGCAGGCGCTGGTGGTGAAAAACGGCAACCCCTCTGGCCTGACCGAATACGAAAGCGTGCGCGAGGCGGGCGTGACCATGGCAGCGATCTCTGGCACCGCACAGGTTGACTGGGCAAAGAGTGTTGGCGTCCAAGAGGCCAGCATCATGCAGGTGCCGGATACCCCGACCGGGCTAGCGGCCGTGCGCGCGGGCCGGGCGGATGCCTTTGCCATCGATGCGCCGGGTGCCCGGCTGGCAGTGGCCAGCAATGACGGCGGCGAATTTGAAATGCTGCAGCCTTTTGCCGAGGTGGATGGCAAACCCGCCAGCCCGCATGGCGCCTATGCGGTGCGCCCGGATGAAGCGGCTTTTGTCGCGGCGTTCAACGCCAAGCTGGCCGCGTTCATCGGCACGCCGGAACACCTGAAGATCATGGAAGCGCATGGGCTGCAGCCCAGCGAGCTGCCGTCGCGCAGCACCGCCGATCTTTGCAAAGGCTAACCCGGGCGGGGCCTGCGGGCCCCATCCACTGACTGCTCAAGGCCGGAAGGTGACGATGCAAGACCAGACCCCGCTGACAGAGACCGTGCTGGGCGACAGCCCCGGCCCGTTCCGCGTGGGTGTGCTGGCGCTGGCCAATGATCAGGTGATCGAACGCGACCTGGGGCTGCTGCTGCCGCCGGAGGTGCTGACCTTCACCACCCGCATCGCCTTTGGCGGCGATTGCACGATGGAGCAGCTGGCAAAGATGGTGCCGCAACTGGCGGAAGCCGCCCAGCTGCTGAACCCGGAGGTGGCGCTGGATGCGGTCATTTTCGGCTGCACTTCGGGCACGATTGCAATCGGACCGGAGACAATCCGCGATGCTATCCAATCCGTGAGTCCCGGCGCCTTGGCGGTGAACCCGGTGGAGGCCGCCTCAGGTGCGCTGCGCCACCTGGGCGCCCGCCGCATCAACCTGGTGACGCCCTACGAATTCGAAATCGCCGACCGCATGGCGGCGCAATTCGAGGCAGCGGGCTTTGCCATCAACCGCAGGTTCGACTTCGGCATCACCGCCTCGGAAGATATCAGCCGGGTCCGGCCTGAGGCGATCCTTGAAGCTGCAGCCCGGCTGGGCGGCGAGGGGGCGGAGGCTACCTTTATCTCCTGCACGGATTTCCAGTCGCTGGAGGTGCTGGAGCGGATTGAAACAGAAACCGGCATGCCGACGGTATCCAGCAACCAGGCAATGGCCTGGGACATTCTGGCCTCGCTGGGTGTGACGGGCGGCGTGCCGGGCTATGGCCGGCTGCTGCGTGAACTACCGAATTGACGACACAAAAAAACAGGGAGAATACTCATGACACTCAACAAAATCCGCAGAACCGTGCTGAAAGGTGCCCTGGCGGCAAGCGTGGCAATGCTGCCGGCAATGGCGGCCCATGCTGAAAGCCTGATGGACCGCGCCAAGGGCGAGGGCCTGCGCGTCGCCTTCTACAACTTCAAGCCCTACGCTTATAAGGACGACAGCGGCAATCTGACCGGCACCGATGTGGAAACTCTGCGCGCTGTGCTGGACGCGATGGGCGGTAAGATCGCCGAGGCGAAATCCACCGATTGGGGCGCACTGATCCCCGGCGTCAAGGCCGACCGTTTCGATGTGGTGGCCGCGGGCATGTTCGTCACCCCCAAGCGCTGCGCCGAAGTGCAGTTCTCTGAGCCGACCTTTGGCATCCAGCAGGCGATGGTGGTGTCCAAGGGCAACCCCAAGGGCGTCACCAACTATGAATCCGTGGCCGAGCAGGGGCTGAAGATCGGCGTGGTCTCTGGCTCTGCACAAAAAGGCTATGCCGAGGCGGTGGGCCTGAGCGATGCCAGCATCTCGCAGCTGCCAGATAACCCGACCGGGGTGGCTGCCCTGCGCGCGGGCCGCATCGACGCTTGGGCGGTCTCGGCCCCCGGCGTGCGCCAGATTATCGCCAGCCTGCCGGATGCGCCGATTGAGTCCACCGAGCCCTTTGCCGAGGTGGCGGGCAATGTTGCTGTGTCTCATGGTGCGTTTGCCTTCCGCCCGGCGGATGCTGAATTCGTCGCAGCATTCAACGCCGAGTTGACTAAATTCATCGGTTCTGACGCGCATATCGCGCTGCTGCAGGAACACGGCATGACTGCCGATGAACTGCCGATCAGCGCCACTGCCGAACTCTGCGGCAGCTAAGACCAACAGCCTCCTCCGGGGCCTGTACCCGGGGGAGGCATGAACGGATGGGGAGGGCCGGATGGTACCAAGAATTGCCATTGTCATTGGCTTGGCCGCCTTTTTGGCAGGCTTGTCGGTGGCGACTTTTGCCGAGCTGAAGATGTTTCTGCCTGCGATCCTGAGGGGCGCGGTGGTGACGGTTCAGATTTCGGTGCTGTCCTGGCTTGTCTTCATGGCTATGTCGCTGATTGCCGGTGTTGCCCGGGCCAAGGCTTCGGGCGCGGTGCTGTGGCTGGCGGTCGGCTATATCGAGGTCTTCCGCGGCACCTCGCTGCTGGTGATCCTGTTCTGGCTGTTCTTCGTGATGCCTGAGTTCGGCCTCACCATGTCGCCGGTGCTGGCGGGTGTTTTGGGCATCGGGCTGAACTTCGGCGCCTATGGTGCTGAGATTGCCCGCGGTGCCATCGGCGCAGTGCCGCGCGGCCAGACCGAGGCAACTATTGCACTCAACATCTCGCCCTGGAACCGGATGACTCGGATCATCCTGCCGCAGGCTATCGCCATCATGATCCCCGGCATGGTCAACCTCACCATCGAGCTGATCAAGGCCACCGCGCTGGTCTCGGCCGTTACATTGGTCGATATCACCTACGCCAGCGTGCAGCAGAACCAGCTGCATTTCCGCACCGTGGAGATCTTCGCGATCACGCTGATGCTGTATTACTGCTTTGCCCAGTTCGTGCGCTTTGGCGGTGACGCATTGGAAGAGCGCTTCTCCCGCCACCTGAGCAAGAGGGTCTGAGCCATGGACTGGAGATGGGATTTCACATTCGATGTGGTGCTGCCCAAGATGTGGGAAGCGGCAGGCGTCACCGTCTGGGCTACGGTTGCGAGCTTTGTGCTGGCGCTGATCGGCGGTCTGATCCTGATGCTGCTGAAGACGCACCGCTCACCCTGGATCAGCAGGCCGGCCACTGAGTTCATCGAGTTCATCCGGGCCACGCCCCTCTTGGTGCAGATTTTCTTTCTGTTTTTCCTGCTGCCCGATTTCGGCATCACCCTGCCGCCGCTGACCACCGGCATTCTGGCCATCGGCATCTACAATTCGGCTCTGTGCGCCGAGGTCTACCGGGCCGGGTTTCAGGCCGTGCCCAAAGGCCAGTGGGAGGCCTGCATTGCGCTGAACCTGTCGACCTACCGCACCTTCCGGGATGTGATCATCCCGCAATCGCTGCCGCCGATCGTGCCTGCGCTGGGCAATTACCTGGTGGCGATCTTCAAGGAAACGCCGCTGCTGTCTTTCGTGGCGGTAGCGGAAATCATGCAAATCTCCAAGCTGATCGGCGCGGAATACTACCGCTTTACCGAAGCCGTCACCATTGCCGGGATCTTCTTCCTGGTGATGAGCCTGATCGCCGCCTTCCTGATCCGCCTGGTTGAGAATTACGTCAAGAGGAGCATCCTGCATTGACCCATCCCATGATCCAATTCGACAAGGTGCTGAAGGCCTATGGCGCGCTGCAGGTTCTGAAGGATCTCGATTTCAGCGTCGGCAAGGGCGAGGTGGTCTCGATCATCGGGCCCTCCGGCTCGGGCAAGACCACGGTGCTGCGGGTGCTGATGACGCTGGAGGGTATCCAGGACGGCACCATGTATGTCGACGGCGAGCCGCTGAACCGGATGCAGAAGAACGGTGTGCTGGTGGATGCCAGCAAGGCACATGTGCGCCGGATCCGCTCGAAAATCGGCATGGTGTTCCAGAACTTCAACCTGTTCCCGCATATGACGGCGCTGGAGAACTGCATCGAGGCGCCGGTGCATACTTTGGGCCAGTCGAAGGCCGAGGCGACCGAAGAGGCAATGCGGCTGCTGACCATGGTCGGGCTGGCCGACAAGGCAGGCCATTACCCCAGCCAGCTGTCAGGCGGCCAGCAGCAGCGGGTGGCGATTGCCCGCACCCTGGCGATGCACCCGGAAGTGCTGCTGTTTGACGAGCCGACCTCGGCCTTGGACCCGGAGATGGTAGGCGAGGTGCTGGAGGTGATCCGCGATCTGGCCAAATCAGGCCGCTACACCATCCTGCTGGTCACCCATCAGATGGGTTTTGCCAAAGAAGTGTCTGACCGGGTGTGCTTCTTTGACGGCGGCCGCATGGTTGAGCAGGGGGCGCCGGACCAATTGTTCGACAACCCGCAGAACGCGCGGCTGCAGCAGTTCCTGTCCAAGGTGCTGGAGGCAGGCTGAGCATGGTGGCGGTGCGGTATCCTCTGCCGGAGGGCGTGTGGCCCGATGCGGTTGCGCTGCGTCAGGCGCTGGCGCAGGGGGCGGTTTCCGCGCGCGCAGCGCTGGAGGGCTGTTTCGCGGCCATCGACCGGGTAAACGGTGCGTTGAATGCGGTGGTCTATCAGGACCGGGCCGGGGCGCGTGCGGCGGCTGAGGCCTGCGATGCCGCGGCGGCTCCCATCGGGCCGCTGCACGGGGTGCCGGTGACGGTGAAGGAGTGTTTCGACTGGCAGGGGCACCCCACTACCTGGGGCGATCCGGCGCGGGCGGGTGATATTGCCGCGGAGGACTCCGCCGTGGTGGCGGCGCTGAAACGGGCTGGGGCGGTGATCCTGGGCAAGACGAACATCCCGCCATACCTGTCTGATTGGGAGACTGCCAACCCGCTGTTCGGCGCCACCCGCAACCCGCATGATCCGGAGCGCAGCGCCGGCGGTTCCTCGGGCGGGTCGGCAGCGGCGGTGGCTTCGGGCATGTCCTACATCGACATCGGCAGCGACCAAGGCGGCTCGATCCGCCTGCCGGCGCATAACTGCGGGGTGCATGGGCTGAAGCCGAGCTGGGGGCGGATTTCGCTGCGCGGCCACAGCCCCTTGGGTGAGCTGCGGGAGCCGGATATCGGCGCAGCAGGGCCGCTGGCGCGTTCGGCGCGGGATGCAGCGCTGGCCTATGGGGTTCTCAGCGGCGATGCCAATACTGATGCGGTGGGGGTGGAAGGGCTGCGGATTGCGCTGCTGCCTGATTTGCCTGGCTGCCCGATGGACGACAGCTATCGCACAGTCATTGCAACCTTCGCCAACCGGCTGCGCTCTGCTGGCGCTGACGTCACAGAAACTGCGCCGGATATCGATTTCACCCGCGCGACCGAGCTGATGAACCTGCTGGTGCGGGCCGAAACCGCGCGCAAGTCGGAGCTGGCGGCAGAGTTCCGCGCCCGGCAGGGGGCAGATGCTCCGCAGGGTGCATACGCGGCGCTCAATGCTCGCGGCAATACGCTGAGCCACCGCGATTGGCTGGTGCTGCACGAGGAACGTCTGCAGCTGTGCCGCAAGCTGGAGGGGTTCTTTGCGGACTACGACCTGCTGCTCTGCCCGGCGGCAGCCGGGGCAGCTGCGCCCCTGCGCCCAGATTGCGATCCCACCGCACGGACGGTGGTGGTGAACGGGTGCGAAGAACCCATACTCAAGCAGCATATGCTGCAAATGCTGGGCAGCCTGTGCTATCTGCCCGTGCATGTGATGCCAATCGGGGGGCTGCCTTCCGGCCTGCCGCTTGGTATTCAGCTGATTGGCGCTTTGGGGCAGGACCATAAGGTCCTGGCGGCGGCCGAGGCCTTTAGCCGCCTGGAATGTGACGAATAGGTACGGTGGATCATGAAGAACATCCTCAACTACGGTGATGGCCCCAAGGCGATCTATGAAGTGCTGAAGCAGCAGATCATTGCAGGCGAACTGAAGGCCGGGGAAGAGCTGAAGATCATGCCGCTGGCCAAGGAGATGGACATCTCCATCGTGCCCCTGCGTGAGGCGATCCGGATGCTGGCGGCGGAAAGCCTGGTGGAGCTGCGGCCGCGGCGCAGCCCGATCATCGCCAAGATGAACGAGCGCGAGCTGATCGAGATGAACCAGATCCGCGGCGCTCTGGAACCCATCGTGCTGGCCGACGCGGTGCCGCGCCACACCGAGGCGACCATTGCCGCCTGCCAGACGCTGATCGAACAGGACGAGCGCTCCACCGATCTGTGGGAGAAGGTGGAGCTGAACCGGCAGTTCCACCTGTCGCTGCTGGAGCCGTCGATCATGAAGCGCTCGCTGGCGATCATCGGGGACCAGTATGACGGCATCGCCCGCATCACCCAGTTCCGGGTGGTCGATCATGGCGGCCTGATCGGCAAGCACAATTTCGAGCATGAGGCGATCCTGGACGCGGTCCGGGTGGCCAATGTGGAAAAGGCGGTGGTGCTGATGACCCGCCATATC
This sequence comes from Leisingera sp. ANG-M1, assembly GCF_000813745.1. GTDB lineage: Bacteria > Pseudomonadota > Alphaproteobacteria > Rhodobacterales > Rhodobacteraceae > Leisingera. The sequence goes on along the minus strand of NZ_JWLC01000007.1, from coordinate 155,913 downwards.
GATCACGCCACGGTGCGTGCCAGGCACGAGCTGAGTCAAGCGGTGGAGGCGGGCCCGGCTGCGGGCGGCTCCGCTGCGCAAGCGACCAAGGGCTGATCCAGCCCTCAACAGGGAAGACAACAGATGAAGACCTGCGACTATGTCGTGGTGGGAGCCGGCAGTGCCGGCGCCATCATTGCTGCACGCCTTGCGGAAGACCCCTCGGTCTCTGTCCTGCTGCTGGAGGCGGGGCCGAGGGACAACAGCCCCTTGTTCCATGTCCCGGCGGCGATGCGCTATGCCTACAACGCTCCGAAGTACAACTGGAACTACGAGACCGAGCCGGAACCGTTCCTGAACAACCGGGTGCTGGTGCAGCCGCGCGGCAAGGTTCTGGGCGGCTCAAGTTCGATCAACGGCCAGCTGTATCTGCGCGGACATCCGATGGATTACGAGGGTTGGGCAGAGGCGGGCGCGCGCGGCTGGTCCTATGCCGATGTGCTGCCTTACTTCAAAAGGCTGGAGACAAGGGTGGACGGCGCCAGCGGCTACCGCGGGGGCGAAGGCAGGATCCGCGCCTCGACGATGGGGGCGGACAACCCGCTGACCCAGGCCTTCCTGCAGGCGGGCAGCGAAGCGGGATACCTGCGCACCGATGATGTGAACGGCGGCCAGCAGGATGGCTTTGGCCTGTTGCCCAAGAACGTCGCCGACGGCCGCCGCTCCTCGACCGCGCACTGCTATCTGCGCAATCCGCCTGCCAACCTGACCATCGAGACCGGCTGCCATGTGCGCAACATCGTGATGGAGGGGCGCAAAGCCACCGGCCTGCGGATGGTGCAGAACGGTCAGGAGGCGACGGTCAAGGCCAACCGCGAGGTGATCCTGTCGGCGGGCGCCTTCAACAGCCCGATGATCCTGATGCATTCCGGCATCGGCCCCGCGGGACAGCTGCGCGGGCAGGGGATTGAAGTGCTGCACGACCTTCCGGGTGTAGGCGAGAACCTGATGGACCACCCGCTGACCTCGCTGCAGGTGGCCTGTACCCAGCCGGTAACGCTCTACAAGCATCTGAACCTGTTCTCGCAGGCGAAGGGTGTGCTGGACTGGCTTCTGACCCGCAAGGGGCTGCTGGCCAATAACCACTTCGATGCGGTGGGTTTTGTGCGGACCAAGGCAGGTGTGCGCTTCCCCAACCTGCAGATCGCGCTGTTCCAGATTGCGGTGGCCGAGGGGTCGGCGGATTTCGTCAAGGAACACGCGTTCCAGCTGCAATTCGCCAACCAGCGCCCGCAAAGCCGCGGCTATGTGCGGCTGGCGTCAAACGATCCCTTTGCCGCGCCGCGCATCCGCTACAACATGCTGGAGCATCCAGAGGATGTGGAAGAACTGAAGGCAGGCTTCCGCCTCAGCCGGGAACTGGTGCAGCAGCCGTCGCTGGCGGCCTTTACCGGCAAGGAGATCTTCCCCGGCTCAAAAGTCGAAAGCGATGCGGATCTTGAAGCCTGGCTGCGTGAAACCTGCCATTCCTCGTATCACCCCTGCGGCACCTGCAAGATGGGGACTGATCCGATGGCAGTGGTCGACCCGGAATGCCGGGTGCATGGCATCGAAGGCCTGCGGGTGGCGGATGCCTCGGTGATGCCCATTATCCCCTCGGCCAACCTCAACTGCCCGTCGATGATGATTGGCGAGAAGGCGGCCGATATGATCGCGGGCAAGGACCCGTTGCCGCCGTCGAACCTGCCCTATTACAGCGATCCGAACTGGGAAACCTCCCAGCGCTAGAGTGCTCAGCTGTGTCGGTTAATTTGTTGAGGGCAGCGCCCGACCCTGGGTGGGCGTGAAGCGCCTTCCTGTGGGGAGGGGCGGGCGCTGCCCGGCCTATCAGCCGGGCGGTTCAGTTTATCAGATCACAGCGTTAGGCAAAAAAAGAGGGCGCCCGGTTGGGCACCCTTTCCAGTCGGGGGAGTTTCCGGCCTATTGCGCAGCCGCCGTCAGCCGCGGGAAGAGATACTCCTGCACCGCCGCTTCGCCGCCGACGCAGCCCAGCCCGCTCTGCTTGATGCCGCCAAAGGGCACGTCGATATAGGCCGTGGTCAGCTGGTTCACCGCAACGCTGCCGACCTGCAGCCGGGCGCCAACGGCTTCGGCTTCAGCCTGATCGGGGCCGTAGACATAGCCCGACAGCGCCAGCTCGCAGTTGTTGACCTCGGCAATCACCGCTTCCAGGTCGTCATAGGGGGTGATGCAGGCAATCGGGCCAAAGATCTCTTCACGCAGGCCTAGAGCGTCCCAAGGCACATTGGCAAAGACCTTGGGCGACACCCAGTTGCCTCCCTCCTGCGGAGCGGAGTCATTCACGATGGCGGTTGCACCCTTGGCCAGGGCATCCTCGGCAATCCGCTGCATTGAGGCGACGCGCTCGGTGGTGGCCAGCGGTCCCATGGTCGTCGCGTCTTGCAGCCCGTCTCCCAGCACCAAATTGCGCACATAGGCGCCTGCGGCCTCGGCAAAGGCATCATGCTGGGCGCGGTTCACAAAGATCCGGTTGGGCGCGGTGCAGACTTGGCCCGCGTTCCAGAAACGTTTGGAAATCAGCGCCTTGGCGGCTGCCTCCACGTCCGCGCCGGGCAGCACGATGGCGGGCGCATTGCCGCCCAGCTCCAGCGTGCAGCGCATGATCTCTGCGCCGCATTGCGCCGCCAGCTGGCGGCCCACCCGGACCGAGCCGGTGTAGGAAAGATGCCGGGTGGCGGGGTGCTTGATCAGGGTTTCCGACAGCATGGCCGAAGAGCCCATCAAGAGGTTCACCGCGCCCTCCGGCAGACCGGCCTCATGCATCAGGCCGATCAGCCGGGCCACCGAGGCAGGGGTGGAGTTGTTGGCGATCACCACAGCGGTGCAGCCGGCTGCCAGCGCCGGGGCCAGATGCACGGCTGCAGTTTCGACCGGGAAGTTCCAGGTGGTGATGATGATCACAGGCCCGGCCGGGATCATGTCGATGGTGCGGTTGGTGCCCTTGTCGGGGCGCTCATAGCGGAACGGCATGGTCTCGGCGACCGAGGCGAAATGTTCGAACATTTCGATCACCCCGTCCATCTCCATCCGCGCTTCCGCCAGCGGCTTGCCCTGCTCGGTGGTGATCAGGCGCGAGAGCTCTTCATGCGCCTCCTGAACGCGCTGCGCAATGGTACCCAGCATCCGCGCCCGTTGCTGGGGAGCCAGAGCGGACCAAACAGGAAAAGCCTTGGCTGCCGCATCTGCCGCGGCCCGCGCGTCTTCTGCAGTGGCGCAGACCATGGTGCCAACCGGCGCGCCGGTTGCAGGCGACAGGTTGTCCCGGGTTTCGCGGTTTGTTTCGGAGAGCCATTCGCCGCTGACGAAGGGCGCGCAGTTCTGGGCCATGGGAAAGTCCTGAGTGTGGTTTGATCTTGATAATATATAATATATTATTTTTCGGACAGCAAGCACACTCTGCCTCATGACAGGCGTCCCGGGATGTTGCTGCAGGGCGGTGGGTGCCATCAGATTGATATGGGCGCACCCGGCAGTTTTGTTGAGGGTGATCTGCTCCAGGCAGCGGGCGGGGCGCAACCGGGTCAGCTTTGCCCCGCCGGGAATTGCGTAGATTCGCTTGCTGTTTTCGTCGATCCCGCAAAGGCGGTAGGCTCTGCCAGGGAGGGCCCGGTTTCGACAGATTAGGTGAGTGGGCTGAGGCGATTTTCATGCCCATCCCCGGATCCGGCAGAATGGCCATGCGTCCGAACAGCGAAAAGGCGCCGTCATTCGGTGGCAGGTCCCGCATTATCGGCGTCACCCGGAAATGGCGCTCCCCAAACCTGGCCCGGCGCAGAACTCAGCGGCGGAAAGCAGTTTCACTCACTTCTCATGCGGTGACGGTTGCAACGGGCGCGCCTAGCAGATCCCAATCCGGTTCCACGCCAAGCCCCGGTGCGCCGGACATGGCCATGAATCCGTCTTTGATGACCGGCCCGCCAGAGGCAATCGGATGAGTCGCGTATTCATGGAAGGCAGAGGACTGGAAGTGGAAATTCCGCGGTGTCGAATGCGCCAGATGAGCAATGGCTGCATCTGCTATTTCACCGCCCCAGCTGTCCTCGATGGTCATGATGATGCCCAGCTGCGTGCAGACATCGCGGATGGTGCGGGACTTGGTCAGCCCGCCCATGCGGCTGATCTTGAGGTTGACCACATCCATCGCCCGTTCCTGGTGGCCGCGCAGCACCGCTTGCAAGCTGTCCATGCATTCATCCAGAATCATCGGATGGGCAGAATGATCGCGCACCACCCGGCATTCTTCGTATGTTTCGCAAGGCTGCTCGATATAGAGGCTCATGTCCGACACCGCCGAGACCACCCGCACGGCGTCGTGCTGGCGCCAGCCGCAATTGGCGTCTGCCGCCAGTTTCTTGCCCGGCTGCAGTGCAGAGGCCACCTTGCGGATGCGTTCGATATCGGTGTCCGGATCCGCGCCGACCTTCATCTGGAACTGGCTGAACCCTTGTTCCTGGTAGGAAATCAGCTTCTCTGCCATCACCTCGGGATCCGCGCGCGAGACCACTTTGAACAGCCGCACTTGCTCCTGCAAGCGGCCGCCCAGGAGGTTGCATACCGGCTGACCGGTGGCCTTGCCCCAAATGTCGTAGCAGGCGATGTCTACGGCCGGTTTCACATAAGGGTGGCCTTTCAGCAGCTGGTCCATCAGCCTATTGATGGCGCCGGGCTGTGTTGGGTCCTGGCCGATCAGTCCCGGCGCCATTGTGGCTATGCCGGTGCGCGCGCCTTCGGCATAGGCAGGCAGATAGGCCGGGCCCAGCGGGCAGATTTCGCCAACGCCGTAAAGACCCTCGTCGGTGTCGACCCGCACAACGGTGCTGTCAAAGGCGGCAAAGCTTTGGTTGGACCAGGAATAGGCGCCTTCCTTCATTGGCAGGCTGACCTGATACAGGCTGATCTTGGTGATTTTCATGGAAAACCCTCTCCCTTGCGGGGCCTGGCTGATGCGCAGCCGCCCCAGATGCTGGCGGAGAGTGTGGGATTTCGTTCTGGGCAAGAATAGTACATTTGGGTCATAGTTTTGTACGTGCGCTTCAGAAGGAGAGGGGGCGATGGCCGACCGGACAGACTATCAATGGATCGGCCCGACCATGCCGCCGCCGGAGATTGAGCCACCGCTGAAGGTGGCAATTGTGCCAACCCCGGATTTCACGCTGATGTCCTTTTCCTGCCTGGTCGAATACTTGCGCCTCGCCGCGGATGAGAGCGACTTCAGCCGCCAGGTCTATTGCTCCTGGTCGCTGCTGGCCGCCGATGACCGGCCTTTGGTTTCCAGCAGCGGCCTGGCGATGCTGCCGACCGCGGATATGGGCAATCTGGAGCAGTATGACGTGGTGGTTTTTCATGGCGGCACCATGCATTCCACCAAGCCGGTGCCGCAGTATGTCTATGACGGTATCCAGCAGGCGGTGGACAAAAACCTGCCTATTGTAGGCCTGTGCACCGGGCAGTTCCTGCTCGCCGAGATGGGGCTGCTGGATGGCCGCCAATGTGCTGTCCACTTCTCTCTGGAGCCGCTCCTGCGCAAGCATTTTCCAAAGGTTACACCGATTTCAGACCGTCCGGTGGTGGAGGACGGGCGTTTCATGACATGCCCCGGCGGGTTGGCCTCCATCAACCTCGGCACCCAGTTGGTGTCTAAACGCTGCGGCGCCTCGCGGGCGGAAAAAGTGCTGCACTACCTGATGGCCGACAAGAAAAGCATTTTCGAGGGCACCGCCGCACAGGATCAGGCTTTCATCGGCGAGCATTGCCTGGACCGGCGGGTGGTCAATGCCATTGGCATCATGCGCCAGCGTATGTACGAGCGCTGCGATATCTCGGATATTGCCCAGCAGGTCGGCACCACCAAGCGCGAGCTGACCCGGCTGTTCAACCGCTATCTGCGGGTGCCGCCGGCCGAGTACTGGCGCGGTATCCGGCTGTCGGCGGCGCATTGGATGGTGGTCAACACAGACCGCTCGATCACCCAGATCGCCTATGAATGCGGTTTTACCGACAGCTCGCACCTGATCCGCTGGTTCCAAAAGCGCTACAAGCTGACCCCGACGGCGCTGCGCAGGGCCAGTATCTCGGCCAGCGTTCACTGACGGACTTACAATTTCCTGTCCCTTACATACAATTAATCATCGGCATACGGCTCGAACCGTTTACATCGGTGATGATACGGCTGTGGGTCTGTATATTGGCCTGCATGGCCGACGCGGTGAAGCTTGGCATCAACCTTAACGCGGAAAAGGGTGAGGTGATGGATACCTTCCGGCTGCTGGCGGACGAAGGGATCACCATGATCGCGGTGGTGCATGAGGTTCCCTTTTTTCCGCGAGGTCACCGGCCGGGTGGCATTCTTCCAGCAGGGGGCCTTCACGAGAACGGGTCCGCTGAGGAGCTGACCAGTTACTCGCCGTTGCCACGGACGCAAGAGTTCCGGAGCAAGATCCTCTGATCGCTGCCGGGTTCAGGTGCAATTGGCCGCCTGCGCTACACCAAGTCGGGCTTGGCAGGCGCCACATAAGGCAGGCGGGCGCGGGCCTTGGTATCGGCAGCGCCGGCATTGCGGATGTAGCGGGTATCGTCATCAAGCCGGATCGAATGCACATAGGTCGGATCGCCGCCGGTCACTTGGTGGATCGCCAGGCGGCGGACCTGGCTGGCGCGGATGGTCTCGCGCAGCGCCTCCGGATCCCAGCCATCGAACAGGATGGCTTCCAGCTCCGCCCGGATCTTCGCGCAGGCAGGATCATCTGCCCTGTTGCTGACCTCGTTGGGGTCTTCCTCGATGTTGTAGAGCAGGGTGTCCACCCCTTCGAGCCACATCAGCTTCCACGGGCCTTTGCGCACCATGCGGCTGGGGCCGGTGGAGCCGTCGGCTGCAAACTCGGACATCGCCACGTCGCGCAGTCCCGACGTATCGCCATTCAGCGCGGGCACCAGAGACTGCCCGTCAACCGGTGCGGCATATTCTTCGAACGGGCGGCCAGCAGCCAGATCGCTGAGGGTCGGGAGGAGATCCACCAGCGAAATGTTTTCCTTCACCCGCGCGGGGGAGAAACGATCAGGCGCGTAAACGATGAAGGGCACACTGGCAGCCCATTCGAAGAAATGCTGTTTGAACCACATGCCGCGCTCGCCCATCATCTCGCCGTGGTCGGCGGTCAGGATGACGATGGTGTTCTGCATCTGGCCGGTCTTTTCCAGAACATCGACCAGGCGGCCGACCTTCTCGTCGATATAGGAGATCATGCCGTAGTAGCCGTGCCGCGCCATGCGGCGGTGCTCGGGCGTGACAGTGAACTCATGGCGCGACTGGCAGTAGTGCAGATTGCGGCTGAGGTGGTCCATGTCATCAAGCTCCAGCGGCGGCACCGCCGGAGACTCGATATCGTCGTGGTCGTAGAGGTCCCAGTACTCCTGGCCGATCACAAAGGGCGAATGCGGCGAGGTGAAGGAGACCGTAAGCATAAAGGGGCGGTCGTCGCCCTTGCGGGCCAGATCATACAGCGCCTGCACGCCGTGGTATTCGACCTCGTCGTCATAATCCATCTGCATCGAGCGGATACAAGGCCCGCTTTCAATGATCGGCGCCATGGTCAGATTGGTCGGCTTGTACTCGCGCCCCTTGGACCAATCGACGGTCCAGGCAAAGTTGGCCGGATAAATCTCGGTGGTGTGGCGCTTGTCGTAGCCGTGCAGCTGGTCGGGGCCGACAAAATGCATCTTACCGGACATCTCGACCCGGTAATCCATGGCGCGCAGGTAATGGGCAAAGGTCGGGATGTCGGCGTGAAATTCGTTGGCATTGTCGTACATGCCAATGGAGAACGGCAGCCGTCCTGCATGCATCGAGGCGCGCGAGGGGCCGCACATGGGCAGGTTGCAGTAGCAGTTTTCAAAGACCACGCCGTTCTGCGCCAGCCGGTCGATATTGGGCGCCTTGACGGTCTGGTTGCCATAAGCCGCAAGCGCATTGGCGGCGAGCTGGTCGGCCTGAATGAACAGAATATTGGGGCGTGTCATCCTGAAAACCTGTGTCTTTGCGTGAGAGGGTAAGTGCCGGGCGGCGCACTTTAGGAGAGAGAGCCGCCCGGCCGCGAGGGCAGGATTATTCGATTACCATGCCCAGGCTTTCGGCGACGCTGCTGAAGGTCTGAACCTGGCCTGCAACAAACGCCTGGGTATCGGCGGGGGATAGAACCGCAGGCACCGAGCCCAGCTTGCCGGTGGCCTCCAGCCAGCTGTCATCGGCCGAGATCTTGCCCAGCACATCAACCCAGGCCGTAACCACATCCTCGGGCAGGTCCTTGGGCCCCCAGACGCCGGTCCATCCGATGACGTTTTCCAGGTTGGGGTGGCCCATTTCCTGCGCGGTCGGCGTGTCCGGGATGGAGGCGAAGCGCTCGGGCGTAGTGGTCAGCAGCGGGCGGATCTGGCCGGATTCGATGGCGCCGGACAGGCCCGACAGATTGTGGAAGATCAGATCGGCATGGCCGCCGACCACTGCCGCGGTCGCCTTGCCGCCGCCCTTGAAGGGGACATGGATCAGTGCCTCAGACCCGACTCCGATGTCATCCAGCAGGATCAGCATGGCCATATGCAGCAGGGTGCCGACCCCGGCCGACGCATAAGACAAGCGTTCGCCGTTCTGGATTGCCGCCTTCAGCTCTTCAAAGCTCTGGTATTTTGAATCCGCGGCGACGCCCAGGACAAAGGGGTTCTTCTCGATCAGCCCGAGGAAGGTGAAGTCGTCCCACTTATAAGGAATGGTGCGGTTGATGGCCGGCACTGTCGCCTGCGAGCCGACCCGCGCCATCAGCAGCGTGTAGCCGTCCTTGCGCGATTTCGCGACCTGGGTCGAGCCGACCACGCCGCCGGCACCGGTCTTGTTCACCACCAGGATATTCTGCCCCAGATACTCAGGCGCCTCATTGCTGAGGGTGCGCGCCGCAAGGTCCGCAGCCCCGCCCGGGCCATAGGGCACCACCAGGGTCACCGGTTTGGCCGGGTAGTCAGCAGCCATGGCGCCGCCTGAGGCAACCAGAGCGGCCAAACCCGCCGCGGCCCCGAGCCGTTTGAGAATCATCATCGCATTTCCTCCCTGTTGTCCGCTGGTTTTCCTCACCCAATCATATTTGCTTGCAGAAAGCAATTAAATATGCAGAATGAATTTCAGGAGAGAGAAACACGAGGAAAACCAATGGCTGCGCGCACCCATGAAGAGACAGGCAAGCTGAACCGCAGGCTGGTGCTGGGGGAGGTTTTGAAGAATCGCTGCATCTCGCGCACCGAGATCGCCAGCAATGTCGGGCTGAACGCCGCCAGCATCTCGCGCATCACCCGCGACCTTCTGGATGCCGACCTGATTGTCGAGCAGGAGCTGTCTGACCCCAACGGCCGCCGCGGCCGCCGCTTTGTGCAGCTGGCGCCGCAGGCCGAGGGCGGCTTCATCATCGGCATCGGCATCAATGCCTTCCGCCAGTCCGTGACCCTCGCCGATCTGGAAAACAACAAAATCGCCGCCTGGGAGGCCACTGGCACCCCGCTGCACGACGGTCCGGCCTTTCTGGATCTCTGCGCCCAGAAGGCCGCTGAGCTGGTGGCGGAGCACGTCGGGGACCCGAACCGGTTCTTCGGCACCGGAATCGCCATCGCCGGCCATATTGACAAGCGCTCGAAGAAACTTCTCTCCGCGCCGGTGCTGGGCTGGGTGGAGGAAATCGATGTCGAGGCAATCTTTGCCCGTCATCTGGACGGCCCGCTGGCACTGGAAACACCATCCGCGGCAATCAATCTGGCCGAGGGCACATTCGGCATGGCCCGCGACTATCAGAACGTTGTCACTTTGAACTGCAGCCTGGTGACAGGCATCGGCCTGACCGTGAACGGCGGTGCCGTCGGCGGCGCGCTGAATGCCAGCAGCGTTCTTAGCGATACGCCCTATACCTTCGTGCCCGAGGCCACCGGTCCGGTAGAGCATTTCCCAACCTTGGAGGACGCGATGAGCGGCCGCTCCTTTGTCCGCGAGATGCTGGGCGAAAAAGCTGGCAACCTGAAGGATGACGCGGAGCTTGGCCGCGAACTGATGGCGCTGATCGCCCAAGCTAATGCAGGCGATGCGCGCGTAGCTGCGTCGCTGACAAACCTGGGCGCAGCTTATGCCCGGTCCTTTGCCATGCTGTTTTCTGTGCTGCGGCCGGAATTGGTGCTGCTGGCCGGACCGCTGTCGGAGTCCAAAGACTTCGTGCAGGCGCTGCAGCAGCAGCTTGCCTATCAGACGCCGCCGCGGCTTGGCCCGATCCAGGTTCAGGCGACGGAGATGACTCACATCGGCGCCGCCCGCTGGCTGTCGATCCGCGAGAACCTGATCTTCAAGGACATCAATCTGAGCCAGCTATTGGACAAGGGGGGAACATGAACAACCGGCCCAAGGACCTGATTACCGCGGTGCTCTTCATCGCCCTGGGACTGGCCGCAGTCCTGCTGCTGATCCCCTCCGGCGTGGTGGTGCCCGGATCCGTCAGCATCCCGGCGCTGTCGCCGGACTTCTGGCCCTATACCATTGCCTGGGGCGTGATCCTCTCTTCCGCCTTCCTGCTTGTGGAGGCTTTGGCGCTGAAGGTCCCCGGCGGGGGCGAGGAGGATGACACCGAAGACGCGCAATACAATCTGGAAACCCTTCCGGCCACGCTGCGCACCGTCATTCTCACTTTCGCTCTGTTTCTCTTTTACTATGTGCTGACCCATCTGGGCATCGTTGCCAGCTCCATCGTGCTGATGCCCGCCATGATGCTGTTCTTCGGCGAGCAGAACTGGAAGTTCATCCTGCCGCTCAGCATCCTGATCCCGATCGGTCTCTACCTGTTCTTCCTGCACGCCGCCGGCATCCCGATGCCGCTGGGCATCTTCGAAAACCTGCTGTGAGGAGACGCAGATGATCGAGAACCTATCCGCCGCATTGGACCTGTTCCTGAGTGTCGAGAACTTCCTGGCCGTGGGGCTGGGCGTGCTGATCGGCACCATCATCGGCGCCATCCCCGGCATGACTACTCCAATGGGCGTGGCGCTGGTGCTGCCCTTCACTTTCTCGCTGCCGCCGGTGACCGGCATCCTGCTGCTGCTCGGGGTCTACAAGGGCGGCCTCTACGGCGGCTCGCTGACCGCGATCCTGATCAAGACGCCGGGCACGCCCGCCGCCTCCTGCACCATCCTCGACGGCTATCCGCTGGCGCAGAAGGGCGAAGCGCGCAAGGCGCTGGACATCGCGCTCTATGCTTCCTGTGTGGCGGATATGATTTCGAACATTGCGCTCATCCTGTTCGCTGGGGTGCTGGCGAGCTTCGCCCTGCGCTTCGGCCCGCCGGAGTTCTTCACCCTGATTGTCTTCTCGCTGACCATCATTGCAGGCGTCGCGGGCCCCAGCCTCACCAAGGGCATCCTGTCTGCCTGCCTGGGCCTGATGCTGGCCACTGTCGGGCTCGATTTGATCTACGGCACTGACCGCTTCATCTTCGGCAATTTCGAGCTGATGTCGGGCCTCAATTTCATACCCGTGCTGATCGGCCTGTTTGCCCTGCCTGAGATCATCCACCGCTCCACCCGCCTGCCGCGGTTCGGCGCGGGGCAGCGCAGCCGGCTGGGCAATGGCGCCAGTTTTGCCGAGTTCAGCAAGACCCTGAAATCGGTGATCCGCGGCAGCGTGATCGGCGTGATCCTAGGGGCCATCCCGGGCATCGGCGGCGCGCCCGCGGCCTTCCTCAGCTATTCCGAGGCCCGCCGCAATTCCCCCAACAAGGACAACTTCGGCAAGGGCGAGCCCGAAGGCGTCGCTGCGGCCGAGGCGGGCAACAATGGCGTCGCCGGCGCCACGATGATCCCGCTCTTGGCACTCGGCGTGCCGGGCGATGTGATTACCGCGGTGATCCTCGGTGCCTTCATGATCCACGGGCTGCGCCCCGGGCCGATCCTGTTCGAGCAGAACCTGCCGATGATCTATGCGCTGTTCATGGGAATCCTGCTCAGCTCCGCTTACCTGTTCGGCATCGGCAAGATGGCAATCCGGGTGTTCAGCCGCGTAGCGCTGGTGCCCAACCGCATCCTCTACCCGATTGTCTTCGTGCTCTGCGTCTATGGCGCCTATGCGGTGAACAACAACCTGTTCGACATTCTGGTGATGCTCTGCATGGGTGTGGTCGGCTACATGATGCTGCGGCTTGAAATTCCGGTGGCACCCTTCCTGATCGCATTTGTGCTGGGTCCGCTGCTGGAGGACAATTTCCGCCAGTCGCTGCTCCTGTCAGACGGCGACCTTACGATCTTCCTGCGCAACACGATCTGCATTGCCTTCTGGGTGCTTACCGCCCTGTCGGTCTTTGTGCTGATCCGCAGCCGCATCCAGGCCTCCCGCACCGGGCAGGCATCCACCCTGACAACCGGAGGCTAATATGGCCGGACATTTGGGCGCCAAGCTTGGCTGCTTTGCAGTCATTTCCGACACGCATGTGAACCCCGAGGAGGACCGCTGCAATTCCCCTTTTCCAGTCAACAAACGCGCCAACCGCCGGTTCCGCCATGTGATCCGCGATCTCAACCAGCAGCCGGTTGATTTCGTAGTTCACACCGGAGACCTGGTGCATCCGGTGCCGGAAGCGGGTCCAGCCTATGCGCAGGCGGCGGAGGTCTACCGCGGCCTCACTGCCGAGCTGACCGTGCCGCTCCACGAGCTGCCAGGCAACCACGATATTGGCGACACGCCGATCAGCGGCGCGCCGGCCAGCCCGGCCACGGACAGTATGATCGAGGCCTGGACCCAGGAGTTTGGCGCCCAGTATCAGGCGTTTGAGGCTTATGGGATCAAGTTCGTCCTTCTTAACGCCCAGCTTATCAACTCCGGTCTGCCCAGCGAGGCGGCGCAGCGGGAATGGCTGGATGCCGAGCTGCAGCGAGCCAGCGGCCAGCGCATCATGCTGTTCCTGCACCATCCGCCCTACCTGATGGAACCGGAGGAGGGCGACCACTACGACAACACCAACCAGCCCGGCCGGGCCTGGCTGTTGGATCTGGTCCAGCAGCACGGGGTGGAGGCGATGTTTGCAGGCCACGCCCATAACTTCTGGTACGACCGCCTCGGGCAAACCGATTACTACATGGCGCCTGCCACCAGCTTTGTCCGCCAGGATTACAGCGAAATGCTGCGCGCCGCGCCGCCCGAGGACAGCGAGTTTGGCCGCGACGACAAGGCCAAGCTCGGCTATTTCCTGGTCACCGTCTACGAGAACGGTCACACCACCCGCATGATCCGCACCAACGGGGCAGAGGCGGGGGCAGAGGACAGCGTGCCGGCTCCGGCACTGCAGGCTGCGGATCCGCGCGGCCCCTCCCGTCCGGTGCTGGGTTTCGACCTGCGCCAGAACTGGGCCGAAGTCACCGAGGTGCCGCCCAGCGGCGGGTTGGACGAATTCGACCGCAAGCTGGTGCGCAACGACTACCCGCTGCTGGCGCTGCAGGAGATGGGGGTGCAGCACATCCGTATTCCGCTGACCGATCTGGCGGACCCGCAGCGCAGCAAGCGCCTCGCCGCGCTGAGGCATCTGGGGTTCGAGATCACCTTGTTCTCCTACGGCCCGGGCAGTGAGGCCGCGCAAGCGCTGATCCAGCGCCATACCCACCTGCTGACGGATTGGGAGGTGACGGTGGACTGGCCCGATTTCCCGGCGCTCTGGCCCGCCATCGCACAGGCGGCGGAGCGGGCAGGGCTGCCGGTCTATGTCTCCCGGATGCGCACCAAGGACGACGTGCGCCGGTCCGGCACCTATTTCCACGTCATCAACCACGGGTTTGCCGCGCAAGACCAGCTTATGCTGCAAGACCTCGCTGCAGCCGGAGCTGCCGGTGCGGTCTTCCGCCTCGGCTGCCAGGACCCGGTCCCGGAGATCCTGCAGCAGATTGAGCAAGCCTCGGCGGAGGCCGGAATCCGTGCCTCAGTCCACCTGCGGATGGGGGCAGACAACCCGGCTGAGGCGGTCACCGATACCGGGGTTCAGGCTGAGCGGCTGGCGCAAGCGATGCGCACAGCGGCGGCTCTGACACGCTCCCGGCTGGTCTGCGACACACTGGTCTCGGTCGACCGCGGCTACTTCCCGCGCACTGGCATGATCGACCGCTGCGGCAACCCGACTCCGCTGCTGGACGTGGTCAAAACACTGCATTGCCAGCTGGGTGGAGCAGGCGGAAACTGACCCAAGGCCCTGCCGTTCACGCACCGATTGCAGGGCGGCAGGCCGGTCCGACAGTCAGGCAGCGGCTCGCTAAGCTGCTGCCAGTGCTTGGTTATTCCTGCTTTGCATAGCCCCGATGTGCTGCCTGCATACCCTATGCGATATCGGCATTTCACAGTGCCGAGCCCAGCGGGTAGCGTTTGCGCCATAATCACAGGGGAGTATGCCTAATGACGAAATTTGTCAGAAGCCTGGCGGCCGCAGCCGTCGTGGCGGCAATGGCACCGATGGCCTATGCCGAAACCACCGTGCGCGTTGCCTATGACGCCGACCCGGTCTCGCTGGACCCGCATGAGCAGCTGTCCGGCGGCACGCTGCAGCTGTCGCACATGGTCTTTGACCCGCTGGTGCGCTGGACCCAGGACCTGCAGTTCGAACCGCGCCTGGCCGAGAGCTGGGAGCAGATCGACGGCACCACCATGCGCTTCAAGCTGCGCAGCGGCGTCACCTTCCACAGCGGCAACCCGCTGACCGCCAAGGACGTCGACTGGACCTTTGACCGCCTGAAGCAGAGCGACGATTTCAAGGGCATCTTCGCCCCCTTCACCGACGTTGAAGTTGTCGATGACATGACCTTCGACCTCAAGACCGCAGAGCCCTATCCGCTGGTCCTGCACACCGCGACCTACATCTTCCCGATGGACAGCGCCTATTACACCGGCACCACCGCTGACGGCAAAGACAAGGGTGAGATCGTCAAGCACGGCGACAGCTTTGCCTCGCGCAACGTTTCCGGCACCGGGCCGTTCATCGTGTCCGAACGTGAGCAGGGCGTGCGGGTGGTCTTCGACCGCTACGCAGACTATTGGGACACCGAAAGCGGCGGCAATGTCGACAAGATTGTGCTGACCCCGATCAAGGAAGACCCGACCCGCGTGGCGGCCCTGCTGTCCGGCGACGTGGACTTCATCGCACCGGTCCCACCGACCGATCTGAAGCGCGTGGCCGATGCTGACGGCGTCGACTTGATCACCATGCCCGGCACCCGCATCATCACCTTCCAGATGAACCAGAACCGGGTTGAGGCCTTCAAGGACGCCCGCGTCCGCAAGGCGATCGACTATGCGGTGAACAACGCAGGCATCGTTGACCGCATCATGCGCGGCTTTGGCACCGTCGGCGCACAGGCGAGCCCGGCCGGCTACCTGGGCTACAGCGAAGATTTCGCCCCGCGCTATGACCTGGAGAAAGCCAAGGCGCTGATGGCCGAGGCAGGCTATGCCGACGGCTTCTCGATCACCATGATGGCGCCCAACAACCGCTATGTGAACGACGACAAGATCGCCCAGGCGGTGGCCTCGATGCTGTCCAAGATCAACATCACCGTTGACCTGCAGACCATGCCCAAGGCGCAGTACTGGCCGACCTTCGACGAGCGCGCTGCGGACATGATGATGATCGGCTGGCACGCGGATACCGAGGACTCGGCCAACTTCCACCAGTTCCTGACCGCTTGCCCGGATGAAGCCACCGGCAACGGCCAGTACAACTCGGGCAACTACTGCAACGCCGAGGCCGACGCGCTGATGAACCAGGCCAACGCAGAAACCGACCCGGCCAAGCGCGCCGACCTGCTGCAGAAGCTGGAAGGCATCCTGTATGATGAGGCCGCCTTCATCCCGCTGCACTGGCAGAACCTGGCCTGGGGCGCAAAGTCCGGCATGAACTCCGCCGACATCGTGAACGCCCTGAACTTCCCCTATTTCGGTGACCTGGTTGTCGAGACCGGCAGCTAAGACACGCGAAAGACCCGGGCCGGTCTCCCCCGGCCGGCCCGGGACCCTTCAATAACAAGCGGCTGCCAAGGCCGTGCTTGCAGGATGTGCCGTTCCACGGAACAATGCACCTTGCGCCGTCAACAAACTCTACAAAGGTCAGGAAGATGTTTGCCTATCTCGCGAAGCGAGTGATTCAGGCGATAGCCGTGATGTTTGTCATCTCGCTCATCGCCTTCGCCATCCAGGGCAACCTGGGCGACCCGCTGCGCGAGCTGGTCGGGCAGTCGGTCTCGGAAGAAGTGCGCCAGCAGCTGCGCGATGAACTGGGGCTGAACGACAGCTTCGTGACCCAATACCTGCGCTTTGCCGGCAATGCGCTGCAGGGCGATCTGGGCACCTCTTATTTCTTCAAGGAACCGGCGCTGGACGTGATCCTGAAAAAGCTGCCCGCGACGCTGGAGCTGGTGTTCGGCGCCACCCTGATCATCGTCGGATTCTCGGTGCCGCTGGGCGTCTATACCGCGATCAAGCCCGACACCATCTTCAGCCGCATCATCATGGGCCTGTCGATCATCGGCATCTCGATCCCTGTCTTCCTGACTGCGATCCTGATGATCTTTGTCTTCTCGGTGGAATACGGCTGGCTGCCCTCCTACGGCCGCGGCGACACCGTGCATGTCTGGGGCTATTGGCAGACCAACTTCGCCACCGCCGACGGCTGGCTGCACATCATCCTGCCCAGCTTTGCGCTGGCCTCGATCATGCTGCCTCTGTTTGTCCGCCTGATCCGCGCCGAGATGATGGAAGTGCTGCAGTCGGAATACGTCAAATACGCCAAGGCCAAGGGCATCAAACCCTGGCGGATCTATTTCATCCACGCGCTGAAAAACACGCTTTTGCCAGTGATCACCGTGGGCGGTGTGCAGATCGGCACCATGGTTGCCTACACCATCCTGACCGAGACGGTGTTTCAGTGGCCGGGCATGGGCTTCATGTTCCTTGAGGCGGTGAACCGCGTCGATACCCCGCTGATCGTTGCCTATCTGATCGTTGTCGGCTTCATCTTTGTGGTCACCAACACCATCGTCGACCTGATCTACGGCCTGGTGAACCCGACCGTGAACATCGCGAGGATGGGCGCATGAGCACCGAAATGCTGAACTCGAAACAGCAGCCCTCGCGCTGGTCCAAGGCCTGGAACTCCAACATGGGCTACAGCTTCCGCCGCAACCCGGTGGCAGTGGTGAGCATGGTGGTCTTCCTGCTGATTGCGGCGGCCTCCTTCCTGGCCCCGCTTATCGCGCCTTATGATCCCTACGATCCGGCGCAGATCGACATCATGAATTCCGAGTATCCGCCGATCTGGATCAACGACTCGCTGCCCGAGTTCCTGCTGGGCACTGACGACCAGGGCAGGGACCTGCTGTCAACAATCCTCTATGGCACCCGGCTGTCGCTGCTGATCGGCATCTGCGCGGTGGCGCTGCAGGCCTTCCTGGGCATCTCTATCGGCCTCATCGCCGGCTATGTCGGCGGCCGTCTGGACAGCCTCTTGATGCGGCTTGCGGATATCCAGCTGTCCTTCTCGACCCTGATGGTGGCGATCATCTTCCTCGCCGTGACCCAGGCGATGTTCGGCTCAGAGACCTTCAACCGCTATGCCATCGTCTTCCTGATCGCGGTGATCGGCGTGGCCGAATGGCCGCAATATGCCCGCACCGTCCGTGCCACCGTGCTGGCCGAGAAGAAGAAAGAATATGTCGACAGCGCCCGGGTGCTGGGCTTTGGCCCGATGCGCATCATGGTGCGGCACATCCTGCCCAACTCGCTGTCGCCGATCTTTGTGATCTCCACCGTTCAGGTCGCCAACGCGATCATCTCCGAGGCCTCGCTCAGCTTCCTGGGCCTGGGCATGCCGCCCAGCCAGCCGTCGCTGGGCTCGCTGATCTCCTCGGGCTTCGACTACATCTTCTCGGGCAGCTGGTGGATCACCGCCATCCCCGGCGTGGTGCTGGTGGTGCTGGTCCTTGTCATCAACCTGCTGGGCGACTGGATGCGCGACGTCCTGAACCCGAAACTCTACAAGGGGTAACGCGATGAGCCTGCTTTCCGTTCGCGACCTCACCGTCAAATTCGCCATGCGCGACCAGACGGTCACCGCCCTCAACGGCATCTCCTTCGACCTCGCCAAGGGCGAGCGCCTCGGCATCGTCGGCGAAAGCGGCGCCGGCAAGTCGATCACCGGGTTCTCGCTGATGAACCTCCTCAGCCGCCCGGGCTATATCGACAACGGCCAGATCCTGTTCGAGGGTGAGGATGTCGTTCAAATGAACGACAAGCGGTTGCGCAACCTGCGCGGCAACCGGATGGCGATGATTTTCCAGGACCCGATGGTGACGCTGAACCCGGTGCTGACCATCGGCCAGCAGATGACCGAAACCCTGATGGCGCACCGCAAGCTCAGCCGCGAAGAGGCCCGTCAGATCGCCATCGTCAAGCTGCGCGAGGTCTATATCCCCTCGCCGGAGGAACGGCTGGAGCAATACCCGCACGAGTTGTCGGGGGGCATGCGCCAGCGGATCATCATTGCGATTGCCCTGCTGCTGGACCCGCAGCTGATCATCGCCGATGAGCCGACCACCGCTCTGGATGTGACCATCCAGGCCGACATCATGGAGCTGATGCTGGAGCTGTGCCAGTCCAACCAGGTCGGCCTGATCCTGATCACCCACGACCTGGGCGTCGTCAGCCAGATGACCGAGCGCACGCTGGTCATGTATGCGGGCCGCATCATTGAATCGGGCCGCACCCGCGAGATCATCAACGACCCGCAGCACCCCTATACCCAAGGGCTGATCAATGCGCTGCCGCAGCAAACCCTTCCGGGCCAGCGGTTGAAGCAGATCCCGGGCAACATGCCGGGCCTCGCCAGCATCCCCGCCGGCTGCGCTTTCAACCCGCGCTGCAAATACGCTACCGACCTTTGCCGCAGCCGGGTTCCGGAAACCGTGCACTACGGCGAGGTTGAGGTGGCCTGCCACGAGGTGCAGCGCCTGCACAGCGATGAAGACCGTCAGGAGGCACGGGCATGAAGGACGCCAAGACAGACCGCCCGCTCTTGGAGATCAAGAACCTGGAAAAACGGTTCGACCTCGACCACGGGTTCCTGGAGACGCTCAAGTTCAAGCAGGGCCGGATCGTGCGCGAGACCCGCTCAGTCCATGCGGTGAATAACATCTCGCTGGAGGCCAGCCGCGGCGAAGCACTCTGCGTGGTTGGCGAGTCCGGCTGCGGCAAGTCCACCGTTGCCCGTCTGGTGGCGGGTCTGCTGACCCCGACTGCGGGGGAAATCCACTATGGCGGCCAGCGCATCGACAGCCTGTCGCGCGGCGAGATGCAGCCGCTGCGCAAGAAGATCCAGATGATCTTCCAGAACCCCTATGCCTCGCTCAACCCGCGCATGACTATTCGTCAGGCACTGGAAGAACCGGTGCGCCATCACAATCCCGGCGCCTCGGCGGGCGAGGTGCGCGACAAGGTGACCGCGGTGATGATGTCGGTGGGGGTCGATCCCAGCTGGGCGAAACGCTACCCGCACGAATTCTCCGGCGGCCAGCGCCAGCGGATCGCCATCGCCCGCGCCCTGACCGTGGACCCTGAATTCATCATCGCGGATGAACCGATCAGCGCGCTGGACGTCTCGATCCAGGCGCAGGTGCTGAACCTGATGCTGGAAGCCAAGGAAAGCCGCGGCCTCACCTATCTGTTTATCACCCATGACCTTAGCGTGGTGGAGCACTTCGGTACCCGCGTCGCGGTGCTTTACCTCGGGTCGGTTTGCGAGGTGGCGGACACTAGGACGCTGTTCTCCAACCCGAAACACCCCTATACTCGGGCCTTGCTGTCCGCGGTGCCGCAGCTCAAGGACGACCGGCCGAACCATATCCGCCTCAAAGGCGAGATCCCGACGCCGATCAACCTGCCGCAAGGCTGCCCCTTCCAAAGCCGCTGCGCCTTTGCGGACGCACGTTGCAAGAGTGAAAAGCCCAAAGCCATTCACCAGCCCGATGGCAGCACTGTCGCCTGCCATGCTGTCGAAGAAGACAGGCTGGATGCGGTGGCCGCCGGTTAAGACGGGACGCCCAGTTGGACATCATCTGGCTCAAAGACTTCGAGGCTTTGGTCGCGTGCAAGAATTTCTCGCGCGCGGCCGAGGAGCGCAATGTCAGCCAGCCGGCCTTCTCCCGCCGCATCCGGGCGCTGGAGAACGAAATCGGCGTGCGGCTGATCAACCGCGAGACCCTGCCGTTGACGCTGACCCCGGCAGGGGAGGTGTTCCTGTCCCAGTCCCGTATCATGCTGCGCACCTATGAAGAAACCATCGAGCGCTGCCAGACCATTGACGCAGCCAGCGAAAACGTCATCCGCTTTGCCGCTTCGCAGTCGCTCTACATGACTCATTACAAGACCCTGATCGCGCCCCTGGCCAGCGAAGGGGGGCTGGACACCGACCTCAACTCCACCTCCTGGGCCGCCGACCAGTTCGTGAGCGCGCTGCAGCAGGGCTATTGCGACGTGATCCTGACTTACTGGCATCCGTCAATGGACTTCCTTGGACCGCTGGAAGTCGCCAATTTCGAATACCTGACACTGTCCACCGATCGCTATGTTCCGGTTTCCCGCACCACACCGGATGGCGCGCCGGAATTCGGCTTCAAGGAAGGTGCCAAGGACGCGGTGCCGCTCTTGTCCTATGGCGCGGTCTCTGCCCTGCGCTCGGTGCAGGAGTTCGCGCTGGACCAGCTGCTGCCCGGCCAGAAGGTCTTTGTGGTCAACCAGAACGCGCTCGCCAACAGCGTTAAGGCGATGATTCAGGAGGGCTTTGGCATGGGCTGGCTGCCACTCAGCCTATGCCGCGAGGAGATTTCCGCCGGGCGTTTCGGGATTGTCGACGAACGCCTGGCCACCGACTTGGAAATTCGCCTCTACCGCGACCCGCGCAGCACCAAGCAGACGCTGGACGTGTTGTGGAAGCAGCTGAAACGCTCGGCTTTGGAAACCGCCTGACCTTGAAAAGGGTTACACTCTCCCGGCAAGGATCGCCTCGATTGCCTTGACCACCGCGGCACGTTTGCCCGGGTCCAGCGCATCGGGGTGCGGTTGCGCAAACCCGCCGGTATCATTGTCAAAATACTGGCCGGAGGCCTTTGCGAAACTGTCAGACAGCGCTGCATCCTGCAGTACTGCGGCGCCAATGCCCAGATCGTTTCCCGCCACGCCAAAGCCTTCCCTGACCATTTTGCTGGCCAGCAGCGAGCCCGGGTTGACAGCAAGCATGACCGGGCTGCCGCTTATACCGGCCAGATGCAGAGACCACATCGTGAGAGCCAGCTTGCTTTGCGCATAGGCCTCCATCGCGGGCAGGGTGCCTTGGCCTGCTAGCGCTTGAAGATTGACCGGCGCTTGCGCTGCCGACGATAGGTTGATCACCCTGCCGCCGGAGCCCAGCAGCGGCCGCAACCGCTTGGCCAGCAGATAGGGCGCCACGGTATTGACGGCAAAGCGCACATCCAGCCCGTCCGGGGAGCGCGTGGCCTCTGTCTTGAAAATGCCGGCATTGTTGATCAACACGTCCAGCCGTTCATGCGCCCCGGCGGCAGCCTCCGCCAGGGCAGCGGTTTCCTTCAGATCGGACAGATCCGCAACGTATGTTTCCAAGCGGCCTGCGCCAGGCAGTGCTGCCAGCATTTGCGCCGTCTGCGCCAGCTTCGCCTCATTGCGGCCATGCAGCAAAAGGGTGTGGCCCTGGCCTGCAAGACGCTTTGCCGTTTCCAGCCCGATCCCGTCGGTCGCGCCGGTAAGCAGAATAGTTTTCATGCCTTTCCCCTTTGTTCACTCTTGCGGGATGGCCGGGCGGTTCAGCCCAGCTCGTCCTTGCCCTCGACCAGAAAATGAAAGCTCTCGGATCCTTTGCTGCGGGCGTTCAAATGAGGAGTATACTCCGCATCGTTCATGAAGCCGATTGCCGCTTCGCGGGATGGCCATTCGATGACGATCCGCAGTGCAGCAGGCTGGGCAGCGCCTTCCAACTGCTCATGGCTGGAGGTCCGGGCAAGGTAGGTGCCGCCGTACTGCGCCACCAGCCTGTTCGCTGCTGGCAGGTAATCGGGCACCCAGCCATCACTGGAAGGCGTGACGGCGAGTACAGAGTAATAGGCCATAGTTTTTTCCTTCAGTTACGCATGTTTGAGACGGGCGGTGTGCCTGCCTCCCGTTCAAAATCCCTCAAGAACGTTTTTGCCGATAACCCGGCCGCTCTCCTGAAGCATGTGGGCCTGCTTCAGCGTCTCCACACTCATCCGGCCAAGGTTGGCAGTCACGGTTGATTGCAGCCTCTCAGCGTCGACCAGTTCAGACACCCGGTTCAGCAAGGCGCGCTGCTGATCCATGTCGGCGGTCTGGTACATCGGGCGGGCAAACATGAACTCCCAGCTGAGGCTCAGCGCCTTCATCTTGATGGCCTTGATATCCAGCACTTCCGGATCGTCGATCAGCGCAATATGGCCGCGCGGCTGGATCAGCTCCACGATGCCGGCAAAATGCTCTCCGGTTCCCGAAAGCGATGCAACATAGCGCGGCTCCAGCCCCAGTGCCTTGACCTGAGGGGGCAGCGGCTCGCGGTGGGTAATCACGTGGTCGGCTCCCATGTTCCGGACCCAATCCGCCGTTTCCGGGCGCGACGCAGTGGCAATCACAGTAAGGCCGGTCAGCTGTTTTGCCAGTTGGATCAGGATCGAGCCAACACCGCCGGCCGCGCCGATGACCAGCAGGCTGTCGCCCTGGCCGCCGCCTTCGGCCAGCCGGAAACAATCAAACAGGATCTCCCAAGCCGTGATCGAGGTCAGCGGCAGTCCTGCCGCTTCGGCAAAGCCAAGCGTCTGCGGCTTACGCCCCGCGATGCGCTCGTCCACCGCATGCAGTTCGGCATTGGTGCCCTGGCGGGTGAAATCACCTGCGTAGAAGACCTCATCGCCAACCGCAAAACCGCTGACACCGCTGCCAACAGCGCGGACGATACCAGCCGCATCAAACCCAAGAGTGCGAAGGCCCTCAGGCTCCAGCAATGCGCGGAGTTTCACATCCACCGGATTGACCGAGACGCCCTTGACCTCAACCAGCAAGTCGCGCGGGCCGATTTCCGGCACTTCTGCCTCAAATCTGACCAGGGCTTCCGCTTCGGTGATGGGGCCGGTGTTCCGGTATCCAACAGCTTTCATGAACATGTCCTTTCATCTGGCGCC
This sequence comes from Leisingera sp. ANG-M1, assembly GCF_000813745.1. Taxonomy (GTDB): domain Bacteria; phylum Pseudomonadota; class Alphaproteobacteria; order Rhodobacterales; family Rhodobacteraceae; genus Leisingera. Next base: position 132,564 of record NZ_JWLC01000007.1, on the reverse strand, counting down.
CTGCGCCTGTGTCCTTTCTGTCTCCCCAGGTATCACTTGTGAAAATTGGATAAAGGCGCCAAAAGTGAGTTCATAATTCGGATTTTGGAGATAATGCCGTGGATACTGACAGCGTGCGCCTGTTTGTGCTGGCAGCGGAGAAACTGAACATCAGCGCTGCGGGCCGGGCGCTGGGGATGGCGCCTGCGGTGGCCAGCGCCCGGCTTGCCAAGCTGGAGAATACGCTGGGGGCCGATCTGCTGCACCGCTCGACCCGCAAGGTGGTACTGTCGCTGGAAGGTGCGGAATTCCTGCCGTATGCACGCGAAATCCTGGCCCAGGAGGCAGCTGGCCGCGCTGCTCTGGGGCAGGGCAGCTCCGACCCCACCGGCACCCTGCGGTTCACCGCGCCCAGCACTTTTGCACAGCTTTACATTGCCCCGCAGCTGCCTGAATTCCTGCGGCTTTATCCCGGCATTTCATTAGATCTGAGGCTGTCGGATTCCCGCTTTGACCTGATTGAAGGCAGTTTTGACCTTGCCTTGCGCAATGCGGCGCTGGAGGACACCAGCCTCAAGGGGCGCAAGCTGGCCGAGGATACCCGCATTTTATGCGCCGCGCCGCAGTACCTGGAGGAGTACGGTCAGCCGCAAAGCCCGGCTGATCTTGTTGCGCACCAGCTGATCGCCTTTCAGGACCAGTCACCGCGCAGGCTGATCAGCGCCGAAGGGGCACAGGGGCTGTTCGATCCGGGGCAATCCGCGGGCCGCCTCATTCTTGATGACGGGCTGAGCCAGAAGCTGGCCACAATCGCCGGAGGCGGGATCTCCATCAACTCGCTGTGGAGCGTCCACCGTGAACTTGCTGACGGAACCCTGGTGCGGATCCTTCCTGAATACAGGATTGATGACCAATCGGTCCTGTGGCTGGTCTATCCCAAGTCGAACGTGCTGTCCGCCAAGGTCCGGGTTTTTATGGATTTCCTGCTGGACCGGATTGGCAGGGACCCGGCCTGGCTGAAGCCGGCCTAGGCCGAGGCCGCGATCAGGTCGCTGGCCTTCTCTCCGATCATGATCGCAGGCGCGTTGGTGTTGCCCGAGACGATCTCTGGCATGATCGAGCAATCCGCCACCCGCAGCCCGCGGATACCATGCACGCGCAACTCAGCGTCGACAACTGCGTCCTCGCCCTGGCCCATCTTGCAGGTGCCGGTGGGGTGGTAGATCGAGGCGGTGTTGCTGCGCGCCCAGTCCAGCGTCGCCTCGTAGTCGTCCATCGGCAGATCCGCGCTGGGGCGGAACTCCTCCGAGATCTTCGAGGTCAGCGGCGCGTGGCGGGCGATTTTGCGGGCGATGTTCACCCCGGCCACCACGGTGCGGCAGTCGGTTTCCGCCGACAGGTAGTTCGGGATGATCTTGGGGTAGGTATTGGGATCGGAGGACACAATCCGGATCTCCCCCTTGCTTTCCGGCCGCAGCTGGCAGACCGACATGGTGAAGGCCGAGAAGGGATCAGCACCTTTTCCCGGGTTCTCGGCCGACAGCGGCTGCACGTGGAACTGGATGTCCGGGGTCTCCAGATCGTCGCGGGTCTTCATGAACCCGGTGGCAAGGCTTGCCGCCATGGTCATCGGGCCAGCCCGGAACAGCGCGTATTTCAGGCCGATCTTGGCCTGGCCGAACAGGGTGCGGACTTCATCGTTCAGCGTCGGCTCGTTGCATTTGTAAACCAGCCGCGCCTGCAGGTGGTCCTGCATGTTCTTGCCGACACCATAGAGGTTCTTCTTCACCTCAATCCCTTGTTCGGCAAGCTGCGCGCCCTCGCCGATGCCCGACATCATCAGAATCTGGGGCGAGTTGATGGCGCCGCCCGACAGCACGATCTCGCGCCGGGCGGTGATTCTCTGGATCTGCCCCGCGCGGTCCTTGTACAGAACCGCCACGGCGCGGCCTTCCTGGATATCGACCTTCTGCACCATGGCGCGGGTGATGATCTGCAGGTTCTCACGCTTTTTCACCGGGTTCAGAAAGGCCACGGCCGCGCTGCAGCGGCGGCCATTCCGGGCAGTCAGCTGGAAGAAGCCGACGCCTTCCTGGCTGGCCCCGTTGTAATCCGGATTGAACGGATAGCCCGCAGCCTGCGCCGCGGCGACCCAGGCGTCAGTAATCGGGCGCTGAATGCGCATGTTGGAAACCGACAGCGGCCCGTCGCTGCCATGGAACTCATCCGCGCCGCGCTCGTTGTTTTCCGAGCGTTTGAACAGCGGCAGAACATCCTCCCAGCCCCAGCCCGCATTGCCCATCTGGCGCCAGCGGTCATAGTCCTGCGGCTGGCCGCGCACGTACAGCAGCCCGTTCAGCGAGGAGGAGCCGCCCAGCACCTTGCCGCGGGGCCACTCAATGGAACGGCCATTGAGACCCGGGTCCGGCTCGGTCTTGTAGCACCAGTCGACCGAGGGGTTATGGATCGTCTTGAAGTAACCGACCGGAATGTGGATCCAGGGATTGATATCCCGCCCGCCTGCCTCCAGCAGCACCACTTTGTTGTTAGGATTTGCGCTCAGCCGGTTGGCGATGACGCACCCCGATGACCCCGCTCCGATAACAATGAAATCTGCTTCCACGACCTTCTCTCCGCCCTGTGTGGAAAAAACTTCTATACAGATCGCAGGAAATAATCTAGATATTTTTGATACGAAACGTCTCAATAATTGATCTTAGGGAGGAGAATTATGGGGCTTACTAACAAACTGAGCCGTATTTCGCGGCGGGATCTGTTCCGTGTAGCAGGGACTTACGGGATGAGCTCGACCCTGCTTGCGGCAGGCAGCTTTGGCGGGGCGATGAGCCTGGCGAATCTCGCCTCGGCGGCCGAATCGACCTACGAGCGGCGCTTTTCCAAGCCTGCTAAACACACGCTGAAATTCGGCGCCTCGGGCTTTAATGCGCGCAACCTGCTGATCGAGCGGGCCGGCGCCTTGGAGTTTGCACGCGACCTGGAAGCTCGGACGGATGGGGAGATCCGGATCGAGTTCATCGGTGACAACCAGATCTGCGGCCAACTGAGCTGTGTTGAGAAAACCCAGCAGGGGATTGTCGACATCTATGCCGCCTCGACCCAGAACTCGGCTGGCGGCGCGCCTTATCTGAACGTGCTGGACTATGCCTTCATGTTCCCGGGCCGCGCTTCGCAGTATCATTTCCTCTATCACCCCAAGAGCCAGGAAATCCTGCGCGACCCGCTGGAGAAACGCCACGGGCTGAAATTCCTGTTCAGCCACTGTGAGCTGCGCGGCATCCAGCTGGGCCTGAAGTACAAGGACGCGCCCACCATCACCAAGCTGGAGCAGCTGTTCGGCACCAAGAACCGCGTGACCGGAACCCAGCTGGGCCGCATCGCCATGAAGGCGCTGAACCTGAACCCGGTGCCGGTGGCCTGGGAAGAAACCCTGGACGGCCTGAAACAGGGTCTGATCGACGGCGCCGAAACCTGGGCCTCGGCTGTGGCCTACGCCAACATGTCACCGGTGGTCAGCCAATCCGTCGACCTCAAATTCTTCTGCGGCACCGAGCACACCTCGATGTCGGCGAAGGTTTTTGATGGTCTCGAAGGCTACCTGCAAGACGCGGTGATGGAGAGCGCCTATTGGGCTCAGGCCCATGTGCAGGCGGCCAACGAGGCGGCGCTGGTCAAGACCGTGGGCTTCTCGGACCCGCAGCTGCCAGGCACCATGTTCGTCGAGCACAACGTGCGCCCAGCCTTCCTGCCGGATAGCGAGATCCGCATGGCCGAGGAAATGTGCTCACCCGAGTTCCAGCCGCAGCTGTGGGAGCAGTGGCGCGACCGCCTGAACAAATGGGCCGGCGGCATCGACACTTACCAGGAAATCTACAACATCGCGCGCGAAGTCGACAAAGACATGAAGCCCGAAAACGTAGAGCCCCGCCGCTGGTGGAAAGGCTGACCAGCACTTAGGCTGAAACGATCCGTTCCCCGGCGCTGCTACAGGCGCCGGGGAACGCCCCTCCGGACGGGAGACCGGAGGTTTCATGGGAGGAACGAATGACGCTCTGGTCTGATATCAGTGCGATTTTCAGCGCGTTTGCATCGCAGGACAGCTGGGAAATCCGCAATGCCTTGGAAAGCAATGCAGCCTGGGTGCTGGGCACCGCCGCCGCCGCCATCGGCGGCCTTGTGGTGATACTGATCTACAAGCTGGTGCCGCTGCTGGACCGGCATCTGGAGCGCACCATCATGGTGTGGAGCTACCTGGCGATTGCCTTCATCATTTTCTGGGGCGTGATAGACCGCTTCGTCTTCAAAAACCAGGAGCCCTGGTCCACCACCATTCCGCCCTTGCTGTTCATGGTGATGGCCTGGTTCGGAGCTGCCTTTAACGTCAGGCTCCGCACGCATCTGAGTTTCTCTGAATTCCGCACCATCATGCCCCGCTGGGCCCAGATGGGCTGCCTGGCATTGGACGCAGTGCTGTGGTTCGGCTTTGCCGTCATCGTCTTTGTCACCACCACCCGGCTGACCGCGCTGTCGGCCTCCAACTTTCAGATCGTGCTGGGCACTGACAGCGTGCTGCAATGGTGGTTCCTGATCACCGCGCCCTTGTCCTTTGTCCTGATGATCGCCCGGGTTTTTGAAAACCTGGCTGACGACATCCGCAACTACCGCAGCGGTGAACCGCTGATCAAACAGGCCGTGATCGGAGGAGACGTGTAATGGATACCGGAACCTGGGTCACGCTGATCTCGCTTGGGGTTACCTTCCTGTTCATGCTGGGCGTACCGGTGCTGCTGGTCATCGGCTATTGGGTCATCGGCTGCTCCTTTGTGCTGGGGCTGACGCTCGACAACATGGGCGCGGAGCTGCTGAACGTCTTCAACAAGGGCTTTGCTCTTCTGGCGATGCCGCTGTTCATCCTGACCGGCGACCTGATCAACCAGTCAGGGATTGCGCGGCGCCTTTCGGACTTCGCCTATGCCTGCCTTGGCTGGATGCGCGGCGGGCTGGCGATGGCCTCGCTTGGTGCCTGCGGTTTGTTTGCCGCAATCTCCGGCTCCAACTCAGCCACCACCGCCACCATCGGCTCCATGCTGCACCCGGAAATGGTCAAGGGCGGCTATGACGAGCGTTTCTCGGCTGCCACCGCCGCCGCGGGCGGAACCGTGGGCATCATCATTCCGCCGTCGATCATCTTCATCGTCTACGGCTTCCTGATGAACCTGCCGATCTCGGACCTGTTTGTGGCCGGCATCCTGCCGGGCGCAATGATGGTCATCGGCATGCAGCTCGCCTGCTGGATCATCTGCTACCGCAACGGCTGGGGCTTCCTGATCCCGCTGCAGCTGACCCGGGTGCTGAAAACCGCCTTCGGCGCCTGGCTCGGCTTCTTTGCCATCGGCCTGGTGCTGTGGGGCATCTACACCGGCAAATTCTCCCCGACCGAGGCCGCAGGCGTCACCGTCGGCTTCTGTGTCATCGCAGGTGTTCTGTCCTGGGTGGTGACCAAAATCACAGGTGCCAAGACGGACAAGACCTGGGAGGAGAAGTCTTATGCCGAGATGCTGGTTGTCGAAGGCTTCACCATCCCGCAAATCCCCTCGATCGTGGTGCGTTCAGCCCAGATCACCGGCATCCTGGCACCGCTGATCGCGATCTCGGTGGTGATGCAGCAGATCCTGTCACTCTTGGGCGCGCAGCAGACCATCGGTGATTTCGTCACCTCGATGGGTGGCTACCATGCGGTGCTGTTCACCTCGATGGTCATCGTGTTCTTCTCGGGCATGGTGCTGGAAAGCCTGCCGGTCACCATCATCCTGGCCCCGATCCTGGCCCCCATCGCGGCCTCGGTCGGTGTGGATCCGATCCATTTCTCGGTGATCTTCCTGGTTGGTGCCTCCATCGGCTTCATCACGCCGCCTTACGGGCTGAACCTCTACGTCGCATCCGGTGTTACCGGTGTTCCGTATTTCCGACTGCTTCGCTATACCGTTCCTTACCTTGCAGCCCTGATCGGGGTCTGGGTACTGGTCTCTCTGGTGCCTGACTTCGCCCTGGTGCTGCTGCCCAACAAGTAGGGAACAAGCGGCCATGGCAGAGGACGCGTCAGACAAGAAAGAGGGCCAGCTCCCCACCAACCTGCGACTGCTGGTACTGCTGGAGGAGGTGGCCCGGCGCGGGGTGGCGGTGAAGCCGGCCGAGATGATCGAGGCCATGGGACTGCCCAAGCCGACCGTCCACCGCCTGATGCAGACCGCCGAAGCCGAAGGTTTTCTGCAGCGCGACCTTGACGGGCGGGCCTACGGGCCCGGCCCGCGGCTGCGCAAGCTGGCCTTGAACACAATGTCCTCGGAGCATCTGCGCACCGCCCGCCTCAGCATCCTCAAAAGCGTGGCCGAGGATTTCGGTGAGACCTGCAATCTGGCGACACCGGACCGCGAGGGGATGATCTACCTCGACCGGGTCGAAACCAAATGGCCATTGCGCATCCAGCTGCCGATCGGCACCGAGGTACCCTTCCACTGCACCGCCAGCGGCAAGATGTATCTCTCCACCTTGAAATCCAGTTCGTTGGAGGCGGTGCTGCGTTCGCGCGCGCTGCCGGCCATGACAGAGCAGACACGAACGGATCCGGATGCTCTGATCGAAGAGCTGGAGGAGATCCGCCGCCGGGGCTATTCCACGGATGAAGAGGAATTCATCGCCGGTATGGTCGCGGTTGCCGTACCGGTGCTGGATGCCCGGAACCGGCTGATGGCCACTTTGTCGATCCACGCCCCGGTGCAGCGCCGCAGCCTGGAGGATCTGATAGGGTTCCTGCCGTCGCTGCAGGAAGCGGCTGCCGAACTGGCCAATCTGTCCTGACAGGCTGATCCCGGCGGCTCTGCTCAGGTTCTGCAATAGAAAAGGCCCCGGCAGATACCGGGGCCTTTCTGCTTTCTTCGCTGGATCAGGCGTTCTGCGCGCTGTCCGCGTGGGTGATGACGTCGGGCTCCAGATCCCAGATCTTGCCGTCCAGGCCGTCGATCTGGTCATCTTCCGAGACCCGCAGGCCCACGGTCCGCTCCAGGATGAAGCTCAGGATCAGGGCGGTGACGACACCGGTGCCGATGCAGGTTGCGGTGCCAACCAGCTGCATCACCAGCGAAATCTCACCATGCTGGAAGGCATAGGCGCCTTCTTCGATGCCGAAGAAACCACCGCGCGGGGTGCCGGCCTTGAAGATGCCCAGCATCACCATGCCCAGGGTTCCGCAGCCCAGGAACAGAGGGAACAGCTTGTGCTCGTCGATGCCGCGCTTGAGGGTGAACTCATAGACGATGAAGGCTGCAAACGGCGCCACCAGGCCGACGGTGAAGGCCTGCCAGGGCAGGTAGACGTCAAAGCCCGACGCACCCGCAACATAGCCCGCAAGCGGACCCAGCAGGGTATAGGCATAGTTGCCGGAGGCATAGGCAATCACCAGGCCGGTGACCGCACCGCCTGCCCAGACCAGAGCATAGTTGTTGATGGCAATGCCAACGCTGGTGTCGGCCATGGTGACACTGATTGCCAGCGCTTCCGGATCAAAGAAGAACAGGCAGGACAAGATCACCATCGGCAGGCCGGCAAAGATCAGCAGCAAGCCGGGGGCGCACAGGCCGATGCTCGGTGCCAGGTACTTCGACACCCGCGGATGCGGGGTCATCATGCCCGGACGGGCGCCCAGCTTGGGGGTGAACACCAGCGCCATGCCGGCCGGGAACAGGTAGACAAAGCCCACGCCGAAGAAGTCGTGGAAGCCTGCGTTGGTCAGCGGACCGACCGAACCCCAGGTGGCCCAGCTCAAGGCCGACGAGACCACAGCCGCGACGACACAGGTGATGAAATAGGCCGAGGCCTTCATCCGCTCGGACACGGCAAAATGCAGCAGGATGTTGATGATGCCCGCAAACACAGCCAGGAAGAACACGAAGATCTGGAATGTGTTCAGCCCCGGGAAAATTGCCGGATCAACATGGTGCGCCACCGAATTGGTCATAGCGCCGCCAAGCCACCAGTCCTTGATCGAATCCATCATGGTTGCGTCCGCCATGATATAGTACTGGCCCGCCCACAGGCCAAAACCGATCACGTAATAGGTTGCGAAGCCCAGGAAAAAGCCAAGCGTCTTTTCGATGGTGGAGTTGAAGAGGTTCCTGCGCCGTGCGGTGCCCGCGTCGATCAGCAGAAGCCCGACAACCACCAGAAGCGCCCCGACGACGCCCGAAGCATACAGAATGTTCTGTACCAGCGAATTCAGGGTGACCTGCTGAGCATATATTGTGCTCACGTCCAATGACATTACCAATTTCCTCCCGGTTTATTTGTCATCGCGCCGATTTTTTCTCTATCGGCTTGGTTTGGCCGGCAGGCAGCGCTCATGAGAGCGCCGCTCGCCGGTCCGCAGTGCGCCAGGCGGGGTCAAAGGGGAGTGACTGGCCCGGCTAGGAGGAATGATGGGGAATTTAATGTACTTTACAAAGACATTTTTTCACTTGTGGAAAAAATGTTCACTCTCAGTACGCATATGGCCAAGTTGATGCCGCATCTCATGAGGGTGAGGGGGCGGCGTGCTTGGATATTAGGCTAAGCGGATTGGTTTTGAAAATAAAAAAGGCGCCTTGCGGCGCCGATTTTTTGGTCGGAGTGAGAGGATTCGAACCTCCGACCCCTGCCTCCCGAAGACAGTGCTCTACCAGGCTGAGCTACACTCCGACCGTGGCGCGTGACTAAACGCCAGCCGGGGGATTTGCAAGGCCTATTTCGGAGTATTTTCCCGGGTGGAGCGTTTTTTCAGGATCACCGAAATATTCATGCCGCCGTTGGTCACGGCACGGCTGCGGGTGCGCAGAACCGGGGTGTTGGCAGACCGGCCGCCGCGGGATTCGCGGATCACGATAAAGACGCCGCTGAGGATGATAATGGCCGCGCCCAGCAGCGTTGAGACGTCCAGTGGCTCGCCAAACAGAAGCACACCGGAGACCGTTGCCCAGATGATCTGGGAATACTGCATAGGCGCCACGATGACGGCCTCGCCAAGCGTGTAGGCCTGAACCAGAAGCAGCATTGCAACAAATCCGAGAACGGCAATGACTGCGAGGCCGGCCAGACCGGTACCGCTCATGGGGACGTAGACGAAGGGCAGGGCCAGGCCCGTCATCAGCAGTGTCACGAGCATAGGGTACAGCATCAGTACCACGCCGCGTTCGCAATTGCTGAGGCGGCGCAGAATGACAGACTGCAGCGCCGTTCCAAACGCCGCTGTCAGGGCCGCAGCATGGCCCAGCCCCAGTTCCGTTCCGTCCGGGCGCAGCACGACGAGAACTCCGGCAAACCCTGCCACGACCGCCAGCAGCCGCGGCAGGCCCACCTTTTCTCCCAGCAGGGGGATGGCCAGTAGGGTAATCAGCAGCGGCGAGGCAAACAGCAGGGCATAAGTCTGCGCCAGTGGCAGCACCGAAAAGGCATAAAACGCGCTCACTGGCACCACCGACATCGCCAGAGACCGGAGGGCGGTCCAATACGGGTGCCTGGGCCGCAGGTTTCCCGGGCTGGCATCCCGCACCATGAGAAGTGTCAGCAACGGAAAGGACAGCAGGATGCTGAAGAACACGATCTGAAAGGCCGGCACGTTCCCGCTGACGAACTTCACCACCACGTCATGGGCTGAAAACAGGGCAAAGGCGCTCAGCGCTAAAAGGGCAGCTTTGGAGTTCATGGAAGCCAGGGCAATGGATCGGGAAGAACAAGTTTAGCGCTACCGGCCGCTTGGCCGCAACGCAAGTCAAGAATGCAGGCGGTGTTCGGGAGAGCGCGGCAGCGCACCGCGAGCAGCAAAAGAAAAAGGGCCGGAATGTCCGGCCCTTTCCCTTGTTTCGTGATGAAACGCCGTGTCAGAGGCTTGCGTCCAGCGCTGCAATCACAGCATCGCCCATCTGGCTGGTCGAGACCGGCTCGACGCCTTCGCTGGCCAGCAGGTCCGCGGTGCGCACGCCGTCGGCCAGCACCTTCTCGATTGCAGCTTCCAGGCGGCCGGCCTCTTCACCCTGGTCAAAGCTGTAGCGCAGCGCCATGGCAAAGCTCAGGATGCAGGCGATCGGGTTGGCCTTGCCCTGGCCCGCGATGTCGGGAGCGGAGCCGTGCACGGGTTCATACAGCGCCTTGGGGCGGCCGTTTTCCATCGGCGCGCCCAGCGATGCGGAGGGCAGCATGCCGAGCGAGCCAGTCAGCATCGCGGCACAGTCGGACAGGATGTCGCCGAACAGGTTGTCGGTCAGGATCACATCGAACTGCTTGGGCGCGCGCACCAGCTGCATCGCACCATTGTCAGCATACATGTGGCTGAGCTCGACTTCCGGATAATCCGCTGCAACACGGGTCACCACCTCGCGCCACAGGATACCGCTCTCCATCACATTGGCCTTCTCCATCGAGCAGACCTTCTTGTTCCGGCGCATCGCCAGTTCAAAGGCGGAGCGGGCTGCACGTTCGATTTCGGACTCGGTGTAGCGCTGGGTGTTGATACCGACGCGCTCATTGCCTTCCTCGAAGATGCCCCGCGGCTCGCCGAAGTAGACGCCCGAGGTCAGCTCGCGCACGATCATGATATCCAGACCGGCGACGATGTCCTTTTTCAGCGAGGAGAAATCCGCCAGTGCGTCAAAGCACTGCGCCGGGCGCAGGTTGGAATAAAGGTCCATCTCCTTGCGCAGGCGCAAGAGGCCGCGCTCGGGCTTCACCGAGAAGTCCAGATCGTCATAAGCCGGGCCGCCAACAGCGCCCAGCAGCACCGCGTCGACTTCCTGCGCCTTGGCCATGGTCTCATCCGCCAGCGGCTTGCCGTGCTTGTCATAGGCCGCACCGCCGACCAGATCCTCGCTCACATCGAACTGCAGGCCGCGCTTGTCGCCGAACCATGAGATGACCTTGCGCACCTCGGTCATGACTTCGGGGCCGATCCCGTCGCCGGGCAGAATCAGAATCGATGGGTTGGGCATGGGGATCCTCCTAAAAACAGCTGGCACGGGCGTAGCGGGACAGCGGCGCAGGGTCAATAACAGCCCCGGGAAATATGGGGTTATGCAGGGGAATTGCTGAGCTTTGCAGACGCCTAGTCGAAAGCGATATCGACCCAGACCAATCGGTGCCGGCTGGCTTTGGCGGCAGCGGCTTCCGGATCCTCCGGCCACACAACGCCGCTGCCGGCAACAGTCAGCCCGGCCGAGGGCAGCACATAGTCAACCCGCATCTGTCCAACGCCCTGCCACTCCACCGTGGCTGTGCTGCCCCCGGGACTTTCCGGGCGCGGGTCCTGCAGGCGTGGATCGCCGAGCAAATTGCGGATTGCAGGTTTCAGCCCCTCACCGCGCTCAGGGTCGAGATTGGCATCCCCGGCAATGACAAAATCCCCTTTCGGGGCAAGCCCCAGCTGACCGTCCAGCAGCAACTGCCACAGGCGGATTTCGTCTCGGTTGCGGCGGCCGTTGCGGTCCTCGGGCCCGTCAAAGACCGGCGGAGCGGCGTGGAATGTCATCACGTTCAGCCGCCCGCCATCCGGCAGCGCGACCGGCACCAGCCAATGCGTGGTGGAGGACAGCCGCTGAACAGCCAGCGCTTCAGGTGACGGAAAGGGAGAGCCATCCGGATGCCGCGGCAGCAGCGCGCCGGGCAGGTCCTGCCACAGCAGTTCTGAAAAGTCGCGGAGGCCGTCGCGGTCCACTGGCAGCCGCGACATCAGTGCGATCCCGCCCTGGCCGCGGAACCGCCCGTATCCCTGATTGTCGCGCGGGCCTCCGTTCCGCCCATCGCCATCCAGGTCCAGAGGCTCCGGCGGCGGCAGGCCGGCGTTGGGCTGCAATGACACCAGATGCGGATAGGGAGCGCCTGCTGCTGCCAGCGCCTCTGCCAGGGCGGCCAGGGCACGGCCTTCGTAGTCCCAGTCGATTCCCTGCAGCGCCAGAATATCGGGTTGCGACGCGGCTATGACCTCCACAACCGCAGCAATCTGCGGGTCCTTGCCGCGCTGGATATCGCGCAGCAGCAGGCCGGGGCCGTCGCGGGAGAGTTCGGTGTTGAAGGTGGCGATGCGCAGCGTTTCCGCCCGGGCCGCTCCGGCGGCAAGGATCAGCAGAAGACAGCCCGCCAGCCGCCTCATGCGGTCTGCATTGCCTCATTTGCGTCCAGGCTGGCGGCGCGCCGTTTCTGCGCGATCAGCCCGGCGATGCGCAGCATTGCCATGCCGCGCATGACCATCGAGGCAGGCACCAGTGCCCAGCCGCTGACCGCCCAGACCAGCATATGCGGTGCGGCGAGCATGGCCGGATCAATCAGCCCGGTGGCAAGTTTGACCGCGGCGGGCAGCGCAAAGGGCAGCAGCACACCGCAGATGATGTTGATCCGGGCATCCCGCTGCAGCCGCTGCACCACATCGCCGCCAGTGGTGGGATCGAACAGCGGCAGATTGATCCAGACATTGAAAGCACCGCTGCCGACCGGCCAATGGCCGACCCGGATCACCAGCGCAAAGACCGCAATTGCCGCAACGGCGGCGGCACTGGCCAGCGCGGCGGCATCGCGCACCATCAGCACTGTGGCCTCAGGCACCTGCGGCGGCATCATCAAAACGGCGAGCTGTACCGGTGAAAACGCAAATTCCAGCTGGCTGCCCAGCCAGCCGCCCAGCTGCTGCACCAGGGCTGTCAGCCCGGTCGGCGCCAGCGGGTGTGCGGCCAAAAGGCTTAAGCTGCCGACGGTGGCGGCAAAGGCGGCAAACCGCATCCGGTTGATCGGCGGCGCGCTGCGGAATTCCACGAAGCTGGGGAAATGGGAATAGTATTCGGCAAAGGCAAGCGCCGCGCCCAAGAGCGCGATAAAGACGATGATCTCGGGCGACTCGGTGGCCGATGCCGGCAGAATCAATGACGGCATGGCAAACAGCATGGCCACCAGTATGCCGCGGAACGCCGCGCCTGTGATGCGTGCAAACACGTCTACGTTTCCCTTCAAACCGGACCGGGCGTTTTTTCTCCCTGGTTCCGGCTTTGAAGCCCCCCGGATTGAATCGGGGTGCTCTGCCTCATTTTTGCCCCATTCTTGCCCGCCGGCATCTTTCCGCTCAAGGGCTGGCAGCCGGACAAGCGGCACATTCGCTGCAGCACTGGTGCGGGATTGCATCAGCGTTTTGGTTGAATTTGAGAGGCTTGGCCGTGCGGACACCAGATGATGTGCCAGCCGCGCCACAGCGCACAAGGGGGCGGCGCCATTTGAATTACGGCGGAAATGCGGCGCGAATCTGGCGTGCTGGCCAAAAAAGAGCCGCCCGGGCAGGGCGGCTCTGAAGCGCTTGCAGAGGCTAAGCCGGGATCAGACCCAGGGGCGCGCCTGTGCAGCCTGTTCTTCGAAGGTCTTGATCGAGTCCTGTTTCTCCAGGGTCAGGCCGATATCGTCCAGCCCGTTCAGCAGGCAATGCTTCTTGAAGGCATCAACTTCGAACTTGATCACTTCGCCGTCCGAGGTGGTGATTTCCTGCGCTTCCAGGTCCACGGTCATGCGGGCGTTTTCGCCCTTTTCCGCGTCGGCCATCAGGATGTCGACCTGTTCCTGCGGCAGCACGATCGGCAGGATGCCGTTCTTGAAGCTGTTGTTGAAGAAGATGTCGGCAAAGGAGGTGGAGATGATGCACTTGATGCCGAAATCGGCAATCGCCCAGGGCGCGTGCTCGCGCGAGGAGCCGCAGCCGAAGTTGTCGCCCGCGACCAGGATCTCGGCGTTGCGGTACTGCGGCTTGTTCAGCACGAAATCCTCGATCTCGGTGCCGTCGCGGTTAAAGCGCATCTCGTCGAACAGGTTCTTGCCGAAGCCGGTGCGCTGGATGGATTTCAGGAACACCTTCGGGATGATCATGTCGGTGTCGATGTTCACCAGCGGCATCGGAGCTGCGATACCGTGCAGTTTCTCGAACTTTTCCATTACTCGTTTCCTTGTTTCTGGTGCTTCAAACCGCCGAGATCAAATCCGATCTCTTCCGCCAGGCGGGCGATGAAGCTGTGTTTTTCGGGCCGGTGCGCCTTGTGGTAGCGGCGCACCATTGATGCGTAGAGGTGGATGGCCAGCGTATCGCCGGTGAGCCAGCCGTCTTCCTGGCAGTTGCCGCTGAACAGAACGTCGGTCAGCACGCCGCGGATCGGGTAGAACACATCCGGCTCACGGACATGCTCCACTTCGCCGGTCTGTTTCAGCGTGTAGTCCAGCGCCCTTGGGCCCAGCGAAGGCCGCTGCAGCTCAAACGCTGTCAGCAGCCGTTTGCCGGGCGCCGCCGCCTCGACCTCTGCCTTGACCTTCCGGTTCAGCCAGGGCGGCACAAACCCAGGGTCCTCGAACCAGTCCAGAAGATGGTTCAGGGTTGCCGAGTTTTTGGGCAGCCGCAGCACCGCGCCGTTGATCGACCGCGTCGGCTCATAGCCCACGTGATAGTCCGTGTCCGGCAAAGGCCGGTAGCAGAGCATATCGGTGTCGATCCAGATCATCTCCGTCTGCTTCAGCAGATACAGGCGGAACAGATCCGACAGCATCGAAGCAGGCGCGTCCCCATGCCCTGCCGCGGCAGGGTCCCAGATCTCCGCCGCCGGGCAGGTGCGGACACCTGCCGGAACCGGCGGCGCGGCCGGGCCTGTATGGAACAGTACAACCTCGTGGCCGCGCTGCACGAAACTGGCCAAGGACAGTTCGTGCAGCCAGTTGAGGCTGTCGCCGACCCACAGGCTTGCAACCGCAGGGAGGGAAGTGCTGGACGCCATTGCTGCCCCCTCAGGCTCAGATCAGCTCGCGCACATCCGTCAGCTTGCCGGTCAGCGCAGCCGCCGCGGCCATCGCCGGGCTCACCAGGTGGGTGCGGCCCTTGTAGCCCTGACGCCCCTCGAAGTTCCGGTTCGAGGTTGCGGCGCAACGCTCGTGCTCGGACAACTGGTCGGGGTTCATCGCCAGGCACATGGAGCAGCCTGCAAGGCGCCATTCGAAACCGGCTTCCTCAAAGATCGCGGCCAGGCCTTCTTCTTCGGCCTGCGCCCGCACCAGGCCGGAGCCCGGAACGATCATGGCGCGGATGCCGTCCTTGATCTTCTTGCCCTTCACCACTTCGGCCACGGCGCGCATGTCTTCGATGCGGCCGTTGGTGCAGGAGCCGATGAACACGGTGTCGATTTCGATGTCGGTCAGCTTCTGGCCCGGGGTCAGGCCCATGTACTCGAGCGAGCGGCGGGCCGCTTCGACCTTGCCGCCTTCAAAGTCCTCGGGTGCCGGAACAACACCGGTGATCGGCAGCACGTCCTCAGGGCTGGTGCCCCAGGTCACAACCGGCTCGATGTCTTCGCCGCGGATGGTAACAACCTTGTCGAAATGCGCGCCTTCGTCGGTGTAGAGGGTCTTCCACCAGTTCAGCGCGGCTTCCCACTGGGCGCCCTTGGGCGCATGGGTGCGGCCGTTCACATAGGCAAATGTGGTTTCATCCGGCGCCACCAGGCCCGCGCGCGCGCCGCCTTCGATGGCCATGTTGCAGACGGTCATGCGGCCTTCCATCGACATGTCGCGGAACACTTCGCCGCAATATTCGATGACATAGCCGGTGCCGCCGCCGGTGCCGGTTTCGCCGATGATCGCCAGGGTCACGTCCTTGGGGGTGACGCCGGGGCGCAGCTTGCCGGTGACTTCGACCTTCATGTTCTTGGATTTCTTCTGGATCAGCGTCTGGGTGGCCAGCACGTGCTCCACTTCCGAGGTGCCGATGCCATGCGCCAGCGCGCCGAATGCGCCGTGCGTTGCAGTGTGCGAGTCGCCGCAGACCACGGTCATGCCGGGCAGGGTCCAGCCGTTTTCCGGGCCGACGATGTGCACGATGCCCTGGCGGATGTCCGACACCGGGTAGTAATGCACGCCGAATTCCTTGGCGTTCTTGTCGAGCGCCTCAACCTGGATGCGGCTTTCCTCGGTCATCGTGGCCGGGTCGGCGCGGTCCAGGGTGGTCGGCACGTTGTGATCCGGCACCGCGATGGTTTTGTCCGGCGCGTGCACCTTGCGGCCGGCCATGCGCAGGCCTTCGAAGGCCTGCGGGCTGGTCACTTCGTGGACCAGATGGCGGTCGATATAGAGCAGGCAGGTGCCGTCCTCTGCTTCATGCGCAACATGCGCATCCCAGATCTTGTCATAGAGTGTTTTGGGGGACATGAGTCCTCTCCCGTATCTTGTAGAAATGCTGGCTTTGGGCTGGGCAGGCACCTTATAGGCGCGCCAGGACCGTGCGGGCGGCGCCAAAGAACCGCTCGCGCAGGCGTGCGCGGTCTTGCAGTTCAATCTTCTGGGCCAAGACATAGGTCATGGCTGTCAGATACATCCCGACGGGCCGGCAATCAAGATTCGTTCGCAGGCGGGTACTGACGCCTGATATGCGTGCAAGAGGGCAGGAGGCCGTTCAATAGAGAAACCGTGCCCCAGATGCTGGCCATGGTCAGGCACCGCGGTTTTTCTCCGCCAGCCGCCTGGCATCAGCCCGCGACATCGACCGCAGGGCAAACCGCATGCCAAAGGCGCCGGCAATGCCTAGCCCGGACATGATCAGCGGCATCATCCAGGTGGAGAAGAAACCGTGCCGCTCCTGCACCCAGCCGCGGTTTTCCTCATGATACAGAATCCCGAATGTCTGACCCACCTCGGGCGTGAAGCGCACCGGCAGAAAAACCTCTGCCTGCCACCAGTCGCCGGCGGCATCCTGATAACGGACAGTCGGGTAATAATCGCCGTCATCAACCGTGCGTTTGGTGACCGTATCGGTGCGGGTCCCGTGGACATAGCGGACTGACAGGATCTCGGCTTCGGCAGGCAGCGCGTGGCGCACGAAGCGCCAGCTGTCCAGAAAGGCGATCAGGCCGAAGAGGATGAAAATCCCCGGCACCAGAAACATCAGGATGCGCATCCACAGCGGTTGTTTGACAGTTTCTGCCATATGCCCCTCCGTTTTCTGCAGCTTAGCAAAGCCTTGGCTGCCTGGCGATGTTTCCCGTGCGGCTTGATCGAAACGCGGCAGAGCGGCAGACTGCTCTGAAAAGGGGGCGTGATGGAGCAGGAAGAAACCCAACCAAAGGACGCTCTGGCGGAAAGCACCGCCGAGGCGCTGGAATTCGGCCAGCGGATCTGGGAGCTGGCAGCCCAGGGCGGCGAGATGCTGATGCGGCCCTGGAACGCCTATCAGGTCGGTATTGCCGTTGCTGTCTTTGTGCTGGCGGCCCTGGTTGCCCGGCCGCTGGGGCGGGCCTACCACGACTGGCTGCGCAGCCGCAGCGGCTGGCCGCGCTGGCGGATGCGGGTGGCGCTGGTCTTGCACAAGCGAGTGCGGGCAATCCTGTTTGTGGTGCTGATCTGGGCCGTGGTGCTGATCATGCAGGAGGCGACCTGGCCCAGCCGCTCCCGCGTTCTGATGGTGATTGCCAACCTGTCTCTGGCCTGGCTGATCGTTGCTTTCGCCACCCGGCTGGTCAGCAATCCGCTGCTGCGCAACCTGGTCAAATACGGCGCCTGGACCTGGATCACCCTGCGTATTCTCGGCATCACGGCTGAGGCCGAGGACCTCTTGAACAGCGTTGCCATCGATTTCGGCGATCTGCGAATCTCGCTTCTGCTGATCATTCAGGCGGTGGTGATCCTTGGGCTGATGCTGACGCTGGCGCGGCTGGTTTCCGCTGCTGCCGCCAACCGCATCCGCAGCAACCCGGAAATCTCCCCTTCGATGCAGGTGCTGGGCGCCAAACTGGCGCAGATCCTGTTCTACAGCGCCGCCTTTTTCATCGGACTGAAGGCAATCGGCATCGACCTCACCGGCCTGGCGGTGCTCTCCGGCGCCATCGGCGTTGGCCTTGGCTTCGGCCTGCAAAAAGTGGTCTCGAACCTGGTTTCCGGCCTGATCATTCTCTTGGATAAATCCATCAAGCCCGGCGACGTGATCTCGCTGGGCGACACCTTCGGCTGGATCAACGCGCTGGGCGCCCGCTATGTCTCGGTGGTGACCCGCGATGGGCGTGAGTACCTGATTCCAAACGAGGATCTCATCACCTCGCAGGTGGTGAACTGGTCCCATTCGGACAAATACGTGCGCCTCGACCTGCGGTTCGGCACCGGTTACGGCGACGATCCCCACAAGGTGCGCAGGATCGCCATCGAGGCCGCCTCTGCCGTCGACCGGGTGCTGAGCTCTGCGGGCAAGAAACCGGTCTGCCACGTCACCGGCTTCGGCGACAGCAGCGTCGACTACGTGCTGCGGATCTGGATCGACGACCCCACCGGCGGCCTCACCAATATCCGCGGTGCGGTCTTCCTGGCGCTGTGGGACGCGTTCCAGGCCGAGGGCATTTCGATCCCCTTCCCGCAGCGCGAAGTGCGGATGCTGAACGACCCCCTGCCGGTTCGGGTTGCACCTGCCGGGAATGACGGATAAAGCACAGTCTTCGCAACGCCAGGGCGGGGTTTCATTGAAAGTTTACCCTCTGGTTGCTACATTATTAACAGGCCCGGCGCCGGGGCATTGGCGGCGCGTTGTAAGGAGGACTATGTCCTGTCACCCGTACCTCAAGCGGCAGATGCCGCTGCTAATGGGGCAGCCGTGATGGCTTCCCAGTCCCAGCCCACCAGCGAACAGCTGCTGGAGCGGATTCTCTCCTCACTCAGCGATGACAAAGCCGAAGATGTTGTGCAGATCGATCTGCGCGGCAAGACTGAGATCGGCGATTACATGGTCATCGCCTCCGGCCGTTCGACCCGTCAGGTCGCTGCCATGTCGGAAAAGCTGATGGACCGCCTGAAACAGGACTACGGCATCATCTGCAAGACCGAAGGCAAAGGCGCCGGCGATTGGGTGCTGATCGACAGCGGCGATGTGATCGTCCATCTGTTCCGCCCGGAAGTGCGCGAGTTCTACCAGCTCGAGAAGATGTGGATGCCTGCAGGCTCCGCCGCTGCCGAAGGCTGAACCCGGGACTGATTTGATGCAGGCCCGCGCATGGGTGCGGGCCGGATTGCTTCGGGAATTTCATGCGTCTGCATATCTGTGCGGCCGGGCGCCTGCGCTCTGGCCCGGAAAAATCCCTCATCGACGACTATCTCACCCGCTTCGACCGCACCGGCCGGGCGCTGGGCCTGGGGCCTGCGCGGGTGGTCGAGATCGAGGACAAGAAAAACGGCGGCATGGCAGCCGAAGCGGTGCTGCTGCGCAAGGCGCTGCCCAAGGGCGCGGTGATCTGCACCCTGGATGAGCGAGGCAAGGTGATCTCGTCCCCGGATTTCGCGGACAAGCTGGCCGGCTGGCGCGACAGCGGCCGCCAGGACCTGGCGCTGATCATCGGCGGTGCCGACGGGATTGACCCGTCCTTGCGCGCTGAGGCCGATTTTTCGATTTCTTTCGGCAAGATGGTCTGGCCGCATATGCTGGTGCGGGTGATGCTGGCCGAGCAAATCTACCGTGCAGCCACCATTCTGGCCGGGAGCCCGTATCACAGGGTATGAATGCGCCTGCGGCGCATGCCTCCGGCGGGAGTATTTTTGGAAAGATGAAATCAGGGCAGGGTGAGGATGTAAGTGCCCTGGCCCCAGCCGTCGACCAGGCACCGCGCCTGGATTTGCACGCTTGCGGTTCCCTCCGGGATCTGCACGCCGCTCAAGGACCGGGTGAAAGGCTGCTCGTGCTCATGCGGATGCGCCAGCACCCGCAGGCCCAGCTCGTTGCCCTCCATGTCCAGCACCCGCCAGCCGTCGGCGTAATGCTCCCAGCCGGTATCGGGATGGGACAGCGTGACGCTGAAGGTCCAGCTGCTGCCGGACTGGCGTGCTGTGGCGTTTTCGATCACCGGCTCCTCTGCAAAGGCGGGGGCGGCGGCGAGCGTGAAAGGCAGGAGCAAGTGTTTCATATCGCCACCATATCCGCGCAAAACCGCAGTCATAGTCACGAAACCGTGTCCCCTTTGCTGTTTGGCGGGATGCGCAGCAGGATCATGCGGGAGTGCGAGGCAAATTCCCGCCGGTAGAGCACCGCAAAGGTGATCAGCACAGCAGCGGCGAGAGCTGCGGCACCCGCCAGCCAGGCCACTGCCGCAAGTGCGAAATAGGTTGCCCGCATGCCGCGGTTGAAGCTGCGCGCGGCGGTGATGCTGATCTCGGCCGCCTGCGCCGCGCGCGGGTAAGCCAGCGCGTCGTCAGGATCATTCGGCACTGCAGCCATCAGCACCGAGCAATAGCCGAACAGCCGGTGCGCCCAGACGTATTTCAGAAACGCATTGGACAGAAACAGCAGCACCACCAGGATCTTCACTTCCCAGACAAAGGCCGGGGCGCTGTCCTGGATCAGGTCCTGGGCCACGCCTGCCAGCTGCTCGGTATTGCCGATCAGCGCCAGCCCGCCGCCGATGGCGATCATCGAGGCGGATGCGAAAAACGCCGTGCCCTGGCGCAGGTTGCCGATCAGCTGCGCATCAAAGATCCGCGGATCGCGCCCCACCATCTGCTTCATCCAGTCACGCCGGAAATCCGCCATCAGCCAGGACACCGACGGCTTGCCCGCCGGCGGGTTCTCGATGCGCCAGCCGATCCACAGCCAGCCGGTGATCAGCAGGGCAAGGGCAGCAAGGTCAAAGAGGGAAAACTGGGTCAAACGGTCGAGCCAAATCATGGCCCGACCCTAGCGCGGCAATCCGCCCCTTGCCAGACGGGATAAATTGGTAATATTATTTTACCAAATAGGAGAGCCCGATGCAGATGCCATCCCCGAACCCCGCCATTCTGGCCCGCAAGCAAGCGCTTGCAGCGCGGCTTTTGAAGGTGCTGCCGCCAGATGCGGTCATTCAGGACGAGATGGAAACCCGGGCCTATGAGTGCGATGCGCTGACCGCCTACAAGTGCCCGCCGCTGCTGGCGGTGTTGCCGCGCACGACGCAGGAGGTCTCGGATATCCTGCGCATCTGCCATGAGGAGGGCGTGCCGGTGGTGCCGCGGGGTGCGGGTACCTCGCTGGCGGGCGGTGCGCTGCCGACAGCAGACTGCGTGATCCTGGGCGTGGCGCGGATGAATGAAGTGCTGGAGACGGATTATGAGAACCGCATCATCCGGGTTCAAACCGGGCGCACCAACCTCAGCGTGTCCGGCGCGGTGGAGGAAGAAGATTTCTTCTATGCGCCCGACCCATCCTCGCAGCTCGCCTGCGCCATTGCGGGCAATATCGCGATGAACTCCGGCGGGGCGCATTGCCTGAAATACGGGGTGACGACGAACAACCTCATGGGCGTCACCATGGTGATGATGGATGGCACTGTGGTCGAGATCGGCGGCGCCCATCTGGATGCCGGAGGTTTGGACCTGCTCGGCGTGATCTGCGGCAGCGAGGGGCAGCTGGGGGTGGTGACCGAGGCCACCCTGCGGATCCTGCGCAAGCCCGAAGGCGCACGCCCGGTGCTGATCGGCTATGACAGCAATGAGGTGGCGGGCGCCTGTGTCAGCGATATCATCAAGGCGGGCGTGCTGCCGGTGGCCATCGAATTCATGGACCGCCCCTGCATCGAGGCCTGCGAGGCCTTTGCCAAGGCGGGCTATCCGATGTGCGAGGCGCTGCTGATCATCGAGGTCGAGGGCAGTGACGAGGAAATCGCCCACCAGCTAGGGGTGATCACGGAGATCGCCCGGTCGCACAGCCCGGTGGAGCTGCGCGAGGCTGGAGATGCCGATGAGGCTGGGCGTATCTGGCTGGGCCGCAAGTCGGCCTTTGGCGCCATGGGGCAGATCAACGACTACATGTGCCTGGACGGCACCATTCCAGTGTCTTCACTGCCGTTTGTGCTGCGCCGGATCGGCGAGATGAGCAAGGAGTTCGGGCTGGACGTGGCCAATGTATTCCATGCGGGCGACGGCAATATGCACCCGCTGATCCTGTTTGACGCCAACAAGCCCGGCGATCTGGAAACCTGCGAGGCCTTTGGTGCCGAGATCCTGAAGCTCTGCGTCGAGGCAGGCGGGTGCCTGACCGGCGAACACGGGGTGGGCATCGAGAAGCGCGACCTGATGCTGCATCAGTATTCAGCTGAAGACTTGGAAGCGCAGCTGAAGGTCAAGGATGTGTTTGATCCCAAGTGGCTGCTGAACCCGGCCAAGGTGTTTCCGCTGTCTGTGACAGAGGGCCGCCGCAGCATGGCGCTGGCGGCTGAGTGATCTTTGGGGGCTAGCCCCCAAACCCCCAGAGTATTTTTGGCAAGATGAAAATGATGACACCTCAGAGCGAGGCCGAGCTGGCCGAAATGATAGCGGGCGCAAGCGGGCCTTTGTGCATCCAGGGCGGTGGCACCCGCGGACTGGACGTTGAAGGCGGGGTCTTGAGCACGCGAGGCTTGTCCGGCGTTGAACTCTACGAACCCGGCGCGCTGACGCTGGTGATCAAGGCGGGCACGCCGGTGGCTGAGGTGGAGGCGCTGCTGGCTGCCGAGAACCAGCGGCTGGCGTTTGAGCCGATGGATTGCCGCGGGCTGCTGGGCACGGCGGGTGAGCCGACCATTGGCGGGGTGATTGCTGTAAATGTCTCCGGCCCCCGGCGCATCCAGACGGGGGCGGCGCGGGATCATCTCTTGGGCGTGCGCTTTGTAGATGGCGCCGGCCAAGCGGTGAAGAACGGCGGCCGGGTAATGAAGAACGTCACCGGCTATGATCTGGTCAAGCTGATGTGCGGCGCCCATGGCACGCTGGGGGTGCTGACGGAAGTGTCGCTGAAAGTGCTGCCGCAGGCCGAAGCAATGGCCACGGTTGCAGTGGCAGGCGTGGGCTTGAGCCAGGCAGTGGCGGCGATGTCGGCGGCCTTGGGCTCACCTTATGATGTGACCGGCGCAGCCTATGATCCGGACAGCAAGACCGCTTTTGTCCGGGTGGAAGGCTTTGGGGCTTCGGTGAACTACCGGAGTGGAAAACTGGCTGCCGAGCTCGCGGACTTAGGCGATACAAGCATTACAGCGGACGGGGAGAGGCTTTGGCAGGGTATCCGCGATGTCTCTGCTTTCCATGGGAAGGACGGGGATGTCTGGCGGATCTCGGTGAAACCCTCCGATGCGGTGATCCTGGCGCCGCGGCTGGAGGCGGAGGCGCTGCAGTTCGACTGGGGCGGCGGGCTGATCTGGGCGCGGGTCGCCGAAGGCACGGACTTGCGGGCGCGGATCAATGTGCCCGGCCATGCCACGCTGGTGCGGGCCAGAGCGGACACCCGGTCACGCCTGGGTGTGTTCCAGCCGCAGCCTGGCCCCTTGGCTGCGATCTCAGAAGGATTGCGCCGCCAGTTCGACCCGAAGGGCATCCTCAACCCGGGACTGATGGGGTAAGACATGCAGACCACTTTCACCGATGAACAGCTGCAGGACCCCGGCACCAAACGCGCCAATGAAATCCTGCGTTCCTGCGTGCATTGCGGGTTTTGCACTGCCACTTGCCCCACCTACCAGGTTCTGGGCGACGAGCTCGACAGCCCCCGCGGCCGGATCTATCTGATCAAGGACATGCTCGAGAACGAACGGGTGCCGGACGCAAAGACCGTCAAGCACATCGACCGCTGCCTGTCGTGCCTCGCCTGCATGACCACCTGCCCCTCGGGCGTGCATTACATGCATCTGGTCGACCATGCCCGCGCCTATATCGAGAAACACTATGACCGGCCCTGGAGCGACCGTGCCCTGCGCTGGCTGCTGGCGCAGATCCTGCCCTATCCCACAAGGTTCCGGCTGGCGCTGATGGGGGCGAAGCTGGCGAAACCCTTTAAAGGCCTGCTGCCAGACGCGCGGCTCAGGGCGATGCTGGATATGGCGCCGAAAACCATTCCGCCGGTCAGCCGCAATGACGATCCGCAAAGCTTTACGCCGGCCCAGCCGCTAAGGAAACGCGTGGCGCTGATGACCGGCTGCGCCCAGAAGGCACTCAACACCGACATCAACGACGCCACCATCCGTCTGCTCACCCGGCTCGGCTGCGAGGTGGTTGTGGCTAAAGGCGCTGGCTGCTGCGGCGCGCTCACTCACCACATGGGGCGCGAGGACGAAAGCCACGCAACAGCCGCCAGGAACATCCGCGCCTGGGCGGCAGAGATGGACGGGCAGGGGCTCGACGCCATTGTCATCAACACCTCCGGTTGCGGCACCACGGTCAAGGACTACGGGTATATGTTCCGCAATGAACCCTTGGCCGCAGACGCGGCGCGGGTATCGGCAATCGCAATGGACATCTCGGAACTGCTGATGCAGCTGGAACTGCCGGAGGGCGCGGACATGGGGCTGACCGTGGCATACCATGCGGCCTGTTCCTTGCAGCACGGCCAGCAGATCAAGACTCATCCCAAGACCTTGCTCAAACGCGCAGGCTTCAAAGTGGTGGAGCCTGCCGACAGCCACCTGTGCTGCGGTTCTGCCGGTACCTACAACCTGATGCAGCCAGAGATCTCGGCCCAGCTGAAGGAGCGCAAGGTGCGGATGCTGGAAGCTAAAAAGCCGGACCTGATCGCTGCAGGCAATATCGGCTGCATGATGCAGATCGGTTCCGGAACAGAACTGCCCATCATGCACACGGTCGAGCTTCTGGATTGGGCCACCGGCGGCCCGCAGCCTCCTGCGCTGACCGCACCAGGCAAGCGGGCGCCGGAGGTGCCCATCTTGCGCTGACGCAGCCCGGACAGGATGTCAAAGAATCGGGCTGCATAAACCGCGCGCTTGCCCTAATTTTGCCTGAGCAAACGAATAACCTCCCACCCGGTGGATAAGAGGAGACGCATGTGAGGCAGTGGATTCTGGCAACTCTGGCGGCATTGCTGCCGGTTGCGGCCGCAGCGCAGGACAGTCGCTTGCAGCGGATGGACACGCTGGACGCGGGCCGCCAGTGGGAAGCCGTTGGGCGCCTGGACGTGAATGGCGAAGGTTTTTGCACCGGTGCGCTGATTGCGCCCGATCTCGTGCTGACCGCAGCCCACTGCCTCTATGACAGCCGCACCAAGGAGCGGATTGACCCCGCCACTATCGAATTCCTGGCCGGCTGGCGCAACGGCCGCGCCTCGGCCTACCGTTCGGTGCGACGCGCGGTGCAGCACCCGTCGTATGTCTATGACGGTGAGCTGTCGACCGACCGGGTGCGCAACGATATCGCACTGCTGCAATTGCAGCGCCCGATCCGCAACACCACTGTCACTCCGTTTGAGACCGATGCGCGCCCGCGCAAGGGCGCCAGCATCGGCGTGGTTTCCTATGCCCATGACCGCTCCGAGGCACCATCCCTGCAGGAGGTCTGTGCGGTGATGGCACGCCAGCAGGGCGTGCTGGTGATGTCCTGCGACGTGGATTTCGGCTCTTCCGGGGCACCGGTGTTTTCCTTTGAGGGCGATGTGCCGCGAATTGTCTCGGTGGTGTCGGCCAAGGCCGAAGTGAGCGGCGAACGGGTGTCGCTTGGCTCTGCCCTGGCTGAAGAGCTGACGCTGCTGCAGGCGCAGCTGACCGGGGTTGCAACCGGGGGCCGCTTGCCGCCGGGCGTGGGCCGGGTGAAAGTGGGCGAGGGGCGCAGTTCCTCTGGCGCAAAGTTCATCAAGCAATGATCTGGCGTGCGCTTATATTGGCTGTTGCCACTCTGGCGTACGCTGGCAGCGCAACAGCCCAGAACACCGGCCTCCGGCGTTTGACAGATCGCGATGACCTGTTCGGCTGGGAGGCCGTCGGGAGGCTGGAGCTGAACCGCCAGGGTTTTTGCACCGGCACGCTGATCGCGCCGGATCTGGTGCTGACCGCGGCTCATTGCGTCTATGACCGCAACAATACCCTGCGTCCGGCAGAGCAGATTTCCTTCCGGGCCGGCCTGCGTGACGGGATCGCCATTGCCGAGCGCCAAGCGCTGCAGATCGCTGCGCACCCGGGCTTCACCCCGGGGGGACGGCTGGACGTGGAGAACATCCGGCACGACGTTGCGCTGATCCGGCTGGCGGAACCGATTCTGAGCGGCGAGGCAGATGCCTTTGCGCTGCACTCGGGCCGCGATTACGGCAGCGATATCTCGGTGACCTCCTATGGCATGGGCCGGGCCGAGGCTTTGTCGCGCCAGCGCCAGTGCAACCTTATGGGCGAATTCAGGGATGTGCTGATGATCGATTGCAATGTCACCTTCGGCTCCTCCGGCGCACCGGTTCTGTCGCAGGTCGGCGGGCGCGGGCGTATCCTTGCGCTGGTTTCCGGCGGCGGCGCGTATCAGGGCCGGCAGGTGGCCTTTGGCATGAAACTGCCCGAGCGTGTTGCCGAGCTGAAAGCCCAGCTGCGCCGCAATCCGGTGGCGCCGCCGGACCGGCGGATCAAACGGATCCGGGTCGGCGGCGGCGCGTCCGCGGGCGGCGCGAAATTTGTGCGCGTGGGCGAGTGATCCCCCTCTTGAAGGCGCCTTTTCCTTCCCTATCTCGAGTGTATCCGGACAGCCGCTGATTGGGGTCCGGAAAATTCCAGCCTGTCCCCGCGGGGAAGGCGCCTTGAAATCGCTCAGATATGAGGATGACACTATGCGTACGTTTGATTTTGCACCGCTGCACCGGGCCACCATCGGTTTTGACCAGATCGCCAGCCTGATGGACCGCGCGCTCAGCGCCGATGCCGCGCAGCCGAGCTACCCGCCCTACAACATCGAAAAGACCGACGCCGACAGCTACCGCATCTCGATTGCTGTTGCCGGTTTTGCTGAGGACGACCTCAGCGTCGAAGTGAAAGAAAACGCGCTGGTGGTGGCCGCCAAGAAGGCCGATAGCAAGGATGAACGCACCTTCCTGCACCGCGGTATCGCCACCCGCGCCTTTGAACGCCGTTTCACCCTGGCCGACCACGTCCGCGTGACCGGAGCGAGCCACGAAAACGGCATGCTGCATATCGATCTGCACCGCGAGGTGCCCGAGGCGCTGAAACCGCGCCGGATCGAAATCTCCTCCTCCCGCTCGAACCGCCCCGAGATTGAGGCCAAGGCCGTCAACTGATCCCCCTCGGTAAGGTTTGAGTGCACCTGCCCCCCTGGCCCTGCCTGGGGGGCTTTGCCGTTTTGCGGCGCTGTCCCCGCGGGGACAGGCGGCCCAGCGGCGTGGGTAACCCGCCGGAATCCTAGGATTTTACGGTAACTAAATTATATATTAATTTTCGCATGTTAAGATAGGTTAAGTTGATTGGTTTTGTGCCGGGCCAGCCTGCCGGTGCATGGTGCGCCCATGCGGCAAGCAGCTTCCGGTCCCGGTGCCCTAGGTGTTTCAGGGAGGGCAGATGAATACTCAGGAAATTGATTTTGTGCAGCAAAGCTTTGCGCTGGTGTTTGCGCGCAAGGCGGATCTGGCGGAACGGTTTTACGTGCATCTCTTTGCCCGAATCCCCGAGGCGCGCGCCATGTTCCGCGGCGATTTTCTCAAGCAGAAGACGATGCTGACAACGATGATTGCCGCCTGCGTGAAAAAACTGGATGACAGGAGAACGCTGCAGGAGCTGGGCGAGCAATTGGTCCTGGTGCATGCCCATCTTGACCTGGGGCAGCGCGAGACCGAAGCGGCAAAGCGGTCGCTGATTGCCGCTTTGCGCGATGTGCTTGGCGCCGACCTGGACCGCCAGACCGAAGCCGCCTGGGGCCGCGCCATCGGCCTGGTGGCAGGCACAATGACGCGGCATTGAGGCCGGATCAGACCGACATGCAGATGTATTTCATCTCCAGGTAGTCCTCGATGCCGTGGTGGCTACCTTCGCGGCCCAGGCCCGACTGTTTGACGCCGCCAAACGGGGCCACTTCGGTGGAGATGATGCCGGTGTTGACGCCGACAATCCCGTATTCCAGCGCCTCGGCGACCTTGTACACGCGGCTCAGGTCCTTGGCGTAGAAATAGGACGCGAGGCCGAAGATGGTGTCATTGGCCATGGCAATGACTTCGTCCTCGTCCTCGAACTTGAACAGCGGCGCCAGCGGGCCGAAGGTCTCGTCGGTGGCGAATGCCATCTCCTGGGTTGCGCCCTTGACAATGGTCGGCTGGAAGAAGCTGCCGCCCAGTTCCGACGGGTTGCCGCCCAGGATCACTTCGCCGCCTTTGGAGGTCGCGTCGGCAATATGCTCCTGCACCTTCTCGACCGCTTCCATGTTGATCAGCGGACCGAAGTGGATGCCGTCCTTGAGGCCATCGCCCACGTTCATCGCTTCAACCGCTGCTTTCAGCTTCTCCGCAAAGGCATCGTAAACGCCGGCCTGCACATAGATCCGGTTGGCGCAGACGCAGGTCTGGCCGTTGTTGCGGAACTTGCACATGATGGCGCCTTCGACGGCGGCGTCGAGGTCTGCATCGTCAAACACGATGAAAGGCGCGTTGCCGCCCAGCTCCATCGAGCATTTCATCACGGTATCGGCGGCCTGGCGCATCAGGATGCGGCCGACCTCGGTGGAGCCGGTGAAGGTCAGTTTGCGCACCGCGTCGTTCTCGCAGAACTCCTTGCCGATTTCCGAGGCGCGCGAGGACGGCACCACGTTGAAGACGCCAGCCGGAATGCCTGCGCGCTCCGCCAGCACTGCCAGCACGGTGGCTGACAGCGGGGTCTCAGCTGCCGGGCGGGCCACAAAGGCGCAGCCTGCGGCCAGCGCCGGGCCTGCCTTGCGGGTGATCATCGCGTTGGGGAAATTCCAGGGCGTGATCGAGGCGGCGACGCCGATCGGCTGCTTCAGCACGGTGATGCGCTTGTCGCGCTGGTGGCCAGGGATGGTCTCGCCGTAGATCCGCTTGGCCTCTTCTGCGAAGAATTCGATGAACGACGCACCATAAGCAATCTCGCCCCGCGATTCCGCCAGCGGCTTGCCCATTTCGGCGGTCAGGATCACCGCCAGGTCCTCCTGGTTCGCCATCATCAGGTCGAACCACTTGCGCAGCACGGCAGCGCGTTCCTTGCCGGTCCACTTGGCCCATTCCTTTTGCGCGGCTTCCGCCTGGGCAATGGCACCGGCTACTTGGGCGCGGCTGATATCGGCCATTTGGGCGATCACATCGCCGCGGGCCGGGTTGGAGACGTCAAAGGTGCTTTCACCGTCAACAAACTGGCCGCCGATATAACCGCGGGTCTCCAGCAGGCTGGGGTCTTTGAGCAGGGATTTCAGATCTGTGGTTGCGTCGAGCATTGCGGGCCTCCCGGGGTGTTCTGTCGCTGGAATGCAAATCAGCTGTGCCTTGATATGTCCAGAAGCTTCGATGAGTCCAGAATTTGATCAAATTTTTCCTGCACTGCATTTCTGCCGCGCAATTTGACATGTGCTGTGGCAGACTGTCAGGTAGCCGATAATAAGAATTTTCAGGGGAGAATGGGCATGGAATTGGATGATGCCTATGCCAACGGGGCCTATATCGAAAATGCAGAGAGCTATCCGCCGCGCTGGGGGGCTTCGGCGGAGGATTTCCGCAACAGCTTGCATGAGCGCGCCCGGCTGGACATTCCCTATGGCGCGGGGGAGCGGCAGAAGTTCGACCTGTTCCTGCCGGAGGGTGCGCCCAAAGGCGTGTTTGTCTTTGTGCATGGCGGGTATTGGCTGGCCTTCGACAAAAGCTCCTGGTCGCATCTGGCGCGCGGCGCAATTTCCCATGGCTGGGCGGTGGCGATGCCGTCTTATGACCTGTGCCCCGAGGTGCGGATTGCCGATATCACCCGGCAGATCACCGCGGCGGTGACCCGGATTGCCGGGGAAGTGGAGGGGCCGATTGCGCTGGCGGGGCATTCCGCGGGCGGCCATCTGGTGGCGCGGATGCTGGACAAGGGCTTGCTGACTGCGGAAGTCGGGAAACGGATCAAGACGGTGATCCCGATCTCGCCGCTGGCCGATCTGCGGCCGCTGCTGCGCACCTCGATGAACCAGAAGTTCAAGATGGATTCGGCGGCTGCCATTGCCGAAAGCCCGGTGGATATGACAGAGCGCTACCCGGCTGAAGTGACAGTCTGGGTTGGCGGCGAGGAACGCCCGGCGTTTCTGGATCAGGCGATCTGGCTGGTCGAAGCCTGGGAGGCGGATCATGTGATTGCTTTCGGCAAGCACCATTTCAATGTGATTGATCCGCTGGCGGACCCCGAGAGCGATCTTGTGGCGTTGATAGTGAACTGAAATCTTCTGTCCGGCCTGCCGGCCGGACAGCGCCCGACCCTCCCCGTCAAACCAAAGGTTTGCCTCCGGCAAAACGGGGAGGGCGCTTTCAGCCCCCACCCCGAGGATCGGGCGCTGCCCTCAGTGAGAAATGGCGGGAGGCAGTTTATCTTTTCTCTTGCCAGAATCCGCATTCCGCCCCATCTTCCAGCCAAGGGCCAGGCGATGGCGTCGCCGCATGGATCACATGCCGCCCTCAAAATCCAAAACTGTCCTGAACGCCGGGACCTTTCTTGTAAGAAGGAAGGGTCTAATATGACTTCACGTCCTGAAATGTACCGTTTTCACAATGGTGAAAAAGCGCCGCTGCAATTTGCTGTCTCGGAATACGAGGCCCGGATCGCAGGCCTGCGCAAGATCATGGCTGAAACAGGGGTAAGCGCCGCTGTCTTCACCTCGATGCACAACATTTCCTACTACTCGGGCTTCACCTACTGCGCCTTTGGCCGCCCCTATGGTATGGTGGTGACAGCGTCTGAGGCGGTGACTATCTCGGCCGGCATCGACGCAGGCCAGCCGTGGCGCCGCTCGTTCTGCGACAACATCACCTACACCGACTGGCAGCGCGACAATTTCTGGCGTGCAATCAAATCGGTAAGCGGCGAGGGCGCGGTTGTTGGCTATGAAAGCGACCACCTGACTCTGCTGCAGAAGGCCAAGCTGGAAGGCTTCCTGGCGCCGTCCAAGCTGGTTGATCTTTATGAGCCGACCATGCGTCAGCGCATGGGCAAATCCGCGGCTGAGCTGGAAATGATCCGCGCCGGTGCTGCCGTGGCCGACGTTGGCGGCTTTGCGATCCGCGACGCGGTCAAGGAAGGCGCGCGGGAGATCGACGTGGCGATGGCGGGCCGCGATGCGATGGAGCTGGAGATCGCCAAGCGCTTCCCGGATGCGGAGTACCGCGACACCTGGGTGTGGTTCCAGTCCGGCATCAACACCGACGGCGCCCACAACCCGGTCACGGGCCGCACCCTGCAGCGCGGTGATATCCTGTCATTGAACACCTTCCCGATGATCTCGGGCTACTACACCGCGCTGGAGCGCACCATGTTCGTGAAGGAAGTGGATGCCGAATCCCTGCGCATCTGGGAGGCCAACGTGGCGGCGCATGAGCTGGGTATCTCGCTGCTGAAGCCGGGCGCGAGCTGTGCGGAAATCACCCATAAGATCAACGCCTTCTTCGAAGAGCAGGATCTGCTGCAGTACCGCACCTTCGGCTATGGCCACTCCTTTGGTGTCCTGTCGCACTACTATGGCCGCGAGGCAGGCCTGGAGCTGCGCGAGGACATCGACACGGTGCTGGAGCCCGGCATGGTGATCTCAATGGAGCCGATGCTGACCATCGCCGACGGCCAGCCGGGTGCCGGCGGCTACCGTGAGCATGACATCCTGATCATCCATGAGGACGGCAACGAGAACATCACCAAGTACCCCTACGGGCCTGAGTTCAACGTCGTCGGCTGAGGTTTTCAGTCCTTGAAATGAAACAGGGGGTGCCGTGCGTGCACCCCCTGTACACCCCCGGTACACCGGCGGGGGCATCCGGATATTGCAGCCGCTTACGGCTTGTAGGGCAGCGACGAGTGATGCAGCACAATGCGCAGCACGCCGTCAGCGTCCTTTTTGTAGCCAAAGCTCTTGTCGACCTTGGTGACCTGGCCGTCCTTGTCGGTCAGCGAGATCCAGCCCATCCACATGCCGACATCGCCTTCGATGAACTCGGCCGCGGTTTCGGACGTCATGCTGCGCCAGCCCTTGATGCCAAAGCCGCCGTCCAGCGGGTATTCGGCGTCATGGCCGACAAAATAGGACAGGGCGCCCTCGCGGGTGGGGCGGAAGGTCTGGTCGCCGCTGGCCAGCGTCGGTTTGAACAGAACCGGGCCCAGGTTGTAGCCATAGGCTGAGTCCAGCACCCCTTCGGCTACCGCGCGGGCGCCGTCGATCCCGTCCGCCTCAAAGGCTTTGGAAATGGCGATGAGGGCATCGCCCCAGGCCTGGCGGGCGTCTGCGAGTTCGGTTGAAGTGATCGGCATCATGTCGTCCTTCTGATGTCCCCTGCCGCCCGAAGACTGGGGCCGGGCGTGCAGTCTGTTGCGCTTGGAGGCTGATACTGCAAAACGGCGCCGTGATCGACAGGCATTTTCGCCGCGGGCTGTGGCGCCCGCAGCAGAGGATTTCAGGCCGCGGCGTTAGTGGCTGACGCGGGTTTCGCCGCCGGTGGCGTCGGCCTGCTGCCACACCGGATTGGCCGCGGCAGCAGGATGGTCCTGGCCCGCGGGAGCGCGGCGCGCGTTCCAGCCCCGGGTCATCCAGAGTGCGGCCTGGTCCGCCGCTTCTGCGCGCGGCAGCCAATCCTGCACCGTCAGGCTCAGCTGCGCGGCATCATGCTGCGCGGTTATCTGCAAGCGGTCCCCGGCCTCGGCCGCATGAGGGCGCTCGAGCAGGAAGGCGGTGCGCCCCCAATGGCCGCCGGTTTCCAATCCGTTTGCCACCTGGATGCCGGGTGCCAAGTGCATCTCGAAGCTGACAAAGACCGCATGGGCGGTGCCGGCAGCGGTGCAAGCCAGATCCGTTTCTGTCCGCGCCGGGTTGATGTTCGGCCGGGTGAAGTCGAACTCGAAAAGGTCGGCCGCGGGGCCCAGCGGACGCAGATCGCAGGCGGCCAGATCATTGGGTGTGATTTGCGCAATATTGGCAAAATGGTGGAAGGCGCTCAGGTCAAAGCCCTCGGCCTGTTGCGGGCGCCAGAGGTTCAGGAGCTTTTCGCTTTCGATCACCTGGGCCATCAGGGTGCCGCGTTCGGGCACTGCCCGCGCGTCCGGTTTGGCCAGCACTGCCATCGCATGGGTCAGCGTGGCCAGTGCCCCTTCGCCCAGTAAAACAGTGTCGACGATTTCCGAAATCACCACATCCGCTGGCTCCGGCATATCCGCGCCCAGGACAATGTCGTGTGACCATTTCGGGATGACGGTAATGCGGCTGCTCAGCCCATTGTCCGCAATGACACGCTCTGCCGCCTGGGCGATCAGCGGCTGCTGCTCGCAGGTATAGACGTGCTTGGCCCCGGCGCGCGCTGCCAGCATCGCCGTCAGCCCGGCACCGCAGCCGATGTCCAGAACCACATCGCCCGGCTTGACCTTGGCTGCAATGGCCTGGGCGTAGGCGCGGTTGCGGGCGGTGTCTGCCAGCATAGGGAAGTGCCAGCGGGGGACAAAGGTTTGAAACAGCCGCTCCTGCAGCACCTGCGCTTCGTGGTGGCTGGGGTCGAGGGACAGGGCTTGGGACAAAAGCTGCGAGGTGCGGAGCCCGCCGTCCTCCAAGGGTTCTGATTTGGCGCGCCGGACGAGTTCTTCGGCGTTCTGGGCTGCGTGGCTGTTATGGCTTTGGGGGAGTTCGGGCGGTTGTCTGTCAGGCAACTGGAATTCTTCCTTAGTTGAAGCAAATGCGACTGACCGGCATATTCTGCACCCGCCGCTAAGATATCGTAAATCGGGAGCACAGCCTGCTCAGGGCCTTCCTGGCGCGCCCGGATGCGCCGTTCTGCGCGGGCGCAGGCGTTGCGCCGGGGCGGGTCTTGGGGCATATGTCGCGCAGCCCCGAAATTTGCCTCCCGGCTGCTCCGGGCAGCGGCGCGGACCCCGTGCCCCCGTGAGCGCCCCGATGAGGAAGAAAGAGCCGCCGCCATGTATGACGTTCCGGAAAAGAAGAAATCCGAGTTTGCACTGATTCAGCTGATGCCGAACATGATGACCATCGGTGCCATCTGTGCAGGGCTGACCGCGATCCGCTTTGCGGTTTACGGCAATTTC
Source organism: Leisingera sp. ANG-M1 (assembly GCF_000813745.1). Taxonomy (GTDB): domain Bacteria; phylum Pseudomonadota; class Alphaproteobacteria; order Rhodobacterales; family Rhodobacteraceae; genus Leisingera. The sequence continues at coordinate 98,539 of NZ_JWLC01000007.1, read as the reverse complement.
AAGCTGGCGGTGATGATGATCATCCTGGCTGCGGTGCTGGACGGGCTCGACGGACGGCTGGCGCGGGCGCTGCGCAGCGTCAGCAAAATGGGCGCGGAGCTGGATTCGCTGGCGGATTTCCTGAATTTCGGGGTGGCAACGCCGCTGGTGATCTATCTTTGGGCCTTGCAGGACATGCGCGGGCTGGGGTGGATCTCGGTCTTGGTGTTCTCGGTCTGCTGCGTGGTGCGGCTGGCGCGGTTCAATGTCAGCTCCAAGTCCGAGGAGGAGGCGCCGAAGCTGCGCAAGGGGTATTTCGAGGGCATCCCGTCGCCCGCGGGCGCCTTGCTGGCGCTGCTGCCGATGTTTGCCTCCTTTGCCTATGACGGTGCGCCGGTTCTGCCGGAACTGCTGATCTGCCTCAATATGGTGCTGGTGGGACTGGCAATGATCAGCCACATTCCGACCTGGTCGCCGAAAGCGATGAAAATCTCCCGCGAGCATGTTAAATATCTTCTGGTGGGCTTTGCCTTCATGGCTGCGGCATTGTTGACCTATGCATGGACGGTGCTGGTTGTGCTATGCCTTGGCTATGTGGCGATGGTGATATGGGGGCTGATCGCCAAGCCGAAGGGCTGAGCCAAATCGCCCCGCGGGAGGGACGAATTGGACATCAAGGCGGTTGAAGACTCATATGCGCGCTGGGCGCCGGTGTATGACAAGACTTTTGGCGCGGTGACGCGCGCGGGCCGCCGCCGGGCGACCCGCTTTATCAATGCGCGTCAGGGCCGGGTGCTGGAGGTTGGGGTCGGCACTGGCCTGTCGCTGCAGCATTACGCGCCGCATCTGCAGGTGACGGGCATCGATTTCAGCCATGACATGCTGGAGAAGGCCGAGGCCAAGGTGCAGGAAATGGGCCTGGCCCAGGTCGAGGCGCTGCGGCAGATGGATGCGCGGCAGCTGGATTTTCCGGACAACAGTTTTGACAGCGTGGCAGCGATGCATGTGCTGTCCGTGGTGCCCGAGCCCGAACGGGTGATGCGCGAGATCGCGCGCGTCCTGAAACCAGGAGGCAAGCTGGTGATCACCAACCACTTCAAGAGCGGCAAGGGGGTGCGGGCGTCGCTTGAGCGGCTGTCAGCGCCGCTGGCCAATGTGATCGGCTGGCATTCGGATTTCGAACTGCAAACCGTACTGCAGGAGGACCGTCTGCGGGTGGAGCAGCAGGAGAGTATTCCGCCTTTCGGCATGATGACCTTCCTGGTGCTGGGCAAGCAGCAAACCATGTGAAGCCGCTGCCGGAGCCAATCGGCTGCGAGGGGAGCATGGGGGTTTCACCCCCAAACCCCCAGGATATTTCTGGCAAGAGGAAGGGGGCTGGCGGGCTGTCGGCCAGGGTGCAGGGATGCTGCCGGTTATCCCTGCTTTCCTTTCTGCGGCCTCTCTGCAACAGTATCGGCGAAACGGGCGGAATTTGACTGCCCGAAGGGATGTAAAGTCCATTTACATCCCCATCTATGGATCAGAAATTTAAGCGGGAGGAACGGATACTATGAGTGTTTCCCAGTTCGAGAAAATGGTGGCGGAGAGCCAGGACAAGGTCCGGGAGTCGCAGAGCAAGATTGAAGCTTTGACCAGCCGGATTGAAAGCGCGCGCAGCAAGATCGAAGCGGGCGAGGATGCCAGCATCGACATCGAGAACGCGACGCTGGATGACGTGCACGCCCATACCGAGGTGATGAACGCGAACATTGCCGAGCTGATCATGGGGCTCGATGACGTGACGGCGGCATTCTCCAAAGACTTTGACGAAATGCGCTCGAAAACCGGCTGGGAGAACTTTGTCGGTTTCTTCTCCAAGGGCAAATCGGACTCGATGCGCCAGGAGCGGATGCGCACCGCTAATATCGATGACAAGCTGCAGGACCTGATTGCCAAGTCGGATGTGATCGTGAAGCTGCTGGAAGGCCAGCTGGCGACGCTGGAAGAGCAGCGCGAAAAGGTGCAGGAGAATCTGACCGCGACGCTGGATGACCGCGAGTTCACCGTGCAGGAGTTGGAAGCCGTGAAGGCGGAAATCACTGCGCTGGACCCGCAGATCATCGAGCTGGAAAACAAGATCGCAGTTGAGCAGGACGCCGCTGCGCGCACCAAGCTGGAGACCGAGTTGGCCGAGCTCAATGCGAAATACAACGCGCTGGTGCAGGACGAGCAGGTGAAGCTGGCGAAGAGCCAGACGCTGGAGCGCTATATCGAGAAGGGCAAGACCTGGGTCGACTCACTGCAGAACCAGGCGGCGACGCAGATGGTGCTGATCAACAAGCTGCAGACGGACACTCAGCAGCGGGTGGTGCTGTATGACGCGCTGACCAAATCGCTGAAGACCGCGCAGCAGCAGGATGTGGCGCACCGGATCAACGAGATCGGGGTGCAGACCGACAAGGAAGCCCAGACCGCAATGGCGGCGATCGGCACTGCGACCAACCAGAAGATGGCTGACATGCTGGAAGCGCATGAGGACAACATGGTGTTCGCCCGAGACGTGCTGGAGAAGAAGGCCAAGGCCGATGAACGCTTTGCCCGGCGGTTTGCGGCGATTGTCGAGAAGCACGACAAGAATCTGTATGGGGGGTAAAGGCCGCGAAGGCAGCCCGTGGGGCTTTCTGCCTGTCTGGGCCATACTGGGCGCATTCGTTCTGGCAGGTTACCTTGTTGGGGGCGTGGTGCTGGATCACCGGGAGACAGCAGAAGGGTATGAGCTGCTTTTCCGTGATCCTCAGCAGAATTGGCAAGCTGTTGCGGCTTGGCAGTATTGGTTGCACCGCTTCAGTATGGTCGCCTTTTTTGCCATCTTCTTTGCGGCTCTTGCGGCGGGGCTGTTCACTTGGTGCAAGAAAGAAATGTTCGATGGAAACAGCCAGAGCTGAATTGGTTTGGAACAGAGGATCGCGCCCGGCCCGAGGGTGGGCGTTCGCGCCCGCCCTGGGGGGCGGGTCGGGCGCGATCCGGGCTGCTGCGCACCCCGGAGGTTTGTCATGACCGACCCTGCCAAAGACCATGCTGGCCTCACCGATACCTTTGCCTCGCGCCGGTACTTCAAGAAGTTCGACACTATCATCCGGCATCTGACCCGGGTGGCCGCAGCGATGCAGGCGGAGGGGCGGCTCTCAAAATCCGATGTGAAGGTGTTGACGGCTTATCTGATGCGCCTGAACTTCACCTTCCGCGCGCTCTCGATGAAATACCTGATGACAGGCCGCGACACCGGCCGTTTCTTCGGCAGCCTTGCGATGGACAAGCGCGACAGCGGCTTTCCGGTGGCGGCTGAGCTGATGACCATGGCCAATGATGCCCAGCAAGCAGAGCGGCATCTGGCCAATATGGCCAGCGAAGGGGTGCTGAAGGACGATATGGTGCGCACCATCATCTCGGACCGGGTTGTGCCCTCGAAGCTGCAGTTCGCGCTGTCGCAGCGGCTTTATTATCAGGAGCTGCTGAAGGGCGAGCTGTTCTGGACGCAGAACGATCCGGAATGCGAATGGCTGGAGAACCTTGGCCCGCGCCGCCGGCGCTTCCTGCTGCATTGGGCGGCTTATGACAGCCAGGTGAACCTGCCGGTGATCTACCTGATGGAGCTGGAGGACAGCGGCAAGGTGGCGCTGCCCAAGGACGAGCGCCGCTGGCCGGAAGTGCAGGCGCATCTGATGGCGCAGGCCTTGGCGGGGCTGAAGCTAGTGACCATTGCCAAGGGGTTTGACGAGGATTTCGATGACCTCCATCCCAAGCTTCTGCGCCGCTACCACGTAGGGCCGATGTATTCCTCGGCCTATACCGAGCAGACCGGGCCGCTGCGCCGTGTGCTGGAGGAGGCGGAGGCGCCCGCGGGCCAGGACTGGGCGCTGGCCTGGACGCTGGAGGAGCTGGAAAGCGAAGACGTGCGCGAGGAGCGTTCGGGCTGGTTCGGCAAAGTGGAGCGGGAGATCTTTGCGCTCGATCCTTTTGGCGGCCGTGGCGCGGACACCGGGGCGACCCGCACCCAGCGAGCGATCATTTTGCCGCAGCGTCCGTTCCAGGTGCTGGCGGAGCTGGACCCGCCGGGGTTTGCGGATGTGCAGAAGTTCGTGGTGAGCGAGGCGGGGCAGGTGCTGCGGTATTGACGCCTGCGCGTGTTGCCGGGTGCGGGAGCCTCCGGCGGGGATATTTTTAGCCAGATGAAGAGCGGATCGGAATTGCGTTCGCAGCGTAGGGATTGAGAGGGTGAGATGAGCATTTCAGGCAATCAGATGGAGCTGCGGGAAGAGGATATCCGCAAACATTACGCCGCTGCGGCTGCGCTGCTGGAAGGGTTTGACCACACGCCGCGCATTGCCAAGCCCGCGGTGGAAGGGAAGGCGCCGGAGCGCTCGCCCGGGATTGCCCGCACCCGCCGCTTCCGCTCGACCACGCCGGGGCTGGTGACGCGCTCCACCGCGCGGCCCGAAGGGGTGCATCTGATTGCCCGGATTGAGGCCGCGGATGACGATGACCCGCTGACCTCGCCCCTGCAGGCGACGTTGCAGCATGCCTTGCGCCGGGCGCTGGCAATTTCGCTGGCGATGGGGGAGGCTTATGCTGAGGTTTCTGGCCTAGGGGATCTGAAGCGCGCTAATTTGGCTGGCTCGCTGGATGCCGCCCGCAAGGGGGAGTTCACAGAACTGCTGGCCGCCGAGGCGCTGATTGCCGCGCATGTCTTTGCCAATGCGGCAGCCTATCTGCTGGCCCCGCATGGGAGTGAGGCACAAGCGGAAGTGGGCGAGGCAGAGGAACTGCTCACAGACAACGCACCGCTGGCCTTGCATGGGGCGCTGTGGGAGCTGGATCAGAAGCTGGCGCTGCATGCGCCCGATGATGCGCATCTGATTGCGGCTGCGGCGGCCTATGCCGAGCAGCTGATGGAGAAGGCGGCGTTGCGCGCCCAGAATGCTCCAAGACTGGAGGCGTTTACCGCTGCGGCCTGGCGGGTGGAGGCGGATGACCTGACCATCAGCGGCTTTGAGCCGGCGGCCAAGGCGAAGTCCACAACGCTCACCATGGCGTTCAAGAAACCGCATGAGGTGGTGGGCAACCATATCGCCAAATATCAGGCGCTGCGGCTCGCCAAGATGCTGATGGCCTATGACTTTGACCGCCGCCTGAACCCCTTTGCCGAAATGGGCGGTTTCATCTTCACCTTCATGGGCGATGGCAAGCCGGGGACCGGTAAGACGACGCTCATTCAGATGATGGCCGGCCTCATCCACGACTATTGCCAGAACGCGGGCTATGCCTTCCGGTACCAGAACTTCGGCATCGACAATATCGACAGCTATCAGGGCAAGTCCGGCCAGAACGCCAAGAGCTTCATCCAGAATGTGATCGACCCGGGCGTCATCGGCTTTGGCACCATCGACGACATCGACCAGATCGCGGGCAAGCGCGGCGACCGCCAGTCCAGCGCAGGCCAGCAGGAGGTGACGGCAGTCTTCATGGAGGCCTTTGCCGGCGCCAATACCGTGGTGCGCGGCAACTGCACCTTTGGCATGTTCTCCAACTACCCGGAGAATGTGGACGACGCCCTGCGCCAGCGTGCGGGCGCGCGCTTCCTGGTGGACGGGCCGCAGACACGGGAGGATTACATCGACATCCTGACCCTGCTGATGGGCAAGAACCACGCCATCCCGCAGGGCGATCACGACCTGTATGGCGCGCAGGAGATCAAGAAGGCCGTCGCGCGCTCATTCGAGGCCCACAACCGGCCGCAGGAGCCGGGGCTGGCGGAGGTATTCGGCCGGGTGCATGACCAGATCGGGGAACTGGATGATCTGGCCAAGCTGGGCACTTATCTGAAGGCCATTCAGCAGGCGGATGAGCGCTTTACCGGCCGCGCCATCAAGAACATCACCGATGCGGTTAAGGTCCGGGCGATGGATTTCGAGCTGCCTGATGAATGGATGGAGAACCCGGAGCTGTTCCTGTTCAAGGACTACGATACCAAATCCGCGATGATTGCCGAGCTTCGGGTGCCCATCACGGTCGACATGGTGGTGCAGGAGATCAACCGCTACGCCGACTCTGAGTTCCGCTATGCCGACAAGTCGGATGAGGTGGCGATTGAAAACATGGTGCGCGATTTCGGGCGGCAGGAAGAGGCCAAGCGTCGGTATCTGGAGGGGCAGGGGTGACTGTTGCGCGCAACACAAGGGCAGAGCCTGTCCGCGGGCGGAAGCGGAGCGCCCGCCCGTTTCGCCGGAGGCAAACCTTCGGTTTGACGGGGCGGACGGGCGCTGCCCGAGCCGCAAGCGCCTCGGGCGGGGTGGTCGACCCGTGAACCGGTTTGTTGAGTGGCTGATTTATGTCGTGATGTGGTGGCGTTTCACAAGGGTGCGCGATGAAGTGCTGCGGAGGTATGCTCGCATCTACTGGAGAACCGTTGATGGGTTAATCAAGTTTGGCTTGGCAGGGACGCTAGTATTCCTCTCGCTCGCGTTGGCTTTCTCACTAGATGATACGTGCAGCTATTGGGGACGTTGTGAAATGCGCCTCGTGGCTTTCTTGGATGCGCCAGCAAATGAAGCGGGAGACACTCTGGCAGGGCTAGCTGGCGCGCTAGCGTTTCTTTGGTTGATCGTCACCGTAACACTCCAAGGAAAAGAGCTCTCGGCTCAACGGAATGAGTTGAGGCTGACACGTCGTGAGTCCGCAAAAATGGCAGCAGCGTTGGAGGCTCAGGCCGATGTCTTCATAGATGAGAAAAAACAACGCGATGAAACTAGAGCCAAGAGGCACCTGGATGAGCTGCTAGCCGGGTTGGTTGATCAGTTAAAGACAGAGCCAAACTCAGGAGCAACTTGGCTGCGGCGCAGCAGGACAAACAAAGAGTTCCGCCAGGAAAACTTTCTAGAGGTGTTCCATCATAATCCGTTGAGTGATCGAAACTTGGACCAAGAGATAAAGATACAAGCGGCAAGGCCAATTGCTTTCCTAGAAGAGTTCAAGCTTTTGAAACAGGACCGTTTAGTTTCAGGAAGGTCCCAGTACAATTGGTACTTTGCAGGTCTATCAGAGCAAGTGGATCGAATTTGGGATTTGCATGATAGGTTGGCTGACGATCAAAAAGAAAGACTCCGAAACTTGCGTTTGGAGTTGTTCTCCAGCGGTTTAGAACTAATGCTTAGCAATGAAGAACTGTGGATAAAGGCTGAAAAAAATCTGGAGGCCGCCGAATGAAACGCCTCATCCAGCATGGCCTGATGTTCGGCAATCTCTTCCATGTGGCCTCGCCCGCGCTGGTGGAGCGCTATAACCGCGCGCTGAAACATCTGACCGGCAAGACCACGGCTCTCACCGATTTCCACGTTGATATCTCGGGCTTTTCGCCGGAGATCGGGGATGAACTGGGGGACGATCACTATCTGAACCATGCGGGCGTGAACCGGCAGTTCATTCTCCTTAGCACCGAGCAGAAGCGCTGCCCGCTGCTGCATGTGAAATTCTCCACCAGCCGGGACATTCTGCGCCGGTTCATCGAGGTCAACGAACGCCAGCTGTTTGCGCTGACCGCGACCGATGCGGTGGCAGGGGAGCTGGTGAATTCGGTGTTTGAGGTCTCCACTCCCGCCAAGCTGTTCGACATCCAGCAGGTGCGGATCGAGGCGGATACCACCAAGGGCACGCTGCGCCATGCGGACCGTCTGGCGGAGCTGGTGGAGCGGTTCAAGACCGGCGAGGATGCTTGGTTTGATGATGTGCTGATCGGGGAGATGATCTCGACCGCGGAAAAGACCGGCGATGTGACTCGCAATCCGGTGCATCTGGAGCATGAGGTGTTTGCGCAGTCGAACTTCTGGACCGCGCATTTCGGCGGTATGTATGTGTTTCAGGGCGTTGAGCATCCGGCTGTGATTGCCAGCGGTGAGAAGCCAGAGGGTGTGCCGCTTGACCGGGTGTTTGATCTGGGGCAGCGCAATGCGATTGCCAAGTTCCTGGAGCTGAACGGCTTGGCCGAGCCGGTGATCCGGGCGCGCGGCGTTGATGGCGCGGCGATCCTGCGGCAGAAGATGGGGTTCCTGGCGGTCTCGGTGCTGACGGAGAAGGGGCGGGACTTGTCAGACATGTCGCGCGCGGATCTGCGGCGGCTGGCGGCGCGGCATGCCGACGAACTGCCGGAGGAGTTCGAGGGGTTGTCCGCGCTGGTGCGCTGGGCGGAGGGCGGCGGCAAGTGGCCGAAGATCCGCTCGGACCATCCGGCCTATTTCTATTCCCTGCGGGCGGCGGATACGCCGGAGCGGGATCTGGTCAATATGCTGCTGGCGGAGCTCTGCCCGCATGACTTCCGCCAGATGTTCATCTGCCACAAGGAGCTGTTTTACAGCCAGTACCGGGGCTGGCCGGAAACCAAGAAGGCTTATGCGGCGGAGTTCCTGGCGCGGGAGTATGCGGTGGACAAGGCCGGGGCGCGCGAGGCGCTGTTCGGGCATGAGCCGGACATGGAGGGCCGCTCGCCCGCGCTGCCGCGGGTGCGGCGCAAGGGGATGGTTGAGCGGGTCGGCCCCTGGGGTGCGGTGAACCGGGTTAGGGGGCGCTGATATGAGGATTTTGGATCGTGAATGCTTTTCCCGGGCCGCTTGCGGCCCGGTTCACGCCCGACCCGCCCCCCAGGGCGGGCGTGAAACGCCCCCCCACGGGACGGGCGCGAACCTCTGTTGGATGCAAACCTGCGGTTTAGGTGGGGGAGAGTGCTGAATGTTCGGCTTCTTCCGCCTTGTGCTGATCCTTTTGGTCGGGCTGACCGTGATCTACGGAGTTGCCCGGCTCTACTCGCGCGAGATGCGGCGGGCGCAGCTGAAGCGGCGCTGGAAACAGAAGGGGTTGACCGGCGACCGCGCGGCCTTCATCCAGCGGGGGCTGAAGCAATACGACCGCTCGCCCCGGCGCAAGCTCTTGCTGCTGATCTACATCATTCCGCTGGGAGCGCTGGCGCTTCTGGTCTACGTCATTAACTTCATGTGAGGTCACTCCCATGCGTTTCATCAAATGGGCCTTCCTGATCACCTTCTGGGGGCTGTTCGCCGCCTTCCTGCATTACACGCTGCCGCAATACGACGTGGTGCGCATCGTCAACACCTATGAGGAGCGGCAGGAGCTGAACGATTGGACCCGGATTTTCTGGTCCAAGCCGGATGACCAGTCGGCCGAGCTGTTGAACCGCGATGTGCAGTTCATCCAGGGCGTGCGGCCGGGCGGCGATCCCATTGTTTACCGCAACGAGGACACCGGCTGGAACTGGCCGCCTTATTTCAAGTTCGACACTGCCAACCTTTATACAGATGCCAATGACGCGGTTTCGACCAAGGACGCGCCGGAGTGGGTCTCGGTGATGCATTACGGCTGGCGCAACCAGTTTCTGTCGATCTTCCCCAATGCGGTGACGATCAAGCCGGTGGCGGGGCCGGACGACAAGCCCACCAACTGGTTTGCGATCATCTTCCTGGTGCTGCTGGCGGCGGTGATGTGGGCCATCTATGTGCGCTGGCGCCGGTTCCGGCAGGCCAGGATCGACCCGATGATCGAAAGCGCCGAGGACAGCCTTTATGCAGCGGGCGATGCGCTGGCCGAGCGCAAGGGGCGGTTCCGCCGCTGGCTGGACAGCTGGAAATCGAAGTGAGCAAAGGCCGCCGGTTGGGCGGCCTTTTTCTTTGGCATCGCGGGGTGTGAATCGATTCGCCAGGCCGGGCGGCTGGTAACTGTGTGGAAGATCAGCACCTTGCCGCAAAAAGGCGGGCGAGTGCCGGTTTGGGATTCTGGACATCTCTGTGCACCTTGGCGCGGCACACATGCATGTCTTTTTCCGGTTTCGGCGGGTCGGATTTGTTTTCGCCGAACGGCCCGTGATCGGGCAATTTCCCCTCAGCAAGGTGCCGTCCTTCGGGGCGGAGAATTGGGAAGCTGGTGAAAGTCCGGCACTGCCCCCGCAACGGTGACCCCGGGTCAGGCCTGGCAAAGACCACTGAAGCCGATGGTTTCGGGAAGGTGCCAGGCTCCGCCGCCAAGCGGCCCCGGGACAGTCCGGAAACCAGCCTTGCCATGAAAACACGTCAACCGCGGGCGGCGGCGGGGCGGTTGCGGGTGCGTGGCCTGCAATCTCTCTTCCTATGCCTGTACCCTAGCCAAGACGCCGCGGGGATGCGGCAAAGGAGAGAAGCAGATGCTTCACGACAGTGAGATTCTGGCCAAACTGGTGGCCCGTCAGAAAAACTATTCCCTGGAGCAGGCGTTTTACACCGATCCGGGTGTGCTGGATCTGGACATGCGCCAGATCTTCTACCGCGAGTGGCTGTTTGCCATTCCGGCCTGCGAGATCCCCAAGGCGGGCAATTTCGTGACCCATCAGGTGGGCGCCTACAACGTTGTCATCGTGCGCGGCACCGATGGCGAGGTGCGCGCCTTCCACAACGCCTGCCGCCACCGCGGCTCGGTTGTCTGCAAGGCCAAGAAGGGCAATGCGCCGAAACTGGTCTGCCCCTACCACCAGTGGACCTATGAGCTGGATGGCTCGCTTCTGTGGGCGCGCGACATGGGGCCGGACTTTGATGCCTCCAAGCACGGGCTGAAGCCGGTGCATTGCCGCGATCTGGCTGGGCTGATCTATATCTGCCTGGCCGATGAGGCGCCTGATTTTGACGCCTTTGCCGAAGTCGCACGCCCCTATCTGGCGCCGCATGACCTGGGCAATGCCAAGGTGGCTTATGAAAGCTCGATCATCGAGAACGGCAACTGGAAGCTGGTCTGGGAGAACAACCGCGAGTGCTACCACTGCGGCGGTAACCACCCGTCGCTGTGCCGGACTTTCCCGGAGGATCCCTCGGTCACCGGCATTGAGGGCGGCGAGACCCCGGCACACCTGCAGAAGCATTTCGAACGGGTCGAGGCCGCGGGCATCCCGTCGGCCTTCACTATCGACACCCGCGGCCAGCACCGGCTGGCCCGGATGCCGCTGAATGAGGGCGCCGAGAGCTATACGCTGGACGGCAAGGCAGCTGTGGCCAAGAAGCTGGGCCGGGTGCCCTTTGCCGATGCGGGCACATTGCTGAAGTTCCACTACCCGACCACCTGGAACCACTTCCTGCCGGATCATTCCATCGTGTTCCGGGTGACCCCGATCAGCCCGACCGAGACCGAGGTCACCACCAAATGGCTGGTGCACAAGGATGCGGTTGAGGGCCAGGACTATGACCTGAAGCGCCTGACCGAGGTCTGGATCGCCACCAATGACGAAGACCGGATCGTGGTCGAGGACAACCAGCGCGGCATCAACTCGCCCGCTTATGAACCGGGCCCGTACTCGGAAGTGCAGGAAAGCGGCGTCATCCAGTTCTCCAACTGGTATGCCGACCACCTGACCCGCGCGCTGACCGGGCGCCATCTGATCGCGGCGGAGTAAGCATATGGGACTGCAGGCCAATTTCGAGACGCTGGACGAAACCCTGGCGTGGAAGGACGACGAGATGCTGGAATGCGTTTCGGTTGTGCCGGAAGCGCCGAACACAGCCACCTTCAGCTTCCGCGCGCCGTCCGGCGCGTGGTTCAAGTACCAGCCGGGCCAGTTCCTGACGCTGGAGCTGCCGGTGCCGGGGGAGACTGTCTGGCGCACCTACACCATCAGCTCCTCGCCGTCGCGGCCGCTGTCGATTTCGGTGACGGTGAAGGCGCAGGCGGACAGCATCGGCACCCGCTGGATGCTGGACCACCTGAAGCCGGGGATGTTCCTCAAGGCCTCCGGCCCGGCGGGCGTGTTCACCCTGCCCAAGCGGCCGAACGGCAAGTTCCTGTTCATCTCGGCGGGTTCCGGTATCACGCCCAGCCTGTCGATGACCCAGTATCTGTTCGACCGCGGCCAGTCGCCGGACATCTGCTTCATCAACTGCGCCAAGCGGCCGAGCGAGATCATCGCGCGCCAGCAGCTGGAAAGCATGGCGTCGCGGGTGCCGGGGCTGAAGCTGAACTTTGTGGTCGAAGAGGACGACCCTTATCAGGTCTGGACCGGCTACCGCGGGCAGCTGAGCCAGATCATGCTGGGGATCATCGCCCAGGACTATCTGGAGCGCGAAGTCTACTGCTGCGGGCCTGAGCCGTTCATGCAGGCGGTGCGCGACATGCTGATCGGCCTCGGCTTTGACATGGAAAACTACAACCAGGAGAGCTTTGGCGCGCCGGTTGAGACTGAGGCAGACGCGCCGGAGCTGGACGATGTGGTTCCAGAGGAAAGCGCCACCGCCGAGATCAGCTTTGCGGCATCGGGCGTCATGGCGACCTGCACCGAGACCGATACGGTGCTGGCGGTTGCCAAGGCCTCGGGCCTCAACATCCCGTCGGGCTGTACATTCGGCATCTGCGGCACCTGCAAGGTCAAGAAAACCGCGGGCGAGGTGCATATGGTCCACAACGGCGGCATCTCGGAGGAGGATGTGGAGGCAGGGTACATCCTGGCCTGCTGCTCCAACCCGATCGGCCGGGTTGTGGTCGATATCTAAAGACACAGGGCGCGCGCCGGATCCGGCGCGCACCCTTTCTGTTGCAGTGCCTGATCAGGCTTCCAGTGCCAGCTTGTGCACGTGGATTTCGTTGATCGGGTGGCTCTCGGCGCCGATGATGCCGGGGCGGGCGTGGCGGTAGAGCGAGCGCCAGTAGGGCTGGATCACGGTGCCGTCGTCACGCATGAACTGCTCGATCTTCTCCATGTGGCCGCGGCGGGTGTCGGCGTCGGCAATGGCCGATGCAGCCTCGAGCATGCTGTCGAACTCGGCGCTGGCGAGGCCGGTTTCGTTCCAGGCGACCCCGGTCTTGTAGGCCAGTGTCAGCACTTGCACCCCCAGCGGGCGGTGGCCCCAGTCGGTGGAGCTGAACGGGTATTTGTCCCAGTCGTTCCAGAAGGTGTTTCCGGGCAGCACGGTGCGTTTGACCTTGAGGCCCGCATCGCGCATCTGGGCTGCTAGCGCATCCGTTGTGTTGCGGCGCCAGTCGTCGTCGATCGAGACCAGCTCATGCTCGAAATCGAGCATTCCGGCCTCTTCCATCAGCTGGCGGGCAGCCTCCGCGTCGCGCACTGGGGCGCCGATGTCGGCGTATTCCGGGTGGATCGGGCAGACGTGGTGGTTTTCGGCCAGGGTGCCGCGGCCGTCATAGCCCAGCTCCAGCAGCACCGAGTTGTCGCAGGCCAGCGCCAGGGCGCGGCGGACGCGGGCGTCGGCATAGGGTGCGGTGCCATCCACCAGCGAGTCGCGGTTGGTGCGCAGCACCAGGGTGTTGGCGGAGACCGACTCGCTGACGTTCCAGCCAATGGAGGTGAAGATATCGACATATTCGCCCACGGTTTCGTAGGTCATGTCGATTTCCTCGGCCTCGGCTGCCGACAGATGGGTGGAAGCATCGGTGCCGAAGTCGATGAACTCGATCCGGTCGAGATAGGCGCCTTCGCCCCACCATTCGTGATCGGTGTTCTTTTCCAGCGCGACCTTCACGCCGACCTCGTATTCCACCAGCTTGTAAGGGCCGGTGCCGACCGGATCGGCGCCCGGGTCGCCGGACCAGCCGTCTGGCACGATGGCCGCGGGATATTCTGTCACGGCTGGGATGATGGTGATGTCCGGGCGGGTGAGCTTCAGCTTGAGCGTCAGATCGTCGACGATCTCCAGCGCGCCCTCGGCCGGGCCGTCGCCGGCCTCGTTCTGCAGCGAGCCCATGCGGGCCGCCATCGAGTTGCCTTCCCATTTGCCGTCGCACCAGCGGGCGAAGTTGTAGGCGACGTCTTTGGCGGTCAGGGTGCCGCGGCCGTCGTTCCAGTTCACGCCGGGGCGGATGTGCAGCAGGTATTCGGTCGCGTCCTCGTTGACCTCCCAGCTTTCCAGCAGGCGCGGCTCAAAAGTGCCGTCGGCGTTGTACTGCACCAGGTACTCCAGGTAGCCGCGCACAAGGTTGCCGAGCTGCGGCCAGTTGAACAGCGGCGGGTCGAGCAGGGCACGCACGACCTGCTGAATGCGGATGGTGCCGCCCGCTTGCGGGTTGGCGGCGGCCTGCACCGGCTGGCTGAGGCCGATCATGCCGTAGGCGGCAGAGGCAGTCACGCCAAGCGCGGTTGCGCGCGACAGGAACTCGCGGCGGTCCAGTTTGCCTTGGGCGGCTTCCTTCGCATGCATGCGGACCGCGGGGTGGAGGGTTTCCCTGTTATAGTATTGGGTCATTTTGCTTCCTTTGTTGCTGTTGTCAGCGCCGGAAAGGGTGCGGGCAGCAGTATGGAGGATGGAACGGCAGCCCTGCCCGCTGGCCGCCGTTCCCGGGGAGATGCCTTATTCAGCAGGCTCCTGCGTGACCGTGGTGGCGACGCCTGCTTGTTCGCGGCGGCCGTCGTTGTAGATCGCTTTCACCAGGGCAGCGCATTGCAGCACCATCACCAGCGAGAAGGGCAGGGCGCCGATCACCATCGCGGTCTGGATCGCCTTGAGGCCGCCGACCAGCAAGAGTGCCGTCACCACCGAACCCAGGGCGACGCCCCAGAAGATGATATGCGGGCGGGCCTTGGGGCCTTCGTCACCGGCGGCGTTGATGGTGTTGACGATCAGCACGGCGCTATCCGCGGTGGTCACCAGATAGGTCATCAACAGGACCACGATCATCACCGACATCGCCCAGCCCAGCCAGGGCGACAGCATGTACTGCACCATGGCAAAGATCTTGTCGCCATCTGGCGCGGTGGCGATCTGGCCGCCGGCATTGCCGTTCAGCTCAAGGTCGATGGCGGTGCCGCCGGCCCAGGTGAACCAGACAAAGCACATCAAAGACGGCACGATCATCGCCCCCAGCACAAACTCGCGGATGGTGCGGCCCTTGGAGATGCGGGCCAGGAACAGGCCGACGAAAGGCGCGAACGCAATCCACCAGGCCCAGTAGAACACCGACCAGCCGCCCTGCCAGCCTTCCAGCTTGGAGGCGACGCTGTCGGGGTTGCCGTCATCGGTCCAGACGCGGAACATCATGTCGGGCATGGCGATCAGGTAGTCCCACAGGCCGACGAACAGCGCCTGCATGCCAAAGAAGGTGGAGCCGAACAGCAGGAAGAAGCCTAGCAGCGCGATGCTGAGCACCATGTTGATGTTGGAGAGCCACTTGATGCCCTTGCCGACACCCGAAAGCGCCGAAGCGGTGGAGGCCAGCATGATCACCAGAATGGCGACGATGACACCGGAGGTGTTGGCGGTGCCTGCCTCGTTGGTCAGGCCGGTGATGCCGATCCGGGTGAGGCCGGAGACAAACTGCTCAACCCCGAAACCCAGGGTTTGGGCCACGCCCAGGATGGTGGCAACCACGGCAACGATATCCACCACATGGCCGATGGAGCCTGACAGGCGGGCGCCGAACAGCGGCGTCAGCGAGGAGCGCATGGTCAGCGGCAGCCCGCGGCGGTAGCTGAAGAACCCCAGCGCCAGCCCGGCAATCGCATAGCAGGCCCAGGCGCCCAGGCCCCAGTGCAGGAAGGACCATTTGTAGGCCATGCGGATATTGTCGGCAGTGCCGCCGTTGGTCAGGCCCTGGATGACTTCCGGATTGTTGTTCCAGTGATAGATCGGCTCGGCCACAGCCCAAGTCAGCATGCCGACCCCGATACCGGCCCCGAACATCATCGAGAACCAGGAAAAGTTGGAGAACTCCGGCTTGTCGCCGTCCTGGCCCAGCTTCAGCCGGCCCGCAGTGGGCCACATCGCCAGCGCGACGCAGCACAGCACAAACAGCGCCACGGTCCAGATGTACCAGGCGCCGAAGGAGGCGAGGATGAAGCCGTTGATCGAATTCAGGATGGCGCCGGACTGTTCGGGGAAGGCAATGGCCCAGATCACCAGCCCGCCGATCAGCAGTTTGGAGGAAACGGTGACGATCTGGCTGAAGCCCCGGTAAAATCCGCTGTCGGATGTGCCGATCGGCAAATCCGTTAAAGGTGGTTTGATTGACATGTAGTATCCCTGTTTTCCCTGCTCTGCCGGGGAAGCCGCCGGGGCTGCGGTCTTAGCAGAACTTACGCAGGGCATTTTTTGTTATAAAAAAACTGCCTTTTGCAGTAGGCAATAATTTATGAGTGACATTAGCAGTCTTAATAGGAAGCTGAGCTACAACCTGGTTGCGCTGCATGCGTTCGACCTGGTGGCGCGCCATGGCAACTTTACCGGTGCAGCAGAGGCGCTGGGGCTGACGCAATCGGCGGTTTCCCAGAAAATCAAAGGGTTGGAGACGGAATTGGGCATTGCCTTGTTCCGGCGCGAGCACCGCGGCGTGTCGCTGACCAATGAAGGGGTGCGGCTTTTGAACGTGGTGCGCCCGGCTATGACGCAAATGGGCAACTCGGTATCCTCTCTGATGGAGCGCAAGTCGCGGCCAAGGGTGCGAATTTCCGCGGATTTTGCCTTTTGCAGCTTCTGGCTGCTGCCGCAGCTGTCGCATTTGCGGGCCGAATTGGGGGATGAGATCGAGATCCAGATCCTGGCGGCGCAGGTGCCGCCGGAGGATTACGGCGAGGATTGCGATATCAAGATCCATGTGGCGCCGCGCAACAGCATGGTGAAAGGAGATGTCATGCTTCTGCAGGAGCGGGTGGCGGCGGTCTCCAGTCCGTCGTATCTGGCGGCGCATGGGGGGATCTCCAGCTCGGCAGAGCTGCTGGATGTGCAGCTTCTCAGCCTGTCGAAGCCGGCCTCGGCGGAATGGCAGACCTGGCAGGGATGGTTTGATGCGCTTGGCATTTCCGGCGAACGGTCGCGGAACTACATCAGTTTCAATAATTACGACATGGTGGTGCAGTCGGCGGTCTCGGGAGACGGGATTGCCCTGGGCTGGCTGGGGCTGATCGACCGGGTGCTGCAGAACGGCTCTCTGGTGCAGGTCACCGGCGATGTGGTCGAAAGTGACGCGGGCTACGTCATGTCACGTGATTATTCCAGCCAGTTGCGCGGACCCAGCCTGGTGTTTGATTGGATTGCTGCGCATTCACCGGTGCCTGTGCTGCAGTAGCAGAAAGGGCTGCTGGTGCGGGGGCCTGTTGACGCAGCCGGTGGCCGCAGTATCTTGCCGGCATGACCGCTACCAGCTCCCATGCCCGCGCCCTTGCCGCTCTTGGCCATGATGCCCGTCTGGCGATCTTCCGCCTGCTGGTGAAGGCCGGAGAAGAGGGCTTGCGGGTCAGCGATATTGGCGCGCATCTAGGTATTGCGCCCTCGACACTGGCGCATCATCTGTCGGCGCTGGTGGATGCCGGCCTGGTGCTGCAGGAGCGGCAGGGGCGCGAGGTGTTCAACCGCGCTGACTATCCCCAAATGCAGAAGGTGATTGATTTCCTGACTTCGGAATGCTGCGAAGGTGTCAGCCTCAAAGGCAGCGAAGACGCAGCCTGAGGGTTACCAGCTGCGCCGGCCCAGCAGTGCGTGCAGCCGGTTTTGCGGCGCAAAGGCATCGACATCTGCTGGCTGTTCGAGATGCGACAGCACGCGGCTCACCAGCAGAAATCCCAGGCCTGCAAAGATCATGCCGCCAAAAGCCTGTCCCAGCAGCACCCCCGGTGCGCCTGCCAGATAGCCGCCCAGAACGGCCAGCGGCCAGGTGCCAAGCGTGTGGCGGCCCCAGTTGATCCAGGTGGAATAGACCGGGTGGCCGAGGTTGTTGAAACTGGCGTTCTCGACAAAGATCACCCCGTTGAAGAAGAGCATCAGTGCCAGCGGCCCGCAAAACAGATAGATCAGGCTGCGGGTCTCCCCGGTGGCGGCGAACAGATCAGCAATGGGCGCGCGCAGAGCGAACAGCACCGCGGCTGCCAGCAGGGTGTAGATTGCGGTGAAGGCGATGCCGGCCAGAAAAGCTTGGCGCACACGCGGGAACAGCCGGGCGCCGAAGTTCTGGCCGACGATGGGGCCGATGGCGCCGGAGAGGGCAAAGATCACCGAAAACGCTACCGGCATCAGGCGTCCGATCACTGCCATGCCCGCAACCGCATCGGTGCCGAACTGGGCGATTTCTCGGATCACGATGGCGCTGCCAACAGGCGTGGCCACATTGGTCAGCACTGCAGGAACGGCAATGGCCCGGATGGCGCGGATGTCACCGGCAATCTGCCGCAGCGACGGCCGCATGAACCCCTGGTGCACACGGATTGCAGGCCATAGCGCGGCAATCAGCATGCAGATCCGGGCCAGCACCGAGGCAATGGCGGCGCCATCCAGCCCCAGCCCGACCCCAAAGATCAGGATCGGGTCCAGCACCGCATTCAAGCCACCGCCATAGAGCGTGGACAGCATCGCCCGGCGGGCATCGCCGTGGGCGCGCAGCACTGCCATAGCGCTCATCCCCAGCGCCATCACCCACATCGTTGGCAGAATGATGGTGACATAGCGTGCGGCCAGCCGCAGCACCTCGCCTTCGGCTCCCAGCAGCGCCAGAACCGGATTGAGGTAGGACAGAACCAGAATTGGCACCAGCAGCCCGGTCAGCGCTCCGATCACGGCCACGCTGGAGGCGTTGCGCCGGGCACTGTCCGGCTGCCCGGCGCCAAGCGCGCGCGCCACCAGCGAGCCTGCGGCAATCGACAGCCCGATATTGATGGAATTGGTGAAGAACAGCAGCGTGCCGGCATAGCCCACAGCCGCGGCAAGCGCGTCATTGCCCAGCATGGCTATGAAGGCCATGTCGACAAAATCCACCGCAAACATCGCCATAAGCCCGATGCTGGCGGTCAGCGACATGCGGGTGACATGCCCCATCAGGCTGCCGCTCAGAAAGACCGCTTTTTTCTCGGGCTGATCTGCCATTGTTCTTCCTTCCGGTGCTGAAGTTCCGGAGCCATGCTCCGGACGCCGGCGTATGACATAACCAGATTTCCGGTTGTGTCAGTGAACCCTGTCACACAGCGGAGCCGAGGGCCAGAGGATCAATCGGCAAACAGATAGTGCGTTTCGGCGATCTGCCTGGTCTTGTCCTCAGCCAGGCCAAGGAAGCCGCTGAGCTGGGCGGCGTTCTCCTCGGGAGAGCTGCTTTCGCGCATCTGAAACAGCTGGCTGAAGCCGGCGTCGCGGATCCGGTCGGCTTCATGCACGATATCGTTGCGGATGGTCGGCAGCAGCCGCTCCAGCGTCTGCTGCGAGGTGCGTTCCCCCGCAAGGCCGACGCGGCGTGCGTGACCGATCAGGTAGTCGTCGGTGAACTCGCACTCGATCTGCAGGAAGCGGGTCGAGGAGCGGTCCGAATGAAAATCGTTCATCAGTTCGATGGCGCCGGGATCGAGGCAGATGATCAGCTGATCCGACTCGTAGTATTCGAACAGCATCCGCATCAGCGCACGGCGGTGGCGGGTGCGCTTCATCAGCGCCGCCTGGATGCCGCCGAGGTCGGGCAGCGGGGTGTCTTCCTCGTTGAACAGGTATTCGATGGCCGGGATATTCGTGACCTGGCGAATCTGTTCCAGCAGCCGCTTGGCCACATGCCATTTCTTGCAGATCACAATCAAAAGCTCTCGCTCGCGCCCCAGGGTGCTTTCGGTTTCCCAGAACCGCGGAGAGAAACGGCGACCGATGCGGCCGCGCTGGACCAGGAATTTGTAGAGGCTGCGGCCCTCGTTGGAGATCTGAAAGTCGACCCCCTGCGCCGCGTAAAGCCGTCCCAGCCGCGATTTCAGCTCTTTGGCTTCGGGGCTGATCTTGCGGGCAAACAGAAAATCCTGGCTGAGCAGCAGGTCGTAATGGTCGTTGTGAAAGTTCACCGGCATCCCGTAGTCGGTGAACATCAGGAAGGTGAGGGTGCGGGCCTCGATCTCCTTCTCTGGGATCAGGTGGCGCACCAGGGTCTGAAAGAAGGTCTCATCCGGGATCCAGGTGGTGCGGAAGAACCGCATCACATCCTTGCGCTTGGTTATGAAGTCGAGGATCCATTCCACAGTGCGGCGGCGCAGGCACCACCACTGGCTGCCGATCTGAACCTGGATGTCGGCGGGAATTTCGCGTGTGAGCCCAAGCCGCTTTTGCGCTTCGAACATGGCGTAGAAGCGTTTCTTCTGGGTGCGCTCGTTGAAGTAATGGCGGTAGATCAGCCGCTCTTCCTTCCAGCCGGTTTTGATCCAGTCGCTTTCGAAATAGTCGAAGCTCTCAATGAAGTCGCAGTCATGCGAATCCAGGAAATCGTGGGCGTATTCCGCCGTCTTCACCGCCATGCAGTCGCCCGACAGCATGTAGAAATGGGTGGCGCGGGGGAAGTCCTCCACCGCGGTTTCCAGCGCATAGAGCGTCGCCTCGACCAGCGACCACTCGCCCCATCCGCACTTGATCCGCTTGCGGGCAAAGGCGACGTTGGGGTTGTCCGCCAGCTCGCTGCGGATCAGCTGGTAATCTTCGGCGGCCGCGCGCGCATCGAAGTGAATCGACATATAGTCGCCGGCCGCGGTCAGCCGCTCGGCCTGCTGGATGATCGCCTCGGGGTCTTTATGGCAGAGCAGAATATATGCGATTTTTGCCATTGCGCGGACGGACTGCCTTGTTTTGCCTGATTGTTTCCCTTGATAAGGGGCCTTTAGGCACGAATAAACCAGATAGTTCCCGTTTCGGTAAACATATGCGATGACTGCGGGTAACGGCGCATCAAAAAGAAGAGGGCAGCGGATGGGGTTCCCCGGCACCTGGATGACGGAAAGTGAAAGTGTGGTTTACCGGGTGGTGCCGAAATGCGCCTGCTCGACCATTGGGCAGATCCTCTTTTACTCCGACCACGGAGAATTCTTCGAAGGCGACATTCATGATGCCAAGGGGGGCTTGCACAAATGGGCGCTGGAGCACAGCCAGGGGCCGATCACCCGCAATGTGCGCGGCCAGAGGTCCTACGCCTTCACCTGTGTGCGGAACCCCTACACCCGCATTCTTTCGTCCTTCTTCGACAAGATCTGCGGCATCCAGCGCAACGGGCGGCGCTACCGGGGCAACCTGGTGCCCAAGCTTGCCTATGAATACGGCATCGAGGTCGGCGGCGAGGACGGCAAGCAGGAATTCGACCAGATCGCCAGCTTCCGCCGGTTCCTGCTGTTTGCCCGCGACACCATCCGCTGGCGCCGCCCGATGGACCCGGACATCCACTGGTCGGCGATGTCCGGGCATGTGTCGACCTTCATCCACAATGGCGGCCGCTACAACAAGATCTTCTGGACCGAGGACTTCAACAGCGGCATGCAGGATGTGCTGGACGCAATCGAAACCCCGCATGCGGTGGACCTGGCTGCGATTCCGCGCTTCAACGAAAGCGAGGGCCACGGCCCCAAGCGCGCGCATCCGGTCGAAGACTATTTCGACGACCTGTCGATGCATCTGGTCTACGAGATCTACAAGCGCGATTTCGAACTGTTCAAATACGATTTCGAAAATCCGGGCAACAAGATGCCGGTGGGCGAGATCGACTTGGAAGAAGTGCACGCCAAGCTGGGGGAGTAGAGCCTGGGAGTGGGCTGCCGCGCCCTTGTAGACGCAGCAATAGAAACTTGAACCCGGCGCCGCTTGCGTGACGGCGGGGCAGGGCAATTAGCGGAAGGCCAAAGACTTATTAGTTTTCTGGCATACCAGTTTTGCTGAGGAGGTGAACCTTTCACCTGCACCACTGGCAGAAAGTATTCCTTGCATTGCTTCAGGATCAAACAGCACCGAGTACCGCATAGTGAACGTGGTTTCGATGATGTCCGGTATGCCGTAGTCAACGGTTTTTGTGACGATAACCGGCACTTGGGCAAGTTTCCATCTCAGCCGGTACTGCCCATCTCGTTTCCGGGTGAATTTAGCAGTAACTGGAGCGCCGTCCACACTATGGGCCAGAGCGTCATAGGCTGTTGCAGTGCTGTTTCCGGCGTCAATTTCCAACAGGTACTTCTCTGAAATAAAACCGCCGTCATCAACCTTGCGGGGCGTATCGTGACCAGTAAAGTCGCACAGGTATTTTTGGGGTGCTGCCTGTGCAGTGGCGGGTACGGCTGCAGCCAGAACCGCAGCGAGTAATCTAAACATAGCTCTCCTCGAAATCTCTTGTTATGAATCCATTTTGGACAACTAGGCCGAATGTCACAACCTTAATGCGTGTGGTGATTTCTTTAGAGGTGAGCCTGCAAAACGTTGGCTGGTCAGGCAAAACGATAAAAGAGCCAGCGAACCGCGGCTCAGGCTTTCGCGGCTTGCTCCTGAATTCTTCAAAGTAAAAGCCCGCTGCGGATGGGGCGGCGGGCTTTGCATGTTTTTCAATCTGGACTGGCTTTAGTCCTCGTCAGGCAGCGCGCGGACGGCACCTTTGGCGGCTGAAGTGGCCAGCAGCGCATAGGCCTTCAGCGCTTTGGAGACTTTGCGCTTGCGCGGCTCGGCGGGCTTCCAGCCTTTGGCGTCCTGCTCTTCGCGGCGTGCGGCCAGCTCCTCGTCGGAGACCGCCAGATGGATCGAGCGGTTGGGGATGTCGATCTCGATCTTGTCGCCCTGGCGCACCAGGCCGATGGTGCCGCCCTCAGCTGCCTCAGGAGAGACATGGCCGATCGACAGGCCGGAAGTGCCGCCGGAGAAGCGGCCATCGGTCAGAAGCGCGCATTTCTTGCCGAGGCCTTTCGACTTCAGATAGGAGGTCGGGTAGAGCATTTCCTGCATGCCCGGACCGCCGCGCGGGCCTTCGTAGCGGATCACCACCACATCGCCTTCAGTGACTTTGCCGGTCAGGATGTCGTTCACTGCCTGATCCTGGCTTTCGCAGACGTAAGCCGTGCCGGTGAAGGTCAGGTTGCTGGCGTCCACACCTGCGGTTTTCACGATGCAGCCATCCAGCGCGATATTGCCGAACAGAACCGCAAGGCCGCCGTCCTGGCTGAACGCGTGCTCTTTCGAGCGGATCACGCCGTTTTCGCGGTCGTTGTCCAGCTCCTTATAGCGGTTGGACTGGCTGAACGCCTGGGTGGTGCGCACGCCGCCGGGGGCCGCTTTGAACAGTTCTTCGGCTTCCGGGTTGTTGGCGACCTTGATGTCCCATTTGGCGATAGCTTCGCCCATGGTCGAGGAGTGCACGGTCCCGCAGTGGTCGTGCAGCAGGCCTGCGCGGCTAAGTTCGCCCAGGATCGAGAAGATGCCGCCGGCCCGGTGCACGTCTTCCATATGCACGTTGGCGGTGTTCGGCGCCACTTTGCACAGGCAGGGCACCTTGCGGCTCAACGCGTCCATGTGGGACATGTTGAAGTCCACTTCGCCTTCGTTGGCAATGGCCAGCAGGTGCAGGACGGTGTTGGTGGAGCCGCCCATGGCGATATCCAGGCTCATCGCGTTCTCAAAGGCGTCAAAGGTCGCGATTTCGCGCGGCAGCAGGCCTTTTTCCTCGTCCTGGTAGTGGCGCTTGGTGATCTCGACGATCTTGCGCCCCGCTTCCAGGAACAGGCCCTTGCGGTCGGCATGGGTCGCCAGAGTCGAACCGTTGCCCGGCAGCGCCAGGCCCAGGGCCTCAGCCAGGCAGTTCATCGAGTTTGCGGTGAACATGCCGGAGCAGGAGCCGCAGGTGGGGCAGGCGTTTTCTTCGATGTGCTGGACCTGCTCGTCGGTGAACTTGTCATTCGCCGCGGCAACCATGGCGTCGACCAGGTCGATCTTCTTCATGTCCAGATCGGCGATGTCGATCTTGCCTGCTTCCATCGGGCCGCCGGAGACAAAGATCGCGGGGATATTGAGGCGCATGGCGGCCATCAGCATGCCGGGGGTGATCTTGTCGCAGTTGGAGATGCAGACCATGGCGTCGGCACAATGGGCGTTGACCATGTACTCGACGCTGTCCGCGATCACTTCGCGCGAGGGCAGCGAGTAGAGCATGCCGTCATGGCCCATGGCGATGCCGTCATCCACCGCGATGGTGTTGAACTCTTTCGCCACACCGCCGGCCGCCTCGACCTCGCGGGCAACCATCTGGCCCAGGTCCTTGAGGTGCACGTGGCCGGGCACGAACTGAGTGAAGGAGTTGACGATGGCGATGATCGGCTTGCCGAAATCATCGTCCTTCATGCCGGTGGCGCGCCACAGTCCGCGCGCGCCCGCCATGTTGCGGCCATGGGTGGAGGTTCTGGATCGGTACTTTGGCATCAGGCTGGTTCCCTTAGTCTTTGCCCTCAGGGACACGATTTGCGCAATAAAGGCAACCTGCCGGGGCGGTGTTCGGTAACTTTGGCGCAGTATACGCCGGTTTTTGCGGGGTTAAATGTCTTGCGGGCGGTTGTTCAGGCACGCGCCGGGCCGGGTTCGGGGCCTTTCAGCCAGTGATTCACGGCAATTCCTAGCAGCAGCGCCCAGAAGGGGGCGCCGATTCCCAGGAAGCTGATGCCCGAGACGGTGGTCATGAAGGTGATCAGCGCCGCTTCGCGGCCCTTGGCGTCTGCCAGCGCGGCAGAGAGACTGTTGCCGATGGTCGACAGCAGCGCCAGGCCCGCGACCGTGGCGACCAGCGCCTTGGGTGCGATCAGGAAAAGGCTGATGACGGTGGCGCCGCCAAGCCCCACCAGGATGTAGACCACGCCGGTCATCACGCCCGCCAAATAGCGGGTCTCGGGGTTTTCATCCGCCTCCGGACCTGCGCAGATGGCGGCGGTGATGGCAGCGAGGTTGAAGGCAAAACCGCCGAAGGGCGCAAGGATCAGCGAGGCCAAACCGGTGACGGTCAGGCTGGCGGAGACCGGCGCGTTGTAGCCGCAGGCTTTCAGCGCCACTACGCCGGGCATGTTCTGCGAGGACATGGTGACGATATAGAGCGGCAGGCCGATGCCGATCAGCACCGGCAGTGAGAAGGCGGGCATGACGAACTCGGGGGCTGCCAGGGTCAGGTCCAGCGCCTCCAGGCTGCCAAAGGCGCCGGTACCTGCGCACCAGGCGACGCCTGCCGCCAGCACGGCGGGGATGGTGTAGCGGGGAAACAGCTTGCGGCCTGCCAGGAAGGTGAGGCCCATCACGGCGACCAGCGCAGTGTCTGTTTGCAGCGAAGTGAAGGCCGAAAGGCCGAACTGGAACAGGATACCTGCAAGCATTGCGCTGGCCAGGCTGTCCGGGATCAGCCGCGACAAGGCGGCGAACCAGCCGGTTATGCCGGTCAGGGTCAGGAGCACAGCGCAGAACAGGAAGGCGCCGACGGCCTCTGTTAGCGTGACGCCGTTGAGGCTGACGGCCAGCAGCGCCGCACCGGGTGTCGACCAGGCGGTCAGGATCGGCATCCGGTACATCAGCGACAGGATCAGGCAGGTGAACCCCATGCCGAGGCCCAAAACCAGCATCCAGCTGTTGGCCTGGGACTGGGTGGCGCCGACGGCCTCGATGGCTTGGAAAATGATCGCGACCGAGCCGGTGTAGCCGACCAGCACCGCCACGGCGCCGGAGACGATATGCGAAAGCTTCAGATCCTTGAGCATGCGGGTTTTCCTCTGGCGCCGGATCGGGTAGGGGTTTTGTGCGTTATAGCGCACACTACCGTTTGTGCGTTATAACGCACAAGGCTTTTTTGACGGGCGGATAGAATGAGCGATGACGGCATCACCCTGAACCTGCGGGAAATCCGTGCAGCAGCGGGGCTTAGCCTCAGCAAGGCGGCCGAGGCGACGGGCGTCAGCAAGGCGATGCTGGGACAGATCGAGCGCGGCGAATCAAGCCCGACGATCGCCACGCTGTGGAAGATCGCCAAGGGGTTCCACCTGCCGCTAACGGCGCTGCTGGGCGAGGCGGCGCGGCCAGTCAGCGCGGCCACGGGAGTTTATGAGACCGTGCAGTTTCCGGGCAGTATCGCTGTGAAGATTGTCTTTCCCTTCGATCCGCTTTTGGGGGCCGAAACTTTTCAAGTGACGCTGCAGCCCGGCCAAAGCCACCAGTCGCAGCCGCATGACACCGGCGTGACCGAGGAAGTCTATGTGCTGAATGGCTCCATGGAGGTGCTGCGAAACGATGAATGGGTGGCGCTGGAGCCGGGGCAGGGGCTGCGCTTTGCCGCTGACCAGCCGCATGGCTATCGCAGCGTGGAAACCGGGGCGTCATTCCTCAACATGCATCACTACCGGCAGGCCATTCTGACGCAGCGGGACTGACAGCTGGCACTTGTGTCTCCCCAACAGGCTGCCTACCACTTGCTCAAGTCATTGAGATCACGGGATTTGAGGGGCACGGGAATGGACACGCTGCGCGGAAGCCTTCTGATGGTGCTGGCCATGGCCGCTTTTGCGCTGGAAGATATGTTCATCAAATCCGCTGCCGCCAGCTTGCCGGTGGGGCAGATCCTGATCCTCTTTGGCCTCGGTGGTATGGTCATTTTTGCGAGCCTGGCGCGTGCGCAAGGGCATGCTCCCTGGCACCCGGGCTTTGGCACGCGCCCGATGCTATGGCGTTCCTTGGCAGAGGTGGTCGGGCGTCTGTGTTTCACCCTGGCGATTGCGCTGACGCCTTTGTCCTCGGCTTCGGCCATTCTGCAGGCAACGCCGCTGGTGGTGGCGGCTGGCGCGGTGGTGTTCTTTGGCGAGACCGTGGGCTGGCGGCGCTGGCTGGCAATCGGCTTGGGCTTCGCCGGGGTGCTGCTGATCCTGCGGCCGGGGGTGAGCGGGTTTGAACCCGCTTCACTGTTTGCGGTTGCGGGCACGCTGGGGTTTGCGGGGCGTGATCTGGCGACCCGGGCCGCACCCAAGGACATGAGCAACAACCAGCTGGGGTTCCTGGGCTTTGCTATGCTGGTGGTAGCAGGGGTTATTGCGCTGGGCTGGACAGGCGGGGCGGTTTGGCCCGCGCCGCGCAATTGGCTGGACATTGCTGCCGCCACGGTGATTGGGGTGATTGCTTACAATGCGCTGTCGGGTGCGATGCGGGCAGGGGAGATCTCGGTGATTGCGCCGTTCCGCTACACGCGGCTGGTCTTTGCAATGGTGCTGGGGGTGCTGGTGTTCGGCGAGCGTCCCGATGCTCTGACCCTGATCGGCAGCGCGGTCATCGTTGGCAGTGGCGTCTTTACACTGCTGCGCAGCCGTAAAGCGTAACCCTGTCTTGCGCCCGCCGCCGCGCCGCCTTACATCTGCCGCCCATGGCCAAGAAGAAGCAGACATCAGACCCCAACTACAAGGTGATCGCCGAGAACCGGCGGGCGCGCTTCGATTACGCGATCGAGGACGATATCGAATGCGGTCTTGCGCTCGAGGGGTCCGAGGTCAAAGCGCTGCGCGGCAACGGCACCAATATCGCCGATTCTTACGCTGCGGTGGAGGAGGGCGAGCTGTGGCTGGTGAACTCCTATATTCCGCCGTACGAGCAGGCCAAAGTCTTCAAGCATGAGGAGCGCCGCCGCCGCAAGCTCTTGGTGTCCAAGAAGGAATTGGCGGATCTGTGGAATCTGACGCAGCGCAAGGGGATGACCCTGGTGCCGCTGGTGATCTACTTCAACCACCGCGGCCGCGCCAAGATCAAGCTGGGCATCGCCAAGGGCAAGAAGCTGCACGACAAGCGCGAAACCCAGGCCAAGCGCGACTGGGGGCGTCAGAAGCAGCGGCTGCTGAAGGACGCACGGTAGGGGGAAGAGGGCGCTGCCCTCTTGGCCTGCGGCCAATTCACCCGGGGTATTTGAGACCAGAAAGAAGCAGGGGGGCTGCGCTTGCCGCAGGGTCTTGCCGTGGCGTCCATGGTTTCGAAATGGCTTGTTGCACTACCTGACTAAATAGGTCAGACGCTCGTTGCCCAGCAGATTTGCCTTTGAATCAAGCCCGGTCGGAGAGGACAGCCCGCCTGCTGTCCGGAATTCGGTATGGGAGAAGCGGATGAGTGCCCGATTGTCTGAGGCCGCGCTGGCAGCGCATGGGTTTGATGGTTTTGAAGAGGGTCTGCTGCCGGTGCTGCGGCAGTTTCTTCTGAGTTATGAGCAGCCGGACAGCCGGGCCTGGCAGCACGCCTATGCGGTGGCCGCGGAGCGCTGGGGCGAGGCGGTGGGCCTGCCTGTGGCACAGTCGCTGATGAAGCTGGTCCGGGCGGTGCTGGAACGCCGGGAGGACAAGTTCCGGTTCATCGATTCCCTGGATATGGAGCAGCGCGGGATGGTGACCGGGGATGAGGCCGCGCTGCTGCGTATGCTGCATCATATGCGGCGGGATCAGACAGCGCAGGCGCGCGAGGCGGTTGCGGATGTGACTTGCGGGCTGATGGAGCCGCATGTGATCCGGGCCGGGCTTGCCTTCGCCAGCCGGTTTTCTGCCGGGCAGGCGGCGGGACGGGGTGAAGCACCGCGGCTGCGGGTGGTGGCGTAGTGCCAGAGGGTATGCCCGCGGATTTGGCCGCGGGCATGGTGTTTCCAGAGTCAGTAGGTCTGCTTGATGCTGCTGTAGGCACCGCGCAGGCGGACGGTGACGGTCACGTCATTGCTGGTGCGGTTGCGCCAGAACCAGCCGTGGTTGCCGGTGAACTCCGCCTTCAGCACGCCGGTTGCCCCCGGCACGCCGCGGCCTTTCTCATAAGAGATCGAATTGCCACCGCCGTCGCCGTGCAGGTCGTAGTTCACCACGCCTTCGGAGACCGACCAGTCAAAGACCGCTTCCGCGTCCTTGTCCATAGCCAGCTTCCACTCAACGCCCTGGCCGGGGGTGAGGGTGAAGGAGAACTCATTCTGCCAGGCCGGGGCCTCCTGCGCCTGGGCGCCGGAGACGAAAAGGCTCAGGAAGCCGCCGGAGGGGGACATGGCGGCCTGCTGGTCGGCTTTGGCTTCCTCGGCAAGCTGGTTCTTGATCTCGCCCATCTCAGTGAGGCCCAGCAGGCGGCCGATGCCGGTGGGGTCGATGGCGTATTCCGAGGGCAGCACCACGGTGACCAGGATCGCAGCAGCGGAGATTGCAGCGATCACGGTGGATTTCACCAGTTTCTGCGGAGTGGGGAGGTCTTCGGGCTTGGGTTTGTCTGCGTTGTACATGTTTGAAATTCCTGTGATCAGAGAGAGAGGGCGAGACCGGTCAGCTGATATCCCATCAGCACAAAGCCGGCCGTCATCATCACAACGTTTGCGGTGTAGGCGTGGCGCCAGAAGCTGTCCGAGCGGCGCCACCAGCTCATCCCGATCAGGATGGCCGAGAGCGCCAGCACCTGTCCGATCTCGACACCGACGTTGAAGGCCAGGAGGTTGACCAAGAGCCCGTCGGGGGCGATCTCGTAGTCGAGGATCTTGGTGGCCAGCCCGAGCCCGTGGAAGAAGCCGAAGATCAGCGTTGCGGCCTTGGTATTGGGCTGCACGCCGAACCAGCGCTGGAAGGCGCCGAGGTTGTCGAGTGCCTTGTAGACCACCGACAGGCCGATGATGGCGTCGATCAGGTAGGCGTTGACGTTCCAGCCGAACCAGACACCCAGCAGCATCGTGGTGGAGTGGCCAAGGGCAAACAGGCTCACATAGATCGCCACGTGGTTCATCTTGTAGAGGAAGAAGACCACGCCGAAGAGGAACAGGATATGGTCGTAGCCGGTGACCATATGCTTGGCGCCGAGATACATGAAGGGGATCAGCTTCACCCCCCAGATCTCCTGGATGTAGCCGGCATCGCCGGGGGTGACGTTGTGGGCAGCCGCCATCGTGGCGCTGAAGATCAGCGCCAGGGCCGCCAGCAGGACAGGGCCCCGGCGCGCGCGCCGTTTGGGCCTGCCGAAAGGGGCAGAGTTCATCAAAATGCTCCGTTGGTTTGGATATGTTCTGAGGTTTGGTCAGGACATCCAGACGCGCGGAGGGTGTTCGATTGCGAAGATGGGGGGAGGGGCGAACCCCGGACCTGCCGCCTGATGCCGGTCTGCTGCAGGAATTTGCAGGGCAAGGCCGCCGGGGGCGGGTGTCAGGGCTGTGTTGTGATCATGGTCGGCGGCGTCATGGCTGTGGCCGTGCTGGTTCCACATCAGATCCGCTGCTTCGCCATGGGCGTGGCCGTGCGCGGCAGCCTGTTCGGCGATGCTTTGCTGGATCAGAAGCTGGCCCGGGTCATGGCGCAGCGGCGCTTTCAGGCTCCAGGCGGCCACGGCAAGGCACAGCGCGATGTTCAGCGCCATCAGCCATTTGCTTATGCCTGCCCGCATTTTCCCTGCCCGGTTCGGTTGCTCTCATCGCGGAATATCCCCGGGGGGAGGATTTGGTCAACCGTAATAGCTGTATGCAGCCGGCGCCGGCGGCTGTTTCCTGCCGGCGCACTACCGGGTTGCGGCGATGTAGGCGGCGATTTTCTCTTTGCCGAGAAGGCGTTTTTGGTTGTCCGGATCCGGCCCGGCAAAGACAATCCGCAGATTTTTAACATCCAGCAGGGGGCGGAGCGTTTCAGCCGGCAGGCCGATCACCCGCAGAATGGAGAGCTTCTGCAGGTCCTTGAGCGGGGACAGATCAGTGACAGCCGTACCTGAAATGCTGAAATCCCACAGTTCCTGCATGTCTTTTACCGCAGCCAGGCTGGACACCGCGGTATCGGTGACCGACAGCTCGCGCAGGTTATTGCCCGCCAGCGGCGAAAGGCTGGTGATGGCGGTGCCCTTCAAGGTCAGTTTGCGCAGCGCCCCGAGGCCGGACAGCGGTGTGATGTCGCTGACGTTGGTGCCGTCCAGTTCCAGTTCCGTCAGGCTGATTGCGCCGGCGAGCGGGCCGAGATCTGCGACTTCGGTATCCGAGAGAATCAGTGTTTGCAGCGCGGGTTTGTTTTGCAGCCCTTCCAGGCTTTGCAGCCGGGTGCCGTCGGCGCGCAGCATCTCCAGCCGGTCCGAGGCTGCCAATGCGGCGACGCTTTCGACCGGGCAGTTGGAGATCCAGGCAACCCGCAGATTGGCTGCTGCCAGCGGGCTCAGGTCCGAGACCTGGGTGTTGAAGGCCAGGAAGATTTCCAGGTTTTCCAGACCGTCCAGGGGGCTGAGGTCGGTGACCCCGGAGTCGGCGATATTGAGGCTTTGCAGCCGGGTGAAGCCGCGCAGAAAGCCGAGGTCGGTGACCGCTTCGATGCCCCAGACCGACAGATGCTCCAGCCTGGTCAGGCTTGTCAAAGGCGAGAAATCCGGGGCGCTGACAGAATCAAGGCTCAGCCGCTTCAGTTCCGGCAGCCGGGTAAGCGGCGTCAGATCAGGGGCGGTAATGCTGACCAGCGCCAGCTTTTCCAGGTTGGGCAGGGCGGCAAGCGGGGTCAGGTCCAGCGGTTCCGCGTAGCGCAAATCGGCCAGCAGCGTGAGGTCGGTGAGCCGCGTAAACCGGGTCACCGCCTGCAAGTCAGGGGTGTGCTCTCCAATCCGGATCTGCGCTTTTAAGTCGCTGTTTTTGATGCATGTTTCACCTATCTCCACGCAGTCTGCCCGGACCGCTTGCGGCGTCATCATGCCGGCGGCGGTCAAGAGGGCTGCAAGGAAATGACGGAGACCGGGCATGCAATAAACCTTTGCGGGAACGCGCTGAAATGGTGACCCTTGTTATTACCGCTCCGCAAAAGGCCCGCAAGATTTTTGTAACCGCAGGTAGAGGGCCGCGATGTCTTGCACCGCTGTGCTGCCGGATGTACCCATGGCGCATGCACAGAGAGGGAGAAGCTTTGATGCAGGACGATCCGAAGACACTCGTTTCCACAGACTGGCTGGCCGCCCATCTGAAGGACCCGGATCTTCGGGTGCTGGATGCGTCATGGTATCTGCCGCAGCAAGGCCGGGACGCCAAGGCGGAATACGAGGCTGCCCATATCCCCGGCGCGCGCTTCTTTGACATTGACGATATTTCCGACAACCGCTCGGACCTGCCGCATATGGTGCCGCCAGTTGAGAAATTCATGTCCCGCCTGCGGGCGATGGGCGTGGGCGACGGCCATCAGGTGGTGGTCTATGATGGCGCAGGTCTGTTCTCGGCCGCCCGTGTCTGGTGGCTGTTCCGGCTGATGGGGCAGAACAACATTGCGGTCCTGGATGGCGGCCTGCCGAAATGGCAGGCCGAGGGCCACCCGGTCGAGGATCTGCCGCCGGTGATCCGCGACCGCCATATGACGGTGCGGGTGCAGAACCACATGGTGCGCGACGTGACGCAAGTGTCTTCCGCGGCCAAACTGGGCGACCACGAGATTATCGATGCGCGTTCTGCCGAACGCTACCGCGGCGACGCGCCGGAGCCGCGAGAGGGCCTTCGCGCCGGCCATATTCCCGGTTCAAAAAACGTGCCCTTTGGCCAGGTGCTGAATGCCGACGGCACCATGAAGGATGCCGCAGGCATCCGCGCTGCCTTTGAGGCGGCCGGGGTCGACCTGAACAAACCTGCGATTACTTCCTGCGGCTCGGGTGTCACCGCCGCCATCCTCAGCCTCGCCATGGAGCGGGCCGGCAAGACCGACCATGCGCTTTATGACGGGTCCTGGGTGGAATGGGGTGCTTTCCCGACCCTTCCCGTTGCTACCGGAGAGAACTGATGTTCGAGACCCTGAAACCCCAGCCCGCCGACAAGATCCTGGCGCTGATGCAGATGTACCGCGACGATCCGCGCGCGGACAAGATCGACCTTGGCGTCGGCGTCTACAAGAACGCCGAGGGCGTCACCCCGGTGATGCGCGCCATCAAGGCGGCCGAGCACAAGCTGTGGGAAGAGCAGACCAGCAAGGCCTATGTCGGCCTGGCCGGTGATCCGGCTTATGGTGAGGCGATGATCAAGCTGATCCTGGGCGATGCGGTTGCACGCGGCAATATCGCCGCTGCGGCTACTCCCGGCGGAACTGGCGCCGTGCGTCAGGCGTTTGAGCTGATCAAAATGGCCAATCCTTCGGCGCGGGTGTTCGTGTCGGACCCGACCTGGCCGAACCACGTGTCGATTCTGAAATACGTCGGCATTGAAACCGTGGTCTACCGCTACTTCGACCGCGAGACCCGCGGTGTGAACTTCGACGCCATGATGGAAGACCTGAAGGGCGCGAACAAAGGCGACGTGGTGCTGCTGCACGGCTGCTGCCACAACCCGACCGGTGCCAACCTGAACGAGGTGCAGTGGAAAGAAGTCATCGCGCTCTTGAACGCGCGCGGCCTGATCCCGATGATCGACATCGCCTATCAGGGCTTTGGCGACGGTCTGGAAGAGGATGCGCTGGGCGTGCGCCTGGTGGCCTCCGGCTGCCCCGAGACGCTGATCGCGGCGAGCTGCTCCAAGAACTTCGGCATCTACCGCGAGCGCACCGGCCTGCTGATGGCGGTCTCCAACGATGCCGGTGCGCAAGCGCTGAACCAGGGCACCCTGGCATTCCTGAACCGCCAGAACTACTCCTTCCCGCCGGATCACGGCGCGCGTCTGGTGACCATGATCCTGAACGACGAGGCCCTGCGCGCCGATTGGGCAGCGGAACTGGAGGAAACCCGCCTGGGCATGCTGGGCCTGCGCCAGCAACTGGCGGATGAGCTGCAGCGGCTGACCGGCTCTGACCGCTTCGGTTTCATCGCCCAGCACCGCGGCATGTTCTCGCTCTTGGGTACCACGCCGGAGCTGGTCGAGAAGATGCGTGTGAACAACGGCATCTATATGGTCGGCGACAGCCGCCTGAATATTGCGGGCCTGAATGCACAGACCGTGCCGGTCCTCGCCAAGGCGATTGTCGACGCCGGCGTCTGAAGGCTATCGGTTATGAAGATTGGAAACGCGCTCCTTTGGGGCGCGTTTTTCGTTGCGGCCGGAGCCGGGGGGCGGATCGGGTGGAAAGAGGCACTCCCGCGCCTGGCTGCGTGCCTTGGCTGCGCCAAGACCCTTGCAGGCTTGGGCGTGGCACCGCTGCCGCGGTGCGGAAGGCTGCTGAGAAGCCCTTGAGGGCAGATCCTGCCCTCAAGGGCCGTGCCAATTATGCCGGCGCCTTGCCGCGTCAAGGGCAAGCCGCGCTTGCCAGCGCGGCCGCCTGGGTGGCGGCCCTTGACCCGGCAAAGCGCAAGATTGGCGCTTGACGCAAGGTTAACCTGAAGGTGGCGACGGAAGCGCCAGAAGCCTGCGTTTGTGCTTGCGGAAGTCACGAGTAACACAGCCTAGGAGACCTGAAATGACCCTCGCAAAATCCGCGCTTGCCCTGATCCTGTCTGCCGCCGTTGCCCTGCCGCTGGCGGCCCCCGCCTTTGCCGCCAATGGAGAGGTCATTGACAGGGTGGAAAACCGCGCCGACCGCCGCGAAAACCGTCGTGACGAGGCCGTGGACACCGGCGTCTGGGATGTGGTGGAGGACCATCTGGACCGTGCCGAGGACCGCCGCGACTACCGCGACCAGAAAGCGCCCAGGGTTATTGTTGTCCCCAAAGGCTGAGCCGCCCGCCCGCGCCGCGCCAGCGGCGCTTGGCCCAACAGGCGGAGATCATCTCTTGATGATCGATCAACTGGCGGGAGCCTCCCCGCCCAAACAGAAACGCGGCGCCCGGAATAGGCGCCGCGCTTTTTGTTGGCCGGAACCGGCCTCAGCTGGGCGAGAACTCCGGATAGGCCTCCATGCCCAGTTCTGCCATGTCGAGTCCGTTGACCTCGTCCTCTTCCTCCACCCGGATACCGGTGGTGGCGCGCAGGGCGATCCAGACCACGGCAGAGGCGGCGACAGTGAAGACACCCACCACGGCGATGCCGGTCAGCTGCTTCAGCAAGGTCGCGTCCGGGTTGGACAGCACCACGGCAACAGTGCCCCAGATGCCGCAGAAGAGGTGCACCGGGATGGCGCCGACCACGTCGTCGATCTGCAGTTTGTCGAGGAACGGCACCGCAAAGACCACGATCACGCCGCCGATGGCACCGATCAGTGTGGCCAGGCCCAGGCCCGGGGTTAGCGGTTCGGCAGTGATCGCGACCAGGCCGGCCAGCGCACCGTTCAGGATCATGGTGAGGTCCGGTTTTTTGAACAGAAGCTGGGTCAGGATCAGAGCCGCGACCGCGCCGCCGGCCGCGGCTGCATTGGTATTGGCAAAGATGCGCGAGATATCGGCCACATCACCCACCGAGCCCATCGCCAGCTGCGAACCGCCGTTGAAGCCGAACCAGCCCATCCACAGGATGAAGGTGCCAAGGGTGGCCAGTGCCAGGTTGGAGCCGGGCATCGGAATGGTCTTGCCGTCCTTGTACTTGCCGATGCGCGGGCCCAGGATCAGCGCGCCGGTCAATGCGGCCCAGCCGCCCACGGAATGCACCACGGTGGAGCCTGCGAAATCCAGGAAACCCATCTCCTCCAGGAAGCCGCCACCCCATTTCCAGCTGGCCTGGATCGGGTAGATCACCGATGTCAGCACGATGGTAAAGATCAGGAAGGGCCACAGCTTGATGCGTTCGGCCAAGGTGCCCGACACGATTGAGGCGGTGGCAGCGCAGAACATCAGCTGAAAGAAGAAATCCGAGCCGGTGGAGGCGTAGGAATAATCATCCGCACCCTCGGCACTGATCCCGACAGCCTCCAGCACGCCGGGGCCAAAGACGCCGGAAAGGATGCCGTCCATCGACCAATTGCCCAGCGGATACATCAGGTTATAGCCGATCAGCCAGTAGAACACGGCGGCCAGAGAGAACAGCGCCATGTTCTTGGTTAGCTGCATGGTGACGTTCTTGGAGCGCACCAGGCCCGCCTCCAGCATGGCGAATCCGGCCGCCATCCAGAACACCAGGAAGCCGCCGACCAGGAACAGGAGCGAGTTCAGGATGAACACAGTGTCAGTGGATGGGTTCACGCCCGGGGCAGGGCCGTCCTGGGCCAGCGCCAGGCCCGGCAGCGCGGCCAGGGCCAGCGCAATGAGGGGGAGTTTCAGGGTCTTCATAGGTCTTTCCTCCATGCCGGGCGCCGTCACAGCGCCTCGAGATTGGTTTCGCCGGTGCGCACCCGCACGGCCTGTTCCACATCCAGAACAAAAATCTTGCCGTCGCCGATCTTGCCGGTGCGGGCGGTTTCAGAGATGACGCTGACGGCCTGTTCGGCGAGGTCCGCAGGCACCACCAGCTCCAGCTTCAGCTTGGGGACGAAATTCACTTCGTATTCAGCACCGCGGTAGATCTCCGTGTGGCCTGCCTGGGCGCCAAAGCCCTTTATTTCGGTGACCATCAGCCCGCTCACGCCCAGAGAGGTCAGCGCCTGGCGGACCTCGTCCAGCTTGAAGGGTTTGATGGCAGCTATGATCATTTTCATATGTGCACCTTCCGGTTTCGCGCTGCCCCGGCCCCGTGCCGACGCATTGTGCACCTGCAGCAAAACTCCTGTCCTGAGTCGTGCAAATGGCAGGGCAGCAGGAATCCGCGCGTCTTTCTGCGCGCGCACAATAATTTTGCGCCTTTGGGCGGGTTCGCTTAAAAACCGGCCAGCTGGCAAAGGGGAAAGGTCCGGATTCTGCCCCCTCTACAAACCGCGGCAGTCAGAGTATTGTCGCGGTAAACGGGCAAACCGGGCAGGAACAGACGATGGCACAAGGATCCGGGCGCAAGCCTCTGGTGGCAGAAAAACGCTATTCCGCAGGCGGCAAGGGCAAGGCTCCCGCTGCCAAGAAACCTGCACGCAAGAAGCCTGTGCGCAAACCCAAGAAACCGGGCTTGTTCGGCCTGTTCGCACGCAAGAAGGTGCGCGCAAAGCCCGTGAAAAAGAAACGCGGGCTGATTGGTCTCTTGCTGGCGCCGTTCACCTTTGCCTTCCGGCTGGTCTGGGGGTTTGCCTGGCGCGTCGGCATGGTGGTCTGTCTGCTGGTTGGCCTTGCTGTGGCTTTCCAATATTCCAAGCTGCCTGATGTATCGGCCTACCTTGACGGCCGCGCCCGCGGCTCTGTGACATTGCTCGACCGCAATGGAGAGGTCTTTGCCTGGCGCGGCGACCAATTCGGCGGAGTGGTGACAGCGGAGACGGTTTCGCCGCATCTGAAGAACGCCATCGTGGCGACCGAGGACAAACGCTTCTACCGCCACTTCGGCCTGTCGCCGCGCGGCATCGCCAGCGCCGTGCGCATCAACCTGCGCGAAGGGCGCGGGCCGCTGTCGGGCCATGGCGGCTCCACAATCACCCAGCAAACGGCAAAACTGCTGTGCCTGGGGCGCGTCTATGATCCGTCTGAATGGAAAAGCGAAAGCGCTTATGAGGCCGACTGCCGCAAGGGGTCGCTGTGGCGCAAGGGCACCGAGGCGATCTTTGCCCTGGCGATGGAAGCGAAATACCGCAAGGACGAGATTCTCTCGATCTACATGAACCGCGCCTATATGGGCGGCGGCGCCTATGGTGCCGAGGCCGCAGCGCAGCGCTATTTCGGCAAGTCCGCCAATCAGCTCTCAGCGGCCGAAGGCGCGATGCTGGCGGGGCTGCTGACCGCGCCGACCAAACTGGCGCCGACCAACAACCTGCAGCGCTCGCAGGACCGCGCTGCTACAGTGCTGCGGCTGATGCAGGAGCAGGGGTATCTCACCACCGCCGAGATGCAGCGCAATCAGGACAGCCCTGCGGTGCTCAGTGAAGCCGCGGCGGCGCGGGCAGGGGGGTATTTTGCGGACTGGGTGATGGACACGATCCCGGATTTTCTGGGCGATCAAACCACCGAGGACGTGGTGATCCGCTCTACCCTCGATCAGCGCCTGCAGAGCGCTGCCGAAGAAGCGCTCAAGTATGTTTTCGAAAATAAGGTCCGTAAGGGATCCAAGGCGCAGGCCGCTATTGTGGTGATGAGCGCAGACGGCGCCGTGCGCGCGATGGTGGGCGGCCGCAAGACGCGGGTCTCCGGTGTGTTCAACCGCGCGACCCAGGCCAAACGGCAAACCGGCTCGGCCTTTAAGCCCTTTGTCTATGCCACAGCGCTGGAACTGGGCTATTCGCCGCTGGACCGGGTGCTTGATGCCAAATACTGCCTGAACATTCCCGGCTCCGGCCAATGGTGCCCCAAGAACTATACCAACAAGTTCTACGGCGAAGTGACGCTGGCGCGGGCGCTGCGGGATTCGCTGAACGTGCCGGCGGTGAAGGTGGCCGAAGCTGTCGGCCGCGACAAGGTAGGGATCGTGGCCAAGGATTTCGGCATCGACAGCGGATTGGCAGACGGGCCGGCAATGGCGCTGGGCGCTTCGGAAAGCACCCTTTTGGAGATGACCGGCGCCTATGCGGGGATCCTGAACGGCGGCTCTTCGGTGACGCCTTACGGGGTGACCGAGCTGAAACTGGTCGAGGACAGCGATGCGCTGATGGGCGCCAGCGGCGGCATCGGCGAGCGGGTGATCCGCACCGAGGCGGCACAGCAGCTGGTTTGGATGATGGAGAAGGTGATTGCTGGCGGCACCGGTCAGCGGGCGCAGATCCCGGGCTGGCAGGCGGCGGGCAAGTCGGGGACCACCTCGGCGGCCAAGGACGCCTGGTTCATCGGCTTTACCGCGGATTATGTGGCGGGCGTCTGGATGGGGTATGACGACAACACGCCCCTGTCCGGCGTGACCGGCGGCGGCCTGCCGGCAGAGATCTGGCGCGAGACCATGGTGCGTGTGCATGACGGGCTGGCGCCGAAGCCGCTGCCGATGCTGGAGCCCGCCCCGATCGCGCCGTCGCCGCAGCCAACCCGCCGCGAGCGCCGCCGCCAGGGCCCTAAGCTTGGCCAGGAACTGGGCCGTGCTGTGGACAACATCCTGCGCGACATCCTCGGCAATTGACAGGCAGGCAAAGGGGGAGCTCCCGCCCGGCTCAGGCCTCCTTGCGGAGACCTGAGCCAGTTGGGTCCGGCGCCGCACCTGCGGTGCGGCGCGCGCCCTGCCGGGCGGGCAGGGCGCCAGGCCCAACGGGAGCGCGGCATCTTTGATGCTGCAGCGACGGGCGGGAGGCTCCCGGAGCGGATGTTTGCGATCCGGCGGAAGACAAAGAAAAAGGCTCCCCGCAGGGAGCCCTTGTTTGCAGACATGAGGCAGTATGCCCTTCAGCTGAGCCGCTTTAGCTCGGCAATCAGCGCGTCGATGTCGCCCTTTTTGCTGTCCAGGATCGCCCCGATCTCGGTGCGCTCGGTCAGCAGCAGATTCACGCCCTCGATGAACATATTGAAGAACAGGTCCTTGCCGGAGCGGTCCGATACCAGGAAGGTCACCTCAAACGGCGATTGGCCCTTGAGGTGGGCAATGGTGCTCACCTCGTACCATTTCTTCACCTTGCGCACGCCGGTCACTTCCAGCTTGCCGCCGATGAATTCGCGGAAGCGCTTGCCGTATTTGCGCGAGATGTAGCCCTGGAAGGCCTTGGAGAAGGCTTTTTTCTGCGCCGTGGTTGCCCGCCGCCCGTCCACACCCAGTGCATAGGCGGCGATCGCCGAGGTGTCGCCATAGCGCTGGAAGATCCGCTCAAACTCGCGGAACATTGCGGTTTCGCCCTTGCCGGACGCGATCACGGCATTGATGTCTGCGACCAGGGCATTGATCAGCCGGCTGGCGCCGTTCTCGGTCAGCGCCCAAAGCGCTTGCGGTGCTGCGGCCAGCGCAGTGCCCAGGCCAATCAGGAAATTGCGGCGTTGCATCATTCAAAATCCTTCAGTGTTCAGGTCGAACGGGTCGACTTCCTGGATCTCTTCGCCATCGCCGAGCTGGAACCGGCGGTTCTGCAGATAGATCAGGCGCGATTGCGCATAGCTGTCGGCGCTCTCGTAGAGAATCGAATCGATCGTGTCGGAATAGTTGCCACGATCACCCATGCGGCGCACGATCTCGGCGTAGATCGTGATGTTGTCGGCAGTATTCTGCTCGGCGTAGCCCAGCGGGTTGGTAAAGAAATCAACACCGATGCCAACTGCGTCCCGGGCGGTGGAGGGGCCGAAAAACGGCAGTTCCACATAAGCACCTTCGCCGACGCCCCAGGTGTGCAAAGTCTCGCCGAAATCGGTGTCGACTTCGGGCACGTTGAATTCACTGGCCGGGTCCGCCAGCCCGGCAAACCCCACAGTCGAATTGATCAGGAAGCGCGACAGCGCATTGCCGGCCAGTTTCAGATCGCCTTGCAGAAGGGCGTTGACCATCTGCCCCGGCATCGACAGGTTTTCGGCAAAATGCGAAAAACTGGTAACCATCGGCTCAGGCACAATCGCCACATAGCCTTTGGAGGCCGGGCGGAAGGCGAGCCGGTCGACGCCACGGTTGAACGCGTGGACGGTGCGGTTGGTCCGCTCATACGGGTCGAAGACTTCGCCGCTGGCCCGTGCAACCGGATCCTGTGTGGCGCAGCCCGCAGCAAAAGCGGCCAAAATCAGCGCAGATACAAATTTAAGCGGTCGCAACATGAAGGGCATTCGGGTAAGTGTCCAAATTGATACTGGGGCCGGCGGATCGGAGCGCAAATAAGGGTTCTCCTGCCTTTTTCCAGTGCGATTACATTTTTTTACCTGCTTGTGTCAGAACTGTTACAAATTCAGTCCTGACCTGAAGCCAAGGAACCACTATTGCAGTCTGACCATGAATAAAAGCATTTATAAAAACGGGTATGAGGAACTGCGCCGGGTCCGGCAGCAGAGCCGCGGGCTGTACTGGTTCACCGGCATCTTCAGTTTCTTTGTAAATTTGCTGATGCTGACCGGGCCCTTGTACATGATGCAGGTCTATGACCGGGTGCTTGGCAGCCGCTCAGAGGCGACGCTTTTGGCGCTGTCGCTTCTGGTGGTCTTCCTCTACGGCATGATGGGGCTTTTGGACTATGCCCGCGGCCGGATCATGGCGCGGGTGGGCGCGCGGTTCCAGGCGGCGCTCGACAAGCGGGTGTTTGATGCGATGATCCGCCGCTCGGCAGTGGCGCAGGATCAGACCGCGCAGACCGGTCTCAGCGATCTGGAGTCTGTGCAGCGGCTGATCTCCTCGCCGGTGCTGACAGCCGCTTTTGACTTGCCGTGGACGCCGGTGTTTCTGGCGGGCATCGCCCTGTTCCACCCCTGGCTGGGCTTGCTGGCGCTGGCGGGCGGCGCTGTGCTGGTGGTGATTGCGATCTTCAACCAGGTCTTTACCCGGCAGCCGATGCAAAAGGCCAATATGACCGGCCACAAAGCCAATCTTATGTCCGAGGAGATCCGCAACGAAGCGGAGATGATCCAGTCGATGGGCATGCGCGGCGCCTCGTTCGAGCGCTGGAAACAGGCCCGTGATGCGGCGCTCACCGACAGCGTTGCGGCCAACGACACCGGTGGCGGCTTCACCACGCTGACCAAGACCCTGCGCCTGTTCCTGCAATCGGCGATGCTGGGGCTGGGCGCCTATCTGGTGCTGCAGAACGAGGTGACGCCGGGTGCAATGATTGCAGGTTCGATACTGATGGGCCGGGCACTGGCGCCGATCGAGCTTGGGCTGGGGCAATGGGCCATGGTGCAGCGGGCCATGAAAGGCTGGCACAGCCTGGCCGAGCTTCTGGATAAGGTGCCGGAGGAGGCCGAGCGCACCGCGCTGCCGAAACCCAAGGCGCTCTTGGAAGTGCAGGGGCTGGCCATCGTGCCGCCGGGCAGCAACACGCCGCTGCTGCGCAATGTGAATTTCCGGGTGCAGCCGGGCCAGGCCATCGGGGTGATCGGGCCGTCCGGTTCGGGCAAGTCGACATTGGCGCGGGCACTGACCGGGGTGTGGCGGCCTGCGGCAGGTTCGGTGCGGCTGGACGGCGCTGCGCTTGATCAATACGCGCCGGATGTCCTGGGCGGCCACATCGGCTATTTGCCGCAGCGGGTGCAGGTGTTTGACGGAACCATCGCTCAGAACATCGCCCGCCTGAACCAGCAGCCTGATGCCGAAAAGGTGGTGGAAGCTGCCCGCAAGGCTGCCGCGCATGAGATGATCCTGAAGCTGCCCGAAGGCTATGACACGCGGGTCAACGCCAGCGGCGGGCGGCTCTCGGGCGGGCAGATGCAACGGGTCGGCCTGGCGCGCGCGCTGTATGCTGATCCGGTGATCGTTATCCTGGATGAGCCGAACTCCAACCTCGACAATGAAGGCTCGATTGCGCTGAACCAGGCGATCAAGCAGATCAAGGCCGAGGGACGTTCGGTGCTGATCATGGCGCACCGGCCGGCGGCGATCCAGGAATGTGATATGCTCCTGGTGATCGACAAAGGCACCCAGACGGCCTTTGGCCCCAAGGACAAAGTGCTGCAGGAAATGGTCGCCAACCATCAGAATATCCGCCAGGCCACTGGCGCAGGAGGTGTGCGATGAGCGTGGAAAGCAACTGGCCCGCACGGCGGCCGCTGATCATCGGCCTCTTGGCAATGGTAATTCTGGTCGGCGGCTTCGGCTCTTGGTCGGTGCTGTCGTCGATTTCCGGCGCGGTGGTTGCAACGGGCAAGATCGAGGTCGACCGCAACCGTCAAGTAGTGCAGCATCTTGACGGCGGCATCGTGGCCGAGATTCTGGTCGACGAGGGCGACACCGTGGCCGAAGGTGCAACGCTGCTGCGGCTTGATGCCAACGAGCTTACCTCGCAGCTGTTGATCACTGAAGGCCAGCTGTTCGAGCTGATGGCGCGCCGCGGCCGCCTGGAAGCCGAGCGCGACACCGCCGCTGATATCATCTTTGACGCTGAGCTGCTGAAGATTGCCGAAGAACGGCCGGATGTGATGGATCTCGTACAGGGCCAGGACCGGCTGTTCCAGGCCCGCAAGGACACCACTGCGCGGGAGATCGAGCAGCTGGAGAAGCGCCGGGTGCAGATCGAAGAGCAGATCCGCGGCATCCAGGCACAGCAGCAGTCGCTGAACGTGCAGCTAGAGCTGATCGGCGAAGAGCTGGGCAACCAGCAATCGCTTTTGGACCGGGGCCTGGCCCAGGCGGCAACGGTGCTGAACCTGCGCCGCACCCAGGCGAGCCTGGACGGGCAGCTGGGTGAACTGGTGGCTTCCGAGGCCCAGGCCGAGGGCCGCATCACTGAAATCGATATCGAGATTCTGAAGCTGGGCACCGGTCAGCGCGAGGAGGCGATCAGCCGTCT
Organism: Leisingera sp. ANG-M1; assembly: GCF_000813745.1. Lineage (GTDB taxonomy): Bacteria > Pseudomonadota > Alphaproteobacteria > Rhodobacterales > Rhodobacteraceae > Leisingera. The sequence goes on along the minus strand of NZ_JWLC01000007.1, from coordinate 55,620 downwards.
GCGCGACCTGCGCTACCAGGAGCTGGAACTGGCCGAGACCCGCCGCTCGCTGCAAGGGCGGCTGGCGCGGCTGGACATCACCGCGCCGGTCTCCGGCGTCGTCTACGGTCTGCAGGTGCAGACCCCCCGCTCGGTGATCCGCCCGGCCGATCCGGTGCTCTATCTGGTGCCGCAGGACCGGCCGCTGGTGATTGCCGCCCAGGTGGCACCCACCGATATTGACCAGCTTTACACCGGCCAGGAGGTGACTCTGCGGTTCTCGGCGCTGGACCAGCGCTCAACACCGGAGCTGTTCGGCCATGTCACCCAGGTCTCGGCGGATGCGTTTGAGGATCAGGGCAGCGGGCTGTCTTATTACCGGGCCGAGATCGAGCTCAATCCCGGCGAACGCGGCCGCCTGCCGGCCGGCACGGTATTGATCCCGGGGATGCCGGTGGAAAGCTACATCCGCACCGCCGACCGGTCGCCTTTGGCCTATCTGGTCAAGCCGCTGTCGGATTACTTCGTCAAAGCCTTCCGCGAAAGCTGATGCCAATTGCCTGCAGGCCGGAAAGGGCTGCGGGCAGGGCGTATTTGCTCTTTCCGATCCCCGCTGTCCCGGTTAGCGTCCCGGCCAGCAAAGACTCGGAGGAATTCAGCCATGAGCATTGAAGCAAAACTGAAAGAGCTGGGCGTCACTCTGCCCGACGCGCCGGCACCGGCGGCCAACTATGTGCCTTATGTTGTCTCGGGCAATATGGTCTATATTTCCGGCCAGATTTCGGCTGATGAAAACGGGCTGATCACCGGCAAACTGGGCGCGGACCTGGATGTCGAAGCGGGCCAGGCAGCAGCCAAGCGCTGCGCCATTGCGCTGCTGGCGCAGCTGAAAGCAGCCTGCGGCGGCGATCTGGACCGTCTGGCCCGTGTGGTGAAACTGGGCGCCTTTGTGAATTCCGCCCCGGATTTCACCGGTCAGCCGATGGTGGTGAACGGCGCTTCCGACTTCCTGGTCGAAGCTCTGGGCGACATCGGCCGCCACGCCCGCTCTGCAGTCGGCTCGGTGTCGCTGCCGCTGGGCGTTGCAGTTGAGATCGACGGCGTCTTCGAAATCAAATGAGACCAGCCCTGCCTGCTGCCTTCCTGAGCGTGCCGCTCGCGCATCGTGCGCTGCATGACGTGGCGAAGGGGCGCCCGGAGAACAGTCGCGCGGCCATCCGTGCGGCGCTGGCAGCAGGCTATGGGATCGAGATCGACTTGCAGCTGTCCAGCGACGGCTACGCCATGGTCTTTCACGACGACGGTCTGGACCGGCTGGCGGAAGCCACCGGTCCGGTCCAAGCACGCAGCCGTTCAGAGCTGCAGGCAATCCCGCTGAAGGGCGGGGACGGCGAAGGCATCCCGGACTTGGCGGAAGTGCTGCGGATGGTGGCGGGCCGGGTGCCGCTCTTGATTGAGCTGAAGGACCAGCACGGTGAGATGGGCGTTACCGATGGCCGCCTGGAACGTGCAACGACCGAGGCATTACAGGGGTATCAGGGCACCGTGGCGCTGATGTCCTTCAATCCCAATTCGGTTGCGGAACTGGCCCGTTTGGCGCCGGGAATTCCGCGCGGCATTGTCACCAGCGCCTATGATCCGGCGGAATGGCCAGAGCTGCCGAAGGCTGTCTGCACCCGCCTGCGTGCTATGCCGGATTACGAGCGCGCGCTGTGCAGTTTCATCAGCCACGAGGCTTGTGACCTCAGCCGCCCGCTGGTGCAGCAGATGCGCGAAGATGGCGTCACAGTGCTGTGCTGGACTGTAACGTCGCGGGAGCAGGAAACCGCTGCCCGTGTCTTTGCCGATAATGTGACTTTCGAACAATACCTTGCGCCGCTAACCTCTTGATCGAACAGGCTCACACCCCACATCTTTGAATCGGTGCGGAGGAAAGGCATGGATCAGGCGCAAATCGAAATCCGGGTGCTGGGCTCGCTGTCGCAGATCGCGGCCGCGGACTGGGACGCCTGCGCCTGTCCCGAGGCCGCGGACGGCGGCCCCCCGAACGATCCCTTCACCACGCACCGGTTCCTCAGCGCGCTGGAAGAAAGCGGATCGGTCGGCCCCGGCACGGGCTGGCAGCCGCAATATCTGACCGCCTATCTGGGCAGTAAATTGATCGCCTGCGCGCCGCTTTATGCCAAGGGGCACAGCCAGGGCGAATACATTTTCGACCACAACTGGGCCCATGCGTTTGAGCGGGCAGGGGGGCACTATTACCCCAAGCTGCAGATGGCGGTGCCCTTCACCCCGGTCACCGGGCGGCGGTTTCTGGTCAAGCCTGGCTATGACGGCATCGGGCATTCCGCGCTGGTGCAGGGCGCGGTGCAGCTGGCGGCGGACAACAGCTTGTCTTCGCTGCATGTGACCTTCTGCACCAAAGACGAGGCACGGATGGGGGAGGAAATGGGGCTGATGCCCCGCGCCACCCAGCAGTTCCACTGGCTGAACCAAGGCTATCAGGATTTCGAAGGCTTCATGCGGGCGCTGTCTTCGCGCAAGCGCAAGAACATCCGCAAGGAGCGAATGCAGGCGCAGTGTTTCGGCGGTGAGATCCAAGTTTATCAGGGCAGCAGCCTGCGGCCCGAACACTGGGACGCCTTCTGGGAGTTTTACCAGGACACCGGCGCGCGCAAATGGGGTTCGCCCTATCTGACACGGGCCTTCTTTCAAATTGCGCATGAAACCATGGCTGGCGACATGGCGCTGATTCTCGCCTGGCGCAACGGGCGCTATGTCGCCGGTGCGCTGAATTTCATTGGCCGTGAAACGCTTTACGGCCGCTATTGGGGATGCGTGGAACACCACCCCTGCTTGCATTTCGAACTGTGCTACTATCAGGCCATCGAATTGGCCATTGCCATGAAGCTTGACCGGATCGAGGCCGGCGCGCAGGGTGAGCACAAGCTGGCGCGTGGCTATCTGCCGACCCAGACCCATAGTTTGCACTGGATCGGTGATCCCGGGTTTGCCGAGGCTGTCGGCCGCTACCTTGAGGCCGAGCGGGCTGCGGTGGAGGAAGAGATCGAGATCCTCACCGACTACGGCCCGTTCCGCAAAGCGCATGTGGAGGAGCAAGAATGACGGAAAAACTCTCCGACGCCACCCGCGGCCCCTTGCTGGAGCCGCTGTTTGCCACCGGATGGGAAATGGTCGAGGGCCGCGATGCGATCATTAAGACCTTCAAGTTCGCCAATTTCACCGATGCCTTCGGCTGGATGACCCGCGCCGCGATCTGGGCCGAAAAATGGAACCACCATCCGGAATGGAGCAATGTGTACAACCGGGTCACGGTGGTGCTGACCACACATGACGTGGACGGGATCAGCGCCCAGGACGCCAAACTAGCGCGCAAGATGGATGGTCTTTTCGGCGAGCCGCAGGGGTGATCGTATTCGCAGGCTCTGCAATAGCAACTAACTGTCCTTGGCTGTTAGCAGGCTGAATAGCTTGGTTAAAACTTGATTGCCCTCGTCAGAGCCAGAGATGAGGCAAGGGTCATCCCACTCGTTCTGGAAGGTGAGTTTACACCCTGCAATTTCAATGGCGGAGCTAATAGCGTGTTGGGTGATCTTAGGGTGCCCAAAGGCGGCTTCGATAACTTCTCTGACATGGGGCAAGTCAGATGTTTCGAATTCAAGAGAGAAAAACCCGCTGGAAAGTTTGAGCAAGCTGAATGGCATACGAGTATCCTTGCACAAACAAGCAAGTACGAAGACGCAATGTTGCGTGTGAAAAGTTAGAATAGGGCTGCAGCCGTAAGTTTTGACAATGTTTTTAAGTCGCGCGCTCGCGGCCGCCCGGAACAGACGGCCGCAAACAGATAAATGTTAGCCCATTGAGTCCAGCAGGCCTTCGCCCGCCGACAGCTCGCATTGACCGGGGTTCTCTTCCTTGTTGAGGACCTTCACTTCGCCGTCCTCCACCAGCATCGCATACCGCAGCGAGCGGCCGATCAGACCGGCGGCTGGGGCGTCCAGGCGCATGCCGATGGCCTCGGTAAAGGTGCATTCGGCATCCGACAGCATGGTGATCCCGGCCTCTTTCGCGCCGGTGTTGTCGCCCCAGATCGACATCACAAAGGGATCGTTGCCCGCCAGGCAGATGATTTCCTCCACGCCCTTTTCTGCAAACTGGTCCTTGGTGCGGATGAAACTGGGCACATGCGCCGAGTGGCAGGTGCTGGTAAAGGCACCGGGAACCGCGAACAGCACCACTTTTCGCCCCTTCAGCTTGTCTGACAGCTGCACCTGCTCGGGGCCGTTGTCTCCAATCAGCGTCAGTGTCGCGTCCGGCAGTTGGTCTCCAACAGAAATCATCGCACGTTCCTCTTTCTCATGATTGCGTTTTGGGGCCCTGTGTCTATAGGGTCCGTTCAAAGCGTGACTGGAACTATTGCGGGAGGCAAGCGTAGATGTCCCACATCGTTGTGATTGGAGCAGGCCAGGCGGGATCCTCGCTTGTGGCGAAACTGCGCAAGGACGGGTTTGACGGTGAAATTACCCTGATCGGTGCAGAAGAGGCACTGCCCTATCAGCGTCCGCCGCTGTCCAAAGCCTATCTGCTGGGCGAGATGGAGCTGGAGCGTCTGTTCCTGCGGCCTGCGAGCTTCTATGAGGAAAACAACATCACCGTGAAGCTGGGTGCGCGGGTGACCGCAATTGATCCTGCGGCCAAGACGGTTTCGCTGGGGGATGAAGTGGTCTCCTACGACCAGCTGGCGCTGACCACCGGCTCCGACCCGCGCCGCCTGCCGGCTGCGATCGGCGGCGATCTGGACGATGTCTATGTGGTGCGCGGCCTGACCGACGTTGATGCAATGGCGCCGAATGTCACCGAAGGCAAGCGCGCGCTGATCGTTGGCGGCGGTTATATCGGGCTGGAGGCAGCCGCGGTCTGCGCCAAGCGCGGCGTGCAGGTGACTTTGGTCGAGATGGCCGACCGTATCCTGCAGCGCGTTGCAGCGCCCGAGACCTCGGACTACTTCCGCAGCCTGCATTCCTCGCACGGTGTCAGCATCCGCGAAGGTGTCGGGCTGGAGCGGCTGGAAGGCGAAGACGGCAAGGTCACCCGCGCGGTGCTGAGCGGCGGCGAAGCGGTAGAAGTGGATTTCGTCGTGGTTGGGGTGGGCATCACCCCGTCTTCACAGCTGGCCGAAATGGCGGGGCTGGAGCTGGACAACGGTATCAAGGTGGACGCCAAGGGCCGCACCTCGGACGCGTCGATCTGGTCGGCGGGCGACTGTGCCTCCTTCCCGTTCAAGGACAACCGCATTCGCCTGGAAAGCGTGCCGAACGCGATCGACCAGGCCGAAGTTGTGGCGCAGAACATGCTGGGCGCGGACAAGGATTATGTGGCGCAGCCCTGGTTCTGGTCGGACCAGTATGACGTCAAGCTGCAGATCGCGGGGCTCAACACCGGCTACGACAACGTGGTGACGCGTCAGGGCGAGGGGCAGCAGGTGTCGTTCTGGTACTATGCCGGCGATCAGCTGGTGGCGGTTGACGCGATGAACGACCCGCGCGCCTATATGGTGGCCAAGCGCCTGATCGACATGGGCAAGACCGCCGACAAAGGCGTGGTTGCCGACTCTGCCGCCGATCTGAAGCCGCTTCTGAAAGCGTGAGGATCATTGCAGGAGACTTCCGCGGCCGGGCTCTGGCCGCGGTGGGCAAGGGGGATGCGGGCGCCCATCTGCGCCCCACCACCGACCGGGTGCGCGAAAGCCTGTTCAATGTTTTGACCCACACCGGCGCCATTCCCGGCGCCCGGGTGCTGGACTTGTTTGCGGGCACCGGTGCTTTGGGACTGGAGGCGCTGTCGCGCGGCGCCGCCGAAGTGCTGTTTGTCGATGACGGGCGTGTTTCCGGCGGGCTGATCAAGAAGAACATCGCGATCTGCAAGGCGGAAGACCGCTGCACGCTTGCACGCCGCGACGCGCTGAAACTGGGGCAGAATCCGGATGCGCCGTTTGACCTGATTTTCCTTGATCCCCCCTATGGCAAGGGGCTTGGCGAAAAGGCGCTGGCAGCTGCGGTCAAAGGCGGCTGGGTCGCGGATGACGCGCTGGTTGTCTGGGAGGAAAACACCGCAATGCCCGCGCCCGAGGGGTTCGAGCTGCAGGACAGCCGCAAATACGGTGATACCCATATCTCACTGATGTGGCGGGATGTTTCAGGCTGAAACAGGCCGGGCAGGGGATTGCTCACCGCTGGTTTGCTGCAGCCGGCAGGCTACTTTACTTGAGTACAGGATTAGAGTCTGCGCGCTGCGCGGGCATCGCCAATTCTGCGATGAGGTAAGTTAGCATGCCCAAGACCTTTCCCACCCCGAAGCTGGTAATCTTTGACTGTGACGGCGTGCTGGTGGACAGCGAGCCTGCGTCGAACCAAGCGCTGATCGACAATCTGGCACGGCACGGGCTGGTGCTGACCCTGGAGCAGTCGATGACTCATTTCGTTGGCGGCACCATGACGGGGGTCATGGAGAAGGCCCGCGGCCTGGGGGCGGTTCTGCCGGAGGATTGGATCGCCGAAGTCTTCGCTGACACCTATGCCCAGCTGAAGCAAGGCGTGCCGCTGACACCGGGCATTCCTGCGCTTCTCGCCCGGCTGGATGCCAAGGGGATCCCGGTCTGCGTTGCGTCCAACGGCAGCGAGGAGAAGATGCGCATCACCCTGGGCCAGAACGGGTTGTGGGAGCGGTTCCACCCTCAGGCAATGTTCTCGGCCCAGGCCCTTGGCGTGGCAAAGCCCGAGCCGGGGCTGTTCCTGGCCGCCGCCAGCCATTTCGGCGTGCAGGCGCGTGACTGTTTGGTCATCGAAGACAGCGGCAGCGGCGTGACTGCGGCGGTGCGGGCCGGCATGCGCTGCCTGGGCTTCGCGCCGCAGGGGCAGGGTCAAAAGCTGGCGGCGCTCGGGGCTGAAGTGTTCAGCGATATGGCAGAGGTGCCCGCGCTTTTGTCGATCTGAGGCGGCTGTGCTACTGTTCCAGGCATGGAACAGACATTGCGCACCCCGTTCCTGCAGCCCGCACAGGACGCTGAAACCCGGACCCGGCCCAAGCCGAAACCGGTGCGGGCGCCGCTGTTCATTCAGGATGCGGTGACCCCATGGGCGGATGGCACCATGCTGCTGGCCCTGTGGCGGCTGCAGGAGGCAGAGGAGCGGGACAGCTAGCTGCCGAAACTCTCGGCTGCTTCTTTCTGGTCAGAAATACCCCGGGGGTGCGGGGGCTGGCCCCCGCTTCCGTCCTGTCCGCTTATCCGTAGGTCGGGTGGAATTTCCCCGCCGGCGACAGGGTGAAAATCTCGGCCCCGTCTGCGGTTACCCCGATCGAATGCTCAAACTGCGCCGACAGCGACTTGTCGCGGGTGACGGCGGTCCATTCATCAGCCAGGATCTTGGTTTCCGGTCGGCCCAGGTTGATCATCGGCTCGATGGTAAAGAACATGCCCTCTTCCAGAACCGGGCCGGTACCGGGGCGGCCGTAGTGCAGCACGTTGGGCGGCGCGTGGAACACGGTGCCCAGCCCGTGGCCGCAGAAATCGCGCACCACGCTCATCCGCTGGCTTTCGGCGTAGGACTGGATTGCGTGGCCGATGTCCCCGAAGGTGTTGCCGGGCTTCACCGCCTCGATTCCCTTCATCAGCGAATCGTGGGTTACCTGGATGAGGCGCTCGGCCTTGCGCGGCAGCTTGCCGGCCACGAACATGCGCGAAGTGTCGCCGAACCAGCCGTCGACGATCACCGTCACGTCGATGTTGAGGATATCGCCGTCTTTCAGCTTCTTGTCGCCGGGGATGCCGTGGCAGACCACATGGTTCACCGAGATGCAGCTGGCGTGCTGATAGCCCTTGTAGCCGATGGTGGCGGATTTGGCGCCGGAGTCCTCGACCATCTGGGTGATGATGCGGTCGATCTCGCCGGTGCTTTGGCCGGGGAACACATGGGCAGCGATGTCATCCAGGATGCGCGCAGCCAAGGCGCCTGCCTTGTGCATGCCGGCATAGTCGCCGGGCTCATGAATGCGGATGCCGTCCTTGGTGGTGCGGCCGTCTTTTGATCTCATCCCGATGGGCTCCAATCGATGCCTGTTGCCCCCGTATGTAAGGGTTTTGCGGGCAAAGGGCCAGAGGGGGCGGGAACAAGAGCGAAGGGCAGCGCCCTCCCATTTTGCTGAAAGCAAACCTCAGGTTTGACGGGGAGGGTCGGGCGCTGCCCGGCCTGAAGCCGGGCAGGACATTAGTCGGACTGGAAAGCTGTGCCCAGTTCAACACCCGCAGGCGTGATCAAGGTTCCGTAGACCAGCCGCTCAACGCCCGCGGCATGGGCGCTGGCAAAGGCGTCCGAATAGGCCGGGTCGATGTCCGCCGCCAGCTGGAAGCGGCTGCAATCGGTACGCTGCACCAGATAGAGCATCACCGCGCGGTGGCCTTGCGCCACCATATTCGCCAGTTCTCCAAGGTGCTTGGTGCCGCGGGCGGTGACGCTGTCTGGGAATTCCGCCAGGCCTGGCTGGCGCGACAGGGTCACGCTTTTCACCTCGACATAACAATCTGGCAGCCCGTCTTGGCTGAGCAGGAAGTCGATACGGCTTTTCTCGCCGTATTTCACTTCGGGGCGCACGGTTTTATAAGCGGCGAGCTCGGGGATTTCGCCTGCTTCCAGTGCAGCCCGCAGGGCGCGGTTGGGCACCGAGGTGTCGACGCCGGTGAAATGCCCGCCGTCATGTTCGACCAGGCGCCAGCCGTATTTCAGCTTTTTCTTCGGGTCGTCGTTGGGCTCCAGCCAGATTTTCATGCCCGGCTCCGCCAGCCCCATCATGGAGCCGGGGTTGGCGCAATGGGCGGTGACTTCGCGGCCGTCCTGCAGCCGGCAATCGGCAAGGAAGCGTTTGTAGCGGCGGATCAGCACGGCGGGGATCAGAGGGGTTTCAAAGCGCATAAGATCGGGCCTATACCTGCGAAAGCGAGGTATCAAGGGAGGAAGAACATGGCCAATCCAACGGCAGCCATGCTGGTCATCGGGGATGAGATCCTGTCCGGCCGCACCCAGGATGCCAATATGCACTATCTGGCGGGTGAGCTGGCCAAGCATGGCATTGATCTGAAGGAAGCACGGGTGGTCAGCGATGACGAGGCTGCAATCGTTGCAGCGGTGCAGGCGCTGGCGGCGGCATATGATCATGTCTTCACCAGCGGCGGTATCGGGCCGACTCATGATGACATTACCGCCGATTGCATCGCCAAGGCTTTTGGTGCGCATTTGGATGTGCGCGCGGACGCCCGTGCGATTCTGCAGGCCCACTACGACACCCAGGGGATTGAGCTGAACGCGGCGCGGCTGCGGATGGCGCGCATTCCCGATGGGGCTGCGCTGATCGACAATCCGGTCTCGGCGGCACCGGGGTTCATCTTGGGCAATGTGCATGTAATGGCTGGCGTGCCAATGATTTTTCAGGCCATGGTGGCCAGCGTGATGCCGACTTTGACAGGCGGCCGGCCGATGCTGTCGCAGACGCTGCGTGTGTTCCGCGGAGAGGGCGAGATCGCCGGGCCGCTGCGGGCGCTGGCCGAGGCCTATGAGGATCTCTCGGTGGGCTGCTACCCGTTTCAGAAAGACGGCGTATTTGGCGCCAACATCGTGATCCGGGGCACAGATGGCGCCCGGATTGATACGGCAATGACCGCATTGGCAAAGGAGCTGGAGCTGTGACCACCGATCCCCGTTATTACGCCGTGACCGAGGCGACATGGCCCTCTGCTGCGGTCCGCGAACTGGGTCCGGTGACCTTGCGCGAAGGGCAGGGCGGCGGCAGCCGGGTGTCGGCGGCAACGGTGAATGGAGCGGCTTCGGAGGCGGAGATTGCTGCCGCAGAAGAGGCGATGCGGGCCATGGGCCAGGACTGCCTGTTTATGATCCGCGACGGCGAGGCGGAATTGGACGCGCAGCTTGAGGCGCGCGGCTATGCGGTGAAAGACCCGGTCAACCTGTGGACCTGCCGGGCTGAGGCGCTGACGGACATTCCGGTGCCGCGGGTCACTGCCTTTTGCATCTGGGAGCCGCTGGCGATACAGCGCGAGATCTGGGCGCAGGGCGGCATCGGGCCGGAGCGGATCGCGGTGATGGGCCGCGTAAAAGGTCCAAAAACCGGCCTGCTGGGCCGCCACAAGGACAAGCCCGCGGGGGTGGGATTCGTGGCAATCCATGATGGCGTGGCGATGGTGCATGCGCTGGAGATCCTGCCGCATCAGCGCCGGGCCGGCATGGGCGCTTGGATGATGCGGCAGGCGGCGTTCTGGGCGGTTGAGAACGGCGCCGCTGAGCTGGCGGTGCTGTGCACGAAACGTAACGAAGGCGCCAACGGGCTTTATGCTTCCCTCGGGATGGACTGCGTTGGAGAGTATCACTACCGGATTTTGCAAGAAGGCGATTGACCTCGATGAGTGATCAGACCCAGCCCACCGCTCTTGACCTGCCAATGGTGGACCCGCTGCCGCCGGAGACACAGAAGTATTTCGATATCTGCACCGAGAAGCTGGGATTTGTGCCCAATGTGCTGAAGGCCAATGCGTTTGACATCGATAAGCTCAATGCTTTCACCGCGATGTACAATGACCTGATGCTGGCGGACAGTGGTCTCAGCAAGCTGGAGCGGGAGATGATTGCGGTGGTGGTCTCGGCGATCAACCGCTGTTTCTACTGCCTGGTGGCGCATGGCGCAGCGGTGCGGCAGCTGTCGGGGGACCCGCAGCTGGGTGAGATGCTGGTGATGAACTACCGGGTGGCGCCATTGGACGCGCGGCAGCGGGCAATACTGGATTTTGCTGCCAAGATGACCACGGCGAGCTCCGAGGTCGAGGAGGCGGACCGGCAGGCTTTGCGCGATGCGGGGTTCACGGACCGGGATATTTGGGACATTGCCAATGTCACCGGCTTCTTCAACATGTCCAACCGGGTGGCCAGCGCGACTGCCATGGCGCCCAATCCGGAATACCACAGCCAGTGCCGGTGAGACGTATCCTTGCCGTGATCTGCGCGGCGGTATTGCCGGGATGGCTTGCGGCTGCAGAGCTTGTTCTGCCGGCCGGCGCGGTTGCAGTGTCCGAGCGGGCCACGGCGCTGGGGGTCTATCAGCTGCCGGCCGGGCCGGAGGCGGCAGACAAGGTTCCGTCGCAACGGTTCGAAGGCAGGATCCTGCGCCGGACCTGGCGGCTGGAGGGGCAGGCCGCGGTTTTGCAGATCCTGGCACCTCTGCGCGAGCAGCTGCTGGCCCAAGGCTATGAGGTGCTCCTGGACTGCGCTGCACGCGACTGCGGCGGCTTCGGATTCCGTTTCGGGATCGAGGTCGTGCCGTCGCCGGATATGATGGTGGATATCTCCGCTTACCATTTTCTCTCGGCGGTCAAGGCGGAGCGGGCGGTTTCGGTGCTGGTGTCCCAATCTGGCGGCGCTGCCTATCTGCAAGTGATCGACGTTGCGCCGCCGGCCGCGGGGCCTGCTATTATGAAGCCCGCGCAGCAGGCTTTGGTGGAGGAACTGCCGCTGGAGCTCGCCAAAGTGCTGGAGGTGCAAGGGCATACTGCGCTGCGGGACTTGGAGTTCCAGAGCGGATCGGCGAGGCTCGGCGAGCGGGACTATGCTAGCCTGCGCGACCTCGCTGCGGTGCTGGAAGCCAACCCGGGCTACCGCATACTGCTGGTGGGCCATACGGATACAGTGGGCGGGCTGAAGCAGAACATTGCCATCTCAAAGCGCCGGGCGGGGTCGGTGAAGGCGCGGATGGTCGAAAGCCTGGGTGTTGACAGCGGCCGCATTGATGTGGCCGGGGCGGGTTACCTGGCGCCTATAGCCAGCAACAGGACGCCGGAGGGCCGTGAAGTGAACCGGCGGGTGGAAGCGGTGCTGATCAGCAATTGAGGCTGGCTGCCAAAGAAAACGGATGTGCTCCCGCCCCCGCAGCAGCCCTGGCTGCGCCAGACCCGCTTAGCGGCGTTGGGCCAGGCTCGGCGCAGCGCGCCGAGCCTGGCCCAACCGGACCGGTGCAGGTTTCCTGCAGTGGGGACGGGCGGGAGCGCTTCGGGAGCCGGTGTTGCGAGGGGCGGAAGGAGTTCAGCGGCGGCGCAAGGTGCGGGGGCTGTGATGGTAGCGGGATTTGAACTGGCGTGAAAAGCTTGCAGGCGACGCAAATCCCGCCGCAAAGCTCACCTCGGTCACCGGCATTTCCGTATTGCGCAGCAGATCCCTGGCATAGGCCAGGCGCAGTTGCAGGTAGTGGGCTTTGGGTGTCATGCCGATCCCGCGCTGGCAGCGCAGGCGCAGTGCTTTGAGGCTGAGGTTCAGCTCGTCTGCAATTTGCTGAAGCGGTTTCGGCTCCTGGATGGCGGCGGCCATCAGCCGGTGCATCTGCTGCAGAACGGGGTCGGCTGTCTTCTCGATCCGCTGCCTGGCAGCGGGCGGGCGGATTTCGCCGTGGGCCATGGCGTCTGACGTTGCCGCGGCCAGCGCCGCGGAGGCAACAGACGCAATCCAGGCCAGCATGGCATCGCTTGTGGCAATGCCGCCGGCAGCGGTCAGGCGCCGGTTGCCGAGACAGTAAATCCGGTCGCTGACGTTGATGTCAGGCCAAGCCTCGCGGAAGCCGGGTTCGGCTTCGTAATGCAGAACCGCCTCATGCCCGTCCAGAAATCCAAGCGCGGCCAGCACCACCGAGCCGGTATCGACACCGCCGAGCGTGGCACCGCTGCGCTCCATTCTGGCCAGCCAGGCGCGTGCGCCTGCAGGCACATTGTGCAGCGGATCATAGCCGGCGCAGAGCAGCACCAGGCTGGGACGGGGAGTGCCGTGCCAGCCAGTCCGGTCCGGCGAAACCAGCGCCCCGTTGGAGGCGCGCACTGCACTCTGCGTGGCGGTCAGCGTCTCCCATTCAAATACCTGGACGCCGGCGCATTTGTTGGCCAGGCGCAGGGTCTCGGTGGCCAGCACATAGGCCAGCATCTGGAAGCCGGGAAACAGGAGGAAGTCTACCTTTTGCATGGCGGGGAGTATTTCGCAAAGTTTTGGGCGTTTACAGATAAATTTAACTCCGGACCTGCGGCATAGGCTGGGCCGGAAAGAGGAGAAGGAAACGCCATGACCGTCATGACCCCCACCCCGCTGGAAGGCCGTCCTGCCAATTGCTCGGATGCCGAATGGGAAGCCCGCTGCGAGCTGGCCGCGATCTACAACGCGCTGGTGAAATACCGGCTGACCGACCAGACCAACCAATGGCACGCGATCCGGGTTCCCGGCGAAGATGCGCTGATCACCCATCACTATGGCTGGATGCATGAGGAGGTGACCGCCTCCAACCTGATCAAGGTCGGCTTTGACCGGGTCAATCACAATCCGGAGAACGGTGAGCCGAACCCTTCGGCGACTGAGATTGGCAAGCTGTTCTTCGAGGCGGAGCCTGAGAAGAACTGCATCATGCACATCCATACCAAAGCGATCATGGGCGTAAGTGCGCAAAAGGACGGAGTCGGCCCATACAGCCAAGCCTATCTAATGATCGGCGGCGGCGATGTGCTGGGCTATACCGACTATGAGTTTGAATGCACCGATGACTTCCTGAACGGTCTGCTGGAGGCAGGCCGCGGCAAGAAAGCGGTGGTTGAGGCCTGGCACGGCGCCTTTGTGTTCGGAGGCAGGGCGGGCGAGGCCTTCTTCCGTTCCTTCTATCTGGACCAGGCTTGCGCGGTGCAATTGGAAGTGCAAAAGGCGGCGGCTTGCCCGGGTGTCGAGATCCGCACCATTCCGGAAAGCGAGCAGAAGCGGCACCTCAGCGACATGGCGGCCAGCGACTGGTACGGTTATGAGGGCGAGCTGGAATGGCATGCGATCCGCCGCCGCCTGGACGCCGAGGCGCCGCACTACAAGAGCTGATCAACCCCTCAGACTGGAACGGGCCGCGCGGGCGGCCCGTTTTGTTTCCCTTGTCCAGGCCGGGACTCAGCCGCCGTGCAGCACCGACAGCGCCATCCGGCGGACATAGGCAGGGAAGTTCTCCTCATAGCCTTCCCAATCCGAATATTCCGGCATCTCCACTTCCTCCGATATGCTGAACAGCAGGTTCCAGGGCGCCGCGGGATCATCGCTGGCAAAGGCCTCTTCGAACCGGGCGCTGACCACGGCCTGCAAATCGGTGTAGAACTTGGCGTTTTCCTTCAGCGCTTCGACGCTGTTGCCCGCCGAATGGCCGTTGATCGCATAGGCCGGATCCCAGCCGGCCAGAGTGTTCAGCACCAGTGCAGAACCGACAAAATTGGTGTCCTCTTTGAACTCATGAGGCGACAGTTTCCGCGGCACATAGAGATCGGCTGAAAACACCACATTGCTTTCCAGAACCCGGGCCACGGCGGTGGCCACGCCGTCGGCAATGGCTGGCTGGCTGAGCTCAACCGTCTGGCCGCCCAGATCAATGGTCAGGGCCTCGTCAAAGGTGGTGGTCACCTCGGGGGACGGCATCAGCGGCGACAGCTTCAGCACGTCCAGCCCGTTCTCCTGCATGATGATCTCGGCATCCGGGAATACTTCGGTGCCGCCGATATGGTCGAAATGCTCATGGCTCAGCACCACATGGGTCACCGGCTTGTCGGTGACCTTGGCCAGCTCCTCTTTGAACATCTCGGCGCGGGGAGAAAAGGCCGGGTCAATAATCAGCACGCCGGTCTCCCCGACTACGGCCATGCTGGAATAGCCCATCGCGAAGAAGTGGTAGACGCCATCGGCGGCCTCGGTCAGCGGCGCGGTCTGGGCTTGTGCGGCAGAGCCGGCTGCTATCAGGGCAGCTGCGGCAAGGGTGGATCTCAAGGGCATGGTTTTCTCCAAAACTAACATTGGTAGTTTTGACTAACACCGTTAGTTAAAGAGTCAAATGAAAGCCGCGCGACGGCGGATCACGGAAGAGTGAGCATGGCAGGCAAGGCAAAGCGGATTGCGGAAGAATTTGCTGGTTTTTCAACGCCTGAGGCGATTCTGATCGCGGCGGAAAAACTATGTGGGGAAGAGGGGCCGTCGGGGCTGAAACTGCGCGGGATTGCCCGCCGCGTCGGGATTGAACCTGCCTCTGCCTACAATCACTACAAGGGGCTGCCGGGAATTCTGGCAGCTTTGATTCGCAACGCACTGACGGCAGAGACAGCACTTCTGAAGCTGCCGGAGGACCTGCAGGGCGACGGGGCAGTGGAGGAACTGTGCCTGCGCACCACCCGGTTCTTTGCTGAGCGGCCGGGGATTGTTCGGCTGTCGTTGAATGATTTCGCCGAGGTGCATCATCAGACGCCCAATGCCTTTGATGAAAACCAGGCCTTGATCGTGCAAATGCTGGATCTGGAAGCAGAGTTTCACCGCCGCCACCTTGGGCTGGGGCACCTTAGCCGAAAACGGCTGGGCGAGATTGCAACTTCGCGGCGGTCGATGATCCTGGCGCTGCTCAGCCTGACCTGGCTGAACCAAAAGGAAGTGGATGAAGCGCGGGTGCAGGAGATCGCGGGGCTGGCAGCGGCCTTCATGAAGGGGCTGCCCGCGCAGCTGAAGTAGCAGCGCACGCCGAAAAAAAAGCCCCCGCGTTTGGCGCAGGGGCAGGTCTTCGAGGGAGGTCTTGGCCCGGTTTTCCGTTAAACCGGTTCAGGTTTTCCATTCCGAGGGGTCGCGGTCGGCAAAGGCATGGACCAGGAAGTCAATGAAGGCGCGCACCTTGGGCTGGGTGAACTTGCCCGGCGGGTAGACCGCGTAGATGCCTTGGGTTTCCATCGGCAGGCTGGGCATCACGTCCTCGACCAGCCCTTCTTCCAGCGCTTCCGAGTAGAGGTAGCTGGGCAGGTAAGCGATGCCGAGGCCGGAGATAGCTGCGTTCAGCAGCGATTGCCCGTCATTCACCGACAGCCAGCCGGAGGTGCGCACCTGGCGCTTTTCGCCTGACGGCGCGGTGATCTTCCAGACATTCCCGCTGGACTGGCTGGAGTAATGCAGAAGCTTGTGGGTGTTCAGCTCGTCGATCTTCTGGGGCCGCCCGTATTTCTCCAGATAGGCCGGCGAGGCGATCATCCGCTTGGTGGTCTCGGTCAGCTTGCGTGCCCGCAAGCTGCTGTCTTCCAGCTCGCCGATCCGCACCGCCATGTCGAAACCTTCGGAGATCAGCTCCACATAGCGGTTGTTCAGCACCATGTTGACGGTGATGTCCGGGAAGTCGCGCAGGAAGTCCGACAGCACTGGCGATAGGTGGTTGACGCCGAAATCGGTGGCGACCGAGATCCTGAGCAGCCCAGAGGGCGCCGATTGCATCGAGGTAACCAGCGCGTCCGCTTCGCCGGCATCGTTCAGTACCCGGCGGGCGCGGTCGTAATAGGCCAGGCCGATCTCAGTGGGGGAGACGCGGCGGGTGGTCCGGTTCAGAAGCCGTGCGCCAAGGCGGGCCTCCAGGCTGGAGACATGTTTGGAAACCGCCGATTTCGAGATCCCCATCTTGCGTGCCGCGTCGGTGAAGCCACCCTGGTCCACCACATTGGCAAAGGCCTCCATTTCCGTAAGCCGATCCATATTCACCCATCCTCGTAAAGCCGTGTTGCCTTAAGTGTTGCCGGTGAAATCGGGCAAGAACGGGGCAGGGGTGGGATAATTGCTGGGTTTTAAGGGGATCGTTTTCGGGAAGGAAACGGCAGGGTCGAGGCCAGCGGGCGGGCCGACTCCGGGAGGGAAACCCAAAATTACAGGTGTGCCGCAGGGCAAAGTGCTCCCGCCTGGCAAATGGTTCCCTAGCGGGAGCCCGTGCCAGTTGGGTCCGGCGCCGCACCTGATGGTGCGGCGCGCGCCCCGCCCGCCGGGCAGGGCGCCAGGCCCAACGGGAGCGCGGCATCTTTGATGCTGCCGCGACGGGCGGGAGCTCTCTCCAACAACCGGAAGAAACAAGCGGCTCTGCCGTTATCGCAGCGGGCGCCGGTTCCGGAAAAGGTGCGTTCTGAAAGCGTGTGCAACCAGCCTATGAAGTGAAATCAGGGCGCATGCTTGCCACACTTCGGTGCTGAGCGAAGCTTCCGGCCGCAAGCCCAGGGTAGGCAAAGAGCACAAGCAAGCAAAGGAGTGGCTATGCTGACTTGCATCATCCGGTATCAGATCGACCCGGCCAAGAAGGCGCAGTTCGAACAATACGCCCGTGTATGGGGACAGGCTATCCCGCGCTGCGGTGCCGGCCTGGTTGGCTATTACGCACCTCATGAAGGGTCGTCGTCGCTGGCCTATGGGATCTACAATATCGAGAGCTTGGCGGCGTACGAGGCTTATCGGGCCCGGCTGGCCGCTGACCCGCTGGGGCGGCAGAATTACGAATTTGCGCAGCAAGAACGTTTTTTGCTGCGTGAGGACCGGACCTGGTTGACTCTGGCCTCTGCACCGCATGGGGCCGGGCCGGGAGGAGTGGCATGATTGCCGTGATCTTTGAAGTTGAAATCGCCGGCGGGCGTCAGCAGGCCTACCTTGAGGCCGCCGGGGAATTGCGGCCGCTGCTGGAGCAAGCGGAGGGGTTCCTTTCGGTGGAGCGGTTCCAGAGCCTGACAGCGTCGGAGAAGCTGCTGTCGCTTTCGTTTTGGCGGGATGAGGAGGCGGTGCAGCGCTGGCGGCAGCTGGAGGAGCACCGGGCGGTGCAGGCGCAGGGCCGTGCCGGGATCTTTGCGGATTACCGGCTGCGGGTCGCTGGCGTGATCCGGGACTATGGGCTGCGGGAGCGTATGGAGGCCCCACACGACAGCCGCGACGCGCACGGCTGAGTTATATGCAGCCTGATCAGGTCCTGGAGGAAGACAGTGGTTACAAGCCCGAACAGGCTAACGGGAGTGCGCCCCGCCGCAGCTTCGCCGGATGTGCTTCACGACCAAGGACTATCGGTCCTCAGCCGGACCAGGGTAGGGGGGAACGGCTGGTTCTGGGAAGCAGCATGTTCCCGCCAGGCTTAGGAGCATTGAAAATGCTCCGCGCCCGTTGGGCATGGCACCGTGCCTTGCGCGGTGCCTTCCGTCGTGCAGCAGGCACGGCGCCGGGCCCAACTGCGGGCCGGGCCCGTCAGGGCGTGGAACCGCAGGCGGGAGTGCCTCGGTGCCTTTCAGAGTGCTGCCGCCAGCCGGGTGCCTTGATTGATGGCGCGTTTGGCATCCAGTTCTGCTGCTACGTCGGCGCCGCCGATAACATGGGCCGTTATACCATGCTGTGCCAAGTCATCAGCCAGGCTGCGGTCGGAGATCTGGCCTGCGCAAAGCACAATGCTGTCCACAGGGACTAGCCTGGGGTTTTCGCGGGCCTCGCCAAAGCTGATGTGCAGGCCATCCTCATCAATCCGCTCGTAATTCACGCCGCCTAGGAATTCCACATCCTTCATCTTGAGCGTGGCGCGGTGGATCCAGCCGGTGGTCTTGCCCAGCCGTTTGCCATGGCGCTCCGCCTTGCGCTGCAGCAAGATGACCTGCCGGGCGGGCTCTGCAGGCTGTGGGCCCTCGGGGGCAAGGCCTGCGCGGTGCTCGCCAGGGTCCGCCACCCCCCATTCCCGCATCCACACAGGCAGGTCGGTGGCAGGGCTGTGGCCCTCTTCCAAAAGGAATTCGCAAACGTCAAACCCGATGCCGCCGGCGCCGATCACTGCAACCCGCTTGCCCACCGGTTTCTTGCGGCGGAGCACGTCGATGTAGCTCAGCACGTTTTCGCAGTCCTGGCCCGGAATCTTGGGATCGCGCGGGGTGACGCCCGTGGCAATGACCACGTCATCGAACCCGGTCAGGTCCTCCGCTGTTACTTCTCGGCCAAGTTCCAATGCGACCCCAGCCTCACCCACCATCACCCGGTACCAGTCGACGAGCCCCCAGAATTCTTCCTTGCCCGGCACCTGTTTGGCCATGTTGAGCTGACCGCCAATCTCATCAGCTTTGTCAAACAGGGTGACGCTGTGTCCGCGCTGGGCGGCTGTCAGTGCCGCAGACAACCCGGCCGGGCCAGCGCCCACAACGGCTACTGACTTGGCGGCCGTTGCCGGCTCGATCATTAGTTCGGTTTCATGGCAGGCACGCGGATTGACCAGGCAGGACGTCAGCTTGCCGCCGAAGGTATGATCCAGGCAGGCCTGGTTGCAGGCGATGCAGGGGGCAATGCGCTCGGCCTGCCCGGCTGCAGCCTTGGCCACGAAATCCGCATCCGCCAGCATCGGCCGCGCCATCGAGACCATGTCGGCGCAGCCTTCCGCCAGCACCTGCTCGGCCACCTCGGGCGTGTTGATGCGGTTTGAGGTGATCACCGGGATCGAGACCTTGCCCATCAGCTTCTTTGTCACCCAGGCAAAAGCCGCCCGCGGCACCGAGGTGGCGATGGTTGGGATGCGCGCTTCATGCCAGCCGATGCCGGTGTTGAGGATAGTGGCGCCGGCCTTCTCGATCTCTTGTGCCAGTTGCACCACTTCCTCATGGGTGGAGCCCTCCGGGACCAGGTCGATCATCGACAGGCGGAAGATGATGATGAACTCGCGGCCCACGGCCTCGCGGGTGCGGCGGACAACCTCAATCGCCAGCCGCATCCGGTTCTCATACGGCCCGCCCCAGCGGTCCTCGCGCTTGTTGGTGCGGGTGACCAGGAACTGGTTGAGGAAATAGCCTTCGCTCCCCATGATCTCGACCCCGTCATATCCTGCTTCCTGCGCCAGCCGGGCGGCGTTCACGATGTCAGAGATCTGCTTCTCGATGCCAGCCTCATCCAGCTCCTTGGGCGGGAAGGGGGAGATCGGCGATTTCACCGGGCTGGGTCCGACGCATTCCGGCCCGTAGGCGTAGCGGCCGGCATGCAGGATCTGCATCGCAATCTTGCCGCCTGCGGCATGCACCCGTTCCGTCACCACCCGGTGGTTTTCCACGTCCTTGGCCGTGGTCATCATCGAGGCCCCCGGCAAAACCGATCCTTCCAGATTCGGACCAATGCCGCCGGTCACCATTAATGCCACGCCGCCCCGCGCGCGAGCGGCATAGAATTCGGCCACCCGGTTCCAGTCGCCGGTCTCCTCCAGCCCGGTATGCATTGAGCCCATCAGCACCCGGTTCTTCAATGTGGTGAAACCCAGGTCCAGCGGGGCCAGCAGGTTCGGGTACGCAGTCATCTTCAACTCTCCCTGGCAGTTGGGCTCAGGATCAGTGCCATGGGCCGCCTTGTCACGGGCAAACGCCGCGTCACCCCCTTGCGTGCCTTGGCGGCAAGCAGTCTAAGGTGCAAGTTAAAGTATACTGAGGAGAGCCGCCATGACCCCGGAACAGATCGCCAAGCTGCCCTACCGCCCCAATGTCGGTGTCATGCTGATCAACGCCGGCGGCGGTGTCTGGGTCGGCCAGCGCAAGGACCGTTTCAAAGACGCCTGGCAGATGCCGCAGGGCGGAATCGATGCGGGCGAAGACCCGCGCACTGCGGCCCTGCGCGAGCTGGAAGAGGAAACCGGTGTGGCCCCGGAGCTGGTGGAGATCATCGCCGAGAGCGATGGCTGGCTGCCCTATGATCTGCCCCATGACGTCGTCCCCAAGTTCTGGGGCGGCAAATACCGCGGCCAGGAGCAGAAATGGTATCTGATGCGGTTCCTTGGTTCTGACGATCAGATCAACATCGAGACCGACCATCAGGAGTTCTCGGCCTGGTGCTGGCAACCGGTGGACAGCCTGGTGGAGAAGATCGTGCCCTTCAAACGCGAGGTTTATGCGCGGGTGGTGGAAGAGTTCAGGGAGCATTTGTGAGATGCGGGTTTCCAAAACTGTTTTTTCTGGCGGTGCCTTACTGATTGCGGGCTGTCTTTTGATTACGGCAGGGCCTGCCGCGGCTCTGAGCTGCCTGCCTTGGGGACCCTCGGACGCCTACCTGCAGGCTGCAGAGTCCGAAAGCGCTTACAACATCATCGCGGGCGAGCTGCGGTTCGACGAATCGCTGCTGCCGCAGTCGCACTCGGACAATCCGAATGACACCCCGCCGCTGACCCGCATTCCGGCGCAGCTTTCGGGCAAGATGCTGGAGGGCAAGTATTTCTCCAAACGGGTCAAAGTAGCAGCGGTGCTGGAGGTGGAATGCCTCGGCCCCTGGTGCGGCGGCTTGGCGTCTGGCGCCGATCTTCTATTCTTTGCCGAACAGCGCGGCAGTGATCTGGTAATCCGGGCGGGTGCCTGCGGCGGCTTTGTTTTTGCCGACACCTCCGAAGCCAGGCGGCAGGTGCTGGATTGCCACCGCGGCAAGGCTTGCGAGCCTGCCCTGCCGCGGTGATGGGGTTTATTCTGCTGCGGTTGCCGCCCGCCTAGCTCCAAGCCGGGACTGCCCAAGCCAGAGGCTGTACAGCGCCAGAACTGCGCCCAGCATCTGATTGGATGTCAGGGTCTCGTTCAGCAGCAGCCAGCCCAGGATCACCGCCGACAGAGGGCTGAGCACACCGAGCAGAGAGACTTGCGCAGGGTCAATCCGGGCCAGGCCGCGGAACCACAGGATATAGGTCAGCGCGCCTCCGATCAGGCTCATGTATGCCAAGCCTGCGATATTGGCGGCGGTGAAGACCGGCCACTCCGGCACCGTCCACAGCGCAACCGGCACCAGCAGCAGCCCGCCTGCTGTCAGCTGCCATGCCGTAAAGGTGAGGGGCGGAACCGGCGGCTGCCATTTGCGGGTCAGCACGACGCCCGCAGCCATCGACAGCGCTCCGCCAAGCCCGGCTAAAACGCCGATTGCGTCCAGTTCGGCA
This sequence comes from Leisingera sp. ANG-M1, assembly GCF_000813745.1. Taxonomy (GTDB): domain Bacteria; phylum Pseudomonadota; class Alphaproteobacteria; order Rhodobacterales; family Rhodobacteraceae; genus Leisingera. The sequence continues at coordinate 33,828 of NZ_JWLC01000007.1, read as the reverse complement.
GTCGGGGTCAGCACCAGCAGGGCAACCCCGGCAATGCTCAGCAGTGCGGCAGCGATCGCAGCGGCCCGGATCTGCGTGCTGAGCAGCATCGCCGACAAGAACACCACGATCAGCGGCTGCACCGCGCCCAGGGTGGCAGCAACGCCTCCCGGCAGACGGTAGGCGGAGACAAACAGCAGCACCCAGAACAGCGAGAAGTTCAGTGCGCCCAACACCATCAGCCGCGGCAGCCAGTTCAGCGGCGGCAGCTGGCGCACCAGCAGCAGCAGCAGCAGCCCCGCAGGCAGCGCCCGCAGCAGCGCGACTACCAGCGGCGAATGGCCGGGCAGCAGGGTAGTGGTCACGACGTAACTGCTGCCCCAGATCGCAGGGGCCAGCGCGGTCAGCAGTAGGGTTCGTACCGGCATATTGATCTCCTTATCTCGATGTCGAGATAATGGTTTTTATCTTGACGTCAAGATGAACTCGCCTAAACCGGAAATATGGACCATGTGGATTTTGTCACCCAGCAATGGGAACGGGAGCGGCCGGACCTGGATGTCACGGCAATGGGGATCATTGGCCGGGTAGCGCGGCTGTATTTGGCGTATCAGCGTGAAATGCATAAGACTTTTGCGGAGTTCGGGCTGAATGCTGCCAAGTTCGACGTGCTGGCCACGCTGCGCCGGTCCGGCGCGCCGTATGTGCTGTCGCCGGGGAATCTCTTGAAGGCGACGATGGTGGCCTCCGGAACGATGACCAACCGGCTCGACCGGCTGGAGGCGGACGGGCTGGTCAAGCGTGAGGTGAACCCGGAGGACAGCCGTAGTTTCCTGGTCGGGCTGACCGACGCAGGCTTTGCTCTGATCGAGCGGGCGGTGAGTGCGCATGTGCAGACCCAGGCGCGGCTGCTGGCGGGGCTTAGCGGGCAAGAGGTGGAGATGCTCAAAATGCTGTTGAGCAAAGCTCAGGCTGCAGCGGACTCCGGTTAGGCCGGAAATTGCAACCGGATGCGCAAAGCTTGGCAGGGCCGAAGCTGCGCGGGCTGAAGCCCTTGCGTCCTGCGGACGGCGGGGCGGGCGTGGCGCGGGGCGGCTTTGCCGCCCCGCGCCACGCCAACGGGAGGGATAGCACCGTCAGGTGCTGTTCCGACGGGCGGGAGAGCTCCGGCTGAGTTAAAGCAGCCCGGCTTCCTCCAGAAGCGCGCGCACATTGGTTTCCGGGCGCGGGCCGATGTGGCGGATCACTTCGCCGGCGCAGATGCAGCCCATGCGGGCGCAAACTTCCATGCTGCGCCCCGTCGCCATGCCAAACAGGAAGCCGGCTGCAAACTGGTCGCCCGCCCCGGTGGCATCCACCGGCACAATCGCCTCGACCGGGACGTCAATGCGCACGCCCTCATTCAGCACCGTCACCCCGTCGCCCGAGCGGGTGCAGACCACCAGCGGGCAGATCGTTGCGGTCCTGGCCATCGCCGCTTCCAGGTCATCGGTCTGAAACAGCGCCATCAGCTCATCCTGATTGCCAATCACGAAATCCAGCTGGTTGCCGATCAGGTCCAGGAAGTCCGCCCGGTGCCGTTCGACGCAGAACGGGTCCGAAATCGACATCCCCACTTTGCCGCCGCCGGCCTGGCAGGCGCGCGCAGCTTCGCGGAACGCGGTTTTGCCTTTGTCCTTGTCAAACAGATAGCCTTCCAGGAACATGATTTGGGCGTTGCCGGCAGCCCCATCCGGAACATCCGCCGAACTCAGCTCCGAGGACGTGCCCAGATAGGTGTTCATCGACCGCTCGCCGTCAGGCGAGACAAAGATCATCGAGCGCGAGGTCGGCAGATCGTCTTCGGTGACCGGCGGGTTCACAAAGGCGACGCCTTCGTTGTTCATCGCATCGGCGTAGAATTTCCCAAGCGCATCCTCACGCACCCGGCCGATAAAGGCAGCCTCGAGCCCCAGCGCGCCGGCGCCCGCAATGGTATTTGCCACTGAGCCGCCGGGTGTCAGCACCCGGTTGCCCATTGCCGCATAAAGCTCTTCGCAGCGGTCGCGCTCGATCAGCTGCATGATGCCTTTTTCGATGCCCTGTTCAGCCAGGAAGCTGTCTTCGCATTGGGCGATCACGTCGACCACGGCATTGCCGATGCCGACGAGCTGATAGGTCTTTGTCATGGTCCCTCCTTGGGGATGTCCGGGGCGGCTTCAGGTAAGTGAATATGCCGCATCAATGGTTTACAGGTTCTTGTCTTCATACATGCAGAGGTCGCGGATCAGACAGTTGCCGCACATTGGCTTGCGGGCCTTGCAGTGATAGCGGCCATGCAGGATCAGCCAGTGGTGGGCATGCTGCTGGAAATCTGCCGGGATGTTGTCTTCCACCGCACGCTCCACCGCATCGACATCTTTGCCGGGGGCAATGCCCGAGCGGTTGCCAACCCGGAAGATATGGGTGTCCACCGCCTGCGCTGGCTGTTTCCACCACATGTTCAGCACCACATTGGCGGTCTTGCGGCCGACGCCGGGCAGCGACTGCAGCGCGGCGCGGGAATTGGGCACCTCGCCGCCGTAGTCCTCGACCAGGATCTTCGACAGCTTGATCACGTTCTTGGCCTTGTTGCGGTAGAGGCCAATGGTCTTGATATGCTCGATCAGTTGCTCTTCGCCCAGATCCAGCATCTTTTGCGGCGTGTCCGCAATCTTGAATAACTCGTGGGTGGCCTTGTTCACTCCGGCGTCGGTGGCCTGCGCCGACAGCGCCACGGCGACCACCAGCGTATAAGCGTTGACATGCTCCAGCTCGCCCTTGGGCTCGGGCTCAGCTGCCTGAAAGCGCGTGAAGATCTCACGCAGCGTATGATAATCGAGTTGCTTTGCCATGGCTGCGCTTATGGCCTGTTCTCACCGGCGGGTGCAATAATTTAGCACAGCGCAGGCTGAGGCTCTGTTATCTTGCGGCCCCGCCGCAACTTGGCCTAGGCCGAAGGGAAGGGCCGTAGTTTCGCGCCGCTCTTGGCAAGCTGGTCTTGCACGCGTTCCCAGCCCGCGCGATCGGCGGCGAGGACTGCAGAGGGGACGATCTCCACCTCATATCCCCGGTTCAGGGCGCCGCAGGCGGTCTTGTGGACGCAATGGCAGCCGTCGAGGCCAGTCAGCCGCAGTTTGCCAATGCGGTTTTCAGCCAGATAGTCTTCCAGCGCGGCCGACGAAAACGCATCGCCGATGTGTTTTACGAACTCGGCTGATGCCGGCAGCTGAAGGCGGGGATCCAGACCCAGGCCCGCCGAGTTCTGATTGCCCAGGCCCTGGTTGGCCCAGCTGTTCAGCCGGTTGGTCCACCAGCCTTTCATGATGTGGCGGATTACGATCACCGGCTCGCCGCGGGAGCGGGCCTCGCGGGCAAGCTGCCGGATGCTGCTGATGGCAGCCAGGAGGTCCGCTTCGCTCCAGTCGCGGCCAGCTTGCAGCTGGGTGAAATCTTCCTGCATGTCGATCACCAGCAGCGCTGTGCCGGGACGACTGGCGGTGTCAATGCGGCGGCCCCGGGTCGGAGCGGTCATCCGGCGGATGCTCCAGGCCGTGTAAGCGGCGGCGAGCACGGCCAGGCCGCCCAGGATCCATAAAACAACCATGTCAGGCCTCCTGCGCCTGGGTCATAAAGAAATGCGTAAGTGCCAGTTGCACCCGGTGATGGGTGGCGATGTCCTCGTCGGAGAAATCGCTGGCAAAGCGCTGCAAAACCGCCGTTTCGCGGGCCCGGATCTCCCGGATGATTTCCGTGCCGCGGGGCTTGAGGCAGTAGCAGGAGCTGCCCTTGCGGGCCGGGCTGGGGCTGGCCTCGATCAGCGCCGCCTGCCGCAGCTCTTTCAGGATGCGCGACACGAACTGCCGTTTGAGCTGCAGGTCCTGGCCAAGCTGCGGCGCGGTGGCGCCGGGGCGGTTCAGGAGCCCTTCTAAAAGCGCCCGCTGGCCCAGGGATATGCCATGCGGCAGGGTGCCTTGCTCCACCGCCGCAGTGATTCCGCGCATCAGCGGACGGGTGGCCTGAACGGCCTCATAAAGCTGATCCAGTGTTTTTGTCATGGCGGCACAGTAAGTTCTGTCATGATGATTCGTCAACTTAGTTGACAAATTGCGAGCTGTAACCGCAAGTTCCGGGTCGATTGCCGCGACCGCCCGTATTACTTTCAAAGGCAAGTCAGAACAGGATGAACCGATGAATATCGAAGCACGGGAAAGCACCTATCACTACGGCGTCATGCGCCGGGCGATTGAGCTGATCGACGATGGCGGCGAGGATCTGACGCTGGAGCAGCTGGCGGTCCGCATGGATATGAGCCCGGCGCATTTTCAGCGGCTGTTCTCGGCCTGGGTCGGAGTTTCACCCAAACGCTATCAGCAGTACTTGCGGCTCGGCCATGCCAAGGCGCTCCTGCGTGAACGGTTCACTACGCTGGAGGCTTCGCATGCGGTGGGACTGTCCGGTTCGGGGCGTCTGCACGACTTGTTTCTGCGCTGGGAGGCGATGAGCCCTGGCGAATATGCCCGCAAGGGCGATGGTCTGCGAATCTTCTGGGGTTGGTTCGACAGCCCCTTTGGCCTGGCCTTGGTGATGGGCACCGCCAAGGGCATATGCGGGATGGCCTTTGCGGCTGAGACCGGGGCAGAGCCTGCAATGGCTGATATGCGGGCCCGCTGGCCGCAGGCGGAGTTCATTGAGGATCCCACGGCTCTGCGCCCGCTGGCCGAGGCGGCCTTTGCCCAAAAGGGCGAAACCGCGCTGCACATGATCGGCGCCCCCTTGCAGATCAAGGTGTGGGAGGCGCTGCTGCGCATTCCCTCGGGCCATGTCACCACATACTCCGAGCTGGCCCAGGCGATTGGCTCGCCCAAGGCGGTGCGCGCGGTGGGCACTGCGGTGGGCCGCAACCCCGTCAGCTGGCTGATTCCCTGCCATCGCGCCCTGCGTAAATCCGGCGCCTTGGGCGGCTATCATTGGGGACTGCCGGTCAAACGGGCTATGCTTGCCTTTGAGGCCGCGCGCGGCGAGGAGGCTGCGGCAGATGAAATGCGCGCCGCCGGCTGAACAGGCGCTGCAACAGTCCGGGGGCCGGTCGCGTGACCGCTTGCCGGGCCTCATGGCGCCTTCGGGCTTCCTCAAGTTCTATTTCATGCGGTGCCAACGGGCGGGGGTGTGTTCCGCAACCTGTCTTGCCAAGGCTGATCATGACGATCCAGTCGTAGGTAAGCATGGTGTCTCTCCTTTTTTCTGAGGACCAGAAAACCAGACCACTGCTGACAGGCTGTTGTCAGCGGCTTGTGCTAGGGTGTCAGCAGACTGTCACTGGAGCCTGCCCATGCCCCGCACCGGCCGCCTGTTTGAAATCATCCAGATCCTGCGCTCCGCCACCGCTCCGGTGCGGGCTGAGGATCTGGCCGAGAAGCTGGAAGTCAGCAAACGCACCATCTACCGCGACATCGCGGCGCTGCAGGCAATGCGCACTCCGGTCGAGGGCGAGGCCGGGATCGGTTATATCCTGCGCAACGGCTATGACCTGCCGCCGCTCAACTTCGACGAGGAGGAACTGGAGGCGCTGCATGTGGGGCTGGCGATGCTGATGCGCACCGGCGATGGCGCCATGCAGCAGGCTGCGGCCCGCGTCAGCCGCAAAATCCGCGATGTGCATGCTTCGGCCGACTGGCTGCAGGTGGCGCCATGGGGTGCGCCGCTGGACGACCCTGAGCAGGGCTGCGTCTCCAAAGCCCTGCTGCGCCAGGCGGTGCGGGAGTGCCGCAAGCTGCAGATAACCTATGTCAGCCCGGAAAGCGGCGAGACCTGCCGCACCTTGCGGCCGCTGGCGCTGATCTATCATATCGAATGCACCATGCTCGCCGCCTGGTGCGAGCTGCGCGGCGGTTTCCGCCACTTCCGCACCGACCGGATGTTTTCGGCGGAACTGCAGGAGGAGCAGTTTGCGGGCGAGGCGCAAACCCTGCGCAAACTGTGGATGGAACAGGAGGGCTGGGACTTTGCCTTTGCACCGTAACAGCAGATTTTGCGCGGTATTTCGCCTAATCAGGAAAGCCTTATCTTGAGAAGGCGGCGCCACGGCCCGATATTCCATTGGAATGCCGGGAATGGACCGGATCTGAGAAAGCAGAAGGCAGAATTTTGATGATGCAGATGAAACTCACCACGGCAGGTATTGTCGCCGCAGCCCTGGGCCTTGGCGCCTGCACCGATCCGGCAACCATTGGCACGCCGGGCAGCAACACCCAGAAAGGCGCGGTGCTGGGCGGGATCATCGGCGCAGGCGTTGGCGCGATTGCCAACGATTCCGACCGCGGTCTGGGGGCAGTCACCGGAGCGCTGGTGGGGGCGACCGCCGGCGGCGTGATCGGCAACCAGCTGGATGCGCAGGAGCGCGAGTTGCGCCAGACCCTGGCCAACGACGATATCACCATCGTCAATACTGGCGACCGGCTGATCCTGTCGTTCCCGAACGACCTGACCTTTGCCACCGATAGCGCCGCGGTCTCGCCCGCGGTGCAGGGCGACCTGCGCCGGGTGGCCGACAGTCTGGTACGCTACCCCAACAGCACTGTGCGGGTGATCGGCCATACCGACAGCGACGGCGATGCCTCATATAACCAGGGCCTGTCCGAGCGCCGCGCCAATGCGGTGGCCGACCAGATCCAGGCCGGCGGCGTGCCCTATCACCGGCTGCGGATTGTCGGCTATGGCGAAGAGCAGCCAGTGGCCTCGAATCTGACGCCGGAGGGCAAGGCCCGCAACCGCCGTGTCGAAGTCGTGGTGATCCCGCAGGCGGCCTGATCCCCGGCTCTTGCGGTTATGCCGGCCCGTCCCTTTGGGGCGGGCTTTTTCTTTGCGCCAGGCTGTTCGGGACAGTGGTATTGTAAAGCTGCACATGGGCTGCGCGTGCATGGCTGTTTCCAGAGCGGCGCGAGCCCATACATGATGGGCGCAACAACAGATGCGAACAAAGGATTTCCCGATGACCACTCCCGTATTGCTCACGATTTCCGGCTCGCTGCGCCGAGGCGCCACCAACCGCAAGCTGCTGGCGGAAGCCGCCAGGGTGTTCGGGCCTGCCGCGGTGGCGGAGGCGGATCTGAACCTGCCGCTCTATGACGGCGATGCCGAGGCGGCCGAAGGTATCCCGCCTGCAGTGCAGGCGCTGGCGGATCAGATCGCGGCCGCAGATGCGATACTGATCTCCACCCCGGAATACAACAAAGGCCCGTCGGGTGTGCTGAAAAACGCGCTGGACTGGGTCAGCCGCACCGAGGGCAACCCCTGGGCGGACAAGCCGGTGGCGGTGATGTCGGCAGCGGCCGGCAGGGCAGGCGGCGAACAGGCGCAGGCGCTGCTGCGGGGCTTCCTGGTGCCGTTCCAGCCGCGGCTGATCATCGGCCCAGGTGTGCATTTGGCGGGGTCCGGCAAGGAATTCGATGAGACCGGGCGGCTGATCAGCGAACATTATGAGGCAACCCTGACCAAACTGATGCAGAAGCTGCGGGCAGAGCTGCAGCGCTGATCTTGCCTCGCCGCCGGCTGCGGCTAAGGTGGCAGCATGAACAATGCGAGCGCACCGCCGGAGCAGCGGCTGACGGACATGATGGACCCGGCCCGGGCGGCAGCCTTTCAAATCGCGCTGGGGCTGGATCCGGACATTGCGGAGGGCAGCGCGCTGCCGCCGTTCTTTCACCAGCTCTATTTCTGGACGCCGCTGCCGCCCGGCGAACTGGGCCGGGACGGCCATCCGAAGGTCGGGGGTGCCGGGCTGATTCCGGATCTGGGCCTGCCGCGGCGGATGTGGGCCGGCGGACGGCTGCGCTTTGGGGCGCCCTTGCGGGCGGGGGCCGCGGCGGAAAAGAGCTCCGTGCTAGAAAGCGCCGAGCGCAAAACCGGCCGCACCGGCCCTCTGGGCCTGGTAACGCTGCGCCATGAGATCAGCCAGGAGGGGCGGCTGTGCCTCAGTGAATGGCACGATCTGGTCTACCGCGAGGATCCGGATCCGGGGGCGCCGAAGCCGGTGCCGCCCGTGGCGCGCACGGATGAGACAGATGTGCGGGAAGTCTCTTTCAGCTCGACTTTGCTGTTCCGTTATTCTGCGCTGACTTTCAATGGCCACCGGATCCATTATGACCTCGACTATGCCCGCGATGTGGAGGGCTACTCGGGGCTGGTAGTGCATGGGCCGCTTCTGGCGCAGCAGCTGATGCTGCTGGCGGAAGAGCTTATGGGGCCGCTGGCGGAGTTTTCCTTCCGGGCGACATCTCCGCTGATGCATTTCGAAAGTGCTGATCTGTGCCGCAACGGCCAGGATCTGTGGGTGCGCGGACCGGATGGGCGGCAGTGCATGAGTGCGATTGCGGTGCCGCGCGGCTGAGGGGGCGCTCCCGCGCCCCAAGCTGCCCTGCCGGGCAGATTAGGGGCTTGGGCATGGCGCCGCTTGCGCGGCGCAAAGGGTTCGGCTGAGAAGCCCATTAAGGGCAGGATTGCCCTGAATGGGCCCGGTCCATTGTGGGACGCCCTTTGACGCCTCAAGGGTGAACCGCGCGTGCGCGCGGCGGCTGCGCCGCCCTTGACCCGCCAAAGGGCAGGATAGGAGGCGCGGGGATCAGAAGTTATCTTCGACCCGGAAGCCTTCGGGGATGCTGTCGTTGTCTTCCAAGAGCAGGTCCGCCATCACATGCGCGGTCTTAGGGGCCATGCCGAAGCCGATCTTGAAGCCGCCGTTTGAAATGAAGTGGTTCTCACGGCCCGGCCAGGCGCCGAGCATCGGCGCGCGGGATTTTGCACGCGGACGCACCCCGGCCCAGCGTTCGATCACCTCGGCACCATGCAGCACCGGGATGGCGGTGCGGGCGCGCTCGATCACATCATCCAGCTGTTCGTCGGTTGCCTTGCCATCCTCGAAATCGCGCTCGGAGGTGGAACCGATCGCCAGGGTGCCGTCGGCGTGCGGGATGATGTGCAGGCTGTCCGCATAGAGCTGCGGCACCTCGCCTTCGTGAAAGCGCAGGAGGGCGGCCTGGCCTTTAACGCCGCCGCCAATGGTTTTGCCGAAGGCCTCGTTCAGCTCCAGCAGGCCGGCAAAGCCCTTGGCGTGCACTACCTTGCCCTGGTCCGGGGCCTCCGGCTGTATTTCAACACCCATTACCGCCAGAGCAGACACCAGCGCGGCGCAGGCGCGGCGGGGGTGCATGCGGGCGCTGAGGGTGTCGTGGATGACATAGCCGGTGGCGCTGGGCGGCACCCAGGGACCGAGGGCAGAAGTCTCGCAGACCCGCCATTCGGCCTCATCCTTCCAGAATTCGCGGGCGGTGATTTCGCGGGCGCGCGCCAGTTCCAGCGTGCGCGTATCATTGATCGGCTGCAGGCGGCCGGTGCGGCCGTAGCCGGGAGAGACGCCGCCGGTGGCCTCAACCTCTGCCCAGAAGCTTTCCGCCATCAGAAGGCTTTCCAGCTGGAACTGTTTCTTGGAGTTCCAGTTTTCGGGCACATGCGGGGCGAGGGCGCCGACCAGCCCGCCGCTGGAGCCTGCACCGGCGCCGAACGGGTCCACCACCTGCACTTTGGCGCCGCGCCGGGCGCAGACCCAGGCGGCCGAGAGGCCGAAAATGCCTGCACCGCGCACCGTAATATCTGCCATTGCCATTTGCCGTTCCTTTCGCCAGTGTCGCGCCGTTCCGGACAACCGCTTAGAGGATTATAGCATGGCAGACCAGCAGGCCCGCCTCAGCTGGCGCGATGGCACCGTGCCGGTGTCGGACCAGTTCGACGATCCCTATTTCTCGATCCAGGACGGGCTGGCGGAGACGGAGCATGTGTTTCTGGCCGGCAATGATCTGCCCGCGCGGTTTGTCCCTGGCTTTCATATTGCCGAGCTGGGGTTCGGCACCGGCCTCAACATGCTGGCAGCCTGGCGCGCTTGGGAAGAGGCGGGGCAGGAAGGGCCGCTGCGTTTCCCCAGTTTCGAAGCCTTCCCGATGGCGCCCGCCGATATGGCCAAGGCGCTGGAGGCCTTTCCCGCCGTGGCCCCCTGGGCAGACCGGTTCCTGGCAAAATGGCAGGGCACCGGCGTTTGCGACCTGGGAACCCTGCAACTGGAGGTGATCCAGGGCGACGCCCGCATGTCGCTACCGGAGTGGACAGAGCAGGCGGATGCCTGGTTTCTGGACGGGTTCTCTCCGGCCAAGAACCCCGAATTGTGGGAAGAGGCGCTGATGGCTGAAGTTGCGGCGCATACCGCGCCGGGCGGCTCGGCGGCGACCTATACCGCGGCAGGCTTTGTGCGGCGCGGGCTGGAGACAGCAGGATTTGAGGTGACCCGCATCCCCGGCTACGGGCGCAAGCGGCATATGACAAAGGCAACAAAGGCATGACCCAGGCAGCGCCTGCATCCGCGCAGACCAACAACGTGACCGCCGGCATCCTGTTGATGATCGCGGCAACCATTGTGTTTGCGCTGCAGGACGGCATCTCGCGGCATCTGGCCGGCGAATACAACACCTTCATGGTGATCATGGTGCGCTACTGGTTCTTTGCGCTGTTTGTGCTGTCGCTGGCCGCCCGCGCGCCCGGCGGCATTCGCAAGACCGCGCGGACCGGGCAGCTGGGTCTGCAGATCTTCCGCGGCGTACTGCTGGCGGGTGAGATCTGCGTTGCGGTTTACGGCTTTACCCTCTTGGGGCTGGTGGACAGCCTGGCGGTTTTCATCTGCTACCCGCTGCTGGTAGCAGCGCTCAGCGGCCCGGTGCTGGGCGAGAGCGTCGGCTGGCGGCGCTGGGCGGCGATCGGGGTCGGCCTTATCGGGGTTCTGATCATCCTGCAGCCGGGGGCAGGGGTGTTCGACGTGGCCGCCATCATCCCCTTCATCTCGGCCTTGATGTTTGCGGTCTACGGCCTGGTGACCCGCTATGCCGCGCGCAAGGACAGCACCGCCACCAGCTTCTTCTGGACCGGCATTTCCGGCATGGTGTTCATGACGGCGGTCGGCATGTGGTACTGGGAGCCGATGAGCCAGGATGACTGGCTGTGGATGGGGCTGTTGTGCGTCTCGGGAGTCACCGGCCACTGGCTGCTGATCAAATGCTACGAGATGGCCGAGGCCAGCGCGGTGCAGCCGTTTGCCTATTTCCACCTGATCTGGGCGGCCATCCTGGGCGTCACTGTGTTCGGCGAGGTGATCCGTGCCAACGTAGCCATCGGCACGGCCATCATCATTGGTGCAGGCCTCTTCACCCTATGGCGCGAACGCGTGAAGGGTTGAGCCCCTCAGCTCCTGCGAAAAGGGCACCGGCAAAGGCGTTTTGCCGAGCCGGGCCCGGTAGACCGGCAGGCTTTCGGTGACCCGCATCACGTAGTTGCGGGTCTCGTTGAACGGGATGTGCTCAATCCAGTCGATGATGTCCGGATCGCCATCACGCGGGTCGCCATAGCGTTCCATCCAGGCTTTGGGACGGTGGGGCCCGGCGTTATAGCCTGCCGCCATCATCACCACATTGCCGCGGAACTCACCTGCCAGCCCGGCCAGATAGTTGGCGCCCAGCTTGGCGTTGTAGTCCCACTCTGCGGTCAGGCGGGAGGTCTTGTGGTTTGCCAGAATGCCCAGCTCGGTCGCTACCAGCTTGGCGGTGGCAGGCATCACCTGCATCAGCCCGCGGGCGCCTGCATGGCTGATCACGGCCGGGTCAAACTCGCTTTCGCGCCGCGCGATGGCCAGGGTCATCTCCTCGGCCATCGGCAGCTGCCGTTTGGCGACCGGGTGCAGCGGGTAATAGGCGCCCTCCAGCTCCAGCCCGCGCCGCGCCGCGCGTTTTGAGATCATCACCGCCAGATGCGGCTGGTCCAGCTCCACCGCCATCTGCCCCAGCTGGCGCGCCTGCACCGGCGGCAGTGTCTCAACCAGATGGGTGAAGAAGCGTTCGGCCAAGGCCAGCTCGCCGACCTTCAGCAGCTCCAGACCGGCATGGGTGACCGAGGAGGAGGCAAATTCCGCGGTGCTCCAATCCGGCAGTTCCGCCGGCTTGGTCAGCGCCGGGTCAAACGGGCGGCCCAGCTGCTCGGCGGCCAGCAGCCCGTAAAAGGCGGTCTGATACTCCGCCGCCTGGGCATAGGCCTCATAGGCCTTGTCGGCCTGGCCCATTGCCGCCTGGGCGCGGCCCAGCCAATAGCCGCCGCGGCTGACCGAGATCGGCGTCTCGACCGAGGCCAGGAACCGCTGGAAATGCACCGCGGCCAGCTCGGGATCGCGCAGTTTGCGCAGCGCGATATAGCCGGCCAGCCATTCGCAGTCGGAATAGCCATAGCCGTCCTCAGGCGAGGAGAAATGGTAGGCGGCAAGCTGATAGGCCCGCTCATAATCCTTGTCGCGCATCAGCTGCCGCGCCAGATCGCGGCGGCGGCGCAGCCACTTGCCGGGCTCGCCCAAGGCTTTGGCGCTGGTGCTGCGCTCCATCATCATTTCGATGGCGCTGTCCTGAAGCCGCTTGCGGTCGCGCCAGGCAAAGCGGTCATAGGCGAGGCCTGCTGATCCTTTCAGACGGGCAGGCACCGCTGCAATCTTGCCATCCACCCCCGGCGCGCGCTCCTGCAGCGCGATCCGCGCCTCGGCCAGCTTGCGCTCGCCCTCGGGCACCAGCGGCAGCATCCGCTTGGAGCTGACCAGGTGGTCCTCCCACAGCAGCCGGTTCAGCCGGGCCGTGTGATGCGGTTTCAGCAGCTTGGCGAAGTCCCGCATATAGTCTTTCTGAATGGCGCTGCCCATCGCCATGGTGCGCCAGGCCAGCACAATCTCCGCCTCGCCGTCGCCGCGCCGTCCTGAGGCGATCAGCGCCTTGCCCAGGCTCAGCGCGCCCTCGGCGGTTTGCGGCCGTTCCTTGGCATAGAAGGCCAGGACCGCGCTGCGGCCAGCCCCGGCGATGGCATCCTCGTTCTGGCGCCGCAAATAGGCCAGCCCGGGCCAGTCCGGCCGCCGCTCCAGGAACGCGGTCACGTCGCGGGCCGAGCCCAGCCCGGCGCGCAGCCGGTGCCATTCGATGATGTCGCGGGACACGCTCTGCCGCCGCCCGGCCTCGCGCGCGGCCTCATCCCATTTCTCGGCCCGCATCAATTCCAATGCATCGCCAAGCCCGCGCGCCTGGGCAGGCGCCGCGGCGAAGGCTGCGGTAATCAGCAGAAACAGGGCCAGGATGCGTGTCATCTCTTGCATTTTCCAGCAGTCCGGGGATAGAGGCTTGAACGTTACTCATTGGCGTGCCGGTATCAACTCAAATCCCCGGCATTCCATATCTTGACGGCGGCGGATTGCCGCTTGCACCACTAACGAAGGGAGCGTGCCCATGTTCAAAGGCTCTATGCCAGCACTCGTCACCCCGTTTTCGAACGGCGAGCTGGATCTGGATGCGCTCAAACGCTTGGTGGAATGGCAGATTGCCGAAGGCTCCACCGGCCTGGTGCCGGTCGGCACCACCGGCGAAAGCCCGACCCTGACCCATGACGAGCATGAGCTGGTCATCGCGGAAACCGTCAAGGCAGCCGCCGGCCGGGTGCCGGTGATCGCCGGTGCGGGCTCCAACAATACCGTTGAGATGATTCGTTTCGTCGAGTTTGCCGCGAAGGCCGGCGCCGACGGCGCGCTGGTTGTGACCCCCTATTACAACAAGCCGACCCAGCGCGGCATGCTGCAGCATTTTACCGCAGCCCATGACTGCGCCGAGATCCCGATCATCATCTACAACATCCCGGGCCGATCGATTGTCGACATGACCCCGGCCACCATGGGGGAGCTGGCCAAGCTGCCGCGCATTGTGGGTGTGAAGGACGCCACCGGCGATATCGCCCGTGTCAGCCAGCAGCGCGCGTCCTGCGGCGCGGATTTCATCCAGCTGTCGGGCGAAGACGCCACTGCCCTGGGCTTCAACGCCCATGGCGGCGTGGGCTGCATCTCGGTCACTGCCAACGTGGCGCCGAAGCTCTGCGCCGAGTTCCAGGCCGCCACCCTGGCAGGCGATTACGCTAAAGCGCTGGAGTATCAGGACAAGCTGATGCCGCTGCATGAGGCGATCTTCATCGAGCCGGGCCTGGCGGGTGCGAAATACGGCCTCAGCAAGCTCGGCATGTGCAGCGAAGAGGTCCGCTCGCCGCTGACCACGCTGGAAGACAGCACCAAGGCTGCCATCGATGCTGCCATGGTGCACGCAGGCCTGCTGTAAACCGCACCAGCCTATCCAATCAGCAAGGGCGGCCTCCACTGGAGCGCCGCCCTTTTTGCTTCTTTCTGGTCCGAAATACCCCCGGGGGGTCAGGGGGGCAGGCAGCCCCCCTGCTCTTTTGCGCCGCCATTGGTTCAAGCCCAATGGCGGCGGGACAGGCAGCCCCCCCTGCTCTGTTCAGCTGCGCGCTTCGCGGATCAGGCGCAGGATGTCCTGGGCGGCTTCCGGGATGTTGGTGCCCGGGCCGAAGATCGCCTTGACGCCTTTGGAATACAGGAACTCGTAGTCCTGCTGCGGAATGACGCCGCCGCAGATCACGATGATGTCGCCTGCGCCTTCGGCTTCCAGCGCCTCGACCAGCTGCGGCGCGAGGGTCTTGTGGCCTGCCGCCTGGGACGAGATGCCGATCACGTGGACGTCATTGTCGATGGCGTCCTGGGCGGCCTCGGCCGGAGTCTGGAACAGCGGGCCCACGTCAACGTCAAAGCCGATGTCGGCAAAGGCGGTTGCGATCACCTTGGCGCCGCGGTCGTGGCCGTCCTGGCCCATTTTCACCACCAGCAGACGCGGGCGGCGGCCTTCTTCCTCGGCGAAGTCCTCGATCGATTTCTGGATCGCGGCAAAGCCCTCGTCGCCCTCATAGGCTGCGCCATAGACGCCGGCCAGGGTTTTGACTTCCGCACGGTGGCGGCCGAATTCCTTTTCCATCGCCATGGAGATCTCTCCGACTGAGGCCCGCGCGCGGGCGGCTTCAACAGCTGCTTCCAGAAGGTTGCCGCTGCCGGCCTCGGCGCGGCGGGTGAGTTCATCGAGGGCGGCCTGGCAGGCGGCCTCGTCGCGGTCGGCGCGCATTTTCTCAAGCCGGGCAATCTGGGCATCGCGCACCGCGTGGTTGTCGACATCCAGGATGTCGATCGGGTCTTCCTTGTCCTTGCGGTACTTGTTGACGCCGACCACAACCTCGTCGCCGCGGTCGACCATCGCCTGGCGGCGGGCGGCCGACTCTTCGATGCGCAGCTTGGGCATGCCGGACTCAACAGCCTTGGTCATGCCGCCCATCTCCTCGACCTCTTCCATCAGCGCCCAGGCTTTTTCGATGAGGTCGTTGGTCAGGCTTTCGATGTAGTAGGAGCCGGCCAGCGGGTCAACCACGTTGGTCACACCGGTTTCCTCCTGCAGCACCAGCTGGGTGTTGCGGGCGATGCGGGCGGAGAAATCGGTGGGCAGCGCGATGGCTTCATCGAGCGCGTTGGTGTGCAGCGACTGGGTGCCGCCGAGCACAGCCGACATCGCCTCGTAGGCGGTGCGGATCACGTTGTTGTAGGGATCCTGTTCCTGCAAGGAGACGCCCGAGGTCTGGCAGTGGGTGCGCAGCATCTTGGAGCGTTCGGACTTGGCGCCGAACTCGGTCATCACCCGGTGCCACAGGGTGCGGGCTGCGCGCAGCTTGGCAATTTCCATGAAGAAGTTCATGCCGATCGCAAAGAAGAACGACAGGCGGCCAGCGAACTTGTCCACGTCCATGCCCGCGTTCAGCGCCGCGCGCACATATTCGCGCCCGTCTGCGATGGTATAGGCCAGTTCCTGCACCAGGTTCGCGCCGGCCTCCTGCATGTGGTAGCCGGAGATCGAGATCGAGTTGAATTTCGGCATCTCGTTCGAGGTGTACTCGATGATGTCGGAGATAATCCGCATCGAGGGTTCCGGCGGGTAGATATAGGTGTTGCGGACCATGAACTCCTTCAGAATGTCGTTCTGAATGGTGCCCGCGAGGACCGATTTGTCGTGGCCCTGCTCCTCGCCTGCGACGATGAAAGACGCCAGCACCGGGATCACCGCGCCGTTCATGGTCATCGAGACCGAGACCTTGTCGAGCGGGATGCCGTCGAACAGGATTTTCATGTCCTCGACAGAGTCGATGGCCACGCCGGCCTTGCCGACATCGCCGACCACACGGGGGTGGTCGCTGTCATAGCCGCGGTGGGTGGCCAGGTCGAAGGCGACCGAGACGCCCTGCTGGCCGGCGGCCAGGTTGCGGCGGTAAAACGCGTTGGATTCTTCTGCGGTGGAGAAGCCCGCGTACTGGCGGATGGTCCAGGGGCGGCCTGCGTACATGGTCGCCTTTACGCCGCGGGTGAAGGGGCCAAAGCCCGGCAGAGTGCCCATGTGGGGCAGCTCTTTGGTGTCTTCCTCGGTGTAGAGCGGCTTGACCTCAATGCCTTCCAGCGTCTGCCAGTTGAGGTCGTCAACCGCCCGTCCGCGGAGCTCTTTCTCAGCCAGAGCCCGCCATTCGTCTTTGTTTGTCATCAGGTCTTCCTCTTGTCAGGTCGTAACGGGGCGGGTTCAGGCCCGCCGCCAGTTTATCCGGGTCTTGCACCAGCAAGGCGGTGCCATCGGCGCCGCTTGCCAGCCACATCATGTCGTCGGCGTAAGTCTCACGCAGGTGTGCGGCCTGCGTGTCGTCAAAGGGGCGCCAGCGGCCTGTCCCCTGGGGCAGCCGGGCGGCAACAGAAGCCGGCAGGCTGGCGCGCAGGTCCTGCAGGCAAAGCGAGCCGTTGAGGCGCACCCGCGCATGGGTCATTGGCGCCGTCTCCACGCCGGTCAGCGCCGTCAGCTGTGCCTCGGGGCGGGTACCGAAGGTTTCAAACGGCAGCACATGCAGGCGTGCGTCCGGCAGAGCGCATGCAATGTCGGTGATCACATCCCGCCAGCTGCGCGGTGCCTGCACCAGACGGTCCAGCTGCGCAGGCGACGGCACCCGGTGGCCGCGCGCCACCGCATAGGCCAGCGCCGAGGTCCAATAGCTGTCCAGGCTGCGGATGCTGACCGCCACATCGGTGACGGTGCGGCCAAACGCCTGCGAGAACCGGGCCATCCGCTCCCCTACGCCGCTGTAAAGATCGCCCAGGCGCAGGTTCTCGCGGATTGTGCCCATCATGTTCTCGTCGCTGACCAGAAGCTGGTGCACCCCGCTGTCCCGGCAGTTGGCCAGCTGCAGCTGCAGCCGTCCGCGGGCGCGCTGCGCCAGATTGCGGCCGGTCACCCGGGCCGGCCCCGGCTGGATGCCATGGAACAGCCCATTGCGGGTGCGGAACGGCCCCCAGAAGCCAAGGCCCTGCATTTTAAGCCCTTGCGCGTTCTGGCGCATGTATTCCTGGAACGACGTGGTGGCGCAGCGGTGGGCGCCGGTATGAAGGATCACTTTCATCGTGCTTCGGGACCTCTGCTGGAGGGCCGCAGGCCGCAGCCCGGTCAAGGGGAATGGCACAATCATGGCCGGCAACCCCTCATTATCCCGTTAACGATGATATTTTTTGCCCAAGTCACGGATTTCTCAGTCGCATTTGCCGCAGCTGACCATATATTCAACGGGACAGGAGAGATCATGAGAGCAATCCTAAGCGTTGTTATGGCAGGTTTTCTGCCGCTGGCCGCCGCCGCTGCTGACGGCAGCACGCCCGAATTGATCCAGCCCGGGTATGACGTGGCATTGGAGGATTTCCAATGGGTGCAGCGCCCGGTGGTGGTGTTTGCCGACAGCCCCGAAGACCCCCGCTTCCACGAGCAGATGGAGCGGCTGATGGACGGAATCGAGGCCCTGAAGGAGCGCGATGTTGTGGTGCTGACGGACACCGATCCGGCAGCGAGGTCCGCCCTGCGCAAGAAGCTGCGTCCGCGCGGTTTCATGCTGGTGCTGGTGGGCAAGGACGGCGGTGTGAAGCTCAGGAAGCCGCATCCATGGACAGTGCGCGAGCTGTCCCGGACCATCGACAAATTTCCGGAACGGCAGCGCGAAGTCGAAGAGCGGCGCGGCGGCTGAACAGAACCGGAGGCGGCTGGCGTCAGCTGTCGCCGCGGACGTAGATCATGGCCATCGCCTGTTTGTCGAGCACCACCATGGCGTGGGACTCCGGCACAAAGACCAGATTGGACTCCGGATTCAGGATCGCCCGGTAGTAGACGCCTTTGACAACCTCGTTCATGCAATTGACCCCGGCAAGCCCGGAGTTCAGAATGCCGATCCCCTGCGGCAGATTGCGCGACATGATCGCCTCGGTCACTGCGTTCGGCGATTTGCCGGAGACGCGGAACACCACCGGCTTGCCGCCCGCCAGCATCTTCATGCCGGTTTCGACCGAACGGGCCCGGTCCAGCAACGATGTGATGCGCGGAGCCTCGGAGGTGTGAAAGACGGCTGCGGTGCAGCTGGATGAGGACTCGAAGAAGAAGGTTTCGCCGATTTCCGTCCATTCTGACAGCAGCATGCGCACTTCTTCTTCTTTGTCGAGCGTGCACCCGGTCAATAGGAAGAAGCCCGAAAGCAGGCTGATGAGTATTCGATTCATGCGGCACCTTGAGGTCGTCAGACCCGGTGAATGTCGCATAAAATCCTGAAGAAATGGTGTGCGGGGCAGGCACGCCGACGGGGGCGGGAAAACCCGCCTGCCCGTCTGCATATGTGCCTTCCCCGTAGTGCATTATTCGAATTCCATGATCACATCGTCGACCGCCAGGCTGTCGCCCGCGCCCGCGTTGATCTTGGAGACGACGCCTTTGCGCTCGGCGCGCAGGATGTTTTCCATCTTCATCGCCTCGACGGTGCAGAGCGCCTGGCCCTCCTGGACCTCCTGTCCCACTTCGACGTCGACCTTCACAATGAGGCCGGGCATCGGGCAGAGCAGCATCTTGGAGGTGTCCGGCGGCAGTTTTTCCGGCATCAGCTCGGCCAGCTCGGCCTGGCGCGGGGTGCGGACCTTAACAGTCAGATCAGCGCCGCGGGAGCGGACGCGGAAGCCCTGGGTCACCTTGCCCACCTTCAGCACCAGGGTTTCGCCGCTGACATCCAGAGTGGCCAGCTGGTCGCCCGGGGTCCAGTCGGAGGCAACCCGCAGCTCGGTGCCGTCATCAAAGCGCACGGTGGCACCTTCGCGGTCGGCATCGGTCACGACTTTGAAGGACTGGCCCTGCAGGCTGACGACCCAATCGGTGCCCACCTTGCGCTCGTGGTTGTCCATCCGGCCCGACACACGGGTGCGGCGGATTTCGGCAACCCGGTGCATGGCGGCGCAGGAGGCCGCGATCTTGCGCAGGTCGGCTTCGGGCAGTTCGACACCTTCGAAACCGTCCGGGTATTCCTCGGCGATGAAAGCGGTGGTCATGTCGCCGGAGACGAATTTCGGGTGGTCCATCACCGCCGCCACAAACGGCAGGTTGTGGCCGATGCCCTCAACCTCGAAACTGTCGAGCGCCACGCGCATCGCCTCAATCGCCTCGCCGCGGGTCGGTGCCCAGGTGCAGAGCTTGGCGATCATCGGGTCGTAGTACATGGAGATCTCGCCGCCTTCATAGACGCCGGTATCGTTGCGCACGGCGGTCTCGCCGGTCGGCGCGTCACCATGCCAAGTGCCGCCTTCCAGCATCGGGCCGGAGGCCACTTCCGCCGGCGGGCGGTAGCGGGTCAGGCGGCCGATGGACGGCAGGAAGTTGCGGTAGGGATCTTCCGCATAAAGACGGTTTTCAATCGCCCAGCCGGTGAGTTTCACATCTTCCTGGCGCAAGGGCAGCTCGCCCCCGTCAGCGACGCGGATCATCTGCTCGACCAGGTCGACGCCGGTGATCAGCTCGGTCACCGGGTGTTCCACCTGCAGGCGGGTGTTCATTTCCAGGAAGTAGAAGTTCTTGTCGCCGTCCACGATGAACTCCACGGTGCCGGCCGAGGCGTAGCCCACAGCCTTGGCCAGGGCCACTGCCTGCTCGCCCATGGCTTTGCGGGTTTCCTCGTCCAGGAAGGGCGACGGGGCTTCTTCGACGACTTTCTGGTTGCGGCGCTGGATCGAGCATTCGCGCTCGCCGAGGTAGATGCCGTTGCCATGCTTGTCGCAGAGCACCTGGATTTCGATGTGGCGCGGCTGGGTCACGAATTTCTCGATGAAGATCCGGTCATCGCCAAAGGAGTTCGCGGCCTCGTTCTTGGAGGACTGGAAGCCTTCGCGGGCTTCTTCGTCGTTCCAGGCGATCCGCATGCCCTTGCCACCGCCGCCGGCGGAAGCCTTGATCATCACCGGGTAGCCGATGTCGTTGGAGATGCGCACGGCCTCGTCCGCGTCCTCGATCAGGCCCATGTAGCCGGGGACGGTGGAGACGCCTGCCTCCTGGGCGATCTTCTTGGAGGTGATCTTGTCGCCCATGCTTTCGATGGCGCCCACCGGAGGGCCGACAAAGGCAACGCCTTCGGCTTCGAGCGCCTCGGCGAATTTCGCGTTCTCGGACAGGAAGCCATAGCCCGGGTGCACCGCCTGGGCGCCGGTTGCGCGGATCGCCTCCATCACCTTGTCGATGACGATATAGGATTGGTTGGCGGGCGGCGGGCCGATGTGAACGGCCTCATCCGCCATCTGGACATGCAGGGCCTGCTTGTCGGCGTCGGAGTAGATGGCAACGGTCTTGATGCCCATTTTCCGAGCGGTTTTGATCACGCGGCAGGCGATCTCGCCCCGGTTGGCGATCAGGATCTTATCAAACATAGGCGGTCCCTTTGTATTCTGGCCCTTGGTCCTTGGCATTCCGGAATGCAAAACGCCGCGCCCGGGACAAGCCCAGGCACGGCGCATGCGCGATGTTACGAGCGGCCCGGAGGGGCCGGCTGTTCAGATGTGCAGAGGCCGCAGCCTCAGCACTTGCGGGGGTTTTGCTCGCAGTAGACGAGGTTTGCTGCAACACCGATGGCGGCACCGGTGATCGGGTTGGCATCCAGCAGCACAGCACCTGCTGCGCCCGCGCCGCCGCCATAGATGATCCGTTCGCCAGTGGTGTCGCCGCACGCCGCAACGAGGCCGCAGAGCGAGAGCGCCGCGATGAGAGATTTTGCCCGCATGTCCAGTTTCCTTCTTCCGGGGACGTCAGTGTCCCAGCGGAATTTGCAGGCCTGGAGGATTGGGGCAACGGCTCCGTCGCGGGGCCGGAAAGTTGGGCGGAGGCTTGCCGCATTTGGGGGGGGATACGGCAAGCTTCCGCCAGTGCCTGAAGGGGATAAAAGACGGGCAGGCCGCGGATGGGGGCGCGTACCTGCCCGTTCAGGCGAAGGGGCCGGAACAGATGCTCGGCACTGCAGCGTGGCTGCGCTGCTTGACCTACGATGCACAGGCCGGCGCCCCCTGTAAGCCCCTGAAATGCAAGGCGGTTGATTTGGGCAGATTCCTGCTGAACTGAAGGGCCCATGTGCAAATTCACGCCGAAACGGCGATGGGAGCCTTGGCTGGTGGCGCCAGAGCGCACCGGTGCTGTCACATCGCCGTGACAGGCATGGCGCAGATCCGCACGGCGGGCGGCAAGCGCCTGAAACTTGCGTGAACGAACACGGTGCAGCGGAGCCGGAAATTGCCCTGCGGACAGATACTTGACCGATCGGTTCACAAAGCCGGCAATGCCGCGTGATTTCTGATCACTTTTCCAAGCTCCCGAAGTCACGGCGGCTCGCCTTGATGTCATTTCCCCCTGTTTGCGGTCCGTGAAAACGTGGCCGCACACCATTGAAGGAGGAGGGATAACCCCATGAATCAGGTGCATAAAGGGCGTTTCGCCCTGGCTGCTGCTGCACTTGCCGGCAGCGCCGGGCTGGCCCAGGCGGACACAAGTTCCGAGCTGCAGGAATTGCGCGCGCGGGTCGAGGCCCTGGAGGCAGAGAACCAGCAGGTGACCGGCGCCCCCGGCGATTTCCGGCTGGGCAACACCACCATTGATATCTACGGCTACGTCAAAGCCGATTTTTTCTACGACTTTGATTCCAACCTCGGCGACTTCGCCGTCGTCACCAACATCGGCGAGCCTGCAAATGCCACCGACGGCAACTTTGGCGCCACGGTGCGGCAGTCGCGGCTGGGCGTCCGCACCAGCACGCAAAGCGACTTTGGCGAGATCGGCTCGCAGCTGGAGTTCGATCTGTTCAATGGCGGCGCCAACGGAACGTCGGAACTGCGGCTGCGCCACGCCAATGTGACACTTGGCGACAATTGGCTGATTGGTCAGTACTGGACCAACTTCATGCCGCTGAACGAGTACCCCACAAGCGTGGAATTCAACGGACCGGTCGGCATTACCTTCGCCCGGGTGCCGCAGATCCGCTATACGAACACTTGGGGGCAAACCACGTTCAGCGCCTCGCTCGAGGAAAGCTTCAACGAAACCGCGTCGACCGATCCGGTTGTCACCGCTGCCCTGTCCCATTCCACGGACAGGTTCACGGCCAGAATTGCCGGCCTGGCCGGCACCGTTGATGTCGGCGGTCAGGAGTTCGACCAAACCGGTGTCACCCTGTCGGGCTCGGTCCGCCCCTGGGATGGCGGCCTGTTCCAGGCCACCTACGTGGACGGCGAAGCGCTGGGGCCGCTGCTGATCGGTTTCGGCGATGCTGTCGTCGGCGGCCAGGCCAATGACGTCGAGGGCTACACCCTCGAGTTCCGCCAGGACATCGGCAGAAAGTGGAATGTCGGCATCGCCTACGGCCGCGAGGATTACGACCTGCCGACCTCGACCGGCACCCTGGCCTTCACCGAACTGGAGACCGTCCACGTGAACGCCTTCTACAACGCCACTGATAATCTCACCTTCAGTGCCGAATACCTGTTCGGCGAGCGCAATGATGCAGCTTCCGGCAGCACCTTTGACGGCGACCGGGTGCAGTTTGCGGTGCAACTGAACTTCTAGAACGTGTCCCCCCGGACGCGGCAGCGGGCATCGCGGAGAAATCCGCGGTGCCTGCTGCACGTTATGCGTCCAGGGCTTCGCCATTACTCGAACGCCTCCGGGAAGGACGCGCGCGCCACAGCCTCGTCGATGACCAGCAGCGCCTCGTAGCTTTCCGGATCAAACGGATCTTCGGCCGGGATCACTTCGCGGCCGAACAGCCAGCTCAGGCGGCCGGCATCGAGGTTGCCGCGCTCGAACGGCTCGGTGCCGAACTGCTCCCACAGCGCCTGCATGAAGGTCATATCGACGCGTTTGTCGACATTCTTGCGGTCGCGGAAGCGCTCGCGCCGGGTCAGCGGCGTCACCCCTTTGGGGTTCGGGCGGCGGATGGTGAATTGGAAATCGGTGCCGGGCATACGGCCCGGGAACCCGCGGTGTTTCAGCATTTGGGTGCCTCCTGTCCGGCACCCTGCGGGCGGGAAAGGGCCGGCCGCAGGGCCGGACCCTTATGGTCGTTACTTGAGCTTGCCGGTGTAGGTCGGCTCGGTCGAGATCGGCTCGGGATCGACCACGACGAATTCTTCTTCCTGCTGAGCGCAGGCTGCAACGGCGGCCAGCAGGCCTGCCAGTGCGAAAAGCTTGATGCTCTTGGACATCTCTGTCTCCTGATTACAAATGCGAAACCTGCGGGGGTCTCGCCGCCCGCGTGCCTCAACCTCAATGTGAAGGCAGCCTTCTGGCTGCCCGCGCCAAGGATAGCGGGGTTTGCAGCGGTGTCACAGGCGAATCGCGGCAATTGGCAGCGCTGTGGCTGCAATGCCGCAAGAATCCGCCGATCTGAAGTATGCCCCGCAAGATGTTGTGGATGCATCAGAAAGCCTCCCACATGCAGCTTGCGTTTTCCAGGCGGTAGGCCTCGAAAAACTGGGTGGCAGCGGGGTCTTGCGCGCCAAAAGGCAGCACGCGGTCGGACAGCGAGATCACCACCCGGGCGGGTTCCAGCCCGTGTTCGGCCAGATACGGCAGCACCAGCGTCTTGCAGAGATGGTCCATGTCCGGTGCCGCCGCCTCATAGCTGACAGTGCCGGTTTCGCGGGCGATTTCCGGCGCCACAAATCGGAAGCGCGCCCAGGTCTGGCCCGGCGCGTCATCCAGCAGCACCTCAGACAGTGTCACCGGCTGGCCAGAGGGCACGGCGACGGGTTCACTGCCCGCGGCAGCAGAGGTGCACAGCGCAAAAGGGATTGCCGCCAGAAATCCGCAGCCCCGGCCCCCGGCGAACCAGGCTCCTCCGGCCGGGGCTGCAGGCGCAGCACAAAAAGCGCGCGCTATCTGATTTCGGCTGACGCGGATCATGAGACTGATTCGCTCCCCATGTCAATTTTTGCCGCAATTTTGTGCGGATTCTTCGCTTTCGGACCGGTTTCAGGGCACAGTCCGCCCTTGCGCTGCCGTGCATGGCGCAGCCAGCGGGCGCGGTTGCCGGGGTGTTCCAGCACGTCTGCGATCAATCCGGCGGCATTGAAAGGCACCCGGCCCATCACCTGCCCGCCGGCACGCACCCGCAGCCCCTGCCCGTGCGCCGTGATTTCCACCACTGGAGAGAAGCCCCGCAAGGACTGCAGCTTGCGCCACATATCCTGGCGGATCTGATGCGCCAGCCGCAACGGGTCAGCGGCTGGAAGCACAGTCTCCACCGCCACGTCGAACTGCGCAGGCAGACGGCGCGACAGCGTTAGAGCGCTGTCCGTGCGGGTGATATGCCAGGAGGCGCGGGTCATCAGCGGAAAGAGACCTTGCTAAGGCTAGTCTGTTTACCAATTTTGCAAGACAGCTTGTGCGGACGGTTGTCACAAGAAACAGACACAGCACCACCCGGAACATACCGTAAAGATTGGGCCTTTTTGCCCAATTGAGCAACCATTTGCTCCTTGATGTAGGCGATCGCTTCATCCATAGGAATCCCGCCTTGCGGGTAGACGACAACTGTCCCTGGTGAAATATCCGCAAAATACGTGATATTCCCGACACCGTAGTACCGGTTTCCTACAGACTGGCCGGTGAAGTAATACCTGCCAGCCGGCGCCTTCAATTTTCCATGAGCAAAGGCAATATTAAACCTGCGCTGTCCCGACGTACTCGTCCAAAAATTATGAAAAAACGGCGTGAACCCTCCGGATTTCAAGAAGCCTCCGCAGCTTTCGAACACGTCATTTTTTGCAGGGCAAAATGTGGCGCCCGTCCCGACGCCATGACCCATGCGCCCGCTGAAAACGGTCACGAGAAACACATGCTTGTTCATACCGTTCACACGGTATTCCTGCGCTTTGGCCGGTAAAATACCGGCCAAAGCCAAGAACGCACTTGCGATCAGAGAAAGCTTCATTTCCTGCCTCGTTTCTTTTACAGCGGAATGTTGTCGTGCTTTTTCCACGGGTTCTTCAGCTGCTTGCCGCGCAGGGAAGCAAAGGCGCGGGCGACGCGGCGGCGGGTGGACTGGGGCATGATCACCTCGTCGATGAAGCCGCGCTCAGCCGCCACAAAGGGGTTGGCGAAACGGTCTTCATAGTCCGCAGTGTGGGCCGCGATCTTGTCCGCATCGCCGAGGTCGGCGCGGTGGATGATCTCGGTGGCGCCCTTGGCGCCCATCACTGCGATCTCGGCCGTCGGCCAGGCATAGTTGAAATCGCCGCGCAGGTGTTTGGAGGCCATCACGTCATAGGCGCCGCCATAGGCCTTGCGGGTGATCACGGTGACCTTGGGCACGGTGGCCTCGCCATAGGCAAACAGCAGCTTGGCGCCGTGCTTGATGACGCCGCCGTATTCCTGGGAGGTGCCCGGCAGGAAGCCCGGCACGTCGACGAAGGTCAGGATCGGGATTTCAAAACAGTCGCAGAAGCGCACAAACCGCGCGGCCTTGCGCGACGAGTCGATATCGAGGCAGCCTGCCAGCACCATCGGCTGGTTGGCGACAACGCCCACGGTCTGGCCTTCGAGGCGGATGAATCCGGTGATGATGTTCTTGGCGAAGTCTTCCTGGATCTCGTAGAAATCGCCCTCATCCGCAACCTTGGTGATCAGCTCCTTCATGTCGTAGGGGCTGTTGGGGTTTTCCGGGATCAGGGTGTCGAGGCTGGATTCGATGCGGCCGGGTTCGTCGAAGAACGGGCGCACCGGGGGCTTTTCACGGTTGTTTGCAGGCAGGAAGTCGACCAGGCGGCGGACCTCAGCCAGCGCCTCTACGTCGTTTTCAAAGGCGCCGTCCGCGACCGAGGACTTTTTGGTGTGGGTGGAGGCACCGCCCAGCTCCTCAGCGGTCACGACCTCGTTGGTCACGGTTTTCACCACGTCCGGGCCGGTCACGAACATGTAGGAGGTGTCTTTGACCATGAAGATGAAGTCGGTCATCGCAGGCGAATACACCGCGCCGCCGGCGCAGGGGCCCATGATGACAGAGATCTGCGGGATCACGCCGGAGGCCATGATGTTGCGCTGGAAGATTTCGGCGTAGCCTGCGAGCGCGTCAACGCCTTCCTGGATGCGGGCACCGCCGGAATCGTTGATGCCGATAACGGGCGCGCCATTCTGCATCGCCATGTCCATGATCTTGCAGATTTTCTGGGCGTGGGTGGCAGAGACCGAGCCCCCCAGAACGGTGAAGTCCTGAGAGAAGACATAGACCTGGCGGCCGTTGATGGTGCCCCAGCCGGTGACCACGCCGTCGCCTGCCGGTTTGTTGTTCTCCATGCCGAAATCGGTGCAGCGATGGGCGATGAACATGTCGAATTCTTCAAAGCTGCCTTCGTCCAGCAAGAGTTCGATCCGTTCGCGGGCTGTCAGCTTGCCGCGCCCATGCTGTGCGTCGATGCGGCGCTGGCCGCCGCCCAGCCGCGCGTCCTGGCGGCGGTCTTCCAGCTCGGAAAGGATGTCTTTCATGGCACATGTCCCCTGTAGATTTCAGCGCGAACATATATTGCGCCGCAGCGAAGCCAAAGGACATTTTCGCAAATTTGCAAATCGTTTGCATATGGTGTTAGCAAAGTTGAAAATCAGCAAATTCCGCCGACTGCAACCGGCGGCCCGCAGCGCACATAAGAGTCTCCCGGATTGCGCGATAGACAACGGCAGCGGGCTGCTCTAAGGCAGATGGTATGTCCACATATAATGCCCGCATTTCCGGCCAGCGGACGCCTCCGCGCATTTTCACCCTGATCCTGCTAGCAGGCCTGTCGGCGCTTGGCATGAACCTGCATCTGCCGTCGCTTGCGGGGATGGCGGAGTATTATGCGGTTGAATACCGGGTGATGCAGTTGTCGGTGGCGCTGTATCTGGCGGGCAATGCTGTAGTGCAGATCTTTGTTGGGCCGATTTCCGACCAGATGGGGCGGCGTCCGGTAATCCTGGCCAGCATTGTGCTGTTCCTGCTGGCGACGCTAGGCTGCATCTATGCCCCCACGGCCGAGGCCTTCCTGATGTTCCGGGTGGCGCAGACCGTGGTGGCCGCCACCATGGTGCTGAGCCGTGCTGCGGTGCGGGACATGTATGACACCGACCAGGCGGCCAGCATGATCGGCTATGTCACCATGGGCATGGCGGTGGTGCCGATGATCGGCCCGGCCATCGGCGGCTTTCTGGATCAGTGGATGGGCTGGAAGACCAATTTCTGGCTGCTGTTCCTGGTGGGCGCCGCAACGCTGGCCATCACCTTCACCGATTTCGGCGAGACCGCCCGCAAGAGCGGCAAGACGCTGACCGCGCAATTCAAGGAATACCCGGAGCTGCTGCGCTCGCCGCGGTTCTGGGGCTATTCACTGGCCTCCGGCCTCGCCTCGGGCTCTTTCTTTGCCTACCTGGGCGGCGCGCCGTTTGTCGGCACCGAGGTGTACGGCCTCAGCACGGCGGAACTTGGCGTCTATTTCTCGGCGCCTGCAATCGGCTACTTTGCCGGGAACTTCGTCTCCGGCCGGTATTCCACCCGCATCGGCATCAACCGGATGGTGCTTTGGGGCTGCGTGATCAATGGCGGCGGGGTGCTGGTGTCGCTGCTGATCGCGGCGTCCGGCGCGGATACGGTGTGGACGTTCTTCGGCCTCATGTGCTTTGTCGGGATCGGCAACGGCATGGCTATCCCCAACGCAACTGCTGGCGCCATCTCGGTGCGGCCGCACCTGGCGGGCACCGCATCGGGCCTTAGCGGCGCGATCATGATCGGCGCGGGCGCCGCGCTCAGCGCCTTTGCCGGCATGCTGCTGGTGCCGGGTTCCACCGCGGTGCCACTTTTGACGATCATGCTTGCCACTGGCGTCTGCGGGCTGATTTCAATTCTGCTGGTGGTCTGGCGGGAGCGGCGCATCGGCGTCTGAGGCTCAGCCAGCCCCTCCAAAGAGCTTGTCGAGCCAGGCCACCGCGGCCCGGATCCGCTCCAACCCGCGCAGATCGCGGCGCACCATCAGCCACAGTTCGCGCTGCGGCGCAGGCACCGGGCACTGCAGCTCCTGCAGCCTGGCATCATTGGCGCCGATGATCCGGGGCAGCAGGGTTTTGCCCTGCCCGGCCAGCGCCGCAAGGTACACTGCCTCGGCATCATTGAACCTGACCGGATGCAGGGCTTGGCCGGGCATAGCAGCGGCTTGGGCAATGGCCTCGGCATGGGGCAGGAAGCCCATCCGCGCCTCGTAGCCCAGCCACGGCAGGTCCGGCACGGCGCCGCAGGCGCCAAAGGCAGCATAGGGCAAAACCGCCAGCTTGCGCGCCAGAACCCCCTGCCCGGCGCCGGGCGGGCGCGCAAGGCGCAACGCAATGTCCGCCTCGCCCTCGGGCAGGCTCAGGTCGCGCGGCTCGCTGACCAGCTCCACCCGCAGGCCCGGCGCGGCGGCCAGCAGCTCCGGCAACCGGGGCAGCAGCAGATGGTTAGCGATCAGCGGCACCGCGGTCAGCCGGACGCTGCCGACAAATTGCGCCTCCTGCGCCTCCCCCAGCGCGCGCAGAGCCTGCGCCGCATCCGCCATCTTCTCGGCGTGGCGTGCAGCCTCCTGCCCCGCCGCAGTGAGGCGCAGGGCGCCGTTGCCCGCACGTTCGGTCAGGGGCAGGCCTACTGCCTCTTCCAGCGCCGCAAGCCGCCGGGCCACGGTGCTTTTGTCGGCCCGCAGCAGCCGGGCTGCCGCGGTCAGGCTGCCCGCCTGCGACAAGCCCAGAAGAAAGCGTGCATCATCCCAGTTCATATCCGCATTTGTGCAACTTAATCGCGCAAATTTCCAGCCTGCCGCGCAGTTTTGCAACTTGGCATCCTGTTGCGGCACATGAAGGAACAAACAATGATTTACTGCGTGATGTTTGAAGATGCCGCTGGAAAAGAAGACTTGCGCCAGCAGCATATGGCCGCCCACCTGGAGTTTCTAGGCGCCTGCGGCCTGCAGGTTCTGGGTGCCGGACCGCTGTTGGAAACAGGAACCGGCAGCGGCGGAATGTGGATGGTGGAGGCAGAAAGCCAGGAGGAGGTGCAGGAGATGGTGCAGGAAGACCCCTTCTGGCCCACCGGGCTGCGGAAGTCGGTGCCGATCCTGGAGTGGCGGCAGGTGTTTCGCGAGGGTGCGCGGGTCTGACCGCTTGCCTTGCCATCTTTGCAAAGTTAGCTTGCGCAGAAAGTAAACTTGCAAAGGCACGCCCTATGGCCACCCAGAAACTTTACGCCGGCGCCAAGCTGCGCGAAATGCGCGTGCGGCTGGATCTGACCCAGAAGGATTTTGCCGCCAAGCTGGGCGTGTCGCTGCCCTATCTGAACCAGATGGAGAACAACAACCGGCCGGTCTCGACCACGGTGGTGCTGGCGCTGGCGCAGGAGTTCGGCATGGACGTGACCGAGCTGAGCGCCGGCGACAGCGAGCGGCTGGTCAGCGACATGCGCGAAGCAATGGCGGACCCGGTGTTTGCCGATGACGCGCCGCCGCTGGCCGACCTGCGGCTGACCGCGTCAAATGCCCCTGCCCTGGCACGGGCATTCCTTTCGCTGCACCGGGCCTACAGACAGACCCACGAGCGGCTGGCCTCGCTGGACGAGGCGCTGGGGCGCGAGGATGCCCGCATCCAGGCCTCGCCCTGGGAGGAAGTGCGGGACTTCTTCCACTATTGCGACAACTACATTGACGCGGTGGACCATGCGGCCGAGCGGTTTTCGGCCACGGGGGACATCCGCGCAGCGGCGGTGGCCGAGCTGGAGCGCGGCGGCATCACCGTGCGCCAGACTGAGATGGAAGGGCTGCGCCGCTACGACCCCGAGGCCAAGGTGCTGTATCTGTCGAACCGGTCGGCGCCGCAGACGCAGCTGTTCCAGATGCTGCTGCAGGTGGCCTTGCTCAGGCAGAACACTTTGCTGGAAGCGACCCTGGACTTTGCAAAATTTCAGAGCGAGGAGGCCCGTGCCATCGCCAAGATCGGCCTGGCCAACTATTTCGCCGGCGCGGCCCTGATGCCGTATGGGCGGTTCCTGGAAGCGGCGCAGACTTGCCGCCACGATCTGGAGCTGCTGGCGATCCGCTTTGGCGCTTCGATCGAGCAGATTGCCCATCGCCTCTCGACCCTGCAGAGGCCCGGCGCCAAGGGGCTGCCGTTCTTCTTTGTGCGGGTGGACCAGGCGGGCACAATCACCAAGCGGCACTCTGCCACAAGACTGCAGTTTGCGCGCTTTGGAGGCGCCTGCCCCTTGTGGAATGTGCACCGGGCGTTTGAGACCCCAGGCCGGTTCCTGCGCCAGCTGGCGGAAACGCCGGACGGGGTACGCTATATTTCACTGGCGCGGGATGTGTCGAAACCGGGCGGCTCATACGGCGCGCCGGTGCGGCGGTATGCAATTGCCCTGGGCTGCGAGGTGCGCCACGCGGATGCGCTGGTCTATGCAGACAATCTGGATGTCAGCAACGACAGTGCCTATGAGCCGATTGGCATCTCCTGCCGCATCTGCGAGCGCAAGGACTGCCACCAGCGCTCAGTCCCGCCGCTGGAACGGCGGCTGACCATCAACCCCGGCCAGCGCGGCGTGCTGCCCTATGAGGTGAGCTGAGGCGTCACTTGCAGAGCAAAATTCATAACAAGAAAATTGCCAAAGGTTTTCGAAAAGCCTTGCCCCGGCAAACGAAGCGGGCCGGAGCAAGGCAAGTCCGGATGCGAACCAAGTGCCTATGGTTCCTCCCAGAGGCAGGTTCCAGTCTTATAGTCATACCGGTCGTGCGGATGCGCATAGTAGATTGGGACATACGGCGTTTGAAGCTCAGGCTGAGTGTCCTGCGCATCCAAAACTTCGAACACAGCAACCATGCTTGAATAGTCAAAAAATACAAAAACATTTTCAGCATAAGGGTTAGCGCACTCGATTATGTGACTGCCGAATTTCTCATGCTCCAGATGAAACAGGCAGTAACTTTCTGCCTCATGCATCAAATAGGTCTTGTCAGGAATAGTACCGGGATCCGGGATCACATTATTCCAATCGCCAAGCCGGTACTTCTTGTACAGAAGCGCCAGCCAGCCGAAATGCAAGTTCGGGCTTTGCCCCTCTACCAGCCTTTCCAAAACGTCGTTGGTCGCTTGAGGGATCAGGTGCTCTGCCCAGTCGGTGTCACAAACCGTCCGCATGGCTAAATTGCTATCTGGCAATCAATGGCAGTCTCCGGCCTTACCCGCGCAGCTTGCTGAGAAACGCCGAAACCAGGGAGGTCTTCCCAGGCTGTTCGACCTCAGGATGGCTGACCTCCTCCGCGGTCAGCACCCGGCGGACGGCTGCCAGAATTTCTGCGTCGCTGGCCTCCGCAGCGATGCCCTGAATGTCCTCACCGAAAGCGGTCTGGCAGGTCTGTTCCATCTGGCATCTCCTCAACTCGAAACTCATGCGGCGGCCCGTGTAAAGGCGCATCCATTTGCTGTACCCAGACTATACTAAAGCGCGCGGGATTGCCCCATTTTCGCTCAAATTTGAAGAAATTGGTTAATGATGCGCCTCTACGCAGGAACAGTCCGCCTGCAGAGATGCATTGTTTCCTGCGGCAGTCCAATACAGGTGCACAGCGCCAAAATCCGGCCAGGTTTCCGCCGGGAATCCTCTTTCAATTTTCAACAAAGTGATTCCCCGAAACGGCCTCTGCCCCGCCTGCCCCCCAGAAAAGAGGGCGCCCTGGGCGCCCTCCTGTCTGCATCTATTTCCGCGGCCTCATGCCCTGGACAGAATGCCCCAGATTTCATCCTTCAGTGCTGCACGCTGCTTGCGCAGGCCGGTTTCGGCCTCGGCACTCACCGGTTCCACATTGGTTTCAGCCCGGTGCACGGCGCGGTTCACCTCGTGGTATTCATCCGCCAGCTTGGCAAAATGGGCGTCCGATTGCTTCAGATTGCTCATCAGCGCGGCTTTGTCCGGGAATTCCTCGGCCAGTTCATGGGGGGTGTTGGACACCTGTCCGCTCCTTCTCATTAGGGTCGTGAACAGGTTATGTGCCGGGCCGCGCCGCCACTTTGACGCGGATCAAAAGATGCCGCGGACGTGCTGATTTTCAGGAGAAAAAGTAAGCCGCCCGCACGAAAGGGGAGGTGGCGGGCGGCTTGCTGGTGCGCGGCAGGTCAGCGCTGCGCTTCGCGCCAGTTCGGGTTGAACCAGGGTTCGGCGTTCGAGGACGGCAGGCGGCGGCCCAGGATATGGTCCGAGGCCTTCTCGCCGGTCATGATCGAGGGGCCGTTGAGGTTGCCGTTGGTGATGCGCGGGAAGATCGAGCTGTCGGCGACACGCAGGCCGTCGACACCGATGACGCGGCATTCAGGGTCGACGACGGCCATGGGATCATCCGCCGCGCCCATCTTGCAGGTGCCGCAGGGGTGATAGGCGCTTTCCACATGCTCGCGCAAGAAGCCGTCGATCTCGTCGTCGGTCTGCAGATCGGTGCCGGGCTGGATCTCATGCTTGAGGAACGGCTTCATCGCATCCTGGGCAAAGATCTCGCGCGTCAGGCGCACGCACTTGCGGAAGTCGATCCAGTCCTGCTCGGTCGACATGTAGTTGAACAGGATCCTGGGCGCGTCCTTGGGGTCGCTCGACGCCAGTGTGACCTCGCCGCGGGACGGTGAGCGCATCGGGCCGACATGGGCCTGGAAGCCATGGCCTTCGGCTGCGGCCTGGCCGTCGTAGCGGACGGCGATGGGCAGGAAGTGGTACTGGATGTCCGGGTAATCCACCCCCTTGTCGGAGCGGATGAAGGCGGCGCTTTCAAACTGGTTCGAGGCGCCGAGGCCGGTCTTGGTGAACAGCCACTGAGCGCCGACCAGGCCCTTGCCGACCAGGTTCCAGTATTTGAACAGGGTGATCGGCAGTTTGCAGGCGAACTGGAAGTAGAACTCGAGGTGGTCCTGCAGGTTCTGGCCGACGCCGGGACGGTCAACAACCACGTCGATACCGTGTTCGGCCAGGTGCTTTGCCGGGCCGATGCCGGACAGCATCAGCATCTTGGGCGAGTTCAGCGAGGAAGCCGCCAGGATCACCTCGGCATTTGCACGGATCACCTCGGTCTTGCCGCCGCGTTCGATCTCGACACCCACCGCGCGGCCATCCTCGATCACCACCTTGCGGGCAAAGGCGCGGATCATGTCGCAGTTCTCACGCTTCAGCGCCGGGCGCAGATAGGCGTTGGCGGCGGACCAGCGGCGGCCATTGTGGACCGTCATCTCCATCGGGCCGAAGCCCTCCTGCTGCTCGCCGTTGTAGTCCTGGGTGACCGGGTAGCCGGCCTGCGCGCCCGCCTTGACGAAGGCGTCATGCAGCGGGTTGTCGCGGGGGCCGCGGGTCACATGCAGCGGGCCGTCCTTGCCGCGCCAATCCGGATCGCCGCCGTGGCCGCGGTCGTTCCAGGTTTCCATGCGTTTGAAATACGGGAGCACATCGGCATAGGACCAG
>NZ_JWLC01000069.1 GCF_000813745.1 Leisingera sp. ANG-M1 | reverse complement strand
CACCCACAATCGCCGACGCCCGCTTTGCCAAGCCGCTGGACCGCGATCTGATCCTGCAACTGGCCGCAGACCACGAAGCGCTGATCACCATCGAAGAAGGCGCGGTGGGCGGCTTCGGCTCCCATGTAGCGCAGCTTTTGGCCGAGGAAGGTGTGTTCGACAGCGGGTTCAAGTTCCGCTCGATGGTGCTGCCCGACATCTTCATCGACCAGGCCAGCCCCGCGGATATGTATGAGGTAGCGGCGATGAACGCACCGCAAATCGAAGCCAAGGTGCTGGAGGTACTGGACGTTGCAACGATTAGAGAGAAGCGGGCGTAAGATAGGCCGGGAAGAAAACCGCAATTTTGCGATCACCCTTCCCGCTTCATTCAATCCGGACCGCTCCCGGATCATGTATATTGAAGACAAATCCGGCGGGCCGGATGGCCCCGCCAGAATTGGCCGCGTCTATTTCTCGAAATCGGGCAAATCGCTTTATTACAAAGGCATAGTTTTCAAGAGCCTCAAAGGCTCAGGGTTCAAGGCCAACTACTTTGACGTGGAAACAGGCAATCACTTCTGGATTTCAGGTCCGCGCAAGGACCAGAATGACAGGCTGTACGGCGGGTTCCGCGACGTGGAAATCGATGATGATGCCCGGGACGAGTACGCCAATCTAATCAAGCTGGACTAACAGATTAGCTTCTCTGGATAGCGCTGAATACCTTCCTCCAGGCCTACACCCCTGGCGGCTCGGCTGGCGGCACAAAGCTCTCCATGTCCTCGGCTTCCAGCACCGCCCGCAGACCCTCGCGGTAGGTGGGATAGAGCAGCTCCACCCCCAGCTCCTCTTTGATGCGGCGGTTGCGGACGCGCTTGTT
>NZ_JWLC01000068.1:913-1266 GCF_000813745.1 Leisingera sp. ANG-M1 | reverse complement strand
CCGCCGCGCCCGGCCCGCCATCAGCTTGGCAAAGGGGCCGCGGCCGGGGCCGTAGATGCCCGCCAGGCGGAAGATATGCAGCGGCAGGCCGGGAATGTCCTGCCATTGGGCCTCCGCCAAGGCGCGCCAGTCGCCGCGCTCGCTGGAAGGGGAAACTTCGGAAGCCTCGTCGACCCAGCCGCCGTCCCGGTGGCCGTAGACCGCGGTGGTGGAGAGATAGCCAACCCATTCCAGGCCCGGGGCCGCGGCGATCCGCTCCCCTATCGCGGCCAGCACCGGATCGCCCTGCGCATTCGGACCGATGGAGCTGAGGATATGCGTCACGCCTTCCAGCGGCACCTCCTGCCCCGGCC
>NZ_JWLC01000068.1:0-397 GCF_000813745.1 Leisingera sp. ANG-M1 | reverse complement strand
CCACACCTTCCGCCTCAACCGGCTCGCGCGATGTGCCGATAACCCGCCAGCCCTCAGCCGGCAGACGCGGCGCAAGCGCCCGGGCAGTATAGCCAAATCCAAGACAAAGCAGCGTTTTCTTCATGGCTCTTAGATGCGTTGGCGGCAGGCCGGGCGCAAGGGTTGATTCGAATCCGCTTCCGCCTTTTCATGGCGCCCATGGACAAACAGAAACCGGGACTTTCAGACGCCTACGCCCTGCAGACGCCCACGGATTCCAAACGGCTTTATGCAGGCTGGGCCAGCTCATACGATCAGGATTTCGCCGCCGGGCAGGATTACCTTCTGCCCGGATTGACTGCCAAGGCCTTTGCCGCCGCCGGAGGAGAAGGTCCGGTGCTGGATGTCGGTGCGGGCA
>NZ_JWLC01000067.1 GCF_000813745.1 Leisingera sp. ANG-M1 | reverse complement strand
GCCGGGGCTGGAGATCAAGGGCTATATGACCCAAATGGGCGAGCTGGAGATCGACCGCAGCCGCTTTGACTGGGACGCGATCGAGCAGAATGATTTCTGGATCCCCGACGCAGGCGCGGTGCAGGAGTGGGAAGACTATCTGCAGGGCCTGCGCAAGGCGCATGACTCGGTGGGTGCAGTGGTCGAGGTTGTCGCCCGCAATGTCCCCGCAGGCATCGGCGCGCCGGTTTACGGCAAGCTGGACACCGATCTGGCCGCCGCGATGATGTCGATTAACGCCGTGAAGGGCGTTGAGATCGGCGAAGGCATGAATGCCGCGCGCCTCAAAGGCTCGGAAAACGCCGATGAGATTTTCATGGGCGAAAACGGGCCGGAGTATTCCTCCAACCATGCCGGCGGCATCCTGGGCGGGATTTCCACCGGCCAGGATGTGGTGGTGCGCTTTGCAGTAAAGCCGACCTCCTCGATCCTCACCCCGCGCCAGTCGATCCGCAAGGACGGCTCTGCCAC
>NZ_JWLC01000066.1 GCF_000813745.1 Leisingera sp. ANG-M1 | reverse complement strand
CTCAGCTCAGGCGCGCCGGGGCGCAGTGCCGAGCGGGCCGAGCGCAGCGCCAGGTACATCAGGTAGGCGGCACCGAAATAGCGGACTACCTCAAAGATCCAGGCATTGGCCAGCATCACGGCGCCAAGGCCAAAGGCGGCAGATACCGACCAGATCAGGGAACCGCTGCTGATGCCGGCAGCCACTGCTAGCCCGGCAGCGCGGCCGCGCTGCATAGCGGTGCCGGCGATTGTCAGCGTGGCCGGCCCGGGGCTGCAGGCTGCCAAAAGGCCAGCGCCCAGGATCAGGATGAGATTGACGTTTTCCATGCCGCGCCTCCCTTGCGGTTTGCAGGCAAGGTGCGCCTCTGTGCCCGGCTTTGCAATCAGGAACGCTGCGGCGGCGGACGAACGGTTCAGCGGACGCGCGGCCCTGGCAAAAGAAAAGGGCCGCCCGCGAAGGGGCAGCCCTGAAACCGTCCGGATGGTCTCCGATATCAGCCGTTCACGCTGTCTTTCAGCGCTTTGGCGATGGTCATCTTCACCACCTTGTCGGCTTCTTTGGTGAACTTCTCGCCGGTGGCCGGGTTGCGCACTTCGCGCTCGGGACGCTCGCGGCAGTAGATCTTGCCGACGCCCGGCAGAGTCACGGCACCGCCGCCCGACACTTCGCGG
>NZ_JWLC01000065.1:2876-3822 GCF_000813745.1 Leisingera sp. ANG-M1 | reverse complement strand
CTGATTGCGGCGGTGCTGCCCAACCCCAAGGAACGGTCGGCCCGCAAGCCATCGGACTTTGTGCAGCGCCGGGCACGTCAGATCCAGGACGGAGCGGCCACCATCCGCGCAGACGGGCGCGCAGGCTGTTTCGAGGATTGAAACTTCGCCCCGGCCAAGGCATTGCTGGGGCTCATGCTGTAACGTTTGCGGAGATCACCCCGAGCCATGGCGCGCCTGTACCACGTTCCCCTGTCCCCCTATTGCCGCAAGGTTCGGCTGTCG
Source organism: Leisingera sp. ANG-M1 (assembly GCF_000813745.1). Classification (GTDB taxonomy): domain Bacteria; phylum Pseudomonadota; class Alphaproteobacteria; order Rhodobacterales; family Rhodobacteraceae; genus Leisingera. Next base: position 3,558 of record NZ_JWLC01000065.1, on the reverse strand, counting down.
CTGGCGGAAAAGAAGATTGAGGTGGAGCTGGTCGAGGAACGCTATTGGGAGCAGGATCCGGATTTCCTGCGCCGCAACCCGGCTGCCAAGGTGCCGGTGATCCGGCTGGACGGACAGATGATGGCCGAAAGCGCCGCGATTTGCGAATACCTGGAAGAGACCCGGCCCGAGCCGCCGCTGATGCCCAAGGATGCCGAGGGCCGCTACGAGGTGCGCCGCCTGGTCAGCTGGTTTGACGACAAGTTCCATCACGAGGTGACCTCGAAGCTGCTCTATGAGCGGGTGAACAAGAAGATCACCGGCGAGGGTTACCCCGACAGCCGCAACGTCAAGGCCGGCGCCAAGGCGATCAAGTACCATTTGGATTACATGGCCTGGCTGCTGGATCACCGGCGCTGGCTGGCGGGAGACATGATGACGCTGGCGGATTTTGCTGCCGCCGCGCATTTGTCGTCGCTGGATTATATCTCGGATGTGGACTGGAACCGTTCGGCGGTGGTCAAGGACTGGTATGCCAAGATCAAGTCGCGGCCTGCATTCCGATCCATTCTTGCGGATCAGGTCCCGGGCTTTAGGCCGCCGCCGCATTACACCGATCTGGATTTCTGATATCAACCGGGATAGGGGGCGCTGCCCCCGCGGCCCGATGGGCCGCTCCCCCGGAGTATTTTGGGAAAGATGA
>NZ_JWLC01000065.1:1955-2189 GCF_000813745.1 Leisingera sp. ANG-M1 | reverse complement strand
TGGCGGTGGTGGGGCAGGCGGACCGCGGCGCGGTCTCGGTCTATGCCCGGAACAAGGATTACCACGACCTGGTCAAGAAGCGGCTGAAGCGGCTGGCGCGCTGGCTGATCTCTGAGGCCGGGGAAGGCTGCGAAGTGAAGGTCTTTGTCGACACCGCGCCGGTGCCTGAGAAGGCGCTGGGCATGGCGGCTGGCCTGGGCTGGCAGGGCAAGCACAGCAACCTAGTGAGCCGGG
>NZ_JWLC01000065.1:890-1379 GCF_000813745.1 Leisingera sp. ANG-M1 | reverse complement strand
CTGTTTTCACCACTTTGGAGCTGCCCGCGGACAAGGCGGAGCCGGACCGCTGCGGCTCCTGCCGGGCCTGTCTGGACAGCTGCCCGACCGATGCCTTTCCGGCGCCGTACCAGGTCGATGCGCGGCGCTGCATTTCCTATCTCACCATCGAGCACAAGGGGGTGGTCGCGGAAGAGCTGCGGGAGAAGATGGGCAACCGGATTTATGGCTGCGACGACTGCCTGGCGGCCTGTCCCTGGAACAAGTTTGCGGTGGCGGCGAGCGACATGCGCTATGCAGCGCGCGACGAGCTGAAGGCGCCGAGGCTGGCGGAGCTGGCAGTTCTGGATGATGCGGCGTTCCGGGCGATGTTTTCCGGCTCGCCGATCAAGCGCATCGGGCGCGACCGCTTTGTGCGCAATGTGCTTTATGCCATCGGCAATTCCGGGCTGCCGGAACTGCGCGCTGTGGCGCAGGGGTTGACGGGAGATCCGGATGCAGCAGTGGCGG
>NZ_JWLC01000065.1:0-200 GCF_000813745.1 Leisingera sp. ANG-M1 | reverse complement strand
GGTGCTGGAGCAGTCGGGCGTCAAGCCGCAGGAGGTGTCGCTGGCGGCATTGTCCACCACCTTGGCCACCAATGCGCTGGTCGAAGGGCAGGGCGGCCGGGTGGCACTGATCTATATCGGATTTGCCGAGAGCGATCTGGACCGGCACGGGCTGCGGGACGCGCTGAAGGGCGATCCGGCGCTGGTGCTGGCGGGCGGCC
>NZ_JWLC01000064.1:1865-2150 GCF_000813745.1 Leisingera sp. ANG-M1 | reverse complement strand
GCAGTCCGAGCATACTGCCGCCATCGTGTTCTATTTCTCACTGACGGCTTCTGCCCTGGCGCTGCTGACCGCACCGTTTGGCTGGGTCATACCTGATCCGCAAACAGCCGCGCGGCTGGTCGGCGCCGGGCTGGTCGGCGGGGTGGCGCAGATCCTGGTTACCTCCTCCTACCGTTTTGCTCCGGCCTCGATGCTGGCGCCCTACGACTATGCTTCGATGCTGTTTGCCATCGTGATCGGCTACATCTGGTTCAACGAGTGGCCGACGCTGGTGATGCTGGCGGG
>NZ_JWLC01000064.1:794-1319 GCF_000813745.1 Leisingera sp. ANG-M1 | reverse complement strand
GACGCTGGTGATGCTGGCGGGTGCCGCACTGGTGATTGCCGGCAACGGGCTGGTGATCTGGCGCGAGCATCAGCTGGGCTTGCAGCGCGGCAAGGCCAAGCCGATGATTGATCCTAAAGGCGGATAATGGGCTCTAGTTCGGGAAGTTTCGCGGCTGGAGCCCGCATGGCGACGCGCCCGGCCCTGGGAAGGGACGGGCGCAGCCTCCTTGCGTCCAGGCGGAGCAGTTCAGATAGCGCGGGTCAGCGCCCCGTCCACACGGATGTTCTGGCCAGTGGTGTAACCCGCATCATCCGAGGCCAGATAGGCAATCAGCGACGACACTTCACGGGCCGTGCCATAGCGGCCCATCGGGATCCGAGCCTTGCGGTCCTCAGTCTCTGGCAAGCTGTCGATGAAGCCCGGCAGCACGTTGTTCATCCGCACGCCCTGGGCGGCAAACTTATCCGCAAACAGCTTGGTGAAGCTCGCCAGCCCAGCCCGGAACACGCCGGAGGTCGGAAACAGCGGGTCCGGCTCAAACAC
>NZ_JWLC01000064.1:0-313 GCF_000813745.1 Leisingera sp. ANG-M1 | reverse complement strand
CAGCGGGTCCGGCTCAAACACCGCGAAAGTCGAGATATTGATGATCGACCCTCTGCCCTGCGCCGCCATGATGGGCGCCACCAGCCGCGCCGGGCGGATCACATTCATCAGGTAGAACTCCATCCCCAGATGCCAGTCATCATCGCTGATTTCCATGATGTCGCCCTTGGGCCCATGGCCCGCGGAATTGACCAGAACGTCAATGCGGCCCCAGCGGTCCATTGCCTTGTCCACCAGCGCCTGCAGGTCCGCTTGCTCCAAATTAGAGCCTGTGTGGCCGATCCCGCCCAGCTCCTGCGCCAGGGCCTCGCCC
>NZ_JWLC01000062.1:1059-1307 GCF_000813745.1 Leisingera sp. ANG-M1 | reverse complement strand
GCGCGTTGTCGAAAAGCGCGGCGGCTTCGGATCTGCGGTTCTGGGCGGCGTTGTGGCGGCTGTTATCGGCTTTGTGGCCGGCCAGGGCGGCTGGCTCGACAACGTCCTGCCTGCAGCGCTCAAGGGCAGCGGCGTCGACCTGACCGCGCTTGAAACCGGCCAATCCGACCTGGAGGCCGCTGTTGCGGCTCTGAAACAGCAGGTTGAGGCCAACAAGGCTCCGGACCTGGCACCGCTTACGGCGCGGG
>NZ_JWLC01000062.1:0-351 GCF_000813745.1 Leisingera sp. ANG-M1 | reverse complement strand
AGTAGAGCAGATGCTGGCCGATGCGCAGGCGATGGATGCCGCAAGCACTGAAGCCGCACGTATTGCCAGTGCCCAGACGCAGCTGGCGCTGCTGCGCTCTGCCTTGGACAGCGGCAACAGCTATGCCGCCAATGCGCAGGAACTGTCGGGCCTTGGCGTTGCGCTGCCCGCAGCCCTGTCCGGCCCGGCCGAAAGCGGCGTCGCAACCCTGTCGGCGCTGCGCGACGGCTTTGCCCCGGCCGCACGCGACGCGCTGGCCTCGGCACGAGAGGAAACCAAGGAAGGCGGCAGCTTACTGGACTATGTGAACCGCCATCTGGGCGCGCGCTCGGTTGAGCCGCGCGAAGGGGA
>NZ_JWLC01000061.1 GCF_000813745.1 Leisingera sp. ANG-M1 | reverse complement strand
CGTCGAAATCCACCACGGCGACACGTTTCAGCCCGTGGTGATCCAGCGCATGTTTCGCCGCCAGTGCTGCATTGCCGAACAGGCAGAACCCCATGGCGGTATCGGTTTCGGCGTGATGCCCCGGCGGGCGCACTGCGGCAAAGGCGTTCTGCACCTCGCCGCCCAGCACCATGTCGACTCCGCGCACCACCGCGCCGGCCGCGCGGAAGGCGGCATCCAGCGAGCCGGGGGACATGAAAGTGTCGCCGTCGATCTGCACCCAGCCTTCCGCAGGCGAAGCCTTGCGCAGGTCCGAGACGTAGCCTGCCGGATGGATACGCAGGATGTCGTCCTCGGCTGCCATCGGTGCGGTGACGCGTTTCAGCTCCAAGGGCTCCAGCGCGTGCAGGATGTGTTCGAGCCGGGCGACTTGTTCCGGGTGGCCGTCAGGGGTCACATGGCCGAGGCAGTCGGCATGGGTAATCAGGGCTGTGGTCATATGCGGGGTCCTCCTGCGGCGGGTCTTGGCGCGACCCTAGGAGCGGGCAGGGCATGGCTGCAAGG
>NZ_JWLC01000060.1:650-2052 GCF_000813745.1 Leisingera sp. ANG-M1 | reverse complement strand
TCATCGTGGCGGTTCTGACAATCGGTATCATCGGCTTCCTGCTGGACCGCGTGATGTACGCGCTGCAGTCCCTGTTCACCTTCACGAACAACCGGTGATCCATCATGAGCGTTCTTGAATTCAACAATGTCTCCAAGAGCTTTGGTGAAGGCACTTCGCGCACCACTGTTCTGAAAAACATCAACCTGTCTGTTGAGGAGGGCGAGTTCCTCGTTCTGCTCGGCTTCTCCGGAACCGGCAAGACCACCCTGATCAATCTGATGGCGGGTCTTGAGATGCCGACCAAAGGGTCGGTCACTTACCGCGGTAAAGAGATCTCCGGCCCGGGCCCCGAGCGCGGCGTGATTTTCCAAAGCTACTCCCTGATGCCGTGGCTGACCGTGGATGGGAATGTGGAACTTGCGGTCGGCACGATCTTTCCGGGGATGCCCAAGGCCGAGAAGACCGCGAAGGTCGACCACTATGTCAAAATGGTGGGTCTGGATCACGCCAAGACCCGGCGCCCGGCCGAACTATCCGGCGGTATGCGCCAGCGTGTGAACGTGGCCCGCGCGCTGGCGATGGACCCCGAGGTTCTGCTGCTGGACGAACCACTGTCGGCGCTGGACGCGCTGACCCGTGCGAACCTCGCCGACGAGATCGAGGCTATCTGGGCGGCGGACAAAAAGACCTGTGTCCTGATCACCAATGACGTGGACGAAGCCATCCTGCTGGCCGACCGCATTGTCGCGCTGAACCCCGATGGGACCCTTGGTGAGGAGTTCAAAGTCACCATTCCCCGTCCGCGCGACCGCTCAGCGATAAACAATGACGCGTCCTTCAAACGCCTGCGTGCGGATGTGACGGCTTACCTGATGGACGTAGGCATCAAGGGAAGGATCGAAGGCACCAAGCTGCTGCCCGATGTGACCCCGATCCATGGCCTGCCTGCAGCGGTGGCCGAGGCGTCGAAATCGCTTTCCGAGGAACGCTTCCTCGATTTTTCTCAGCTTCACAAGATCTACCCCACTCCCAAGGGGCCGTTGACGGTGGTTGAGGACTTCAACCTGAAGATCAACAAGGGCGAGTTCATTTCACTGATCGGTCACTCGGGCTGCGGAAAGTCCACTGTGCTGACGATGGCCGCCGGGCTGAACCCGATTTCCAAGGGGGCGATCAAGCTGGACAGGAAACATGTTGAGGGCGCCGACCCGGAGCGTGCGGTGGTGTTCCAGTCGCCCAATCTGTTCCCCTGGCTGACCGCGCGGGAAAACTGCGCCATCGGAGTCGACAAGGTCTATCCGAAGGCGTCCCAGGCCGAACGACAGGACGTGGTAGAATATTATCTGGAGCGCGTCGGCCTGGCGGATGCCATGGACAAGCCCGCAAACGCGATGTCGAACGGCATGCAGCAGCGGGTCGG
>NZ_JWLC01000060.1:0-125 GCF_000813745.1 Leisingera sp. ANG-M1 | reverse complement strand
TCGCCCGCGCCTTTGCCCTGTCGCCCAAACTGCTGCTGCTGGATGAACCCTTTGGCATGCTCGACAGCCTGACCCGCTGGGAGCTGCAAGAGGTGCTGATGGAGGTCTGGAGCCGCACCAAGGTG
>NZ_JWLC01000006.1 GCF_000813745.1 Leisingera sp. ANG-M1 | reverse complement strand
CCACGGCCGCGAAGGCGGCCTCCAGGCCGCCCTCGACTACACAAAAACAAAAACCGTCTGGCTGCGCACAACAGACGAACAAATCCCCGACCCTTTCGTCATGCGGTAGGGCCAAACTGATCCCAACAGCGGAAATTTGCTTCATCGGCTGCGCAATCTGCGCCGCCGGACACCCCGGTCATTGCCTAAGGGAGGAAACCATGGCGAGAGACTACAAGCCCGGAGGCGGGGACCATCTGGTTTCCGAAAAGGGGCTGTTCAAAGGGCTTCACAACGGCATGAGCATCGCCTCCAAGGCGATGGTGGCGGCCTTTGTGGTGTTCACAATCCTGAACGTGGAATACGCAGGCAAGATCTATGGCGGCATCCGCGCCTGGGTCGAGGGCGCGCTGAGCTGGTACTACATCAGTTCGGTGATCATCATCCTGTTTGCCTGCCTGTTCCTGATGTTCAGCCGGTTCGGCTCGATCCGGCTGGGCGATGACGATGCCAAGCCGGAGTTCAGCCGGTTTTCCTGGTTTGCCATGCTGTTTTCGGCCTCGGTGTCGATTGGCATCATGTTCTTTGGCGTTGCTGAGCCGCTGTTCTACTTCGACAATTCGGCGGGCTGGGGCTATCCCAACAATCCGTTTGCCGATGCGGCGGGGCATACGGAAATGAACGAGCAGCGTGCGGTTGACGCGGTGCGGGTGACCAACTTCCACTGGGGGCTGCACGGCTGGGCGATCTATACGCTGACCGGGCTGGCGCTGGGGTATTTTGCCTTCCGTAAGAAGCTGCCGCTGACCTTCCGCTCGGCACTGTATCCGATCCTGGGTGAGCGGATTTATGGCCCGGCTGGCCATGCAGTAGACCTGCTGGCGGTGTTCGGCACCGTCTTTGGTATCGCGACCTCGATGGGGCTGGGCGTCAATCAGATGGCGCATGGCATGAATGTGCTGTTCGGCATCGATCCGGGCACCGGTACCCAGGTGGCGCTGGTCATCATCATCTCGATCATCGCGACCCTGTCGGCAGTGTCCGGCGTCGGCCGCGGCATTAAGATCCTGTCGGAATGGAACATCGTTCTGACCATCGCGCTGATCCTGTTCTTTGTGATTGCAGGGCCGACCCAGTGGCTGGCGGGCTTCTTCCTGAATGCCACCGGCGATTATGTGACCCAGTTCCTGTCGATGGGCTTTTGGACTGCCTCTGCACCGGGCGATGTGGCCTGGCAGGGCGGCTGGACCATCTTTTACTGGGGCTGGTGGCTGAGCTGGGCGCCGTTTGTGGGCATGTTCATTGCCCGTATTTCCAAAGGGCGCACCATCCGCGAGTTCATGTTCGGCGCCATGCTGGTGCCCACCACCATGGCCTTCATCTGGATCTCGATCTTCGGCGGCAACGCGCTGTTCTTTGAGCTGAACGCTGAAGGCGGCGTGGGTACCGCGGGCCTGATCGACATGGTCAACAGCTGGAACCTGGGCGGCACCCTGTTTGGCACCATCGACCGGCTGGCTGACGGCGGCACCCTGGCCTGGGTGGTCTCGGCGCTGACCACCTTCCTGCTGGCCACCTGGTTCATCACCAGCTCGGACTCCGGCACCCTGGTGGTGACCACGATCCTGTCGATGGGCAATGCGCATCCGCCGAAGATGCACCGGGTGATCTGGGGCGCGGCGCAAGGCCTGGTGGCGGCGGTGCTGCTGATGGCCGGCGGGCTGTCGGCGCTGCAAACCGCGGCGATTGCCGCCGCGCTGCCGATCTCGGTTCTGGTGGTGATGATGGCCTGGGGCGTGATCAAGTCGCTGATGGAGGACCCGGCTGCGGTCTCCAGCGCGGCTGACAGCGCGCCGGACGGCACTGCGCTGGACGGCGATCTGCACGCCTGAACCGGACCCTCAAAAATCCGAAACCGGGCGGGGGAGACCCCGCCCTTTTCCTTACTGAACAGGAGTTTTGCATATGCTCTCTCTCTCCCGCCCCGATCTGCTGCTGAGTGACGCCTATCTGAACGGCGAATGGCAGGCCCGCGACGCCCGCTTTGCGGTAAAGAACCCCTCCACCGGCGAAGTGCTGGCTGAAGTAGCTGACTGCACCGTTGAAGACGCCAAGGGCGCCATTTCTGCTGCACAGGTTGCGCAGAAGGACTGGGCGCAGCGCACCGGCAAGGAGCGCGCGGCGGTGCTGCGCAAGTGGTTCGATCTGATGATGGCCAATGCCGATGACCTGGCTGCTATCCTGACCGCTGAAATGGGCAAGCCGCTGGCCGAGGCCAGGGGCGAGATCATGTATGGCGCCAGCTTCATCGAATGGTTCGCGGAGGAAGCCAAGCGGATCTATGGCGACACCATCCCCGGCCACCAGCGCGACAAGCGCATCCTGGTGATGAAACAGCCGGTGGGTGTGGTCGGCGCGATCACCCCCTGGAACTTCCCCAACGCGATGATCACCCGCAAGGCCGGACCGGCGCTGGCCGCGGGCTGTGCCATGGTGGTGCGCCCTGCCAGCGAAACGCCGCTGTCGGCGCTGGCAATTGCCAAGCTGGGCGAAGAGGCGGGCATCCCCGCGGGCGTGTTCTCGGTGCTGCCGTCGACCGACAGCCGCGGCGTTGGGCTGGAGTTCTGCGAGAACCCTGCGATGCGCAAGATCAGCTTCACCGGCTCCACCGGAGTGGGCAGCATCCTGATGCGCCAGGGCGCGGAGCAGATCAAGAAACTGTCGCTGGAACTGGGCGGCAACGCGCCCTTTATCGTGTTTGACGACGCCGACCTGGATGCGGCGGTTGAGGGCGCGATGATCTCAAAGTTCCGCAATGCCGGGCAGACCTGCGTCTGCACCAACCGGATCTATGTGCAGGATGCGGTTTATGACGCCTTTGTCGAGAAGCTGTCGGCGGCGGTTGCAGCCCTTCCGGTGGGCGACGGCTTTGCCGAGGGCACTGCAATCGGGCCGCTGATCAGCGACGCAGCAGTGGAGAAGGTGCGCGAGCACATCGCCGATGCGGTGGCCAAGGGCGGCCAGGTGGCCACCGGCGGTGCAGAGCACGCGCGCGGCGGCACGTTCTTTCAGCCGACGGTGATTGCCGGTGCGACCCAGGAGATGGCGGTGGCGCGGGAAGAGACCTTTGGCCCGCTGGCGCCGGTGTTCCGGTTTTCCGAGGTGGAAGAAGTGCTGGCGGCAGCTAATGACACCGAGTTCGGCCTGGCCTCCTATTTCTATAGCCGCGACCTGAGCCGGATCTATCAGGTGATGGAGGGGCTGGAATACGGCATGGTCGGCGTCAACACCGGGCTGATCTCCACTGAGGTGGCGCCGTTCGGCGGCATCAAGCAGTCCGGTTTGGGCCGTGAAGGCTCCAAGTACGGGATCGAGGATTACCTTGAACTGAAATACTGCTGCCTGAGCGTCTGACGGTTTGCACTAAGAAAGGCCCGGCCGGTTTGCAAACCGGCCGGGCCGAACTCTGGCAGCAATCTTGCGGCCGCAGGCCGTAAACGGCCGCAATGGGACGGCTTTATATCATCCCGGCCAAGCTTTGGCTCATCGGCAGCCCGCTGACGAACAAGCAAATCGTCACCAGAACATTCTTGTAGGCCGCTATGCTGACGGCATTGAAAATCCGAATGCCCAGAATTGCGCCTGACATTGCGGCCAGAAGGCACCCCGAAACCTTCAGGGCAAGGTTTGCGCTGTAAGCGCCTTGCAGCGCAAACAACAGAACGGACAGTGTCAGGATCGCAAAATTGAAAGCCTGCAGACTGGCGCGGATCTTGTGCTTTTCCCAGGGTTTCAAAGAACACCACATGGTCGGCAAGACGCCGGAAAGTGATGCAAGCCCGCCCAGAATCCCGCCGGCAAATCCGACCAGATAGTCGGCTGCGGGAAGAGGGTTTCTGGCCTCTGTCTTTGCTGGCCGCTTGAACGAAAAGATGCCGTAGGTGAAGAGAAGCGCCGCCAGCAAAACCTTCAGCGGCGCCGGGGAAATATGCGCGGCCAGGGCGGTGCCAATCGGAATTCCGGGAAGCGCCGGCAGCAGAAACCGGGCAATGATGTCTTTGTTGGGAAGAATGAATGCTTTGATGTTCCACAGGCCCTGCCGCCCGGTCGCAATGGCCAGCACTGCTGTGGTTGAAACCGCTTGCAGCGGGGGCATGACCTGCAGAAAAAAGCCAAGCGAGAAAAGCTCCGTGCCGAACCCTGCCAGGCCATTCACAAAACCGCCCAGCAAGGCGCCGAGGCCCAGCTTCAGAAACTCGTAGCTGCTCATCCGCTAAAGCTCCTGTCCCGAGGCCGCGGCCTGCAGAGCATGCTGGACCTGCGCGATCAGGTGCAGCTTTGGGGACTTGCTGCGGCGCATCAGGCTGAGTGTCCGCGACGGGCCGTCGGGCCCTAGGGAGATCCGCTTCAAGCCAGTGCTGAGCGGGCTGGGCACGCAGCTTTTGGGGCAGATCGGCACGCCGAGATTGGCGGCGACCATGCTGGAAACGGCGCCCAGGCCGAGCAGCTCCATGGTCTCGGCCACCCGGATCCCCTTGGTCTGCAGCCAGGCCTCAATCTGCTGCCCTGCCACAGCCTGGCGGTTGAAGCGGATAAACGTGTTGGAACTCAGCAGCTCCACCGGGTCATCACTTGCCGCTGCCGGGGCGGCAAGCACTTCGAATTCTTCGGTCACAATGTTCTGGCAGATGATGTCCGGGGGCAGTGCTTGCGGTTTGGTGATCAAGGCGCCTTCGATATTGCCGCGCTCAAGCTCGATCAGCATCTGGTGGGTCAGCCCGGTGGAAATGCGCAGGTGCAGCTGCGGGCAGTTCTCTTTCAGGATGGTCAGTGTCCGGGGCATCAGCCCGGTGAGCGCGATGGGCACCACCTCCAGATGGAATTCCCCATTCAGGGCCTCTTTCCCAAGAATAGAGGGCACCAGGTTGTCATAGGATTCAACGGTTTCCCGGGCTTTTTCGACCACAGCATGCCCGAGCTGGAAACGCTTGCGGGCTGGACCGGCGTGACCGGGCCCAAGGAGTTGCCGGATGGCATTGCGGGCAAGTGGGCGCGATGGGTTGATACCGCGATTACAGATCCGGAACTCACCGCGCAGATGCGGGCCCGCGGGTCGAAGACCGTGCATATGAGCCAGAAAGAGTCCGCGGCCTTTATCAAGGATCAGTACGAAACCTTCCGCACGCTGATCGATAAGCACGGCATCAGGATCGAGGGCTGATCCGGCTCGGGCGACGGGGCCGCTGGCCTGCGGCGCCCCCAGGGAAGATCTCATGGCAAACAGATCCATAAACCTCCGGCTTGTCTGGCGGGCGCTGGGGCTACCGGTGTTTTTGCAGGCCTATGGCATTCCCGCCTGGGCCAGCGCACCGCGCCGGGTGCCGAATGCGGTGCTGCCGCCGTTGTTATGGCCAAATGTGCTGGCAGGGCTGGCAGCCGTCTTGCTGCTGTTGAATGCGGTGCGCGCGCCGATAGAACAAGCCGCCGGCTCTCGGCCGGCCGCCCGCGACGCAGCCGGTGCCGGCTGCCTGGTGATGCAGTACAGGGTTACGGCTGCGTCTTTCCTCATTGCTTTTATCCCCGGGCCCTTGCTGGACGGCAACTTCCGTCAGGCGATGCAGATGCCCGGCTTCAATCCAACCATCCTGTCCCGCAGACCAATCACCTGGTTCTTCCGGGGGCTGACCCTGATCACGGCCCTGGCCATCCTGCGGAGCACGGTCAAGGCCGCCAAGGCAGGAGCAACGGCATGATGCATGAAAGAATCGTGGAGCCTTCGCAGGAGGCGCCGGTGCTGCAGAACGGCAAGCCGACAGTGGCACCGCTGCGTAATCTGCCGGTGATCAAGGGCCCGGCTGGTGCTGGGGCATATCGCAGCGATGATTTATGCGATCCAGGGCAGCCTGTCCGCCGAGGAGATCCTGGCGCGCACTCTAGGCTCACTGGCCTGGCAGCTGTATTACGGATTGTTCGTTGCGGCGATCCCGGTGCACTGGGCAATTGGCATGCGGGTGATCGTGCATGAGGTTTTGAGGTAGCGCGGCGCGGGGCTGCAAGTGCTGACCTGGGGCTTCGGCCTTCTTCTGCTGGTCATGGGGGGCGCGGGCTGTGATGTCCATGACTGGCTTATGGAGCTGTCGTCGCAATCCGTCGCCAACTTCCACTGCTCGCCCGCCGCCACCATCCGCGGCGATGGCAGATTCGGCATGGGGGCAGTGATGGCGGCCGCCTCGTTCCGGTTTGCCAAATGGCTGCCGGAGTGGTTCGCGGAGACCGGCGCCCGGCTGATCATCGGCTAAGGCGGCATGTCGTCGAAAGACTGCAAGGAGTACTTTGTGCCGAACGGCGCAGTGTACCTGTCGACTGTCGGCTATGGCACCGGCGCGCTGCTCGGGCGCGGGGCCGAAAACGTTGAGGCTGGGTATTGGAGTGAATAGCAGGGGCTGGCGCAAGCGATGTGGGTGATCCGCTGCAGCCGCTGGCGCCGGTTGCGCCGCAGAACATCAGAAAATGCGAAACTTTTGCGGTCCGGACCTGCTCCGCAGTCAGATGCAGCAGGGCTGCCTTCTGCGCAGGGTCTTCAACAAAATGATACCGAGCTGCTGCAGATCGCTTTTGCTGGGCGCGCATAGGTAGCAGGTCAATGACCGGACGCGGCACCGGCTCTGGGTCAAAATCCCTGCGGCTGCTCCGCGCAATCATCGCGTAAAGCGGAGACAGGTCGGCCTCCGAAGCCAGGAAAGACTGCCCAAAGCGGCTTGCGAGCTGTTTTAGCGGGGCCTGCATGCTCGGCGCCTTAACTTCACGAGTTTGAAATTTGTTGACGAAAAAAATTCGATACATCTGAAAGAAGAGCCGGCGTAAGCTCCGATGAAAGACATCGGAGTGAGAAATGACCATGGTTTCAGCCCCTGTTCACGGCCCGCTTGAAGGCGTGCGGGTCCTCGATCTGTCACGTATTCTGGCCGGCCCCACCTGCACTCAGCTGCTGGGGGACTACGGGGCCGACATTTTGAAGATCGAACGTCCTGGGGCGGGTGATGACACCCGCCAATGGGGGCCGCCCTATGTGACTGGCCGCGATGGCGGGCCGACAGGCGAAAGCGCCTATTACCTGGCTGCCAACCGCAACAAGCGCTCTGTGGCGGTGGATATGGCAACCGATGAAGGCGCGCAGGTCATCCGGGATCTGGCCCGGCACAGCGATGTGCTGGTCGAGAACTTCAAGGTTGGCGGGCTGAAGAAATACGGGCTGGATTACGAAAGCCTCAGCCGGATCAACCCGCGGCTGGTCTATTGCTCGATCACCGGTTTCGGGCAGACCGGGCCGAATGCGCATCTGCCTGGCTATGACATCATGGCGCAAGGATACGGCGGCATCATGAGCCTGACGGGCAGCCCAGAGGGCGAGCCGGTCAAGGTTGGCGTCGGTATCGCCGATGTGATGTGCGGCATGTATGCCTGCACCGCCATCCTGGCTGCGCTGCATCACCAGAAGCGCACGGGCACGGGGCAGCATATCGACATCGGCCTGGTGGATACGCAGATCGCCTGGCTGGTGAACGAAGGCACCAATTACCTCACGTCGGGCAAGGCGCCGGAGCGGCGCGGCAACCAGCACCCGAACATCGCGCCTTACCAGGCGTTTGAAGCCAAGGACGGCCATCTGATCGTTGCAGTCGGGAACGACAGCCAGTTCGGGCGGTTCTGCAATATCCTGGATCACCCCGCACTGGCGCAGGATGAGCGCTTTGCCACCAATATGGCGCGGCTGGCGCACCGCGACACGCTGATCGAAACCCTGGGGCCCCTGATCCGGCAACGCACCAAGGCAGCGCTGCTGGCCGCGATGCAGGCGCAGGGCGTGCCCGGCGGGCCGATCAACACGCTGCCGGAGGTATTTGCCTCCGATCAGGCCGAGGCGCGCGGGATGAAGGTTTCAGTTCCCCACAGCCAGTCCGCAACCGGGACGGTCGATCTGATCGGCAATCCGGTCAAGTTCAGTGAAACCCCCGTGACCTACCGGATGGGCCCGCCCGTCTGCGGCGAGCATACAGCCGAGGTGCTGGGCTGGCTGCGCGGGCAGCCTCAGCCGGGCTGATGCACGCTGGCGCGGACCAGGGACAGCAGCGGTGCCCGCCAGATGCCGCTCAAGGGATCAGAGCGGGTGACCAGCGAGATCGTCCGGAAAAACGGCTGCGGCAGGCAGGATGCAGCCTGGACGCGGCCTTCGCCGTACCGCCGCACTTCGTGCTTGGGCAGCAGGGAATAGCCCAGGCCCTCGCTGACGCAATTGATGATCGCCTCGATGTTGTCGAGATAGATGGACTGTCCCGGCGCGACCTCCAGGCTGCCGCAGAACTGCGCAATCAGCCGGCCGATGCCTGAATTCGGCATGAAGTGGAAAAAGGGCAGCGCGGCGGCCAGCGTCTCGTGGCTGGACGCGTCCTGCCCCGGCGGAGCCACCAGCACCATCTCCTCGCTGTAGAGCGGTTCGCAGACAAGGCCCGCAGTTGCCTCCGGGATTTCGGTGGCAATGGCTGCATCCAGGCGGCCGGCACGCACCGCCTCGCAAAGCACCTCCGACAGGCCGGTTTCAAAGGAGAACCGGGCCAGCGGCGCCAGCTTGCCGGCGTTCCGCAGAAAACTGGAAAGGGAATGGGCGGCTGTCGAGGTCACAAAGCCGATATGGAACTGGCCGTTCAGCCCGCTGTCCTGCGAGCAATGCGACCTGAGCCGCGCTTCCGCCTCCACCACCAGCCGGGCGTCTGCGGCGATCTTTTCCCCGATCGGGGTCAGCTTCGGCGGCCGGAAGCTGCGGTCGAACAGGCTGACACGCAGATCTTCCTCCAAGGTTTTCATCTGCATGCTGAGCGCCGACAGCGTCATGTTGCGCGACTGAGCCGCCGTCGAAAAGGACCCAAAGCGGCGCACAGCAAGCAGCGTTTCGAGATAGGAGATCCGCATGTCAAAAGTTCCTGTATTTATGGGTCAATCTAATTAGATTGACCTGAAACACTCAAGGGCGGATCCTGCCTCCAACAGGTTTTAATCACGAGGCCGTCATGTTGGATCAGACGCAGAACCCTTACCAGATGATCGCGCGCGAGCTGGCGCAGCAGTTTGCCCCTCGTGCCGCGGTATGGGATGAAACCCGCGAATATTGCTGGGAAAACGTCAGGGATCTGGCCGATGCCGGGCTGATGGGCATGACCATCCCCGAGCGTTTTGGCGGCAGGGGCGCGTCCTTTTACGATACCGTGCTGGTGATCGAAGAGCTGGCCCGCACCTGTACTCTCAGCGCGCGGATTGTGGTTGAGGCGAATATGGGCGGGATCAGCGCTGTCATGGCTTTTGGCAGCGATGCGCAGCGTGCTTTTGCGGCGCCGCTGGTGCTGGCAGGCGACAAACCCGCGATCTGCATCACCGAGCCCAGGGCCGGCAGCGCGGCCACCGAAATGCAGACCACGGCGCAGCGGGCGGGCGGCAAATATATTCTCAATGGGTCCAAGCACTGGATCACCGGCGGCGGTGTGTCCAAGCTCTATGTCATCTTTGCCCGGGTGATTGCCGAGGACGGCACCGATGAAGGCATCACCGGGTTCATCGTGCACTATGACCCGGAGGCCGGGATCACCCCGGAAGGGTTCGAGGTGGTGCGCCGGGAGCGCACCATGGGTTTGTGCGGGATGCCGGAGGCGGAGCTTAGATTTACTAATCTGGAGGTGGAGGAGCGTTTTGTCCTGAAGCCGCCTTCGGGATTCAAGCGGGGCTTTGCCGATCTGATGAGTGCCTATAACAGCCAGCGGGTCGGGGCTGGCACTGTCGCCATGGGAATTGCTGCCGGCGCGCTGGACCATGCCAAGCGGTATCTGCGCGAACGTCAGCAGTTCGGGCGGCCGCTGCAGGAATTCCAGGGTTTGCAGTGGATGCTGGCTGACATGGACACTGCGGTGCATGCCTCGCGGCTGATGCTGCATGAGGCGGCGCAAAGCCGGAGTCATTTGGGATTTCCGGACATCGTGATGGCGGCGCGTGCCAAGGCCTTTGCCTCGGAAGCCGCAATCCGGGTGGTCAGCGACGCGCTGCAGATCTTCGGTGCGCGCGGGTACGGCGCCTGCGAGCCGATCGAGCGGATGTACCGGGATGTGCGCATGTTCACCATCGGCGGCGGCACTGCGCAAATCCTGAAGACCCAGGTCGCCGGGGCGCTGCTGGGCATTAAAACGCCGCAGACCCGGGATGGCTACCTGAAGCTGGCACAGCAATGAACACGCCTGGAGCGGGCCGCATCAAAGGGGCGTCTGACCGGGTGAAGCCCTAGGCAGGGGCTTTGCCCCTCTGCGCCTGGCGGCGCAATCACCCCGGAGTATTTTCAACCAGAAAGAAGCGGTGAGCGCTGGGCGCCAATCCGCCTTGCTTCTTTCTGGTCTGAAATACTCCCGCCGGAGGCCCGCGCCGCTGGAAGCGGCGCGGTTAAAACCATCCGGTCAAAGCAGCCCGTCATAGGCGTGCTCCGCGATGACAGCCGCGATCACGGTGAATGTCTCCGCTGATTTGGCTTGCTCCAGCGCCGCCTGCAACTCTTTGCGGCTGGTGACCGTATGGCCTTCGCCGCCAAAGGCGCGTCCGATGGCAGCAAAGTCATGCCGTCCGAAGTCTACCCCCGCGCGTGTCATCTGCCGGGAGCGCTGCTTAAGCTCGATCAGCGACAGGCAGGCGTCCACGAAGATGATAAAAACCGGGTTGCCGCCGAGTTCCTGTGCGGTGGAGAGTTCGCCCAGCACCATCAGCGCGCCGGCATCGCCGGAGAAAGACACAACCGGCCTGTCCGGCGCCGCGAGTTTCAGGCCAATAGCCATCGGGATGGCGCAGCCCATGGTGCAAAGAGCGCTCGACTGGATCAGGCCGCGCGGCTCGTGGCAGCTCCATTGTTGCGACAACAGGATCCGGTGGGCGCCGGAATCGGCACTGGCCAGTGTGGTTTCGGGCATCGCCCGGCGGACCTCGTCAATCACCGCAGCGGGCCCCCATTCGCCATCAGCAGGAAAGGCCGCGGCAAGGGCTTGCCGGGCGGCGGCAGCTTCGCCGCTTCGCCAGGTGGCGCGCGGCTGCACGCCCTCGGCCAGGGTCTTCAGCGTTTCGCCCGTATGCGCCACAAAATTCAGGGCCGCCTGGTGCATATAGTGGGTGTTCGGCTCAGCGGCGATGTCGATGACATTGACCTCTTCCGGGTCCCAGATTTCCTGCCAGCCGATGCGCATCTCGATCGGGTCATAGCCTGCACAGAGGATCAGGTCGGCAGATTGGATAAAGGGCAGCAGGATCTTGTCGGCCTTGGGCGACAGGCCGCCGCCGCCCAGGCAAAGCTCGTGGGTTTCCGGGACAATGCCCTTGGCCTTGTAGGTGGTGATAAAGGGCACCCCGAAAGTTTCGCAAAACTGCCGGATCTCCGCGCCTGCATCATCTGCGATGGCATCCAGCCCGATCAGCATCACCGGCCGTTCAGCTTTGGCAAGCCAGGCGCGGGCCTTGTCCATGTCGGCGCCCGTGGGAGCGGCGGGGCTGGCCGGCACCCGGCGCCGGATCGGGAGGGAGACCACCTCGTCGGCCGTGGAAATCGGCACGTCAATCAGCACCGGCCCGGACCGGCCCTGGGTTGCGATGGCCACGGCCTTGTCGGCAATCACATCGGCAGCCTTGGCGCTCAGCCGGAACGTGGCCTTGGTCACCTCGCCGAATGCGGCCTGATGATCCATTACCTGGTGGGTGTACATCTGGGCCTCGTCTGCGTCGACGCATCCGGTCAGTACAATCATCGGCACCCGGTCCTGATAGGCGTTGGCCACCACGTTATAGCCGTTCACCACGCCAGGGCCGACCGTGCCCACCAGAATGGCCGGTGCGCCGGTGCGGTGCATCACGCCCTCAGCCATGAAACCTGCGTTGTTTTCATGCTTGCACAGGATGAACCGGATGCCGGCTTTCTCCAGCGCATCGACAAGTGTCAGCACTTCTCCGCCAGGCATGCCAAAGGCGAACCGGCAGCCGGCTTCATACAGGCGTTTGGCTACAAAATCGGCGGCACGCAGGGTTTGCACGTCAAGCATCTTCATTCCTTGAACAGCGCGGGCAGGCAATGAGCTGCCCGGGGTTAACATGCAGGCAATTCTGGACTGCAGTAAGTTCGCCTTCAATGGAATAAGATCTTAGTTTATGTTCACGAGAATTGAATTTATAGACCTTAAACCACTGCGTGCTGCGGCTGCTCCTGGTTGGCAAAACTGGCAAAACTGGCAGCGCTTGGCGGCCTACGTAACGGTAACACCCGACGGGCCTGATGCGGACGCCTGGGACCGGATCAGGGCGTTTCGCCAGTCACGACCAGGTCGATCTCATTGGCCTTGAGCATTTTCCGGATGTCCGCGGGCGGGGGTACATCAGTGAACAGCAGGTCGATCTGGCTGATTTTCTGCAACGTGACTGGAGCGCGCCTGCCGAGCTTTTCCCCATCCGCCACGACAATATTCACCTGAGCATTGTCTATGGCGATGCTGGCAAGATTGGCTTCCTGCAAGTCATGCAGCATGAACCCCAGCTCGGCGTTCACGGCACCGACCGAAAACACGGCAAACCTCACGTTCAGCCGTTTAACCAGGTCCTGCGCCTCAACCCCGAAGGCGCCGCCGTCGTGGCTGCGCAGCTCCCCGCCGGCCATAAAGACCTTATTGTTGTTCCGGGTCGCTAATGTGTTGGCAACAAAAGCAGAGTTTGTCACCACAAACAAATCCCGGTGGTTTTGCAGCGCCAGGGCGACATAGGCGGTTGTCGACCCGATATCGAGAAATACAGAATCCCCGTCGCTGATTTCCTCGGCCACGGCACGGGCAAGGTTTTCTTTGGCGTCGACCGCCTTGTCGAGACGGTTTTCAAGGGTCGGCTCCAGTATCTCTTCCACCAGATGCACCCCGCCATGCACCTTCCGGACAATGTTGCGCTCTTCAAGCGTCCGCACGTTGCGCCGGATGGTTTCCAGTGTGACCCCCAGCTCCTTTGCCAGAATGCTGACCCGGCAGGAGCCGCCCACCCTGTGCAGTTCGCGGAGGATCTCCTCCTCTCTCTGGTTGGTGGTGTTGCGGGCCATGAAACCTCCCGGGGCGGATTACGGAAACGGGTCCTTTCTCTACCACAATACCCACATAAAGCAACATGGCGTGTGGCTTTTTCAGGTTCCCTCGCCAGTTTTGAAAGTTTTTGTGGCAAAGAGTGGCTTTTATTGGCAATGTTGTCGTGTTTGGGGTGATTCCCGCCGGAAATTTGCGAAAACTCATCATAAAAAGCCACGACAGGGAGGATGGCATGAAGAAGAAAACTGCAAGCATTTGCGCGTTAGCGCTGTCGGCAATGACCGCGGCGTCTGCGGCCTGGGCCGTTGAATCGAATGACCCGATCAAGCTCACCTTGCACGATTGGTCCGGTCAGCTGATCAATACCAAGATCATGGGCAGTATCCTGCAGGAGGCGGGCTACAGCATTGAATATGTGCAGGCGGACTATATTGCGCAATTTGCAGGCCTGAAGACCGGCGACTTGCATCTGGCGATGGAAATTTGGGAAACGACCGGCCGCGAGGCGCTGGATGATGCCACGGCCACAGGGAAGGTTGTGAACGTTGGTGAAACCGGCCTGATGGCAATCGAGGAATGGTGGTACCCGTCCTACATGAAAGAGCGCTGCCCGGGGCTGCCGGACTGGCAGGCGCTGAAGGAATGCTCCGAGGAGTTCGCCACTGCTGAAACGGCGCCGATGGGCCGTTATGTCGGCGGCCCGGTGACCTGGGGCGGGTTCGACGAAGAGCGGGTCGAGGCGCTGGAGCTGGATTTCGAAGTGGTTCATGCGGGCACGGATGCGGCGCTGTTTGCCGAGCTCGAGTCCGCGTACCAGCGTCAGGACCCGGTGGTGCTGTGGGTTTATGTGCCGCATTGGGCGCCTGCGAAATACGATGGTGAGTTTGTCGAATTCCCGCCCTATTCCGCCGAGTGCTACAGCGACGCATCGGTCGGCGTGAACCCGGATCTGGCCTATGACTGCGGCAAGCCGCGCGGCCCGATCTGGAAGGCGGCCTGGGCCGGCCTGCAGGAGAAATGGCCGGGTGCCTACGGCATCATCGATGCCTACCGCATCAGCAACGAAGAGATGAGCGCCATGGTCGGCAAGGCTGATCTTGACGGCGTCGATATCGACACCGTCGTTGCGGATTGGATGAGCGCCAACAAGGACCGCTGGTCCGCCTGGATCGCAAAGTAATCCGCCTTTGGCCGGGGCGGGAATCCGCTCTCAATCCCTGCTCCGGCCCCCTCCTGCCTGACCGGACCCCTGAAATGAAACCCAAAACCAAACTATCCTGCCGCAATGTCTGGAAGCTTTATGGCGCCAACGCAGCGGCAGTGCTGCAAAAGGATCCGAACCCTTCCGGCGCGGATATCCGCTCGGCTGGTGTTATCGGCGCCGTGCGAAACGCCAATATCGACATTGCCGAGGGTGAGATCTTTATTATCATGGGCTTGTCAGGCTCGGGCAAATCCACCCTGGTGCGCTGCCTTTCCCGGCTGATTGAGCCCACAGCCGGCGAGATCCTGTTCGACGGCGCGGATCTGCTGCGGGCCAGCGAAAGCGAGCTGATCGAAATCCGTCGCCACAAGATGGGCATGGTGTTTCAGCATTTTGCGCTGCTGCCGCATCTGACCGTGCTGCAGAACGTGATGTTCCCGCTGACCATCCAGGCCGCACCGAAAGCCGCAGCCGAGGCAAAGGCGCGCGATGTGGTCGAGCTGGTCGGCCTTAAGGGCCGCGAAGACTACTACCCCCGGGAGCTCTCCGGCGGCCAGCAGCAGCGTGTCGGCATCGCCCGCTCCCTGGTCACCGAACCGGACCTGTGGTTTCTGGATGAGCCGTTTTCGGCGCTGGATCCGCTGATCCGGCGCGAAATGCAGGATGAATTCCTGCGTCTGCAGGCGCGCCTGCATAAGACAATTGTCTTCATCACCCACGATTTCGAGGAAGCTGTGCGGCTCGCCGACCGGATTGCCATCATGAAGGATGGTGAAGTCATTCAGGTGGCAACGCCGGAAGAGCTTTTGATGAACCCCGCAACTGATTACGTGGCCGAATTCACCCGCCATATCCCGCGCTCCAAGGTTCTGACGGTTGGCGGCGTTATGACAGCGGGGGCCGCGGGGGAGGGCGAGCCGATCCTGCAGTCCATGCGTGTTTCCGAAGTGGCGGAGCGGATCATTTCGGCAGAGGCGCCGCTGGCCGTCGCAAACGACGCCGGCGACATCATCGGCGCCATCGACCGCAAGGCCGTGGCGCATGTGCTGTTCGGCGGGGGAGAGCCGGCATGACGCGCAGTCTCAGCAGCCGTCAGCTGACGGTCCTGGCCCTGGTGCTTCTGACCATCGCGCTTGGCTACTTCGGGCGCGACCTTGCCAAGGCGATGGATGCCCGCTGGCTTGTGAAGTTTCCCTCGGCCTGGGTTATCCCTTTTAAGACCTGGATTTCGGCAGCCATGGGCTGGCTGATCGAGGACGCTGCAATAGGCGCCGTCTCCTTTACCGGCGTCACCCGGGCCGTCGCCTGGCTGATTGAGCAGCCCTATGACCTGATGCTGGCCCTGCTGGCCACCGGTTTTGTCAGCGGCCAGGGGAGCGCGGCGCAGGTTCTTCTGCCGGCGGCAAGCTGGATCGCTGTGACTGCTGCGGTGATTGCCCTGGGGCACTACTGCCGGGACTGGGGGCTGGCGGCCCTGGTGGGTGCTTGCTTTGCCTACCTCGCGGTGTTCGGCCAATGGGACAGCGCTATGGTGACACTGGCATCCGTGCTTATTGCAGTGCCCATCGGGGCGGGCGGGGGACTGCTGCTGGGCGTGCTGGCTTACCGCCATCCGCTGTTCGAGCGGCTGGTCTCCCCCATCCTCGACCTGATGCAGACAATTCCGATCTTTGCCTATCTGGTGCCGATCCTGTTCATGTTCGGCTTCGGCCCGGTCTCGGCGCTGGTGGCCACCATCATCTACGCGACGCCGCCGATGGTCCGGATCACGATTATGGCGCTCAAGGCGGTTGACCCGGAGATCCTCGATTTCGGGCGCATGGCGGGCACCACCCGGCGGCAGCTGATGTGGCGGGTGCTGGTACCTTCGGCGAGCCACAGCCTGATGGTCGGCGTGAACCAGGTGATCATGCTGACACTGAACATGGTGATCATCGCCTCGATGATCGGCGCCGGCGGCCTGGGGTTCGACGTGCTGGCAGCGCTGCGGCGGCTGGACATCGGCGCGGGATTTGAAGCAGGCATCGCCATTGTGGTGCTGGCGATTGCCGTCGACCGGCTCAGCCAGGCGTTTGCCGAACGGATGGGGCAGGTGCGCCGCCAGGCGCCGCGCTCCTGGGCAGCCCGGCACAAACGCACGGTCCTGATTGCCGCCCTGCTGGCTGTAACATGGCTGCTTGGCCGCTTCTCGCCGCTGCTGCTGGATTATCCCGAAAGCCAGACGATCACCACCGGCGCCTTCTGGAGCGATACCGTCCAGTATCTGAATGTGAATTACTTCGACTATTTCGAGGCGGTCAAAGTCTTCTTCCTGAGCTGGTTCATGCTGCCGATCAAGAAGGTGCTGCTAGGCATTCCCTGGCCTTGGGCAATTGCGATGCTGACCCTTCTGGGCTGGCACGCGGGCGGCTGGCGGCTGGCTCTGCTCTGCGGCGTCATGTCGGCGCTGATCGCGGTGTCCGGCCTGTGGGCCAAGGCGATGGTCACGGTTTACCTCTGCGGCGCCTCGGTCATCCTGGCCACTTTGATCGGCGTGCCTCTGGGGGTTCTGGCAGCGCTCAACTCCAGGGCGGGCGCCGCCATCAACCTGCTGATCGACACGCTGCAGACATTGCCGAGCTTTGTCTATCTCATCCCTGTGGTTATGCTGTTCCGTGTGGGCGATTTCACCGCCTTGATCGCCATTGTGCTCTACGCGCTGGCCCCGGCAGTGCGCTACGCCGCCCACGGCGTGCGCAGCGTCAGCAACGAGTTGATCGAAGCGGGGCTGGTTTCAGGGTGCACCCGGACGCAGCTGCTGCGCCACATCCGCCTGCCGATGGCGCTGCCGGAGATCCTTCTGGGCATCAACCAGACCATCATGCTGGCCCTGTCCATGCTCGTGATCACGGCTTTGGTCGGCACCCGCGACCTGGGTCAGGAAGTCTATATTGCCCTGACCAAAGCCGACACCGGCCGCGGTCTGGCGGCAGGGCTGGCGATCGCCTTCATCGCAATCATCGCTGACCGGCTGGTCAACGCCGGCGCACGCGGCGCGCGCGCCCGTTTTGGACTGGAGAGTTGAACATGAACCGAGCCGAAATACTGGACCGCATCCGGTCGCTGCCCCTCTGGCAGGGCGCCATCGAGGCCCGACCGCTGGATGGCGGCATCACCAACGTGAACTTTCTTGTCGAGGACCAGGCCGGAAAATTTGTCGTGCGGGTGGGCGACGACATCCCGCTGCACCAGGTGATGCGGTTCAACGAACTGGCCGCCAGCCGGGCTGCCCATGCTGCAGGCCTGTCACCCGCGGTGGTGCATGCTTCGGGCGGCCTGACCGTGCTGGAGTTTATTGAAAGCCGCACCCTGAGCGAAGCGGATGTGCGCCGCCCGGAGATGCTGCCCCGGGTGCTGGAGCTTGTGAAATCCTGCCACCGTGATGTGCCCGGCCACCTGCGCGGCCCGTCCCTGGTGTTCTGGGTGTTCCATGTGATCCGCGACTATGCCGCCACGCTGACCGAGCTGGGCAGCGCCCATCTGCCGCTGATCCCGGAACTGGTTGAAACCGGCAACCGGCTGGAGCGGGAGGCGGGGCCCTATGACATGGTGTTCGGCCACAACGACCTGTTGTGCGGCAACTTCCTGGATGACGGCCGCCGGCTCTGGCTGATCGATTTCGACTACGCCGGTTACAACAGCCCGCTGTTCGACCTGGGCGGCCTGGCGTCCAACAACGGCCTGTCGCCGCAGCAGGAAGACTGGATGCTTGAAACCTACTTCGAGGCCCCGGTCACGGCCGGCCTGTGCCATCGCTACAGCGCGATGAAATGCGCTTCGCTGCTGCGGGAAACCATGTGGAGCATGGTTTCCGAGATCACCTCGGACATCGACTTCGATTACGCGGCCTACACCGCCGAAAACCTCGCGCGCTTCCGCGCGGCCATGAATGATTTCCAAAACTCCTGAGGAACGACATGACAGAACTCCCCAAAACCGCCAAGGCGGTCATCATTGGCGGCGGCATCATCGGCTGCTCGACGGCTTACCACCTCGCCAAGCTGGGCTGGACCGACACAGTTCTGCTGGAGCGCAAAAAGCTGACCTCGGGCACCACCTTCCATGCTGCGGGCCTGGTCGGGCAGCTGCGCTCGAACGCCAATATCACCCAGCTGCTGGGCTATTCGGTCGACCTTTACAACAAGATCGAAGAAGAAACCGGCCTGGGCACCGGCTGGAAAATGAATGGCGGCCTGCGGCTGGCCTGCAACGAGGAGCGCTGGACCGAAGTGAAGCGCCAGGCCACCACCGCGCATAGCTTTGGTCTGGACATGCAGCTGCTGACCCCGAAAGAAGCACAGGAGCTCTGGCCGCTGATGGACGTCTCGGACGTGATCGGCGCGGCCTACCTTCCCACCGACGGCCAGGCCAACCCGTCCGACATAACCCAGGCTTTGGCCAAGGGTGCGCGCATGGCCGGGGCCAGGATCTTTGAAGACACCAAGGTTACCGACATCGAGATCGAAAACGGCAGGATCCGGGCCGTGATCACCGAGCATGGCCGCATCGAATGCGAAAAGGTGATCTGCTGCGCCGGGCAATGGACCCGCACCTTTGCGGCCAGGTTCGGCGTCAACGTGCCGCTGGTGCCGATGGAGCACCAGTATATGGTGACCGAACCGTTTGACGGCGTGCCCTCGAACCTGCCGACCCTGCGCGATCCGGACCGGCTGACCTACTACAAAGAGGAAGTCGGCGGCCTGGTCATGGGCGGCTATGAGCCGAACCCGATCCCCTGGGCCGCCAATGGTATCCCGCAGGGCTTTCACTACACTCTGCTCGACAGCAACTATGATCACTTCGAACAGCTGATGGAGCTGGCGCTGGGCCGGGTGCCCGCGCTGGAGAACGCGGGTATCAAGACGCTGACCAACGGCCCGGAAAGCTTCACCCCGGACGGAAACTTTATCGTTGGCGAAGCGCCGGAGCTGCGCAATTTCTTCGTTGGCGCCGGCTTCAACGCCTTTGGCATTGCGGCCGGCGGCGGCGCTGGCATGGCGCTGGCAGAATGGGTGCACAAGGGTGAGCCGCCATTCGATCTCTGGTCCGCCGACATCCGCCGCTTTGGCCGCCCGCATTTCGACACCGACTGGGTGCGCACCCGCACGGTCGAAGCCTATGGCAAGCACTACACGATGGCCTGGCCGCACGAGGAGCATGACTCAGGCCGCCCCTGCCGCAAGTCGCCGCTCTATGACACGCTCAAATCCCAGGGCGCCTGCTTTGGCGAGAAGCTCGGCTGGGAGCGCCCGAACTGGTACGCGGATGCGTCGCAAGGGGAAACACCCAGGGACGAATACAGCTTCGGCCGCCAGAACTGGTTTGCCGCTGTCGGCCGCGAACACAAGGCCGCCCGCGAGGCCGCGGTACTGTTCGACCAGACCTCCTTTGCCAAATTCGCGCTGAAAGGCCCCGATGCGCTGGCCGCAATGAACTGGATCTGCGCAAATGACGTGGACAATCCGGCCGGGTCGCTGGTCTACACCCAGATGCTCAATGACAAGGGCGGGATCGAATGCGATCTGACGGTGGGCCGGGTGGCGCAGGACGAATTCTACATCGTCACCGGCACCGGATTTGCCACCCATGACTTCGACTGGATCAGCCGCAACATCCCTGCGGGCATGAATTGCCAGCTGTTCGACATCACCTCCTCCAACGCGGTGCTGTCGCTGATGGGGCCAAAGGCGCGGGATATCCTGTCCGCCGTCACCCGGGACGACGTTTCAAACGAGGGCTTCAAATTCGGCACCATCCGGACCATCGGCATTGCCGGCTGCCCGGTTCAGGCCCTGCGCGTCACCTATGTCGGCGAGCTGGGCTGGGAACTGCACCTGCCGGTGGAGTACGCTCAAACCGTCTATGCCGCGCTGATGGAGGCCGGGGCGCCGCACGGTCTGATCAATGCCGGCTACCGGGCCATCGAGTCTTTGCGGCTGGAAAAGGGCTACCGGGCCTGGGGGGCGGAAATCGGCCCGGATCACACGCCTTTCGAAAGCGGTCTTGGCTGGGCCGTCAAGCTCCGCAAGGAGACCAGCTTCAAGGGCCGGGCCGCCGCCGAAGCGCAGAAGGCAAACGGTGTAAAGAAAATGCTGGCTTGTTTCACCGTCGACCCTGACGTGGTGCTTTTGGGGCGGGAAACGATCTATCGCAATGGTGAGCGTGTCGGCTGGCTGACCTCCGGCGGTTTTGGCCACACGGTCGGAAAGTCGATCGGCTACGGCTACATCCGGAACCCTGACGGGGTAGATGCGGATTTTGTGACGTCAGGCACCTACGAGCTGGACGTGGCAACCCGGCGCGTGCCGTGCGAAGTCTCGCTTCAGCCGCTTTACGATCCCGGGATGGAGCGGGTGAAAGCCTAGGCTTCGATCAGCCCCAGCCGGGCGTGGGCCGTGAATGCGGCCCAGGCGTCTGGCCCTGCAACTGCCCAACCCGGCGCGCCAGCCCGCTGGCGCGCCTTTGTGCGTCCGGCTGTTTTGGTGCGACAGCGCGTCATTTGCGCCCTCCGGTCATGGCTTCGATCTTCCATCGGTTCGCCCTGGTGGTGCTGGCTGGGTTTGCAGGGGCAGGCGGCAGGCCGCTGGCTGCCTTTGCCCCGGAAGCCGGCGCCGCCTTAGGCCTTCAATGCAGCCAGCACGGCCTTGTTCTGCAGGATCTGCGACAGCCCCAGGCGGATGGCCGCATCCATGGCAAAGGCAGCGGGCTCGTTGATGACATAGCCGGCTTCAAACTCCAGCACCGTGTTCAAAGTGACATAGTTGAGGAAATCACCCTGCTTGCGCTTGGAGATCACGGTCTGCGCAATTGTTGAGCTGTCCAGAATTTCACCGCTTTGCGCATCCACCAGCCGCAAGGTGATTGTGATGCTGTCCTTGCGCATCTCCTTGGACAGGCCGACGTTGGAAATCCGGAGGCCGACCCCGCCCGAGGCGATATCGGCATCATAGGCAACCACTGCACCGGTGATCAGAAAATCCGCTGTTTGCAGGTGATGCACCGGCGGCGCGTAGGCAAAATTGGTGAACGGGACTTCCGGCTTGATGGCGCCCAGCTGGTCTTTGCGGTAGCGGTGGAAATTCGCTAGGGTCTGCTCCTTGGGCGGCATGCCGCCAGGCAGCACCATTCCGGCTTTTTCAAACGGCGTGTAGTCCGCCTCGATCTGTTTGCGCATGGCGGCCAGCCGCTGCTCGGCGGCGGCGATTTCCCCTGCGATCCGCGCGCGCTCGGCGCTCACATGCTCCCGCTGGCGCTGCTCGTTGACCTGGGCGATGGCCAGGCGGCGCTCGTTCAGCAAAGCGTCGGAGAACCGCCGCTCCAGCACCTTGAACCAGGTGCCGCCGCCGGTGTCGCGCAGCGCATCCACCACAAAGGCGTCCGCGCCCTGGGTGACCGCCTTGGAGTACTCCGCAAACTTCGTGTTCTTGGCGTGGGCACCGGTGAGATCCGGAATGTCATACACCGCGATGCGGACCGGGCGGCTGCGTTCGGGCAGGGCTTCCAGCGGCTGGTAGATCCGGCTTTGCCGCGCCAGGCTTTCCCCCGCAGTGAACAGCGCCGGCGGCGCCTGGTCAAAGGAGGGCGCTGCGCAGCCGGAAACCAGCGCAGCAGCGGCAAACAGGGCAAGGCGGCAAATCAGCATAATCAAATGGCTTTTCAAATAGCAGCAAGTCAAAGCGCCGGAACGATGATCTCTGTTGTCGTCACCCCGTCAGTGATCGTTACAACGACATCGCCGCCGACCGTTTCATAGACCACATCCAGCCCGCCGGCGGAAAACGAACCGGATTCCGACCGGTCCTCGCCGAAGATCTCTTCGACAATGTTGCTCGACAGTGTCGACAGAAGCCGCCGCTCCAGATCCTGGCTGAACTGCTCCAGCGAACTGGGCCGCTGCCGCTCATCCTCTTTGGGCCGCTTCTGGGTCTCCAGCAGGTTCAGGTAATAACTGCTGCTTAAACCGCTGCCGCCAAAGGAGGGCAGATTGAAGGAAAAAGTCTGATCCGAGGCGCAGGCAGGCGCGCCAAGCGCTGCGCAGGCAAGGGCCGCGGCGGGGCAAAGACGTTTGCTGGACATTCCGGTGCTCAAATTAGGATTGCAACGGGCGCGGCAATGGTCCGCGCCCGCCTGAAATGCGGGATCAGTTCTGCAGAATGGTGATATGGCCGCCATCGCCAAGCTGCGCAACGGTCGCAATGTTGCCATAGCCGTCCTGATTGACCTCAGCGAAATTGCCGGTGCCGGACTGGTCAACAAAGGCATAGTTCATGTCGCCGTTCTGGTGCAGCGTTGCGTTGTTGCCGAACTCGCGCTGGTAGACATGGGCGCTGTTGTCGCCGCCGTACTGGTTCACATCGGCGGTATGCCCGCCTGCGCCGCCGTCGGCTTCCTGGTAGATATAGGCAAAGTTGTTGATGCCGTCGCCATAGTACGAGGCAGTGCTGGCCGAGCCGCTGTTATAGCCCACCTGGTCAATGCCAACATAGCTGTCCTGGCCGTACTGGCTCAGCCAGACAGTGTGGCCGCCGTCCTGGGTGACTTCCGCCACGTTGCCGGTGCCGCCCTGATCCGCATGCGCTTGGTTGCTGTCACCGGTCTGGCTGACAGCAATGGTGTTGTTGTCATCATACTGGTAGATTTCAGCGAAGTTGAACGTGTTGTCCTGGAACACGCTGACGGTGTTATCAAAGCCGTTCTGTTCCACTTGCAACGTGTTGTCCATGGCCTCTTCGCCATCGATGGCGCTCTCCGGGCCCTGCTGGAACAGCACTTGGTTGTAGTCGCCCTGCTGCATAATGCCGGCGGCGTTGTTGAAGCCGGTTTGCCGCGCCGAACTGAAATCCCAGGCCGCAAGATCAGCTGTCGTGGTGTCGCCCCCTGCTGTGCCAATGGTGTTGCCGATACCGGACTGATCCACATAGAGGCTGTTGTCGCCCTCGGTCATGATAACCAGCGTGTTTTCATTTGCGTAGCCGGCGGCGGGCAAGGCGAGAGCCAGTGCCGACACGCCTGCCAGATAAATTTTGCGATGCGTCATGTTAGAATACCTCCAAGAATGAATGCAAATGACTCTTGTTAAAGTTGTCTTTTGCTAGAGAACTGAAACACATAATTTTAGAGTTTTCCACATCAAATTATTGATTAACTTAAGTTAATTTTTGAACCGCCAATCGTGCGCGGATTGCGCCTGCGGAAGCGGGCAATAAAATTGAGCAATTTTGGGTTGCATCTCCAATGGGGGAAGCCGCTTGGCTTCCGAAACTGCCCGGGACGCTAATGTCCCGCGCCAGCCAGCCTTCTCAGCCGGATCCCGGCTTTGGCGGCCTGCTGCCTGCCGCTCTGCTGCAGCGGGCCGGTGCGGCGGACAAGCCGGAAGATCCCAAACGGTCGCCGGAGGAGATCAAAGATCCTCAAAGAGAATACGAAGGTGCTTTCGGACGGGCATCTTCGAAGCGGTTGCCAAGAGGCGGCCTGCGCCGTGGAATGTACGGAATAAGAGCAACTGCCGGCGAGGGTGGGGGATGCCTGGAGAGCTTTTAGCTTAAGAAGCAGCTTACTCCGCAAGCAGAGAACCTCGGGCCGCGCATTTGCCGCCACAGTTCAAGCGCTTAGCTTACATACGGATCATGTTGAAGATTTGGTGGAGCCTAGGGGAGTCGAACCCCTGACCTCTTGCATGCCATGCAAGCGCTCTCCCAACTGAGCTAAGGCCCCAAACCTGTCCGCTGCGGTGTCTCCGTTCCGTTTCCGGTGCGGCCCGTCTTGCGGTGTGAGCGTCGTTTACGGGACGGCGGCGCAGGCTGCAAGCGGAAAATGCGCCGGGGTCCAAATTTTTTCCAGGCCGCCCTGGAGAACAGCCCGGGGACGGCCGGATGCCGCCCCGAACCGCTTGATCCGTCTCAGGAATCGTCGTCCGGCGACGACATGTCGGCGATGTCGTCCAGCGAGACGTTGTCATCATCATCGTCATCGTCCAGGACATCATCGCCCAGATCCATGTCGACGTTGTCGTCATCTTCCAGGACCACGTCATCGCCGTCCATGTTCTCTTTGGCCTTCAGGGTGGCCGCGTCTTCGGCATCGGCTTCGATCATCCGGGTCTTGCCGGTATCCAGCTCGACCACCTCGCCGGTGTAGGGGCTGACGATCGGGTCCTTGTTCAGGTCATAAAAGCGCTTGCCTGTGGTGGGGCAGACGCGCTTTACACCCCATTCTTCCTTGGGCATGTGGATCCCCTTGATTTACTGGTGAGTCGTATCGACGATTCCGGTGCCTTGCCATATGAGGGGGGCACTGTCAAAGCCTAAGCCTGGAAAGGGGCGCGCGTATGGCCGAACATCACCTGCCCGGGGAGCCGCCGGTGCCGCTGACCCTGCGCCGTTCGGCACGGGCGCGGCGGATCAGCCTGCGCATTTCCTCGCTGGACGGGCGGGTGACTCTGACCCTGCCCGCAGGGCTTCCGGAACGCACCGCGCTGGCCTTTGCCGAGGAAAAGGCCGACTGGATCCGGTCGCATCTGGAGAAACACCCGGAAGCGCTGGAGGCCGCCTTTGGCGCGGTGCTGCCCATTGACGGCCAGGACCGGGTGATCGAGCCCGCTCCGGGCCGCCGCATTCAGCTGGACGCGGGGCGCATTGCGGTGCCCGGGGACAACCCGGGCCGGCCCCTGCAGCGCTACCTGAAAGAGCTGGCCCGCAACCGGCTGGCCGAGGCTTCGGATTTTTATGCGGCGCGGCTCGGCAAGGGCTACAGCCGCCTCACGCTGCGCGACACCCGCTCGCGCTGGGGCTCCTGCACCGCCGACGGCGGGCTGATGTACTCCTGGCGGCTGATCCTGGCACCGCCGGCGGTGCTGCGCTATGTCGCCGCCCATGAGGTGGCGCATCTGCAGGAGATGAACCATTCCCAGGCGTTCTGGGACACGGTCGAGCGGCTCCACGGCCGTTACCAGGCCCCGCGCGCCTGGCTGCGCGAAAACGGCGCCAGCCTGCACCGCTACCGCTTCGGCGATTGAAACCAGCGCTTTGCGGAGCGGCCCGGGCGGGCTAAGCTCTTTGCAAGTTTCCGTTTTCAGTTTTCCCTGTTGCCAGGGGTCCGCCCGTGCCAGACAAACCGCAACGCCGCCTAGCCGCCATCTTTGTGCTGGATGTCTCCGGCTTCAGCCGCATGATGGCCGAGGACGAGGCCGGCACGCTGAACCAGGTGCTGGCGCAGCAGCAGAGCCTGATCGCACCGGCCATCCGCGCCCATCAGGGCCGCATCGTCAAGCTGATGGGGGACGGGGTGCTGGCGGTCTTTCCCAGCGTGATCTCGGCGGTTGAGGCCGCGGCTGAAATCCAGGCCGGCGCCGCCCGCGGCCGCCATCTGAAGCTGCGGATCGGCATCAATCTGGGTGAAGTGATTATTGCCCAGGGCGACGTCTATGGCGATGAGGTCAATATTGCCGCCCGTCTCGAAGCGCTGGCACCTGTCGGCGGGGTGGCCCTGTCGGCAGCCGCGTACAGCCAGGTGCGCAACCGCATCCCCTACAGGTTCGACGATCTCGGTTTGCATGAGGTCAAGAATATTCCGGAGCCGGTGCAGGCCTATGCGCTGGGGGAGGAACTGACATCGCTGCCCAGTCTGAGCCAGGCTGCACCGCAGGCCCGGCCGGAACCGGGGGGCGGGGCTAAGCGGTCCGTGCGGGGTGTTTGGATCGCAGCCGCAGCTTGCGCCGCTTTGGCTGCCGCGGGCGGCGGCTGGTGGCTGGCGGGGCAGCCTGGCTTCAGGGACAGCCAGCCGGAAATGCCGCTCCCTGCCGTTGAGGCTGCCCGATTGCCGCCGCTGATTGCCGTGCTGCCCTTTACCACCGGGTCCGGGCCGCCTGAGCTGGGGCATGCGCTGTCCGGCGAAGTCATCCGGGCGCTGTCCTCTATTCCTGGTCTGGCAGTTGTGGCGCCGGACAGCAGCCTGGCCGCAGCAGGCCTGCCGCCCGAGCGGGCCGCAGAACTGCTTGGCGCCGAATATGTGATCAGCGGCCATTTGCCGGGGCCGCCGCTGCAGGGCATCCGGCTGCAGATCCATGGAGGCTCCGGACGGGCAGGGCTCCCGGCCCGCCCGCAGACCAGCTTGCCCAAGTTGACCGCGGCAGCGGCGGCGGACATTCTGGTCTACTTCGGCCAGCCGCTGCCATCGGGCCGGGCGGTCCTGGTGCCGGACCAGGCCCTGATGCAGCTGCTGGTGGCGCGCAGCAAGCTGGCAGAGGGGGAGCGCGGTGCTGCCGGTCTGGCCTTGCAGCAGGCCCTGCTGCTGGAACCCGGACTGGCCGAGGCGCGGGTGCTGCAGGCCATGCTGGAACTCGACTTTCTGACCGGGCCGCTGGCGGGCCTGCCGCAGCGCGCGGTCCGGGCTGCCCAGCGGCTGGAGGGGCTGCCGGCGGCGCCGGGCGTCTTGCGTATCCGCGCTCTCGCGGCGCAATTCGGCGGCCGCCCCGGGGCAGCGCTGGACCACGCCCGGATGCTTCAGCAGGAATATCCGAATGATGCCGATGGCCACCTGCTGCGGGCTTGGCTGCTGCATTTGGCCGGGCAGGGGGCGGCGGGCGAAGCGGCCTACGCCACGGCACGGCGGCTCAACCCGGTGCTGCCCGCCCGCTACCGCAGCCTGCGCGCTGCGATGCTGTTTGCCTCCGGCCGGGACGAAGCCGCTGCAGCGGCTGCGGGCTTGGCACTGGAGATGGAGCCCAGGGCACAGCTCGCTCTGGCAGTGCGCTGTGCGGGCCTGTCCGGCCTGGGCCGATTCGACGAGGCCGGACGCCCTTGCGCGCAGCTTGCCGCGGCCGGCCTGACACTGGAGCAGGCCGCAGGCGCTTTCCCGCACGGGGCTGCGGCAGCGCAGCAGCGCCTGCGCACCGGGCTTAGCCTGGCCGGGCTGCCGGGGCAGCGATAAGCGGTGAAGGGCTGCGCCGCGTGATCACACGCGCGGATCTGTCCGCTTGACGGCGGCGGGCTTTGTGATCACATGAAAGCATGAACTTGACTGCCCGCTCTTCCCAGGATGCCGCCGCCCCGGCCCATGACCGTGTCTACCGCGCCTTGCGCACCCGCATCATGCATGGCGAGGTCACCCCTGGCGCTGCGCTCACCCTGCGCGGCATCGGCCGTGAATTCGAGGTCTCGATGACACCTGCGCGCGAAGCAGTGCGGCGGCTGGCGGCGGAAGGCGCGCTGTTCCTGTCCTCGTCGGGCCGGGTATCAACGCCGGAGCTCACCAACGAGCGGATCGAGGAGCTGGCCGCCCTGCGCGCATTGCTGGAGGTGGAGCTGGCCAGCCGCGCCCTGCCGCGTGCCCATATGGCGCTGATCGACCGGCTGCAGATGATCAATGCCACCGTGGCCGAAATGGTCTCCAAACGCGATGCGGTGGGCTACATCCGCACCAACCTGGAGTTCCACCGCACGCTCTATCTGCGCGCCCAGGCGCCGGCCATGCTGGCGATGGCCGAGACGGTCTGGCTGCAGCTCGGCCCCACCATGCGCGCTTTGTACGGCCGTCTGCGCCGCACCGACCCGCCGCAGAACCACCGGCTGATCATCGCCGCGCTGAAGGCAGGCGACGAGCCAGGCTTGCGGCTCGCGGTGCGCTCGGATGTCACCCAGGGTCTGCGGCTGCTGGCCGGCTAGTCCGGCCCTGCAGTCTTTCGCCTGGCAAAACGGGGGGGCTCCCGCCTGCTCCGGTCAATTTTGGAAAATTGCCCTCACAGTTGGGCGTGGCCCGGCGCCGCAGGCGCCGGGCCACGCCCAAGGCCGCCAGCGGCGCCGGCTTTGGCCGGTGGTGCGCGGGCGCGGGAGGGCTGCCGGACCTGTCTGGCAGGGGCGGTTTAGAAGCGAGTGATGACAGTGGCCCCCAGGGCCTGGAACCGGTCCATTTCCGTCAGCGCCGCAACGGACTGCTCCAGGCTGATCTCTTGCCCCACCAGCCGCTCCGGCGCCAGTTTGCCGGATTGAACCATGTCCAGCATCGCACCATAGCGGTGTGCCTGCATGCCGTGGCTGCCCAGGATCTCCAGCTCATCCGCAATCACCCGTGCCATCGGAACCTGCGGCGTGCTGTGATCCGCCAGCATCAGCCCCACTTGCACATGCTTGCCCCGCTTGCGCAGGCAGTTCACCGAATTGAAGCAGGTCTGCGGATGCCCCAGCGCATCCAGCGACACATCTGCGCCGCCGCGGGAGATCTCGCGCACGGCCTCTGCCACATCCGCAACGGTGCTTGAATTGACCGCAGCAACCGCCCCCAGATCGCGGGCCAGCGCCAGCTTGTCTTCCGCAATGTCGATGGCAATCACATTGGCGCCCAGCGCATTGGCAATCATTACCGCCGACAGACCGACGCCGCCGCAGCCATGCACTGCCACCCATTGCCCGCCCGAAACCCGGCCCTGATCCGCCACCGCCCGGAACGAGGTGGCAAAGCGGCAGCCGAGGCTGGCGGCGGTGGCAAAGCCCATGTCTTCAGGAAGCGCCACCAGGTTCAGATCGGCTTGGTGAATCGAGACATATTCCGCAAAAGACCCCCAATGGGTAAAGCCGGGCTGAAACTGGCTGTGGCAGACCTGCTGATGGCCTGCGTGGCATTCAGGGCATGCACCGCAGCCGCCCACAAAAGGCACCGTCACCCGATCGCCGGCCTTCCATTTCTTAACATCCTTGCCCGCGGCCATCACTGTCCCCGCCAGCTCATGCCCTGGCACATGCGGCAGGGTGATATCCGGATCATGCCCCATCCAGCCATGCCAGTCGCTCCGGCAGACACCGGTAGCTTCGACCTTGATCACCACGCCGTGGGGTTCGGGCGCGGGGTCCGCCACGGTCTTCACCTGCGGCGCTTGGCCAAAGCTTTCGTACAAAACGGCTTTCATCTCGGTGCCTTTCTTTCCGGGTTGCGGGAGCGGCCCTTATTAGCAAAGCGGCATAGGAGAGAGCATTCCATTTCCCGCTTCGATTCAGCAATTCGAGGGGGTATTCTTTCTAAAATTGCAATAATTGAGCGGGAGTCTTCCTCAATGGCGCAAATCGATAAAACGGATGCCTTGATTCTGGATCATTTGCAAAGGGACGGCCGGCTCTCCAATGCCAAGCTGGCCGAGCGGCTGTCGCTCAGCGAAACCCCCTGCTGGCGGCGGTTGAAACGGCTGAACGAGGAGGGGATCATCGAGGGCTATCAGGCGGTGCTGAACCGGCGCGCACTTGGGTTTGGCGTGATGGCCTTTGTCCAGCTCAGCTGCACCGAGCACGACGCGGCCACCACCGCCGAGTTCCAGCGCGCGATCGAGGCCAGCCCCAATGTGCTGGCCTGCCACAACACCACCGGCGATGCGGACTTCCTGCTGCAGGTGGTGGCGCGCGACCTGGACGACTACAGCCGCTTTGTCGAAACCGTGCTGCGCCGCCTGCCAGGGGTGTCCGGCATCAAGTCGAGCCTGTCCTTGCGCGAATTGAAATCCTCCAGCCATCTGCCGGTTCGCGAACTGCGGGTCTGAGCCTTAGCCGCGACGCTCCCGCCCGCGCAGACCTGCCTGCCAGGCAGGCCTTTGCAGTTGGGCCAGGCTCAGCGCAAGCGCTGAGCCTGGCCCAAGGCCGCCAGCAGCACCGGCCCCCGCCGGTGTCGCGCGGGCGCGGGAGGGCATCCGGCGATATAAATAGACGGTTCAATTTTCCGGATCTGCCGTTGCGCCGTACCTCGGGGAACCAGCCATCCGTGCTGTGCTGCAGCCTGGAGGCGGGAGAGGGCAGGTGGAGTGGCGCCGCTCGGGAGGCCAGCCGTATCCTTTGCGGTACGCCGTCGCGCAGACCGTGCTGTCTGAAGCAGGGATGCCCCTGCCGCTCTTAGGCGCTCAAGAAGATCTTCTTGCCTTCAAGGGCACCGTGCGGGCACAGGCCGCTCTTTGCGCTCTCTGTCCGCTGCAGCACTGCAGCTGCTGCGTGTTAAAGATATGCCTGGCAAAGTTTGGGCCGCAGCGGATGGATGGGAGAGAGACCATTAGGCAGATTGCGGACACGCCCGCGCGCCATTTTCAGGTCTTTGAGAGAATGAGTGTGCCGTCTCTCAACTGACGTTTGACCCCCTCGGAAAACCGCATCCTGATTTCCATGCCAGCCGGTCTTCCCGGTTTCTGACGGTTCAACCTGCCGCGCAGCCCGGTGAACAGGTCAAGCCACAGTGCCAGCATGTCCTCTTGCTGGCTGCGGCTTTGAAACTTGTCGCAGATGCCTCTGTTGAAGGCGGCCCAGCTGAGCCCGGTCACATAGGCTGCGACCGGGTCAACATTCCGGTTGCGTTTGGATGCGCCTGCGGCGTCCCGCACAACCTTCCCGTTCCCGTCAATCACAAGCAGTTTGGCTTCATCATGGACCGGGACGCCGATCCCTGTGACAATTATTGTGACAGTACCGACCTCTGTGTCTCGTTCGAGAGGACGATCCGGCAAGGGCCCGTAATTCGGTACAACTCGCTGGCAAAAGAAGCCGATTTGAAAACCCTTGAAACAAACCAGATAACTGCCGCCAAATTCCCGGCCGCCGCCGTAGGCGTGCATCGATATTGTCTCGTCTTCCGTGAGGATCGATCTTTGCCGCCCCGGAGCGGGGGTATGGCGCACCAGCCAGTACTTCAGCCCGGCTGATGTTTCGAGACAGGGTGCGTCCGCAGGCGGCTTAAGCGTCCTCTGGAAATCCATCATGCGTATGTCCTGCTGCTGTTCCAATCCCGTCACCGCCGGCCAGCCGCCGGAGCCTTTGCAGCCTTTCAAAACAAAACAACCCGGCATTGCGGCCGGGTTGAAGAAGTCCGTCTCAGAGGGCCGCCACTTAGGCTGCGAGCCCCTTGGAACCGATATCGAGGAACTTCTGGCGCCGGTCCTTGACCAGCTCGCCCGCGTCCTTGCCTGCCAGCTCGTCCAGCATCTCCTGAATTGCACCGCCAACAGCGGCCATCGCCGCCTTGGCGTCGCGGTGGGCGCCGCCCATCGGCTCGGGGATCACCCGGTCGTTCACACCCAGTTTCTGCAGGTCCTGCGCGGTCAGGCGCAGCGCTTCTGCGGCTTCGCGCATCTTCTCGGCATCCTTCCACAGGATCGAGGCGCAGCCCTCGGGCGAGATCACCGAATAGATCGAATGCTCCAGCATCGCCACCCGGTTGGCCGAAGCAAAGGCCACCGCGCCGCCCGAGCCGCCTTCGCCGATGATCACCGAAATTAGCGGCACGCCGATCTGCAGGCACATCTCGGTCGAGCGCGCAATCGCCTCCGACTGGCCGCGCTCCTCGGCGCCCTTGCCGGGGTAGGCGCCGGCGGTATCGACCAGGGTGATCACCGGCAGCTTGAAGCGGCTGGCCATCTCCATCAGGCGGATCGCCTTGCGGTAGCCCTCGGGGCGCGCCATGCCGAAATTGCGCTCGATGCGCGATTTGGTGTCCGAGCCCTTCTCGTGGCCGATCACCACCACCGGCTGGTCGTTGAACCGGGCCAGGCCGCCCATGACAGCCAGGTCGTCGGCAAAGTTCCGGTCGCCGGCCAGCGGCGTATACTCGGTGAACAGCGCGTCGATATAGTCTTTGCAGTGCGGCCGGTCCGGATGGCGCGCCACCTGGCATTTGCGCCAGGGGGTCAGATCCTTGTAGAGATCCTGCAGCAGCTGTGCCGCCTTGGCGTCCAGCGCCGCGGCCTCGTCTGCTACATCCATTTCTTCGTTCGCGCGCGCCAGCGCCCGCAGCTCCTCCGCCTTGCCTTCAATTTCGGCCAGCGGTTTTTCGAATTCCAGATACTGGGTCATATCGCCTCTGCTCTGCAGGTTTGCAGCTATATGGCCTTAGCGGCGGCAAGATGCAACTCAGCAAGATTTGTGATTTGCTGCCATGGCATGAGGTGAGGGCAGAGAAAGACACAGGAGACGCCGCAAATGGCCGCCAGCTACGAAGACCGGATCCTCAGGGTTCTGGCCTATATCCATGACCATCCGGACGGCGACCTGTCACTGGACACATTGGCCGATGTGGCGGCAATGTCGCGGTTTCACTGGCACCGGGTGTTCCGGGCGCTGACCGGCGAGACTTGCGCGCAAGCCGTGCGCCGGATCCGGCTGCACCGGGCCGCGGTCTGGCTGGCGCAGGACGGGCTGACTATCGCACAGATAGCTGCCCAGGCGGGCTATCCCAACCAGGGCAGCTTCTCCCGTGCTTTCTCTGACGCGTATGGCAGCAGTCCGGCGGCGTTCCGCTGTTCCGGGCAATTGCGGCTGCCCAACCCCAACCTCAGAACAGGAAGTTATCCCATGCATGATGTTACGACCCGCGACGAACTTTCCCGCCGGCTGGCGGGCCTGCCGCACAAGGGCGCGTACCACGAAATCGGCAAGAGTTTTGAAGCCTTCGGCGCGATCTGCGAAAGCCGCCGCCTCTGGCCGCAAGTGGGTGCGGTGCTGGGGGTTTATTTTGACAGCCCCGAAACCGTTGCCGAAGAAGAGCTGCGCAGCTTCGCCGGGGCTGAGTTTGCCGGCGATGCGCTGCCCGAGGGCATGGAAGAGGTGAAACTGGCAGGCGGCAAGACCGCGGTGCTCACCTACAAGGGGCCGTACTCCGGCATCCATGCCGCCTACCACAGCCTGTTCGGCAACTGGCTGCCGCAGTCGGGCGAGGAGCCGGCTGATCAGCCTTGCTATGAGATCTACCTCAACAACCCGCGCGACACCGCACCGGAGGAGCTGCTGACCGAGATCTGCCTGCCTTTGAAGTAAGCGCCCGGTGTGAGCCGCCACCCTGCCGCAGGCAGGGCAGCGCCCGCCCCGGTGCAGTGGGCGGGCGCTCCGCCCCTTCGGGCCGGGCGGGCGTTTCGCCTTATTGCGGCCAGATCACCGGGTACAGAGAGGCGACCAGCAGCACCGCCATGGTCCAGTTGAACAGGGTAAGGCGCCGCCGGCTGGTCAGGAACCGCGCCATCTGCTGGCCCAGCACTGTCCAGGAGCCGACCGAAGGCAGGTTGATGGCGCCGAAGATCACACCGACCAGCAGGATTGCCGTCAGGGTCTGATCCGGGGTGTAAGCGCTGATGGCGGTCAGGGCCATCGCCCAGGCCTTGGGGTTCACCCATTGAAACGCCGCCGCCTGCAGAAAGGTCATCGGCGTCCCGCCCCCGCCCTTGGCCTCCACCGGCGCGGCATTGGCGATCTTCCAGGCCAGCCAAAGCAGGTAAACCACCGAGACAGCTTTCAGCACCGTGTAGCTGACCGGAAAGGCATCAAACACCTGCACCAGCCCGGCCCCGACCAGCAGCACCATGAACACGAAACCCAAGGCGACCCCCAGCATATGCGGGATGGTACGGCGGAAGCCGAAGTTGGCACCTGAGGCCATCAGCATCAGGTTGTTGGGCCCCGGAGTGATCGAGGAGACAAAGGCAAACAGCGCCAGCGCGGTTAGGAGTTCATAGGTCATGCGCAAAAGCATTGCGCGCAACCTGCCAAATGTAATTGCGTTTTGCAGCGCTTGCAGCCTATTTTCGCAACTAATGGCGAAAACAGACCGTATTAATCAGCAGATATTGCAAGAGCTCTCCCGCGACGGCCGCATCAGCAACCTGGAGCTGGCCGAGCGGGTGGGGCTGTCGCCTTCGGCCTGCCTGCGCCGGGTGCAGGAGCTGGAGCGCACAGGGATCATCACCGGCTACCGTGCTGTGCTGGACCGCGAACAGATGGGGCATGGCTTTGTCACCTACATCGGCGTCGGCCTGGGCGAACACACCAAGGAAGCGCAGCTGGCCTTTGAACGCGCCATGCAGGCCGCGCCGGAAGTGGTGGAATGCCACAATATCACCGGCACCATCGAATACCTCTTGCGCGTCGAATGCGCCGATCTGCCCAGCTACAAGCGCTTTCACACCGATATCCTCGGCACCTCGCCTTACGTGACCGGCATCACCACCTATGTGGTGATGGGCTCGCCCAAGGACCTGCGGGCGTGAGGCTTTGCCGGCCGGGGATTTGAGTATTTGAGGAAAGATGAAACGGAGCAGTTTTCATCTTTCAAAAAATACTTCTTGCGCGGCCTTTGCTGCAGGCGTGCGGCTGCGAGTGTTGCGAACCCGGCGCACGCACCGCTTGCCCGATCTTAAGCTGTCCGGTCCATAGTGCGTCTTGATCGCGGTCACCCGCCGGGCCTGACACCTCCGGCATCCCAGGAGCAGGTTCCTCTAAGGGGGACGTGCAGAGACAACGTTTAGCACGCGGGCGGATACGCCCGTCCACCTCCGCCTTTTTGGCGGCGCCGCCAATTCGTAACCGCCTGGCAGATTTAAAGCGCAGGACAAGGGAACAGAGACGAGCCAACACCGGCAGGGCAGGGGCCTTGGCCCGGCAGCTAGCCTTGCGCAAGCAGGTACGCTGCCGCCAGTTCCGGCGAGGCCAGCACCGGTACATCTGTGCCTGCGCGGATGGTTTCTGCCGCACCCGTCATTGAGGCCTGCGCCAGCACCACGCAGCCGAAGGTGCCCCCTTCCAGCGCTTGCAGCACATCCGCCGCAATGGCTTGCGCAAACCCGCCGCTGTCTCCTGCCTCGAACAGCGGCCAGCGCGGTCCCAATTGCAGGCAGGTGAGCTGCGGGTCGCGGGTGCCAAAGGCGCGGTGCAGCAGCGCTTCTGAAGGTTCAGCCGTGCTGTCCAGGCAATAGGCCATCAGCACCGGGCCGCCAAGGCGCGCGGCCTCTTGCATCATCGGCCAGTCGATCCGGATCGCACCCGCTTCTTCCGCTGCTTTGCCGATGGTGGTGCAGGTGCACAGCACTGTGCCCCGTGCTGCCTGGATTGCTTCAGTGATCTCACGGCGCAGAGCAATATCAATCCCGCCCTGCGCCCGCTGCAGCCAATCGGGGCGGACGACATGGGTAAAGCCCGCCTCCGGCGCCAGCGCATCAAAGGCGGCAGCATGCACCGCAGCCGTGTGCAGCAGAGTAATCCTGCTCATGAAATCCTCTCCTCGAACCAAAAAAGGGCGCCCCATTGGGACGCCCTGCAAAACCTTCTTTCACGGACCGGCGTCAGCTGCCCGCGATCAGCTCGGCCTGCGCCACAATCACCTCGGCCTGCTTGATCGAGGCGATGTCGACCAGGCGGCCCTTATACACCGTGGCACCGGCGCCCGACGCCTTGGCTTCTTCCATTGCGGCGAGAATTTCGCGCGCTTCCTGGACCTTTTCGTCCGAAGGGGTGAAGACCTGATTTGCCAAGGCGATCTGGCTGGGGTGGATGGCCCATTTGCCGACCATGCCGAGGGTCGCCGAGCGTTTCGCCTGGGCGATGTAGCCGTCTTCGTCCGAGAAGTCGCCGAACGGCCCGTCGACCGGCAGAATGCCATGGGTGCGGCAGGCGGCGACAATCGCCGCCTGGGCCCAGTGCCAGGGGTCCGACCAGTGTTTCTGGCCCTCGCGGATCATGTAGTAGTCTTCCTGGGTGCCGCCGATGCCGGTGGTCTGCATGCCCATCGAGGCCGCGAAGTCCGCCGCGCCCAGGCTCATCGCCTGCAGGCGGGGGGAGGATTTGGCGATGTCCTCGGCATGGGCGATGCCCGCAGCCGATTCGATGATCACCTCAAAGGAGATCGGCTTGGTGCGGCCCTTGGCGCGTTCGATGGCGGTGACCAGCGCGTCCACGGCATAGACGTCTTCGGCGCAGCCGACTTTCGGGATCATGATCTGGTCGAGCCGGTCGCCGGCCTGTTCCAGCAGATCCACCACATCGCGGTACCAGTAAGGGGTGTCGAGCCCGTTGATCCGCACCGACAGGTACTTGCTGCCCCAGTCCACAGTGTTGATCGCTTCGATCACATTGGCGCGGGCCTGATCCTTGTCAGTCGGCGCCACCGAATCCTCGAGGTCGAGGTTGATGACGTCCGCCGCCGAGGCCGCCATCTTTTCGAACAGCTTGACCTTGGAGCCAGGGCCGAACAGCTGGCAGCGGTTGGGGCGCGCAGGAGCTGCGGGCTGGATGCGGAATGACATGCGGAAACCTCCCGGGGTAAGGAAATTGCAGAATTTTCGCCCTTCGAGTTATTAAATTGCGCGGACGCTTGCAAGCATATTTTGCACCTGCGGCAAAGAACGCCGCGTTGCGGCAATCCTGTTTGCGCCCCCTGTTTGCGGCCTTTGCGTCGCAAACCCGCGCGAACCTGCCGTTCGCCAGGCATTACGGATAGGGCAAGACATGGGGCGTCAGAGAACCCCGTGCGGAAAAGGAGTTTCATGAAACGCGCATTGATCGAGAACTGGGCCCTGTTTCTGGGCATGTTGATGCTGATGGTGGCCAACGGGCTGCTGGCAACGCTGCTGACGATCCGCGGCAATGGCTTGGGGTTTTCCGATTTCACCATCTCGGTGATGCAGGCCTGTTATCCGCTGGGCGCACTGGCAGGCACGGTGCTGGCTCCGAAGATGGTCGAGAAGGTGGGGCATATC
This sequence comes from Leisingera sp. ANG-M1, assembly GCF_000813745.1. Classification (GTDB taxonomy): domain Bacteria; phylum Pseudomonadota; class Alphaproteobacteria; order Rhodobacterales; family Rhodobacteraceae; genus Leisingera. The sequence goes on along the minus strand of NZ_JWLC01000006.1, from coordinate 289,870 downwards.
CGGGTGTTCTCGGCGCTGGCCTCGCTGGTGTCGATTGCGGCGATTATCCATCTGCTGACCACCGACCCTTACAGCTGGTCGGCAATGCGCTTTTTAGGCGGGATCTGTTTTCCGGGGCTCTACGTGGTCACTGAAAGCTGGCTCAACGCCAAGGCAGAAAACCGGATCCGGGCGCAGGTCCTGTCGGTCTATTTCGTGATCCAGCTGGCGGGGCCTGCGCTGGGCACCGCGCTGGTGGGTTTTCCGGACCCCAGCGGCAACCTGTTGTTCGGGCTGGTGTCGATCCTGATCTCGCTGTCGATCGTGCCGCTGCTTTTGTCCGACAACCGGGCACCGGACTACACTGCGCCCGAGCGGATGCCGGTGCGTAGGCTCTACCGCGTCTCGCCGATGGCGGTGATGGGGATCCTGCTGATGAGCGTTGCGGTCTCGGCCACCTTCATCTCGCTGCCGCTGTATCTGCTGCCGATGGGCTTCAGCGCGGCGGAGGCATCAGGCGCGCTGGTGATTGCGCTGATCGCTGGCGCGCTGGTGCAATACCCGGTGGGCTGGATCTCGGACCATACCGACCGGCGCTATGTGGTGTTCGGGCTGGGCATGCTGACCGCTGCAGCCAGCGCCTGGGTGGCGCTGGAGAGCTCGCCCTCGCGGGCGGTGATCGGCTTTGCGGTGATCGCCATGGGCACTTTTCCCGCCTATTCGATCCTGACGGCCCATGCCAATGACCAGTTGAAACCGTCGCAGATCGTGCCGGCCAGCGGTGCCATGGTGTTCCTGCTGAACGTGGGCCTCCTTGCAGGAACGCTTTTGGGCCCGAACGCCATCAGCATGGCGGACGGCCGCGGGCTGCCGCTGCTGCTTGCCATTGTCGGCAGCGGGGTGGCGGTGATCGCCATGGCCCGCCGGGTGCAAGAGGCTGCACCGGAGGAAACCGGCGAGGTGCAGGCGATGGGCGTGATCGGCGTTGCCCAGCCCGGAGTGCTGCAGGCGGAATCATGGCTGCCGGAGGAGGAAACACCTGCAAGCAGCAAGCCTGGAGAAGATTCTTCGACAACTTAACCAATTTCGCGAAGAAAATCGCGCGAGAGTAACTTTCTTGCGCGATTTCGAGAGGACTTTGCGTGAAATTGGCCTGACATTGGCGCGACCTGTTAAACTCGAAGGATGAGCGCGATGATCGAGACCCCTTATCTGCTGTTCCTGGGCGACGCGCCTGACATGCTGGCCGCCAAGGTTGCCATCGGCATCCGCGACTGGCGCCCTGACCATGCGGTTGGCCAGATCCGCCTGCCGGGCTGCGGCGCGGACCTGGGGATCAAGGACATGACCCTGGCCGAAGCTAAGGAAGCCGGCGCCAAGACCCTGGTGATCGGCGTTGCCAACCGCGGCGGCGTGATCTCCGAGGCCTGGAAGGAAGTCCTGATCGAAGCGCTGGAAATGGGCTATGACCTGGCCTCCGGCCTGCACAACCTGCTGCGCGACGAAGGCGACCTGGTGGCTGCGGCTCAGACCCACGGCGGCACCCTGCACGACGTGCGCGTTCCCACCGTCGGCTACCCGATCGCCAACGGCAAGCCCCGCACCGGCAAGCGCTGCCTGGCTGTCGGCACCGACTGCTCGGTCGGCAAGATGTACACCGCCATGGCGATGGACAACGAGATGCGCGAGCGCGGCATGAAGTCGACCTTCCGCGCCACCGGCCAGACCGGCATCCTGATCACCGGCCACGGCGTGCCGCTGGACGCGGTCATCGCCGACTTCATGGCGGGCTCCATCGAGTACCTGACCCCGGACAACGACGAAGACCACTGGGACCTGATCGAAGGCCAGGGCTCGCTGTTCCACGTGTCCTACTCGGGCGTCACCATGGCGCTGGTGCACGGCGGCCAGCCGGACGCGCTGATCCTGTGCCACGAGCCGACCCGCACCCATATGCGCGGCCTGCCGGAATATGACGTTCCGACCCTGGAATCGCTGCGCGACGTCGCTCTGCCGCTGGCGCAGCGCGCCAACCCGGCCTGCCAGATCGTCGGCATCTCGGTGAACACCCAGCACCTCAGCGAAGACGAAGCCGTGAAATACCTGGCCGAAGTCGAAGAGCGCATGGGCCTGCCCGCCGTCGACCCGTACCGCCACGGCGCAGGCCGCCTGGTAGACGCGCTGGCCGCAGTCTGATCTAACAGCTCCCGCCGGAGGTTTTCAGGTGCGCCCTGGGATGCCTCCGGCGGGAGTATTTTTGCAAAGAAGAAGAGGCGGGATGCCTTTCCGGGCCGGGCGCGTGCCGGGCCGTGTTGGCGGCTGTCTTGGCAATGGGAAGGAACAGGCGATGCAGGTCTCCGTCACCCCGGACGTTTTCAAACTGGCGCAGGTGTTCACCATCTCGCGCGGCTCGCGCACCGAGGCCAAGGTGCTGACCGTCAAGGTCGAGAAGGATGGCGTTACCGGCTGGGGCGAATGCGTGCCTTATGCCCGCTACAATGAAACTCTGGAAAGCGTGACTGCCGAGATCGAGGGTCTGCCCGCCGATTTCACCCGCGAAGAGTTGCAGTCGCTGCTGCCCGCCGGTGCCGCCCGCAACGCGGTCGACTGTGCGCTGTGGGATCTGGAGGCGAAACAGGCCGGCAAACGGGTCTGGGAACTGGCCAGGCTGCCGGAGCCCAAGGCGGAGATCACCGCCTATACCCTGTCGCTCGATACCCCTGAGAACATGCAGAAGCAGGCGGCGGAAAATGCTTTCCGCCCGCTGCTGAAGATCAAGCTCGGCACCCCCGACGATATGCCCCGTCTGGAAGCGGTGCGTGCCGGTGCGCCGGACGCCAAGATCATCATCGACGCCAACGAAGGCTGGTCGGCTGAGGTCTATGCAGACCTAGCGCCGCATCTGGTGCGCCTCGGTGTCGAACTGGTCGAGCAGCCGCTGCCTTCGGGCGAGGACGGCGCCCTGATCGGCATGGAGCGCCCGGTGCCGGTCTGCGCCGACGAAAGCTGCCATGACCGCGAAAGCCTGCCCAAGCTCAAGGGCAAATACGATGTGGTCAACATCAAGCTGGACAAGACCGGCGGCCTGACCGAGGCGCTGAAGCTGCGCGAACAGGCCTTGGCCGAGGGCTATCAGGTGATGGTCGGCTGCATGGTCGGATCCTCTCTGGCAATGGCGCCGGCGACGCTTGTGGCGCAGGGTGCGGCGGTAACGGATCTTGACGGGCCGCTGCTTCTGGCCGAAGACCGCGCAACACCTTTGACATTCGACCAGGACGGGGTTCACCCGCCTGCAGCTGAACTTTGGGGCTGAGGAGAGAGACAATGACCCGTACCGTTTATGTGAATGGCGAATACCTGCCCGAGGGCGACGCCAAGGTTTCGATCTTTGACCGCGGCTTCCTGTTTGCCGATGCGGTCTACGAGGTGACCTCGGTTCTGGACGGCAAGCTGATCGACTTCGAAGGCCACGCGGTGCGCCTGGAGCGCTCGCTGAACGAGCTGGACATGCCGTCGCCCTGCACCAAGGACGAACTGCTGGAAATCCACCGCAAACTGGTAGAGCTGAACGGCATCGAGGAAGGCCTGGTCTACCTGCAGGTTTCGCGCGGCTCTGACGGCGACCGGGATTTCGTGTTCCCCTCGGAAGACACCCCGCCGTCGCTGGTACTGTTCACCCAGAACAAGCCCGGCCTGGCCGACAGCCCGGCCGCTGCTAAAGGCGCCAAGATCATCTCGATCGAAGACATCCGCTGGGGCCGCCGCGACATCAAGACCGTGCAGCTGCTGTATCCGTCCATGGGCAAGATGATGGCCAAGAAAGCGGGCTGCGATGATGCCTGGCTGATCGAGGACGGCCATGTGACCGAGGGCACCTCGAACAACGCTTACTTCGTCAAGAACGGCAAGATTGTGACCCGGCCGCTCAGCAACGACATCCTGCACGGCATCACCCGCGCCGCGGTGCTGCGCCTGGCGGAAGAAGCGCAGATGGAAATCGAAGAGCGCCTATTCACCATCGACGAAGCGAAAGAGGCGGATGAGGCCTTCACCACCTCCGCTTCGGCCTTTGTGATGCCGGTGGTCGAGATCGACGGCGTCACCCTGGGCGACGGCACCCCGGGCCCCATCGCCAAACGCCTGCGCGAGATCTACCTGGAAGAAAGCCGCAAGAAAGCAGTCTGAGGCAGGCAGAAAGATTTATAAGGTTTTGAACGGGCTGGATTTTCCAGCCCGTTTTTCGTGGTGCGGGTTGCGGGGCTGCAACAATTCCGTTTGCGGCTGGCGTGTGTTTGGCGCCCGCCTTGCAATTCAGGGCAGTTTTCGGAGATGCAGTCTGCAGCAAGACACATTTTTAGGGACCAGATTTTGAAACTGCATTTTCTGACCGCAATTTTCTGCGGTACCTTCGCCGCCTCAGCAGCTTTGGCCCAAGCGCAACCTGACGGAGACCGGGTTGCGGTGGAAGTGAGTGCCGGTATCGGCCATAGGACCAGTGACAGATTTTTGGACACGGCCAGTGCCGAGGCTGGTTTGCGTTTCGGAGCATTGCTGGGCGAACGGTTCCGGCTGATTGGGTCTGCCGCGCGGGGTATAACCCGGCTTGTTGAAGACCGTGCCCGGGATGAGGGCGATGATTTCTCTGCTGACTATAACATCACCGCTGCATGGGACATCGGTGGCGCGCATGAAGTCCGCTTAGGCTATTCTTACTCCCGGTATGAATACAGGCTGGGCCCGGCTCCGGCGCGGGCATTTGTCGGCGAGAGCGAGTCCGTGAGGCTGAGGTATTCCTATTTTGCTGAGTGGGGGCAGGCGGGAATTGGCGTGACTGAGTTCCTCGGCGGCCCATCCAATCCCGCATTTTCTGTAGGCGGCGAGTACAGGCTGAACGCGCCGGGACGTAAAACAGAGCTTTATGTAACCGGCGGGGCCGGAGGATTTGCGCGGTCCGACGATAAGGGGTTTTCGCTGGGCCTGCGCGCCAAAATGCCCAAAGGCTATAATCTGTATGCCAGTGCATCCCGTAATTACTTTAGCAGCGGCGCCAACAACAGCAGCTTCAGCCTGACGCTGGTGAAGTCCTTCGGTGTCAATGCCGGACGGATTTTCCGGCGCCACTGACCGCGGGCCTGCCAAATCTGGCGGCGGGGAGGCGCCCCGCCCTTTCACCTTTGCCAAAATACTCCGGGGTGAATTGGCCGCCAGGCCAAGAGGGGCAGCGCCCCTTCTGCTGCCGCTTGAAAACGACGCGGGCGATGGCGGAAACAGACCGGTAAGCCTTGCCCATTGCTCCTAGCCTCGCTGTAACAGGGGAGGGTTATCCATGCGGCCATTTGAAGGTATCCGGGTTCTCGACCTGACACATGTCTTTGCCGGGCCCTTTGCAGCCTACCAGCTGGCGGTCCTGGGCGCAGAAGTGATCAAGATCGAGCCGGTCGGCCAGCCCGACATGACCCGCAGCGAGGGCGCCGACCCGGAGCTGAATGCGCAGGGCATGGGGCTGGCTTTTCAGGCCCAGGGAGCGGGCAAGAAATGCCTGGCGCTGGATCTGGCAATGCCGGAAGGGCAGGAGATCTTTGCCCGCCTGGTGCAGAGCGCAGATGTGGTGGTGCTGAATTACACCCTGCCGGCGGTGCAGCGGCTGGGGCTCACGTATGAGCGGCTGGCGGAGCTGAAGCCTGATCTGATCTATTGCGCGATCAGCGGTTTCGGGCAGCAGGGGCCGAAAGCAGAGCACCCGGCCTATGACACAGTGATCCAGGCCTTCAGCGGTATCATGGCGGCCAATGGCGAGGCCGGGCAGGACCCGGTGCGGGTCGGGCCTGCGATGGTGGATTACGGCACCGGAGCCCAGGCAGCCTTTGCCATCGCCGCGGCGCTCTACGGGCGGGCGGTGACAGGCCGGGGGCGGCGCATTGACGTGGCAATGGCCGATGCGGCGCTGATGCTGCAGAACTCCGGTGCGGCGCAGGCGCTGGCCACCGGCAAGGGGCCGCGCCCGCATGGCAACCAGGATCCGTCGCTTGCAGGCTATTCGGCTTACCAGACGGCAGAAGGCACGCTGATGATCGGCGCCTACACCAACCGCCAGATGGCCGCCCTGATGCGCAGCATCGGCAGGCCGGGCGAGGCGGAGGCAATCGAGCGGACGCCGCGGGCGGGTATCGCTGCCCGCAGGACGTGGGATGCGGATATCCTGGCCGAAGTGATGAAATCGCGGACTGCAGCGGAGTGGGAAGACTTGCTGAATGCCCATCATGTTCCGGCTGCACGGGTCCGGGTTCTGGAAGAAAGCCTGGCAGAACCGCAGTATCAGGCCCGCGGCGTGGTGCAGGACGTCGATGGGTGCAAGCGCACGGTGGCAGGGTTCTCCTACTGCCATGGCAGCCCGTCGCTGGATCATGGGCCGAAAGCCTACGGCGCGGACAGTGCCGCGGTATTGGAAGCGGTCGGTATTTCGCCTGAGAGGTTCGAAGCGCTGAAAGCCCGGGAGGCGGTGGCCTGACACGCTGCGGCAGCGCTGTTCGCTGACGGGCGGGCTCCCGCCTGCCGGATCTGCATTGAAAATGCAGCCCCTGCAGTTGGGCCCGGCGCCGCGCAAAGCGCGGCGCCGGGCCCAAGGCCGTCCGGAAGTCCGGCCTTGGGCCGGAGTTCCGCGCGGGCGCGGGAGCGCTTGGCTGGCGTTTGAGACATCTTTGGAGTTCCGTGCCGGACGGGCAACGCCGGCAGGTTCCGGGATGCTTCAAACCAAAGGAATAAGGCTTTGCCTCCGCGGCCGGAGCCCCCGAGGTAATCCGGTTTGGTGCGGCAAGTGGCGCAGCCGTGCTGCATTTGTGTTCGGCCGTTTGAAAGGTTGCGGCGCAATGCCTTCCTTAGCGTGAGATGTCCAAAGGTTGTCTCTTATGCCATCACACGTGCTGCCGCCGTTTCTGGTGACAGATGATGCAGATCCTCTGCTGCACCGCAATTGATAGCCAGAAGACAATTGTTCCCGGTATCCCGGCCAGGCTGGTGGAGCCGCAGCTGTCCTTGAGAAGGCCCTTTCCTGCGCCGCCCTCGCCAAAGTCACAACCGGCGTTCCGTCACGGCTGAACGGCTCCCGCCGCGGCAGAAATCATCGCCCGGGTTCAAAAAGACTAGGCTGCCGCCGCGGGGTTTCCGCTTGGCGCTTGAACGCCCTGCCATCGATTGGAGATCCGAAGGCGCTGTTCTTTTCAGACCCGCGTTCCGCTCCGGTGCCCGCTTCGTCCTGATTGCTGACACTCAGCTGGCAGCAGCAGGATGCTAACCGGGAGCCGGGCAGTCAGAGGAGGTTAAACGTGGCGGGCTCTGATCAATCACGGCGCCTTGCGGGCATTGCCCTTGTGGCTGTGTCAGCTGCCGTCTTCAGCAGTGCGGGGATTTTCACCCGCTCGGTAACGGCTGCGGCTTGGACTGTGATCTTCTGGCGCGGGCTGGCTGCTGCCGGCTTCACCCTTGGCTGGCTGGCATTGCGCGGGCAGCTGGCCAAAGAGCTGCGCAGCTTTGACCGCCGCTCGCTGCTGATTGCCGCTATAGGCGCAGCCGGAAGTGCCGCCTTCATTCCGGCTTTCAAGCTGAGCAGCGTGGCAAATGTGGCGCTGCTTTATGCGGCGGCGCCTTTTGCAGCGGCCGGGCTTGCCTGGCTGGTGCTGCGGGAGCTGCCAGGACGGCGGGTGCTGCTGGCCAGTGCTGCCTCGCTTGCCGGAGTGGCGGTGATTCTGCAGGGGGCGCTGACCGGCGGCAGTCTCAAAGGCGATTTGCTGGCGCTGTTCATGACGCTGATGATGGCAGGCATCATGACCGCCTACCGCAAGTGGCCTGACGTGGCGGCTGCGCTGCCCAATGCGGTGTCATCGCTGCTGCTGCTGCCGGTAGCGGCTGTCTGCGCCCCGGTCATGGCGGTGCCACAGGGCGAGATGCCGGTGCTGATCCTGTTCGGGCTGGTCTTTGCAGTGGCCTCGGTCACCCTGTGCGAGGGCGCGCGGCGGCTGCCTGCGGCCGAGACGGCACTGCTGTCGGCGCTGGAGACGCCGCTGGCGCCGCTCCTGGCCTTTCTGATCCTGGCCGAGCGGCCCAGCCTGCAGACGGTGGCAGGCGGGGCGGTGATTTTTGCCGCTGTCCTATGGTCGCAACGGCCTGCGCGGAAGGCGGCTGAGCCTACTGCTTGTCCGTGACGTTCTCTTTGAACGCTACCTCGAAGGCGGCCTGTTTCTCGGCGCTGGCCTCGGTCTGATAGTTGGCTTTCCACTCGGCCATGGTCATGCCGTAATAGGCCTCGCGGGCCGCGTTCTTGTCCATTTCGATGCCGCGCTCGTTGGCGGCCTCCTGATACCAGCGCGCCAGGCAGTTGCGGCAGAAGCCGGCCATGTTCATCAGGTCGATGTTCTGCACGTCGGTGCGGTCTTCCATCAGGTGCTTTTGCAGGCGGCGGAAGGCGGCGGCCTGGATTTCGATCTCGGTTTGCTTGTCCATCGCTGGCTCTCCAGTGTGAGTTGGCGCGTTGGCACAGGCCTAGCAGCCGGGGCAGGGGCGGGCAATGGGGGCAGATGACGGATCAGATCAGCTTCAATGCCAGCCACGGCCCCAGCGCGGTGGCAAAGATCACAATCTTGTAAGTCCCGAGCCAGCGGTAGACGGTGAGGCTGACATCAGCGGGGGCCAGCCCGAATATGCGCCCGTGCAGCCGGGCCACCCAGTCCTGCATTGCCAGCACCAGGATGGCGGAGAGGGTGAACAGGCCGATGTGCAAGAGGGTCAGCCAGCCGAAAAAAGCGGTGAGGGTTTCCTGGGCCATGGCGGCTCCTTTCCCGTATCTGTCCCGCGTTTCCGTTACAGATATGGGGATGCTGCACCGGGTCTGCAACATCTGGCTGCCGTTCCCCGATGCGGGAAACGGCAGGTGCAAGCGGTTTTAGAGGCCAGAGGCTTCCAGCGCCTTTGGCAAAACTCGGGCCAGCCGTTCGGCCCATTCATGCTGCCCTTTATGTTCGGCAATCAGGTCATTGCGGAATTCGATCAGGGTGTTGGGGCGGCCGGGCTTGGTGGCGTGGGTCTCAATCGCGTCGCCGGGCAGGTAGCCGGTATAGGGCTCATTGACGCCGACACACAGATCGCCGGGGCGGTTCAGTTCCTCAATCACAAAAGGCGAGAAACGCTCGCCCTCGGGGAACAGGATGCCGATCTCCCAGGGCCGGGGCGGCCGCCCGCGCAGCTGGCGGGTGAAGCTGTGGACCGAGATGATCACCGTGCGGGGGCGTTCTGCCAGCCGTGCCAGCGCCCGGTGGTAGGGGCGGTAGCAGGCCTCCAGCCGCTCCTTCAGCTCTGCCTCGCCCGCGTGGCGGTTGGCGGGGATGATGGTGCCGTCATAGAGCTTCATCAGCAGTGTCGGGTCGTCCTCGCCGCGGTTGGGGTCGATCACCAGACGGGAGAAATTGGAGGCCACCACCGGCGCGTCCAGCATTTCGCCGAGCAGCTTAGATACTTCATAGGCGCCAACGTCATAGGCGATGTGGCGCTCCATGTCCTCGCGCGGGAGGCCGAGGTCACCGCCGCCGGCAAATTCCGGCACGTGGTTGGTTGCGTGGTCGCAGGTAATCAGCCAGCGGGCGGGACGGTCTTCGCCGTGAACAAAAAAGGGTGTGTATGTCATGAGCCTGATATGTTTTGCCGCAAGCTGTTTACGGGAGTTGCGGCAGAATGGGAATTGGGGGATAAGCACCTCAAGCGCTGTTTGCGGTAACAGAAATTCGGGCCGGAGGAGAGACCCCCAATGAAACGTTCGCGCAATGTGAAGATTGTCGCCACTTTGGGGCCGGCTTCCGAGACCTATGAGACCATCCGCGCCCTGCATGAGGCCGGTGCTGATGTGTTCCGTCTGAACATGTCGCACGGCAGCCACCCGGAGATTGCCGAAAAGCATAAGATCATCCGTCAGGTGGAACAGGACCTGGACAGTCCGATTGCCATTCTGGCGGACCTGCAGGGGCCGAAACTGCGGGTGGGCGTTTTTGCCAACGGCGAGGAAGAGCTGGAGGAAGGCGCCAAGTTCCGTCTCGATCTGGATGAGGCAGAGGGCGATGTGTCCCGTGTGTGCCTGCCGCATCCGGAGATTTTCCAGGCGCTGGAGCCGGGGGCGCATCTGCTGGTCAATGACGGCAAGATCCGCCTGGTGGTGGAGGAGTGCGGCGAGGATTTTGCCGACTGCACGGTGGAGACCGGCGGCACGATTTCGAACCGCAAGGGGGTGAATGTGCCCGATGTGGTGCTGCCGCTGGCGGCGCTGTCCGAGAAGGACCGGGCGGATCTGGAGTTTGTCTGTTCCCTGGGGGTCGACTGGCTGGCGCTGTCTTTCGTGCAGCGGGCCAAGGATGTGTTTGAGGCCCGCGCGCTGGCCGATGGCCGCGCCGCGGTGCTGTCGAAGATCGAGAAGCCGCAGGCGGTGGAGGATTTTGCCGCGATCCTGGATGCCTCGGACGGCATCATGGTGGCGCGCGGCGATCTAGGGGTGGAACTGCCGGTGGCAGCGGTGCCGCCGATCCAAAAACGGCTGGTGCGCAAGTGCCGCGCCGCGGCCAAGCCGGTGATCGTGGCAACCCAGATGCTGGAGAGCATGATCGAAAGCCCGATGCCGACCCGGGCCGAGGTCTCGGATGTGGCCACCGCCATCTACGAGGGCACCGATGCCATCATGCTGAGCGCCGAGAGCGCGGCCGGCCAGTATCCGGTGCAGGCGGTGGAAACCATGGACCGGGTGGCCACCGAAGTGGAGGCCGACCCGACCTATACCCAGATCATCACCGCCTCGCGTTCGGCCAAGGGCACCACCGTGGCCGACGGCATCGTGGCGGCGGCGCGGGAGATTGCCGAGAAGACCGAGATCAAGGCGATCTGCTGTTTTACCCAGTCCGGCACCACCGCGCTTTTGACTGCGCGCGAGCGGCCAGGGGTGCCGATCATCGCGCTGACCGCGGTGGAGGCGACGGCGCGGCGGCTGTGCCTCAGCTGGGGCTGCAAATGCGTGATGACGCCGATGCTGACCCGCTTCAAAGGCGCGGTGGTAAGCGCCGCCCGCGCCGCCCGCTCCGGCGGCTACGCCGAGGACACCGACCAGATCGTGGTCACCGCAGGGGTGCCCTTCAACGTGCCGGGCACCACCAACATTCTGCGCATCGCGCCTTGCGACGAGCGGCTGATCTACAGCACCGATCCTGAGTAATCCGGGGCAGGCGGCGGGCAGCTCTTTGCCAGTCCGCCTGCTGCACCGGGGATGAGCGATTGATTTGCGGGGGCGGCCCGGCTTACCCTGATCTCACAAGTGTGTGAGGTAAGAGTATGGATACGGATCTCGCGCTGATCCTGGGGCTGGTGATTGCCTGCTTCACGGTTCCGTCGATCCTGTCGGCGCTGAGCGAGCGGCGGCCGCCGCGGGCGTCGATTCTGACGGTGCTGATTGCCATCGGCCTGGTCACCTATGCGGTGATCGCCAAACCGGGCGGCTACACGATGGGCGAGATCCCGGATGCGTTTTTCCGGGTTGTCGGGCGGCTTCTGTAGCGAATCCGCTTGCTCATCTCCCAAGCATTGCGTAAAGGGCAGCTCTGTTCCGTGCGGCCGGCCATCGAGGCATGCCGAGTCGCGCGTCTAGCGAACCCGCATTGAAGGAGACGGAAATGCCCAAGATGAAGACAAAGTCGAGCGCCAAGAAGCGCTTTAAGGTGACCGCAACTGGCAAGGTCATCGCAGGTCAGGCCGGCAAGCGCCACGGCATGATCAAACGCCACAAGAAATTCATCCGCGACGCCCGCGGCACCACCACCCTGTCCGCACCGGACGCAAAGATCGTCAAGGGCTTCATGCCCTACGACCGCTAAGAGGAGATCTGAGATATGTCCCGCGTTAAAGGTGGTACCACAACTCACGCCCGTCACAAGAAGGTCATCAAGGCAGCCAAAGGTTACTACGGCCGCCGCAAGAACACCTTCAAGGTTGCCCGTCAGGCCGTCGACAAGGCCAACCAGTACGCAACCCGCGACCGCAAGAACCGCAAGCGCAACTTCCGCGCGCTGTGGATCCAGCGTATCAACGCTGCTGTCCGTTCGCACGACGAAGCACTGACCTACTCCCGCTTCATCAACGGCCTGAACCTGGCCGGCATCGAAGTGGATCGTAAGGTTCTGGCCGACCTGGCCGTGCACGAGCCCGAAGCATTCGGCGCGATCGTCCGCCAGGCACAGGACGCGCTGGCAGCCTAAGCCCGCAGGTTCCGGAAATCATGAAAGGCCGCTCCAGCAGGAGCGGCCTTTTTCAGTTTTTGAGAGCGAAACTTCCTGGCACTCAGCCCACATGGGGGTGATTGTTTGATTGGCTTGCATTTTTTTGGAATCCACCTATCGATGAGCCATAAAGATAATTTTCAGGTGTTTCTTCATGTCTGGTCAGCAATCCAGCCCCGCCGCGAAGGGGAATGATTTCTTAGTAAATTCGCCTTCACCAGATATGCAGTGGGAACCCTTTGTTACAGCCTTGGCTGATGGCGGGTTTGTCGTCACGTGGTCTTCGTTCAATCAGGATGGTTCCGGCTACGGCATTTTTGCGCAGCGATATGACTCGGCTGGTGTAAAGGCAGGCACCGAATTTCAGGTGAACACCAGCACACAGGGGCACCAGCTTGCACCAAGCGTTATCGCACTAAGCGATGGTGATTTCTGGGTTATTTGGCGGACATTCGGGGGAAATGATGGCACAGATGGCCAGTATGGGCAGCGCTACGGCGCGTCCGGTGATCCGGTAGGGGATCAAGTCCGTTTGCTGCATGGTGGAGATGCTGGCGTCGCGCTTGCGGATGGAAGCTTTTTGCTGACATTCGAAGGGCCTGATGGCGGCGGTGACGGCATATTTGGTCAATATTATGACTCCGATGGCGTCAGGGCTGGAGCCGAATTCCTTATCAATTCGACAGTTGCCGGCACACAGACGGGCTCTTCCACGGCTCAGCTTGAGGGGGGCGGTTTTGTTGTGACGTGGACCTCATATGCTCAGGACGGGCACAGAGGGGGTGTTTACGGGCAGGTTTTTGATTCTTCAGGACGAAAATCCGGTGATGAATTCCAAGTAAATACCCACACGGAACACAACCAGCAGAAGCCCTCGGTTGCAGGCCTTTCTGATGGTGGGTTCATTGTCGCCTGGGAATCGAATGATCAGGATGGAAGTTCAATAGGCATCTTTGCTCAGAGGTACGATGCTTCCGGAGAAAGCGCCGGGCAGGAATTTCAAGTCAACAGCCATAGCGCGGGATTGCAAGCCAGCGTTTCTGTCACAGGTTTGTCGGATGGCGGCTTTGTCATAACCTGGCATTCGGATGAGCAGGATGGTGACCATTACGGAATTTTTGCTCAGCAGTATGACGCGTTGGGCGAAGCTGTAGGTGATGAGTTTCAAGTGAATTCGACCTCCGCCGGCGACCAGCGCAGCCCAGGTGTTGCGGCGCTTTCAGATGGCGGTCTTGCCTTTGTCTGGACGCAAGCGGAATTTCCGGGGGCCACAGACGATGTTATCGGGCGAATTTTTGAAACTGGTTCTGCTTTGGGGGGCGAGATCCTAGTTGGAACGCGATTGAGCGAACGCCTCGACGGCGGTGCCGCTGATGATACGATTAAGGGCAAAGGCGGGGCCGATTGGCTTGGCGGAATGGGCGGTGATGACAGGCTATTGGGCGGGGGCGGTTCTGATAAGCTTTACGGCCACACGGGCCAGGACACTCTGGTAGGCTCACTTGGCTCTGACTCCCTTAGCGGCGGTCAAGGAAACGACCGGTTGAAAGGGGGGGGCGGCAAAGACAAATTGTTTGGAGGCCGGGGTCAGGACACATTGGATGGCAGCAGAGGCAGTGATTTTCTGACTGGCGGCGGCGGCCATGACGTTTTTGTTTTTTCAAAGGGTGACGACGTTCTGACGGATTTCAATGCTGCCAGCAGGTTTGAAAAAATCGACCTTAGCTCAGTTGATACAATCTCGGGCTTTCGTGATCTGAAGAACAATCATATCAGTGAGGTGGCCGGTAACCTTGTGATTGCCGATCTGAATGGCAATTCACTGACGCTCAATGGAGTTACTGCCGACGACCTGAGTAAAGGTGATTTCATTTTCTGAGTTGTTCCCCGGGTTTTGATGCTGAAGCTGAAGCGAATTTCAGCCAGCGGCGGTAGACACGCCGCTTTCGGTCACCACATCCGCGATTTGGCGTATTCCGCGTATCCCGCGTCATAGGCCTCTGCCTCGAAACTCTCTTCCTGCTCCTTCAGGAACTGGCCCGCGGTGGGGACGGCGGGGCGTTCGGCTGCCGGGTCCCACAGGCGGGAGCGCATCAGCGCCTTGGCGCATTGGAAGTAAAGTTCCTCCACTGTGATCACCGCGACGGTAGCGGGCAGCAGGGACTTGCGGGCGAACTGGGTGCGCAGGCTCTCGTCCGCGGTCAGGACGGCGGTGCCGTTCACCCGCACTACGTTGTTGCAGCCGGGCACCATGAACATCAGGCTGACGCGCGGATCGCGGACGATGTTGCGCAAGCTGTCGATGCGGTTGTTGCCGCGCCAGTCGGGCAGCCACAGGGTCTTGTCGTCCGCCACATGCACCACCGGGCCGTCATCGCCGCGCGGGCTGGCGTCGGTGCCCTCGGGGCCAATGGTGGAGAGGACCAGAAACCGCGCCGCGCCGATCCAGCTGCGGTAAAGCGGCGTCAGATGGGACGTGACCTTGGTCAGCGACTGCGGCACCGGGGAGCCGTAGATTTCTTCAAGCGCGTCGGTGCTGGTGAGTATCTGCATGGGCTGCCTCCTATGGGTTGCGTTTTAGCTTGCCCTTTCGTGGCAATGGGGCCAGTTTTCAGGCAAATGGGCCAAACTGCGGATCTCCGGCGGCGCAGGGAAACCTCGTCTGATGCGGTGCAAAAGCTGCCGCATGGGGTGGTGTCCTATGCGCGGACCTATCGGGATGGCTATGTCTCGGCCTGGCACGATCATCCGCGCCACCAGCTGGTCTATGCAGTGGCAGGGCTGATGATGGCAGAGGCGGACGGCACCAGCTGGGCGGTGCCTGCAGGGTCCGGGCTGATCGTGCCGGCGGGGATGGCGCATGAGATCCGGATGGCGGGAGAGGTGCAGCTGCAGTCGCTGTATGTTCACCCGGGCGAGCCTGGGGCCGCAGCAATGGCGGAGTGCCGGGCGGTCACCGTGGAGCCGCTGCTGGCGGGGCTGATCGCGGCGCTCTGCGGTATGAACAACCCTTGGCCGCTGCCGCCGCGGGCGCATCATCTGAGCCAGCTGATCCTGATTGAGCTGGGCGCGGCGCCAAAGTCGCCGCTGGCACTTCCCTACCCGGCGGATGCCCGGCTGCGGCGGGTTTGCGATGCGCTGATGGCGGATCCCGGCGGCTGCCAGACGCTGGACTACTGGGCGGCGCTGGCCGGGATGAGCCGGCGCAGCTTTACCCGCAGGTTTCTGCAGGAAACCGGCCTGAGCTTCGGCGGCTGGCGGGACCGGCTGCGCTGCCAGATCGCGCTGCGGGCCGTGGCCCGGGGAGAGGCTTTGGGCCGGGTGGCGCAAAGGCTTGGCTACGCCAGCCGCCAGTCGCTGCAGGGGATGATGCAGCGGCTGGTCTGACGCGCTGCAAGTTCGTTGCTTTTGTGCAACTTTTGCGGTCTGAGCATGTGGCGGGCTTACCTGAATGTTGTGCTGTGGCCGTGGCCACCCCTACGACCTTCCAGAGGCCTTCTGTGAGCACGGGCCTGATCAACACGTTACTGCGGAGAACCTTCATGAAAAAAGCACTCCTTATCCTGCCAGTTCTGGCGCTGGCCGCGTGCGCCGATGAATTCAGCTATCCGGCGCAGCTGGACAAGCAGGCGCAAGCGGCTGCGCAGACCGCGGCGACCCCGGTTGACCAGATCACCCTTGAACGCGGTGCAACCATCAACGGCGGCAGCTTCCAGGTTCTTGGCGCTGTGAAAACTTCGGTGGGCAAGGCAACTGCTTTCCACCCGGCGCCGACAGTTGCTCAGGCGGAACAGAAGCTGCGGATCGAAGCTGCGAAGCTGGGGGCCGACGCGGTCATCAATACGGAGATCGGTGAAGTTGGTGTCTGCGCGCTCAGCTGGGGCTGCCGGAGTGCCACCGGCACCGCGGTGAAGCTTACCAATTGATGCTGGCCTGCGCCGCTGCCGGATGAAGGAACCGCCGCCCGGACAGGCGGCGGTTTTTAATTGACTGCAGGGCGTCACCCGTGATGCGGATCTTTGATCCTCAAGGGCGAAGGATTGCGGCGCAGCTTCAGGCGGCGATCCCGTGCGGGCCGTGGCGGATGATGGCCCATTGGCCATAGCTGTCGTCCAGGTCCAGCTTGATTGCTGCATTGGATTTGGTAGAGGCACTGCCGATCTCGGCCAGCGTGAACTCGATCCCGCCGGGGATATCGATGCGGACCCGGTGTTCGCCGCCGCCGTGCGGGGCCTGGATCGGGCGGCCGGTGGAGGTGACGAGCCCTTCGATATCCAGCTTGGCGGTGCGGTTTTCGATGCTGGCTTCGTAGTCGATCCGCTTGACCAGCGTTTCGTGCACAGTGTCGCACATGGCGCGGAACACCCACCAGTGGGTGGCCTCCTCGTCGGTCTCGCCGCCAAGCATCACGGTGACCAGGGCATCGCGCTGGGCCTGCGTGGCGCGGTCGTCGATGATTGCCTGCAGCGCGCCCTTGCCTTCGAAGATAGGGCCGGGCCAGGCATAGAGCAGGGCGGCGCGGGTGCCTGCCAGATCGGTCGCGCCGAAATGCCCCTTGTCGATGTGGATCACCTCGAACCCGGTGCAGTTTCCGTGGGTGGGCAGATCCTCGAACTGGCAGGGGCAGCCGTAGTTGCAGTTGCAGTTCCCGAAGCTGCGGCCTTCGATATACCAATCCACATGTGCCATGGCTGTCCTCCGGTGCTGCTGATGGGGTGCGCTGAGCTGCGCGGCCCCAGTATAGCACAGATCCGGAGGGCAGGCCGGGCGGCAAGCTAGGTTCCGCCAGCCGGGGCCGCAGCGACCGGGAACAGCCGGTCATAGGCAAGGGTGAAGCCGTAGGTGTAGACCACTACAAAGGAGGTCACCGTCAGGTCGGTGGCCAATGCCTGCCACAGGCCGAGGCCGAGCCACCAGATATAGAGGGGAAGGGAGGTCATCAGAAGCGTTGCCTCGAACCCGGTGGCGTGCAGCAGGCGGCCGAGGGTGGAGCGCTCGCTGCTGACCCGGCCCGCCTTGGCGTCGGCCTTGTCGAAGACCCAGTTGTAGACCAGGTTCAGCAGCATCGCCTTCACCGACAGCACCACGCCGAGCAGGCCGATGTCGCTCAGCGGTTTGTCAAAGAAGGCGGCACCAACGGGCACCAGGATCGCCATCAGCAAAAGCTCGAAGCTGATGGTATAGCGCAGCCGGTCCTTTGCTGTGCGCATTGCAACTGTGCCTGCCATTCTTGAGCTCCATCGGTGAATCAGGGTGTTTTGCTTTTTTCTATCTGGAAACAGTGATACTTCCAGTCAGTAAGTATCTGGTTTTCAGATAGGAGAGTGATGATGTCTCCCGAACACCTGCAGGCCTTTGTGCTGGCGGCGGAGCTGGGGTCTTTCTCGGCCGCGGCACGGCGGATGGGCAAGGCGCAGTCGGCGGTCTCCACTGCCATTGCCAACCTTGAGATCGACTGCGGGCTGCAGCTGTTTGACCGCAGCGGCCGCTCGCCGGTGCTGACGCAAGCGGGCCGCGAGATGCTGCCGCATGCGCGCGGCATCCTGCTGGGGCACCGGGAGTTTGCTGCCAAGGCGGCGTCAATGGCGGAAGGGGTGGAGGACAGCCTGTGCCTTGCGGTCGAGCAGGGGCTGAATCTGGCGCCGCTTTGGCAGGCTTTGCGCCAGTTTGCCGAAACTTTCCCGCATGTGGCGCTGGAGATCCTGCCAACCGGTCCGAATGAAACGGCCAAGCTATTGAAGGAGGGCCGCGCCGATCTGGGGCTGATGACCGAGCAGGAGAGCTACCCCGGCGGCTTCCAGTTCCGCGGCGTCGGCCACACGGTGGTGGTGCCGGTCTGCGGCTGGGATCATCCTTTGGCGGGGCATGGAGTGCTGGCGCACCGGGATTTGCGGGCGCACCGGCAGCTGGTGCTGCACAGCCGCTCGCAGGAGGCCGAGTGGCTGATCGGCGAGGCGCACAGCGCCTCGGTCTGGTGCGCGGGCAACCCGGACGTGATTGTGCCGCTGCTGCTCCAGGGGCTGGGCTGGGCCGAGCTGCCGCTGCCCGCAGTCAAGGCGCATCTGGAAAGCGGCGCGCTGGTGCGGCTGCGCTATGGCTTCCAGCAGAGCGACGCGCTGGCGGGGATTGATGTGGTCTGGACGTCGCAGCGGGTGCTGGGGCAGGCCGGTCAATGGCTGCAGCAGCATCTGCTGAAGCTGCCGCAGGAGGCGTGGCGGAGCTGAGGCGGATGAAAGCTGACGACGCGTGATTAAGCAAACGTTGAGATTTGATCCTGCCCAAGCTAAGCAAAGTTTTTGTGGTCACTCAATTCAGGGAAGTTACAGTGGCGGAAATTCCTGTAAGGTCATCTCTCGTATTTCTCTTTGTTTTGCGGGCCGCCGGGGCCGGGCATCAAGTGCTTCTTCTGAAGCGGACCCAGACCTTGGCTGGGGAATGGTCCCAGGTTTCCGGCCGCATAGAGGGGGAGGAAAAGGCGTGGGAAACAGCGCTTCGGGAACTGAAGGAAGAAGCCGGGCTTGAGGCCGAGAGGCTGTTTGCGACAGATATCTGCGAAACCTATTACGGGGTTACCCAGAATGTTATAAATATCGCCCCGGTCTTTGTGGCTTTTGTGAGCGAAACTGCTGAAGTGGCACTTAACTTTGAGCACAGCGCGTATCACTGGGCCGGATTTGAGGAAGCCGGGGAGATGGTGCCTTATGGCGGTCAAAGACGGACATTGCGCCAAATCGAAGAAGAGTTTTCGAGGCGCTCTCCGTGCAGGCATTTCGAAATCGATATCTCGAAAACCACAGCGGGAAAAACACGCTAATACCGTTTAAGACTGACCTGCAGCTGTACTGCGCGCGGAAATTTATTTCCCGGCCCCCAAACAGTTGGAAGCCGGGCCAGGCCGCATCAGTCAGGGATGATCTGCTGATCCAGTTCCTTGTCCTTCACGCGGTCGCTTTCGATCAGTTCCCGCAGCGCCGGGCGGGCTAGGGCGCGCTGGCGGTAGGCCTCCAGGTTGGGATATGCGCTGTGGTCCAGGCGGGCGTTGCCGGAGAGGACGAAGAACCAGGCCAGATAGGCATCCGCCGCGGTGAAACGGTCTCCCAGCAGATAGGGGCGGGTGGCCAGGTGGTCTTCCAGCATCTGAAAACGCAAGGGGGCGAGGTCGCGGACGCGGTCTTTGACCGCTTCGGTGGCCTCCTGGTAAAACACCACCCGGAACAACCCCTTGTGCAGCTCGGTGGCGCAGAAGTTGGTCCAGCGCAGCAGCTGGAAATAGTCCGGGTCCTGCGGGTCGACCCGGAACTCCGGGTTCTGCGACTGCGACTGGATCCACAGGAGCACCGTGGCGGTCTCGGTGAGTCTGGAGCCGTCCTCCAACTCCAGCACCGAGACCTGGCCCAGCGGGTTCACGTCATACAGCAAGCCGCCGCGCTCCAGTTCCTTGGTGCGCAGGTTCAGATAGGCGATGTTCAGCGGCACCCCGCCCTCGGCCGCGGCAAAGCGGGCGGCGAGGGAGCAGGTGAGCGGGGCGTGATATAGCGTGGTCATGGGGGCAATCTGCTCCAGGATCAGGCGGCAAGATAGGCGTCTGTGGTCACAATGGCGGCATAGGCAAAGCCAAGCGCCGACATATAGGCCTTGTGTACGTCTTCGGCGGCGATGGTTGCGCCGTTGAATTCCAGATCGCGGGAGGAGCAGGCGTCTTCGACCACGGTGACCGCATAGCCATAGTCGGCGGCGGCGCGCGCGGCGGCGTCGATGCACATGTGGCTCATGTCGCCGGCGATGGTGACATCGGTGATGCCGTTCTCGTCCAGCAGCCGCTTCAGGTTGGTGTCGCGGAAGGAATTCACATGGTGCTTGAGCACGGTGGGCTCGCCATCGGCGGGCTGCATCGAGGCATGGATCTGCGCGCCTTCGCTGCCAGGGGCGAAGAAGGGGGCGTCGTCCGAGGCGAATTCGTGATGCATATGGACGATGAATTGGCCTTGGGCGCGGGCCTGGTCCAGCAGGCGGCGGGCGTTGGCGGCAGAGGCTTCGATGCCGTGCAGCTCCCATTTGCCGCCGGGGAAGTAGTCGTTCTGGATGTCGATCAGGATCAATGCGGATTTGGTCATTTCTGTCTCCGTTTCTGTGAGCATGGGGTTGGTATAGGCCCGGGGCGTGCCCAGATGTGATTGGCGGAAATGACATAAAGCGGGTTGGATCAGACAAATGGCATCGGGCACAGAGATACGGATCGGGCTGGCGGCCTATCCCTGCGCGCAGCGGGCGGCGGTGCTGGGGCTGCAGGACCTGCTGCAGGCGGCCGGCGGGATGCAGCAGGCAGCGCGGGGGCTGCGGGTGGAGATTGTCGAGGAGTTCGAAGGCGATGAGCAGTTTGACGCGGTGATCCTGCCGCCCTGTCTGGGGCCGCGGCCGGAAGGCGAGGCGCTGGCGATGGTCTCAGCCTGGGTGGCGCGCCAGCACGGGGGCGGGGCTCTGGTCTGCTCGATCTGCGCGGGGGCCTTTCCGCTGGCGGAGACGGGGTTGCTCGATGGGCGGCAGGCGACCACCCATTGGGCGTTGGCGCCGGCCTTTGCCCAGGCTTATCCGCAAGTGCATCTGCAGGCCGAACGGCTGCTGATTGACGATGGAGATGTGATCACTGCGGGCGGGCTGATGGCCTGGACCGATCTTGGACTGCGGCTGGTGGCGCGGTTCCTGGGGCTGGCGGTGATGCTGGAGACGGCGCGATTCTTCCTGATCGACCCGGGCGGGCGCGAGCAGAGCTATTACAACCTGTTTGCCCCGGACCTGAGCCATGGCGACGCTCCGGTGCTGAAGGCGCAGCACTGGCTGCAGGCGCATTACCCAGAACCGGTGACGGTGCCGCAGATGGCCGCCGCAGCCGGGCTGGAGGAGCGCACCTTTCTGCGCCGCTTTCAGGCCGCCGCCGGGCATAAGCCGTCGGAATACCTGCAGCAGCTGCGCGTCGCCAAGGCGCGGGAGCGGCTGGAGCTGTCAACCGCCAGCATTGAGAGCATTGCGATGGAGGCGGGGTACTTGGACGTCTCCGCCTTCCGCAAGCTGTTCCAGCGGATTGTCGGCCTGTCGCCGAGTGAATACCGCAAGCGGTTTGCGCCCGCGCGGGGGTGATTTGCAGAGCCTTTTGTGGGCAGAGGGTAAATACTCAGGTATCAGGAAGTTGAAGGCAGGCAGCGTATCAAGCTGATGAAGATTTCAATTCCGGGCGGTTCCGACCATGTACAAAGACCAGCTTTCTGAAGCGCAGTTTGAATTGGCCGCTGAAATGGCGGGCTATGTGTTGCTCAGGCTCACGCGATTTTTCTCGCAACCCGATTTTGACGACTGGAAGGAAATTTTGTCCAGCGAAGGAGGGGAGATAAACGAGAGCGGGGCGTTTGATAGCCTCGCGCAGTTCAGCGGCCTTGCTGGCGCGCTCATTTGGGCAAATGTTGCAGCATACAGCCGCGCGGCCTGGGGGCTGGAGCAGTTGGGGATAGTCATCAGGTACAGAGAAACCGCTTTTTTCAAAGCGGCTGTGCCGTGTGACGAAATCCGGCGGCACTTGCTGGAAAGCCGCACTCTTGGAGCGGAAGAGTTCGAGTACATGGTCTACGCCTTCTTCGGGTGTGAAAACCAAGATGAGTGGGGCATGGCCAGTTTGGAAGGGCCGGACGGGCCGGTGGCGTCTTCGGTGGTTGAGCTGGACCCTGGCTTTGCGCAGCTTTGCAAGAACGCAGGGTTGATCGGGAAAGCGGAGGGGCAATGGGCCTGGTCCCCGCTTATGGAGCGCTGCATGTCACCCATTGAACTGGAGGTTAGCGTTCCGGGGTTCTTCAGCCGCGCCGTGTCTTCAGACTGGGAAGCAAAGCTGGTTTAGGCAGGCATAGCCTAATCCTGTCTTTGCCCAAGACCATGCTTACCGAAACTCCTTTGCCGCCGGCAGCACATCCGCCGGTGCATCCGCCTTGGCCCTCTTGCTTTCAGCGGCCCTTGTGATAGCAGGGCGTCAGCACAATTCGAGGGGCCGTCATGGACGATCTTAAAGCCAAATACCTGGGTCAGATTGCGGATGCTGCGGATGAAGCCGCGCTGGAGGCGATCCGTGTGGCCGCCGTGGGCAAAAAGGGCGAAGTGGCGCTGAAGATGCGCGAGCTGGGCAAGATGACCCCGGAAGAGCGCCAGGTGGCGGGCCCGGCGCTGAATGCGCTGAAGGATGAGATCAACTCGGCGCTGGCGGCCAAGAAAGCGGGCCTGGAAGATGCCGCCCTGGATGAGCGCCTGCGCACCGAGTGGCTGGACGTGACCCTGCCGACCCGCGCCCGCCGCACCGGCTCGCTGCATCCGATCAGCCAGGTTCAGGAAGAGATCACCGCGATCTTTGCCGAGCTGGGCTTCTCGGTTGCCGAAGGGCCGCGGATCGATACCGACTGGTACAACTTCGATGCGCTGAACATCCCCGGCCACCACCCGGCCCGCGCCGAGATGGACACCTTCTACATGCACCGCGCGGAAGGCGACGACCGCCCGCCGCATGTGCTGCGCACCCATACCTCGCCGGTGCAGATCCGCTCGATGGAGAAGATGGGCGCGCCGCTGCGCATCATCTGCCCGGGCGGTGTCTACCGCGCCGATTACGACCAGACCCACACGCCGATGTTCCACCAGGTCGAAGGCCTGGCGCTGGACAAGGACATCTCGATGGCGAACCTCAAGTGGGTGCTGGAGGAGTTCGTCAAATCCTTCTTTGAAGTGGATGACGTCGAGCTGCGCTTCCGCGCCTCGCATTTCCCCTTCACCGAGCCGTCGGCAGAGGTGGACATCCGCTGCTCCTGGGAAGGCGGCACGCTGAAGATCGGCGAGGGCGACGACTGGATGGAAATCCTCGGGTCCGGCATGGTGCACCCCAAGGTGATCGCGGCCGGCGGCATCGACCCGGAGATCTATCAGGGCTTTGCCTTCGGCATCGGCATCGACCGTCTGGCGATGCTGAAATACGGCATCCCGGACCTGCGCGCCTTCTTCGACAGCGACCTGCGCTGGCTGCGCCACTACGGCTTCCAGAGCCTCGACATGCCGGCCCTGCATGGCGGTTTGTCTAGGTAATGGAGTGAAGATTTTGCATGATGAATTAGGGCGCTTATTAAGCGCCCTATTGTTTTAGGAGTGACAGATGCAACGAGACGACGATCTTTTTCGATCGATATTGTTTGAATTTGAAAAACAGGAGGACTGGCTGGTTATTGTACCAGAGACTCTCGGAATGAGTGCGGACGAGAGAAGGCACTTAGGTCATGTACAGCTCTTGTGCGATGCCGATTTAGTGATGGAAGTTTCCGACAGTGTGTATCGGCTCACTAATTCGGGACACGATTACTTGTCTGCAATTCGCAGCGACACAGTTTGGAAGAAAACGAAAGACGGTGCTGCAAAGGTAGGCGGGATGTCGCTGGCAATGATGAGAGATTTGGCTCTGGCATACGTCAAACAAGAAGCTGCGGAAAAGCTTGGTGTGAAATTGTGAATAATGCCGCGGGGCGCAGCCCCGCATCGCGCCCGACCCGCCCTGTCATGCCGAAGGCGTGCTTTCAGTACGGCGCAGGCGCGATACGCCCACCCTCGGGTCCGGCGCAATGCTCCGTGAAATTCAGGAACAGTTGAACTAGATCGTTAGCGCGGAGCAAGGCCGAGAGACCGCCCGCACGGGCAGGCGATTTGGTGACGCAGGCGCGAAGTTTGAAGTTCTACGGACTTTGCCGGGATAAACTACCAAACATGATCGTTGGTTCGCCTCCCCGCGGTCAGACGGGGGCGCGGCTCGCGCTGGCCTCAGGCGGGGGCAGGGGCGGTTCCGCCCAGCCGTTCCCCTAGCGCCTTGATTCTGGAGAGACGGTTTTCCTTGTCCGGGATGATGAAGCCGCGGAGCTTTCGGTTGATCATGCCGGCCATCAGCTTGCCCAAGAGCTTGGGGGAGCGTGCCTTGGCGTAACGCAGCTTGATCAGGGTGCCGTCTCCGACCTCTTCCATTTCGATGGTCTCATACATCATCAGCCCCATTGGCAGGTTGTAACGGCCGGTGACATATTCGCCGGGGTTCCAGTCCAGCACCTCATAGGGAAACAGCGCGTCGCCGTGGTAGCAGTGGTACATCGTGCCGGGTTCGATCTTGCCCTTGTTGGTGTTCAGAAGGTCCATCCTGTCGGCGCCCAGCCATTCGGTGCGCAGGTCGGGGCGGGTGCAGATGGTAAAGGCGATCTCGGGCGAGACGGCCAGCGGCACGATCCATTCGTCAAACAGCAGGTCATCGGCGGCGCCGACAAAGCTGCGCTCGGTGGAGCGGCGGCGCTGCCAGGCCACGCGCATGTCGCGCACCACATAGGTGACCGCGCCGATATGCTTGATCTCCTCGCTGTGGAACTCGCTGTCATCGAAGAAATCAACCAGGTCCATGGCGCGCAGCGCGTCGCAGGACAGCAGCGTATAGGCGGTGAGGCCGGTGCGCTCGGTGACTGAATTCTTTAGAAGCCGGAAGGCGGCGATCACATCCGGACCGGCCAGCTCATGGCTGCCGCGGGTGTCCTGCTGGATGCATTCGCCGTGATGCACCACCAGTTTCAGCTCCAGGTCCTCGATCTTGCTGCAGGCCTCGCAGGTGCAGCCGGTGTTGAGGATCATCTTCTCCTTCTCGCGGGCAAAGATGCAGTAGAGCTGCTCGGCGAAATCGAGGATGAATTGCTTGGTCATCACTTCGCTTTCGAAGGCATAGGCAAAGACCGCGTCGCCCTGCAGGCCGGAGACCGCAAGCGGCGCGCGGATGGCGGGGATGAGGCTGCCGAACAGGGCGTCGAGAATGCCCTTGGAGTGCTCCAGCGGGGTGCCTGCCATGAATTTCGTGTAACCCGACAGGTCGGCAATGACAAAGAATGCTCTTTGGACACCGGTATGCTCAGCCGTCATCGCCACCTCCCTGACAAATGTGCGGTTAAGTATGGTGCAGGGCGGGAGAATTTCAAAATCAAAGCGGGAAGCAGCAAACGGGCAGGGTCGGAACGCGCGGCAGCCCTTGCCGGTATGTGCCCGGTGCCGCGGGTGTCCTGTTTGGTTGCGGGTGCTTGCGGCGGGCCTGTTTTAAGTGCCGGACAGCCAGTCGAACACGAGCTTGGCCCGGTCGGAGGCCTGGTTGTGCAGCTTCGCATAGAATTCCAGCGGCGCCGAAATCGTGTCGGGCAGCAGCCTGACCAGCTTGCCGGATGCGACCAGATCCGCGGTCAGGCCCTCCCACCCGAGCACGGCTCCCATGTCATCCTGTGCGGCTTGCAGCGCGATGACATAATTGTTGACGCGGTGGGTGGATTTCAGCGGTCCTGAATAGCCCAGGGCGTGTGCCCAGCCTTGCCAGTCGGTGCCGCCGGTTTCCAGCGAATCGAGGTGGATCAGCGGGACATCGGCGATCTCGGCGATGCTGCCGATCCGGTGCCGGGCGGCAAACCGCGGGCTGCACAGCGCCATGATCCGGTCCCGGAACAACGCCCGGCAGTGGCCGCTGTCACGGGACATATCGCCGTAGTGCAGGCTGAGGTCGCAGTCGCCGGCGGCTCTTTCCGTATCGCTGACGATCTGCGCCACCGAGATATGCTCGTAGCTTTTCCAGAAATGCGCCAGCCGCGGCGTCAGCCACAGCGAGCTGACCGCGGTGCTGGACCGGATTGTCACCGAGCTGCGCCCGTGCTGGGCCCGCAGCTGCTCAAAGGCGTCGTTGATCCCCTCAAATCCCCTTTGCAAAGCGACCAGCAGATAGGCGCCGCTTTCCGTCAGTTCGACACCGCGGTGAAAGCGGTTGAACAGGCTGCACTGCAGCTCCCGCTCGAGCGCCTTGATCTGGTGGCTGACCGCGGCGGGGGTGACGTTCAGCTCTGTGGCTGCCAGCTTGAAACTGGTGTTGCGGGCGGCGGCTTCGAAGCTGACCAGGGAGCTCATCCGGGGCAGGTCGTAGGGGCGGTTGGGCAAGGCGGCTTTATCCTTGGGCCGGAAATGTTGATTGCAACATGTCTCTTTTCGAGTCTTTGGGCAAATTCAGCTAAGCCAAGATGAAATTTTTTGCAATTGCCGGATGCGGGAATGACGGCAGAATGCAGCATCACTCCCCGGCTTAGGGTCCGTGCCTGGCGGGGGAGGCACTCAGGAATTCTGCCGCAGCAGCCGAGGCTGCCGGACATCCGCAAACAGGAGTTGGTCTATGAAGTCGCATGCAAAAGTGGTGGTCGTCGGCGGCGGCTGTGTCGGAGCCTCGATCCTTTACGGGCTGACCCAGCACGGCTGCAGTGATGCGGTGATGCTGGAGCGTACCACACTGACTTCAGGGTCGACCTGGCATGCCGCGGGTCTGCTGGTGACCTTCGTGCGCTCGCACAACATCTCCAAGATGACGATGGAAACCATCCGCATCTACGGCGAGGTGGAGAAGAAGCTGGGCTCCTCCGTTGGCCTGCGCCAGGTCGGGCAGCTGCGGGTCGCCAACACTGAAAAACGCTGGGATGAGTTCCAGTCCTATATCTCCATCGCCGAGGCTGCGGGCGTGCCCTGCCGCCTGGTGACGCCGGAGGAGATCAAGGAGATCCACCCGCTGCTGGCGCAGAGCGAAAACATCCGCGGCGGCATCCTGCATGATCAGGACGGCTACGTGAATCCGGCCGACATCACTATGGGCCTGGCCAAGCTGGCGCGAGATCAGGGCGCGACGGTCTATCAGAACACCGAAGCGCAGGCCTATGAGAAGCTGGACAACGGCCACTGGAAAGTGACTACCAGCAAGGGCGAGATCACCTGCGAGCATTTGATTTTTGCCACTGGCAACTATGCCCGCGAGAACGCCCGCCGGGTGGGGCTGGACCTGCCCTGCATCCCGATTGTGCACCAGTACTGGACGACTGAGACCGTGCCGCTGCTGAAGGAACGCCGCACCGAAGGGTTGCCGGAATTCCCGATCCTGCGCGACGAGGATTACGGCGCCTATCTGCGCGAGGATGTGGGGGGCTTCCAGTTCGGGCCGTATGAGTTCGAAAAGGACCTCAAGCTGTTTGCCGAGGACAAGGTTCCGGCCGATTTCGGCGCCGACCTGCTGCCCGAGGATTTCGAGGCGGTGGAAACCCAGTGGGAGCGCGCGCTGGAGCGGGTGCCTGCCCTGGGCGAGGTCGGCATCAAGGCCAACACCCGCGGACCGTTCCAGATGACCCCGGACGAGCTGCCGCTGTGCGGCCCGGCGCCGGGCCACGACAACCTTTGGCTGGCCGAGGGCGTGCCCGGCGGCATCCTGTGGGGCGGCACCATGGGCGAGCGGCTGGCACGCTGGATCGTTGACGGCCATCCCGGCATCGACATGTCCGAAATCGACCCGCGCCGCTTTGGCGACTATGCCTCCAAGCGCTGGACCATGGACAAGGTGCGCGAGACCTGGGGCACCCATATGGATGCGCATGTTCCGGGTGAAGACTTCCCCTCGGCCCGGCCGATGAAGACGATGCCGTCTTATGACCTGCTGACGGCGCAGGGCGCGGTCTGGACCACCTTCAACGGCTATGAATTCCCGCGCTGGTTTGCCAAATCGCCCGCTGAAGCCACGCCTGAGCACAGCTTCCGCCGCACCAATCATATGGAGCTGGTGCAGGAAGAGGTGCGCGTCACCCGCGAGGAGGCCGGCTTTATCGAGATGTCGCCGATGACCAAGTTCACCGTGCGCGGCCCCGGTGCTGCCAAATGGCTGGACGGGATTATGGCCAACAAACTGCCCAAGGTCGGCCGCATGACCCTGGCCGTGGCGCTGAACCCGCAGGGCGGCATGGAGGGCGAATACACCATCGTCCGCTATGGCGAGAACGACTTCTACCTGGTCTCGACCCCGAACGGGCAGGTCTACAACTGGGATTACCTGTCGCGCCTGCTGCCGGATGATGGCTCGGTGATCATGGAGGACATCTCGGAACAGCTGGGTGTAATTGCCTTGGCCGGGCCGAAATCCCGCGAGATCCTGCAGCAGCTGACCGACAACGATTTGTCGAACGCAGCCTTCCCCTGGCTCACCGCTCAGATGGGCGAGGTGGGCTATGCCAAGGGCGTCCATCTGCTGCGCGTCTCCTACACCGGCGAGCTGGGCTGGGAGTTGCATCACCCGGTGGGCTACAACCGGCATCTGGTCGATCAGCTGCTGAAGGCGGGTGTGAAACCTTTTGGTCTGGAGGCGCTGGAATCGATGCGGCTGGAGAAATCCTACCGCGCGATCAACCGGGAGATCTGCAAGGACATGACGCCGTTTGAGGCCGGGCTGGACCGCTTTGTAGCACTTGAGGGGCGTGAGTTTATCGGCCGCGATGCGCTGGTCCGGCAGAAGGAGGCGGGCGGTTACAGCACGCTGGTTACCTTGAAGCTGCCGTTCTGCGACACTTCAGTGATGGCGGATGAGAGCGTCTATAGGGACGGCACGCTTGTGGGCCGTGTGACTTCGGGCGGGTTCTCCTACTACTG
This sequence comes from Leisingera sp. ANG-M1, assembly GCF_000813745.1. Classification (GTDB taxonomy): domain Bacteria; phylum Pseudomonadota; class Alphaproteobacteria; order Rhodobacterales; family Rhodobacteraceae; genus Leisingera. The sequence continues at coordinate 261,074 of NZ_JWLC01000006.1, read as the reverse complement.
CAACCACGACATCGCGATGGCGCTGGTGCCGCAGGAGCTCACCGCTGAGGGCACCCGCCTGCAGGTGATGGTCCACAACGAGATGCGCGAGGCTGAGGTGATCGGCATCTGCGCGGTCGACCCAACCAGCGCACGCGCCCGGGCCTGATCCCGGCCTAGCCACAGGAGCATGACATGACGGAACTGAACACACGGGCGCCGCGCGGCGCCCGGGGCGGACGGGCTGCGCGCGTCAAAGCCCGCACCAACCCGGCCCCGGTCTATCTGCCCGCGCTGAACCGCCGGGTCGGCCCCATTGACCTCCTGGGTCCGGAAGGGGTGGAGAAGATCCACAATGCGGCGATGACGATCCTGGAGACCACCGGCATCGAATTCCGCGACCCGGTGGCGCTGGCGGACTGGAAGCGCGCCGGCGCCGATGTGCAGGGCGAGCGGGTGCGCATCGGCCGCGATATGCTGATGGAGCTGATCTCCTCGGTGCCATCGGAATGGGGCTATGCCGCCCGCAACCCGGACCGCTCGCTGCGGGTGGGCAACCGGCATTCGGTCTTTGCCAATGCCTATGGCGCGCCCTTTGTCTATGACTTGGATGGCGTTCGGCGCCCCTCAACACTGGAGGATGCGCATAACTTCTTCAAGCTGAGCCAGATGAGCCAGTCGATGATGGTTCCGGGCATTCTGCCGGTGGAGCCGCAGGACGTGCCGGTGCCGGAGCGCCATCTGGAGCTGGTGCATGCGGCGCTGACGCTGACCGACAAGCCGATCAAAGGCTCGGTTTTGTCGGAGCAGGCGGCGCGCGACACGGTGGAGATGGTCCGCATCGTCTTTGGCGAGGAATTTGTCGACAGCAACGTGGTGCTGGCTGCACTTTTGAACTGCAACACGCCGCTGGTCTGGGATGAGACCATGCTGCAGTCTTTGCGGGTCTATGCATCTGCCAACCAGCCCTGCCTGCTGTCGCCTTTTGTACTGGCAGGCGCTTCGGCCCCTGCCAGCCCGCAGGGCGGTGTGGCGCTGCTGATTGCCGAAAGCCTGGCGGGCATGGCCTACAGCCAGATCATCCGCCGCGGTGCGCCGATGGTTCTGGGGGTGGCGATCATGGGCGTTTCGATGAAGACCGGCGCCCCGATGATGGGTTCGCCCGAGCCCGGCCTGATGAACCTGCTGGTCGGCCAGATGGCGCGGTTTTACGGCGTGCCCTGGCGGACCTGCACTATGTGGACCGGCTCGAAATCGCCGGACATGCAGGCCGGCTTCGACACCGCCAACACCATGTGGCCGGTGCTGCTGGGCGGCGCGAATTACATCGTTCATTCGGCCGGCTTTCTGGAAGGCGCGCTGGGGGTCAGCTATTCGAAATGGGTGCAGGACACGCTGCAACTCGAGAACTTCCACCGGTTCTTCAGCGGCTTGCAGGAAGAAAACCTGGATGCGCTCCTGGGCGATATCGAGACGATCGGCCCCGGCGGCCATTTCCTGGGCACCGATCATACCCGCGAAAACCCGATGCACATGAACCCGCTGCAGAACAACGACAGTTTCGAGCAGTGGGAGGCGGAAGGCGCCAAAACCGCGGAGCTGGTGGGCCGCGAAGAGGCGCGGCGGATGCTGGAGACATACGTGCAGCCGCCGATGCCGGACGATCAGCGCGGCAAGCTGGATGAATTTGTTGCCAAAAAGCGCGCACTGTACCAAGCCTGACACGAGCGGGCGCCAAAGCGCCCCTTTGACCCGACACAAGGACAGGATTTGAGCCCATGACCGCATCTTCGACAAAAACGCTCTCACTCGCCGAGGTGCGGGGTTTGGCCAAATCTGTCCTTGTGGCCGCGGGGATGGACGCGGCGGGCAGCGATGTGATTGCAGATATTGTCACCGCTTCCGAACGCGATGGCCCGCGCAGCCACGGGCTGCGGATGCTGCCGGTCTATGCGCAAAGCTTTACCTCGGGCTATGCTAATGGCGCCGCGGCGCCGTCGGTTGAAAAGATCGCACCGGGCGTGCTGCGCGGCGATGCGGACAACGGGTATTACCAGATCGCTGTGGCGGCCGCGCGCGATGAGCTGATTGCCCTGGCGCGGGAAAACGGCATTGCCGCCTTTACCTGTTCCAATTGCCACCACCTGGGCGGTTTGCGCTTTGACACCGAGCCGCTGGCCGAGGCCGGGCTGGTGGCGCTGGCCGTGATCAACTCGCTGTCGATGGTGGTGCCGCAGGGTGGCGTCAAGCCGGTGTTCGGCACCAATCCGATGTCCTTTGCCTGCCCGCGCGAGGGTGGTGAACCGGTGGTCTGGGACCAGGCGGCCTCGATGGTGGCGCTGATGGATATCCGCATGGCCGCCGCTGAAGGTCACGATCTGCCGCGGCCCGCCGGGCTGGACCCCGAGGGCAATGCCAGCACCGACCCGAATGCCATTCTGGAAACCCGGAGCCTGCTGCCCTTTGGCGAGCACAAGGGGGCTGCGATTGCCTTCATGATCGAGGTGCTGGGCGCGGCGCTGGCCGGCGGTACCCTGTCCGTCGACAATCAGGAGCGTGAATCCTTCGGCGCGCTGAACATCAAGGGCGGCGCCACCCTGATTGCCATTGACCCAAGCCGCTTTGGCAATGCGGCCTTTGGCGCGTACATCACCCGCATCTGCGCTGAGATCGAGGGCAATGGCGCCGCACGGGTTCCTGGCGACGGGCGGCTGAAGAAACGCGCGTCGGCAGAAGCGGACGGCGTTGAGGTCAGCACCGAGCTGCTGGCGCAGCTGAACCAGCTGGCACAGCCCGCATGAAACGGGTGGTGATTGCGGGCGGCGGCGTTGTCGGCATTTCCTGCGCGCTGGCGCTGCAGGCCGAGGGCCACAGCGTCACCGTGCTGGAACCCGGCCCGGTGGGCGAAGGCGCCAGCTGGGCCTCCTGCGGCTGCATTGCCGTGGGGGAGGTGGTGCCGCTGTCGCAGCCGGGCATGCTGATGAAAGTGCCGGGCTGGCTGCTGGACCCCGAGGCGCCGCTGTCTTTGCGTCCGGCATCGGCGCTGGGGCTGCTGCCCTGGTTTGCCCGCTTCACTGCCAACTCAATACCGTCCCGGATGCGGGCCATTGCCACCGATCTGGCGCGGCTGACCTTCGCCGCCACCGCCGACTTCAAAGCGCAGCTTGAGGACATTGGCGCTCCGGAGCTGCTGATGGAGCGCCCGGTGATCAAGCTGTTTGACGATGAGCGGGACAAGGCGACCATGGGCGCTGCCTTTGATCTGGCGTGCGAATTGGGCTGCACTATCGACGACATCAGCGGGCAGGAAGCCCATGAGATAGACCCGGCCATTGCCGCGGATTTCAAATACGCTTCGGTGCTGCGGGACTGGAGCTTTGTCACCGATCCCAAACGGCTGGTGCAAGTTCTGATGGAGACCTTTGTGCAGCGCGGCGGCACGGTGCTGCCGAAAGCCTGCGCAGGGTTTGAGCGCGACGGCGCACGGCTCACCCATGTGCTTGCGGCGGGCGGCGGGCGCCTTGCAGCGGACGAGGTGGTGATTGCCGCCGGCACCGCGTCCAAAGGGCTGGCCCGCCAGCTGGGGGTGCGGCTGCAGCTGGAAGGTGTGATTGGCTACTCAACCGCCCTGCTGGACCCGGGCGTCGATCTGAAACACACTGTCTTTTACCCGTCGGGCGGGTTCGGGATTACGCCGTATGACGATGCCTTGGCAGTGGCCGGCACGGTGGAGTTTGCCGGCCTGGACGCGGCGCCCAAGTGGCGCCGCGCGGATGTGCTGGTCAGCCGTGCCCGCAGGGTGCTGCCGGGGTTGCAGACGGAAAGACGGGAGCGGCGCATGGGCCGCCGGCCTTTCACGCCGGATACCCGCCCGGTTATCGGCAGATCCGGGAAACTGGCCAATCTGTGCTTTGCAACTGGTCACGGCCAGCTGGGGCTGACGCTTGGAGCCACAACCGGACGGCTGGTCGCGGATGTGATCGCGGGCCGTCCGCAGGAGCCAGGGATCAGCGCCTTCGGACCGGACAGATTTTCCAGTTAGGTCTGACCTCTGAGCCCGGTGAAGCTTGGGACGGAGCGCCCACAAACATGTGACGTGACACTGGGGCGGTCTTGGCTAGTCTCGGGCAAATGATCCGAGCAGCTCTTTCCTTCGCCGCCGCCCTGCTGTGGGCGTCCTCAGCCTCCGCTATGGGGCCGTGGCAGGCCTCTGACTGCCATGGCGAGACCGCCTGCGCGCTGGAGGACCGGTCCTATCATGTGATGGCGCCGGACGGGTGGGACGGGGTTACGCCGCTGCCGGTGCTGCTGCATTTCCACGGCTGGGCGCGGACCGGGGTGAATGCGCAGCGGAGCGACAGGGTGGGCGCCTCGACCCGGCGCCGCGGGGTGCTGCTGGTGACGCCGAACGGGCGGCGCAAGACCTGGGATTTCTGGTCTTCCGGGACAGAGGATGTCGGTTTTGCCAACCGGGTGCTGGAAGATGTGGCCAAGCGCTATCCGGTGGATATGCAGAACATCTTTGTCTCGGGCTATTCCTATGGCTCGGCTATGGCCTGGCGCTATGTGTGTGAGAGCGGCAACCACGTGGCGGCGCTTTTGGGGATTGCCGGGGCGTTCCCGCCTGGGGAGACCTGCCCCGAGGCGCCGCGCCAGGTGCGCCATGTGCATGGGGTGAGCGATACAGTGATGCCGTTTCCCAATGACGCTTATGGTGCGGATACTGTGCCGATGGGCCTGTGGCGCGCCCGGCTGGACTGCGGTGCGGGCCAGGGCGCGGGCGACTGGCAGGTGGTGGATTTCCTGAAGCTCAGCCGCGTGGAGTGGCGCGATTGCGCAGGCGGGCAGGTGGTGCTGGATACGCACCCCGGCGGCCATTTCATCCCGCATGGCTGGATCGGGCGGCAGCTGGATGAGCTTTTGGGGCTGGCGCCGTCTTATCCCTGAAACCGGGCCGGGTCGGGCATCCGGGCTTGCAATCGGGTGCAATCTGCGCGTGCATGGGGCAGGCAGGGAGCGCAGGGAGAGGCCGATGACCGTTATTCTGATCGCGGAAGGAAACACGCCGGAGATGGCGGCGGGCGGCGATGCGGGTTCAGCCGCCTTTGTCCGCAGCTTTGCTGCTGTGGCACCGCAGGCGGAGATCCGGATCTGCGCGCCTTATGCCGGGGCGGCGGCCAAGGAGGTTTTCGCCGCGGTAGATGGCATTGTCTTCACCGGCTCCGGTGTCCCTTGGTCTGTGGACGCGCCTGAGGCTGCACCGCTGCGTGCGGCGATGGAACTGGCGTTGGACAGCGGGCGGCCCATCTGGGGGTCGTGCAACGGGCTGCAGTTGGCCAGTGTGGTGCTGGGCGGAGCCGTGGGTGCCTCGCCAAACGGGATCGAGGTCGGGCTGGCGCGGGAGCTGCAGCGGACCGAGGCGGGTAGGGCGCATCCGATGCTGGCCGGGCGGCAGGACGGCTGGGCGGTGCCATGCATCCACCGCGATGAGGTGCAGCGCCTGCCCGAAGGCGCGGTGCTGCTGGCGGGGAATGCGCATTCGCCGGTGCAGGCGATGGCCTATGAGCAGGGCGGAGTGCGGTTTTGGGGCGCGCAGTACCATCCCGAACTGAGGATCACCGATGTCGGGCGCAATGTGCAGGAGAATGCGGTGTTCTGCGGCCACGCTTCGCTGGCGGCAGATTGCGCGGCGGCGGAAACAGACGCGGGAGCAGCGGCGCGGCTGGGTACTTCGCCCCAGGCATTGGCGCCGGAAACAAGGCTGCGGGAACTGGCCAACTGGGTCGCTATGGTAACGGGCACATAGGCTGGGGCTCCCGCGGGCCAAGCGGCCTCTTCCACCCCGCGGGATAATCCGCTACACGCCAATGGACCCGAGATTACAGGCGGATTCTGACCGATGAAATTCACGCTTTCCTGGCTGAAAGACCACCTCGACACCGACGCTTCGGTGGCAGAGATCACCGATGCCCTGACCGATCTGGGCCTTGAGGTTGAAGGGGTCGTCAATCCGGCGGATGCGCTGAAGGACTTTAAACTCGGCTATGTGAAACATGCCGAGAAACACCCCGACGCCGATAAGCTGAGGGTCTGCAAGGTGGATACCGACGAGGGCGAGCTGCAGATCATCTGCGGCGCGCCGAACGCGCGCGAAGGCATTACCGTGGTGGTCTGCAAGCCGGGCATGTATATCCCGGGCCTCGACATCACCATCGGCGTCGGCAAGATCCGCGGCGTGGAAAGCTTTGGCATGATGGCCTCCGAGCGCGAGCTGGAGCTGTCGGAAGAGCATGACGGCATCATCGAACTGCCCTCGGGCAATGTCGGTGATAGCTTTGTCGACTGGCTGGCCGAAAATGATCCGGCCAAAGTCGACCCGGTCATCGAGATCGCAATCACTCCGAACCGCCCCGATGCGCTGGGCGTCTACGGCATTGCCCGCGACCTGGCTGCGCGCGGCCTGGGTACCCTCAAGACCCGCGCCTTCGAGGCGATCCCGGGCGATTTCGAAAGCCCCGTCAAAGTCACCATTGACGAGGACACGCTGGACGGCTGCCCGCTGTTTGCCGGCCGCCTGATCAAGGGCGTGAAGAACGGACCCTCCCCGCAGTGGCTGCAGGACCGTCTGAAGGCGATTGGCCTGCGCCCGATCTCGGCGCTGGTGGATGTGACCAACTTCTTCACCTTCGACCAGAACCGCCCGCTGCATGTGTTTGATGCCGCCAAGGTGTCCGGCGACCTGCGGGTGCACCGCGCCGCTGGCGGCGAGACCCTGAAGGCGCTGGACGAAAAAGATTATACCTTTGCTGCGGGCCAGATGGTGATTTCGGATGCCAATGGCCCAGAAAGCATCGCCGGCATCATGGGCGGCGAAGAAACGGGCTGCACCGAGGAAACCGTGGATGTGTTCCTGGAGAGCGCGTTCTGGGACCACGTTCAGATCGCCATGGCGGGCCGGGCGCTGAAGATCAACTCGGACGCGCGCTACCGCTTTGAGCGCGGCGTCGACCCGGAATACACCATCGAAGGCCTGCACCGCGCGACCCAGATGATCCTGGACCTGTGCGGCGGCGAGCCGTCTGAGGTGGTGATCGCCGGTGACGTGCCGGATCATTCCCGTGCCTACAAGCTGGACGCCGACCGGGTGCAGTCGCTGGTGGGGATGGAGATCCCGGAGAGCGATCAGCGCCAGACCCTGACCCGCTTGGGCTTCCGCCTGGAGGGCAATATGGCCCACGTCCCCAGCTGGCGCCCGGATGTGCAGGGCGAAGCCGACCTGGTGGAAGAGGTCGCGCGGATCGCCTCGCTGACCAAGCTGGAAGGCAAGCCGCTGCCGCGTCTGACCGACGGCATCCCCAAGCCGGTGATGACGCCGCAGCAGCGCCGCCAGCAGATGGCCCGCCGCACCTGCGCCAGCCTCGGCTACAATGAGGTGGTGAGCTACAGCTTCATCGACAAGGCTTCGGCGGCTCTGTTCGGCGGTGGCGATGATGCCACCATGCTGGCCAACCCGATTTCCTCGGAAATGTCGCATATGCGCCCGGATTTGCTGGCAGGCCTCTTGCAGGCCGCCGCCCGCAATCAGGCGCGCGGCTATATGGACCTGGCACTGTTTGAGGCAGGCCCTGCGTTTACCGGCGGTGAGCCGGGCGAGCAGGTGAACCAGATCGCAGGCCTTTTGGTTGGCCGCACCGGGCCCAAGGACGTGCATGGCGCCTCCCGCGCGGTGGATCTTTATGACGCCAAGGCTGACATCGAAGCAGTGCTGGCCGCGATCGGCGCGCCGGCCAAGGTGCAGGTGCTGCGCGAAGGCGCGGCCTGGTGGCACCCGGGCCGTCATGGGCGCATCTGCCTGGGTCCGAAAAAGACCCTGGGCGTCTTTGGCGAACTGCACCCCAAAGTGCTGAAGGAGATGGGCATCAAGGGCGCGGCCGTGGCCTTCACCATCTGGCCGGATGAAATCCCGCTGCCGCGCAAATCCTCGGCTACCCGCCCGGCGCTGAACATCAGCGACCTGCAGGCGGTTGAGCGTGACTTTGCCTTTGTGGTGGACGCGGGTGTCGAGGCGCTGACCCTGGTCAATGCCGCAGCCGGTGCCGACAAGGCACTGATCGAAGACGTGCGCGTCTTTGACGAGTTCATCGGTGGTTCCCTGGGCGAGGGCAAGAAGTCGCTGGCAATCACCGTGCGGCTGCAGCCCAGCGACAAGACGCTGAAGGAAAAGGACATCGAGGCTGTGAGCGAGAAGATCATCGCCAAAGTAACCAAGGCCACGGGCGGCACTCTGCGCGGCTAAGGCAGGACCAGGATTTCCCGGAAAACATTTGGGCAGCGCACCCTTGGGGGCGCTGCCTTTTTCGTTTCACCTTGCGGCGAAGAATTCTGCCAGCAGGTCAAAGACCAGCCGGATCCGGCGGCTGGTGTGCAGCTTGCGGTGAGTGGTCAGCCAGACCGGAAAGGTGATGGCATCGCTGCCAGGCACCAGCCGTTCCACTTCCGGTGCGGCGGCGGCAACCTCATCCGACATCGGGGTGACGCCAAACCCTTGCCGGACCAGCTCCCAGGCGACCAGGCCGCTGTTGGAGCCGATGCGGAAGTTCTCTGCGGTGACGGGGATACCCATCGGGACCAGATATTCGATCATCCGGCCCGTGTTGCCAAAGCTGACGAAATCATGGGCCGCCAGTTCTGCCAGCGAAGACGGGCGCCCGCGCCGGTCCAGATAGGTCTTGGCGGCATAGAAATGCCCGGTGGCCTCCTGCACCAGGCGGGCGATCAGCTCGGGCTGTTCGGGGCGCACGTGGCGGATGGCGATATCGGCCTCGCGCCGCATCAGATCACGGATGTCGTTTGCGGCCACTACGTCGACGGTGAGCTTCGGCGCCCGCTGGCGCAGCTGATGCAGCACTGACGGCAGCACATAGGCGGACATCACATCCGAGGCAGTGATGCGGACGGTGCCTTCGATGGATTGCGCCTGGCCGGTGGCCGCGATGCTGAGACCTTGAGCGGCCTCGCCCATCTTGCGGCTGTGCTCCAGCAGTTCGTGCCCCGCGTCAGTCAGGGCCAGGGCGCGGCCGAGGCGCTCGAACAGCAGCACGCCCAGCTGTTCCTCCAGGGCCGCCACCTGGCGGGAGAGAGTCGGCTGCGTCAGGCCAAGCTGCCTTGCGGCTGCGGAGAGCGAACCGGTTTCGGCGGTGGCGAGAAAGGCGCGGATATGGTTCCAGTCGGGGCCATTCATGCAAATATGTATAACGATCTTGCGGATTTCAGCAATTTATCCGTGGTTCCTGCATGAATAGGGTTGGCGCACGCAAGGAGAGCTGTGATGAGTGCTGACGCCCGTTTCTGGAACAAGATCGCCCCGAAATACGCCAAGTCAAAGATCCGCGACGAGGAGGCCTACCGGTACACGCTGGAACGGACCCGCTCGTATCTGGGGGCCGGGGACAGCGTGCTGGAACTGGGCTGCGGCACCGGCTCCACCGCGATCGAGCTTGCGCGCAGTGCCGGCAAAGTCACCGCAACCGATCTGTCCGAAGCCATGCTGGAGGTTGGCCGGGAGCGGGCCTGGGACGCGGGCGCCAGCAATATTGAGTTCCGCTGCTGCAGCGCCAGTGCGGCGCCTGAGGGGCCGTTTGATGCTGTCCTGGCACATAACCTGCTGCATTTGCTGCCGGATCTCGAGGCGGTTCTGGAAGGCGCAGCAGCCCGGGTGAAACCAGGCGGGCTGATGATCTCGAAGACCCCTTGCCTGGGCGAGAAGCGGGGCAGCTGGAAATACTGGCTGTTTCAGGTGGCAATTCCGCTGATGCGGCTGGCGGGCCAGGCACCCAGTCATGTGGATTTTCTGGACATCCGCACGCTGGAAGCGGCGGTTGAACGGGCCGGGTTCAAGATCATAGAGGCGGGCAATTTCCCTGCGGCCGTGCCCAGCCGCTATCTGGTGGCGCGGCGCGTTTGAGTTCCTGCCTTTGCCTTTGCCGGGGCTGCGCTAGGTAACGGGGTGGAGGCTGACATGTTCGAGGACCGGATCAGCGCCGGGCTTCAGCTGGCCGAAAAACTGGCTGAGATGCCGCTTGAGGACCCTGTGGTGCTGGCGCTGCCACGGGGCGGGGCGCCTGTGGCGCTGCCGGTTGCCCAGGCCTTGCAGGCGCCGATGGATCTGCTTCTGGTGCGCAAGATCGGCATGCCCTCCAATCCCGAACTGGCAGCGGGGGCCTTGGCAGAGGGCAGCAATCCCATTTTCAATGGCGCCTTGCTGCAGGCAACCGGCATGAAGCCGGAGGATTTTGCGCTCCAGGTGGCGCAGGCACGGGAAGAGAATGCGGCCCGCCGCGCGCTGTACCTCCGGGGGCGGCCGCAGGTGGCGCTGGAGGGGCGCGCTGCGGTTGTGGTGGATGACGGGATTGCCACTGGCGCCACTTTCATGGCGGCGCATTTCTGGCTAAAGGAGCGCAAGCCTGCCCAGGTGGTGCTGGCGGTGCCGGTGGCGCCGCCGGAAGCGGTGGACGAATTGCGCCCGCTGGTAGATACTCTGGTCTGCCTGCTGAGCCCCCGGGAGTTCTGGGCGGTCGGCGCGCATTACAGGGATTTTACTCAGACCAGCGACGAAGAGGTTGCGGCCGCCCTGGCTGCAGTCCCCGAGGCTGGCGCAGGAAAGGACAAAACGTGGCATTGAAGGTTTATCTTTCGGGCGAGATTCACACCGATTGGCGGGAGCAGATCATCGAAGGCTGCAAGGGGCTGGAGGTGAGCTTTGGCGCGCCGGTCACCGATCATGACGCCAGCGACGATTGCGGCGTGGCAGTGCTGGGCGCGGAAGAGAACAAATACTGGCACGACCACAAAGGCGCGATGGTGAACGCAATCCGCACCCGCAAGGGAATTGCGGATGCCGATGTGGTGGTTGTGCGCTTTGGCGACAAGTACAAGCAGTGGAACGCGGCCTTTGATGCGGGTTATGCAGCGGCACTGGGCAAGTCGATCATCGTGCTGAGCCCGCCGGAGCATCAGCATGCGCTGAAAGAGGTGCATGCAGCGGCGCTGGCGGTGGCGGAAGAGCCTCGCCAGGTGGTGGAGATCCTCAATTACGTGCTGACCGGCAAGCTGCCGGGATGACGCCTCCGGTTCTGGAGACGGAACGACTGATCCTGCGCCCCCACCGGGTGCAGGATTTTGCTGATGTGGCGGCCCTCTGGGCGGAGCCGGAGACAGTGCGCTATATCCAGCCGTCGGAGGAGACGCCGGAGGGGGCCTGGGCCAAGCTGCTGTTTCATCACGGCCATTGGCAGGCTTTGGGGTTCGGGGTCTGGGTGATCACCGAGCGGCGGAGCGGGCGCTATCTGGGCGAGACCGGATTCTTTGTCACTCCGCGGCAATGCATGCCTGCCTTGGGGGATGCGGTGGAGGCCAGCTGGGTGCTGGCGCCGCATACGCAAGGGCAGGGCTATGGTGCGGAAGCGGTGCTGCGGACGCACGCCTGGGCCGATGAAGCGCGGCTCTGGCCGGAGACGCTTTGCTTGCTTAACCCGGAAAACGCGGCTTCGCTGCGGCTGGCCGGGAAGGCGGGGTATGAGTTCCGGCAAGAGGTCCAGTACCGGGGCGGCTCCTCTGTGGTGCATGCGCGCCCGATCGGCGGGCGGTGACCTCGCAGCGGTGTGCTCCCGCCCCTGAAGGCGCTTCTGGCGAAGCGCATTGCAGCGTTGGGCGTGGCGCCGCGCTGGTGCGCGGCGCGGTTCCGCCAGTTGCCGGCGGTGCAACCCGGCGGTGTCCGCAGTCCTTGAATGGTTTGATTTTTGCCGCAAATTTTCAGCGCCGGCGCGAATTCAACCCTTCGTTAACGGGCGCGGCCTAACAAATCTGATAACGCACGACAAAAGGCAAAGACCCCTGTTCTTCGGCAGCGGGCCTGGAAGTTCACATGACAAACCGGCGCAAACCAGCATCGCAAATCACCCCGCAGTACGAGGATTCGGGACTGTTCAAACGCGAAGTACGGGATGTGGAGGTTGAATTGGTGCCGGTCTTCAGCCGTAACAGCCGCGGCGATCTGGTGGTGAAGGGGATCGTCAAACCCGAAGCTGAGGTCGAGGTGGTCTTTGCAGGCCGCCGCACACGGGATGCGGCTGGGCTGGTGGAGCGGATGAAGAAGCTGCGGACACAGGGGGTGCGGACTGCTTTGAACGGGCACGAAGCCATGGCGCAGGTCCGCCGCTTGCGGCTGCCGGTCAAGGTGCGCGGCACATGGCGCCTGCGCTTTGTCGCGGACACGTCGGGCTGGGATCTCAAGACCTACCAGCTGCTGGCGGCGCAATGGGCTTTTGCCGATTTGGATGGGGTTACCGTATGTGCGGGCAGCCCGCCGGAGCAGTTGCAGAACCGGGTGCAGGACCGGGCGCGCGAGGCCAGGGCCCGCAATGCGGCGGTCCGGGCGATGCAGGCGGCGCGGAGCAGATGAGCATTTGCCCCAGGAGGCAAAGGCGCCCCGCCGCAGGCGGGGCGCCGGGCCCAACGGGATGAGGCCCGTCAGGGCCGAAGACGGGCGGGAGGGCCTCAGCCTTCCTTTTTGATCTCCACCGAATGCGGATAGGGGATCGAGATGCCTTGGGCGTCAAACGCTTCTTTCACGCCTTGCGTCAGGGCGAATTTCACTTCCCAATAGTCTGCCGCGTCACACCAGACCCGTGCCGTCAGATCCACCGAGCTGTCGCCCAGGTTGGTGACCCGCACCCAGGGTTCGGGATCCTGCAGCACGCGCTCATCCGCCTTGGCCTGGGCCAGGATGATCTCCTTGGCCGCATCGGCGCTGTCGCCGTAGTCGATGCCGAAGACCATGTCGACGCGACGGGTCGCATGATGCGAGAAATTGGTGATGATCGAGCCCCAGGCCTGGCCGTTGGGCACGATGATCTGCACGTTGTCAGGCGTGGCCAGCTCGGTCACGAACAGGTTCAGGTCCTTCACCGTGCCTGAGGTGCCGCCGATATCCACATACTGGCCGATCTTGTAGGGGCGGAACAGGATCAGCATAAAGCCGGCTGCCAGATCGCTGAGAGTGCCCTGCAGCGCCAGGCCGATGGCCAGGGTGGCAGCACCCAGCATGGCGACCAGGCTGGTGGCCTGGATGCCGAAAATGCCGAGCACGGCGACCAGCACCACAGCCAGCAGCGCCCAGCGGATCACGCTGGCGGCAAAGTTGCCCAGTGTCGGGTCGAGCTGCGGCGTCTTGTTGATGCGCCGCCGCACCGCGCCGCTGATCCAGCCGGTGGCAATCCAGCCGAGGATCAAGACCGCCAGGGCCTTGGCGCCGCTCACCGCAAGAGGCCAGTATACGCCTGCTTGTTCAATCATCTGTTCCATGTCCGCTGTCCCTGCCGGTTTCTGTGATGCTGCTGACTGTCCCGGAATGCGGAGGCTGTGGCAATAGGGCGCAGCGGGGAAAGTTCCCGCGGTGAAGGCTCAACCGGCAGGAGAGGCCCCGCAGGACAGCGCAGCGGTGCGGATGGTCTGGCAGCCATCAGCTGGCTGGAAGCTCCAACAGCATTTGCTCCAGCAGCAGCTGTTCCGCTTCTGACAAGGCAATCGCGGGGTTTGCGATCAAGTAGACCATGGCGCAGGGTTCATTCTCGTAAGGCGGCAAGCGGAACAGGCTGCCCCGGGCGGCAAAAGGATCGGCCAGATGGGTCGGAAGAAACCCAATGCCCAGACCGCATTCGATCATCCGGCGGACCTCGTTCACATGGCTGGACTGGCCGCGCACGTGCTGGCCGATAGAGGCGCGGGCGCGGAAGGCCGTGACGTCGCCCATATGGCTGCCGCCCAGAACATCGGCAGTGAAACCGATAAAGGGTTCTCCCCGCAGGTCCATCGGGGCCAGGCCGGTGCGCCCGGCCAAGTGGTAACCGGCGCCGCAGTAGAGGCCGAAACGTTCGTTCACCAGCTCCAGGCTGGTGAAGCCTTTGGGAATAACGCCGTCGCAGATGCCGAAGGTGGCAGTGCCCAGTTCGACCATCCGGATCACATCCGCGGTGGTTGCCAGCAGGATCTCAAGCTCGACGCCAGGGTATTCCGCAAAGAACCTGGTCAGGCGGGCGTTCAGGACATCGCTTTCGACCTGGTCAATCGAGGCGACAGTGATTTTGCCGGTCAGTGCCCGCGGTGCGGCTTCGAACGTCAGAGGAAGCCTTGAAATCGCAGAATAAATCTCGCTCGCCTGCTCGTACAGCGCCTGCCCTGCCGGGGTCACCGCCAGCCGGTTGCCCGTACGGGTCAGCAGCCGCTTGCCGGTGCTGGCCTCCAGCCGCTTGACCGCCAGGCTGACCGCCGGCTGCGAACGCAAGAGCTCCTCGGCGGCCTTGGTCATGCTCTCGTTCTGCACCACCACCATGAAGGTATAGAGCAGGTTCCAGTCCAGATTGCGGGCAAAGTCACTCATGGCGGAACGCTAGAGAATAAATCTGATAAATACCATATCTCAAAACTATAAATTTGAGTTAGGCGCCAACCTCGGGAATCCTCCTGCACCAGATCAGCAAACCACCGGGAGGACACCATGTTTGCAAAACTCGCGATGACGGCCATTGCCACCTCTGTCTGCGCCACCGCCGCCCTGGCCGGGGACAAAGTGGTCCGCATGGGCACCGAAGGCTACTACCCGCCGTTCAACTTCTTCGACAGCGCCGGCCAGATCAAAGGCTTCGACATCGACATCGGCAACGCCCTGTGCGAACGGATGGAAGTCAAATGCGAGTGGGTGACCACCGACTGGGACGGCATCATCCCGGCGCTGAACGCGGATAAGTTCGACACCATCATCGCCTCGATGTCGATCACCGACGAGCGCAGCAAGATCGTGAGCTTCACCAATCCCTATTACTTCAACGGCATCCGCTTTGTTGCCGCTGAAGGCCACGGGCTGGAAAACGCCCTGCCTGCCGACCTCAAGGGGCTGGTGATCGGTACCCAGTCGGCCACCGGCGAGGTGGATATCCTGGAAGACTACTTCCCGGACAGCGAGCTGAAGCTCTATCCGAAATTGGACGACGCGCTGCTGGACCTGGAAACCGGCCGCGTTGATCTGGTTCTGGCCAGCCAGTTTGTGCTGGGCGACTGGCTGAAGAGCGACGAAGGCGGCTGCTGCGAGTTTGTCGGCGAGGCCTTCCTGCCGGACTTCGCCAAGGGCACCGGGGTTGCAGTGCGCCAGGATGACACCGACCTGCGCGACGCGCTGAACGCGGCGCTGGACGCGATCGTGGAGGACGGCACCTATGACAAGATCCGCGGCGAATACTTTGCCTTCGACATCATGACCCAGCCCAAGAAAGCCTCGGAGCATCTGAGCAACTAAGATGGCGCGGGCCTGCACCATGCGGGCCCGCCCTTACCGGAACGCTTAGGGAGCGTCCTCCATGACCGAACTGTTTTCACTGCTCGCCTTCGGGGACGAAGGCTGGGGGGATGAGCTGCTGCGCGGCTTCTGGGTCACCATGGCGCTGGCGCTGGTGACCGCCCCCTGCGCGCTGGCGATGTCCTTCGTCATTGCCTGGGGCAAGCACGCCAAATCCAAATGGGTCCGCCGCCTGGCCAATGGCTACACCACCGTGTTCCGCAGCCTGCCCGAGATCCTCACCCTGATCATCATCTACTACCAGCTGCAAAGCCTGCTGAACCTCGGCGCCGGCCTGTTTGTTGAGGATGCCAACATCTCGCTCAACGCCTTTGCTGCCGGGGTTGTGGCTCTGACGCTAGTGTTCTCTGCGCTGGGTTCCGAAGTGGTCCGCACCGCCTATCAGGCTGTCGGTCAAGGCCAATCAGAAGCCGCCGCCGCCATGGGGCTGCACCGCGGCCAGGCGTTCTTCCTGGTGATCCTGCCGCAGATGTGGCGCCACGCAATCCCCGCTTTCGGGAACCTGTGGCTGATCCTGCTGAAAGACACCTCGCTGATTTCCATCATCGCCGTGAACGACATGATGCGCTACGCCAATATGGCCATTGCCACCACCCGCGAGCCGTTCTTCTTCTACTCGGTCTTGGCGCTGGTCTATGTGGTGCTGGCCTTTATCTCCGGGCAGATCCAGACCGTTCTGGAGGCCCGCGCCAACCGCAATCTGGTGGGAGGGCGCTGAGATGCTGGACCATCTGACCGAAAACGCCGATCTCTGGGTGCAAGGCCTGCAAAACACCGTCAGCCTGACGATCCTAGGCTTTGTCCTTGGCTTCTTCGTCGCGGTCTCCCTGGCGGCAGCCCGGCTCAGCAAGCACCGCTTCCTGTCGCGGCTCGCCTATGGCTACATCTACCTGGTGCGCGGCACGCCTCTGCTGGTGCAGATCTTCATCATCTACTACGGGCTGGGACAGTTCCATAAGGAATTCAAAGCCTTGGGGCTGTGGTGGTTCTTCCGTGACGCCTATTACTGCGGCCTTCTGGCCTTCACCCTGAATTCCGCCGCCTACCAGGCCGAGATCCTGCGCGGCGGCATCCTGGCGATCCCCAAGGGCACCATCGAGGCCGGCCTGGCCATGGGCCTGCACCGCTTCCAGCGCTTCCGCCTGCTGATCCTGCCGATCACCGTGGCCCGCATGCTGCCCGCCTTCGGCAATGAGCTGGTGCTGCTCCTGAAAGCCTCGGCACTGGTGAGCGTGATCACCGTACGCGATGTGATGGGCCAGGCGCGCTATCTGTTCGGCGAGACCTTCGACCTCAGCGTCTTCTACATCGCGGCTGCCAATTATCTGCTGGTGGTGCTGGTGATCGAGGCGCTGTGGCGCTGGATGGAAGGCCGCAATGTCTGGCTGCAAACCAAAGGATAACAACAATGAAAACACAGGCAGATGACATTCTGTTCGGCCGCGAAGGCGTGTTCCAGACCGCCACCGGCCCCGACGGCACCCATGTGGAGATGCCCTATTCCGGCATCCGCACCTTCATGCGCCGCCGCCCGACGGTAGATATGACAGGCGTTGATATCGGCGTCTATGGCATCCCCTTTGATCTCACCACCTCCGCCCGCCCAGGCGCCCGGCTGGGGCCGAGCGCGCTGCGCGAAGCCTCAACGCAGCTGGCCTGGGGCGAGGTCTGGCCCTGGGGCTTTGATCCTTTCGATATCCTGTCAGTGGTGGACTGCGGCGACGTGCCCTTCCGCCGCGGCCAGGCGGAGCAGATGCGCGACAGCGCCATTGCCATGGCCCGCCATATCTCCAATGCAGGCGCCAGCACGCTGATGCTGGGCGGCGACCACTGCACCACCTACACCGCGCTGAAAGCGCATGCCGAGAAGCACGGGCCCCTGGCGCTGGTGCAGTTCGACGCCCACCGCGACACCCAGCAAAGCGACTGGTTCGACCACGGCACTTTCGTGCACCACGCGATCCAGGACGGGCTGATCGACCCGCACCACTCGGTGCAGATCGGCATCCGCACCTTCTATGACCACGACGACCCGATGACCGTGCTCTACCGCGACTGGCTGCATGAGCACGGCTGGCGCGGCGCGCTGCAAACGGTGCGCGAGGTGGTTGGCAGCCGCCCGGCCTATCTGTCGATCGACATCGACAGCCTGGACCCGGCTTATGCCCCCGGCACCGGAACCCCGGTGGTGGACGGGCTCACCCCGAATGACATCATCCAGTTCCTGCGCGGCAGCGTGGACATGAATTTCGTGGGCATGGACATTGTCGAGGTCTCACCGCCCTATGACCCCACCGGCACCACCGCCCTGCTTGGCGCCTCGCTGGCACTGGAATACATCTGCGCCCGCGCCGCGCAGCGGAAGGAGGCGGCATGACCCACCGCGTTGCCATCATCGAGTTCATCAACGAAAGCAACACCTTCACCGTGATGCGCACAGGGATGGACGATTTCCGCGCCTCCCATTGGTTCAAGGGCGATGAAATCCCGGAGAACTTCCGCGGCACCGGCTCCGAGGTCGGCGGCGCCATCGAAGTTGCCGAAGCGCGCGGCTGGGACCCTGTCTATATCACCGCCGCCCATGCCGAGCCGAACGGCCCGGTGACCGAGGCCGCGCGGGCAGAGATCACCGGCGAATGCACCCGCCGCCTGCAGGAGCAAGTGCCGTTCGATGGTGTGTTTGTGGCGCTGCACGGCGCAATGGTGACCGAGACGGACGAGGATGGCGATTGCCAGTTCCTGCGCGCGGTCCGGGCGGTTGTAGGGGATGATATCCCGCTGGCCGTGACCCTGGACCTGCACGCCAACATCTCCGACGAGCTGGCGGATCAGGCGCAAATCGCCGTTTCTTTCCGCACCTATCCGCATGTGGACATGCACGAGGTGGGGGTGGAGGCCTGCGAGTTGCTGCACCAAACGCTGGAAGGGGAAATCACCCCCAAACTGCTGATCCGCCGCCCGCCGATGCTGGTCGGATGCGACGACGGCCGTACCACCGAAGATGGCCCCATGTGCCGCCTGCTGGAAGACGCGGAACGCGAAAAACAGGCGCCCGGCATTCTGAACGTGGCCATCAACGCAGGCTTCACCGATGCCGATGTCTGGGCCGCGGGACCCTCGGTTCTGGTCACCTATGACACCACCCAGGCCGCAGCAGAAACCGCCGCCGCTGCCGCCAAGCGGATCTGCAGCCGCATCTGGGACTTCCGCGACCAGTGGGACCTGCCGGTGCCGCTGGAAGACTGCATAACCCGGCTGAAACGCACCTCATCCGGCACGGGCCCGGTTGTGGTGGCGGATTTCTCCGACAATCCGGGTTCCGGCGGCTACAGCGACTGCACCGCACTGATCGCAGCGATGCTGGAGGCCGGCATTGAAAACGCGGCAGCCGGGGCGCTTTATGACCCCGCAGCCGCCAAGGAGCTCGCCGCCCGCGGCATCGGCGCCGAAGCCACGCTCTCCATCGGCGGCAAAACCGACGCATCCGTGGGCGGCGGGCCCCTGCAGGTGACCGGCACGGTGATGGCCGTCAGCGACGGCAGCTTCACCTTCGAGGGGCCGATGTTCACCGGCCTGCCCGGCTCCACCGGCCTCAGTGTCTGCCTGCGGGTAAGGGGCATCGACATCATGATCGTCTCGGACCGGATGCAGATGCTGGACAAGAATGTGTTCCGGGTCGTGGGCATCGAACCCACTGAGAAAGCAGTGCTGGCAGTGAAATCCATGCAGCACTTCAAGGGCGCCTTCGGCCCCATCGCGTCTGAGATCATCGTCACCGACGCGGGCGGCCTCTGCACCCCCAACGTCAAGCAGCGCAGCTACACCCGCCTGCGCCGCCCCGTCTTCCCGCTGGATGAGAACAATGCCTGAAATCCATGACATCGCCATTATCGGCGGCGGCATCACCGGCGCTTCGGTTGCCTATTTCCTGCAAGGACAGCGCTCCGTTGTGCTGCTCGAGCAGGAGGCCTCGCTCGGCTACCACTCCACAGGCCGCTCGGCAGCAGAATTCACCCGCCGGTTCCACTCCCCGGCAGCCGGACAGCTGACCCAGGCCAGCACCACGTTCATGATGCAGCCGCAGGCAGGCTTCACAGACGTGGACCTGTTGCGCCCGCGCGGCAACCTGCTGATTGCCGAGGCGGAAAAGGCGGATCACCTGCGCAAAGTCTACGAACAGGAGCGCGCCAATACGCCAGCAGGCGCCCCGCCAGTCGAACTGCTAACCGTCGAACAAGCGCTGGCGAAGATGCCGTTTCTGGACCCGGACTGGGTCAAGGCCGCCTTCTACGACCCGGACTGCTGGGACATCGAGGTCGAGAACCTGCTGCAAAGCTACATCCGTGGCGCCAAGGCCAAAGGCGCAAAGGTGCGCCAGTCCGCCGCCGTCACCGCTGCCCGCCGGGACGGGGACCACTGGGTTCTGGAAACCGCCAGCGGTGAAATCCGCGCCCGCACCGTGGTCAACGCCGCGGGCGGCTGGGCCGATCCCGTGGCAGCGCTGTTCGGCGCCAAGCCTCTGGGCCTCACCCCGCACCGCCGCACCGCGATCAGCGTCAAGGTGCCGGGCTACGACGTCTCCGCCATGCCCGAGGTCAACGAAATCGACGAGGTCTTCTATTTCAAGCCCGACGCGGGCCAGCTGATGGTCAGCCCGGCGGATGAAACCCCGGTTGCGCCGCATGACGCCTGGCCCGAGGAACTCGATATCGCCTATGCGGCTCACTACCTCAGCGAATGCACCACGCTGGAAGTCTCCCATGTGGCGCACAGCTGGGCAGGGCTGCGGACCTTTGCCAGCGACCGGCTGCCGGTGATTGGTTTCTCCGGCCAGGTGCCCGGCCTGTTCTGGCTGGCGGGCGTCGGCGGTTACGGCATCCAGACCTCGCCCGCGGTGGGGCAGATCGCTGCCGCGCTGCTGACCGGTGCGGATATGCCCGCAGATGTGGCGGAGGCCGGGGTTGACCCGGCGCTGTTCTCTCCCTCCCGTTTTGAAAGCTGAGCCATGAAGATACTTGATGCTGAGGCCACCGCTGCAGCGC
Source organism: Leisingera sp. ANG-M1 (assembly GCF_000813745.1). GTDB lineage: Bacteria > Pseudomonadota > Alphaproteobacteria > Rhodobacterales > Rhodobacteraceae > Leisingera. The sequence goes on along the minus strand of NZ_JWLC01000006.1, from coordinate 240,644 downwards.
TGCCCTTTGAGGCGCTGATCGGGCAGATGCAGGCGCTGTTTGCCAGCGGTCTGGCGGCGCCGGACCGCCATCACCATACGATGGAGATGCAAGGGGAACCGGACGCCACGCTGCTGCTGATGCCTGCCTGGACCGGTACCGTGGGCTGCGTGAAGGTGGTGACCGCCACTCCCGGCAATGCAGCCCGCAGCCTGCCCGCCATCGCCGGATCGGTGCTGGTCTTCGACCGCGCCACCGGCGCGCATCTGGCCTTGCTGGACGGGGCGGTGCTGACCGCCCGGCGCACGGCAGCCGCCTCGGCGCTCGGCGCTAAACACCTGGCGCGGGAGAATGCCCGCAGACTGCTGATCCTCGGTTCCGGCAAGGTGGCGGCGCAGTTGCCGGAGGCGTTCCGCAATGTGCGTCCGGTCGACGAGGTGCGGATCTGGAATGTCTCTTCCGCCTCGGCGGAACGGTTGGCGGGGGAATTACGCGCCAAAGGCTGGGATGCTGAGGCCGTCAGCGATCTGGCCGCAGCAGTGCCGCAGGCCGATATCATCAGCGCCGCCACCCTGGCTACCGAGCCGCTGCTGATGGGCGACTGGCTGCAGCCGGGCCAGCATGTGGACCTGATCGGCGCCTTTACCCCGGCCATGCGCGAGGCCGACGACCGCGCCCTGCAGCGGGCCCGGCTGTTCGTGGACACCAGGTTTGCCGCCATTGAGGCGGGCGAGCTGAAGACGCCCCTGGAAACCGGCGCCATCGCCCAAGCGGATATTCTCGGCGACCTTCATGCCCTGACCCAGGGCCGGGCCGGGCGCGGCACCGCCGAAGAAATCACCCTGTTCAAATCCGTCGGCAATGCGGTGATGGATCTTGCCGCCGCCATCACCGCGACCCAGGAGACCCGCAATGTCTGAACTTATGTCCGACCGTCAAATCGACCGCTCCAAGATGCAGGTGAGCGACGAGGTCGCCATCGAAATCAATGGCATGAACAAGTGGTACGGCTCGTTCCACGTGCTGCGCGACATCAATCTGACCGTCAATCAGGGCGAGCGGATCGTGATCGCGGGCCCCTCGGGCTCCGGCAAATCGACGCTGATCCGCTGCCTCAATGCGCTGGAAGAGCACCAGCAGGGCAAGATTGTCGTCGATGGCACCGAACTGTCGAACGACTTGAAAAACATCGACAAAATCCGCTCCGAAGTGGGGATGGTGTTCCAGCACTTCAACCTGTTCCCGCATCTGACCATCCTGGAGAACTGCACCCTGGCGCCGATCTGGGTCCGCAAGACGCCCAAGAAAGAGGCCGAGGAGCGGGCGATGCATTTCCTGGAGAAGGTGAAGATCCCGGAGCAGGCCAACAAATACCCCGGCATGCTGTCGGGCGGCCAGCAGCAGCGGGTGGCGATTGCGCGGAGCTTGTGCATGATGCCGCGGATCATGCTGTTCGACGAGCCGACCTCGGCCCTCGACCCGGAGATGATCAAGGAGGTGCTCGACACCATGATCGAACTGGCGGAAGAGGGCATGACGATGCTCTGCGTGACCCACGAGATGGGCTTTGCGCGCCAGGTGGCGAACCGGGTGATCTTCATGGACGCGGGCCAGATCGTGGAGCAGAACGAACCGGAAGAGTTCTTCAACAACCCCAAGAGCGACCGGACGAAACTGTTCCTCAGCCAGATCCTGGGCCACTAAGGCCAAAGGCTGTACGACTTGGAAAGGCCGGGCATCGCGCCCGGCCTTTTTTGTTCAGGGTCAATCCTTGTAAACAACCGCCAGTTCGCTGGTTTCGGCCAGGCTTTGGCAGGTCAGGATGTCTCCCTGTTCCACTTCGGAACTGCTTAGGGCCATTTGCGCGCGCATTTCCACCCGGCCTGAGGTCAGCCTGGCACGGCAGGCGCCGCAGACTCCGGACTGGCAGCTGTGCGGCGGGGTGAGGCCGCTGGCCAGGGCGGCTTCGAGCAAGGTCTGCCCGGCGGCAACAGGAATCTCCCGGCGGCTGCCGTTCACGGTCACGGATGCGGTAGCGGCGACGCCGGCAGGTCCGGTGCTGCCGGAGGGGCTGCTGAGGCCGAAGCTTTCCATGCGGATGCGGCCGGCTGGCACGTCCAGCTCCATCAGAGCCTTACGTATCCCGGCGTTCATCGTTCCCGGGCCGCAGATCCAGTACTGCACATCCTGCGCCACCGGCGGGGTGCCCGCAAAGGCTGCGCTGATGGCATCGCGGGTGATGCGGCCGCTGCGCCAGGGGGTGAACCCGCTCCACAGACGGGGAGAGGACAGCACATGGCGCAGGGTAAAGCGGTCCGGAAAGGCTGCGGCGAGTGCCTCCAGTTCTTCCCGGAAGATGATGCCGCGGGCCGAGCGGTTGCCATAGATCAGATGGGCGGCCGAGTGCGGTTCGTGATCCAGGACGGCGCGGATCATGGCAAACAGGGGGGTGATGCCGCTGCCGGCGGCAAAGAAGTAGTGGGTCCGGCGGGCCAAGGCGGCAGGGGCGAGCACGAACCGGCCTGCGGGCGGCATTGCCTCAACCGTGCTGCCGGGTGCGAGGCTGTCTGAAATGCGGTTTGAAACCACGCCGCCTTTGACCCGCTTGACGGTGATGCGCAGCGGTGCGCCGGGCGGGCTGGAGATGGAGTAGCAGCGGCGGTACTCCCGGCCTCCGGTTTCAAAGCGAACCGGCAGGTGCTGCCCGGCCTGCCAGCGGAAGGTCTCCGCAAGCGCCGGCGGCAGGTCAAATGTCACGCTGGTTGCGCTGCCGCCGGCTTCCTGCTGGATACCGGCTACTGTCAGGCTGTGGAAACCGCTCATGGCGCCGGGGTCTCCTGCGCTGCAAGAAAGTCCAGCACCGCCTGCTGATGCCGGATAACCGGGCTTTCGCCTGCCGCGGCCGGGCCAACCTCGAAGTAGGGGCTTTGCAGCGACTTTTGCTGCTGCTCGCAGGCGTAGATATCCTCGGCGGTGAAATCGCCGGAGGCCATCGGGTCGTCTTCGCCAGAGGCGTCGCTGCCGCTGTATTTCGGACCGCCGAAATTCTTCCAGAAACCCTGGCTGCTCCAGGCCTGCTTGCTGAATTCCCACTCCGAGGCGCTGGCGAGCTTGGTGCGGTTTTCGACCCGGGTCAGTTTTGGGCCCAGCGGGGTGATGATGAAGAGGTTCCAGCTGTCCTCGCTGGCGCCGATGCCGATGCCGGGGAACAGCATCGGGACCCAGGTGCCGGTATGAGGCTGCGGGATCACCCGCGGGGTGGGGAGGTTCTTTTCCAGGTCCTTGGCATAAGCCGCGCTGGGGGGCTCCCAGAAGTGGTAGTGGGGGCCTTTCCAGCCGTATTCGGCCTTGGCGTGGTCGTACATATGCAGCGTGTTCGCGTGCAGGTGGCTGAGGTGGTAGACGTCGATGTAATTCTCCACGACGATCTTCCAATTGGCCTTGATTTCATAGGTTTGGCGGGCTTCGGGGTATTCTGCGAGCTGGTCTGACTTATGCGGCCCGAGGTGCGGGTCGACGGCACCGAACCATTCGGCCAGGCCGGGGGCCCGCGGGTCAGGGTGCACGAACAGCATGCCGCGCCAGATATCGACGCTGGCGGGTTTCAGGCCGAGGCAGCTTTTGTCGAGGCCGCCCGGGTATTCGCGGGCCTCATCGGGGACCGAAACCAGGTTGCCTTCCAGATCGTAGGTCCAGTCGTGATAGGGGCAGGTCAGCGCCTTTTGCGACTTGCCCACTGCGCGGATCAGCTGGGTGCCGCGGTGGCGGCAGATGTTGTGGAAGGCACGCAGGCGGCGGTCGCGGCCCATCACGATGAACAGGTTGTTGAGGCCGGCCTGCACCGCAATATAGTGGCCCGGTTCCGGCACGTCCTCGGCCAGGCCGGCATAGCGCCAGCTGCGCGAGAAGATCAGCGCCTGCTCGCGGTCGAACCAGTCCTGGCTGGTGTAGGCGGAGACGGGGAGGCGGTGGTACATGGCAGTCATTTGCACATCCTCAGACAAGCCAGGCGGCGTATTGCGGGAACAGGCTGGCAGCAATCATCATCACTCCGAACAGAGCCCAGAGAGCGGCCACCGCCCAGAACAGCAGGGGGTCTTCGCTGCGGCTGATTTCAAAGACAAAGAAGGATTGGCCGCTGATCACAGCAGGCACCAGCCACCACAGGAACAGCAGGCCCCAAATCCAGTAAATGCCCAGTACAGCGGCGCCGGTCAGGACGGGGAAGGCGATGTAGTTCAGAAGTCGCTGGCGGTTCATGAGCCGCCCGCCCGGGGGCTATGTTCCAGGGTGCCGGCGAGCAGCAGGGCCGCTTGCTTCAGCTCCTGCCGCCATCCCGCAGGCGGGTTGAGCGGCGACAGGGAGTCCAGAGTCACGAAGCTGGAGGAAATCCCCTGCGCCACAGCCCGGACCCGGGCAGGATCCGCCGCGGGCGCAATCCGGTGCAGGGCGGCGGAGAGCACATCCAGAAACTGCTGCAGACTATCCAGCAGGGCTGCGCGCATCTCTGGCTGGCCGGCCGCCGAGACGGACAGTGCCTGCCAGGCAAGCAGCAAGCGCGGGTCGTTTCCGGCGTCTTCGGCAAACAGCAGATCGGTCAGCTCTGCAGCACTGGTGATACCGGCAAGAGTCGCGTCCAGCCGACCTGTCAGGAGGTTGAAGGAGTCAACAACATGGGTGTTCAAAGCGGCAACCATCTGATCGCGGTTGCCGAGGTAATGGCGCAGCAAGGGCCGCTTTACGCCTGCCTCGGCAGCGATCCTTTCCTGCGTTGCGCCTTCAAGCCCGAACCGGGCTACACATGTCAGATAGGCGTCGAGGATCTCCTCGGATCGCTGGTCCTGCAAACTGGGGCGGGGCATGGCATCTCCGTTAATTTTCAATTTTGACAAATAACAATACAGAGTAATTTGTCAACTTTGAAAATTTACGGAAGTTTGCCTTGGCCTGTTCGCATAGGGTGCATCAGTTTTCCCGGTATTCCGGATGCGGCAGAGAGACCTTGGGCTGCGCGCAGGCCGAGCCCAAACGGAAAAAGCCCCGCCGGAATGGCGGGGCTTTGCAGAATTTGGTTGCCTTGGCTGGCTGGATTACTGCTTCAGGGCAAGCTTCGGCGACAGCACGTCCAGACCCAGGGCTTCGCCAACCGCGTAGTAGGTCAGTTTGCCGGCATGCACGTTGAGGCCGTTCAGCAGGTGCGGGTCGTCCTCGCAGGCCTGGCGCCAGCCTTTGTTGGCCAGGTTCAGCATGAAGGGCAGGGTGGCGTTGCCCAGAGCCTGGGTCGAGGTGCGTGCCACGGCGCCCGGCATGTTGGCCACACAGTAGTGCATGATGCCGTCGACTTCATAGATCGGATCGGCGTGGGTGGTGGCGCGGGAGGTTTCGAAGCAGCCGCCCTGGTCGATGGCAACGTCCACCAGCACGGCGCCTGGCTTCATTTCAGACAGCTGCGCGCGGGACACCAGTTTCGGCGCTGCGGCACCCGGGATCAGAACCGCACCGATCACCATGTCGGCGTCGCGCACCAGCTCGGCGGTGGCGCCGGCGGTGGAGTACTGGTTTTTGAACTCACGGCCAAAGACGTCGTCCAGGTACTTCAGACGGGTCAGCGAACGGTCCAGGATGGTGACATCTGCGCCCATGCCTGCAGCGACCTTGGCGGCGTGGGTGCCGACAACACCGCCGCCGATCACGACAACCTTAGCCGGAGCAACGCCCGGGACGCCGCCCATCAGCACGCCGCGGCCGCCGTTGGCCTTCTGCAGGGTGTAGGCGCCGACCTGCGGTGCCAGGCGGCCGGCAACTTCCGACATCGGCGCCAGCAGCGGCAGGCCGCCGCGGTCGTCGGTGACGGTCTCGTAAGCGATGGCGGTGCAGCCGCTTTCCAGCAGGTCGTGGGTCTGCTCCGGATCGGGTGCCAGGTGCAGGTAGGTGAACAGCAGCTGGTTTTCACGCAGCATCTTGCGCTCAACCGCCTGGGGCTCTTTCACCTTCACGATCATGTCGGCGGTGGCAAAGATCTCTTCAGCGGTGTCCAGGATGACAGCGCCAGCGGCGGCGTAGTCTTCGTCGGTGAAGCCAGCGCCCATGCCGGCGCCTTTCTGGATGACGACGTCGTGGCCGCAGTTGACGGCTTCGCGGGCCGCATCCGGGGTCATGCCGACGCGGAATTCCTGGGGTTTGATTTCGGTGGGGCAGCCGATTTTCATTTGAGTATCTCCTCCAAACTCTCTGCCTGCGAGTCTGGGGGAGGTGCGACAAAATGTGCTGCTTTTTTGAGCAGAATTAAAACATGGCTTTCGAAGATTCTTCGTTTATATAGGCAATATACAGCAAGGATCTTCGCAAAATGTCGCTGGACGAAACAGATCGTCGCATTCTCTCGGTGTTGCAAAAGCAGGGGCGGATCTCCAACGCCGATCTGTCGGAGCGCGTGAACCTGTCAGCATCGGCCTGCCACCGGCGGGTGCAGCGGCTGGAGGCGGAGGGGTATATCCGCGATTACGTGGCGCTGCTGGATGCCCGCAAAATGGCGGTGCCGACCACGGTCTTTGTCGAGATTACCCTGTCCGGCCAGGCGGATGAAGTGCTGGATGCATTTGAAAAGGCAGTGTCGCGGATCCCGGATGTGCTGGAGTGCCATCTGATGGCGGGGACCGCGGACTATATCCTTAAAGTGGTGGCCGAGAATACCGAGGATTTTGCCCGCATCCATCGCCAGTATCTGGCGCGGCTGCCCGGGGTGGCCCAGATGCAGTCGAGCTTTGCGCTGCGCACCGTATTCAAGACCACGGCGCTGCCGGTTTGATCCTATAATGGCGGGGGTGATTTTCGTGCACCGCCTGTACACCCCCTGTGCACCGGGAGGTGCCGGTGCTCAGGCCGGGCCGGGGTAGGTGAACAGCAACAGGTGGGCGAGGTTGAAGGCAAAATGCATCAGCACCGGTATGCGGAACCGCCCGCTGCCCCAGTAGCCCAGCCCGCACGCCAGGCCTAACAGCGTGGCGAACGCCGCCACTGCGGGTCCGGCGCCGATGTGGGCGAAGCCGAACAGGAGGCTGGCGGCAATGATCCCCGCGGCGGCGCCGAAACGGCGGGTGAGGCCCTGCTGAATGTAGCCGCGGAAGAAGGCTTCTTCGGCAAGGCAGGTGAGCAGCAGATTCGACAGAATCCACAGGAGGGTCCATGCGGGCAGGCCCGGCTCCAACTGCAGGGCGCCGGCGGCGAGGGCCAGCGGGAACACGGCAGTGAGCAGCAGCAAGCCAGCCAGAATCGCCAAGTTGCTTGATGGGAGCTGTTTCGCGGGAAGGGCCGCGCCCGAGCCTGGGTGGGTGCGAAGCGCCCTCCCGGGGGGAGGGGAGGGCGCGGCCCGGCGTGCCGCCGGGCGTAAGTAAAATTGCAATAGTGGCGGCCATGCTAGGAGCAGGGCGAAGAAAACCAGCGGCTTGTCGAGGTTCAGGTGCAGCGAATAGGGGGCGCTGTCCGGGCCAGAAGTAATTTGGTCGAGAATCAGCAGGTTGTGAACGCCGGGGACAATATGCATGCCAAGCGTCAGGCATCCCAGGATCAGAAGGCCGTGCCCGGCGACGGCAGCGCGCCCAGTGAGGCGGGGCAGCAAGGCGGCTGCACCCAGGCCGGTCCCGATCAAGGCCAGACCTGCTATCGAAAGGTGGCCCTTTGCCATCATAAAGGCAGCGGCTGCAGCCAGCAGCAGAAATGAGCTGCGGCGGGCGCCGCTCCAGCCGGCGGCGAGGGCGGCCATCAGAATCAGCCAGGGCCAGATTTGCGGAAAGGCGTTCACTATGAAGGTCATGGGGCGCAGATAATCAGGTCAATGCGGGCAGTTCCACCGGATTAGCAGCAGGGAGCGGCGGCTTTTGCGCTTGAACCTTGCCGGGAATTCCGCTTGCCTGAGGAATGCCCGCCCCTTTCCAAAGGCTGACATCAAACCTTTACAGGCTGCCTGTAAAGGGGGCGCTTGCACAACTGACCAAGGAAGGAACCCGCCCGTGACCCGCGAATTTGAGACCGCATCCCTCGACTGGCTGGAAGCGGAGCTGCAGGACACGCTGGACGAGGACATTGAGATTGAGTTCTCCGAGCCGATGCTGAGCCAGGAGATCCGCAAGATCTACCGCGCGCAGCATCCGGAGATGCTTGACCGGCAGGTCTATTTCCGCAACCTTTTGCGGCTGCAGGCCGAGCTGATCAAGGTGCAGGACTGGGTGCAGCATACCGGCGCCAAGGTCTGCATCCTGTTCGAGGGCCGCGACAGCGCCGGCAAGGGCGGGGTGATCAAGCGGATCACCCAGCGGCTGGACCCGCGGGTGGCGCGGGTGGTGGCGCTGCCGGCACCGAACCGCCGCGAGCAGAGCCAGTGGTATTTCCAGCGCTATGTGCCGCATCTGCCTGCAGGCGGCGAGATCGTGCTGTTCGACCGCTCCTGGTACAACCGGGCAGGCGTCGAGAGGGTGATGGGCTTTGCCTCGGACGATCAGGTAGAACAGTTTTTCCAGGACGTTCCGGAATTTGAGCGGATGCTGGTGCGCTCAGGCATCATCCTGCTGAAATACTGGTTCTCGATCACCGATGAGGAGCAGCAGCTGCGGTTTATGATGCGGATCCATGATCCGATGAAACAGTGGAAGCTGTCGCCGATGGACCTGGAGAGCCGGATCCGCTGGGAGCAGTACACCAAGGCCAAGGAGGAGATGCTGGCGCGCACCAACATCCCCGAGGCGCCCTGGTATATTGTCGAGGGCAACGACAAGAAGCGCGAGCGGCTGAACTGCATCGAGCATCTGCTGACCAAAATCCCCTACGAGGAAGTGCAGCACGAGAAAGTGGCGCTGCCGGACCGGGAGTACAACCCGGACTACGAGCGGCAGATTCTGCCCGACGAGCTGTATGTGCCGAAAGTGTATTGAAGCACAGCTTCAAAAGCAGGACAGGGCGCGCCGGCTGGCGCGCCCTGTCCGCTGGTGCCCGGTGGGGATTGGAACTCAGAACAGGAAGTCGCCTGAGTTCAGCTCCTGAGCCGTGATGCCGCTGAGCAGCAGGCTGTCGCCGGTGCTGTCAGTGATCAGAAGGCCCTGGGAGGTCTGGCTGGTGTGGTTGCTCATCAAATCGTTGTAGCTGCTGATGCCATCGGCCTTGCGCAGGTCGATGAGCTCGCCGCTGGTGCCGACGTTGAAATCGGTCACGGTGTCGTCTCCGTAAGTGAAGACAAACCGGTCGCCGCCGCTGTTGCCGGTCAGCACATCGTTGCCTTTGCCGCCGTGCAGCATGTCGGCACCGCTGCCGCCTTTCAGGGTATCGGAGCCGTTGCCGCCCCACAGCCTGTCGTTGCCGCCGCCGCCGGTCAGATCGTCGTGGCCGCCATTGCCCTGCAGCCGGTCCTGGCCATAGCCGCCATAGAGGCTGTCGTTGCCACTGCCGCCAAACAGGCGGTCGTTCTGATTGCCGCCGCGCAGTTCGTCATTGCCGCCTTCACCTTTGACCGTGTCGCGGCCGCTGCCGCCTTGCAGATCGTCGCCGCCGCTGCTGCCGGTCAGTTCGTCATGGCCGCCCAGCCCGTTCAAACTGCCGGCGCTGGAAAGGGTCAGCGTGTCATTGCCTTCGGTCGCCTGCGGGTTATTGCCGCCTGTATCGCCGCCGCCTGAGCCGCCGCCAGAGCCATCGTCCAGCTGAAGGGGTGCGCTGGTGCGGGCAAAGTTCTGGGTGACCATCACCGCGTCCCAGCCGTTGAAGTTGCCCTGCTCGATGCCGATGCCGATCACTTCGACGTTGGCGTTCAGGATGTTGGCGCGGTGGCCTGGGCTGTTCATCAGGGAATTGTGCAGGTCGATGACATCATCGGCGAGGCCGGGCGCACCGCGTTCGCTTTGCCAGGCGATGTTCTCGGCCCAGGTCCAGCTGCCCGAGAACTGAAAGCCCGCATCTTCCATCCGGTCGCCCGCGCTGGAGCCTCCGGCGCCGGTGTGGGAGAACACATCCTGCTGCAGCATCCATTCGCTGTGTTCTTCAGCTGAATCGTTGAGACGCAGCTCCAGCTGCACCGGGTTGAGCCCGCGCGAGGTGCGCTCGGCGTTGATCAGGTCGAGCATCTGGCGCTCGAGTTCACTTGCCTGTGACATTAAGACTGCTCCGTGAGTGGGCCGGCTGAGCGGCGGTGCCCTATCCCGTTAACGGAATTTTAAGGCGCTAAAAGGGCAGTCCTGTGCCCAAGCCGGTTTGCGGCAAAGCTCTGCCCGAAGCATGGCGGCTGATACGCGGAAAACTGCGCGTGCCGGGCCCATTCCCCGCTGCCGAGGCGGCGGCACGGCGGGTGGCGGAGATGCGCCGAGAGTGCAGCGGGCGGCAGGCGCCGCGGATTCGGCCCGGGCTGCGCTGCTGCACGGCAGGCTTACCGGTTCCTTGGCCGGAACTTGGCGGCATTGGGGGATTAAAGGAAACCCGGAGAGGCAGTGCCTTGTTTGCAGGGACCAAGACAGGCGCCGGTATTGATGGGGGGGACGCGGCCTGCTCCGGGTTTCAATAAACCGGGTGTTCCAAGCCCGGACGGCGGGACAATGGTTAGGGAAACGCATCAGATTTACCCTGCCGTGATCTCTGTATAGCAGAAATCTTTTAAAGAATACACCCTAAAGATGTAATTCGAACGAACCTAGGGCAGGCGGAGTGTCTCATCGGCACAGTGCCTACGTTTGGGAGCGGTGCATCCGGAGGAGGCAGAAATGACAAACCCCCGGGCAGGGCCGCGGGGGTCGTCTGAGTTTTTCCGGCGGATCACAGGATCTGCCGTCGTGCTGTCCAAAGCTGGAGAGCAAGGTGTGCTTACAGCAGACCTTCGCGCTGGGCTTTCTTGCGTGCCAGTTTACGGGCACGGCGGATCGCTTCAGCTTTCTCGCGCGCTTTTTTCTCGGACGGCTTTTCGAAATGTTGCTTGAGCTTCATTTCGCGGAAGACGCCTTCACGCTGCAGCTTTTTCTTCAGGGCACGAAGCGCCTGATCGACGTTGTTGTCGCGAACACTAACCTGCATGTGGTTTTCACCACCTTTCTAAGTTTTGAGTTGCAAGGAAATTGCAGGAGGTGGCCGTATAGCAAAGCGCGTCTAATTTGTCTAGTAGGGTGTCAGGACGTGTCAGAACGCTGCCAGCGGGAGGGTGCCATGGCTGAAGACCAGGATCACGCACAGGAAGATATCAAGGAAAAACTGCTGGATGCGGCGCTGATGCATGTGCCCTTTGACGGCTGGTCCGAGGTGACCTTCCGCGCTGCCTGCCAGGATGCGGATGTGCCCGAGGTGCTGGGCCATGCGGTTTGCCCGCGCGGCGGTGTGGATCTGGCGCTGGCCTATCACGCGCGGGGCGATTCGCTGATGCTGGCGCGGCTGGAGGCCGAGGATCTGTCGGGCCTGCGCTTCCGCGATAAGGTGGCGGCAGCCGTTCGGTTCCGGCTGGAGGCGGTCGACGACAAGGAGGCGGTGCGCCGCGGCACCACGCTGCTGACGCTGCCGCAGTATGCGGGTGATGGCGTCAAGGCAATCTGGGGCACCTGCGACCTGATCTGGGAGGCGCTGGGCGATGGCTCCGACGATCTGAACTGGTACACCAAGCGCGCCTCGCTGGCGGGCGTCTATTCCGCCACCGTTCTCTACTGGCTGGGCGATGACAGCCTGGACCATCAGGCAACCTGGGACTTCCTGGACCGGCGCATTGATAATGTGATGGACTTTGAGAAGTTGAAGGCCGGCCTGCAGAAGAACCCGCTGCTGAAGCCGCTTTTGGCGGGGCCGAACTGGCTGGCCGAGCAGATTAAACCGCCGAAAGGCCGCGATGATCTGCCGGGGTCGATTGACCCGCGGCGGTGAGACGGGCCGTACTTTTCTTTGAAGCGGTAGTCCTCTTGACTATCCAGCTGACTGCTCTCAGGGGTAGTCAGGCCGCTCGGGCCTACTCAGGTTTTGTTTGAAGCTAGGATTTTTATGACTGCCCCCAATATTCCGCCGCTTCGCGCGAGTTGGACCGGCTATCTGCGAGGGCGCCTGTTGCATTTGTTGGGGCGTATCCGAAATACCGAAGTGCCACCGAGCCCAACCGAAGCGCGAGAAGCTGACCGTACGCTGCATCTTATGCTTCGCCCTGCTGTCTTTGGTGAACTGGGAGGATTCCGTCCAAAGACGACAAACAGACATTCTAGTTGGTGGGGCGGCTGCGCGCTGGCGGCGCCGGGTGAAGAAGTTCCCTTGGGCCGGAGCGGAAAGCCTATGCAGGCGCTTCTTCAGATAAGAACTGATGAAGTCGAAATGTCCATCCCCGGATTGGAAAATACCGAACTGCTGACGCTCTGGCTCGACCTTGAAGGCAATTTGTCCGAAGCGGTGGAGGGCATAGACTTCAAGGTGTCCACCTATACCAGAATGGACGGACTGGTTCCGCTGGGGCCGGGTTATCGAGAGAGCGACGCTCTCGTCACCTTTCCTGTGCGATGGCAAACACCAGTGCCTCAGCAACCTTCGTGGGAAGATTTTGCGGCCGAAATTCCAGATCGCGTCGCTTGGTCTGACACATCGGCCTGGTTCTACGATAATCCGAGTTCTAAGCGTGCATTTGAATTGCAGAGTGCTTACCCGGTTAAAATCGGCGGTTGGCCGACTTGGATCCAAGGATCGCAATGGGATAGGGCCCAACACAACGAAGACTTTGTGCTGCAGATCGACTCGACTGCCAAGGGCCGGATCGGTTTTGGAGATAGCGGGTCAATCTATCTGTTCCGAAGCAAAGCGAGCGCTGCTTGGCATTTGCGTTGCGATTTCTATTAATCCGTTTGCGGCCGGTGTTTGTTCTTATTAGCGGGCAGCTGCATCATACTCTCGGTTTCTTGCGGTGGTACTCCGCAATCCGCCCCAACTGCGGCGCCTTTGCTGTTTGCGGGCACCGGGCCGGATGCTAGGCAGGGGCAAGGATCAGGAGGACATATTCCGATGACAGAGATGATGCGCGCGGTGGAGATCACCAAACCCGGCGGGCCGGAAGTGCTGCAGCTGTGCCAGCGCCCGGTGCCGCAGCCGGGCCACGGCGAAGTGGTGATCAAAGTGGCCTATGCCGGCGTGAACCGCCCCGATGCGCTGCAGCGCGCCGGCGCCTATGACCCGCCCAAGGGCGCCAGCGACCTGCCGGGGCTGGAAGCTTCGGGCGAGGTGGTGGCCGTGGGCGCAGGCGTTGACGGGATTTCGGCGGGTGATCAGGTCTGCGCCCTGCTGCCGGGCGGCGGCTATGCGGAATATGTGGCAACGCCTGCGGCGCACTGCCTGCCGGTGCCGGAAGGGATGGATCTGAAACAAGCGGCCTGCCTGCCTGAGACCTTCTTTACCGTCTGGTCCAACGTCTTCACCCGCGGCGGCTTGAAGGCCGGGGAGCGCTTCCTGGTGCACGGCGGCTCGTCGGGCATCGGCACAACGGCCATTCAGCTGGCCCGCGAATTCGGTGCCCGGGTGTTTGCCACCGCCGGATCGGACGAGAAATGCCAGGCCTGCCTGGACCTTGGTGCCGAGCGTGCAATCAATTACCGCGATGAGGATTTCGTCAAGGTGCTGCGCGAGGAAGGCGGCGCCAATCTGGTACTGGATATGGTCGGCGGCGACTACATCCCGCGCAACATCAAGGCGATGGCCGAGGACGGCCGCCTGGTGCAAATCGCCTTCCTGCAGGGGCCGAAGGTGGAACTGAACTTTGCTCTGATGATGGTGAAGCGGCTGACCCTGACCGGATCCACGCTGCGGCCGCAAAGCGATCTGGCCAAGGCGCAGATTGCCCAGGACCTGCGCGAGGCTGTCTGGCCGCTGCTTGCCGCCGGCAAGGTGGCGCCGGTGATGGACAGCGAGTTTGAGCTGGAGGAGGCCGCAGCCGCGCATGCCCGGATGGAGAGCTCGGGCCACATCGGCAAGATTGTCCTGAAAGTGGGCTGAGCTGCGGAACCTTGCAAAACAGAAGGGCCGGCAGATGCGCCGGCCCTTTCTTGTTTGATACTGCCCTTTACTGCACTGCGCGGCGGTACAGGTGCCAGGTGGCATGCCCCAGGATCGGCACTGCAAAGATCAGCCCGACCAGGAAGGGGATCGATCCCAGCAGCAGCGCGGTGCCGACGATGAAGCCCCATGTCAGACAGACCACAGGGCTTTTGCGGAACACTTTCAGCGAGGTGGCCACTGCCACCGGCAGGCCCACATGGCGGTGCAGCAGCAGCGGGAAAGAGACCAGGCTCACCGCCAATGCGGCAAAGGCAAATCCTGCCCCCACGGCGCCGCCGGCAATGGCCATGATCCAGCCCTCGCGGGTGGTCACCACCGCGGCTGCGAAGCTGGCGATAGATTCCGGCGGCTCCGGCCCCAGGGTGCGGCTGTAGATCATGTCGGCGGCCACCAGCCAGACCATGAACAGGCCCGCAAGATACAGGCCGAGCACCAGGATGGCGCCGAAGGCGGGCGAGCGCAGCACCGCAAAGGCATCCAGCCATTGCGGCTCGGCGCCGGCCTCGCGGCGCCTCGACATCTCGTAAAGGCCAACCGCAGCGACCGGGCCGAGGATGGCAAAGCCCATGATCATCGGCACGATCAGCGGCAGCAGATTCATCGACAGGCTCATCACCACCATGGCGATGCCAATGAGCGGGTAGAACAGCACCAGGAACATCGCGTCCGAGCGGCAGGCGGCAAAATCCTCCAGACCGGCTGCCAGAGAATGGATGATATCGTCCATGGTCAAGGTCCGGGCCTCCGGGATTTCCTTGACGCCTGCGCCCCCCATCTCTTCGACTGTATGGCCAATATGCTCGCCGGTTGTCTCAGCCCCTTGCAACAGCCAGCTGAGTGGGTTTCCGATTGTTTTTGCCATGCGTTCTCCTCCTCACTGACCACAACGGAAGTGCCGTTCAGGCAGGGCTCATGCGGGGCCGGGAGCGGCACTTATCCTGATAGTAGCACAAAACCGGGTAAAGTGTGCTTCACAGGCCATTTATTGCCGCGCGAGGGGAGTGGCGCCTGGCGGCGCCTGCCTCCGGCGGGGATTTTTTGGGCAAGAGGAAGATGAGACCGCACAGCTGATCACAGAGCCTGGCAATTGCGCGGCCAGGGCTTCTTTCTGGTTCCAAATACCCCGGGGTGA
This sequence comes from Leisingera sp. ANG-M1, assembly GCF_000813745.1. Classification (GTDB taxonomy): domain Bacteria; phylum Pseudomonadota; class Alphaproteobacteria; order Rhodobacterales; family Rhodobacteraceae; genus Leisingera. The sequence goes on along the minus strand of NZ_JWLC01000006.1, from coordinate 225,499 downwards.
ATTGGCCGGAAGCCAAGAGGGGCAGCGCCCCTACCCGGTCAGCGCACCGGTGCGAAACGGGCGTTTTTCAGGGTGCAGTCTTTGATCACATCCCGGCCGCAGGGTACTGGCTGCAGGTCTTTGGACAAGCAGATGCGGGCCTCCTGGATCCTTCCGTCCCGGCAGGTAATGGTGAGGCTGTCCTGCGTCAGAGCGGCGTTTTCCTTGAGGAACGCTTCCTCGATCAGGGATGCGGGCAGGGTGACTGCCTGTTCCAGCCTGCGGAAGACCGCGGGGCGGGTGACGCGCCCGTAGGCCTCGCGCGTCAGGGCGTAGTAGCTGGCGGCGCTGAGGCCGGTGCAGGTCCCGTGTTTCTTCCACTGGTGCCAGGCGAGGCCAGGGCTGCCCATGATGTCCGCCATGCTGCGGCTCATCGCGCGGCTGGGCGGGGCTTCGGACGTCCGGCAGTAACTGGGCCAGCCGCGGTGGAACTGCGGCCAGAGACCGTGCACGGTCCAGCCGTAATCGTGGCGGGCCTCGCATTGCTCCGCGCCGCGGGAGTCGCCCTCTAGTTCGCACCAGTTCGGCGACCAGCTGAGCGCCAACACGTAGTAGTCGAACTTGCCCGCAGGCTCGCCCTCGGCGGGCGCAAGGACGGGCAGCAAGGCAAGGACAGCCGCAAATACCCCTGTGAACAACTTGCGCATTGGCCTCTTTCCTTATGCAACGATGCCGACTATATAGGGCGGAAGTTCCCCGACAACGGAAACCTGCCCCGCCAGCCGGGGACGCCCTTTCAGGCGGCGGGAGAGATGTATCCGGGGACCTGAGTGTTTTAAGGAGATGAGCACATGGCAAAACCGTTGATGGCCAAGGCAACCGCCGTGTGGCTGGTGGACAATACCACGATCAGTTTCAAGCAGATTGCGGACTTCGTGGGCATGCACGAGCTGGAGATCCAGGGCATCGCCGACGGCGAAGTGGCGGTTGGCGTCAAAGGGTTCGACCCGATGGCCAACAACCAGCTGACCCAGGAAGAGATCGACAAGGCGCAGGCCAATCCGCTGCACAAGCTGAAGCTCAAGTTCAACCCGGCCGCAGCCGGCGAGGAAAAGCGCCGCGGCCCGCGCTACACCCCGCTGTCCAAGCGCCAGGACCGCCCCAACTCGATCTTGTGGCTGGTCAAGTTCCACCCGGAGCTGTCGGACGGCCAGATCGCCAAGCTGGTGGGCACCACCAAGCCGACCATCCAGTCGATCCGCGAGCGCACCCACTGGAACATCGCCAACATGCAGCCGATCGATCCGGTGGCGCTGGGCCTGTGCAAACAGTCCGAGCTCGACTCCGCAGTCCAGAAAGCCGCGGCCAAGAAAGCGGCTGAAGGCGGCGTGATGAGCGATGACGAGCGCCGCAAGCTGGTCTCCACCGAGCAGTCGCTGGAGATGGATGCCGAGCCGAAGATCCCGAGCGCCATCGAGGGGCTGGAAACCTTCACTCTGGGCGGCAGCTCTGACCATGAGGAAGAGAAGAAGGACGAGGAAATCCTCGATGCCGACAGCTTCTTCAATCTGCCGTCCGGCGGCGGCGACGACGAGGAAGACGACGAGGATCCGCGCTTCTGATCCGGTCTGCCGCGCTGTGGGCCCAATAGGCCTGCACAGGTATTTCCTTAAAAAGCCGCAGATCCTTTGCTCTGGATTTGCGGCTTTTTCTGTTAGAATTAGGTGTCAGCACTACAAAATGTTGACTATACGGCCGCATTTTGCGCAGCATCGTGTTGCGGGGCAGTTGTGTTCCAGATTGCCTGAAATGACCGGGGTGCGGGAAACGCCTTCAGCAGGGAGGCGGTTTACCTAAGAAACAGGGACAGGGAGTTAGTGAGTATTGCCAGCGGGCCGGGCCAGGAAGCCGGCACGCGCAGGGATGGCAGGAGTACAGGTTATGGATGCAGCAGGGGCACTGCCGTTTGGGGACGGCTGCGGTTTGGATCTGGAGGTGCTGGCACGGCTCAGCGGGCTGGAATTTTGCCAGGCAATTGTGGATCAGCTGGCGGCTGTGTTCGGCGCCGATCTGGTCACCGTGGGCGAGCTGCGGGTCATGGAGACCGAGCGCATCAAGGTTCTGGCGAGTTACTTTGATGGGCTGCAGCTGGGGGATTTCGAATATGAAAGCTGCGTGACGCCCTGCCACGATGTGGTGCTGAGCGGCGATCCGCATGTGTTCCCCTGCCGGGTTCAGGAACTGTACCCGGATGATGCGATGTTCATCGAAGAAGGCATTCAGAGCTATATCGGAGTGGCGCTGAAAAATGCCGAGGGCGAGGCGATCGGCCTGGTCCAGGCGTCCTGGCGGCAGGAGATCGAAGACGGGTTCGGCCGCCGGGTGGTGGCAGCCATGGAGGCCTTCGCCGCCCGTCTTGGGGCCGAGATCGCGAGCCTGCAGACGCTGACCACTTTGGCGGTGCTGGCCGAAGGGCCTGAGAGCACGTCGCCGCGCGAGGCTTTCCGCCAGCTTGCCGAGCAATTGCAGGGGGCGCTCAAGGTGCGCTCTGCCTTCATTGCCGAGTGCCTTGAAGACCAGCCGGAGTGCTTCCGGGTGCTGGCCTGCTGCTTTGAAGGGCAGCAGATGGCTGAGGTGGAGGATGCGGTTGTGCCGTACGAGGGCACCCCTTGCGCGTTTCTGAAGGGCCGGGAGAAGTTTCTGGTGCCGGAGGGGCTGCAGGAGGCCTTTCCCGGCCAGGCGCATTTCCGGACCCGGAACCTGCATTCTTATCTGGGAATCCCGCTGAAAGATGCCGATGGCGCAGTGATCGGCCATTTTGCACTGCAGCATGACCGGGAGATCCAGCAGCGTAAGCTGGAGACGGATCTGATCGCGCTGTTTGCGGCCCGTATCGGGCTGGAGCTGCGCCGCCGCAAGGCCGAGCGGCAGCGCGCCCGGGCAGAAGAGGCGCTGCTGATCAAGCACAAGACCGAGAGCCTTGGCCTATTGGCGGGCACCATTGCGCATGATTTCAACAATTTGCTGGCGTCGATGCAGGGGCGCACTGAATTGGCGTTGGCGCATCTCGAGGCCGGCCATCCGGCGCACGAGCATATGCAAGTGGCGGAACAGGGGCTGCAGGCCTCGGCGGCGCTGGTGCGGCAGCTGCTGAACTATGCCAGGGGCGGCAGCAGCCATGAGCAGTCGGTTTGCGATTTGAACGCGATTGTGCAGGAGACGCTGGCGCTGGTTCCCGTTGAACGCAAAATGGGCAAGGCGGTGGCGCTGGACCTGGCGGATGGGGCGCTGACGTCGCGGATGGATCCGGCGCAGGTGAGCCAGCTGCTGATGAACCTGGTCTTCAATGCGGTGGAGGCCATCGGTCCCGGCGCCGGGACCGTTGCGGTGACCACCCGCCGCACCCGGCTTGGGGCAGCGGAGCGGCGCAAGCTGCTGAAGGGGCAGGAGATGGCTGCTGGCGAATGCCTGCTGCTAGAGGTGCGGGACACCGGCGCCGGCATGGACCGGCAGACGGTGACCCGGATTTTCGATCCTTTTTTCACGACGAAGCCCGGCGGCCGCGGGCTTGGCATGGCCGCGGCACTTGGAATTATCAGCCGGCACCAGGGCGCTTTGGCGGTGGAAAGCCGCGAAGGCGAGGGCAGCGCCTTCCGGTTTTACTTTCCGGCTTGCGGCGGCGAGGCGGCTCTGCAAGCGGCCCCGGCTGCGGCGGGGCGCGGTGCGGAGGCGCGGCGCATTCTGGTGGTGGACGATGAAGAGACTGTGCGCCGGGCGGTGGCCGGGCTGCTGCAGCTGCGCGGCTGCGAAGTGGTGCTGGCGGACGGCTGCGACGCGGCGCTGGCGCTGCTGCAGGGGCTGCCGCCCTTCGATGGCGCAGTGATCGACATGAGCATGCCGGGGCGCGGCGGCTGGGAGACTTTGGCGCAGCTGCGCCATCTGCAGCCGGGATTGAACGCAGTGATGATGAGCGGTTTTGCGGTCAGCGCAGTGGAAGCGGGGTTCCCGGAGCTTGCCGATGTGCAGGTGCTGGACAAACCCTTCACCAAGGAAAAGCTGTACAGGGCTGTGTTCCGCTGACGGCAACAGCGGCCCGGCGGCTAAAACGGCCGGGAGGCTCCCGTGCCTGCAGGCGCCCCTGGCGGAGCGCTTTGGCAGCCTTGGGCCCGGCGCCGCGCTGGCGCGCGGCGCGGCTGCGCCGGGCGGACCCCGGAGCGCGCAGGCGCAGCTGCCTGGGGGGGCAGTTGTGACGCCGCCGTTTTGGCACCGGGGCTTGGCATTGTGCCGGTACAAGTTCTTCTTTGACGGAATCAGAAGGCGGCGCCAATCCTGCGGGCAGATTGGTGAGCAACGCCGTTTCCGGAGTGTCCGTATGCCCGTGCTGAATTTCTCTTATGCAAAGATCCGGAATGCGGATCTGTTCCGGGATTATGTCCAGCGGGCGGCGCCTCTGATGGAAGCGATGGGTGTTGAAGTGCTGGCGCGCGGAAATTTCGCCCGGGTGCTGCGCGGCGAGGCCTGTTCCGGCGAGGTGGCGGCCGTTTTCCGCTACCCGGACATGACGGCGGCAGAACGGTTTTACAGCAGCCCGGAGTATCAGCCGCTGATTCCGTTGCGCGATGCGGCCTGCGATATGACAATCCACCTGCACGAAGAGTAAGGCGTTGCCGGCCGGTGCTGCTGGCGGTTTTGCGCAGCAGCCGGTCGCGGACACTCTCGATCAGGCTGGTGCCGGTCTTGGCCTGCGGTGTCAGCAGATAGCAGGCGCTGCTCAGGAAGCAGCGGTGCGCGTGCACCTGAAGCAGCGGGCTCTCGGCCAGTTCTCCCTGCACCAGCCGCTTGGGGTGGGTGGCCGCCCATGGCGGTACCTCACTGCGTCGATCAGCATTTCGCACCGGCATCGGTCATCTGCAGCCGCTGTCGCGCGCGTTTGAACAGGGTCTGGCCGGTCTGTACCTGCAAGCTCTGTATCTGGCGGCTGAAGGCGCTTTGCGACAGGTTCATCGCCCGGGCGCCTGCGGTGAAGCTGCCGGAGCGGGCGGCGGCCTCGAAATACAGCAGGGCAGAGATGGCGGGATATTGCGGCGTATGGGATTGCCCTGCTGCTTGTTGCTTTTCTTGCAAGATAGTTTGGGAACACCTGCCTGTCAGTATGGCGTCAAAAGCATCACCACTCGCGATCAGAACGAACTTTGGGAGCACGTGAAATGACTTTTGTACCGCAGATCAAAGACGCGGATGTTGAGGCCGTCATCCGGGCTATGGGCACGGTGCCCGTTCCGCCTCGGTGGCAGAGTTCCAGCCCTGACCGGTCATCCAGCAGCTGGAACTGAAGTTCGACATCCAACTGCTGTAGGAGTAACCGGAAGAATGTTTGCGCTGAGAGGAGCTCATGGGCGGCATGCGGGACCAGGGCTTGGCCGCGCTGCCCATGGTCCAGCGTCCGGGCCAGACCGAGTGGACCGCCAATGACCTGTCCGGCCGATATTGGCTGCTTGTGGATGAGCGTTATGTGGAGGAGCCGTGCGAGGACTTGGTGCCGGAGGCGGACTTCTCCGGGTTTCCCCCGAAATTTGCGTGCGCCTATATCGAGCACGTGCATCGGGAACTGGCCAAGCGCTTCCCGATCGGGTGCGCAAAGGTACTGTCCAGTGGCTGTATAACAGCAACTCCTGGCACCGTGATCCAGAGCCGCGGCTGCGTACCCCTGTGGTCTCCAACCCAGGGGCATTGTTTATCGTGAATCATCACGTCCCCCACTTGCCCGCGGATGGATCAGTGTATTTCACTGGCACCCGCGGTTACCACACCGCGTTGAACGGAGGCGAAACCCGGCGCGCCTATGTCGTGGCGGCGCTGGCTTATGATCAGGTGACGGAATGAGCCAATATTCAGGGCTGGCAGGGGCAGGGGGCAACGCAGCCTTCTGCGATCTGCGCAGCGACACGGTAACCCGGCCCGATGCAGGCATGCTGCAGGCAATGCAGGCGGCCGAACTGGGCGACGATGTTTATGGTGAAGACCCCCAGGTGAACCGGCTGGAGGCTGTTCTGACCGAGCGCCTGGGCAAGGAGGCGGCGCTGTTCCTGCCCACCGGTACCATGAGCAATTTGGTTGGCTTGCTGGCCCATTGCCAGCGCGGCGAGGAAATCATCGTGGGCGACGGTTATCACGTCTATGCCTATGAGGCGGCAGGCGCGTCGGTGCTGGGCGGCATTGCGCTCTGCCCGGTGCCGGTGCGCGCTGACGGGGCGCTGGACCCGGTTACGATTGCGGGCGCGGTGAAGGAAGACGACAGCCATCTGGCTGTCAGCCGCCTGCTGTCGCTGGAGAATACCCACAACGGGTTGGTTGTACCGCTGGCCGATATGAATGCAGCTGCGGATGCGGCCCGGGCAGCCGGGCTGGCGGTGCATCTGGACGGCGCGCGGTTCTTCAATGCCGCCACGGCACTGGGCTGCGCCGAGGCCGAGCTGGCGGGACTGGTGGATACGGTGTCGATTTGCCTGTCCAAGGGGCTGGGCGCCCCGGCGGGATCGGCGCTGGTGGGGCCTGCAGACCTGATCGCCAAGGCACGGCGCTGGCGCAAGATGCTGGGCGGCGGCATGCGACAGTCCGGGGTGCTGGCAGCGGCCGCGCTTTATGCGCTGGAGCATAACGTTGAGCGGCTGGCGGAGGATCACGGCCGGGCTGCGGAGCTGGCTGATGTGGTGCGCGGACTGGGAGCGGGACAGGTGTCTCAGGCCACAAATATGGTGTTCTTCACGCCAGAGAACGGGCGGAACGATGACTTGCGGGCGCATTTGGCGGCGCAGGGCGTGGTGATCGGCGGCGGCAGTTCCGGTGCCATCCGCATGGTGCTGCATAAGGATGTGGATGACGGAGCCCTAGGTCGTGCGGTGCAGGGGCTGCGGAGCTTTTACGGCTGATCCCTGGAGGAAGGCCGCGCCTTTCAGAGACGGGCGCGGCCCCGAAAATACGAGTTCTCCGGCCAAAATTCTTCAAAGAATCTTGTGCGCTCGGCTGTGCTGTCAGATTTCCTTCCGCGCCCGCATTGCTGCGGAAATGGTGCCGTCATCCAGGTAATCCAGCTCTCCTCCGACGGGAACACCCTGGGCCAGCGAGGTGAGCTTCACTTGGCCTTGCAGCTGATCCGCTATGTAATGGGCGGTGGTCTGGCCGTCGATGGTGGCGTTCAGTGCGAGGATCACTTCGCGGATGCTTTCTGTTGCCACCCGGTCCACCAGACGGGGAATGCGCAGATCCTCCGGCCCCACAGCGTCCAGCGCCGACAGCGTGCCGCCCAGCACGTGATAGCGGCCCTTGAACACGCCTGCGCGCTCCATTGCCCAGAGGTCCGAAACATCCTCAACCACGCAGAGCTCGCCATTTGCACGCCGCTCGTCGGTGCAGAGCGGGCAGATCTCATCCGTGCCGACATTGCCGCAGTTGAGGCACTCGCGCGCGGTGGCGGCCACTTCGCTCATCACATCGGCAAGCGGCGTCAGCAGCAGCGACCTTTTGCGGATCAGATGCAGCACCGCCCGCCGGGCCGAGCGCGGCCCCAGCCCCGGCAGCTTGGCCATCAGGTCAATCAGGTCTTCGATGCTGCTGGTGGAATTCTTGATCATGCCCTGGGCCCTTTGTGTTCCAGCCATATAGGCTGATCGGGGCGGGGGAGCGCAAGGGCAGCCGGGCAAAATGTTCAGGGTTTGTTTTGGTGGCTCCTGCAGGTATCCCTGTTGCGGATGGAAGCAGTTCAGGGTGAGGCCATGGCAGGTCGGACAGGCGCATTTTCCGGGAGCTTGCGGTTTGCCCGGCTGACGGAGATTGCACCGGACGAGATTGCCCGCCACATGTCCGACCCGCGGATGGCAGCACATATGCCGCTGCTGACCGGCGCCTGGGATGAGGAAACGGCTAAAGCCTTTGCCGCCGCAAAAGAAGCCTGCTGGCAGCGCGACGGGCTGGGCCATTGGGCGTTTCTGAGCGGGGAGGCTTATGCAGGCTGGGGCGGGTTTCAAAAAGAAGGCGCTGAGTGGGATTTTGGCCTGGTGCTGAAACCGGACTGCTTTGGCCTTGGACCTGCAATTGCGCGCAAGGCGCTGCAGTTTGCCCGCAGCGACGCGCGCATTCCCTATGTGACCTTTCTGCTGCCGCCGACCCGGCGGCATCTGCGCCCGTTGGCGCGGCTGGGGGCGGTGCAGACCGGTGAGGTCCAGTACGAAGGGCAGACCTTCCTTAAGTTCCGGCTGGATACATCTTGAGGCAAGCAAAGGAAAAGGCGGCTCCCAAGGGGCCGCCTTTCCGAAATACCATAAGGCCGCTGGTTAGAACGGCAGCTTGATGTCCTTGGGCAGGCCCATGCTTTCGGTCAGCTTGGTCATCTCTTCCTGCGCCTTCTCGGCTGCCTTGGCCTGGGCGTCCTTGATCGCGGCCAGGATCAGGTCCTCGACCACTTCCTTGTCGTCGCCGTTGAAGATCGAGGGATCAATGTCCAGGCCCTTCAGATCGCCTTTGGCGGATGCGGTCGCCTTGACCAGGCCGGCGCCGGCCTCGCCGGTCACCATGACGTTGTGCAGGTCTTCCTGCATCTGCGCCATCTTGGTTTGCAGTTCCTGTGCGGATTTCATCATCTTGGCCATGTCGCCAAGACCGCCGAGGCCTTTGAGCATCTGTCTTCTCCTAAGTGCGGGGGCGCAGGGCGCCGTAAGTCATCCCCGCACATATCGCAATTGCGAGCGCAATGAACAAGTGGGGGGAGGCTGTGCAGTCCTGGATTATGCCCAAGGCACTCTTATCGTCAAAGAAAAGCTCATGGTTATCTATTGCAATAACCATTGCCAGCCCGGCCCACAGTAGGGCGGCGGCTACAAAGGGAAGGCGCCGCCCGGCAAAAAGAGCGAATCCAGCAAGGGCGAAGAGGGCCAGAGAAACAGGCTTGGCGGACAGGCGGATCAGCTCATCCCATGCGCTGGCCGGGGTGCCGCCTTCATGCCAGCAGGCTTTGGCGGATGCGGCTGCCGGCAAAGTGACCCAGAGTGCCGCCAGGCCGGGCATCACTCTTCTTCGAAGGGATCCCATTCGTCTTCAACCTCGGGCAGGGCCTCAGCGGCGACCTCGGCGGCCAGCTCATCTGCCGTCCGGATCCGCTTGATCTTGGCCTTGGGAAAGCTCTCCAGCACCGCCTGCACCAGGGGGTGCGCGGTGGCTTTCTCGCGCAGGGCGTTCTCGGCGGCGTTTTCGCGCTCGCTGATGGTGTCGCCGCCGCCTTCGGTGACAATGGTGAAGAACCAGTTGTGATGGGTCCAGGCCTTCAGCTGTTCACTCAGCCGCTTGGTCAGGTCGCGGGGTGCGTCGCTGGTCAGTTCAAAGGTGATCTGGCCGGGCTTGTAGGCGGCCAGCCGCAGGTAGCTTTTGACATATTCCAGCAGCAGCCCGTCGCGTTTTTCGCGGATCAGTTCGACCACATGCTCAAATGTGGGGTAGCGGGCCAGCGCCGGGCTGGCTTGCGGGGCAAGCGCGGCCGCCGGGCCAGAGCCTCCGCGCGCCACCGGGGCCCCGCCTGCCGGGCCGCCGGGACCGCCATAGCTGCCCTGGGCATCAACGCTGCCGCCGCCAAGCGCCGGGCCGCCCATGCCCTGCATCGGCACACCGCCGCCAGGGCCCGGAGGCGGCGGGGGCGGCGTGTCCTGCAGCCTGCGGATCAGTTCTTCGGGCGAGGGCAAGTCGGCCACATGGGTGATGCGGATTACCGCCATCTCGGCCGCCATCATTGCGTTGGGTGCCGCGGCGACTTCTTCCAATGCTTTCAGCAGCATCTGCCACATGCGGGTGAGTACACGCATCGGCAGGTTTTGTGCCATCGCCTGGCCGCGGGCGCGCTCATCCGGGCTGACGGTGGGATCTTCGGCAGCGTCCGGCGTGATCTTCACCACCGAGACCCAATGGGTGATCTCGGCCAGATCGCGCAGCACCGCCAGCGGATCGGCACCTTCGGCATACTGGCCGCTGAGTTCGGTGAGCGCCGCCGCCGCATCGCCGCGCAGGATCATGTCCATCAGGTCCAGCACCCGTCCGCGGTCGGCCAGGCCCAGCATGGCGCGCACCTGATCGGCGGTGGTCTCACCGGCGCCATGGGAAATCGCCTGATCCAAGAGCGAGGTCGCATCCCGGGCAGAGCCTTCGGCGGCGCGGGTGATCAGCGCCAGCGCGTCCTCGGCAATTTCAGCGCCCTCAGCCGTGGCGATCTTGCGCAAGAGGGCAATCATCACCTCCGGCTCGATCCGGCGTAGGTCGAAGCGCTGGCAGCGCGACAGCACCGTCACCGGCACCTTGCGGATCTCGGTGGTGGCGAAGATGAACTTCACATGCGCCGGCGGTTCCTCCAGCGTCTTCAGCAGCGCGTTGAACGCGCTGGTCGACAGCATGTGAACCTCGTCGATGATGTAGATCTTGTAGCGGGCCGAGGCCGCGCGGTACTGCACCGAGTCGATGATCTCGCGGATATCGTTCACACCGGTGCGCGAGGCCGCATCCATCTCCATCACGTCGACATGGCGGCCTTCCATGATCGCGGTGCAATGCTCGCATTTGCCGCACGGATCGGTGGTGGGGCCGCCCTGGCCGTTCTCGCCGACGCAGTTCATCCCTTTGGCGATGATCCGCGCGGTGGTGGTCTTACCGGTGCCGCGGATGCCGGTCATGATGAAGGCCTGGGCAATCCGGTCGGCGGCAAAAGCGTTCTTCAGGGTGCGCACCATGGCATCCTGGCCCACCAGATCGGCAAAAGTCTCGGGCCGGTATTTGCGGGCCAGAACCTGGTACTGGGATTGGCCGGTGTCGCCGGAGGTGCCGCTGGGGATGTCGTTCATGATGTCTCGTGCCGGAATCGGGAGGGAGGCGCGCGCGCCCCGCGTTCCGCGCAGGGTATTGAAGCGCAGCCCGTTCGTCCACCGCGGAAAGGGACGGCAAGGGCGGTCAGGGAAAAGGCTTTGGCTTTCTGCCGTTAGCGTCTAGGCTGCGGCTCTGAGGCCTAAGGCGGAAACGGGAATTGGAACGCAAGCGCAAGGAGCGTCGGAATGCGGTCTGAGGAAGTCTCTGAAACAGCGGCGCAAGAGGCGCCCAAGGCGGAAAACCTCGCTGTGCACGCGCTGCCGGTGGCGGGCGGCATTCTGGCGCTGTGCCCCTTGCCCGGAGCAGGCGGCGACTACCGCGGCGATCTGGATCATATCAACGACTGGAAACCGGGGCTGGTGCTCTCGATGACCACTGCCGAGGAGCAGGCGGCCGCAGGCGGCCAGATGCTGGGGGTGGATATCCAAAGCATGGCGAGCCGCTGGATCCACCTGCCGGTGCCGGATTTCGGCACCCCGCCGCCGGAGGTCGAGGTGAAATGGCCCGCGGCCAGTCAGGCGGCGCGCAAGGCGCTGGCGGGCGGCGGCCGGGTGCTGGTGCATTGCAAGGGCGGCTGCGGCCGCTCCGGCATGGCGGTGCTGCGGCTGATGATCGAAAGCGGCGAGCCCGCGGTCAAGGCGCTGGCCCGGCTGCGAGCGGTACGTCCTTGCGCGGTGGAGACCCAAGCGCAGATGGAGTGGGCCTATGCCGGGTACGAGATTGGGCAGGAGGCAGAGTAGAAAGCCAGGCGCTAACTTTTCTGTCATCGCCAGGCCCTCCCCACGGGAGGGCGCTAACGCACCCGTCCAGGGTCGCGCGCTGCCCTCTGTGGAATGCAGGTGTTTCCGCGGCTTTGAGCTTACAGCGCCATCATCTGTTCCGCCTGCCGCGCTTCCGCCGATTTCGGCAGCGCCTCCATCAGCGCGCAGGGGCGGGATTTCAGCGCACCAGCCGCAAAGCCTTTTCCATCCCGGTTTAAGATCGCATCGGCGAACTGATCCAGGCCTTCGCGCGGAGCGTCCTCTCCGACGCCGCAATAGAGGCGGATCCGGTCATGGCTGGCCACGAACTGCGCCGGGCATTTGCGCGGGCAGCCGTCCAGGGCCGAGGTACCGGTAATTTCAAAGTCTTCCTGGGTCAGCGGTTTGGCCTTGGTCATCGCCTCGGCCAGCTTGGCGATCATCCGCTCTGCCGCGGGGCAGGGACGCCCCAGGTGCTTGCAATCCGTTGCCGCAAAGAAATGCGTTTGGTCGGTCCAAATCATATCTGCGCCCTCCGCGCGTGGTGCGGGGGTTCGGGGACAAGAGTTCGGATGAAATTGCGGAAGTCCCGCGGTGCCATCAGACCCTGTCCGGACGCCCCGCCCGGGTTCGAGTTTCATATCCGATGGCAGGTCTCCTGACTTGCGGGTCGTCGCTTTCCCGATCCTTCCCGGCCTTTTGGGCCAGTGGCTCTATCGGGGTCGCTCGCCGCTTACAGTTGCGGGGGCAGTCGCGGAGTTGGCATGCATATGCGCAGGCCGCACCGTGTTCCCTTTTCATCCCGGACACAAGATTCTGTGGCACGGGAACCATCGCCACAAGCGGTAGCGGTTCACCTGCCGAGTCGTCAATCGTTTTTCTGCAGCTGCATCGGGGGGCATATCTGGAGGTGCAGCGCCCGGATCACATCCGAGTCGCGCCGCACCCGCGCCAGCTGCCAGCCGCCCTGCAGCAGGATGTAGAAATTCTCCGCCGCCGCTTGGGCCTCGGTCTCCGCCAGCCCCAAGCGCTGTGCATGTGCCACCGTGGCGCTGATCCAGCCTTCGAACAGCAGCGCGGCATGCTGGTGGAAGGCCTCGTTTTCCGGCCCTTCGAACAGCGTCGCGGAGACCGGGCAGCCGCTCCATTTTCCCTGCATGTCAAACAGCTTGGCCAGCTTGTAGCAGACCGTCTTGGCGCCTTCCTGGAACCTGGGGGCAGGGGTGAAGGAAGCGTCGATCAGCTGCAGCATCTGGTCCGAGGCCCAATTGGCAGCCGCCAGCGCCAGGTCGGATTTGCCGTTTGGGAAGTGGTGGTAGAGCGAGCCCTTGGGTGCCCCGGCTTCGGCCAGAAGCTCGGCCAGCCCGGTGCCGCTGTAGCCCTTATTGCGGAACAGGCTGGCGGCGGCCAGAATCAGCCGGTCGCGGGTCGGGAGGGGCTGATCCGGCGCGGGTCCGGCTGTCGTCACGTCATCCATGGCGGCAGCTTGACAGCAATAGACCGATTGGTCCAGTGATGCGATTGGACCGATTGGTCTAGGAGGCGGCAATGCTGGACAGCAGCGCAGATCAGTCAGCGGCAGTGCGTGAGCAGGAGCTGCGGTTTCCCTCCGGGGACTCTGTGCTGGCAGGACGGCTTTACCAGCCGGCAAGCCGGCCGCGGGCAGCCGTGGTGCTGAACGGGGCCACCGGGGTGCCGCAGCGCTATTACCGGCATTTCGCGCGCTGGCTGGTGGCGGAGCGGCAGGTGGCCTGCCTCACCTATGACTACCGGGATTTCGGCGCCTCGGCGCAGGGTCATCCGCGCCGGTCAAAAGCAACGATGGCCGATTGGGCGCTGGCGGATCAGCCCGCCGCCCGGGACGAAATGCGGCGGCACTATGCGGGAGTGCCGCTGTGGGTTATCGGCCATTCGCTGGGGGCGATGCTGATGCCCCTGCAGGATGGCCTAGAGGACGTCGCCCGCATGATCGTGGTTGCGGGCGGCTTGGTGCACCACCACGATCACCCCTGGCCCTACCGCGCGCTGGCGCTGGCTTTCTGGTTCGGCCATGTGCCGCCGCTGGTCCGCGCCCTGGGCTATCTGCCCGGGCGCGCGGTTGGGTTCGGAGCAGACCTGCCTGCCGGAGTCTATTGGCAGTGGCGCCGTTGGTGCACCACCCGCGGCAGCTATTTGCCGGAGACCAGGCAGGAGCTGCCGCAGCCGCGATGGGAGGCGGCGGGTATTCCCGTAAGCCTGTTTGCTGCAGCGGATGACGATGTTGTACCGCCCGCTGCGGTCTGGCAGCTGGGCAGGGTCTTTGGCGATGTGCCGCAGGAGCGCATAATTCTGGATCCGCAGGCGTACGGCCTGAAAGCCATAGGCCACCTCGGCGCCTTTACCCGCAGCAATGCCGCGCTTTGGCCGCAGCTGGTGCCGCAAAAGGAATAACCGGGCTTCCGGACCGCAGGGGCCGGTGTGCAATGCCTGCCGGGCTTCTTTCTGGTCTGAAATACTCCGGGGTGAATTGGCTGTTAGGCCAAGAGGGGCAGCGCCCCTGCCCGGGAGGCCGCGTCACGCGCTGCGGTTCAGCCGTTCCTCGGTAACCCGCGCATACTCGGCCAGGCGCAGCTTGAAGCGGCGGGTGAGATTGCTGCGGGCAAGCTTCAGCGACTGCACCAGCAGACGGCCGGTCAGGGTGGTGGGTGAGAGTTTCAGCCGGACCGACATGCGGGTGCGCTGCGGCGACAGGGCCAGCAGTTCGATGTTCAGTCGGCCGTCAATACCGCTGCCGCCTCCAGTCAGGCTCAGCCCGGTGACCGGCGTAATGGAATCCAAGGTCAGGCGAATGTCGCGCGCCTTGCCGCGGAACCGGAATTTGAAGTCCCAGACCAAGCCGTTTTCCGGGTGCGCAATATCGCCGGCGCGCTGCACTTCGATGCCGCGCCGCAGGGCAGAGCGTTCCAGCAGCTCAAAATCGCTAACCACGCCGAATACTTCGGCAATCGGGGCTTCAATGTCTTCTTTGCTCTGGAATTCCATGCTTGCCTGTCTTGGTTGTGCGGTCTAGGTGCTGCGCCGGTTGCGGCGAATATGCGCCTTAGTCCAGCGTGTCCGCAAGCCAGTTCTTGAGCAGAAAATGTGCAATTGCGCCTTTTCGCGCCGGCTTCAGAACCGGATGCCCGCCGGCAAAGACCGTCATCATCTCCTGGCGGCTGACCCAAAGCGCGTCTTCGATTTCATTCGGATCAATGGTGATGTCCTGGCTCACCGCTTCGCCTGCGCAGCCGAACATCAGCGACATCGGGAAGGCCCAGGGCTGCGAGGACAGGTAGCTGACCGGGCCCACCCGCACGCCGGTTTCCTCAAAAGTTTCCCGGCGCACCGCGGCTTCCAGGGTCTCGCCTGGCTCCACAAACCCTGCCAGTAAGGAGTACATGCCTTCGGGCCAGCCGGGAGAGCGGCCCATCAGCACCGAATCGCCGTGAGTGATCAGCATGATCACCACCGGGTCCGTGCGCGGGAAATGCGGTGTTTTGCACGACGGGCAGAGCCGCTGCCAGCCTGCCTGCGCCAGGTTGCTGGGTTCGCCGCAGCTGGCACAGAACCGGTGGCTGCGGTGCCAGGACAAAAGCGCCTTGGCGGTGGCGGCCAGTTCTGCTTCCAGCGGCGTCAGCCGGGTCATCACCCGGCGCAGCTCGGCAAAGACATGGGCCGGCGGCAGATCGGGGTGCTGCTGTTCGCTGGCATCGGCAAAGCTGTTGAGCGCATCCTGATCCAGCCCATCAGGCTGCCAATCGCTGAGGTCGCAGGCAAAGCAGGGCGTGCCGCCGGGAGCCAGGCCCAGGAACAGAGCTTCGTCCTGACGGCTGGCGGCCAGCGCATGGGCGGGCGCCGTCCAGGCCAGCCCGCCGGGCAGATCCGCGCCGGCCTCCCGCACCGTCAGCGGCTTGCCGCGCCACATCAGCAGCACCTGCGCCCGGCAGTCCGCCCAGGCTGCAGTCAGGGCTTCCGGGTCGCCGCGCATATGCGCCGCCCGTTCCAGCCCGCCGCCGCCGCCGAAAGTGACCTGTTCTGCGTGTTTCATGGCAGCTCTCCTTTGGCTGGCGGCGGCTTGGTTGCGTTCAACGGACGGGCTAGGTTTCTCCATGCCAGTGCGTTGGCAGGGTTGCCAGTAATTGCCGGTGATCCGAGCTTGCCTGTCACTGCACCGCCACACCTGCTTCGCCCGGTTTGCGTCATTTTCCTGCGGAACAGGGCCGGAATGCGGCCCGGCTGCCGCCGCGTTAATAAAATTTCAAATGCTGCAAAAAGGTTTCTTTGCAAATCGTTAAAACGCTGATTCAAATAGCGGCAAACCAAGAACGGCGCCAAACGGCGCTGGAAGGAGCGGCGGCAGGCGGTGTCAGCAGAAATTCGGACATGACAGGCGGGGCGGAAGCTCCAGAGCCCCGGGTTTCCGGGGTGCTGCGCGTGCTGGCGACCACGGACCTGCACTGCAATCTGCTGAGCCATGACTATTACGCAGACCGGCCGGACCCGGCTATCGGGCTGTCCCGGGTGGCTAGCCTGATCGCACGCGAACGGGAAGCGGCGGCGCGGGAGGGGGCTGCTTGCATCCTGGTGGACAACGGCGACGGGTTTCAGGGCTCGCCGCTGGGCGACATCATCCCCGGCGCGGAGGGGCCGCATCCTCTGGCGCGTGCCTTTCAGGAGCTTGAGTATGACGCGGCCGGGCTTGGCAATCATGATTTTGATTTCGGGCTGGAGGCGCTGGCGGGGATCCTGAAGGATGTGGACTGCCCGGTGCTGTGCTCAAATCTGACGGCGTTGCAGCCGGGATTGGCATTGCCGTTTGCGCCTTTGGCTGTGCTGGAGAGGCAGGTTCCGGGCTGCCCGGAGCTGCCACCGGTGCGGATCGGGCTGGTATCGGTTCTGCCGCCGCAGACGCTGGCCTGGTGCGGTGCGGAGCTGCAGGCGCAGCTGGCGGCCGACGGGATTGCCGAGACCGCGGCGGTGCTTGCCCGCAGGCTGAAAGAAGACGGCTGCGACCTGGTGCTTGCGCTGGCTCATACCGGCCTGGCAGTCAAATCCGGTGCGGATCTCAGCGAAAACGCACTGGAGCCGCTGGCGCAGATTGCGGAGATTGATGCGGTGGTTGCCGGCCACACGCATCTGACGCTGCCGGATAAGTCGCATGCGTTCGACAAGCCGGTGGTGATGCCGGGCGCGCATGGCTCGCACCTTGGTGTGATCAGCCTGGATCTGGAATACGGCTCTGCGGGCTGGCGTGCCGCGGGCGGCAGCGCCGGCGTGCTGCCGGTGGCGCAAAAGGCGCCGGATGGCGCGGCGGTGCCTCTAGTGCCGGAGGCGCCCGGCTTTGCGAGGGCGCTGGCTGCAGATCACGCGCGGACACTGGAGCGGATGCGCCAGCCTGCGGGCTACAGCTCGGTGGCAATGCACTCCTATTTTACTTTCTTTGCACCGGACCGCGGCCTGTCGCTGGTCGGCAGCGCACAGGCAGCAGCGGTGCGGCCGCTGCTGCCGGGCACCGCCGCGGAGGGTTTGCCGCTGTTGTCGGCCGTTGCACCCTGCAAGTTCGGCGGCCGTTCGGGGCCGCAATTCTATACCGAGATCGCCGCAGGAAAGCTTTCGGCCCGCAACATCGCAGATTTGCAGATTTTTCCGAACGAGCTGCGGGTTGTAACGGTGAGCGGCACCCAATTGCAGGACTGGCTGGAAATGTCGGCCGGCCTGTTCAGTCAGGTGGAGCCGGGCAGTGCGGGCCAGCCTTTGGTCGACCCGCAGCGGGCGGGGCACAATTTCGATGTGGTGTTCGGGCTGAGCTACCGGATCGACGTCTCCCAGCCGGCGCGGTTTTCCGCTGCAGGGGAACGGATCAATCCGGAGGCGCAGCGGATTCTAGGGCTGTCCTGGAACGGGCAGCCGGTTGGGCCGACGCAGCGTTTCGCAGTTGCAGCCAACAGCTACCGGGTCAGCGGCGGGGGCAGCTTTCGGATGCTTCGGGAAGCTGAGCAGCTGCCGCTGCCGCCGATGCGGATCCGCGGTGCGGTGCGCGACTATATCGCCGGCCGGCTTCCAGCGGACCCGCTGGCGGAAGCGCCGTACCCCTGGCGTTTGGCGCCGTTGCCCGGAACACGTGCAGTTGCTGTGACCGGTCCGGGCGCAGCGGGGTTTCTGGAGGAACTGCCGGCAGGGCTTGTGGAGCTGCGCGGGTTGAACAGTGGCGGTTTCCTGCATCTGGATCTGAAGCTCTGAGCGGCAGCCGGGGCTATTGCCATTCCCGGCACCTGTGCTTATACGGGGAATCGAGAGGTTGGCGCGGGCAGGCGCCTCGCCAACCTGGTCAGGTCCGGAAGGAAGCAGCCACAACGAGCCCCGCTTGGGTCGATGTCCAGCCTCTCACTTGCCCCCCCCGCATCGCATGTGAATAGCAACGGGAGTTCTCCCGCCGCCTCTGGCGCAATCAAAGATTGCACCCTTGCCGTTGGGCCCGGCGCCGCGCTGGTGCGCGGCGGGGTACTGTTTTTTTCTGGTTCGAAGTATCCTGGGATGAATTGGCCGTGAGGCCAAGAGGGGCAATGCCCCTGCCGGAAAAACCAGTTCAGAACCGTCCGTTATCCGCCGGATAGACCCCCAGGATCTCCACATTGGTGGTGAAATAGCTCAACTCGTCCATTGCCAGCTGCACATGCGGATCGTCCGGATGGCCGTCGATATCGGCGTAGAACTGCGTGGCGGTGAAGGAGCCGTCCACCATATAGCTTTCCAGCTTGGTCATGTTGATGCCATTTGTGGCAAAGCCGCCCATCGCCTTATAGAGGGCCGCCGGGATGTTGCGCACCTGGAACACGAAACTGGTGATCATGTTATGGGCGCCGCGGCGGCGGTAGTCCGGCTCCGGCGACATGATCAGGAAGCGGGTGGTGTTGTCGCCGTTGTCCTCGATATGGCGGGCCAGAACCTCCAGCCCGTAGATCTCGCCTGCCAGCTCGCTGGCCAGCGCCGCCACATGTTTGTCGCCTGCATCGGCCACATCGCGCGCCGCCCGCGCGTTGTCAGGGCTGACCCGGCCGGTGATGCTGTGCTCGCGCAGGAAGGTGCCGCATTGCGGCAGCAGCACCAGGTGCGATTTTGCCTCGCGGATATCCTCTAGCTTGGCGCCCGGAACCCCCAGCACATTGATGTGCACTCGCACAAAGGCCTCGTCGACGATATGCAGCCCGCTGTGCGGCAAAAGGCGGTGGATATCGGCGACCCGGCCGTAGGTGGAGTTCTCCACCGGCAGCATTGCCTGATCGGCTGCACCGCTCTTTACCGCTGCTATCGCATCCTCGAAAGTGCGGCAGGGCAGCACTTCCATGTCGTGGCGGGCGTTGCGGCAGGCCTCGTGGCTGTAGGAGCCCAGCTCCCCCTGAATGGCGATCTTGCGGGTCATGAGGTGTGTTCCCGGTGCAAAACTTCAACAATTGGGCGTTTCGTCGCGCTGTCTATACCTTGCCACTTGAGAGGGGAAGCCTTAGACAGCCGGTCAGACAGCTAAATGGACCCGCGATTCATGTTTGACACAATGACCCTTACCAAAGCGACCGCAGGCGTCTGCGGCGCGTTCCTGGTTCTCCTGCTGGGCAAATGGGCCGCAGAGGGCCTGTATCACGTCGACAGCCATGGTGAGGCCGCCTATGTGATCGAAGTCGCCTCGGCTGAAGCCGCAAGTGATGAGCCGGAAGTCAGCTTCGAAGAGCTGATGGCCTCTGCCGATGTTGCCAAAGGCGCCAAGGTTTTCAAGAAATGCTCCGCTTGCCACAAGCTGGAAGACGGCGCCAACTCGACCGGCCCGTATCTCTATGGCGTGGTTGGCCGCACCATCGCTGCCGCTCCGGGCTTCGGCTACTCCGGCGCGCTGACCGGCATGGCGGACAAAGCCTGGACCGCAGAAGAACTGGATGCCTTCCTGGCCAAGCCGTCGGCTTACGCCTCGGGCACCACCATGTCGTTCTCCGGTCTGAAGAAGCAGAAAGACCGCGTGAACCTGATCGCTTACCTGGACAGCCTGGACAACTAAGCCAGACCGCTGTCCAAGCAATCCGAATGAAGAAGCCGCTGCATTTGCAGCGGCTTTTTTGCTGGCAGCAAAGATGACGAGCTCAGCCAGGGTTGTTTTCCAGGTAATAGGCCCGTGCATCGCGCTCCTGGCCGTCGGGCAGGATGCAGACGCCGATGGTGCCCGCCTTGCCGCTGCGCAGCACATAGCTGCCGCCGCTTTGAACGCAGAACGCTTCTTCGGGGCTGCTGTAGACCACTTCCTCTTCCTGCTGGGCGCAGGCGCTAAGAGCGGCGGCTCCGGCTAGGGCAAGGGCGGCAATTATCTTCGGTTTCGGCATCAGCTGTCTCCCAGGTTTGTTAACGAGATTGTGATGCGAGGCTTGCACGCGGCCAGCGTACGGGCAAGCGCGGCCTGCCGGCGCGGGGCGGATCGGCAGCGGCACGCCGAAAGCGGCGGCAAAGACACCGGGAAATCACCCAATCTCAACTTGAATGTTACCACCCCCGGCCATTAGCTTGAGGGCAGAAAACATCCGGGGCGGGCAGTCCCTGGGCAAAGGAGGTCATGGCAGATGAAAACCGCTCAGGCTGCGGCGCGTGTGCGCGCAAAGGAGAGGGTGAACCCGGTGCAGGCCGCTGCGGCGCTTGCCTTGGGGCTTGTTCTGGCACTGGCAGCAGCGACGCTGGCCAAGGCGGAAGAGACCATCATCAAGGCGCATGGCTTTGCCGAGTTCGGCGAATTGAAATACGGCCCGGAGTTCCAGCATTTCGACTATGTGAACCCGGACGCACCCAAGGGCGGCGAGCTGTCGATCTCCTCGGTCGGAACCTTTGACAGCATGAACCCATATACCCGAAAGGGCCGTGCGGGGGCGCTGTCGTCGGAGCATTTCGAAAGCCTCATGGTGGCGTCCTATGACGAGCCCGGCTCCTATTACGGGCTGCTGGCCGAAAGCCTTGAGTATCCGGAAAGCCAGGACTGGGTGATCTTCAACCTGCGCCCCGAGGCGCGGTTTTCCGATGGCTCCCCGGTTACCGCGGATGATGTGGTGTTCTCGCACAACATCCTGCTGGACCAGGGGCTGAAATCCTATGCCGAGGCGGTGCGCAAGCGTATCCCCAAGGCCGAAGCGCTGGGGCCGCACCGCGTCAAGTTCTACTTCTCACCGGACTTCCCGCGCCGGGCGATGATATCTCAGGTCAGCGGCACCCCTGTATTTTCCAAGGCATGGTTCGAGGCCGATCCGGAGAACCGCCGCATAGACGAGCCGCGGCTGGACCCGGGCATTGGCTCCGGCCCCTACGTGCTGGACAAGGCGGAGGTGAACCAGAGCATCACCTACCGCCGCAACCCGGACTACTGGGGCAAGGATGTCAACGTGAACCTCGGCCGCCATAACTATGACAGTATCCGGGTGGAGTATTTCGGCGATGCGGTGGCAGCGATGGAAGGCTTCAAGGCCGGCGTCTATACCCTGCGGCCCGAGAACAGCTCTAAAAGCTGGGCCACAGCCTACAACTTTGATGCAGTGAACAACGGCCAAGTGGTCAAGGGCGAGATCCTGGACGGCAACGTGCCAGCGGCTTCGGGCTTTGTGATGAATCTGCTGCGGCCCAAGTTCCAGGACATCCGCGTTCGCGAGGCGCTGCAGCTGGGCTATAACTTCGAGTGGACCAATGAGAGCCTGCAATACGGCCTGTTCCGCCACCGCTCCTCCTTCTGGCAGGACACGCCGCTGCAGGCCCAAGGCCTGCCCGAGGGGCGGGAGAAAGAAGTGCTGGAGGCGCTCGGCGATCAGATCGATCCGGCGCTGCTGACCGCCGAGCCGGTGATGGCGCATGCGTCCAAGGCCGCCCGCCCGGGCGACCGGCGCAACCTGCGCAAGGCGATGAAGCTGCTGGACGCGGCCGGCTGGACCGTGGGCGATGACGGCCTGCGCCGCAATGCGGACGGCGAAGTGTTCAAGCTGGAGTTCCTGGTCGACAGCCCGACCATCGAGCGCATCGTGCAGCCCTATGCCACCAACCTCAAGACCATGGGGCTGGACGCGGTGGTGAACCGGGTCGATTACGCGCAGTTCACCAGCCGCCGCCGGGAAAAGGAGTTCGACATGATTTCCTCGGCCTATTCAATGTCTTTGGAGCCCTCGACCGGTCTCTACCAGTATTTCGGTTCGGAGGCGCATGAGTATTCGGTCTTCAATCCCGCAGGGCTGGCGGACCCGGCGGTCGATGCGCTGATCGGCAATATTGTCAACGCCAAGGCGCAGGAGGAACTGCGCGCCAATGTCCGCGCCTTGGACCGTGTGCTGCGCGCCAAACGCTTTGCGGTACCAACCTGGTATCTGGATGTGAACTGGATCGCCTATTGGGACATGTACGCCCAGCCGGAGAACCTGCCGCCCTACAGCCCCGGTTTCCTGGACCTGTGGTGGATTGATGCAGACCGCGAAGCGGCGCTGAAGTCCGCTGGCGCACTGCGGTAAGCCCCGGCCATGGCAGCCTATATCCTGCGCCGCTTGCTGCTGGTGATCCCAACGCTGTTCGGCATCCTGGTGGTGAATTTTGCCCTGGTGCAATTCGTGCCCGGCGGCCCCGTCGAGCAGATCATCGCCCAGATTGAAGGCGGCGGCGATGTGTTCGAAGGTTTCGCCGGCAATGGCGGCGACACCGGCACCGAGACCATCGGCGCCAACGAAAACTATGCCGGCCGCCAGGGCCTGCCGCCGGAGCTGATTGCCGAGCTGGAACAGCAGTTCGGTCTCGACAAGCCGCCGTTGGAACGCTTTCTGATCATGCTTGGCAATTATGCTACCTTCGATTTCGGCGAGAGCTATTTCCGCAAGATCGGGGTGACTGACCTGGTGCTTGAGAAAATGCCGGTCTCGATCTCGCTGGGCCTGTGGTCGACGCTCATTGCCTATCTGATCTCGATCCCGCTGGGCATCCGCAAGGCGATGCGCGACGGCTCCTCGTTTGATACCTGGACCAGCGGTGTGATTATTGCAGCCTATGCCATTCCGGGTTTCCTGTTTGCCATCATGCTGCTGGTGCTGCTGGCCGGCGGCTCCTATTGGCAGGTATTTCCGCTGCGGGGCCTTACCTCGGACAATTGGGAAAGCCTCAGCCTGTTTGGCAAGATCGCAGACTATTTCTGGCACATTGCACTGCCGGTGGCAGCTTCGACCATCGCGGCCTTTGCGACGCTGACGCTGCTGACCAAGAACTCCTTCCTGGATGAGATCAAGAAGCAATATGTGATGACCGCCCGCGCCAAGGGGCTGGGCGAGACCCGGGTGCTGTATGGCCATGTGTTCCGCAATGCGATGCTGATTGTGATTGCCGGTTTCCCTGCGGTGTTCATCGGAGTCTTCTTCTCCGGCTCGCTGATCATTGAGACGATCTTCTCGCTTGACGGCCTTGGCCGCCTGGGGTTCGAGGCCGCGGTGGCGCGCGATTACCCGGTGATGTTCGGCACCATGTATATCTTCGGCCTGATGGGGCTGGTGGTCGGTATCGTCTCGGACCTGATGTATGTGTTCGTCGATCCACGCATCGACTTTGAAAAGCGGGAGGGCTGAACCATGGCACTGTCCCCCCTGAACCTGCGCCGCTGGCATAATTTCCGCAAAAACCGCCGGGCCTATTGGTCGCTGTGGATCTTTGCGGTGCTGTTCGGCCTGTCGCTGTTTGCCGAGTTCATTGCCAACGACAAGCCGATCCTGGTCAGCTACCGCGGCGGAATCTATGCGCCGGTGTTCAAGTTCTACCCCGAGACCAGGTTCGGCGGCGATTTCCAGACCGAGGCGATCTATGGCGATCCGGAGGTCGAGTGCCTGATCCAGTCGGGAGGCGTCGAGGACTGTTTCGATGACCCTGAGGGCATCCTTTCCGAAATCGCCGCAGGCACCTATGCCGCTGACGGGTTCGCGCAGGGCTGGACCCTTTGGCCGCCGATTCCCTACAGCTTTAACACCACCGTCGACCGCCCCGGCGCGGCACCGCTGCCACCCAACAGCCAGAACCTTCTGGGCACCGACGACACCAAGCGCGATGTGCTGGCGCGGGTGATCTACGGCTTCCGTCTGTCGATCCTGTTCACCCTGATGGTTACTGGCGCTGCCAGCCTGCTGGGCATTCTGGCCGGCGCGGTGCAGGGCTATTTCGGCGGTCTGACCGACCTTATCTTCCAGCGGGTGATCGAGGTCTGGGGCTCGATCAACTCGCTTTATGTGATCATCATCATGTTCGCCATTCTGGGCCGCAGCTTCTGGCTCTTGGTCGGGCTGATGATCCTGTTCGGCTGGACCGCACTGGTGGGCGTGGTGCGGGCCGAATTCCTGCGGGCCCGCAACCTGGAATACGTCCGCGCCGCCAAGGCGCTGGGGGTCGGCAACATGACCATCATGTTCCGCCACATGCTGCCCAATGCGATGGTGGCGACGCTGACCATGCTGCCCTTCATCATCACCGGCACTATCGGGCTGCTGGCCGGCCTCGACTTCCTAGGCTTCGGCCTGCCGTCCTCGGCCCCCAGCCTGGGCGAGCTGACACTGCAGGCGAAACAGAATCTGGAAGCGCCCTGGCTCGCCTTCACCGCCTTCTTTACCTTTGCGATCATGCTGTCGCTGCTGATCTTCATCTTTGAAGGGGTGCGCGATGCCTTTGATCCGCGGAAGACGTTTTCATGAAATTGGAGCAGGTCGCAAAGATGCGCCGCCCGGCGGCTCGCCGGGCAGTGCCCGTCCGCCCCCACGGGCGGGCACTTCGTTTCCGCCCTCGGCCGGGCACCGCCCTTAGCGCAGGATTTCAAGGGGTAGAAAAATGACCACATCAAGCGCGCCCCTCCTCAACGTCCAGAACTTGCGCGTCTCATTCCGTCAGGACGGCAAGATCAGTCAGGCCGTGCGCGGCGTCTCCTTCTCGGTGGACCGGGGCGAGACCGTGGCGCTGGTTGGTGAAAGCGGTTCCGGCAAATCCGTCTCGGCGCTTTCCACCGTTTCGCTGCTGGGCGACAGCGCCATTGTCGAGGGCTCCGTGACCTACAATGGGACCGAAATGGTCGGCGCCCGTGAGAAACACCTGATGCAGGTGCGCGGCAATGACATCAGCTTCATCTTCCAGGAGCCGATGACCTCGCTCAATCCGCTGCACACCATTGAACGGCAGCTGGAGGAATCTCTCGCTTTGCATCAAGGGCTGTCCGGCAGGGCCGCCCGCGACCGTATTCTGGAGCTTCTGAACAAGGTCGGCATCCGCGATGCGGAAAACCGGCTGACGTCCTATCCCCACCAGCTGTCGGGCGGACAGCGTCAGCGGGTGATGATCGCCATGGCGCTGGCCAATAAGCCAGATATCCTGATTGCGGATGAGCCGACCACCGCGCTTGATGTGACCATCCAGGCGCAGATCCTCGACCTGCTGGCAGAGCTCAAGCAAAGCGAAGGCATGGGGCTGCTGTTCATCACTCATGATCTGGGCATCGTGCGCCGCATCGCTGACCGGGTCTGTGTGATGAAGGACGGCGAGATCGTCGAGGAAGGCCCGGCGGCCGAGATCTTTGCCAACCCGCAGCACCCCTACACGCAGAAACTGCTGGCGGCCGAGCCCTCCGGCCGGCCGCGGCCGGTGGAGGAGGGGGCCGAGGAGCTGGTGGCGGCCAAGGATCTCAAGGTCTGGTTTCCGATCCAGAAAGGGCTGCTGAAACGCACCGTCGGCCATGTGAAGGCGGTGAATCCGATGACGGTCTCGCTGCGGGCAGGGGAGACGCTGGGCATCGTCGGCGAGAGCGGCTCCGGCAAGACCACCCTGGCACTGGCGATCATGCGGCTGATTGCGTCCGAGGGCGAAGTCTCGTTCCGCGGCCAGGACCTTCGCAAATGGTCGACCCGCGACCTGCGCAAGCTTCGCAAGGACATGCAGATCGTGTTCCAGGATCCGTTCGGCTCTCTCAGCCCGCGGATGACCTGCGCCCAGATCATTTCCGAAGGACTGGCGATCCACGATGTGGACCAGCACCGCAATAGCCGCGAACTGGTGGCAGAGGTAATGACGGAGGTGGGGCTCGATCCGGCAGCGATGGACCGTTACCCGCATGAGTTCTCCGGCGGCCAGCGCCAGCGCATCGCCATCGCCCGTGCCATGGTGCTGCGGCCCAAACTGGTGGTGCTGGACGAGCCGACCTCGGCGCTGGACATGACGGTGCAGGTGCAGATCGTCGAGCTGCTGCGTGACCTTCAGGCCCGCTATGGCCTTGCCTATCTGTTCATTTCCCACGACCTCAACGTGGTGCGGGCGATGTCCCATAATGTGGTGGTGATGAAGCAGGGCGATGTGGTGGAGACCGGCACTGCAGAAGCGCTGTTCGCAAATCCGCAAGCGGAATATACCCGCAGGCTGCTGGCCGCGGCGGGCTAACCCCCTGTCAGGCATGCAGCATCTACGGGTTCACGGCCTGCGCGGCGTGTATGAGTTGCGGCAAACGTGCTGGCCTTTTCTGCCCGGCTGCTTTCCAGTGTTTTAAATGCGGCGGGGCACTCCCGTGCCCGCAGGTGCCCCGGCTGCGCCGGATCCCCTTGGCGGCCTTGGGCCAGGCTCAGCGCCTCAGGCGCTGAGCCTGGCCCAACGGGAGCTGGGCATTTTCAAATGCACTGGCGACGGGCGGGAGGGCGTCCGGCTGCTGCACAAGGGTCAGATGGCGGTGCTGTGCCCTGCCTTGCTGAGGTCATACGCATCAAAGCTGCGGGCAATCATGCGCGTCAGCGGACGGGCTTCCTCGCGGACTTCCAGGCCTTTCGGCGAAAGAGCCAGCATTCCGGGAAAGGCGGCACCGGCTTCGGCCAGCATCGAATTCAGCACCGCATCCGAGACCGGGAAACGTGACAGGATTTCATCGCGGCAAATGCGGAAATCACACATCAGCGCTTCGATCAGCCGGGCCCGAAGCAGGTCATCGCCGCCAAAGGCATGGCCGCGCGCGGTGGCAAAGCGTCCGTCCCGGATCGCGCGGACATACGCCGAGGTGCCCGGCGCGTTCTGCGCATAGCCCTGCGGAAACCGCGAAATCGCCGAGGCGCCGATACCGATCAGCACCTCCGCCGGATCATCGGTATAGCCTTGGAAGTTGCGCCGCAGCCGGCCGGTGCGCCGGGCAATGGCCAGCCCGTCTTCGGGCCGCGCGAAATGGTCGATGCCAATCTCCCGGTAGCCGTCCCAGAGGAACAGCTGCCGGGCGGTTTCGAACAGCTCCAGCCGGGCCTCCGGCGTCGGCAGCGTGTCCGAGCGGATCATGCTTTGCCGTCCGGCCATCCAGGGAACATGGGCATAGCCGTAGACGGCGGCCCGGTCCGGGGTAAGCGACAACAGCTTTTGCACGCTTTCCGTCATACGGGCCGGGGTCTGGTGCGGCAGGCCGAAGAGAATGTCGGCGTTCAGGCTTTCGATGCCGTGCGCACGCAGCATCTCAATGGCCTGACGTGTGGCATCAAAACTTTGGATTCGGCCGATTGCCTGCTGAATGGTGCCATCGAAATCCTGCACCCCGACCGATGCGCGGTTCATGCCCGCCGCTGCCAGAGCGTCCAGCCGCCGGCCGCCGATCTCGTTCGGGTCGATCTCAACCGAGAATTCCGCCCGCGGATCCAGCGGCAGCGCCTGGGTGATCGCCTCCGCCAGGCCGCGGATCAGATCTGCGCTCAGCAAGGTCGGCGTGCCGCCGCCCCAATGCAGCCTCGACAGGGTCACGCCTTCGGGAAGCTGCTGCTGGAGCAGCGCGATTTCCGCCTTCAGAACCTCGATGTAGGCCTCGACCGGCGCGTCGGATTGCGTGCCCTGGGTGCGGCAGGCGCAAAACCAGCATAATCTGCGGCAGAACGGCACATGCACATAAAGTGAGATGCTGCTGCCCGGCGAAATACTCGAAACCCAGCTGGAAAACACGGTGGAATCGGTGCTTTCCCTAAAGTGCGGCGCCGTTGGGTAACTGGTATAGCGCGGCACTTTGGCGTCAAACAAACCGAGTTTGGCCAATTGAGCTTTCTGATCCATTCCATTAGTTTTATATGTGCCGGCCACGGCAAGCCTTGACCCAGATCAACCGGGATCTCCCAATGAACGCACCAGTCTTGTCACAGTCCAGATGCGGCGACTGCCCGATCCGCCACCGTGCCGTCTGCGCCCGCTGCGACGCGGATGAGCTGGAAGAGCTGGATGCGATCAAATACTACCGCTCCTATGAAGCCGGCCAGCCGATCATCTGGTCGGGTGACGTTATGAACTTCGTCGGGTCGGTTGTGTCCGGCATTGCCTCGCTGACGCAGACGATGGAGGACGGGCGCACCCAGATGGTGGGGCTCTTGCTGCCCAGCGATTTTGTTGGCCGCCCGGGCCGCGAAGGCGCTGCCTATGACGTGGCGGCGACCACTGATGTGGTGATGTGCTGCTTCCGCAAGAAGCCGTTTGAAGAGCTGATGGAGCGGACGCCGCATATCGCCCACCGGCTGCTGGAAATGACCCTGGACGAACTGGACGCAGCGCGCGAATGGATGCTGGTCCTGGGCCGAAAGACCGCACGCGAGAAGATCGCCAGCCTGTTGTCGATCATCGCCCGGCGCGATGCCTCGCTGACGCCGGGCGGCGCCGCCAACCGGATGGTGTTCGACCTGCCGCTGACCCGCGAAGCGATGGCGGATTATCTGGGCCTGACGCTGGAAACCGTGAGCCGGCAGATCTCTGCGCTGAGAAAAGACGGCATCATCGAGCTGGAAGGCAAGCGCCATGTGACCGTGCCCGACATGCGCCGCCTGATGGAAGAAGCCGGCGACGACAGTGACGGCGGCTTCCTGGGCTGATCCAGGCTCAGCTGCTTTCTTTCCGAACAGATCCCCAAGTTATCTGAACAAACCCCCAAGAGTGCTGGGCCGCACCCTTGGGGACCTGTGCTGCGGCTGTTGGGTGGGGAAAGCCGCTCAGGGCTTCGCTGCGCGCAGCACCGGGTAGAACTGGGTGAAGACGAAGTCATCCTCGGCATTGGCTTCGTGGCAGGCATTGCAAGCATCTGTGGGGAAGGCGGACGCGGTTTCTGCGTAAGGCTCACCGCCGTGGCCGAAGGAGAAGAAGGCCCAGCCGCCGGGCTCTTCCGGGAAGCGCGCATTGTCCTTGACCAGCAGCTCCAGCCCCACGAAATCGCCCTGGAAATAGCCGATGCCCGACACTTGCGCATTGGCGCCGGTCTCCTCATCGGTGCTGTCATCGGTCTGCACCATCACCAATTCCTTGGCGATCTGGGTGCCCTCAGGCCAGGTTCCGGTGGCAGCGTAATGGTCAAAGGCGGTTGGCTCGACATAGACGTTATGGAATTCGGGAAACGGCGCCTCGCCGCCATTCAGCGCGTTGGGTGTGAGCGGGCTGCCGACAAAGACCCAGCGGCGGTAATCCTGCGGGCGGACGGCATCCCCCTGAGCAGTGAAGTCGGCCCCGCGTATGGCGGCGGATTGTGCAAAGACGGTCCCTCCGGCCACAGCGGCCATGATCAGGGCGCTCAGCAGAATGAGGGCGGCGAGAAGGATGGATTTGGCGTTTTCACGGGTCATCGGCATGTCCTTGGCTGCGTCGTGTGATGGGCTGGGACAAAGGTAGGAAAGCGCAGGCCGGCCGTGGGTTATGAAAATCATAACTGCACATTCATGGGGATTTGCCGTTTACTGGCGGCAGGAGGACCCGCATGGATTTACGCCGCATCCGCCAGTTTCTGCTGCTGGCCGACACCTTGAATTTTTCCGAGGCCGCCAGGCGCAGCGGGGTGTCCCAGCCTGCGCTCAGCAAATCGGTCCGCAAGCTGGAGGAGGAACTGGGCGGCAGCCTGATCCGGCGCGAGGGGCGGCTGACCCATCTGACCCATCTGGGGCGGGCGATGGCGCTGCATCTGGCAGAGGTGGCGCGCAGCGCGGCTTCGGCTGAGGCCGAGGCGCGGCGGATCAGCAGCGGCAATGTGCAGCCTTTGGAGATTGCGGTGATGTGCACAGTGGGACCCTACCGGCTGTCGCCGTTCATGCTGGATTACCTGGCCGAGCACCGGGACGTGGAGATCACCCTGCATGACGTGCCCGCGGTGAAGATCGGCGAGGATCTTCTGAGCGGGCGCGTCGATCTGGCCATTCTTGGCGCGCCGGTCTCGGATGCCGGGCGGCTGCACCATATCGAGCTTTACACCGAGGACATGGTGATGGCCTGTGCCGCTGATCACCCTTATGCAGCACGGTCCGAGGTGGATCTGGAGGATCTGTCCCGGCTCTCTTATCTGGACCGGCTGCACTGCGAGTTCCGCGATACTTTCCTGGCCACCGCGGTGCGGGAGAATGTGCCGATGCGGATCTCGGTGCGCAGCGAGCGCGAAGACTGGATCCAGCATCTGGTGAAGACCGGCCAGGGGGTCACCATCCTGCCGCGCCATTCGGTGGTGATGGATGGCATCGCAACGGTGCCGCTGGCCCGCGAGGACATGAAGCGCAGCGTGCTGCTGTCAGTGGCTGCCGGGCGGCAGGACGCCGAAGCGGTACAGCAGTTTGTGGCCCGGGCGCGCAAATTTGCCTGGAACGGCGGGGCGGGCTGACACACAGGCTGGCATGCCTTTGGACTGATCAAGCGGCATTCAAGCCCGGGAGGGCTCCCGCGCCCGCGCGTGCCCGGCTTTGCCGGATCCGCTGGCGGCCTTGGGCCAGGCTCAGCGCCTTTGGCGCTGAGCCTGGCCCAACGGGCAGAGGCCGTTTTTCAAATGGCCGGGGCCGGGCGGGAGCTCTTGGTTGCGGCCCGGGCGCAACGTTTCAGTGGGCCATCAGCACCGGCACCGCGGCCTGTTCCAGCATGTTGCGGGTGGCGCCGCCCAGGATCGCTTCGCGGAAGCGGGAATGGCCGTAGGCGCCCATCACGATCAAGTCGGCCGAGGTGTCGGTGGCGTGGCGGTTCAGGATGTCCGACACCCGGGTCAGCGTCTTGCTGAGCACGTCAATTTCGCAGGCCACCCCGTGCCGGGCCAGCATCTGTGCCAGCAGGCCGCCGGGATCGGACCGTTCGGGCCCGTGCTGCGGCGGGTCGATCACCGCGATGCGGACCAGATCGGCGCCAATCAGGAACGGCAGTGCTTTGCGGATCGCCGTCATCGCCTCGACACTTTCGTTCCAGGCTACCAGCACGGTTTTCGGCTGCCGCATCGGCTCTGCCTTGTCCGGCACCACCAGAACTGGTGCGCGGCCTTCGAACAGGGCTGCTTCGACGATCGGCTCGGCTTCCGCGCGCTTGCCCGGCCCATAGGGCTTGCCCAGCACCACCAGGTCGGAGAACCGGGCTTGGCGCGCCACGTGGCGGCCAAGGTCGGCGATCTGGGCAATGCCGCTGTCGGCGGCAAAGGGCACACCCGCGCGCCGCAGGGTGTCTTCCGCCAGCGCCTGGACCTCCTCGGCCTCCTCCTGCGCGCGGGCCAGAGTCTCCTGCAGCACCAGGGCATTGGCACCGGCGTAGTAATAGCCGGTCTGGGTCCGGTCGACGCCAAGACAGAGCGCGTCGGCGTGAGCGCCGAAAGACTCCGCCAAGGCTGCGACCTGCGCCAAGGGCGCATTGGCTGAATCCGCAGACGTTAGGACGGTAAGCAAGGACTTGTAGGACATGACACCTCCCGGCGTTTCCGGCGCCGGCAAGCCCCCATGGCTCCGGCGCGGCGTTTTTCACTGCAGGGAACAAGTGTCACATACCGCCCGGAAATGTCTTGATGCAGATCAAGGCACCGACGGGGCGCCTTTTGCATGAAGGGCGCAGTCTAAAAACGCCTCTGCGATTCAGGATTCGCGCAGGCATGGCAAAGGGACGCAAGATGTCTAACTATATCAAGCTGATAGCGCTTGGTCTGGTCACGCTGTTTGCGATGATCGGCACCAATTATGCGCGGGATCTGGCTTACCAGGTGCATGCGGTCATCGTGATGATCGTGGCCGGCGGGCTGTTCCTCTATACTTTGCGCCACACTGACGAGCCGAAAAAGGCCGTCGCCGGGGTGGAAAACGAGTATTTCGACAGCGTCGTGCGCGCTGGTGCAATTGCAACCGCCTTCTGGGGCGTGGTCGGGTTCCTGGCCGGGACCTTCATTGCGTTCCAGCTGGCCTTTCCGGCGCTGAACTTCGACTGGGCGCAAGGCTTTGCCAATTTCGGCCGCCTGCGCCCGCTGCACACGTCTGCGGTGATCTTCGCCTTTGGCGGCAACGCGCTGCTGGCGACCTCCTTCTACGTGGTGCAGCGGACCTCGGCCGCGCGTCTCTGGGGCGGTAACCTGGCGTGGTTCGTGTTCTGGGGCTATCAGCTGTTCATCGTGCTGGCGGCAACCGGCTATTTGCTCGGCGGCACCCAGTCCAAGGAATACGCGGAACCCGAGTGGTACGTTGACCTGTGGCTGACCATCGTCTGGGTCGCTTATCTGGCGGTGTTCCTGGGCACCATCATCAAGCGTAAAGAGCCGCACATCTACGTGGCGAACTGGTTCTACCTGGCGTTCATCGTCACCGTGGCGATGCTGCATGTGGTCAACAACGCGACCATTCCGGTCTCGATTTGGGGTTCCAAGTCCGTGATCGTCTGGCCGGGTGTGCAGGATGCGATGGTTCAGTGGTGGTACGGCCACAACGCCGTGGGCTTCTTCCTGACTGCAGGCTTCCTGGGCATGATGTATTACTTCATCCCGAAGCAGGCCGAGCGTCCCGTCTTCTCCTACAAGCTGTCGATCATCCACTTCTGGGCGCTGATCTTCCTGTATATCTGGGCGGGCCCCCACCACCTGCACTACACCGCGCTGCCTGACTGGGCCTCGACCCTCGGCATGGTGTTCTCGGTGATCCTGTGGATGCCTTCCTGGGGCGGCATGATCAATGGCCTGATGACCCTGTCGGGCGCCTGGGACAAGCTGCGCACCGACCCGGTGATCCGGATGATGGTGATCTCCGTCGGCTTCTACGGCATGTCCACCTTTGAAGGCCCGATGATGTCGATCCGCGCGGTGAACTCGCTGTCGCACTACACTGACTGGACCATCGGCCACGTGCACTCCGGCGCGCTCGGCTGGAACGGCATGATCACCTTTGGCGCGCTGTACTACCTTGTTCCGGTGCTGTGGAAGCGTGAGCGTCTCTATAGCCTCAGCCTGGTGTCCTGGCACTTCTGGCTCGCCACCATCGGTATCGTGCTCTACGCCGCCTCGATGTGGGTGACCGGTATCATGGAAGGTCTGATGTGGCGCGAAGTGGACGCCAACGGCTTCCTGGTGAACTCCTTTGCCGACACCGTGGCAGCGAAGTTCCCGATGTATGTGGTGCGCGGACTGGGCGGGGTCATGTTCCTCGCAGGCTCCATCATCATGTGCTACAACCTGTGGATGACCGTCCGCCGGGCCCCGGCCAAAGAGGCCAGCCTGTCGGTCCAGGTCCCGGCTGAATAAGGAGGGCCGGTGAGATGGCAATTCTCGACAAACATAAAATCCTCGAGACCAACGCGACCCTCCTGCTGATCTGCAGTTTCCTGGTCGTGACCATCGGCGGGCTGGTGCAGATCGCACCGCTGTTCTACCTGGAAAACACCATCGAGGAGGTGGAGGGCATGCGTCCCTACACCCCGCTCGAACTGGCGGGCCGCGAGGTCTACATCCGGGAAGGCTGCTATGTCTGCCACAGCCAGATGATCCGTCCGATGCGTGACGAGGTCGAACGCTACGGCCACTACTCGCTGGCGGCAGAGTCGATGTACGACCGCCCGTTCCAGTGGGGCTCCAAGCGGACCGGGCCGGACCTGGCCCGCGTCGGCGGCCGCTACTCGGATGAGTGGCACGTCGACCACCTGCGCGACCCGCAGGCCGTGGTGCCGGAATCGGTGATGCCGAAATACGGCTTCCTCGAAGAGAAGAAGATCGACGGCAAATACATCGGCGAGATCATGGCCACCAATGCGCTGCTGGGCACCCCCTACAGCGACGAGATGGTCGAACAGGCGCAGCGCGACTTCCGCGCCCAGGCCGATCCGGACAGCGACTATGACGGGCTGCTGGAGCGCTATGGCGAGAAGGTCAACGTGCGCAACTTCGACGGCCAGCCGGGTGTTTCCGAGGCCGACGCGCTGATCGCCTATCTGCAGATGCTGGGCACGCTGGTCGACTTCTCGACCTTCACCCCGGACGCAAGCCGCTAAGGAGGGAGAGGATGGAACTCTATACGCTCCTGAGGGAATTCGCAGACAGCTGGATGCTGCTGTTCCTGTTCACCGTCTTCGTTGGGATCATTGTCTGGGCGTTCCGCCCGGGCAGCACCAAAGCTTACGAGGACACCGCGAACATCCCGTTCCGCCATGCAGACAAACCCGCCGCGACTAAGGAGGCGAGGCCATGAGCAAGAAATCGCAAAAGTTCGAGGGCGATCCGAACACCACCGGTCACGAGTGGGACGGGATCGAGGAATTCGACAACCCGATGCCCCGCTGGTGGCTGTGGACCTTCTACGCCACCATCATATGGGGTGTTCTTTATACCATCGCCTATCCGGCTTGGCCGCTGGTCAATTCGGCAACGGCGGGCATCCTGGGCTGGTCGACCCGAGGAGACGTGGCGGCTGAGATCACTGCTGTGGAAGAAGCCAACGCGCCGATTAACGCCAAGCTGGAGGCAACGGAACTGACCGCTATTGCGGCGGATCCCGAGCTGAACTCCTATGCGGTCTCCGCAGGCGACGCCGTGTTCAAGACCTGGTGCGCCCAGTGCCACGGGTCTGGTGCGGCCGGCGCCAAGGGCTATCCGAACCTGCTGGACGACGACTGGCTCTGGGGCGGTTCGGTGGAGGACATCCACGCCACCGTCGCCCATGGTATCCGCAACGAGGACAGCGACGATGCGCGCTACTCCGAGATGCCTGCCTTTGGCCGCGACGAGCTGTTGGAGCGGGAAGAAATCTCCCAAGTGGTGAACTTCGTGATGTCGCTGTCGGGCGAGGCGCAGGATGCATCCCAAGTGGAAGCGGGTTCGGTTGTCTTTGCCGAAAACTGCGCCTCCTGCCACGCCGATGACGGCACCGGCGACCGCTCGCAGGGCGCGCCGAACCTGGCCGATGCGATCTGGCTCTACGGCGGCGACTACGCGACCTTGACCGAGACCGTCAGCAACTCGCGCTATGGTGTGATGCCGGCCTGGAATACCCGCCTGACCGAGGCGCAGATCCGTGCGGTTTCCGCCTATGTCCACCAGCTGGGCGGCGGCGAGTAAGCCGGGCATGACACAGGACTGGAAAGGGCTGCCCGCGGGCGGCCCTTTTTATTTTGGGGCTGTCTGCGGGCCGCTCAGGAAAAGAGCGGCAGTGCGATTTTCTGTCTTGAGCCTATAGAGACTGGAGATTTTGCAAGGCAGGGACGCTAACAGAGGTGAGTCCCATGACCCGATCCGAACTCCTGTCTGAAACCGGCATGCTGGATTTCAAATCCCCGGCCATCGCCGCGCTGATTGCGGAGCGCGGCTGGCAGCAGCTGCCGCTGGAGCAGCGGATAGGTGCGGCCTACGGCTTCGTCCGCAATGAAATCCGCTTTGGCTACAATGCCAGCGATACGCTAAAGGCTTCGCAGGTGCTGGCAGACGGCTATGGACAGTGCAACACCAAGGCGGTGCTGCTGATGGCGTTGCTGCGGGGCTTGGGGATTGCCTGCCGGCTGCACGGTTTCACCATCCACAAGAGCCTGCAGCGCGGGGTAGTGCCCGAGGCGGCCTATTGGATGGCACCGGAAAACATCCTGCATTCCTGGGTGGAGGCGGAGTTCAACGGTGCCTGGGTGAATCTTGAGGGGTTCATCCTGGACGATGCGGTTCTGGCGTCGCTGCAGGCAGCCTTCCCGGGCCGCAGGTCGCTTTGTGCCTATGGCGCGGGCACCGATTGCCTGCAGGCGCCGCAGGTCGGCTGGCGCGGCACGGATACCTATATTCAGAAGACTGGGATCAACGCGGATCTTGGGGTCTTTGCGGCGCCGGATGATTTCTTTGCGCAATACCGGCAGGATCTGTCCGGGGTGCGGGGGCTGCTCTACCGCTATGGGCTGAGGCCTTGGATGAACCGGCGGGTCGCGGCGATCCGGCGCGGGCGGGTGCCGGTCATTCCGGGCGGCGCGCGGACTCTCGAGCCGCAATTCGAAGGCCAGGTCTATGCCCGGCAGCGGATGTCTGTGCAGCGGTGATCCGGTACCCGGGCGCCGCGGGGGGGGAGGCCCGGGTACCGGAATGCAATTCCGGATTGAGTGCGGCTGTGGTTTGCGGCAACGTTCCCATGTTTTGGTTAAGGTAATCGGGAGACGCGTCATGAGCAGCAGCCGCATCGGATTGAAACAGGCAGTGGCCGCCAACCGGCTGGCCTGGGACGCGTCAGCCCGGCTGCACCAGGACAGTGCCCGGTGGAAGGAACTGACGGCTGGCTTTGCGGCGCCCGGGTTTTCAACATTCGACGCCACGATGACACGGACGCTGGACCGGCTGGAGCTGCAAGGCCTGTCCGGGGTGCAGATCGGCTGCAACAACGGGCGCGAGACGCTGTCGCTGGCCGCGTTCGGCGCAGAGCGCTGCCTGGGGATCGACCAGTCGGAGGAGTTCCTGAAACAGGCGGAGATCCTGAAAGGCATCGCCGGGTCGGACTGCGCCTTTCTGCAGGCCGACATCTATGCGCTGCCGCAGGGCATCCGGCGCGACTTCGACTTTGCTGTGATCACAATCGGAGTGCTGGGCTGGATGCCGGATCTGGACCGGTTCTTCCAGGCGGTTGCAGGGCTGCTGCGCCCGGGCGGCCGGCTGGTGATCTATGAAACCCACCCCATGCTGGAGATGTTCGAGCCGGCAGCGGAGCAGCCCTATCTGCCGGCCTATTCCTATTTCGAGGACGGGCCTTCGGTCGAGGAATATGCGATCACTTACGACGGCGGCACCAAACAGGCAGCACCGCCCTCCTTTTGGTACATTCACAAGATGAGCGATATCATCATGGGGCTGATCCGGGCCGGATTGACTGTCACCTGGCTGGAGGAGCATCCGCATTCCAACCGCGAGACCTGCTTTGATATCTACGAAAACCAGCGGGCGCAGCTGCCGATGTGCTTTACCCTGGCAGCCGCCCGAACCGGCGGCTGAACAAGGCTTGTGAAACCGGTTGGGCTGTCTTAGTTCTGGGGCAAAGGCCTGGCCCGGGCCTCCGCCCTCCCGGTTGGGGAAGTAAACGGCATGCGGGGTGTACGATTTTTGAACCTGCTTTTTCCGGGCAGCGCATCAGGAGGGATTGCGGTTTCGGCCCGGTTGAGGAGGTTCTCGTATGAGACTGACAACCCCTGTTTTCCGCCTGAAACGGCACGCCAAGGCGCTGGCGTCCGAGGCGGGGATCCCATTGCATGCAGCACTGGACCGGATTGCCCGCCGTGAAGGATTTCAGAACTGGAGTCATCTGGCCTCGGCGGCAGAACCGGTGTCCAGGGCCGGCAAGCTTCTGAACGGGCTGGCGCCCGGCAGCCTGGCGCTGCTGGCCGCCCGGCCTGGCCAGGGAAAGACCGTGCTGGGGCTTGAGCTGCTGCTGGAGGCCGTCAGGGCAGGGCGCCCGGCTGCGTTCTTCACCCTGGAGTACACGGCAGCGCAGACCCGGGAATGGCTGGCCCGGCTTGGCGGCACGCCGGAGGAGGTGGCCAGGGTTCAGGTGGATGCCACCGAGGAGATCTGTGCGGATCACATCATCGCCGGCCTGAACGGCATGGGCTCCGGTGCGGTCGCCGTGGTGGATTATCTGCAGATCCTGGACCAGCCGCGCAGCAGGCCGGAACTGGCGGTGCAGGTCGCAGCTTTGCACGCCTATTCCCGGCAGTCGGGGACAGTGATTGCCCTGCTGTCGCAAATCACCCGTGCCTTCGACAGCAGCGGATCAAAAATGCCAGGGTTTAATGACCTGAGGCTGCCGGACCCGCTGGATGTCTCGCTGTTCGGCACGGCCTGTTTTCTGCAGGATGGTGAGATCCGGGTGGAATCCCGGAGCTGACCCTGCAGCCGGCCAGGGCCGTTGCAGACAGCCCTGGCTCAAACCGTGGCGGCGCGGCAGACCGGTTACAGCGTTTTCAGATACTCGATCAGCGCTGCCCGCTCCTGGTCGGTCAGAGCCCGTCCAACCACGCCGTCGCCGTATTCCCCGGCCTGGCCCTCAAAGGAATGGCCGGTGTTGCGGTTGCCGTTCTTGGCGGTGTCGAGGATGAAGTAGCCGTCCTTGTACAGCGGCTGGCTGCCGTTCAGCTCCGGTTGCACCAGCCCGACCTTGACCGGGTCAAAGGCCGGATCGCCCAGCTGCACATACCGCGGCCGCTCGGCGGCGGGGCGCAGCAGCGCGTCCAATGTCGGGACTGAGCCATTGTGCAGGAAGGGGGCGGTGGCCCAGACCCCGTTCAACGGCCGCGCCTTGTAGCCGGCGCCGGCTTGCAGGCAGTTGGGGCGTTCGCCCTCAAATGCGGCCTGCGCGCCCTTGGGGATGTTGTTTGCCGCGAACCAGGTGCCGTTCACCTGCTCCACTATGGCGCCAAGTGCTAGGGCAAAGTTCACCATTGGACCGTCACGCACATCGGTCTCAATCAGCCCGCCTTCCTTGCGTTCGGCGCCTGCTGCGGCATAGCCATCTGCGCCTTGAACCTGTTCGGGCAGCTGTGGCGGCGTGGTGCAGACAGTGGCGCTGATGCCCATCCCTGTAGCCTCTGCCGCTACGTCCCCGGCGGTGTTGACAGTGCGTTCGGCCAGTACTGCGCCTTGCGCCGGGTCGGTGCCGATCTCCTCTTGCCGCAGGATTTTGAGAGCCAGGTAGGCGCCGTCCGTCTGCTTGTCCTGCCCCCTTTCCGGATAGCTGATCTTGCGGAAATAGCTGCCGCTCCAGATCGCTTCCGTATTGAGCGCGGGCAAGTGGCAGCCGGAGCAGAGCTGGGCATAGAGCACCGCACCTTCGCCGGCCAGAGTCTGGTTGATGGCAGGCAGGCTGTCCGGCCATGCCGGCGCCAGCAGGCCTCCGAACTTCTTCGCTTCATAGGGCGGGGTGCGGCCGGCCAGGCTCTCCTCGATCCAGGCGAGGTTGCGCACCGGGATCGAAGAAGAGAACCTGCCTTCATCCAGCGGCGCGGTTGTGTTGACTGCGGCATGCACGCCCATGGCTTCGCCGGCGTTGCGCACCAGCGGCTGCATAATCGAGCCGTCGTACTGCACCCAGTCGAACCAGGAGGCGGTCCAGATATGCGGATAGTTCACCGGCGCGTTGATCGGGGTGTAATTTTCCCGGCGGCCGGTGTTTTTCGAGAAGACCTGATTGCCGATCCGGTTCAGCGCGTCCAGACGGCCATAGCCTTCGGTCACCTCAATCACATCTGAAGCTTTGGCGCCTGCCTTCAGCACCGATTCCAGGTTTGCTGCCAGAGACTGCTTGGCGGCCTGGCTGTAAGCCTCGCCCAGAACTTTGCGGGCGAAACGGTCGAACCGCCGGTTCGGCAGGGGCAGTTTGGCGGACAGCAAGGTCTGTCCGAGCGCCGCACCCAGGCCCTTGGAGAACTGCTGCAGATCAGTGACTGCCGGGCCGCCTTCGACAATGTACTCGGTGCCTTCGTAGGAAAAGCGGCCAGTATGGCATGCGGCGCAGGTGAAGCCCACGGCGGTTGCGGTTTCGGGCAGTCCAGCCAGGTTTTGGAACGGGGTGGCGGCAAACCCGATGGGGAGGGCGTCCGGGTTCTCCTCGCTGGCAGGTGCGGAAATGAACCCGTAGCGTTCCAGATAGAGCGGCTCGGTGAAGCCGGGCTCACGGCCGGGCCAGAGAAGGCCGAGCGGGGAGGCCTCCGGCTGCTCCAGCGCCAGCAGCCAGTTGTAGGGAACCGGCAGCGTGCCGGTGCCTTGTGAAATGAAGTGGAAGCGTTCCGTGGTTGCCGCGTCCCAGTTTTGCGCCAGCGCGACCCGCTTTTGGGCTGGCGCGGCTGCGGGCAGTTCCGGCGGGGTCAGGTCTTCAGCCAGTTTCTGCACTTTATCGCTGCGCAGGGCTAAGAACAGGGCCGCGGCAATCAGGATCACCAGGGTGATCCAGAACCGCTTTCTGGAGAACAAGGAAAAACTGAAGGTCATGGAAATATCCGTGCGAAGGAATGGCTTGGTATAGTTTCACTCGCCATTAAGGAGAGTTACGCAGCGGCAAGTCAAGGTTTCCTTACGGCGGCAAGCTGCCCGGTGCTGCCTGCGGGCTCAGAGGCAATCCCCAGCCCGTGCCGGTCGTAATAGCTGCTCCAGAGGGCGATGCAGCTCCAGCTGATGACATAGAGAATTCCGCAGGCGATTACGGCGATGCCGGGCAGGGGGCCGATTTCGGCCCGTTGCATCGCCTGGTCGAAGGATTCGATCGGCTGCGGGTGCACCGCGATCTTGCCGGCGTAGGCCAGCGACTGGATCAGCAGCACCCACAAGTAGTTGCGCTTGATCCGCCTCCCGATCGATTGCAGCATGCCGATATGGTAATCCGGTGCAGCATAATCATGCGCCAGCACCTTCTGCCAGTTTTCCTCCAGATGCAGGTCGCCGTCGTGCAGCATCGGCGCATAGAAGTGCTTTTCCAGCCAGCGGGCGCGGGCGCGGAACACGTTGTAGAAACGGTAGCGGCGGGCCTCCAGCATCAGGAAGAAGATGATCAGGATGCCGACCAGGATCAGCGGCAGCGGCGAGGCTTCGGGCGAGGAATAGGAGATCGACAGCGCCACTCCCAGCGTCACCACCGCCCAGTTGGTGGTGATGTCGAGCCGGGTGCGCCACATCACGCTGCGGTAGACCTCGCCGCGGTACAAATGCGCCAGGGCACCGATCTCCGCCGCCGACAGCGGCGCGCGGTCATCTGCCTGTGTTTCTCCGTTCTCTCCCTTGGCCATAGAGTTGAGAGTAGTTTTTTGCCGGAAACCGGCAAATTTCTGTGCCGGTTTGATCCGTGTCAAATTCCCCGGGCGCAAATCGCTCTACACAGGCACATGAAAGACATTGCTGCTTAGCCCTCCCCTCTTGGGCAGCAAGAAATCCCGCAAAGCCTACGTGCAGGCCGCGCGGGTCATGCGCCGGTTTTCCGATCTGTTCGCGCGTTTCCTGGAAAACCGGCGCTTTTTTCTTTTCAGACCTCCTGCGGCTTGATGCAGCGGTTCCTGACGGGACGGCGCAGCAGCCAATCCGCCAGCCGGGCCAGCAGCCCCTTGGCCCGCGGCGGTGGCGCATAGGCGCTTGGCAGCGGCCGCGCAGGCGGCAGGGCGTGCGTGCGGGCGCCATCCTGGCGCGCGGCGGTCATCATCGAGCGGGCGTAGATATCGGTCAGCATGGAGCAGCCTCCTGGTGTGCGGTGTGACACTGATATTGTCAGGCGGGACGGAATATGCGACTCAGCAAATTATTCATTATGTAAGTCAGGATTACATATGGACTGGTTGAACATGCCGCCGATGGCTGCCCTCCGGGCTTTTGCTGCCTTTGCCGAAAGCGGCAATGTGGTACAGGCGGGGGCAGCGCTGAATGTCAGCCACGCTGCCATCAGCCAGCAGCTGCGGGCGCTGGAGGCGCATTTGGGTGTGGCGCTGCTGGACCGCCGCGGCCGGGCACTGGAGCTGACATCTGACGGCGCCCATCTGGCACGGGCGCTCCAGCTGGGGTTCGGAGCAATACAGGCCGCAGTACAGGAGATTTCCCAGGCCGGCGCTGCACGGCCGCTGCACGTCACTTGCACGCCGATGTTTGCCGCGCATTGGCTGATGCCCCGGCTGCCCGGCTTCCAGGCGGAACATCCGGACATCGAAATGGTGCTGGACCCGTCGGGCGGTATTGTCGAGTTGAAGCCGGGCGGCGTCGACATTGCCCTGCGCTATGGCGACGGCAACTGGCCAGGGCTCGCGGCCGAGATGCTGCTGGCCTCGCCGGTTGCGGTGATCGCCGCGCCGGGGCTGCTGGACGGGCGGCGGGTGTCGGCGCCGGAGGACCTGCTGGATCTGCCCTGGCTGGAGGAGCTGGGCACCACCGAGGCGACGCATTGGCTGCGGGCGCATGGGGTGCAGGAGGCCTTGCGCGGCCCGCGCACCCGTATGCCGGGCAACCTTCTGATGCAGGCGGTGCGGGCCGGGCAGGGCGTGGCGGTCAGCGTCCGCTGCTTTGTCGAGGAGGATCTGGCCGCCGGGCGGCTGGTCGAGCTGTTCACCGAGGCAGACGGCCGCGGCTACCACATAGCCACCCGGCAAGGGGTGCTGCGCCCCGAAGCGCGCAGTTTCGCCACCTGGCTGCGGCGGGCCGCCGGCCCCGGCTGAAAAGCATCAGGTCAGAACAGGAAGTCGCCTTTGTTCAGATCGGCGATGCTGACGTCCAGCAGAGTCACCGTCGTTCCGGCGCCGTCGTCGATGACGGCGTTGCCGTCTATTTCCGAGATGTGGTTTTTCATCAGGTCGCGGTAGCTTGTGATTTCCGCCAGCTCGGCCAAGTAGATCTTCTCGCCCCGGGTACTGAGGCTGAAGTCCGTAATCGTGTCATTGCCGCCGTTGTTGTAGAAAGCAAACACGTCCCGGCCGCCGCCGCCGGTGAGCACATCATCGCCAGCAGCGCCGGATAAACGGTCACTGCCGCGGCCGCCATTTACCGTGTCGTCGCCCTGGTCGCCAGAGAGGTAATCACTGCCACGGCCGCCATGTATCCAGTCGTTGCCTTCTTCGCCATTGACAAAATCTTCGTCAGCGCCGCCATAGATCGTGTCGTCACCGGTTCCCCCGCCGATGGAATCGTCGCCCTGGCCGCCCTGCAGCAGGTTGTTTCCGGGCACGCAATCCATCTCGTCGTTGCCGCGGCCGCCGCGCAATGTGTCATTGCCGCCGATACCCGCAAGAAAGTCATTGCCGCTGCCACCGTAAATCACGTTTTCTGAACCGCGCGCATAGATCGTGTCGTTGCCTGCGCCTAAACGGATGGCTCATGGGTTTTCGGCAGTGGTGTAGTTCAGGGTGAAACGGTCGTCTCCTGCCGTGCCACGGATTGTGAACCCGTTGAAGTCAAATACTTCGACGCGGAGCTCGTTTTCACCTTGCCAGTAGTCCCCCCGCAACTGGATGTCGCTGTCCAGCCGGATCGTGTCCTGTCCCAAGCCGCCGTTGATTTCAGATCCGAAAGGCAATTGCCCGGACAGGATGATCAGATCATCGCCTGCACCGCCGTCAATGATCAGACCTTGCAAGGAGTTGCCGCCTGTTACGCTTGCGATGATGGTATCGTTGCCCGCTCTGCCCTCCAGCGTGTCAGCACCGCCGTTGCAGGTGATGTGGTCAGCCTCGCTGCCGCCGG
The DNA here is from genome assembly GCF_000813745.1 of Leisingera sp. ANG-M1. Lineage (GTDB taxonomy): Bacteria > Pseudomonadota > Alphaproteobacteria > Rhodobacterales > Rhodobacteraceae > Leisingera. The sequence goes on along the minus strand of NZ_JWLC01000006.1, from coordinate 182,455 downwards.
TGAGCGAGTCATCTCCGGCGGTGCCGGCCAGCACCAGCCCGGCGGCGGCAAAAGGGGCGGCGCCTTGCAACTGTTCTTCGAGCGGGGCGAAGGGCTGCGGTTCCTTTGTGATCAGCATCGGCTATCCTTGAAAATTCAGTTTTGGTCAAAATACGGGCCGGACAGCATGGATGGGTCGCCCGGTTTGTTATCAATCTATTCAAGAATATGTCAGAAGAATGGCCCGCGGTTGATTGCGGCGCCGCCACCTGCCTCCCAGGATTGCGGCTGCGGCAACTTGCCTCTGGCGGTGCGTTGAGCAGGGGAATACGTGCCGTTTCGCCTTCACAATGCGCTGAAGCCGGCCGGAAAACATGATTGTGTGATGCGCTTTTTGATCCACGTCAAAGTTCCGTCCAGCTGCTTCTGTGACAAGGGCGCCTGACAGCCACCAAACGGAGAGAGTCCGTGAGCGATTCCGAACCCGCCCCCAGCCTTTATGCCGCCAGGGAGCCGATTTTTCCGCGGCGCGTCTCCGGCGCGTTCCGGAACCTGAAATGGTACATCATGGCGGTGACGCTGGGGATCTATTACCTGACCCCGTGGATCCGCTGGGACCGGGGCTCCAGCCTGCCGGATCAAGCGGTGCTTTTGGATCTGGCCAACCGCCGGTTCTATTTCTTCTGGATCGAGATCTGGCCGCATGAATTCTACTTTGTTGCGGGCCTTCTGATCATGGCGGGTTTGGGGCTGTTCCTGTTCACCTCGGCGCTGGGCCGGGTCTGGTGCGGCTATGCCTGCCCGCAGACGGTCTGGACCGACCTGTTCATTCTGGTGGAGCGCTGGATCGAGGGCGACCGAAATGCCCGCCTGCGCCTGCACCGGCAGAAGAAGATGGACTTCCGCAAGGCCCGCCTGCGCGTGACCAAGTGGGTGGCCTGGTTCCTGATCGGCCTCGCCACCGGCGGCGCCTGGGTGTTCTATTTCGCCGACGCGCCGACGCTGGCCTATGATCTGGTGACCGGGAACGCGCATCCGATTGCCTATTCCACCATGCTGGTGCTGACCGCCACCACCTTCCTGTTCGGCGGCTTCGCACGCGAGCAGATCTGCATCTATGCCTGCCCCTGGCCGCGCATCCAGGCGGCCATGATGGATGAGGACACGCTGACCGTCGGCTACCGCGAATGGCGCGGCGAGCCGCGCGGCAAAGCGAGCAAGGCACCTGGAGCCGAGGCAAAGGGCGACTGCATCGACTGCATGGCCTGCGTCAACGTCTGCCCGATGGGGATCGACATCCGCGACGGCCAGCAGATGGAATGCATCACCTGCGCGCTGTGCATCGATGCCTGCGACGACGTGATGGAGAAACTCGGCCGGCCGCGCGGGCTGATCGACTATATGGCGGCTTCCGATGAGGCTGCGGAGCGGGAAGGCAAGCCCTCCAAGAGCGTTTGGAAGCACATCTTCCGGCCGCGCACCATCATGTACACCAGCCTGTGGTCGCTGGTGGGTGTGGGGCTGCTGTTTGCCCTGTTCATCCGCTCGGATATCGAGCTCACAGTGGCACCCGAGCGCAATCCGACCTATGTGACGCTGTCCGACGGCTCGATCCGCAACACTTATGACGTGCGCCTGCGCAACAAGCACGGCGAGGACCGGGTGTTCAAACTTTCGATCAAGGGCGACCCGGCGATGCGGCTGCAGCTGGAAGGCACCGTCTATCATTCGGTCAACGTGCCCGCCGATACGGCGCTGCTGCAGCGGGTCTACATCGTCTCTTCCAAAGGCTCGGCGCCGTCGCAGACCGATACCACCCCGGTTCGCATCTGGGTCGAGGATCTGATAAACGGGGAACGGGCCTACAAGGACACCAGCTTTAACGGCAAGGGGAACTGAACCATGGCCAAGCGCGAACGTGAGTTTACCGGCAAGCACATGCTGATGGTCTTTGGCGGGGCTTTTGCCATCATCATCAGTGTGAACATCGCCCTGGCGGTGAACGCGGTGAAAACCTTTCCGGGGCTGGAGGTGAAGAATTCTTACATCGCCAGCCAGGAGTTTGACGTGCGCCGTTCTGCGCAGGAGGCGCTGGGCTGGTCGGTCTATGCCTCCTCGGCGGGCGATCAGGTCAAGCTGGAGATCACCGATGCGGATGGCCAGCCGGTGGAGGTCGCCAAGCTGAGCGCGACGCTGGGCCGGGCCACCCATGTGCAGGACGACCAGCAGCCGGAATTCACCTTTGACGGCCAGGCCTATGTCGCGCCGGCTGAACTCGGGCCCGGAAACTGGAACATCCGCATGGTGGCACGGGCCAAGAACGGCACCGAGTTCACCCAGCGCGTGATCCTGCACGTGAGAGGGTAACGCCGATGACCGCCCAGCTCCGCCCGTCTTTGGCCGCCTGTCCGGCCTGTGTTGCCGCTCCGGAGGGCGGCGTTGAGCAAGCGCCAACCGAGGCGCGGCTGGCGCTGTCGCTGCCGGGTATCCACTGCCAGGCCTGCATCTCGACCGTGGAGCGGGAGCTGAACGCGCACCCGGGCATCCATTCGGCGCGGGTGAACCTGACGCTGAAGCGCGCGCTGATCGAAGCGGATCCGGAGCTGCGCGCCGCCGATCTGATCCCGGTGCTGGAGAAGGCTGGCTATGAGGCGCATGAGCTGGATCTGACAGCACTGGCCGCGACCCAGAACGACAAGGCGGGGCGTGACCTGCTGATGCGGCTGGCGGTGGCCGGCTTTGCCTCGATGAATGTGATGCTGCTGTCGGTGTCGGTCTGGTCCGGCGCCTCGGACGCGACCCGGGATATGTTCCACTGGATCTCTGCCGCGATCACTTTTCCGGCGATCATCTTCTCCGGGCAGCCGTTCTTTGCCAATGCTTGGACCGCTTTGCGGGTTGGCCGCCTCAACATGGATGTGCCGATTGTGCTGGCCCTGGTGCTGGCGTTGGTGACGTCTCTTTGGGAGACCTCCCTGTCTGGCGAGCACGCCTATTTCGACGCGGCGCTGACGCTCACCTTCTTCCTGCTGGCAGGCCGCTATCTGGACTACCGTACCCGCGCCGTGGCGCGCTCGGCTGCCGAAGAGCTGGCGGCGCTGGAGGTGCCGCGCGCGATCCGGCTGCTGGATGGTGATGAATACGAGGTGCCGGTGGCGGATCTGGCCATTGGCGATCTTATCCTGGTGCGCCCCGGCGGGCGGATGCCGGTGGATGGCGAGATCGTCGAGGGCCAGTCGGAACTGGACCGCTCGCTGCTGACCGGGGAAACCCTGCCTGTGTTCGCAGAGCCCGGATTGGCGGTCTCCGCTGGCGAAGTGAACCTGACCGGCCCCCTGACCATCCGCGCCACGGCGGTGGGTGAGGACACCTCGCTGCACCGTATGGCCGATCTTGTTGCCATCGCTGAATCGGGCCGCTCCCGCTACACGTCGCTCGCCGACAGCGCCGCCAAGCTTTATGCGCCCGGCGTGCATATCTTGTCGGCCTTGGCGTTCGCAGGCTGGTATCTTTACACGTTTGACATCCGCATGGCGCTGAACATCGCAGCTGCGGTGCTGATCATCACCTGCCCCTGCGCCTTGGGTCTTGCGGTGCCTGCGGTGACCACCGCGGCCTCGGGGCGGCTCTTCAAGAAGGGTATGCTGATCAAACACGCCACCGCCTTGGAGCGGCTTGCAGAGGTGGACACTGTTGTCTTCGACAAGACCGGCACGCTGACAGCGGGCACGCCGGAGGTCACCAACCTTGGCGATCATGCCCGCGCGGATTTGGAGATTGCCCTGGCGCTGGCCGAGGGGTCATCGCACCCGCTGTCCATGGCTTTGACCCGGGCAGCGAGGGAAGCCGGAGTTAAGCCTGCCAGCGTTCAGAATATCGCCGAGGTGCCGGGCTATGGCGCTGAGGGCATCTTCCGCGGAAACCGTGTGCGGCTGGGCCGTGCGGCCTGGGTGGGCGCCAAGCAAGGCAGCCAGACGGCAGCCTGGCTTGACAGCGGGGCAGGGGAGGCAAAGGCGTTCCTGTTCACTGATGCGCTGCGCCCCGGTGCGGCTGAGGCCGTCGAGGCGCTGAAGGAGGCGGGCAAGGATGTGCTGCTGATCTCCGGCGATACCGCTGGTGCGGTCGAGGACCTGGCCAGGCGGCTGGGCATCGCCAAATGGGTGGCAGAAGCGCTGCCCGCGGACAAATCCGCCCGGGTGCAGATGCTGGCGGATGAGGGCAAGAAGGTGCTGATGGTTGGCGACGGCCTCAATGACACCGCGGCGCTGGCGGCGGCGCATGTCTCGGTCTCGCCCGCCTCGGCGCTGGATGCGGCGCGGGTGGCCTCGGATATCGTGCTGCTGGGCCAGGACCTTGGGCCGATTGCCGAGGCCTGCGGCGTGGCACAAAAGGCCACCCGCCGCATTCGCGAGAATTTCCGCATTGCCACGCTCTACAACGTGATTGCGGTGCCGCTGGCCATTGCCGGGCTTGCCACGCCCTTGATTGCAGCGCTGGCGATGTCTACCTCTTCCATAACCGTTTCCCTCAACGCGCTGCGGCTGCGCTGAATCTGCCATACTGGACTAAAGCCCATGAGCGTTCTCACCTACCTGATCCCGATTTCGCTGATCCTCGGCTCGGTGGGGCTTGCGGCCTTTGTCTACACGGTGCGCAGCAACCAGTATGATGACCCCGAGGGCGACGCCCGCCGCATTCTCAGTGATGACTGGGACGACAAGCCCAAACCCTGAGCAGCTTCCTGACAGCGAAATTCTCCCGCCCCCGCAGGTGCTCTGGCTGACGCCAGAGCACCTTGGCGGAGTTGGGCATGGCACCGCGCCATGCGCGGTGCCATGCCCAACGGGCGGCGGTCTTTTCGCCAGAAAAGGCCGACGGCGGACGGGAGAGGCTGCCTGATACCCGGCGCGCAGCAAAAAAGGCGCCGCTGCGGCGCCTCTTTTCGCAAGTCTCCAGCGCTGCGTCCTTACGAGGGGCCGATCGGTTTGCAGGCCATGTTGCGGGCGTTCAGGCGGCGGCAGGCGCGTTCGGCGTGCTCCTGGGTCATGCCGAGGAAGTTCGCCTCGAACCCGCGCCGGGTCTTGGCCACTTTGCGCAAAGATCCGTCCAGGGTCTCCAGCTCCGACAGCGCGGTGCGCAACAGCACTTTCTCGGCCTGGTACCGGCTGGTGTAGAGGCCGACGTTGACTCCCCAGTAGCGCCCGCCCGAGGTGGAGAGCCGGGTTACCACCACCGGTTCAGGCTCGGGAGAGGCCTCTGCAAGCGCCAGGCTTGCGGGGCGCGCAACCGGGCGCAGGGTATTGGCGGAGGCTTTTTGAACGGCGGGACGCACCGTAGCTGCTACCGCTGCCGGGGCAGGTTCCGGTTCTGCCTCGGCCTCGGCCAGAGCGACGGCGATGCTGTTGCGCAGGGCGTCGCCCTGAAGGGCGCCTTCGGCGCTGACAGCCTGGACGTTTTCGATCTGCTCTGCCTGCAGTTCAGGTTCGGCGGCTGCTTCAGCCGGAGGGGTTTGCAAGGCTTCCTCAAGTGCAGCAACCAGAACCGGCTGCCCGCTGCTGCCCGGGCGCGACTTCGGGCGCAGGCTGGTATTGACCTGGCCGCTTACGCGGATGGTCTTGCCGGCCGCTTCTTCGGAACTGCTGTCGCCGGCATCGGCCACAATCACCCCGGCGCCCTGATAGGCCGGCCGCGCCGGGCGGCGCAGCTTGGCGCGCGACGGCGCACGGCGGAAGCCGAGGTCCAGAAGCTCTGCCACCTTGGCATTGCGCGAGGTGGTGGATTTGCCGCCGAACACGGTGGCGATGATCCGCTCGTTGCCGCGTTTGGCTGAGGCTACAAGGTTGAAGCCCGCCGCGCGGGTGTAGCCGGTCTTGATACCGTCGGCGCCGCGGTAGTTGGCCAGCAGGCGGCGGTTGGTGTTGGGCACTTCGCGGATGCCTGCGTGAGTCGAACGGCGCGAGAACAGGTTGTAGTACTCGGGATAATCATAGAGCAGATGGCGGCCCAGCGTGGTCATGTCGCGCGCTGTGGACAGATGCCCGCTGGCGGTGAGGCCGTGGGCGTTCTTGAAGGTGGTGCGGCTCATTCCCAGTGCCTTGGCGGTGCGATTCATGCGCCGCGCAAAGGCTGCCTCGGACCCTGACAGCGTCTCGCCGATGGCAGTGGCCGCATCGTTGGCGGACTTCACGGCCGCGGCGCGGATCAGGTAGCGGAAGGCAATCCGCTGGCCCGATTTCAGCCCCAGTTTCGAGGGCGGTTCGGCCGCGGCATTGCGGGAGATTTTCACCTTGGTGTCCAGGGTGATCTCGCCGTTCCGCACTGCTTCAAACGCAATGTAAAGCGTCATCATCTTGGTGAGCGACGCCGGATGCAGCCTGGTGTCGGCATTGCGCGAGTGCAGCACTTCACCGGTGCGGGAATCAATCACCATCGCCGCATAGGGGGCCGCTGCCGCGCGCTGCGGTGCCAGTCCAAGCAACAGTATTGCTAGGAGAAAGCCAGCCGCTGCCCATAAGAAACGGGTACGGGAATACCGGCCAGACGCCGGATTGACCTGCGTGATCACTGCCATGTTTGCCTCGTGCCGCCGGTTTTCCGGCTGGCGTTTTTGCCTGTTGACGAAAGCCTAACACAGGGTTTCTGCGGAATAAACAGCGGTCAAAACGGCCTGTCTGGCCCGCTGCCGTCGTTGGGCCGGCATCTTGTAGGTAGACATAGCTTGGCCGCTAGATGCGGCAAGTCCTAACAAAAGGTTATCAAAAAAAGTTGCGCTGCTGGGGTGCAGAGCTTGCCTTTTGCGGTGCTGAGCGGGCTGCCAGCCCGCCCTTAGGGGTTATGGCGTGTGGGAATTGGTGACATAATACGGCGTCGAGTAGCTGAGGCCGAGCGAGAATTCGCAAGGCTGCTTGAGCAGCGCCTTGATGCGGGTTTCCAGATCACTGAGCAGCGCCTGGGAGAAGGCCGCATCCCGGTGCGGTTTGGTCAGCAGCGCCACATTGATGGCAATATGGGTGTGGTGGAACTGATCCGTAGGGTAGGCACGTCCCTTGCAGGCGCCCGCGCCGCTGTCGTGCTCCAGGATGATGGCTTCGATTCCGGCGAGGAGGGCTTTGGCATCAATGTCCAAATCGCTGGAGTATTTCAGTTCGGCGTGCGGCATGTCCCGGGGCTCCCGATTGGTTTTGCAAAGGGATAGCGCCCCGTTTCGGGGCCGTCCAGCACCGGCTAACCTAGGCTTTCTACCAGATGAGCCAGGCCGCTCAGGTCTGCGATTTCAGTATAACGCGGGCTGTGCTCCGGCGCTTCGGCGTGCTCCACTTCCCAGACCAGCCCGTGCGGCACATAGGTGCCCCAGCCGCCGGCTTCGATCACCGGCACCACGTCGGAGCGCATCGAGTTGCCGACCATCATCGCGCGTGCCGCGCCGTCGCCGTGGCGGGCGAAGATGTCCAGGTACACCTCAGGCGTTTTCTCCGAGACCACCTCGACCCCGTCGAACAGATCGCCAAGCCCCGATTGCGCCAGTTTGCGCTCCTGATCCAGCAGGTCGCCCTTGGTGATCAGCACCACGGTGTAGCGGCCCGCCACCGCCTCGACCGCCTCGCGGGCATGAGGCAAAAGCTCGATCGGGTAGGAGAGCATCATCTGGCCGGCGGTGATCAGCTCCTTGATCACCGGGGCCGGAACCCGTTCGTTGGTCACTTCGATGGCGGTCTCGATCATCGACAGCGTGAAACCTTTCACCCCGTAGCCATAGCGCCCAAGGTTGCGCTTTTCGGCGTCCAGCAGGCGCCGTTCCAGCTCCTGCGGGCCCATGTCCGCAGGCGTGTGATCCCCAAGCAATTCGGCGAATCTCTCCTGCGTCACGCGGAAGAACCGCTCGTTGTGCCAAAGGGTATCGTCGGCATCAAAGCCGATTGTTGTCAAATTTCGTGTCAATCTGCGCGTCTCAGTCTCTTTTCCTAAACAGTATTGAGGTTATATAAGCGTCACAGTTAATTCCATGCATCACTGGATCAAATTGCTCATGCCGCTGCAGCCCCTAATGATGACGGATCATTCAGACGACGATACCGACGCCGGCGTCCTGACCAAGACAAAGCCGAAAACCAAGCGCCCGCCGCGCTACAAGGTGCTGTTGCTGAATGACGACTACACGCCGATGGAATTCGTGGTGATGGTGCTGGAGCGTTTCTTTGGCATGACCCATGCGCAGGCGTTCGAGATCATGCTGACGGTGCACAAAAAGGGCGTTGCCGTGGTCGGTGTGTTCAGCCATGAGATCGCCGAGACCAAGGTGGGGCAGGTGATGGATTTCGCCCGCCGCCATCAGCATCCGCTGCAGTGCACCATGGAAAAAGAAGAATAAAGAGGCCCTTAGATGTCCGTCCGCTTGTCATTGGCCGCCCAATCGGGCGGCTTTGCCGTTCCGGCTGAGGGCCGTATCGCCGTATACCACCCGCGTGCAGACCACGACCTGTCGGCGCTGCCCAAGGAGCGGGTTCTGGTTATCCAGCCGTTCCGCCCCGATCACGACCATTTCGCCGCTACGGGCTACGCCTGCACGCCTGCTCCCGGGGCAGGCGAGGATTTTGCGGCTGCCGTGGTCTTCCTGCCGCGGGCCAAGGCGCTGGCGCGGATGCTGGTGGCGCAGGCCGCTGCCTGCACAAAAGGCCAGGTGCTGATCGATGGCGCCAAAACCGAAGGCGTTGATTCGGTCCTGAAGGCGCTGCGCCAGCGCTGCGAACCCTCCGCGCCGGTCTCCAAGGCGCATGGCAAGGTGTTCTGGATCGAGGGCGGCACGGATCTGGCGGATTGGCTGCCGGGCCAAGCACAGCCGGTGGAGGGCTTCGTGACTGCGCCGGGCGTGTTCTCGGCAGACGGCATTGACCCGGCCTCCCGGATGCTGGCGGAACTGCTGCCCGCGAAACTGGGCCGTTGCGTTGCCGATCTTGGAGCCGGATGGGGCTATCTCTCGGCGCAGGTGCTGCAGCGCGAAGGGGTAGAGGAGCTGCATATGGCTGAAGCCGACTACCACGCGCTGGTCTGTGCGCGGCAGAACGTTGCAGATGCCCGGGCGCAGTTCCACTGGGCCGATGCCCGTACCTGGAAGGCGCCCGGTCCGGTGAACACCGTGGTGATGAACCCGCCGTTTCACACCACCCGCACGGCGGAGCCTGCTCTTGGCCAGGCCTTTATCGGTGCGGCAGCGTCGATGCTGGCCCCGAATGGCAGCCTATGGATGGTGGCCAACCGGCACCTGCCGTATGAGACCGCGCTGGCCGAGCGCTTTTCCCAGGTGCGCGAGGAGGGCGGCGACAACCGCTTCAAGATTCTGCACGCGGCCCGGCCGAAGCGGGCGCGCAAGTAACGGCGCATACCGTGGAATGCCGGTTTTCAAACCGGCAGGCGCGGTCTAACGTGCCAGAAAAACGCCCTCAGGGAGTGTCTGCACATGTCCTTTTCCATCTCCGGCAAGACCGCCATTGTGACCGGCTCCGCCAGCGGCATCGGCTTGGCGATTGGCAAGCAGTTTGCCGATGCCGGTGCCAATGTGATGTTTGCTGATGCCAGCGAGGCGCAACTGGTGGCCGAACTGGGCGAGCAGGCCGATGACAGCAATATCCGCTATTTCGCCGGAGACCTGCGTGAGCGGCTGACCATCGCAAACCTCTTGTCCGCCACTATCGACGCCTTTGACGGTGTCGACATCCTGGTCAACGGCGCCCGTCAGATGGTGGCGACCGATCCGCTGGATCCCAGCGATGACACGCTGGACCAGCTGCTCACCCAGAGCCTCTTGCCCACTGTGCGGCTGTCGCAGCAGGTGGCCAAGCGGATGATCAAGCAGGGCGAAGAGGATGAGGACAGCGATGGCCCGCTTGGCAGCATCATCAATCTGTCCTCCATCGCCGCGCGCCGTACCCACCCGGAGCTGATGGCCTATTCCATCGCCTCCGCCGCGCTGGATCAGGCGACCCGTTCGCTGTCAGTGGCTTTGGCGCCGCACCGCATCAGGGTCAATTCAATTGCCTTCGGCTCGGTAATGAGCGCCTCGATGCAGGCGACTCTGAAAGACAACCGCAGCTACCGCCAGAACATCGAGGCGCATACGCCGCTGGGCCGGCTGGCCTCGCCTACCGAACTGACCGAGACGGCGCAGTACCTGGCCTCGGACGCCTCCGGCTTCATGACCGGCCAGGTGGTGACATTGGACGGCGGCCGCACGCTGCTGGATCCGGTCTCTGCACCGGTCCATTGATTGGAAAGAAACCGTATGACTGCTGAGATGAAAGAACAGAAGGCCCAGGCCGCTGCCTGGTTCCGGGAACTGCGCGACCAGATTGTCGCCACTTTCGAAGCGCTGGAGGACAGCCACAGCGAAGGCCCTTTCTCGGACATGGAGCCGGGCCGGTTTGAGGTGACGGAAACCAAGCGGACCTCAGATGATGGCTCGGATGCGGGCGGCGGGCTGATGAGCGTGATGCGCGGCGGCCGGGTGTTCGAGAAGGTCGGCGTCAATATCTCCGAGGTCTACGGCACCCTGGGCGAGCGGGCCCAGAATGCGATGGCCGCGCGCAAGGGCATTCCGGGGATGAAGGACGATCCGCGGTTCTGGGCCTCGGGCATTTCGCTGGTGGCCCATATGCGCAACCCGCATGTGCCGGCGGTCCACATGAACACCCGTATGTTCTGGACCCCGCACGCCTGGTGGTTCGGTGGCGGCTCGGACCTGAACCCCTGCATCGAATACGATGAGGACACCGCGCATTTTCACGGGACGCAGAAGCAGCATCTGGACCCCCATGGCGCGGAGCAGTACCCGCGGCTGAAGGAATGGGCGGATGAGTATTTCTACATCCCCCACCGCAAGCGCGCCCGCGGCGTCGGCGGCATCTTCATGGATGACCAGAACTCCGGCGATTGGGCGGCGGATTTCGCCCTGACCCAGGACATCGGCCGCGCCTTCCTGCCGGCCTATGTGCCGCTGGTTGAGAAGCGCCGGCTGCAGGCCTATTCCGAGGCCGACAAGGATGCGCAGCTGATCCACCGCGGCCTCTATGCGGAATACAATCTGGTCTATGACCGCGGCACCAAGTTCGGGCTGGAGACCGGCCACGACGCCAACGCGGTGCTGATGAGCCTGCCGCCGCTGGCCAAATGGGTCTGATCCGGCACCGCCGGCCCCATCTGTAGCTTCCCGCATACGCGCCGCGCCCAAGCGGCGCGTTTTTTCTTGCGGCGGATTTATGCTGATTTGCCGGCGCCGCCGGCGACATTGCGTCCGGCTGCGCTAGAGTGAAGAGGAACAGGCAAAGAAACGAGCAGCGATCACACGGCAAGGCAGGAGCATATCACATGCGCGGACTGGTTCTGGGGGTATTGGCATTGGCACTGGCAGCGGGGTGCGGCCGCCCGCCGGACAGGACCGTGAACGCCCCCGAAGTCACCCGGTTGGAACCTGCCAACGCGCGCGCCGCATCATTGCGGACCTATCCCTGGTTCGGTGACAGCGACCCGTTTGAGTGGGAGGGGCGCAAGCCCTGGTCCTACCCGGTGCATGGAATTGATGTTTCCCGCTACCAGGGCGAGGTGGACTGGCGCCAGGTGCGCCGGGCGGGCGTTGCATTTGCCTATATCAAGGCAACTGAGGGCGGCGACCATACTGACCCGCGCTTTCGAGAGAACTGGCAAGGCGCCCGCTCTGCCGGTCTGCCGCGGGGTGCCTATCACTATTACTATTTCTGCCGCCCGGCAGCGGAGCAGGCGCGCTGGTTCATCAAACACGTGCCGCGTGATGCAAATGCGCTGCCGCCGGTGCTGGACATGGAGTGGAACCACCGCTCCCGCACCTGCAAGCTGCGCCCCGATGGCGCCACTGTCAGGGCCGAGGCGCGCAAGTTCCTGAACATCCTGGAGCGCCACTACGGCAAGCGCCCGGTGATTTATACGACTGTGGATTTCTACCGCGACACCGGCATCGGCCAGCTCAGCGGCACGGAATTCTGGCTGCGCTCGGTGGCGGGCCACCCGCGTGAAGTTTACTCGGGCAAGGCGTGGAGCTTCTGGCAGTACACTGGCACCGGCCAAGTGCCGGGAGTGGAAGGGGATGTGGACCTCAACACCTTCCGCGGCAGCCCGGAAAGCTGGCTGAGGTGGTCCGGACAGATCTAAAGCCGGTCAGGGGGGGCTTTGGCCCCTCGCGCCATCGGCGCTCACCCCCAGGATATTTAAGGCAAGAGGAAAAGTTACTGGTCTTCCTCTTGCAGAAAATATCCCGGAGCGCGAGGCAGAGCCTCGCTTCAGGCCTTCCAGTCAAAGAAACCCTTGCCTGCTTTGTCCAGGAGCTTGGCCGCCATTTCCCGGCCCAATTCTGCGCCGTCTTCCACCGGGCAGCTTTGATCATCGCTGATCGCCTCGGAGCCATCCGGGCGCAGCACCTCGCCGCGCAGACGCAAGGTGGTGCCATCCAGTTCGGATAGCCCCGCAATCGGGGTCTCGCAGGAGCCGTCGAGCGCAGCCAGGAAGGCGCGTTCGGCGGCCAGGCGCTGGCCCGTCTCATCGTCATGGATCGCGGTCAGCATCTCTGCAGCGCGGCTGTCGTCCGCGCGGCGCTCGATGCCGATTGCGCCCTGGGCAACCGCGGGAAGCATGTCGTTTGTTTCAATAGCAGTGGCGGGCACATCATCCATTGCCAGCCGGTTGAGGCCCGCCATCGCCAGGAAAGTGCATTCCGCCACGCCTTCGGACAGCTTGCGCAGACGGGTCTGCACGTTTCCGCGGAACTCTACCACGTTCAGGTCCGGGCGGCGGTTCAGAAGCTGGGCCCGGCGGCGCAGCGAGGAAGTGCCGACCACGGCGCCTTCGGCCAGATCTTGCAGCGATGCCAGCGACGGCGAGATAAACGCATCGCGCACATCCTCGCGCGGCAGGTAGGTGTCCAGCGCCAGCCCCTCCGGCTGCAGCACCGGCATGTCCTTCATCGAGTGCACCGCGATGTCGATGGCGCCGGACAGCAGGTCCTCTTCGATCTCTTTGGTGAACAGCCCCTTGCCGCCCAGCTCCTTCAGCGGCTTGTCAGCCGCGATCAGCGCCTGATTGTCGCCGGTGGTCTTGATCACCACGATCTCGAACGCCTCTTGCGGCAGGTCGAAAGCGGCGGCCAGCCGGCCGCGGGTCTCATAAGCCTGGGCCAGCGCCAGCGGCGATCCGCGGGTGCCGATTTTCAGGGGCGAAGCGGGGGTGGGCAGGGTCAGTGTCATGGGAAGAAGCCTTAAATCAGTTTGCGCCCCGGTGGAAACCGGTTTTTGCCTTTCTCATGCGCCTGTATCCAGGGCTTTGATCTGGAGCAAAGCGCGGAGCTACCGGGCGCGGCACATCGCCCCTGCACTTGACATTCGGGCCCGCAGGCCTGACCTCAGGAGCCGAGCGACAAAGAGGATGATCATGGCCGGACAAAAGAAGCTGCTGCGCGCATTGGCGGGTGAGAAACAGAATGTGCCGCCGATCTGGATGATGCGCCAGGCGGGCCGCTATCTGCCGGAGTACCGCGCCACACGGGCGCAGGCGGGGGATTTCCTGTCGTTGTGCTACAATTCCGAGCTGGCTGCCGAGGTCACCCTGCAGCCGATCCGCCGCTATGGGTTCGATGCTGCAATCCTGTTTGCAGACATCCTGCTGATCCCCCAGGCATTGGGCGCGGATCTGTGGTTTGTGACCGGCGAGGGCCCGCGGCTGTCCACCATCACCACTGAGGCGGATTTTGCCAAGCTGGGTCCGGCTGCGGACATTCACGAGACGCTGAACCCGATCTACGAGACCGTGCGCATCCTGTCGCGGGAACTCCCGTCCGAGACCGCGCTCATCGGCTTTGCCGGCGCGCCCTGGACCGTGGCGACCTATATGATTGCCGGCCGCGGCACTCCGGATCAGGGGCCGGCCCACGCTCTGCGTGAGGAAAACACCGCTTTGTTTGAGGCGCTGCTGGCACGGATCACCGAGGCGACCATCGACTACCTCTCCAAGCAGATCGAGGCAGGCGCCGAAGCGGTCAAGATCTTTGACAGCTGGGCGGGCTCGCTGAAGGGCGAAGCGTTCCAGAAGTATGCGCTGGAGCCCTGCCGCCAGATCACCGCGGCTTTGAAGGAGCGTCACCCGGATATCCCCGTAATCGGCTTTCCGCGCGAGGCGGGTGAGAAGTATGTGGGCTTTGCCAAGGCCACCGGCGTCGACTGTGTGGCGCTGGACAACTCCGTCGACCCGGCCTGGGCCGCGGCCAACATCCAGGTGGACGGCTGCGTGCAGGGCAACCTTGCCTCGCGCCATATGGTGACCGGCGGCCAGGAGCTGGTGGATGACACCCGCCGCATTGTCGAAGCCTTCCGCAATGGCGCCCATATCTTCAACCTGGGCCATGGCATCACGCCCGACGCCGACCCGGACAATGTGCAGCTGATGATCGACACGGTCCGGAACGGTTGATCTTGTGTTAGCCTCAAAGATGCGGCATTAGCCGCGTCTTTGGGCACAGCCAGAGGACTTGCGATGGACTACAGCAGAATGGGCGGTGCCCGCATGGGCAGCAACAAGCCCCGTCATTCGGAACACAATGCCAAGGGCACTAAGAAAAATCCCTTCGGCAAGCAGGCGGACAAGACCGAACTGCTCAAACGGATGAAGGCCGCGGCGGAAAAGGCGAAGAAGGAAGACTGACCCTACTTCTGGGCCAGTTCTGCCAGGATTTCCTTTGTGTGCTGGCCGCGCCGGGGGATCTCTGGCGGTATCCATGCGGACTGGTCTGAAAACCGCGGGGCGGGGGCAGCCTGCAGCACTCCCGCATCCTCAACCCAGGTGCGGCGGCTGTTCATCGGGTGGGCCAGGGCCTCCTCGGGGTTCAGCACTGGCGCCACGCAGGCATCGCTTCCGTCGAACAGCACGGCCCAGTGATCACGCGGCTGGCTGGCGAAGATTCCGGCGAGGCGGCCGGTCAGGGCAGGCCATAGCGCCTTGTTGAACTGCTGCTGAAAACCCGGGTCCTCCGCCAGCCCCAGCTTCTCCAGAAACAGCGCATAGAATTTCGGCTCCAGGCACTGCACCGAGACAAAGCCGCCGTCCGAGCAGGCATAGGTGCGGCTCCAGTGCGGGCCGTCGAGCAGGTTTGCGCCGCGTACCACGCCGAAGTTCCCGGCCTGGCGGATGCTCATCAACAGGTTCATCATATGCGCCGAGCCGTCATAGATCGCCGCATCGACCACGCAGCCTTTGCCCGTGGACCGGGCGTTGAGGATGCCGGCCAGCATGCCTGCCACCAGATACATCGCGCCGCCTCCGATGTCACCAACCAGAGTTGCGGGTGTCAGCGGCGCGTCACCGGGGTTCGACGCATACCACAGCGCGCCGGACAGCGAGATGTAATTCAAATCATGGCCTGCAGCACGTGCCAGCGGGCTGTCCTGGCCCCAGCCGGTCATCCGGCCATAGACGAGGCCCGGGTTCACCGCATGGCAGTGTTCCGGCCCGAGGCCCAGGCGCTCCATCACACCGGGGCGGAAACCCTCGATCAGGCCATGTGCGGTTCCGGCAAGTTTCAGAAAAGTCTCCGCATCGGCGGGGTCTTTCAGGTCCAGCGTGATCGAACGCTTGCCGCGGTCCAGAAGCGAGTTTTCCGGCATCCCCGGTGTATGCCCGGTGTACGGGCGGTGCACGCAGATCACCTCCGCCCCGAGGTCGGCCAATGTCATCGCGGCAAAGGGGCCGGGACCCAGGCCTTCGACCTCCAGAATGCGGATCCCCTGCAGCATATGCGTTCCTCGTTTGACGATGGTTTGCGAAATAGTCTGCGGCGGCTCAGCTGCCTTCGGCAAGCTGCTGGCGGAATTTCCGTGGCGGCATTCCGGTGCCCTTGGCAAAGACACGGCTGAAATGGGCCGGATCGTTGAAGCCGAGTTCATAGGCAATCTGGGCGGCGGTCAGATTGGTGTAGATCAGCAACCTGCGGGCCTCCCGCAGCATGCGGGCAGTGACTAGGGCCGAGGCCGGCTGGCCGGTGGCCTGATGCGCAATCCGGTTCAGATGGGTAGGGGAGACTGCCAGCTCCGAGGCGTAATCCGCCAGCGGGCGGCGCAGGCGGAAGTCACGCTCCACCAGCGCCTCAAAACGCGCAAAAAGCGGGCCGCCGCCGCTGTGGGGCTGCGCGCCGCGCGGTTCGGCAATGGCCCGTGCGGCCAGCGCCGTGGCCGCCAGCGCCAGTCCGCGCAGCAATTGGGCTCTGCCAAATTCGCGGCGGCTGTACTCGGAAAAGAGCTGTTGAGCCAGATCCTGCAGCCCGGCAGGCAGCGGCAGCACGGCAGGCTGGTCCAGCAGCACCCGGACTCCTTCGCCCGCGGCCAGGTTCTGGTCCAGCAGGTCCGAGGCCAGGGTGATCACCCAGCCGCCGGTGCCGCTGTCAAAACGGAAGCCATGCACCACGCTGCGCGGCACATTGACCAGGCAGGGTGGCGCCAGCGGATGGGTGAAACCGTCAATTTCTGCCGCACCGCCTCCGCCTGTAAGAACCAGAAGCTGATGCAGCCGCGCATGCCGGTGCGGCCGCAATTCCCAGTCATGCAGCTCGGAGCGTGCCCGGATCGTCTCCACATGCAGCACATCGGCCAGTTCGGCGGTCTCGCCGAACAGATTGTAGCTGTCAATGCGGGGTGCAGCTTTCATGCGTGAAATGTACAAGAATTGGCGCACTCAATCCATTCGCAAAAGGGGCTGGGCCGCGCATTATTTCAGGTGCACGCAGAATTTGAACGGACAGGGGAACGCGCATGCCCTCGCATCAGACACAAGTCGTCATCATCGGCGGCGGCCCTTCCGGGCTGCTGCTGTCGCAGCTCCTGCACCGCAAGGGCATCAGTTCGATCGTGCTGGAGAAACACTCCCGCGCGCATGTTCTGGGGCGGATCCGGGCCGGTGTACTGGAGCATGGATTCGTCAATCTGATGCGCGAGGCAGGCTGCGGCGCGCGGATGGACCGCGAAGGCGAGATTCACGGGGGCTTCCGCATTGCGCACCAAGGCCGGCTGGACCGGGTCGACTTGGCAAAGCATACCGGCGGTGAAACGGTGATGGTCTACGGCCAGACCGAAGTGACCCGCGACCTCTACGCAGCGCGCGATGCAATGGGTGGCGTGATCGTTCACGGGGCGCAGAACGTGCAGCTTCAGGCGCTGATGGGAGCACGGTCCTATGTCACCTGGGACCAGGATGGCGAAGCGCAGCGGGCCGACTGCGACTTTATCGTCGGCGCCGACGGGTTCCATGGGGTCAGCCGCAAATCGATTCCGGCGGATGTGCTGAAGGAATACGAGAAGGTCTATCCCTTCGGCTGGCTGGGGGTGCTGTCGGAAACGCCGCCGGTTTCGGACGAGCTGATCTATGCCCGCCACGAGCGCGGCTTTGCCTTGTGCTCGCTGCGCAGCCGGGTGCTGAGCCGTTATTACATTCAGGTGCCCCTGACGGACCGGGTGGAGGATTGGAGCGATGCGGCCTTCTGGAATGAGCTGAAACGCCGCCTGCCGGATGAGGTGGCAGCAAGCTTGCAGACTGGGCCGTCGGTCGAGAAATCCATTGCGCCGCTGCGCAGTTTCGTGGCGGAGCCGATGCGCTATGGCAACCTGTTCCTTGCCGGCGATGCGGCCCATATCGTGCCGCCCACCGGTGCTAAGGGGCTGAACCTGGCGGCCTCGGATATCCATTACCTCTATCACGGGCTGCTGGATCATTATCTGAGAGGCGACAGCGCCGGGCTGGACGGGTACTCGCAAAAAGCGCTGGCGCGGGTATGGAAGGCCGAACGGTTCAGCTGGTGGATGACCAATCTGCTGCACCGCGCTCCGGACGGGACGGACACGGACCTGCGGCTGCAACGGGCAGAGCTTGATTACCTGTTCTCCTCGGAGGCGGCGCTGTCATCGCTGGCAGAAAACTACACGGGGCTGCCGTACTGAGCCGGGCCGGCTTCGGGAGGCGGGGGCAAAACACGCCGGGAAAGGCTCCCGCGCTTGCGCCGGGCATCATAGATGCCCTGCGGAACCTTGGGCCTGGCGCCGCGCTGGTGCGCGGCGTGGTTGCGTTCACGTTGAGGCGGCAGGAGCGGGGGCGGCCGGATAAATTGGCGGGCGGGAAAGAGGCTGAAAGCGCAAGGGATGATTGGCGGTCCGCAAGCTGGCTGTCCGAAACGAGTTAGAAACGCGCAGCGTGTCCGCCTTCTGGCCGGCTGAGGATGGAATGGAGCAGCAGCGCGCATCGCGCGCTGCTTGGCACAACGCTGCCTCTAGGCTGGCATTGGCCGGCCGCAAGGGCAGGGGCGGGAGTGCCCCGGTTCGCTTGCTCCGGTGCGGATGGCTCGCCCAGGAGCAGGTTGCGCAGCGTTTCATCCCGGTCCCAGCATTGCCGGCTTGGCAGCGTGCAGCAGGGCGGCTAGGTCTGGTGCAGACAGCACAAGCAAACCAGGGAGGCATGCCATGCTGATGAGTGACCAGAAAGACATTGCTGCCGATCCAGCAACAGTCTTTGCGGCGCTGTTGTCGCCGGACGTCCTCAAGGCCTGTGTGCCGGGAGCGGAGGAGGTCACGGGAACACCGGAAGACGGCTTCGAGGCAACGGTCACCCAGAAAGTCGGTCCGGTGAAAGCCACGTTCAAAGGGCGGGTTGCCTTGTCGGACCTTGTGGAGAATGAAAAGCTGACCATCTCCGGCGAAGGCAAAGGCGGTGCAGCGGGGTTTGCCAAAGGCGGGGCGGTTGTGTCGCTGGTGCCTTCGGAGACCGGCACGTTGCTGACTTATGAGGTCGAGGCCAAAGTCGGCGGCAAGCTGGCCCAGCTCGGCAGCCGCATCATTGACGGTTTTGCAAAAAAGATGGCCGACCAGTTCTTTGCCAATCTGCAGGCGCATTTGGCGCCGGAAGAGGAGGCAGGCGAAGAAGGCGATGCCTCTCAGGACGGCGAAAAGAAGGGGTGGTTCAGCAAGGTGACCGGCCGCGGCTGAGCCCCTGCGCTGGCGCACAGGCGCGTCTGCACGGCGGGGGCTGGCAGATGCGGCAAACCGCCGCTAGGTTGGCCGGGATTTGAGACCATCCCGGAGGCACCATGACGGCGATCCTGTCCATCCGCGATCTGCGCAAAATCTATGACGGCGGGTTTGAGGCGCTGAAGGGCGTCTCGCTTGATATCGAAGAAGGTGAGATCCTGGCTTTGCTCGGCCCAAATGGCGCGGGAAAAACCACTTTGATTTCAACAATTTGCGGTATCACCACCGCATCTTCGGGCAGCGTTTCAGTCGGCGGGTTCGACAATGTCGCCGAGTTCCGGGCCGCGCGCTCGCTGATCGGCCTGGTGCCGCAGGAAATCACCCTGGAACCCTTTGCCAAGGTGCATGACACCGTCAGCTTCTCGCGCGGGCTGTTCGGCAAGCCGGCTGATCCGGCGCGGATCGAGGAAGTGCTGCGCAAGCTGACGCTCTGGGAAAAACGCGATGCCAAGATTATGGAGCTGTCGGGCGGCATGAAGCGGCGGGTGCTGATTGCCAAGGCGCTGGCACATGATCCGCGCATCCTGTTCCTGGACGAGCCCACCGCGGGCGTTGATGTGGAGCTGCGCAAGGACATGTGGGAGATTGTGGCGGAACTGAAGGCGAGCGGCGTCACCATCATCCTCACTACTCATTACATCGAAGAGGCGGAGGCGATTGCCGACCGGGTCGGGGTGATCACTGGCGGCGAACTGCTGCTGGTCGAGCCCAAGGAGCAGCTGATGGCCCGGATGGGGCAAAAGCAGCTGGAGGTGCAGCTGACGGCGGCAGTGTCGGAAATTCCAACGGAGCTGGGCCAGTACAATCTGCAGCTGGTCAACGGCGGCGGCACGCTGCTTTACACCTATGACACAAGGGCAGAGCGCACCGGTATCACCCACTTGCTGAACGACGTGGCCCAGGCCGGGCTGGTGCTGGCGGACGTGCAAACGCGGGAATCCAGCCTGGAGGATATCTTTGTCGGCCTGGTGTCGCAGGGAACGAATTCTGAGGGCTCGGTTTCGGGAGATGCGGCATGAACTGGACAGCGGTAGCTACCATATACAGGGCGGAAATGGCGCGGTTCTGGCGCACCTTCATGCAAAGCTTCATCTCGCCGGTACTGTCCACCTCGCTTTACTTCGTGGTCTTCGGCAGCGCCATCGGCAGCCGGATCCAGGAAGTGGACGGGGTCGAATACGGCGCCTTCATCGTGCCGGGGCTGATCATGCTGTCAGTGATTACCCAAAGCATCTCCAACGCGTCCTTTGGCATCTACTTCCCGAAATTCATCGGCAACATCTATGAGATCCTCTCGGCGCCGATCAATTTTCTGGAGGTGGTTGCGGGGTTTGTCGGGGCGGCGGCGACAAAGTCGCTGTTCATCGGGGTGGTGATCCTGGCCACCGCCTCGCTGTTTGTGGACCTGACGATCCAGCATCCCATCGCGATGGTGGCGTTTCTGGTGCTGACCTGTCTCAGCTTCTCGCTGATGGGGTTCATCATCGGCATTTGGGCCGGGAATTTCGAACAGCTTCAATTGGTGCCTCTGCTGGTGGTGACGCCTTTGGTGTTCCTGGGCGGGTCGTTCTATTCCATTTCGATGCTGCCGCCGGTCTGGCAGGCGGTCACCCTGTTCAACCCGGTGGTCTATCTGGTGTCGGGCTTCCGCTGGGCCTTCTTCGGCCAGGCCGATGTGCCGGTGCTGTTGAGCCTTTGCGCCATTGCCGCCTTTACCCTGGCTTGCATGGGGGTCATCTGGTGGATCTTCAAGACCGGCTGGCGCATCCGGGCCTGAACCGGCACGCAAGTCAGCAGCGGGCGGGCCCGGCACGCGTGCCGCGTGCCGGGTGTTGCGCCTGAGGCCGGCCGAAGGCGCTGCGCCGCGCACCAGCGCGGCGCCCGGCCCAACGGGAAGGCAGCAGCTGCAAGCTGCTGTCCTGACGGGCGGGAGCACCCCGCCTGGCGCCTGGCGCCAGCGTTGCAAATTTGCCCGCGGCTGTGCGGTTTTTGCATTTCGCGGCATTTCCGCCGGATGCGCACCTTGTTTCACCGCGGGGGGCGCTCTACATCGGCGCCATGAGATTTCGCCTGCCTTTCCTGAAAAGACAGCCGCTAGTGGCGGTGGTCCGCCTCAACGGCGCCATTGGCATGCCGGGCCGCGGCTCGTTGAGCGATGCCGCTTTGACGCCGGTGCTGGAACGCGCCTTCCGCAAAGGGAAACCCGCTGCTGTGGCGCTGGAGATCAACTCGCCCGGCGGCTCGCCGGTGCAAAGCTCGCTGATCGGCGCCCGCATCCGCCGCCTGGCGGAAGAGCTGGACGTGCCTGTCTATGCCTTTGTCGAAGATGTGGCGGCCTCAGGCGGCTACTGGCTGGCGGCGGCGGCGGATGAGATCTGGGCCGATGCCAGCTCGGTGCTGGGCTCGGTCGGGGTGATTTCGGCCGGTTTCGGCGCCCATGTGCTGCTGGCGCGCCAGGGCGTCGAGCGCCGGGTCTATACTGCTGGCGAGAGCAAATCGATGCTGGACCCGTTCCGTCCGGAGAACCCCGAGGACGTGCAGCGCCTGAAGGTGATCCTGAACGACATCCACGCCAATTTCATCGACCATGTTACCGAGCGCCGCGGCCCCAAGCTGAAATCAGATGAAAACCTGTTCACCGGCGAGATCTGGCTGGCGCGCCGGGCGCTGGAGCTGGGGCTGATTGACGGCGTCGGCCATCTGAAGCCCAAGATGCAGGAGCTTTACGGCGAGAAGGTCCGCTTCCGCCGGTACGGGCTCAAGAAGCCGCTGCTTAGCCGCTTTGGCATGCGTATTGCCCAGGACGCCCTGGCCGGCATCGAGGAGCGCGCGGAGTATGCGCGTTTCGGGCTCTGACGTGCTGTTCAAGATCGTTGCAATCTTCCTGGTGGTGATGGCGGTGCTGGCGATGTTCGGCAAACTGCGCTTTCCCGGCCAGAAACACCTCAATTCCAAGCGCTGCCCGTCCTGCGGCCGCTTCAAGATCGGCAAGGGCCCCTGCGGCTGCCAAAAAGGAGGGCGTGGCAAATGATGCCATGGCTGTATTCGGCCCTGGGGCTGGTGATCCTGCTGCTGGCAGGCGATGCGCTGGTCCGCGGTGCTGTGAACCTCAGCCTGCGGCTGGGGGTGCCTGCGCTGATCGTCAGCCTGACCATCGTGGCCTTCGGTACCTCGGCACCGGAGCTGCTGATCGCTATCAGCGCTGTGCACGAAGGCGCAGACGGCATCGCATTGGGCAATGTGGTCGGCTCCAACACTGCCAACATTCTGCTGGTTCTGGGCATTCCCGCCCTGATGCGTGCCCTTCACACCAGTGAATGCAGCACTCGCAAGAACTATATGTTCATGCTGGGCGCGTCCTTTCTGTTCATCGCTCTGGCTTTCTGCGGCACCTTCACCATCTGGTCCGGTCTGATCCTGCTGGCGGCGCTGTCGGGTGTGCTGGGCGTGGCCTTCTACGAGGCGCGCGTCCATCGCCGCAACGGCAAGGATTGCGCCTGCGAGGACGACCTGGAAGAGATCGAGGAAGCCGACCCCGACATGCCTTACTGGAGGGTCTGCACCTATCTGCTGCTGGGGCTGATCGGCCTGCCGCTGGGCGCGGATCTGCTGGTCGACAACGCCACCATCATTGCCCGTATGTATGGCATCAGCGAAACCGTGATCGGCCTGACCTTGGTCGCGGTGGGCACCTCGCTGCCTGAACTTGCCACCACGGTGATGGCGGCTCTGCGCCGCCAGGCGGATGTGGCGCTGGGCAATGTGATCGGCTCCAACATGTTCAACCTCTTGGCCATCATCGGCATCGCCACTTTTGTCGGCCCGATCAGCGTTGATCCCGAGTTCCTGGAGTTCGACCTGTGGGTGATGCTGGCGGCGTCGCTTCTGCTGATCCCCTTTGTCTTCTTCAAACAGGACATCACCCGCATCTGGGGCGTCATTCTCAGCGTGCTCTATATGGCGTATATGATCGTTCTGTTCTAACTCTTCGGTTGCAGCAGCAACGGGAGGGCGCAGATGCGGGCATTGGTGACCGGAGCAGGCAGGCGGCTGGGCCGGGCGATGGCGCTGGAGCTGGCCCGGCAGGGCTATGACGTGGCCGTGCATTACGCCGCTTCCCTTGACGGGGCAGAGCAGACCGCCAGGGAAATCCGCGGCCTTGGCCGCCATGCGGAGGTGCTGAAGGCGGATCTGCTGGACGAAGCCCAGGCCCAGGCGCTGCTGCCGCGTGCGGCTGCGGCGCTGGAAGGACCTATCACCTGCCTGGTCAACAACGCTTCGGTTTTTGAGTACGACCGCTTGCAAACCGCCACGCGCGACAGTTGGGACCGGCATTTAAACAGCAATTTGCGGGCGCCCTTTGTGCTGCTGCAGGCAATGGCCGCGCAGGACGTTTCGCAGACCGAAACAGACGCGGAGCCTTGTGCCTGGGGGCTGGCGGTCAACATGATCGACCAGCGGGTGCGCAAGCTGACGCCCGAGTTTATGACCTACACGCTGGCCAAATCGGCGCTCTGGACCCTGACGCAGACCGCGGCCCAGGCGCTGGCGCCGCAGATCCGGGTCAATGCAATCGGCCCAGGGCCAACCCTGCAGGGGCCGCGGCAAAACCCGGAACAGTTCTCACGCCAGCGTCAGGCGACGATCCTGCAGCGCGGTGCGGATGCAGATGACATCACCGGAGCACTCACCTATCTCCTGAAGGCCAAGGCCGTCACCGGCCAGATGATCTGTGTCGACGGCGGTCAGCACTTGGGCTGGCAGACCCCGGACGCGGACGGGCTGGAGTGACGCAAACCAGCGTAATTGCGTCCCTTTCCCGGAAAGTTTTGCACCGGATCACATACCGTCACGGAAGCGTTACAAAAGTGCCTTTCTTTTCAAAACCTTGACAGGGTGTGATAAAAGTTTTGTTTGAAAACAGATCCTTAACAAACTGCCTAAATTTTAGGCATCCGCCCGAAACTGCCTCAAAATAAGGGAAAAGGCGGGATAGCCCAAAGATATCTCCGTAGTTATCCACAGCAATCGTGGATTTCCCCGCTCTTGATCCGGGCAGGCAAACATTGCAGCCGGAGGCGGGGAATCGTATGTCTGGGCGCATGAACGACCAGCCTGCCGAAGCCCCTCAGGATTCGCCGCCCCGCACCGGCTATGCCGTGATCCAGGACTATGTGAAAACGCTCGACAGTTCGCCGGGTGTCTACCGGATGCTGGATGCCGACAGCCGGGTGCTCTATGTCGGCAAGGCGCGCAATCTCAGGGCGCGGGTGTCGAATTACACCCGCCCGGGCAACAGTCCGCGGATTGAGCGGATGATCGCGCTCACCGCCTCGATGATGTTCCTGACCACGCGGACGGAAACCGAGGCGCTGCTTTTGGAGCAGAATCTGATCAAGCAGCTGAAACCCAAATACAACGTGCTGCTGCGCGATGACAAAAGCTTCCCCAATATTCTGGTCGCCAAGGATCACGCTTTTCCGCAGATCAAAAAGCACCGCGGCGCCCGCAAGCAGAAGGGCAGTTACTTCGGCCCCTTCGCCAGCGCGGGCGCGGTGAACCGGACGCTTAATCAGCTGCAAAAGGCGTTCCTGCTGCGCAATTGCTCGGACTCCATGTTCGAGACCCGCACCCGGCCCTGCCTGCAGTATCAGATCAAACGCTGCACCGCGCCCTGCACCGGGCTGATAAGCGAAGAGGACTATGCCGCCAGCGTGCGCGACGCCGAACGATTTCTGTCGGGCCGGTCCACCAAGGTGCAGGAGGAGCTGGCTGAGCAGATGATGGCGGCCTCGGAGGCGATGGAGTTCGAACGCGCCGCCGCCCTGCGCGACCGGATCAAGGCGCTGACCCAGGTGCAGTCCAGCCAGGGCATCAACCCCCGCGGCGTGGCGGAAGCGGATGTCGTCGGCCTGCACCTTGAGTCAGGGCAGGCCTGCGTCCAGGTCTTCTTCATCCGCGCCAATCAGAACTGGGGCAACCAGGATTTCTACCCTAGGGTGGATGCCGATATGAGCCCGGCGGAGATTATGGAAGCTTTCTTGGGCCAGTTCTACAGCAACAAGGAGCCGCCGCGGCAGCTGATCCTTTCGGATGGCATCGAGAACGCCGATCTGATGGAACAGGCGCTGAGCGAGAAGGCTGACCGCAAGGTGGAGCTTCTGGTGCCCCAGCGCGGCGAGAAGACCGAGCTGGTGGCTTTTGCCGTGCGCAATGCCCGTGAGAGCCTGGCCCGCCGCATGGCCGAAAGCGCGACCCAGGCAAAACTGCTGCGCGGGCTGGCTGAAGCCTTCAGTCTGGAAGCCCCGCCGCAGCGGATCGAGGTCTATGACAACTCCCACATTCAAGGCACCAATGCGGTGGGAGGCATGATCGTGATGGGGCCGGACGGCTTTATGAAAAACGCGTACCGCAAGTTCAACATCAAGGGCGATGATCTAGTGCCGGGTGATGACTTCGGCATGATGAAAGAGGTGCTGAACCGCCGCTTCTCGCGCCTGCTGAAGGAAGATCCGGACCGCGATAAGGGGCTATGGCCCGACCTTTTGCTGATCGACGGCGGGGCCGGGCAGGTCTCGGCGGTGGCAGAGATCATGGCAGAGCACGGGGTGCAGGACATTCCCATGGTGGGCGTTGCCAAAGGCGTCGACCGGAATCACGGCAAGGAAGAGTTCTACCGTCCCGGCGCGCCCGTTTTTGCCCTGCAGCGCAATGACCCGGTGCTCTATTTCATCCAGCGGATGCGGGACGAGGCGCACAGGTTTGCCATCGGCACCCACCGCGCCAAGCGCGCCAAGGCACTGAGCGCGACGCCGCTGGACGAGGTGCCCGGCGTCGGCGCCTCGCGCAAGCGCGCGCTGCTGGCCCACTTCGGCAGCGCCAAGGCGGTGAGCCGGGCCAACCTCGCTGACCTCAAGGCGGTGGAGGGGATCTCGGAAGCCCTGGCCGAGCGGATCTATGACCACTTCCATGCGCAAGGATAGGCCGGAAATTTTGGACTAGACTTCGATCGTGCTAGGTTTTGCGGGCAGCCATTTACTGCCCGGAGGAATTATGCCCGTATCCCTGACCGTAAAGACCGTTGTCTACGACACCTATTCCGTGTCGGGAAAGACGCTGCCCGACATCGCCAAGAGCATCAAAAGCAAGGGGCCGAAAGACCCCAACGACAACAAGAAAGTCGCCTTTCTGACCACCACCGAACTGGAATGCCTGACCGCCAAAGGGAAATACGCGGCGGACGGCAAGCCCAGGATCGACAAGAAGACCGGCTGGTTCGAGATGACCGCCAAGGTCTCGGCTCTTAAGCTGGTTCTGCATCCAACCGTCCGCTGCCCGAAACGCTCTGTCAGCGGGCTGTCGTCCCGGGCATTGATCGAGTGGTACCGCTTTTATGCCTGCTGCCTGGCGCATGAGGCGCAGCATGTGGATAAGGCCAAGAAGGAATGCGAGAAAATTGCCAAGGAACTGAACAAGCTGAAGGGCAAGGCGCTGGCGGATACCGAAGCGGAGGCCCTGAAGCTGGCCAAGGAAGACCTGGTGCGGGTGATCCATAACCATATTTTCCTGGACCGGGACCGGCTGAACGAGGTGCACCGGAAATTCGACCATTCCAGCCATCACGGCGAACGGCACGGGGCGCTGCTGGACACCTCCATCGCCTGAAGACCGGCTTTCTGAGCGGCGGGGCGGATCACGAAGGCGCGATCCGGGTTTGCGGTATTTTCACGCGCCCGGCAGCTGAGGGCCGAATTTTGCGCAGGGCCGCTTTCCACTTTCGAAACAGCCGGATAATGTGCCCGCATGAAATGGACCCTGCCAAATATCCTCACCCTGCTGCGGCTGGTGGCTGCGCCCGGCCTCGCGGTGATGTTCCTCTACTTCTCGCGGCCCTATGCGGACTGGTTTGCACTGCTCTTGTTCATCAGCGCCGCAGTCACCGACTGGTTCGACGGCTACCTGGCGCGGGCCTGGGGGCAGGAGACCAAGATGGGCGCGATGCTGGACCCGATTGCCGACAAGGCGATGGTGGTGATCGCGCTGATGATCCTGGTCGGCTATGCAGCCGAACACTGGACCCCCTGGCTAGTGCTGCCTGCCACGGTGATCCTGTTCCGCGAGGTCTTTGTCTCGGGCCTGCGCGAATATCTAGGCGATACCGCAGGCACGCTGAAGGTGACCAAGCTTGCCAAGTGGAAAACCACGGCCCAGATGATCGCCATTGCCACGCTGTTCTCGCAGGGGATTTTCGAGCATTACCTGGTGATGTCGTCCTTTGGCATGGATGCTCAGATTTACAGCCAGATAATCGCTGGCGAAGTGGAAGACTTGTTTGGCCTGCGCTGGAAAGAGGCCGGCATGATCTGGACCGGCCGCGTTGGGCTGTGGCTGCTGTGGATCGCGGCGGCGCTGACGGCCATTACCGGTTTCGATTACATGCGCAAGGCGATGCCGCATCTGAAGGAGGCGCACTGATGGACATTCTCTATTTCGCATGGGTGCGCGAGCGTATCGGCCTTCCGCGTGAGCGGGTTGAGACCTCAGCCGCGACGGTGAATGATCTGATCGAGGAATTGCGGGCACGTGAAGAGCGCTATGCCGCGGCCTTTGCCGATCTGACGGCGCTGCGGGTGGCGCTGGACCAGGATCTTGCCGATTTCGACGCCTCCTTGGAAGGGGTGCGGGAAGTGGCCTTTTTCCCGCCGATGACCGGGGGCTGACGCGATGCGGATTTCTGTCCAGCAAGCGCCGTTTGAACTGGGCGCTGAAAGCGATGCCTTCGCCGCGGGTGTTGAGGGCGCCGGTGCGGTGGTGACCTTCACCGGCGTGGTGCGCGACGCGGATCAGGGCGGGCTTGAGGCGATGGAGATCGAGCATTACCCGGGCATGACCGAAAAGGCGCTGACTGCGATTGCGGAGGAAGCGGTGAAACGCTGGTCGCTGGCGGATGCGCTGGTGATCCACCGCCACGGCCGCCTGGTTCCGGGCGAGCGCATCATGATGGTTGCCACTGCGGCCCGGCACCGCAAGGATGCCTTTGAGGCGGCGGAATATCTGATGGACTACCTGAAATCCCGTGCGCCGTTCTGGAAAAAGGAAATCCTGGCCAGCGGCGGCTCGGACTGGGTGGCGGCCAAGGAAGCCGACGAAGACGCCCTGAAGCGCTGGTAACGCGGGGCAGGGCGGGAGGGCGCTCCCGCCAGTTGATCAATCATCAAAGATGATTTCCGCCTGTTGGGCCTGGCGCCGCGCTTCGCGCGGCGTTTTACGTTCGCTGAGAAGGCCTGAACGGGCAGGCTTGCCCGTTCAGGCCCTATTCGATTGTGTTTGAAGGCTGGCGGGTCAAGGACAAGCCCCTTCGCGGGGCCTGCGGCTTCCTTGACCCGCCGGGGGGCGCGCCCGCGCCGCGCTGAGCGCGGCGCCAGGCCCAAGGCTGTTCAGCGCGTGCTGGCGCAGCCAGTGCGTGCTGCAGGCGCGGGAGTGCTCCGGCTCCGGATCTCAGTGCGGGATCTGGCTGCGCAGCTCTTCAGCTTCGCGGCGGGCTTCGCGCAGGCCTTCCATGGCGGCGCGCAATTCAGCTTCGGTCTGGGTCAGCTGGTTGGTCAGCTCCGCCTCGCGCTGCTGCAGGTAGGTGATCGCCTGGTCGCGGGTTTCTTCTGCTTCGTGCAGCTCCTGACTCATCCGGTCAAGGTCAGCGACGTCGCTTTGCCTTACGCGAGTGAAGCGGTGCACCAGCCAGTTGGCGAACCAGCCCATGGCAAAGGCCGCAAACAGGATGATCGCGGTAGTGATGATGAACTCGGTTCTGTTCATTGCTCTGGTGTCTCCTGTGCGGCATCCGCCTCACTGCTGGCCTCTTGCGCGGCGGCCTCAGTCCCGGCTGCTTCCGTACCGGCCGCAGGGATCAGCTTGAAGTCGATGCGCCGGTTGGCCTCGCGGCCCTCTTCGGTTCCGTTGTCGGCAATCGGTTCGCTTTCGCCATAGCCCTTGGCGGCAAAAGTCGAGGTCACCACCCGCCGCGCCCGCAGCTCGTTCAGAACCGACTGTGCCCGAGCCTGGCTCAGGTTCTGGTTCATCACCTCGCGGCCCTGGCTGTCGGTATGGCCCTGGATTTCCAGCCGCACCGGGCCGCAGCGGCCCAGGATCCCGGCAATCCGGTCCATGGTGCCGGCGCTGGCAGCGGCAATGGTGGCCGAACCCGGTTCAAAGGCAATCTTGCTTTCACTCTGGGCGCTGGCGAGCTGTGCTTCGCAGAGTTCCGGCGCCAGCGGTTTGTCCTCGGGCTCCGGCGGTTCCTGATAGGTGATGTCGAGCCCGTAGGTCTCGGCTTCGCCCAGCCGGGCAGACAGGAAGCGGGCGATGTCCGCGGGCGTGTCCTTGCTGTAGCTCATGCCGCGCAATTCCAGCGAGTCCGGCGTCACCAGCACAGCGCCGCGCTGCAAATAGGAGAGCGTCTCCAGTCCGGCCAGCACCCGTACGGGCCAGTCTGCAGGCAGCCCGGAGGCAATTCTGGCAGCGGTGTGCACATTGTCCGAACCGAAGCGGGCCTTGGCATAGCTGTCCGCCACCGTGCGCAGCGCTGCGTCGGACAGCCGGCCGCGCAGCTGCACCTGGCCTTCGGGGCTGAGAGTGGCGGTGAATTCCGGGATCGCACTGGCCTCCTGCGCTTCGGGTGCAGGCAGCACCGCGTGCAGGGCAAAAACCCGGGGCAGGGCGCTTTCCAGCTCGCCAACCACATGGTCGAACTGCGCTTCCGCGGTGCCTTCAGAGGCGACCAGGGTGATGTCGGCATTGGCTATGGTCACCGAGCCGCCGCCCAGCTCCGCCAGGCCTGCGATGCTCAGCTCGGCTGCTTTTGCCCAGTTCGGCGAGGGCACGCCCATACCGATCACACAATCGGCTTCGCCCTGCAGGCCGGCAGCCCGGGCAGCCGCCAGGATGCGGTTGCGGCTCTCCTCGCTTTCCGCCGAGCAGGCGTTGAAAGAGGCGCCCTCCTGATCCAGCAGGAAGCGCAGCGTGAACGGGGTGATCACCGGCCGCGGCGCGGCAATCTCCAGTGCCAGCCGCAGGCCGGGCGGGGCCTTGCGGCCCAGCTGTTCCTCCAGCCGCGCCTTGGCGTCGCTGCTGTCGGAAATTGCCGTGACCGAGACCGCGCCGGCCGCCACCGAAATCTTGGCCCGGGGCAGCAGTTTCAGCGCCTCCACGGCAAAGTCCATTGCGCCGGACCAGCCCTCGGGGGTCTCATACTTTGCCGTCTCCAGCAGGTCGGTGACACTGCCGGCACCAGCCAGCCCTTCCAGCTCGGCGACCAGCGTGCTGCGGCCGGATCCTGCGGGGATCAGGCCAATGATCGAAATGCCACGGTCATTGCGCAGGATCTCCGCCGAGAACCGCGGCGGCGCCAAGCCATCGGCCGGAGGCACTTCCATGCCGTCCAGGATCCGGGCTGCGTCGACCACTGTGCCGGCCAGAGATTTGACTGAAAAACGGGTGGCTTCGTCCGGTGCGGTGCCTTCCAGCAGCACCTGCAGCCCGTCAGCCGTCACTTCTGCCCAGGTATAGCCGTTTTCATCCAGCGTGCCGCGCACGGCGCGTTCGGTGCCCTGCTCCACTGCTGTCACGGCAAATCCGGCAGCAACGAGGCTCAGCCCTGCGGCGGCGGCAAAGGCCAGGCCCGGGATCAACAGAGATGACAAGCGCATATGGCGGCTCATTCCCAGTTCAAGTTACCGGCTCATACCCTGCCGCGGGCCCCGGTTCAATCACGCGAACATCGCCAGCACAAAGAAGATGAGCGGAATCAGGCCGGTATCCCGGTTGAGACGGAACAATTGCAGAAGCCTCTGGTTGTTTTCCGCGTCAAAGGCGCGCAGTTGCCAAGTCAGATGCCAGCCCATCGCCCAAGGGGCGGCCAAAGCCAGCACCAGCGCCAGCACCGATGCGCTGTCCAGCATCGCCAGGATCACCGCCGCCGCCATCAGGCTGACCTTCAGTACGATAAAGCGGCGCAGCCACATAGGTGTTTCGGTGCCGAACAGCCGGGCAGTGGATTTCACCCCGATCAGGGCGTCGTCCTCAGTGTCCTGGTGCGCATAGATGGTGTCATAAAACAGGGTCCAGGCAATGCCGGCCAGATAGAGCAGCACCGGCGGCCAGCTAAGGCTGCCGGTATGGGCCACCCAGGCCAGCATGGCACCCCAGTTGAAGGCGAGCCCCAGGAACACTTGCGGCCACCAGGTGAAGCGCTTGGCAAAGGGATAGACGGCCACCGGCAAGAGCGACAGCACGCCCATGGCAATAGCCGCCTGGTTGAAGCTCAAAAGGATCGCGAGGCCCAGCAGGCACTGCAGCCCCATCCAGGCCAGCGCCCCCTTCACCGTGACCTGGCCCGACGGAATCGGGCGCGAGCGGGTGCGCTCGACCTGGCCGTCGAACTTGCGGTCAGTGATGTCGTTCCAGGTGCAGCCCGCACCGCGCATCAGCCAGGAGCCTGCCGCGCAGCCAATGGCGATCCACAAATCCTCCCATCGCGGGTTCTGAGTGCCCAGAATGGCGAGGGCCAGCCCCCACCAGCACGGGATCAGCAGCAGCCAGGTGCCAATGGGGCGGTCGGCGCGGGAAAGCCGCAGATAGGGCCGCGTCCATTCCGGAGCATATGTGTCGACCCAGTTTCCCTTGACCGCATCTGCGACCTGACCCTCTGGTGCTGGCTTCTGGCCTTGCATATGTAGGACCCCATGAGTGCAAAAATCAGACTGTATGTAGAGCACCCATTGGGGGCAGGGCAATCGGTTCCCTTGGATCGTGACCAGGCGCATTACCTTTTCGGGGTGATGCGGCAGGCGGCTGGCGCCCCGGTAGCGCTGTTCAACGGCCAGGACGGCGAGTGGCTGGCCGAGGTCGCCGAGGCAGGTAAACGCGGCGGCACGCTGGTCTGCAAGGAACTGACCAAGCGGCTGCAGCTGCCGCCGGACCTGTGGCTGATGTTTGCGCCGATCAAAAAGGCGCGCACCGATTTCATCGTCGAAAAAGCGGCCGAGATGGGCGCTGCCCGCATCCTGCCGGTGCAGACCGAGTTCACCAACTCCGAGCGCATCCGTCAGGACCGGCTGCAGGCCCATGCGGTGGAGGCGGCCGAGCAATGCGGCGGCACCTATGTGCCGGAGGTCGCGGAGCTGCAGAAGCTGTCCCGCTTGCTGGACCACTGGCCCGCCGAGCGCCAGCTGATGTTCTGCGACGAGGCCGAAGTGGGCAATGCACTGCAACTGGCGGCGGAGACGCAGACAGGCGCGCCCTGGGCCATTCTGATTGGCCCTGAAGGTGGCTTTTCCGAAGCCGAACGCAAACGCCTGCACGCCCTGCCGCAGTCTCATGTCGTCAGCCTCGGCCCCCGCATCCTGCGCGCCGACACGGCGGCGGTCGCGGCGATGACGCTGTGGCAGCAGGCGCTGGGGGACTGGTAATGGAGGCGCCGCGCCGCGAGTTGCATCTGTTTTTTGCGGAGGAAAATTCGTCAGCGGCCGTACTCTACCGCGCTAAGAACAGCCTGTACCGATTGATTGCTTGGGATACAGACGGAGATAAGTTTGTACCGGGGCAATGGGTGAAGACGAGGGTCTTTGAAACTGCCTGTGCTTTGTCCCCCGACGGCAAGTACTTTATCTACAGCGCGATGCACAGAGGTACACCTGATGTCTTCACGGCTTTAAGCATCGCACCTTATTTCACGGCTCTGGAATTCCGTACTGGACTGCTCGATTTAGAAGCTGGCGGGTACTTTCTGGACCCGGAAACACTGACATTTCGTCATTCGATGAGTGACGCTGGGGTGATTGAGCTGAGTTGCGGGCTGAAGCAGGATACCATGCGTAAAAACTGGTTTCACTGTATAAACCATAAATACGCAGGCATTTCCTACGAAAGCCAGGCTGTATTGAGAAAAGAAGTTGAGGAGAAGCGCGGAAAAATTTCCAGCTTGCTGGAGTGCTACGAGTGCAGCGGCGCCAGGCTTTTCCGCAAGACTGCCGTTGGGCGCGAGCTTCTTCTGGACTGTTCCTCGATGCAGTTTGAAGCGATTGAAGCGCCTTATGCGGGTGTTTTCAGGAGCGGCAGCCTGAGCGATTGAGCCTCGCCTATTGTGATTTCAATTCTGGCCAGGCTCAGACTCTGGAAACCAATTCCTGCTAAATTGGCCGCAACCTGGAGTTGAAACGGCCCTGCCGCCATAACATGCTCGGCATGGGCTGCCCTTCGGGCGGCATTGCTGCAGCTGGATCAGATCATGGAGGGCACGATGATTCGCAAAGCGTCACAGGGGGACTTGCAGGCGATTGAGGCGTTTTTGGCGCCGCGGGTTGCAACCTCCATGTTCCTGTCGGGCAATCTCCGCGACTACGGTTTGAACGCCTCTGGCAACCCCAAGGCCACTACGGTGTGGCTGAGCGTTCAAGACGGGGAAGTCACCGGCGTTTTCGGCCTGACCGAGGCAGGCTATTTCATGTTTGAAGCGCCGGAGTTCGCACCGGGGGATGGGCCTGCGCTGCGGCAGGCACTCTCCGTGCGGCAGATTTCCTCGCTGAGCGGTGAGGCGGGGCAGGCTGAGAGGCTGCTGATGGCGCTGGAGCTGGACCGGGAACAGATCGGCTTTTCCGACGAAGAGCCGCATTTCAGCCTTCAGCTCAGGGACTTGCAGATGCCATCCGGCGGCAGCACCCTGCGCCCGATGCACGCTGAGGACGTGCCGCTGATCACCGAATGGCGCCATGCCTATGACAAGGAAATTTTCGGCTCCACCGACCTGCCGGAAATCCGCCAGCGCTCCACCGCGCGGGCCGAAGCGCTCGTGGACAGCGGCCGCGGCCGGATCCTGGAGCTGGGCGGGCTGCCGGTGGCGATGACCGCATTCAACGCGGTGCTGCCGGAGGCTGTGCAGATCGGCGGAGTTTACACTCCGCCTGGCCAGCGCAGCCGCGGCTTTGCCCGCCGCGCGGTAGCGCTGCATCTGGCCGAAGCGCGTGAGGAAGGGGTGCAGCAAGCGATCCTGTTCGCCTCCGGCACCGCGGCGATTCGGGCTTATCAGAAACTCGGATTTGAACGGATCGGCGACTACCGGATCATTGAATTCGATGCTCCGGTCGCCGTCAACTAGGCCGCAAGCTTCGTCAGCGTCAGGTAAATGCCGCGGCGGCCATTGTAACTGCTGCTGCGGCGCCTCACATTGAGGAGGGCAGGCGCTTGGGCCTGCCCGAATTTGCAATGAGGCGAAACCATGAGTTTCATCCGCCCGGAAGCCAGCGCGCAGTTGTGGCGCTGGCGCGAAGTGATCGCCGCAGTTCTGATGTTCCTGCTGGGGCTGAAATGGGCGTTTTCCGCCAATGGCTTCACCGCCATTTCCGGCTGGGCGCTGGTGGCCGCCGGGCTGGTGACCGCAATTATCGGCGCCCAGCGGATGCGCTTCAGGCGCGGCACCGGCGGCCCGGGCGTGGTGCGGGTGGACGAAGGCCAGATCGCCTATTTCGGTCCGCTCACCGGCGGCGCGGTGGCCTCGTCCGAGCTTGAGCGGCTGGCATTGGATCAATCCGCCAAACCGCCTCATTGGCTGCTGGAGCAGCCCGGCCAGCCGCCGCTGGCGATTCCCGTGAATGCGGAAGGAAACGAGGCGCTGTTTGATGTTTTCGCCGCGCTGCCGGGCCTCAGGACCGAGCGGATGCTGTCGGAATTGCGCAAGGGCGGCCCTCACCAGGTCGTGATCTGGGAGCGTTCCCCCAGCCGGCCGGAACATCACAGGCTGCATTGACACCGGGCGCGATTCCGCCCACCACTGACCCTTCAAGACAGACCTAACAGGACGGAGTGCCAGGCATGTCCATTCCCCAGTCCGGCGGCGGGCCGATCGAACGTTACGAACAGCTTGCCGAATATCTTGCTGACGGCTGCAAGCCCAAGGAAGACTGGCGCATCGGAACCGAGCACGAGAAGTTCGGCTTCTGCAAGGACACACTGAAACCGCTGCCTTATGCCGGTGAACGGTCCATCCAGGCGGTGCTGGAAGGCCTGCGCGACGCCCACGGCTGGGCGCCGCTGATCGAAGGCGATAACCTGATCGGCCTGACCAAGGACGGTGCCAATATCAGCCTTGAACCGGGCGGCCAGCTGGAACTGTCCGGCGCACCGCTGGAAACCATCCACGAGACCTGCGACGAGGTGAACGCCCACCTGCGCGACGTCAAGGATATCGCCGACAAGATCGGCGTCGGTTTCATCGGCCTGGGTGCCGCTCCGGTCTGGAGCCATGAAGACATGCCGCTGATGCCCAAGGGACGCTACAAGCTGATGGACGGCTACATGCAGCAGGTCGGCACCATGGGCACCACCATGATGCGCCGCACTTGCACCGTGCAGGTGAACCTCGACTTCTCCTCCGAGGCCGACATGGTGCAAAAGCTGCGGGTGGCGCTGGCGCTGCAGCCGGTGGCGACCGCGCTGTTCGCCAACTCGCCCTTCCTGAACGGCAAGCCCAACGGCCACAAGTCCTGGCGTGCCCGCGTCTGGCGCGACCTGGACGCTGACCGCACCGGGATGCTGCCCTTTGTGTTCGAAGAAGGCTTCGGCTTCGAGGCCTGGGTCGAATATGCCCTCGATGTGCCGATGTATTTCGTCTACCGCAACGGCGAGTACATCAACGCGCTTGGCATGTCCTTCCGCGACTTCCTGAAGGGCGAGCTGCCCGCGCTGCCCGGCGAGACCCCGACACTGTCGGACTGGGCCGACCACCTGACCACCATCTTCCCCGAAGCCCGCATCAAGAAATTCATCGAGATGCGCGGCGCCGACGGCGGCCCCTGGCGCCGCCTCTGCGCGCTGCCGGCCTTCTGGGTTGGCCTGACCTATGACCAGTCGGCGCTCGACGCGGCCTGGGATCTGGTCAAGGGCTGGGACGAAGAAACCCGGGAGGCGCTGCGGGTTGCAGCGTCTGAGCAGGGGCTGCAGGCCAAGGTGGGCGGCATTGATATGCACGAGCTGGCCCGCGAAGTTGTGGCGATCTCGGAAAGCGGCCTGAAGGCGCGGCACAAGCCGGGCGCGGGCGGGCTGGTCCCGGATGAGACCCACTTCCTCAACGCCCTCAAGGACAGCCTCGAAAGCGGCAAAGTGCCTGCCGACGAGCTGCTGGACCGTTACAACGGCGCCTGGGGCGAAGATCTCAGCCGCATCTATGGCGAGTTCGCTTACTGATGCAGCGGATCCCGCCGGTCGCCAAGGACGCGGAAACCCCGGAACAGGCGGCGGCCCAGGCCAGGGTCGCCAAAATGTGGGGGCGCAGGCTGAACATCTCTGACGCGATGGCCCATAACCCGGCGGTGCTGGAGGGCTTCCTGTCGTTCTGGGCAGCGCTCGACAACTGCGGCCTGTCAGCCGAGGACCGCGAGGTTATCTGCATGGACATGGCGGTGCAGAACGGCTGCCACTACTGTGTGCCGGCGCATCTGGGCATGGCCCAGGCCCGGGGTGTCGACATGGAGATGATCTCCCGGGTGGCCAAGGGCGAACTGCTGGAGGGCGGCAGTCGCCCGGCCAAGCTGCAGCGCCTGACCCGGAGGCTGGTGGAGACCGGCGGCCAGCTCAGCGATGCGGAGCTGGCACAGGCCCGGGCGGACGGCTTTGATCACAGTCAGCTGGTGGCCATCGTGGCCGAGATCGCCCACTGCCATTTCACCAACAGTTTCAACCGCCTGGCGCAGACCGAACCGGATGCGCATTTCCCGCCCGCGCCCTGACGCTGGCTTTGTCGAGCCAAGGCACCACCGGCAGGCGGCTGGCGGCATAGCCAGGCACCTGGGCATCCAGCCGGTCTGCCAGTTCCGGCAACCGGCTGACCGGCACCTTAGGAAACAGATGGTGCTCGCGGTGGTAGAACATCAGATAGGCGGCCTTTGCCAGAACCCCGCGCTGGCTGCGCGCTGCCAGGCCCGAAGTGCCGGTGCCCTGATGGGTGATCCAGACCGCAAAGAAAGCAGTCATGCATTGCGCCACAGCCATTGCCGCAAGATGCAGCAGCAGGAACCGCTGGCCGCTCCATAGGCAGAGCCCGGCTGCCAGCGCCACGCAAAACCCGTCCCGCAGCATCCGCCGCCGCCATTTGGCACCGCCCTGGGCCCAGCAGCCCCGGATCAGATCCACCGGAAACCGCGGCCCGTAGCGCAGCACTTCCCATGCTGTCATATGGCCGCAATGCCCCTCGATGTCACCGGGTCCCATCGAATGGCGGTGATGCTGCATATGGCTCCAGGCGACCGAGCAGTTGCAGCCGCACATCAGGGCGCTGAGGATATGAAGCACGGCGACATCCCCATGGCGCGGCAGGCCCAGGTTGCCATGGATCGCCTCATGGTTCAGCCGCAGCGCGCAGAGGAAGAACATGAAGCTGCCCGCGGCACCCAGCGGCCAGAGCGGGGAGGCATAGAGTACCCATGACAGCGCCAGCCAGGGCAGCGGCAAGGTCAGCTCCCCCCAGCGCTGGCGGCGGGAGACTGGCAGAAGATCCTGCCAGCCCACATTGAGGGGCGCCGATTCACGGGAAACAGGCGGGCACATAGCGGTCTCCTTTGCGGCGGGAGGTTCAGGCAGGCTGTTCAGCCGCGTCTTGCGGTTCAGGCTTGGAGGATTGAGGGCGCTGGCCGCCTTGCAAGGCTTCCCGGACCACTGCCCGCAGGGTGGCAACTGCGTGGGAGAACCCGAGGCCAAGGCAGATTGCCGCGAGACCAAGCGCAGGCAGCAAGCCAAGGGTATCCATGTCCAGAAGCGGGATTGCGGCACCGATCAGGATGACGCCGCCAAGACCCACCATGGCATAGCCGGTGGCGATGGTGACTGCCCCGGCTTTGGCGGCGCGCCCGGACTGCGGGCAGTCGCCAAGCAGGGTCCCGATCCGCAGGATCATCAGCACCATCGCCAGCAGCATCAGCACGCCAAGCCCCAGGTAAATTCCGATTTCGATCAGCATGATGTGTTCCTTTCCAAGTCAAATGGTCTGTTTGTAGAAATCGCGTTCGAAACGGCGGTAGAGCAGGCCGCTAACGGCGCCCCAGATGGGGGCAAAGACGCTGCCGAACAGCAGAAAAGCACTGGGGCCGTCAATGTTTCCATCGGTGGCAAGCGCCAGTAGCAAGATTGGCGTGAAGATCACGAGATGAGTCAGGAAAGCCAGCTGCGCCCATTTTCCGGGAGCCGGGCGGTGCCGCCGCATGTAATTCAGCATGACCGGAACACCGATCACGAGGTAAAGCGGGCCGCCGAAAATTGCGGCAAAGGGCGGGATCAGGAGCGGCGCTCCGAATAGACCAGTGGTCAACGGACCCCCGGCCATGGCCAGAGCAAAGGCGACGGGGTCGACCAAATGACGGCTGGTGCGGACATCCTTGTAGAGCGGACTTCCAGTTCTTGCAGTTATTTCTGTCATTAGAGAAATTTCCTCGCAAAATTTTTTCCACCAGGGCCGCTGCAGGTCCGCACTTACTCCGTCTGTTTGCCGCCGGGCAGGAACCGGGCCACCTTGGCGCCCAGTTTCAGCACCGCCAGATGCACCGAGCGGGGCAGGCGGGCGAAGTCCGTGTACCAGTCGTCAAACATCCGCATCACCCGCAGGGTCTCGCCCATGCGCTCTTTGACCGCCTTGGGGGTGCTGTCGCTTTCGGCCTCCTGCATCACCGCGTCCAGGGCCCGCAGGGTGGGGGCAAACTCGCGCTCGCGCCGCGCCGCAATCACTGCATCAACCAGGTCGAACATGTCGCGGATCGACGTGAAGTGATCGCGCCGGTCGCCCAGCTGGCGGCTCACCTTGACCAGCCCTTGCGCCTGCAGCTCCTTCAGCCCGTTGGAGACGTTGGATCGCGCCAGCCCCAGCACCTCGCAGATCTCATCGGCGGTCATCGGATCAGAGGCGATATGCAGCAGCGCATGGATCTGCGCGACGGAACGGTTCACCCCCCAGCGGGTGCCCATCTCGCCCCAGTGAAGGATAAAGTTCTGCATCGCGGGGGTCAGTTTCATCACGGTATCCTGAAATTTCTGTAATGACAGAAAATTAGAAAATCCGAGTCGTGTCAAGACAAAGAAAAACCGGCGGCAGGTTGCCCTGCCGCCGGCTGTTCGCATGTGAGTGGCGGCGAATGCCTTACTGCGCCTGCAGCTCCGCCGGGGTTTTGTCGGCGATGTCTTCCCAGTTGGCGTTGGCGTTCTTCACCATGCCCGGGATGTCGCCTTCCCAGCGTTCCTGGATGTCAGCCGACAGGTTCAGGTACAGGGTGTTGTCGACGATCTTCCAGTGGTTCGGGTCGCCGTCGAACTTGAAGCCCATTGCGGTGCCAAAGGCGCAGTAGCCGCCATAGGCCGGCAGGTAGGCTTCGGGATTCTTCTCAAAAGCCGCTTTGTGCTCTTCGGAAGCAAAGCGGTACATTGCGTCATTGTAAATGGTAGTGATTTTATAGCTGCCCTTGGTGGGGGCGCCGTCCGTGAAATATGCGACCGGGTCATAGCCCTGCATTGCCAAGCCGGTGGAGGATGCGTTGATCTCAACGCCTGCCGCCAGTGCCGAGGTTGCCATCGCAACCGACAGAGCCACACCGCTGATCAGTGCCTTTACTTTGTTCATGGGTCCCGTCCTTTCAAATCCCGGCCAGGGTGTTCCGAATTGCTTGCCTGGCCGGCGTTTCACCATGTGTGCCGCGGTATGCTGCGGGTCACGGAACCCATGTGGAGAGCCGGTTGATCACGTTCAAAACAACTCAATTTGAATGTGCGCCAGGCCATGGCAGCCTGTGCATTCCTGCGCAGAACGGGTGACAGGCGGGGCTTCTCCAGCCAGTATGGCAGCAGGCAACATGGAGTTGAGGATGACAGGTTCACTTTCCGCCCGCCGCGGTTTTCTGGCTGGGGTTGCAGCCGTTTTCACCGCGGCCGCGCTCCCGGCCTTTGCGCAAAGCGTCAGCGGCGTCTACCGGGCCGAAGGCCGCAACCCTGACGGCAGCAGCTATACCGGCACCGTGCAAATCCAGGACAGCGGCGGCAGTGTGCAGATGCAATGGAGCATTGCCGGGCAAAGCTACTCCGGCACTGGCTCGCGCAATGGCGACGTGGTTTGGGTCGACTGGGGCCAGACGCATCCGGTGGTCTATGTGCGGATGCCCGGCGGTGAGCTGCATGGTACCTGGGCCAATGGCCGCGCCCTGGAGCGGCTTATCCCGTAACCTCCAGCGCCAGCACGAAGCGGACCACTTTCTCCTCCGGCATCTCGCAGGGCTTCAGCAGCGCGCCGGAGTCCAGCCGGTAGAGGTTGAGGCTGATGTAATCCGTGCCGCCCAGCTCGCGGGCCACCAGCTTCTGGGCTTTGCCGCCTGCCAGGTTTTCGCGGGTGACGGTGTATTTGCGCCCGTTGGCAGCTCCGGTGAAACCGCCCAGCGGCAGTGCGTCAAAGGCGGCCAGAAACGCGTCCAGCCCGCCTTTGCCTGCCTCTTGGTTCACTTCTGGCCGATCCGCGGCTCGGTGCCTGCGCGCAGCCGGGCGATATTGGCCGAATGGCGGTTATAGACCACCGCTGCCAGCAGCACTGCCAGCAGGGCCACGGGCTGGTAGCCCAACACAAAGGCCCAGACCGCGCCCGAGGCAGCTGAGACCAGGGCGCCCATCGAGGAGATCCGGCTGATTGCCGCTGCCGCCAGCCAGGTCAGGCAGCAGGCGATGCCCACCGGCCAGGCCAGCGCCAGCATCAGGCCGAGGAACGTTGCCACGCCCTTGCCGCCCTTGAACCCCAGCCAGACCGGGAAGCAATGGCCGAGGAAGGACATGAGGCCGGCCATTTGCGCTGCATCCTCGCCGGCCAGAAAGCGGGCCAGCAGCACCGCCGCCGCGCCCTTGCCGCCATCCAAAAGCAGTGTCAGCGCCGCGGCGGCCTTGCTGCCGGTGCGCAGAACGTTGGTGGTGCCGATATTGCCGGAGCCGATTTCGCGCAGGTTGCCCAGCCCGAACGCCTTGGTGACCACCATGCCAAAGGGCACGGACCCCAGGCCATAGCCGATCACCGCCCACAGAATCAGAACCGCGGCAGAGCTTTCGATAACTGGCATCAGTCCCTCCGGTAAACGGGTTCGCCCGCCACAAATGTCGCTTCGACCCGACCCTGCATCCGCTGGCCGTCATAAGGGGTGTTCTGCGATTTCGAGCGCAGCTTGAAGCGGTCGAGCACAAAAGGCACATCCGCATCGAACAGGACCAGATCAGCGGGCGCGCCTGCTGCCAGGCGGCCGCTTTCCAGCCCCAGGCGCTTTGCCGGGTTCAGCGACATGGCGCGGAACAGGGCGGGCAGGTCCAAGAGTTCCGCATGGTACAGGCGCAGTGCTGCCGGCAGCAGCGTCTCCAGCGCCACTGCGCCGGCGGCCGCTTCCTCAAACGGCAGCCGCTTGCTTTCCTCGTCCTGCGGCGTGTGCATCGAGGAGATAATGTCGATCAGGCCCGAGCGCACTGCCTCCACCACCGCCAGCCGGTCGTCTTCGGAGCGCAGCGGCGGCTTCACCTTGAAGAAGCTGCGGTAGCCAGCGACGTCCAGTTCATTCAGCGTCAGGTGATGGATCGAGGTGCCCGCGGTGATATCCAGCCCGTTGGCCTTGGCGCGTTCCAGCGCGGGCAGGGCGCGCGCCGTGGTGATCTGGTCGGCATGGTATCTGGCGCCGGTCATCTCCAGCAGGGCAATGTCCCGGTCCAGCCCCATCCGTTCCGCCATAGGCGACACCGCGGGCAGGCCGTAGAGCGCCGCAAACTTGCCGCTGGTCGCGGCGGCGCCCTTGCTCAGAACCGGCTCCTGCGGATGCGCGATAACCAAGGCACCGCAAGAGCGCGCATAGGAGAGGGCGCGTTGGAACACCTTGGTGTTGGCCACCACGTGGTCGCAGTCGGAAAAGGCCACTGCGCCGGCATCCATCAGGAAGCCGATCTCGGTCATCTCACGGCCCTCGCGGCCCTTGGTCAGCGCCGCCATCGGCAGCACGTTGACCGGCGTATCCGCCTGGGCGCGGCGGGTGACAAACTCCAGCGTTTCCGGGCTGTCGATTGCAGGCGCGGTATCGGGGCGGGTGACGATGGTGGTGACACCGCCCGCCGCCGCCGCGAGACCTGCGGACTTATAGCTTTCCTTGTGCCGCTCGCCCGGCTCGCAGACTTTGACGCCGATATCGACAATCCCGGGTGCGAGGCATTTGCCGCCGCAGTCCTGAATGGCGGCCTCTTCCGTCTTGACGCCATGCGCCGCCAGCAGCTGTTCAGGGCTGGCAGCATTTTTCTCAACCGCCGCGATCCGACCGTTCCGGACCAGAACCGCGCCGGACGTATCGGTGCCTGCTTCCGGGTCAATCAGGCGGGCGTTGATGAACAGAGTGGTCATGCCTTGGCTCTTTCAATTGCGTTGAGGGTCGCGGCCGGGTCGGCCTGGTATTTGATCAGGTGCTTGTCGCCGCTCTTGGTAATGATCTGCACGTAGCTGCCCATGGTTTTGACAGCTTCAATCTCGCTGACCTGAACAGAGCGTCCGGCGGGCCCGGTCAGGGTTTCTTTGGTCAGGGTCCAGACCACTGCCAGCTCCTCGCTGGCCATGTACCAGCCGCGCAGGCCGATTGCGGCCAGCCCGCCAACAGCGCCAGTCCAGATATGCGGGCTGCCGATAGCCCACAACAGGGCCATTGCGCCGCCCATGCCAATCGCGGCTATCCAGGCGTGTGCCCGGATATAGGCGCTGCGGTCCGGCGTGAAAGAGGTTTCCTCCATCAGAACACCAGCGCCCAGACAGCCAAGGCGATCAGGGTCATGACAATTGCAAACAGCGTGGCCCCAATGCGGCGGGCCTGCGAGCGGGCCTGGCGCGGGGAGAGCCTCGGCGCAGAATAGGGTTTGGCACTTTCCGCACTTGCAGGCGTGGCGCTCCAATTGGTCCGGCGCTCGCCATAGGTGCCCTTGAGCACGATCTGCTCGGCCGGGGTCAGCCGCACCTCCTTGCCATCAAAGGCGCGGGAGCGGATCAGCAGCACATGGCCCTCCAGCCCCTGCAGCATCTCCCGGTCTTCCTCGATTTGCGCGCGGGGGACGCCGCAGCCTTCGGTGAGGTAGCCGGTTAGGCCGATGTCTTCGAGGTCAGAGACCGGGAAGACCTCCGCCTGATCCATGTCCAGCGTTTCAATGCCCAATACCTGCGCCAGCGCGCCGGGCTCTTTCAGGAACGCCGCCTGCTCGGGCCGCATGTCGAGCGCAAACAACCGGATAACGCCGCGCTCGCCTGCCGGGATATGGATGACGCTTTCCAAGCGGCTCAGCCTGCCTGGCTCTGATTAGGGGCCTGGCGCTCGGCGCGCAGGTTGCGGGCCAGGAGGTCCATCGCGGCCATCCGCACGGCGACGCCCATCTCGACCTGTTCCTGGATAACCGAGCGGTTGATGTCGTCCGCCAGCGTCCCGTCGATCTCAACCCCGCGGTTCATCGGGCCGGGATGCATAACAATGGCGTCGGGTTTGGCCTGCGCCAGCTTGTCGGCATCCAGCCCGTAACGGTGGTAGTATTCGCGCTCCGAGGGGATGAAGCCGCCGTCCATACGCTCCTTCTGCAGCCGCAGCATCATCACCACGTCCACGTCCTTGAGGCCTTCGCGCATGTCGTCATAGATCTCGGCGCCGAACTCGGCGAACTGGCCGGGCACCAGGGTCGGCGGGCCGATCAGGCGGATGCGGTTTTCCATCTTGCCGAGCAGGATCAGGTTCGACCG
The DNA here is from genome assembly GCF_000813745.1 of Leisingera sp. ANG-M1. Classification (GTDB taxonomy): domain Bacteria; phylum Pseudomonadota; class Alphaproteobacteria; order Rhodobacterales; family Rhodobacteraceae; genus Leisingera. The sequence continues at coordinate 138,607 of NZ_JWLC01000006.1, read as the reverse complement.
TGCGACGCGGGAATGGGCAATATCGCCGCAGATGGCGATGTTCAAGCGGTGCAGCCGGCCTTTGGAACGGCGGATGGTGAGGGCATCGAGCAGCGCCTGGGTCGGATGCTCATGCTTGCCGTCGCCGGCGTTCAGCACTGCGCAGTTCACCTTCTGTGCCAGCAGGTCCACGGCGCCGGAATGCGGGTGGCGCACGACCAAGAGGTCCGGGTGCATTGCGTTCAGCGTCATGGCGGTGTCGATCAGGGTCTCGCCCTTTTTGATCGAGGAGGCCTGCATCGCCATGTTCATCACATCGGCGCCCAGCCGCTTGCCCGCCAGTTCGAACGAGGCCTGTGTGCGGGTGGAGTTCTCGAAGAACATGTTGATCTGGGTAAGCCCCGCCAGCACGTCCGAATGCTTCTCGGGGCGGCGGTTCAGCGCCACATAATCGTCGGCCAGATCGAGGATCGCGGTGATTTCATGCGGCTTCAGCGTCTCGATGCCGAGCAGGTGGCGGTGTTCGAAGGACATATGGGGCAGCTCCGCGTGATTTGCGGGCTCTTATAGGCGGGGCGCGCAGGGCGGGCAACGGCCGGCTGCGCCGCAAGCCGGGGAATTTGAGTATTTGCAGCAAGATGAAAGGGGAGGTGTTCCGCTTGTCCAGCAGGCGGGGTAGCTTGGGCGCATGGAATCGGCATTGGATTATTGGAGCGCCAAAGCGCTGTTGGAGTGGCAGGCGGAGCTGGGTGCCACCGAGGCGCTGTGCGACCAGCCGGTCGACCGCTACGGGCTGGAGCAGGCGGCGCCGAAGCCGAAACCGGGCGCCGCCCCTGCACCGCCGCCCAAGCCCAAGGAAGCGGACCCTGTTGATGTGGCCAAGAAAGCCGCCAGGGGGGCAGCCTCCCTGCCGGCCTTGCGCGAGGCGATGGAAGGGTTCAGCCATTGCGATCTGAAGCGCGGCGCGCGTAATCTGGTGTTCTCGGACGGGCAGCCGGGCGCCCGGGTGATGATCATCGGCGAGGCGCCGGGCCGCGATGAGGACCTGCAGGGCAAGCCGTTTGTCGGCCGCGCCGGGCAGCTGCTGGACAAGATGCTGGAGGCGATCGGGCTCAGCCGGGCGGAGAGCGTCTATCTCACCAATGTTCTGCCCTGGCGGCCGCCGCAGAACCGTGATCCGCTGCCGGCGGAGATCGCCATGCTGACGCCCTTCCTGGAACAGCACGTGGCGCTGGCAGAACCGGATATCCTGGTGCTGATGGGCAACATCAGCTGCCAGGCGGTGCTGGGCAAGCGCGGCGTCACAAGGCTGCGCGGCCAATGGGACCAGGCCTGGGGCAAGCCGGTTATGCCGATGTTCCACCCGGCCTACCTGTTGCGCCAGCCGCATCAGAAGCGGATGGCCTGGGCGGACTTGCTGGAGCTGAAGGCGCGGCTGGGCGCCCTGTCCTGAGGAGGCCTGTGTGAAAATCCTCGCCTTTTCCGATCTGCATCTTTCCAGTGCCCATGCGGCAGAGATCGTTGCGGCCAGCGCTGAGGCCGATCTGGTGATCGGTGCGGGTGATTTTTGCAATATGCGGCGTGGCCTGGACCGTGCGGCCGCGATGCTGGCAGGGCTGCAAGCGCCGATGGCGGCGGTGCCCGGCAACGGCGAGAGCGCGGATGAGCTGCGTGCCGCCGGGTTTCCCAATACAACTGTGCTGCATGGGGATGGCGCCGAATTCGAAGGGCTGCGCCTCTTCGGTCTTGGGTACGGCGTGCCGCAAACCCCCTTTGGCAGCTGGTCCTGCGATCTGAGTGAGGCGCAGGCAGAAAGAATGCTCGCGGCCTGCAACGACGCCGACATCCTGATTTCCCATTCGCCGCCCAAGGGGCTGGGGGATGTGACTTCGGGCGGCGTGTCCGTAGGCTCAACCGCGGTCTTGGCAACGGCGGAGCGGATCCAGCCACAGCTTCTGTTGTGCGGTCATGTGCATGATTGCTGGGGCTTTCGCGGCAGCATAGGACAAACGCAAGTGGCCAATCTTGGCCCGACGGTGAGCTGGTTTGAGGTGAATCCATGATCGACGCGGTAACACTGCTGGCCTTCATTCCGGCGGCGCTGGCACTGAACCTGACTCCGGGAGCGGACATGATGTTCTGTCTTGGCCAGGGGCTGCGTTCAGGGCGCGGGGCCGCAGTGGCGGCCAGCGCCGGGATCTCAGCGGGCAGCATGGTGCATGTGGCGCTGGCGGGGCTGGGGCTGGGTGCGGTGGTTTCGGCCGTGCCTGCGCTGTTTGACGTGATCCGCTGGATCGGCGTTGCCTACCTGCTCTATCTCGCCTGGGGCGCCCTGCGCGGCGGGCTGGCATCGGATGACCTGCCTGAACGGCGCGGGGCCAGCGCGTTCCGCAGCGGGCTGCTCGTGAACCTCGCCAATCCCAAGGTGATCCTGTTTGTGCTGGCCTTTGTGCCGCAGTTTGTGAAGCCGGAGGCCGGGCCGGTTCTGGCCCAGTTTCTGGTTTTCGGGCTGATCCTGGCGGTGGGTGGCTTTTTCATCAACGGGCTGGTGGGCGTCTTCGCCGGCCAGGCCGGGCAGCGGCTGACCGGCTCGCCGGTGTTTGCGCGCTGGCTGGGCCGGGTCTCGGCCGGAATTTTCGCAGGGCTGGCCGTGCGGCTGGCAGTCATGGAGAGGGCCTGATGTCCCGGATCGACGAAAGCATGGAATTTATCCCCGTCCGCATTGCGGTGCTGACCGTGTCGGACAGCCGCAAGATGGAGGACGACCGCTCGGGCCAAGTGCTGGTCGACCGATTGCGGGAGGCGGGCCATACCCTGGCCGACCGAAAGATCATTCCGGATGAGCGGGCCGAAATCGCGGCACAGCTGCGGGCCTGGGTTGCCGACTCCAAGGTGGATGTGGTGATTTCCACCGGTGGCACCGGGCTGACCGGGCGGGATGTGACGGTGGAGGCGCACCGCGACGTTTATGAAAAGGAGATCGAGGCCTTCGGCACCGTCTTCACTATCGTCTCGATGCAAAAGATCGGCACCAGTGCGGTGCAGTCGCGGGCAACCGGCGGGGTTGCGGGCGGCACCTATTTGTTTGCGCTGCCCGGCAGCCCCGGTGCTTGCAAGGACGGCTGGGATGAAATCCTGTCAAAACAGCTTGATTACCGGCACCGCCCCTGCAATTTCGTGGAAATCATGCCCAGATTGGAGGAGCATCTGCGACGGAAGTAACCTTCCGCAGCGTGCAACCTCGAAAACCCGCGCGGAAAATCGTATATTTCCAAGCGGGCACAAGGCACTTGCGCTTTGGCAGGCCATCAGCGGCCCCGGCAGCATCCGCCACCGGAAGGGAGAGACATGCGCTTTTTGCGTCAGAGTATGATCGGGCTGTTTCTTGCGGCGGTGACCGCGGGGTTGCTGCTCTATGCCGGGCAGCTGGTGTTTGGCGCAATCGAAGCGCAGCTCAATGCCGAACGCAAGGCACCGCCGGTGCGCGAACGGGTGTTTGCTGTCAATGTGGTGGTGGCCGAGCTGCAGACAGTGGCACCGGAACTAACCGCATTTGGCCGGGTCGAAAGCCGCCGCACGCTGGAGCTGCGCACCGCCATTGGCGGCCGCGTGGTGCAGCTGTCCGAGGATTTCGAGGAAGGCGGCGCGGTGCGCGCGGGCGAAGTGCTGGTGCAAATCGACCCGGCGGATGCCCAGGCGGCGCTGGACCGGGCCGAGGCCGACATGATGGATGCCCGCGCCGAGGAGCGCGATGCGGGCCGGGCACTGATCCTGGCGCAGGATGAACTGCAGGCAACCCAGGATCAGGCCCAGTTGCGCGAACGCGCTTTCCAGCGCCAAGTGGATCTTCAAGAACGCGGGGTCGGCACCGCAGCCGCCGTGGAAACCGCAGAACTGGCTGCGGTGCAGGGGCGCCAGACAGTGATCTCGCGCCGCCAGGCCGTCAGTCAGGCCGAGGCGCGCGCTGATCAGTCCGCCACACGGGTGGCGCGGGCGCAGATTGCCTTGGACGAGGCGCGCCGCGACTTGGATGACACCACCATCAAGGCAGGCTTTGACGGCACCCTGCAAGCGGTGACGCTGGTGCAGGGGCGGCTGGTCTCGGCCAATGAGAAACTGGCGGATCTGGTGGATCCGCAGTTGCTGGAGGCCGCCTTCCGGGTCTCGACTGCGCAATACGCCCGTCTACTGGATGGCGAAGGCCGCCTGTTGCGGGCGCCGGTCCGGGTGAACCTGGACGCCGCCGGGGCGGGGCTCAGCGCTGCCGGGCAGATTTCACGCGCCAGCGGCGCGGCGGGCGATGGCCAGACCGGACGGCTGGTCTACGCAAGGCTGGAGACAGCGCCGGGGTTCGAGCCCGGCGATTTCGTCACGGTCAAAGTGACCGAGCCGGAAGTGGCCGCCGTGGCCCGGGTGCCGGCTTCGGCACTGGGCGCGGACGGCTCGGTGCTGGTGCTGGGCGCGGAAGACCGGCTGGAGGCGCTGACCGTCGAGCTGGTGCGGCGCCAGGGCGATGAGGTTCTGATCCGCGGCGCCGGGCTGGAGGGCCGCGAAGTGGTCACCGGCCGCACGCCGCTTTTGGGCGCGGGCATCAAGGTGCGGCCGCTGCGCCGGGGCGCCGAAGTGCAGGCGCTGCCGGAGCTGATCGAACTGAGCGACGAACGCCGCGCCCAGCTGATGGCCCTGGTCGAGGGCAACAGCCGGATGCCGTCGGAGATGAAGGCAAAAATGCTGCAGCAGCTGGCAGAGGCCAAGGTGCCGGCGCAGCTGGTCTCCCGGATTGAAACCCGGATGGGAGGCTGAGGCCCATGGTGCGCAGGCTCCCACGGCCGGCCCGCGGGCTGTTCAGCTATTTCACCCGCCACCGCACCGCTGCAAACCTGCTCTTGGTGATCATGCTGGTGCTGGGCGCGGCGGCGATGCCCAACATGCGGGCGCAGTTCTTCCCGGATGTGATTGTCGAGCGCGTCACCGTCACCGTCGAATGGGAGGGGGCAGGCCCCGAAGATGTGGACAGCGCCATCGTGCAGGTGCTGGAGCCCGCACTGCTGGCGGTGGACGGGGTGGAGGAGACCAGCTCGAATTCCCGTGAAGGGCGGGCGACGCTGACAATGGAGTTCGAGCCCGGCTCGGACATGGGGCAGGCCACCGACGATGTGCAGGCCGCGGTGGACGGCATTACCACCCTGCCTGAAGAGGCGGAGGAGCCCGAGGTGCGCCGCGGCGCCTGGCGCGACCGGGTGACCGATGTGGTGATCACCGGCCCGGTGGCGCCCGCGCAGCTGGGTCTTTTTGCTGACGAACTGGTCGCCCGGCTGTTCGAAGCCGGGGTCACCCGCACCACCATCCGCGGCGTGGCAGCGCCGGAGACTATTGTCGAGGTGCCCACCGCCCAGCTGATCACCCATGGCATCACCATGCGCGAGATCGCCGAGGCCATCGCCGCCGAGGTTGACGCCGACCCGGCCGGCGATGTGACCGGTGCCAATGCCCGGGTCCGCACCGGCCGCGAAAAGCGCAAGCCGGATGAGCTGGAGGCCATCGTCCTGCGCACCAATGCCGACGGCTCGGTGCTGACCATTGCCGATGTGGCCCGGATCCGGGTTGAGGGCGTCGACCGCAACCGCTCGTATTTTGTCGATGACAACCCGGCGATGTCGATCCGGGTCGACCGGTCGGACCAGGGCAATGCCATCCGCTTGCAGGGGCAGGTGCAAGAGGTGGTCGAAGAGATGCAGTCGAGCCTGCCGCAAGGGGTGACGGCGCAGCTGATCCGCACCCGCGCCGAGCGCATCACCGACCGTTTGGATATCCTGATCGACAACGGCTTGATGGGTCTGGGCCTGGTGCTGTGCCTGTTGTTTCTGTTCCTCAATACCCGCATCGCTTTCTGGGTGGCGATGGGCATCCCCGCCTCGATGTTTGCAGCCGTGGCGCTGATGTATGCGGCCGGGATTACCCTCAATATGGTGAGCCTGTTCGGCCTGATCATCACCCTCGGCATTGTGGTGGATGACGCCATCGTGGTGGGCGAGCACGCCGATTTCCGGGCGCGCAGGCTGGGCGAAAACCCGGTGCAGGCGGCGGAGAACGCCGCCCGGCGCATGGCGATGCCGGTCTTTGCCGCCACCATCACCACGATTATTGCCTTCTTTGGCCTGGTGCTGGTGGGCGGCCGCTTTGGCGAGCTGATACGAGACATACCCTTTACCGTGATTGCGGTGCTGGCGGCCTCGCTGGTGGAGTGCTTCCTGATCCTGCCCAACCACCTGGCCCATGCGCTGACCCATGCCCAGGCGCGGCATTGGTACGACTGGCCGAACCGGATGGTGAACCGCGGCTTCCGCTGGCTGCGCGACCATGCCTTCCGCCCCTTGATGGGCCTCATTGTAACTGCCCGCTATGCAGTGCTTGCGGGTGCCTTGGTGATCCTGGCCAGCCAGGCGGCGCTGTTTATCAACGGCGACGTCAAATGGCGCTTCTTCAACGCGCCGGAGCGCGGCTCGGTCACCGGCAACTTTGCCATGGCCGAAGGCGCCACCCGCGCTGACACCCTGGCGATGATGCGGGAAATGCAGCGCGCTACCGAAGCTCTGGGCGCGGAATACGCCAGCCGGTATGGCGACAACCCGCTGGCCTTTGTGATGGCCGAGGTGGGCGGGAATGCCGGCCGCGGCCTGAGCGGCGTGGATGCCAAGGACACCGATCTCCTGGGCGGCATCTCGATTGAGCTGATCGACGCCGATCTGCGCCCTTATTCCAGCTTTGCCTTTGTCGCCGAGCTGCAGGAAACAGTCGCGCGCCATCCGATGGTCGAGACGATCTCCTTCCGCAGCTGGCGCTCGGGGCCGGGCGGCGACGCGCTGGATGTGCAGTTCTCGGGTCCCAGCGTGCAGGTGCTGAAAGATGCCTCCGAAGACCTGAAAACCGCCTTGCTGCGTTTCCCTGAGGTCTCTGCAGTCGAGGACAATCTGGCCTATGACAAGGAGGAGGTGATCCTGGACCTCACCCCGCAGGGCCAGGCGCTGAACTTCACCATCGGCAGCCTTGGCCAGGCGCTCCGGGCGCGGCTCAACGGGATCGAGGCCGCCACCTACCCGGACGGGCCGCGCAGCGCCACGATCCGGGTGGAGCTGCCCGAAGGCGAATTGACCGCTGATTTCCTGGAGCGCACCCTGATGCGGGCGCCCAGCGGCATCTACGTGCCGCTGGCCGATATCGTCTCGGTCACCCAGCGCACAGGCTTCTCCACCGTGCGCCGCGAAAACGGCATCCGCGTGATCAGCGTGACCGGCGACATCTCCGAAGACGATCCGGCCCGCGCCGAGGCGGTGATGCAGGCGCTGCAGGAGGAGATCCTGCCCAAGATCGCCAGCGAACGGCAGGTGGAATGGCGCCTGTCCGGCCTGGCCGAGCAGGAGCAGACCTTCCTGCAGGAGGCAGGCACCGGGCTGATCCTGTGCCTGACTGGCATCTACCTTGTGCTGTCCTGGATCTTTGCCAGCTGGACCCGGCCGCTGGTGGTGATGGCGATCATCCCCTTTGGCCTCGTCGGCACCATCTGGGGCCATTATATGTGGGAGGTGCCGCTGTCGATGTTCACCGTGGTCGGCCTGCTGGGGATGACCGGGATCATCATCAACGATTCCATCGTGCTGGTGACCACGATTGACCAGTATGCCGAAGACCGCGGGCTGATCCCCTCGATCATAGACGCAGCGGCCGACCGGCTGCGGCCTGTGATGCTGACCACGATGACCACGGTGCTGGGGCTGGCGCCCTTGCTGTTTGAACGCTCGCAGCAGGCGCAGTTCCTGAAACCCACGGTGATCACCCTGGTCTATGGCCTGGGCTTTGGCATGTTCCTGGTACTTCTGGTGGTGCCTGCGCTTGTGGCGATGCAGCGGGACCTGTCGCGCCCGATGACATCCTTGCGCCGGGCGGTGCGGCGCGGAGCGGGCGGGTTGCGCTGGCTGGTGCTGGGTGCAGGGATAATGCAGCTGGGCTGGCTGGTGCTGACGCTGGGCTGGGCGATGGCCACAGGCGCCCTGCATCCGTTGCTGGGGATGCTGCCGGCGCTGGCAGCGATGGAGCCGGTGCGGGCAGGGCTGCTGGCCTGTATCGGCGGCGCCCTGGTGCTGGCACTGCTGGCCTATTTGGCAGGGGGCGTGGCTTACCGGTTCAGTTCACGCCAGCGGGCCTGAGCCAGCCGTGCAACCTCCGCGACCTGGTCCAGCAATTGCAGGCCGCGGGTTTCAATTTCGGAAATCGCGATCCATTCGGCTTGTTCCGCATCATCATCCGGAACCGGTGCGCCGCTGATGTGTTCGCAAAGAACCACAGTTAGCAGGTACTGGCGTTTCACTTGGCCAGAGACGTCCCGCGAGATCACATCCACGTTGGTGAGATACTCCAGCGGCCTGGCAGCGACGCCGGTTTCCTCCAGCAGCTCACGGGCCGCAGCTTGCAAAGCAGTCTCGCCCATTTCCACATGGCCGCCGGGAAAGCCCCACCAGCCTGCATTGGGCTCCTTGCCGCGCTGCACCAGGATCACCTGATCCTGGCCGCCATGATGGCGGCAGACCACGGCAATCGTTCCCAGCACCGGGCGCGGCGGAACGTCTGTCATGCTCATCCGGCGCTGCAGCCCTGGATGTCGACTGCGTGGTTTTTGCCTAGCACCGTGATCCGCAGCTGCGAACGATCAATGGCGTAGGCATTGCTGTCTGCGGGCAGGAATTCGGTCTCGGCCACCAGCAGCCCGCCCTCACGCCGGGTGCTGGTTTCACCGGCAAAAAGATTCGGCGTGCCGGGTTCGATCACCGCCACTTCCTCGCCGCCGGCAGAGGGCATCGAGATACGGGCGGTGACTTTCATGCCGTATTCCGTGGGCCGCAGGCTGCAGGATGCTTTGCGCACGCCGGCCTCCCTGGCCGACCAGGGGCGGCTGGCCAATGCTGCGGCAATCGCCGGGTTGCGGCTTGCACTGCTGTCCAGCTGATGATCAAAGTTCAGCTCGGCAGGCACACAGACGTCTTTGCAAACTCCCAGTTGCATCCGCCCCTTCAGGCGCACCGGCTTGCCTGGCTTTTCCGGAGTGATCTCCACCGGCAGCACCAGCTGATCGTGATAACCGATGGTGCGGTAGCCGGAGGTCAGGAACACTTCCGGCGATGGCCAGGTGATCGACAATTCACCGACATTGCGGGCGCCGCGCCAGGAAAAGCTCGGCGGGATGCCGGCATCGCCCGGCGCGCGCCAATAGGTTTTCCAGCCCGGCTGCAGCGTGACCTTCAGCGCCCCCAGGTAGGTGCCGCGCTTGGTCATGCCGCCGTCCAGCACTTGGATCTGCGCAATCTCGCCATCCACAGCGCCGGAAAGCGCGGGCGAGCCTGCGGCGCCAGCAAGCAAGACTGCGGCTGCTGCCGCTGCGGTGTTCAACCTCTGTTTCATGCCTTGATACATGCGCCGCAAAACCGGTTTTGCCAAGTCACGTTCCGGTCATTGTCCGGGAAACCGCCGCTCATCATCCTGAGTTTGCGGCAATTTTGCCGAAGGCTTTACCGGCCGCGCCTTTTGCGCCCCTTGCGTGAGGCCCGGCAGGGCGTCATGGTGGGGGGAGGCAGCAGAAAGACGGAATTACATGGATCTGACTGGCAAGCTCTTGATTGCAATGCCCGGAATTGGCGACCCTAGGTTTGAGCACTCGGTGGTTTTCCTGTGCTCGCACGGGGAAGAAGGCGCGATGGGGCTGATCGTCAACAAGCCCGCCGACGGGGTGGTGCTGGGCGATCTGCTGGAGCAGCTGGACATGGGCGGCGAGGGCAGCGCCGCGGCCGCGCTGCCGGTGCGCTTTGGCGGGCCGGTTGAGACCCAGCGCGGATTTGTGCTGCACACGCCGGACTACGAATCGGACGTAAGTTCGCTGAAAGTGCCGGGCGGGTTCTCGATGACCGCGACGCTGGATATTCTTGAGGACATCGCCGAGGGTCAGGGACCCGAGGACCTGCTGGTGCTTCTGGGCTATGCCGGTTGGGGGCCGGGCCAGCTGGAATCAGAGATCGCGATGAATGGCTGGCTGACAGCGGATGCCAGTCCGGAGCTGGTGTTCGGTTTGGCCGATGACAGCAAATGGGGCGCGGCGCTGAACACGCTTGGCGTCGATCCGCTGACGCTTTCGGCCAGCGCGGGCCACGCCTGAACGGCGCTCCCTGGAGGTTGTTGCGCCCGGGACAGAGGCGGGCTCCCGCCCTTTGTTCCAATCATCAAAGATGACCGGAAAAAGGTTGGGCGTGGCGCCGCGCAAGCGCGGCGCGGGCCGCTCTGAAATCAGATTGAATTATGCTCCTGCCGCTGAAGCGGCCCCGTTACCATGCCCTGATCTTCTTTCTGGTTCCAAATACCCCCTGCCGGAGGCACGCCGCGCGTGCGCGGCGCTATACCCAACGCTTTGGCACCCATCTTTGATGGGGGCAAAGGGGCGGGAGCGCTCCCGTTGCAGTTCCGGGCGGTTTATTCCCGCGGTGCCGCAGCGCGGCAGAGGCGGTCGTTGATGGCTTCTCCCAGCCCATGCTGCGGGACCGGGGCAACTGCGATGGGGCGGCCCAATGCATCCAGCTGGTGGAGGTGGCCGAAAAGATTGGCGGCGGCCTCGGCCAGGTCACCGCGTTCCGAGAGGTTCAGGTCGCAAGCGCCAGGGCCGAAGCCGAGGTACAGTTCACCGGCTGCTGCAGACTCCGCATTCAGCCGCACCGGCGCGCCCGGCGCATAATGCGACAATAATTGCCCCGGCGCAGTCAGTGGATCGTGCACGTCGCGCATAGCCAGTTTCCGTCCCAGAACCGTTTCCACCTCTTCTGCCGCCAGCCCTCCGGGGCGCAGCAGCATTGGCTCCGGGCCGGCCAGGCCGATGATGGTCGACTCCAGCCCGACACCGCAGGCACCGTCATCGAGAATGACTGCGATGCGGCCATCGAGGCCAGCCTTCACATGCGCCGCCGTGGTGGGGCTGATCCTGCCGGAAGGGTTGGCGGAAGGTGCGGCAACCGGGCCGTCCAGCGCCTGCAGCAGTGCCTGGCCTGCTGGATGCGCAGGCACCCGAACGCCCAGCGTCTGCAGGCCAGCCGTCACCAGCGGCGAGATACCGTGCCCCTCGCGCAGCGGCAGGACCAAGGTCATCGGACCGGGCCAGAACGCCTGCGCCAGTTGCTCCGCAACATCGTTCCACTGCACATAGCGTTGCGCTGCCTCGGCAGAATGCACATGCGCAATCAGCGGGTTGAACGAAGGCCGCCCCTTGGCCTCATAGATCGCCGCAACCGCTTCGCCCTGGCGGGCATCAGCACCCAGGCCATAGACGGTTTCGGTCGGGAAGGAGACCAGTTTGCCTTCCCGCAGCAACAGGGCCGCGCGGGCAATTCCCGCTTCCGTTGCGGCAAGAATTTCGGTGCGGTTCTGGGGCATTCCGGGTGACGCGGCGTTTTGGTTGATTGCAATGGGCGCCCGATTAGGTAATCGGTCAAGCCACTGACCATAATAGGCCCGTGCCGGGAAGCCAAGACTGCCCGCGCCAGGACGCCCCTTAAAGACCGCCAGAGGACGCCCATGACCTTCCGTGCCCCCGTTTCCGAGTATGAGTTTCTGATGAACCATGTGATTGGCTATGAGGCCATACCGGAGACGGAGCGCTTTGCCGAGGCCTCAACCGACATGGTCAGCGCGATCCTCAATGAGGCGGGCAAGCTGTGCGATGAGGTGATGGCGCCCTTGCAGCGCAACGGCGATCTGCACCCGGCGCATCTTGAAAACGGCGTGCTGCGGACCTCGCCCGGATTTGCCGAGGGCTACCAGGCCATTTCCGAGGGCGGCTGGGTGGGCATCAGCGCGTCGGAAGAACATGGCGGTATGGGGCTGCCGCAAACTGTTGCCACTGCGGTCTACGAGATGATGGCCGGCGCCTGCCTGTCGCTGCAATTGGCGCCGCTGCTGAGCCAGGGCCAGATCGAAGCGCTGGAGCATCATGCCTCGGACGCACTCAAGGCGCTTTACCTGCCGAAGCTGATTTCCGGCGAGTGGTCCGGCACCATGAACCTGACCGAGCCGCAGGCAGGCTCGGATGTGGGTGCTCTGAATTCCAAGGCGGTGCCCAATGGCGATGGCACCTACGCGGTTTCGGGGCAGAAGATCTTTATCTCCTGGGGCGACAATGATTTCTGCGGCAATGTCTGCCATCTGGTGCTGGCGCGGCTGCCGGACGGGGTGCCGGGCACCAAGGGGATCTCGCTGTTCCTGGTGCCGAAATACCTGCCGGATGCGGACGGAAACCCGGGCAAGGCAAATGATCTGAAGGTGGTGAGCCTGGAGCACAAGATGGGCCTGCACGGCTCGCCCACCTGCGTGATGCAGTTCGATGGCGCCACCGGCTGGCTTGTGGGCCCCGAGCACGGCGGCATGGCCGCCATGTTCACTATGATGAACAACGCCCGCCTCGGTGTCGGCGGCGAGGGCGTCGGTGTGGCCGAGGGCGCCTATCAGCACGCCCTGGCCTATGCGCTGGAGCGCAAGCAGGGGCGTACCGCCAGCGGTTTTATCGCCGACCACGCCGACGTGCGCCGGATGCTGATGGAGATGAAGGCGGATATCTTTGCCTCCCGTGCGATCCTGTTGTCCTGCGCCCGCGCCATCGACATGCAGACCGCAACCGGCGACGCCGAATGCGCCGCCCGCGCGGCCTTCCTGACACCGATTGCCAAGGCCTTTGGCACCGACACCGGCATCCGCGTGTCAGAGACCGGGGTGCAGGTGCATGGCGGCATGGGCTTCATCGAGGAATCCGGCGCTGCGCAGTACTATCGCGACGTGCGCGTCACCGCGATCTACGAGGGCACCAACGGCATTCAGTCTATGGACCTGGTGGCACGCAAGATGATGGACGGCGGCGACATGGCGTTCTCCCTGATCGACGAGATCGAGGAGCAAGCCGAGCGCGCCCGTTCCAGCCATCCCAATATGGCCGAAACCGTCTGGCAGGCCTGCGAATCCCTGCGCGAAGCCACCGAATGGCTGGTGGCGCAGGAAGACCTGCAGGACCGCTTTGCCGGCTCGGTTCCCTACCTGCGCGCCTTTGCCCGGGTGCTGGGCGGCCACTATCATCTGGCCGCAGCCATGGCGGATCAGGGCGGCCCGCGTGAAAAGCTGGCCCGTTTCTACATCACCCGGATGCTGCCGGAACATGCCGCCCTGCTGGCCCACGCCCAGGCAGGTGCGGCCGGCACCTTTGCCCTCAGCCTCGACGAACTGGCGGGGTGAAGCGATGACCAGTGTCCCCGAAGTCAGCTTGCGCACCCCTTGGGAAGAGCCGCCCGCGCAAGGCGAAGCCATCGAGGTGGCCGAAGGCGTCCTCTGGATGCGCCAGCCGCTGCCGATGAAGCTCGACCACGTCAACATCTACGCACTGGATGACGGCGACGGCTGGACGGTGATCGACACAGGTTTCAACACCCGCAAGAGCCGGGCGATCTGGGAAAGCTTGATGGCAGGTCCCTTGAAGGGCAAGCCGGTCAAACGCGTTGTCGGCACTCATCACCACCCGGACCACATTGGCCTGGCGGGCTGGTTTCAGTCCGAACACGGCGCCGAGCTGGTCACTACCCGCACCGCCTGGCTGTTTGCCCGGATGCTGACGCTGGACGTGCAGGAAACCTGGCCCGAGGAAACGCTGGCCTATTACCGCAGCGCAGGCATGGACAAGGCGTTTTACGAAAAACGCGCCGCCGACCGGCCCTTCAACTTTGCCGACACCGTGCACCCGATGCCGCTGGGCTTTACCCGCATCAAGCAAAATGATGTGATCCGCATGGGCGGGCGCGACTGGGACGTCCACATCGGCAACGGCCACGCGCCCGAGCATGCCACCTTCTGGAGCCGCGACGACCATCTGGTGATCACCGGCGATCAGATCCTGTCCTCGATCAGCCCCAACATCGGCGTTTACGCGACTGAGCCGATGGCGGATCCCTTAGGCGAATGGCTGGAGGCCTGCGAGCGGCTCTCAACTCTGGCGCGGCCCGACCACCTCGCGCTTGGCGGCCACAAGCTGCCGTTCTCCCGCCTGCCGCTCAGGATGCGGCAGCTGATCGACAACCACCACGGCGCGCTGGAGCGGCTGATGGATCATCTGTCTGAGCCGAAAACCGCAGCGGATTGCTTTGCCCCCCTGTTCAAGCGCACAATCGGGGAAGGGGAGTACGGGCTTGCACTGGTCGAATCCGTGGCCCATGTAAATCATCTGTACCACACCGGCCAGGTGGACCGCTGGAAACGCGAAGACGGCGCCTGGCTTTATCAGCGCAAGGGGTAATGCACCCCGGACTAAAGGGGGAAGCATGGACAACGAGATTTCAACCAGCGCGGAGGCGGCGGAAGCAGCAATCCTGCCGTGTGTGCATGAGGTCCACGCCGATCCCGAGGCCTGCGCCGGGCTCACTAAGGTGCCGGAAAAACTGCAGCGGCAGGACGCCGCCAAAAGCCCGGCGCGCTGGGCCTATGAGCGGCTGATCCTTTACATCCAGAACTTCGAACAGCAGCTCGACGGCGAGCACGAAGTGGCGATGGGTTTCACCGGCGGCGACGCCGGGGTGCTGCGGATCGAGGGGATGGGGTATTACGATCCGGATATCCTCACCTTCTACGGCAGCGAGGGCAACGGCTCCAAGACCCAGCTGGTGCAGCACGTAAGCCAGCTGAGCGTGATGCTGCGGGCCGTGCCCAAAGCGCGCCAGGAAGAGCCGGCCAACCGCATTGGCTTCCGCCTGGCCTCGGACCTGGAGCAGGAGTGACGCCGGACGATTCGGGCCGGCGCCCGTAAAATCTGCCGTTCCGGCCGGGAAAGGCGGGAACGGCAGGCAATTTTTACCTCTATGCGCTTTATTGACGTGGTGACAGTGCAGGGCAAATCCGGTAATCACCGGAAAAATGCACGTGAATTCGAGGGAACACGCACATGGCTGAACATCAGCACGGCACCATGGACATCACCGTTCAGGAAAAGGTCTATGCAGGCTTTCTGACCTTCATCACCCGCTCCTGCATTGCGCTGGTCTTCTTTGCGCTCTTCCTGGCGGTTTTCGCCTCCTGATCTTCCGCCTGAACTTTCGGGAAACATGATGATGCGCAACCTGCTGTGCCTTGGCGCGGTGATGCTCGCCCTGGCGGGTTGCGCAGCGCCTCAGCAGCCCAATGCGGATGCTGACACTCTGGCACGGGTGGCCTACCGCCAGCCCGGCCCCGCCACGCTTACCCTTTACACCATGATCAACAACCGCAGCGGACGCGGCGGCCACGCCTCGCTGATGGTGAACGCTTCGGAACGGGTGATCTTCGACCCGGCGGGCTCGTTCTATGCCTCGGTTGTGCCCGAGCGCAACGATGTGCTCTACGGCATCACGCCTGCGGTTGAGAAAGCCTATCGCGGAGCGCATGCGCGCAGCACCTTCCACGTGATCGTGCAGCAGGTCGAGGTGACGCCGGAGCAGGCTGAAAAAGCCTATCAGCTGGTGGTAAACAACGGCCGGGTGCCCGGTGCGTTCTGCGCCCAGGCGACCACCGGCATTCTGCAGCAGATCCCGGGCTTTGAGAACATCGACCGCACCTTCTACCCGGAAAAGTTGGCGGAACAGTTCGGCCAGCTGCCCGGTGTGGTGACCGACCGCTATTACGAGAACGACAGCGCCGACCTGCAGGACGGGCTGGCCCGCAGCGATGCGGCCCTGAGCGCTGCCGAAGAGTAACCCCTGTTAAAAGCAGCCCGGTGGCGCCGGGCCGTCGCCTGCCCGGCGCGGGCCATGCTGCGCATGGCCAAGTGATTTGCTGAGAAGGCCTTGAGGGGCAGGTCTGCCCTCAAGGCCGTAGCCCATTGTACCGCACTCCCTGCCGCCTCAAGGGCAAGCCGCGCCTTCAGGCGCGGACGCTAGCGCGTCCCTTGACCCGGCAGCGAGCGCTTAGGCCGCGAGGTACAAGAGCAGCAGCGAGGCGCCGCCGGCGGCGAGGCCGTAGAGCACGTTCTTGGTGAGGTAACCGACAGCAAAGGTTGCAGCCGCAGCGGCGAAGTGGATCAGGCTGGGACTGCCATCGGTGGGCGCAGGCCAGACCACCAGCGGCGCCACCAGCGCCGGGATGATCGCGACCGCGGTATAGCGCAGGTGCCGCATCAGCCAGGGCGCGATGGGCTTGCCGCCCATGAAGCCGATGAAGGCAAAGCGCAGGGCGTAGCTGCCAAGGGCAAGGCCCAGGATCACGGTCCACAGGATTGGGGTTGGGATGCTGCTCATTTCGCGGCCTCCGTCTTGGCCCTTTGCCGTTCCAGCCACAGCTCGGCCTGGGCGCCGGCCATCATGCCGGCAATGCCTGCCACGATCAGGCCGAGATTGTAGGGCAGCATTGAAGCGGGCAGCGAGGTTGCCACCGCCACAAAACAGGCGGCGATATGGGCAGGCGTGCGCAGCATCGGGCCTATCATGGCCAGAAACGCCAAAGGCAGCACAAAATCCACGCCCCAGCTTTCAGGGATTCGGGTGCCGACCAGCGCGCCCAGGGCGGTCGCAATCACCCAGGCAGGCGCCACGATGCCATTGGTGCCAAAGAAATAGGCCATCCGGTGGGCCGCCGGCATCTTGGGCTCATTCTCGAACTGCACGATCGACAGCGCATAGGACTGGTCCACCATGAAATAGGCGGCAATCGCCCGCTGCCACATCGGCGCATCGCCCAGATAGGGCGTCAGCGAGGCGGAATACATCGCCATCCGCAGGTTCACCGCCAGCGCCGAGATCAGGATGATGATCAGCGGCGCGTTCTCCTGCATCAGCTGCAGCGCGGTGAACTGGGCGGCGCCGGCAAAGACCGCCAACGAGAAGGCAAAAGCCTCGGGCACGATCAGCCCGGCTTCGGCCGCCAGCACCCCGAACAGGAAGCCAAAGGGCGAGGCCATGAAAATGAACGGCGCGCTGTCGCGGAAGCCCTTCCAAAAGGCCGATTTGGTGGTGGTGATTGCCATGCGGGCACCCTAGATTGTGTTTGAACCGGCCTACGCCTGAAACTGGAGGTTTGCAATTGGCCCGAACGGATGACAGCAAAAGTGACGGGGCGAAATATCTGATCGCCCCCGGCGTGTCCGACCCGCGGCTGACCCGCGCCGTCACCGGTGTCGACCAGAACGGCGCGGCCAGCGAGATCGCGGTGGTCGAAGAACGCCCGCTGACCATCTTCCTGAACAGCCAGGAAATTGTCACCGCGATGACCATCGGCGACTACCCGGAATACCTGGCGCTTGGGTTTCTGCGCAACCAGGGCATGCTGCGGGACGAGGATGAGGTGACCCGCGTCGACTATGACGAGGACCTGGAAACCGTGGTGGTGCGCACTGCGGTGGAAACCAGCCACGAAGAGAAGCTGAAGAAGAAAACCCGCACCTCAGGCTGTGCCGTGGGCACCGTCTTTGGCGACATGATGGAGGGGCTGGAGGACGTGCGCCTGCCCGCAGTGGAGGTGAAAACCTCCTGGCTTTACGCGCTGGCGCATAAAATCAACCGCACGCCGTCGCTCTACCTTGAGGCCGGCGCCATCCACGGCACCGTGCTCTGCCATCAGGACCGCCCGCTGGTCTATATGGAGGACGTCGGCCGCCACAACGCGGTGGATAAGATCGCCGGCTGGATGCTGTCAGAGCAGGCAGAGGCCGCGGACAAGATCCTGTATACCACCGGTCGCCTGACCTCGGAGATGGTGATCAAGACTGCGATGATGGGCATCCCGGTGCTGGCCTCGCGCTCCGGCTTCACTGCCTGGGGCGTCGAGATCGCCCGCGAGGTTGGCCTCACCCTCATCGGCCGCATGCGCGGCCAGCGGTTCATCTGCCTCGCGGGCGAGGAACGGCTGGTGCGGGACATGGATCCGAAAGACGCGCCGGTTGAGGAAAAGAAGCACAGTCGGAAGAGTGCGGGATGAGCAATTTGAATTATGAGTTTGATTACAAGCCAACGCTCAAGGAGCTGAAGTCTGGCGGCAGGTTAGTCTTCAAGAATTTGTACAGCGGTCCTTGGCAGTTGGCGGTTGCAGTCAAAAGCCTGTTCTTCGGTTTGACTGGACTTGTTGTTGGACTGATTGTCGCGATGAACACCTTTAAGCGGTTGAATGTTGCCATATCTGATGCTCCGCTTGCCTATTATGGTTTGGTGTTGATCGTGGGACTTGCTGTGTTGCTTACCCTGGCGGCGCTTTCCTACCGGCCAGTGAAGGTCTTTCATAAGAAGCTGCAGGATTCCAATCTCAAGGCGAAGGTGTCGGCTGAAGGGATCGAGCTGCATTCACCGGAATGGAAATATTTTTCGAGCTGGGCCAAACTCGATGCCCCTCGGGAAAAAGGTGAAATGTTAGTCTTCGGTTTTGCCCACCTTGGATTTGTTTTTTCGGATCGAATGTTTGAACCGATTGGCGAACCAGCGGTAGTCCGAGCACAAATCATTGATTGGTACCGCCAGCAAGAGGACAAGAGAACACAATGACCCAGCCCCTCGGCGTAATCCTCGCAGGCGGCCTTGCCACTCGGATGGGCGGCGGCGACAAGGGGCGGCTGCAGATAGGCGGCCAGAGCCTGCTGTCCCGTGTCGTGGACCGGCTGTCGCCACAGGTCGCAGGGCTTGCGCTCAACGCCAATGGAGACCCGGAGCGGTTCGCTGATCTGGGCCTGCCGGTCATTGCCGACTCAATCGAAGGCTTTGCAGGCCCGCTGGCAGGGGTTCTGGCAGGCCTCGACTGGGCGGCAGAGCTGGGCGCGGAAACCATCGTCACCGCCGCCGCCGACACCCCCTTCTTCCCGCAGGATCTGGCGGCCCGGCTGACGGCCGCAGCGGGTGGCATGGATCATCCGATGGTGCTGGCCACCACCCCGCGCACCGGTGACGAAGCGCTGAAATCCGGCGGCGGCAAGCGCATCAACCGGCACCCGGCCTTTGGCCTCTGGCCCGTTGCTCTGCGCGATGACCTGCGTACAGCGCTGGAGGACGGCTTGCGCAAGGTGGTGCTCTGGACCGACCAGCACGGCGGCCGCGAGGCGCTGTTCGAGGCAGAGCCGTTCGACCCCTTCTTCAACATCAACACGCCGGATGATCTGGCCAAGGCCGAGGCGCTGCTCAAATGAAGATCTACGGCGTCACCGGCTGGAAGAACAATGGCAAGACCGGGCTGATGGAGCGGCTGGTGGCCGAGTTCTGCGCCCGCGGGCTGACGGTCTCGACCCTGAAACACGCGCACCACGCAACGGACGTCGACCAGCCCGGCACCGACAGCTACCGCCACCGCCAGGCCGGCGCCTCCGAGGTGGTGCTGGCCTCCCCCAACCGCGTCGCCATTATGCAAGAGCTGCGCGGAGCAGGGGAGCCCTCCTTCACCGAGCTGCTCTCGCGCCTGCGCCCGGTGGATTTGGTGCTGGTCGAGGGCTTCAAACGCGAAGTCCACCCCAAGATCGAAGCCTACAGAACCGCCGCAGGCCAGCCGCTGATCGCGCCGGAGGATCCCTCCATCCGCGCCGTCGCCAGCGATGTGCCTTTGCATCTGGACCGCCCGGTGTTTGACCTCAATGACACAAAGGCAATTGCGGATTTCATCCAGGCGGAACTGGGCCTGTGACCCGCTTTGACTCCGTGCTGGCCGTCGACTGGTCCGCCGCCAAGCGCAAACCGCAGCGGCCAAGCAAGGACGCAATCTGGCTGGGCCTAGCCCGGAACGGATGCGCGGAACAGCAAATCTATTGCCGCAGCCGCCAGGAAGCGGAAGCCTGGATCGATGGTTTCCTTGCGGCTGAACAGGCCGCAGGCCGGCGGGTGCTGGCGGTGTTTGATTTCCCTTTCGGCTATCCGCGCGGGTTTGCCCGCCGCGTGACTGGCTCGGACGATCCCTTTGCGCTTTGGCAATGGCTGGAAGAGCGCATTGAAGACACTGAGGACGGCAGCAACAACCGGTTTGAGATCGCCTCCGAAATGAACCGCCTGTTTGCCGGTCCTGGCCCGTTCTGGGGCAAGCCGGATGAGCAGAACTGGCCGGACATCCCTTACCGCAAAACCGGGGTCACCTATGACGCGGTGAGCGAGCGGCGCTGTGCGGATCTTGCGGCCAAGGCGGCGTCTTCCTGTTTTCAATTGTTTTTCAACCCGACGGTCGGCAGCCAGGTCCTGATGGGGCTTCCTGTGCTGCAGCGGTTGCGGCTCCGGCACCAGGCCGCGGTCTGGCCGTTCCAGAAGGTTGCGGCTGCGCAAATAGTGTTTGCAGAAGTCTGGCCAGGATTGATTGAGTCGGCGGTAAAGGCCGCCATGGCTGTCGCAGGCCCGGAGGAAATCCGTGACCGGGTGCAAATGCGGCTGCTGTCGCAGGCGCTCAGCCGCTTGCCGGCGGTGGAACTGGCCGCAATGCTGGATGCAGCACCGGAAGACGCGCAAGAGGAGGCTTGGATATTGGGCACCGGATATGAAGACCGTTTGAACGCGCTGGCTTCTGATGAAGGCGGCCGGCTGGCGCCGCCGCCGCTCAGCAACGATTGCTTTGCCTTGCCGGTCGGAGTGGACTGGACCCCGGTGGATGACGCGCTGGCGCTGCTGCGGGACAGGCTTGGCCCTGTCACCGGTGCTCACACCGTGCCGCTGGCAGAGGCGCTTGGCCGGGTACTGGCAGAGGATGCCGTAGCCAAGCGTTCCAATCCGCCGCTGCCGAATACGGCGGTGGACGGCTATGGCTTTGCCGGCGGCAAGCCGGAGGGCTCCCATGTGCTGCCGCTGGTGGAGGGCCGGGCGGCAGCCGGTGTGCCCTTTGACGGGGGCGTGCCTGGGGGCAGCGCCATCCGTGTTCTGACCGGAGCGGCGCTGCCGGACGGCGTCGATACGGTGATCCTGGAAGAGGATGTGAACACCGATGCCGCCCAAATCGCGTTCAATGGCCCGCTGAAACAGGGGGCGAACACCCGCGAGGCTGGCGAGGACGTTGCGGCTGAGGACGTTATCCTGGCTGCCGGCCGGGTGGTTACACCAGCTGATCTGGCGCTGGCCTCCGCGGTGGGACTAGCAGAGCTGACCGTCCGCCTGCCGCTGCGGGTCGGGGTGCTGTCCACCGGGGATGAGCTGGTGGAGGCGGGGGAACCTGCGGGCAAGGGGCAGATTTTTGACGCCAACCGCCCGATGCTGCTGGCGCTGATCCGCCAGTTGGGGTTTGTGCCTGTAGATCTGGGCAAGGCCGCGGATGACCGAAGCGCTTTGCGGGCCCGGCTGGATGCGGCAGCGGCGGAAACGGATGTGATCCTGACCTCAGGCGGTGCATCGGCTGGCGATGAAGATCACATGTCGGCACTCTTGCGCGAAGCGGGCGCAATGCAGGAATGGCGCATTGCCCTGAAGCCCGGCCGCCCGCTGGCGCTGGGGATGTGGCAGGGCGCCCCGGTTTTCGGGCTGCCGGGCAACCCGGTGGCGGCGCTGGTCTGCACACTGATCTTTGCACGCCCGGCGATGGGGCTGATGGCAGGCGCAGGCTGGCAGCAGCCGCAGGGATTTGACGTGCCCGCCGCCTTCGAGAAGCGCAAAAAACCGGGCCGCCGCGAATACCTGCGTGCCCGGGTGCGGGACGGCAAGGCGGAGGTCTTCAAATCCGAAGGCTCCGGCCGCATCAGCGGTCTCAGCTGGGCCGAAGGCCTGGTGGAGCTTGGCGACGGCGCCGCTCATGTCAAACCCGGCGATCCGGTGCGCTTTATCCCTTACGGCAGTTTCGCCATGTAAACAAAGCGCTCCCGCCCGCGGCCTGGCGCATCAAAGATGCTTGCCCGCCGTTGGGCATAGCGCCGCGCTGGCGCCCGGCGCGGCACCGTTCCTGCTTCTTTCTGGTCCTAAATACCCGCGCCGCAGGCAGCGGCCCAAGGGGCCGCACCTTCAGTCGAAGGTTCCTGCTACCCGGCCCAGCAGCATGAAGGCGCGGGCGGTGCGGGTGTCGCTGAGAGCGGAAATTTCGCTGTCGGTGGCCTCTGTCTCGAAGTCCGCAAACATCTGGTCGAAGCGGCGCAGGAAATGATGCGCCGCATCGCGGAAAATCGGATCCTGTTTCATCCGCGCCGCGGTCAGCGCCAGCGAGGTGCGGTCGCGCACGCCGCCCAGTGCCGCCACAGCCCGGCCACGGGCGCCCTGGCCGAACTGCCGCCAGATCTCCGGCCGCGCCATGTCCGGGCGGAGGTCGTCCATGTAGATGCCGTCTTGGCTGAGCAGCGTCAGCACATCCTGCGCCGCCTGAATCACCTGTGCGGCCTTGCGGTCCTGCAGCGCCGCGCGCAGGGCGGCAAATCCCTCGTGATCCTCGGCGGTTTCAGGGAAGTTCATCGCCCGGATGAACTGTTCGGCAGCCAGCGGCGGGGCGGTATCAGCAGCGTCAGTGCCAAGCGCAAGCGAGCCCTGCTCGGCAGCGGTCATTTCGGCGGCGGCTGCCGGAATTGCCGGGCGTGCGGGCGTATCGCGGCGGCTGGTTTGGAAGGTGGCCAGCGCGGTTTCGGTCTTGCGGGTAGCCTCGGCGATTTCCTCCAGCCGTTTTGTCACCGAAGGCTCCGCCACCGCCGCATGCTGCTGCGCTTGGGTCAGATAGGTCTGCCGCAGCCCGTCGATGGCGGCTTGCAGCTGTTCGCTTTCCTCGCGCATCACCCGGGCAGAGCGCGCGGCGGAGGCCGCTACCCACAGCATCGCCAGGGGCAGCACCAGGGCCAGCACGCCGGTGATCACATCAGTCCATTGCGACAGGCCGCCGTCTTCCGGACCAAAGAGATAGAGGCCCGCCGCGGCCAGCAGCCACAGGGCGCCCAGCCCGATGGCCAGCAGCTCGGCGCCGCCCAGGCCGTTGCTGCCGGGGCCGTCAAGCCGGGGCAGCGGGCGGCTGCCCGGTGCTTTGGAACCCGGGGAACTGCTGGAGCCTGTGCTGGAGCCTGTCATAAATGCCCGCTGCCTTGCTGATCAGGAATAGACGATCTTGAGGATCTCGTAGCCGCGCTCGCCGCCGGGGGTGCGCACTTCCACACTGTCGCCTTCCTCCTTGCCGATCAAGGCACGGGCGATCGGCGATTTGATGTTCAAGAGGCCCGCTTCGATATTGGCCTCATGCTCGCCGACGATCTGCCAGGATTTCTCCTCGTCGGTGTCCTCGTCCACCACGGTGACCTTGGCGCCGAACTTGATCGAGCCGGACAGTTTCGCCGGGTCGATCACGTCAGCCAGCGACAGGATGCCTTCCAGCTCCTTGATGCGGCCCTCGATGAAGGACTGCTTTTCGCGGGCCGAGTGGTATTCGGCGTTTTCCGACAGGTCGCCCAGCTCGCGGGCTTCGGCGATCGCCTGGATGATGGCCGGGCGCTCGACGGATTTCAGGTTCTTCAGTTCAGCTTCCAGCGCGGCGTGGCCGGCCGGGGTCATCGGGATCTTTTCCATGTGATTGGTCCAGGTCGCTTATTGTTCTTGTCATGTGGAAAGCCGGAGCCCCGCAGCATCTGCCGCGGGGCCTCCGGTCCGGTTGACAAATACCTGACCCAATCCGGCGCCCGATTTCAAGTGGCCGTGAACCCCGGGCGCCGTGAAATCCGCTCAAGGCGGCGATTTGGGCGGGTTTTCCACAGGTTTGCGCGGAAAGATGCCTTGCGAGGGGAGGGCTGGCAGGGCCGCCTGCCAGAGGATATCAATCATATTGCACCGCCTCGTATTCGATGCCGTTTTCATCGTGGAAGTAGAACCGGCGCCCCGGTTCATAGTCGCCGTGGTTCATCGGTGTGTAACCAGCCGCCTTCACAGCCGCCTCAGTGGCGTCCAGGTCCTCGACGATCACTGCCAGATGGTTCAGCCCGCCGACGATGCCATAGCTCTCCGGCCCTTTTCCGGCAGGAGTGCGGGGCGTGTAAAGCGCCAGGTAGCTGTTCTCTTCGCCGACATGCACCGTGTAGCCGCCGTTCTTGGCTTCTCCTTCCCAGCGCACGTGCCAGCCAAACACTTTCCCCATCCAGGCCGCGGTGGCGTTGGGATCTGCCACGGTGACGTTTGCATGCTCTAAAACCGCGCTCATTTGGATACTCCTTTGCTCGGATAAACCTGTTGATGCGACTCACCGTAATTTCTAAACCTAACTTGAGCTCAAGAGTTTTCTGCAGGAGATTTGCATGCCCCCTTCCGCAGGGATTTCCATCGGCTATCTGGCCGAGCGCACCGGCCTCGCCGTGTCCGCCATCCGCTACTACGAGGCGCAAGGCTTGGTGGAACCTTGGCGCAATGCAGGCGGCCAGCGGCGGTTCCACCGTGCCGACATCCGCCGGATGAGCTTCATCATGATTGCCCAGCAGTTCGGCTTCTCGCTGCCCGAGATCCGCGGTTTCCTGAAAGACCTGCCCGGAGGCCGGACGCCAACCAAAGAGGACTGGGCGCGAATCTCCGAAGGGTTCCGCACCCATCTGGATCAGCGAATCGAAACTCTGGTGAAGCTGCGCGACAATCTGGACGGCTGCATAGGATGCGGCTGTCTTTCGCTTCCGAATTGCAAACTTTACAACCCCGAAGACCGCGCGGCACAGAAGGGGCAGGGGCCCAGATACCTGATGGGAGACAGGCCCGAGACAGCAGCTGCGGCGGAAAATGGACACTGAGTGACGAAAACCGACGCACTTTTTGTCTCAGAACCCTGTTTTACAGGGGGCTAACGTCGAGTTTGGATTGACCTGCGGGGCTGGCAAACGCTAAGCAGCCGCGACACAAAATTGCGCCCGGTGGGGCCTGTAGCGAAAAGAAAGCCAAGGAGCGCCGCAAATGGCCGAGATTGAACGCGAAGCGATGGAATACGACGTGGTGATCGTCGGGGCCGGCCCTGCTGGTCTGTCTGCGGCCATCCGCCTGAAGCAGCTGGACAGCGACCTTGAGGTCGTGGTGCTGGAAAAAGGCTCGGAAGTGGGCGCGCACATCCTGTCCGGCGCGGTGCTGGACCCTTGCGGCCTGAACGCGCTGATCCCCGACTGGAAGGAAAAAGGCGCGCCGCTGAACGTCGAGGTTAAGGAAGACAACTTCCTGATGCTGGGCGAAGCCGGCCACGTCCGCATCCCCAACTTCCCGATGCCGCCGCTGATGAACAATCACGGCAACTACATCGTCTCCATGGGCAACGTCTGCCGCTGGATGGCAGAGCAGGCCGAGGAACTGGGCATCGAGATCTTCCCGGGCATGGCGTGCTCGGAACTGGTCTACGGCGACAACGGTGAAGTCAAAGGCGTGGTAGCCGGCGAGTTTGGCAAGAACGCTGACGGCACCCCTGGCCCGGCCTATGAGCCCGGCATGGAGCTGCACGGCAAATATGTCTTCATCTCCGAAGGCGTGCGCGGCTCGCTGGCCAAGGAAGTCATCGCCAAGTATGACCTGCAGGCCGGCAAGGACGTGCAGAAATACGGCGTCGGCATGAAAGAGATCTGGGAGATCGACCCGGCCAAGCACAAGGAAGGCACTGTCACCCACACCATGGGCTGGCCGCTGGGCTCCAACGCGGGCGGCGGGTCGTTCATTTACCACCTGGACAACAACCAGGTCTACGTGGGCTTCGTGGTGCACCTGAACTACAAGAACCCGCACCTGTTCCCCTACATGGAATTCCAGCGCTTCAAGCACCACCCGGTGGTTGCCCAGCTGCTGGAAGGCGGCAAGCGCGTGGCCTATGGTGCCCGCGCCATCACCGAAGGCGGCTATCAGTCGATGCCGAAACTGGTCGCACCGGGCGTGGCGCTGCTGGGCTGCTCCGCGGGCATGGTCAACGTGCCGCGCATCAAGGGCAACCACAACGCGATGCTGTCGGGCAAGGCCGCGGCCGAAGCCGCCTATGACGCGATCAAGGCCGAGCGTTCCGGCGACGAGCTGACCGATTATGAAACCGAAGTGCGCAATGGCGCCATCGGCAAGGACCTGAAGATGGTCCGCAACGTCAAGCCGATGTGGTCCAAGTGGGGCCTCACCGCCTCCCTGGCGCTGGGCGGCCTGGACATGTGGACCAACAACCTGCTGGGCTTCTCCTTCTTCGGCACTCTGAGCCACGGCAAGAACGACGCCGAATCGACCGAGGAAGCTTCCAAGCACAAGCCGATCGATTATCCGAAGCCCGATGGCGTGCTGTCGTTTGACCGCCTGACCAACGTCAGCTTCGCGATGACCAACCACGAGGAAAGCCAGCCCTGCCACCTGCAGCTGGGCAACCAGGACACCCCGATTTCGGTCAACCTGCCCAAGTTCGCGGAGCCTGCGCAGCGCTACTGCCCGGCAGGCGTCTACGAAGTGGTTGAAAACGATGGCAAGCCTGAGTTCGTGGTGAACTTCCAGAACTGCGTCCACTGCAAGACCTGCGACATCAAGGACCCGTCCCAGAACATCACCTGGACCACGCCGCAGGGCGGCGACGGCCCGAACTACCCGAACATGTGATGGGGACCGCGCTGCAACAGGAAATCCTGGATTTTGCAGCGCAGTTCTCTGGTGGAAAATCAAAAGGCGCCGGGCAGGATGACCTGCTCGGCGCCTTTGGCTTGGAAGGCGATGATGCTAACGAATTCCTGGACGCTTTTGCGGAACGGTACGGCGTAGATTTTTCCGGCTTCCTCTGGGAGTCCCACTACAACGCCGATGAGCCGCCCGGCAGGCGGCGCGTTCTGCCGCTGGATGTCTCCGGAAAGATAATCCCCTATCAGCCGATCACCTTGGAACTGCTCGAAAAAGCGGTTCTGGCCGGCAGGTGGAGCTATGAGTATCCTGAGCACACAATCAAGACCTTGCCTTTTGCCGACACCTTATCAGTTTGGCCATTTGTCCTTATCGCAATTGTGTTCGCATTGTTTTGGGCTGCTTTCGAATAGGCAGAGCCTTGCGCAAAGCGGCGGGGACGGCTTCACACCCGCGCGCTTTTGCGGCACAAGGCTCGGAAACTGACGGCAGCGTGACCCAACAGCCATTGCGCGTTAACCGCTGCGAGACTACGCTTCTACTCAGGCAGAGCAGTAAACCGTAAAGGGGTCCCCCGTGCCCGTATCCATTCTCCGCACCCTGACATGTGCGGCCCTGGTGGCCGCCTCCGCACCAGTTGCCCAGGCCGAGGGGCTGGCCGGATCATACCTGGCCGGACGGGCGGCGACCTATGACAGCGATTTTGCCGCAGCGGCGCTCTATTACACCCAGGCGCTGGCCCGCGACCCGCAGAATCCGCTCCTGATGGAAAACGTGGTCTTTGCCCAGCTTGCCATGGGCAAGGCGGAACTGGCAGTGCCGGTGGCCGAGCGGCTCTTGCAGAGCGGGGCCCGCAGCCAGGTGGCCAATATCGTCATCGCAGGCGGACACGCGGCAGCCGGGGATTATCAGGCGATCCTGGACCGGGACCCGGAGCAACAGGCTATCCACCCGCTTGTCGACGGCCTGCTGGAAGGCTGGGCGCACATTGGCGCCGGCTCGGTGTCCAGCGCGCTCAAGACATTCGACAGGCTGGCCAAGGACGGCAGCCTCCGGCCCTTCGTGCAGTATCACCGGGCGCTGGCACTGGCCTCTGCCGGTGATTACGGCGGTGCCGAAGAACTGTTTGCCGCCGAGGACGGACGCCTCGCCAGCCTCAGCCGCCGCGCCGCGGTGGCCCGGGTGCAGGTCCTGTCGCAGCTGGGCCGCAACGAGGATGCCCGCGAGGCTCTGCAGGCCGCCTTCGGCAGCCGCCTTGACCCGGGCCTGGAGGCGCTGGAGGCACAGCTGCAGGCCGGAGAGACATTGGCCTTCACCATTGCCCCCAGCCCGCGCGAGGGCATTGCCGAAGTGTTCTTTACCCTGGGCTCGGCGCTGAACGGCGACACCGCCAACGATTATGTGCTGATGTACTCCCGCATGGCCGCTTCGCTGCGTCCCGATCACGTGGATGCCATTCTGCTCAGCGCGGGGCTGCTTGACCAGCTTGGCCGTTATGAGCTGTCAGTCGCCACCTACAAACAGGTGCCGAGCCACCATCCTGATTACCACGCGGCGGAAATGGGCCGTGCCGAAGCGCTGCGCCGGGCAGCCAAGCCGGACGCCGCCATCGAGGTGCTGGAGAAACTGGCACGGGATTTCCCTGATCAGCCGGGCGTTCATGTCAGCCTTGGCGACCTGCTGCGCCAGCAGGAGGACTATGCCGGGGCGGCCAGTGCCTATGACAAGGCGCTGGACAGGACGGCGCAAGAGTCGGCCAGCCGCTGGTTCTTGCTGTATGCACGCGGCATCTGCCACGAGCGGCTGGGCCATTGGGAGAAGGCCGAGGCGGATTTCCGTGCTTCGCTCGAGCTGGACCCGAACCGGCCGCAGGTGCTCAACTACCTTGGCTACTCGCTGGTCGAAAAACGCAGCAAGCTGGATGAGGCGCTGGAGATGATCGAGCGTGCCGTCGCAGCGCGCCCCGACTCCGGCTATATCGTCGACTCCCTTGGCTGGGTGCTCTACCGCATGGGCCGTTTTGACGAAGCCGTCAGCCATATGGAGCGCGCGGTGGAGCTAATGCCGGTGGACCCGGTGGTCAATGACCACCTGGGCGATGTCTACTGGGCGGTAGGCCGCGCCCGCGAGGCTGAATTCCAGTGGAAGCGCGCGCTGTCCTTCATTGACCCCGAAGACACCGACGGCGAGGCAGATCCCGAGCGCATCCGCCGCAAGCTGGAAGTTGGCCTGGATGCAGTGCTGGCCGAAGAGGGCGCCGAGCCGCTGGAAGTCGCCAATGGCGGTTGAGGCGTTTGCGCCTGCCAAGATCAACCTGACGCTGCATGTGACCGGCCGCCGCGAGGATGGCTACCACCTGCTGGATTCGCTGGTGGTCTTTGCGGATGCCGGGGACCACCTGCAGCTGGAAGCGGGGCTGGAAATGGCGCTGGAGGTCTCAGGCCCCTTTGCTGACGGCGTGCCCGCAGATCAAAGGAACCTGGTCTGGAAGGCCGCCGAGGGCGCAGGCTGGCGCGGCCGGATCAGCTTGACCAAGCATTTGCCCCACGGGGCAGGCATCGGCGGCGGCTCTTCAGATGCGGCGGCTTTCCTGTCCGCTGTTGCAGGGCGGGGCACCTCCGTTCCAGACGCACTGCCGTTGTCGCTGGGGGCCGACATTCCGGTCTGCATGGCAGCCCAGGCCTCGCGCATGCAAGGGATCGGCGATCGGGTCGAGCCGGTTGCGCTGCCTCAGCTGCACGCGCTGCTGGTCAATCCTGGCGTGCATGTTCCGACCGGCCCGGTGTTTGCAGCGCTTGCCTCCCGTGATAACCCGCCAATGCCTGAAGAGATTCCCGTCTTCACTGGTGCCGAAGACTGCGCCGCCTGGCTGGCTGAGCAGCGCAATGATCTGGAGGCCTCGGCCCGCGCTCTGGCGCCGGTCATTGACCGGGCCTTGTCTGATTTGCGCAGCTCCCGACAGGCGCTGCTGGCCCGCATGTCCGGCTCCGGCGCCACCTGCTTTGCGCTGTACCCGACAAAAAAGGCTGCCCATATGGCGGCTTATGAGATTGGTGCAGAGCATCCTGATTGGTGGTGCTGCCCAGCCATTCTGACCTGAACTGCCGCCCTGTCCTGAACTGCTGCAACAGACAGCCAGCGAGTGCTCCCGCCCGCGGGTCGGCGCATCAAAGATGCTTGCCCGCCGTTGGGCCAGACGCCGCGCTGGCGCGCGGCGCAGAACCGCCTCGCACTTTCATCTTTGTAAAAATACTCTGGGGTGAGCGCCGCAGGCGCGAGGGGCAAAGCCCCTTTGCTCCTCAGTTCAGCCGCGCCACCACGTAATCGGCCAGGTCGCGCAGCATGCTGCGGATCTCGTGATCGGGCAGGGCGTCCAGCGCATCCCGCGCCTTGGCGGCCCAGCCGTAGGCGTCCTCGCGGGTCGCTTCCAGCGTCTTGTACTTCGCCATCAGCGCCAGCGCCTGATCCAGGTCGCCGTCTTCCTGCTTGCCCTTCTCGATGGTCCGCATCCAGAAGGCGCGCTCCTCCTCCGTCGCCTGCGCCACCGCCTTGATCACCGGCAGGGTCAGCTTGCGCTCGCGGAAATCGTCGCCGACGTTCTTGCCGGTGGCCTTGCTGTCGCCCTGGTAGTCCAGCAGGTCATCGGCAATCTGGAAGGCAATCCCCAGCGCATCGCCATAGGCAAACAGCGCCTTCACTTGCTCCTCAGGTGCCCCGGCAATCACCCCGCCCACCTCGGTCGCCGCCGAGAACAGCGCCGCGGTCTTGCCGCGCACCACCTGCAGATAGATGTCTTCATCGGTCTTCAGGTTCGAGGCCGCGGTCATCTGCAGCACCTCGCCCTCGGCAATGGTGGCCGAGGCATTGGCGAGAATGTCCAGCACCCGCAGGGAGCCGGTCTCAACCATCAATTGGAAGCTGCGGGCAAAGAGGTAGTCGCCCACCAGCACCGAGCTTTTGTTGTCCCACAGAAGGTTCGCCGTGGGACGGCCGCGCCGCTGGGCGCTTTCGTCGACCACATCGTCATGCAGCAGGGTGGCGGTGTGGATGAACTCCACCGTCGCTGCCAGCTTCAGGTGATGGTCGCCCTCGTAGCCGCACATCCGCGCCGCCGCCAGCGTGAGCATCGGCCGCAGCCGCTTGCCGCCCGCCTCGACCAGATGCGCGGTCACCTCCGGAATGCGCGGTGCGTGCTCAGACGCCATCCGCGTGCGGATCAGCGTGTTTACCGCCTCCAGCTCTTCCTGCAGCGTTGCGGCCAGCATTTCGTGCGGCTTCCTGGTCATCACTTGGTCCATCACATTCCTGCCTGCGAGGCTCGACAAGACCCGCGCCTTGCCCTTAGATCCGTTCTCATGAAAGAGCTTTTGCGCAGCACCGATCCGACGATCATGGCCTTTGCCTCCGCCCTCCTTGAGGGAGAGGATATAGACTGCTTTCAAATGGACGTAAATATGAGCATCCTGGAAGGCGGGATCGGAATTTTCCCGCGCCGCCTGATGGTGCATGAGGATGATTACGATGAGGCGCTGATCGTGATGCGCGACAACGAAATCCCATTGGGAAGATGAGCGGTTTCGCGGACAGCGATCTGACCTGCAACGGCTTTCTGGGCGGCAGGGTGCAGCTGTGGCAGCCGGTGCGCGGCTACCGCGCCGGGGTCGATCCTGTGCTGCTGGCGGCCGCAGTTCCGGCCAAGTCTGGCGAGACGCTGCTGGAGCTCGGCTGCGGTGCGGGCCAGGCGCTGCTCTGCGCCGCGGCGCGGGTGCCGGGGCTGGTGCTCACGGGTGTCGAGCTTCAGCCCGCCTATGCCGCTCTGGCGGGGCGCAACGGGGCTGAAAACGGCCGGCAGATCGAAATTTTCGAAGCCGACCTTTCTGAGCTGCCCGACGCGCTGAAACAGCGGCAGTTCCACCACGTCATTGCCAATCCGCCCTATTACAAGGCGGGCGCGCACAGCCAGTCCCAGGACGCAGGCCGCCGGGTTGCGCTGGGGGAGGAGACTCCGCTGGCAGATTGGGTCAGCGCCGCAGCCCGCCGCTTGGCGCCCAAGGGGTATCTGCATATGATCCAGCGGGCGGACCGGCTGCCGGACATGCTGACCGCTTGTGCAGGTGCGCTGGGATCTATCGAGGTGCTGCCGCTGGCCCCGCGCGCGGGGCGCGCGGCGGAACTGGTCATTCTGCGTGCCCGCAAGGGGGGCAGAGCAGACTTCCGTCTGCATGCACCGCTGATTCTGCATGAAGGCATCCGGCACGAGCAGGACGGGGAGAGCTACAGGCCGGAAATCCGCGCGGTCCTGCGGGAGGGGGCTGCCTTGCCCTGGCCGAAACAGCCCTGATTAGCTCCGGCGCAACCATAAGGCCGGTTTTCAAAAGTTTCAACCAGAGCGGATTTTCAGCAGCAAAACTCTGCCATAAGGGGCGCTTGCCTGCGGCAAATTGCGCGGCGCATAGCCGATATGAAAATTTCATGACAAAAATAGTGCGGCTGCAGCGTGACAGACGCCAAAACTTGTGCTCCACTCTTTCTGTCAAACACATCTAGCTCAAAGAAGGAGGGTTGCCATGAGCCTCAGCTCGCATCTGACCGAACTTAAGAAGAAGCACGAGCATCTGAGCATGGAAGTGGAACAGGCCCAACGATCTCCCGGAACCGATGATCTGGAAATCGCAACAATGAAAAAGCAGAAGCTGAAGCTGAAGGAAGAGATTTCGCGGCTGACAGCCGAAGCCGTCTGAAGAGTTCCGCCGGGGATGCCCGGCTAAAGTTTTGGAGGGCCTGCCCGGCGCGGCGGCCCTCTTTTCATTTCCGGATCATTTTGCGGCGCTGGCCCGCGCCGCAATCAGCGCGCCGCCAGTGATCAGCGCCGCCGCCAGCGCCAGCCCCCACGATGCCGCGGCAATCCCCGCCAGTACCAGGATCAGGGTCGACAGCAAAGGCGCGGCGTAGGAACTGGTGCCCAGCATCTGGATGTCACCCTGTTTGACGCCGATGTCCCAGACATAGAAGGCCAGTCCGACGGGGCCGAGGCCCAGCAGCAGGGTAGAGGCCCAGCCCAGAGTGCCTGCGGGCCACACCGTCTCCTCCAGTGCAAAATGCAGACCCCAGGACGCCGCAGCTGTAGTCAGGCAGAACACCGCAACTGAACTTGTCGGCGCCTTGCCCACAAGCCGCGACAGCACCGAATAGCCAGACCAGGTCAGCGCGCAAAGGAGCGCCAGCCCATACCCCGGCAGGTACTGTGCCTCAAACCCGCCGCCGCCACCTGAAATGATCGTCGCCGCCCCAGCAAAGCCCAGGCCCGCGCCGATCAGATGCCCGGCCTTCAGATGTTCCCCGGGCAGCAGGCCGGAAAACAGCACAATCAGCAGCGGCCAGAGATAGGCGATCAGCCCGGCCTCTGCTGCGGGCGCCAGCCGCAGTGCGGAGAAGTAAAGCGCGTGATAGCCGAACAGGCCCAGCGTGCCGAAAGCGTAAACCTTGAACGGCACGTCCTTCAGCTGCCCCAGCTTGCCCGAGGCTGCGGTCCAGATGATCCCCAGCGTGCCGCCAATGCTGAAACACAGCGCATTCAGCAGCAGCGGAGGCGCCGGTTCCGATCCGACGGTCAGCAAGGCCAGCAGCGACCACAACAGGACAGCGATAAAGCCAATGGCGGTCGCACGGGTCTTGGTCATGGCGGGGGGATGTCCTCGACAGGAATGATCTCAAATTCGTCCGAGACGTAGGCAGTTTTGTCGATCTCGGCAATGAACCAGTCGCGGAACGCTGCGATCTGCGGCCGGGTCTCAGTCCCCGGCGCACAGAGGAACCGGAAATGCGCCTTGGTTTCGATCGCGGTTTTGAAAGGCGCCACCAGCCGCCCTGCATGCAGATCGGTGATCGCCATGCCGCGCCGCCCCAGTGCCACGCCTGCACCTGCCACTGCCGCATCAATCGCGTGATCGGCCTGCGAGAAATGCGAGCCGTGGGTCGGGGTGAAGTCAATGCCTTGCGTGCGGAACCAGGCGGGCCAATCAACGGGCGGGTCCAGAAAGTCGATGGATTCGTCGAAGATCAGCGGCGCCTCCATCAGGCTCTCCGGCGTGGTGTAGCGCTCTGCCAGCTCCGGTGACATCACCGGCGTCACCCATTCCGGCGGCACCGGCAGCACGTACAGCCCTGGATCCGGTCCGTAGCCAAAGCGGATCGCCACATCGACCTCGTCCCGCACAAAATCCATGATCCGCAGCGTGGCCGAAAACCGCAGGTCGATTTCCGGATGCGCGCGGGCAAACTCATACAGCCGCGGCGCAAGCCATTTTGCTGTCAGCCCCGGTCCGGCCGTCACCGTCAGCGTGGTGTTGTCCTGCAGCCGCCGGGTGGCCCGCCAGGCTGCCGTCAAGGTCTCGAACCCTTCCGCTGCGCCCGGGGCCAGCGTCTTGCCCGCTTCGGTCAGCTCCACCGCCCGGTTCAGGCGGCGGAACAGCGGCTGGCCCAGATGCTCTTCCAGCGATTTGATCTGAAAGGACAGCGCGGCCGGGGTCACGTTCAGCTCCTCCGCCGCCTTGGCAAAGGACATGTGGCGGGCGGCAGCGTCAAAGGCGCGCAAAGCGGTGAGGGGTGGCAGGCGGTCAGTCATCTTCACATAAGTATACCTTAACTGAAGCCTGGAAAAGACTCGTTTGTCCGCTTGACGGAACGTCCTCATATTGGATGCAGATAAAGGATACTGATCCGGGAAGGAGGCCTGAAATGCTGGAATACACTGCTGACGCCGCCACCAAGACTGCCATGGCCCGCGCCCATGCCGAACGCGGGCAGGTGCTGAAACAGGCGTGGACCTGGCTGTTCGGCAAGCGGCATGTGCCCGCCCTCCGCCCCAAGGTTTCCCGCTGGGCCTGAGCGCGCAAACGTCCTTACGGGATAGGAAAAGGGCCGGTCCATCTGGACCGGCCCTTGCCGTTTCTGCTGATACGAAAAATCAGACGAAGAACTGCGCGCCGTTGGCGGAGATGGTCGAGCCGTTGATGAAGCCCGAGTCGTCGGAGGCCAGGAAGGCCACGCAGCGGGCGATCTCTTCCGGCTCGCCCAGACGGCCGGCCGGGATCTGGCCGATGATCGATTCGCGCACTTTCTCCGGAACCGCCATCACCATCTCGGTGGCGATATAGCCGGGGCAGACGGCGTTGGCGGTGATGCCTGCGCGGGCGCCTTCCTGGGCCAGAGATTTCACGATGCCCAGATCGCCGGCTTTGGTGGCGGCATAGTTCACCTGGGCGAACTGGCCCTTCTGGCCGTTGATCGAGGAGATCACGATGACGCGGCCGAACTTGCGCTCGCGCATGCCGGGCCAGATCGGGTGCACGGTGTTGAACACGCCGGTCAGGTTGGTGTCGATCACCTGCTGCCACTGCTCGGGCGTCATCTTGTGGAACGGCGCGTCGCGGGTGATGCCGGCATTGGCCACCACGATGTCGATCGGACCCAGTTCCTCTTCGACCTTGGCGATGCCTGCAGCGCTTTCCTCGTAGCTGCCCACATTCCACTTATAGGTCTTGATACCGGTTTCCTCGGTAAACTTTGCCGCGGCTTCGTCATTGCCGGCATAGGTTGCTGCCACAGTGCAGCCTTGCGCCTGCAGCGCCTGGGAAATTGCTGCGCCGATGCCGCGGGAGCCGCCGGTGACGAGTGCAGTACGTGCCATTCAAGAATCCTCCAGTCATAGTCTCTTGGTAATCTTGCTACAGATTCCAATTAGTGAGCGCAACAATATTGCGCAGCAAATTTCTGCGTTGCCGCGAAAAAATTGTCGCACCTGCAGTATAGGCTGCCCATGTAAAAGAAAAAGGACGCCCGGGGGGCGTCCTTCTCATTTAACGGTGTGTTGCTGGTTTTATGGGCGCTCGACACACATGGCGACGCCCATGCCGCCGCCGATGCACAGGGTGGCAAGGCCTTTCTTGGCGCCGCTGCGCTTCATTTCGAACAGCAGGGTGTTCAGAACCCGGCAGCCGGAGGCGCCGATCGGGTGGCCGATGGCAATGGCGCCGCCGTTCACGTTCACAATCGACGGATCCCAGCCCATGTCCTTGTTCACAGCACAAGCCTGGGCGGCAAAGGCTTCGTTGGCTTCGACCAGGTCCAGGTCGCCCACGGACCAGCCGGCTTTCTCCAGCGCCTTGCGCGATGCATAGACCGGGCCGACGCCCATGATCGACGGATCCAGGCCGGCAGTGGCGTAGGAAGCAATGCGGGCCAGCGGCTCGATGCCGCGGCGCTCGGCTTCATCGGCGCTCATCAGAAGGGTGGCAGCGGCGCCGTCGTTCAGGCCCGAGGCGTTGGCTGCGGTCACAGTGCCGCCGTCGCGCACGAAGGCCGGGCGCAGTTTCTGCATCGCTTCCATGGTGGCGCCGTGACGGATGTATTCATCCGCATCCACGGTGATGTCGCCCTTGCGGTGCTTGACCACAAACGGGGTGATCTCATCGGCAAATTTGCCAGCCTTTTGCGCGGCTTCCGCCTTGTTCTGCGACGCAACAGCAAACTCGTCCTGCATGTCGCGGGAGATCTGCCACTGGTTGGCCACGTTCTCGGCGGTCTGACCCATGTGGTAGCCGTTGAACGCGTCCCACAGGCCGTCGCGGATCATGGTGTCGATGTACTTCAGGTCGCCCATCTTGTGGCCGGCACGCAGATGCGCGGCATGGGGGGACAGGGTCATGTTTTCCTGGCCGCCGGCGGCAACGATGGAGGCGTCACCCAGCTGGATGTGCTGAGCAGCCAGTGCCACGGCGCGCAGGCCCGAGCCGCAAACCTGGTTGATGCCCCAAGCAGCGCTTTCCTGCGGCAGGCCGGCGTTGATGTGCGCCTGGCGGGCCGGGTTCTGGCCCTGGGCGGCGGTCAGCACCTGGCCCATGATGGTTTCCGACACTTCGGATTTGTCCACACCGGCACGCTCCACCACGGCTTCCAGCACCGCGGCGCCCAGGTCATGGGCCGGGGTATTGGCGAACGAGCCGCCAAAGGAGCCGACGGCGGTGCGCGCGGCGGATGCGATTACAACATTGGTCATTGATTTCTGGTCCTCTGCCATCAATTCAGGTCTCCCGGGAGAGCCCCGCCTAGCCGGTGTGAAATCGGCCGCGCAAGAATCTTTCCCGAATCCTCCGGGTACCGACATAATCTATTGCTGCACGTGCAGCAATTGACAGGGTGTCTCAGGGGGTGCGCAGGAGTCAACCGCCAGAACCGTCCCAAGCTGTACGAATTCGGTCATCCCGGCGTATTTGATGCTGCAAAGCAGCAGAGGCGGCCGCTGGTCATAACCTTAATTTGATCAGCAAGGGGCATCGCAGCTTCCGTCAGTGGCCGGAGTTCCCGGTCCGGTTTTCCTTGCACAGCGGATAGAGCGCTCTGAATAGGCTGCTGGCAGCCGGCTCAGCCCAGGCAGCATCTGTCATAGCTTGAAGCCTTTGCGCTGTCCGATCCGGCGGCGCGGCTGCCGAAGTCCGGCTGGTACTGTCCAGCCCTGTATCAAATAGATAAGCACCGCGGCCTTCCTCCTGCAAAGCGTCCTCGCCGGGGCCAAATGCGGTCAGCATACCGGCAGGCCCATCGTTAGCCGGAATGCCGTCTTCGTCCGGGAAGGTCAGCCGGGTGCAATGGCGCACAGCCAGTTCCAGGCCGGAGGCTCCGGAATTCTGGCGGCAGACAGCCTGTGCCGCTGTGAGCTGTCCGCGCTGCGGGTGGCTAGCCGGCCTGCTGGCGCTGCTTCATGTCTTCGATCCAGGGCGGCGACACCGAAGGAGCGCCGAACAGATAGCCTTGCAGGCAGTCCACCCCGTTGGCGACCAGGAATTCCGCATCTTCCTGGTTCTCGACCGACTCGGCGACGGTAAACATGTCGAATTGCTTGGCAATGCCGATCAGCGCGCGGGCGACGGCCTGATTGTCGTAGTTGGCGTGGATGCCGCGCACGAACTGGCCGTCGATCTTGACCGCGTCAAAGAAGAACTGGCGGAAGCTGCCGATGGCGGTGGTGCCGGCGCCGAAATTGTCGAGTGCAAAGGCAATGCCGTGCTGCTGCATCCGGCCCATGAAATCGGTCACCAGCTCGGGCGCGGCCATTGCCGAGGCCTCGGTGATTTCCAGCACCAGCCGCTCGCCCAGAGTGGCGTCGCGTTTCATGAAACGCTCCAGAACCTGGGTCCAGCGCTGGTAGCCGATGGAGCGGGCCGACATGTTGATGGAGAGGCGGATGTTCGGGAATTTGTCCAGCGCCCGCAGCCCGTGCTGCAGCGCAAGGCAGTCCATTTCGCGGCCGATTTCCTTGTCTTCGACCACATGCATGAACTCGCGGGCGGGAATCACCCGGCCGGTGGGGTCCAGCACCCGGATGTAACCCTCGTAGAAGGCCACCCCATGCGGCGCCATGGCCTGCATGACGGGCTGATAGGCCAGCACGGTCTGATTGTGCTGCACCGCCTCGGCGACCATCTCAAGCGTGGATTTGTCACGGCTCGCCACCGCCGCATTCAGCGGGCTTTCGGAGCCTTCGGGAAGATCTGCCTTGGCGTTTCGTCTGGTCATGTGCTGCGGGGCCTTGTTCCGGCAAAGATGTGTCACAATATGCGTTGCCCTGCAGCTTCACGCAAAAGGGTTGAAGCGGGATTAAAGATTGCATTTGAATGACCTGCCGGCGGTGCTGGCCGCCGGGCAGGGAGGCTTGCCTGCGCCTGGCGGCAGCTTAGGCGGTCCGGCCTGCGTGCCTTGGGCCCTAGACCATAGCTGCTGCGCGCTGCGGCTGCGGCAGCACCCGCATCTGCACCACCTGCTCGACAAAGGGCACCAGGCCTTCGGGGCCCGAGCTGCGGTCCTTGAGATGGATGCAGACATCCGGCCTGAGCGCGGCGATGATGCCAATGAGGTCGCCGCGGGTCTGGTCGTCCAGCCCGGCCCCCATGATCACGCATTCGATGCGCGGCTCGGTTTCCAGCTGGCGCACCACTTCCGGCTGGTCATGCGCGCCCAGCCATTGGATCGGCAGATGATCCAGCTGCTCAGCCACATTGCCGATCACATGCGGCAGCTTTCCGATCAGTAACACAACAGGTTTCATTTCACTCTCCACCCTACAGTTGGGCGCCCTTTTTGAGACGTCCCTCACGTATGACGTAGTGCGAAATTCTGCTGGGTCAGTGCCTGCTGCTGCTATGGTTTAGTGACATGGATGACTTGGCATTCTTGGCCTCTACCCGCCATTACATTCTGAACGAGATGAGCAGATGTGTTCTCGTTCATGCCCTGCACGCTTTTCTCACAGTAACGGATAGCCGTTGCCCTTGCCTCAACTTCGCTGCTTAAGCCTCTGCTATATCCGGGATGCCCGTATTTGGTAGTTGCGAAGGCACCAAATTTTCCGTCTTTCTGAGTTCTTTGGTATTCCTTGAACAGGCGATGTCCGGATTGGCTAAGCCTTGTCCCAGTGCCAACCGCCGGATTCTTGGGGCCGACCGTTGCGTATAGCTCACAATGTGAAGGTGTTTTTGATTTCAGGCGGCAAGAGTCCTGGGCGCTTTGCTTTGCCAATTCCATGTTTCTGGTGTTCCAGAACTCGCCAGTGATTTCTTCCTGTCTATTAATATAAAAGGCGCCGTAGTAGTCTGCGTTTTTTTTAAAGTAGGCGAATTCCTTCTTTAGCTCTCCCCGCAAACGTTGTTCAGAGTGAACAGTGAGCTTGGGTCTTGATCCTTCAAGTAAGATCTCACCGGCTTGTGCGCCGATGGCAGCTGCAAGAATTGCGGCTGTGGTTAGTGCCGCTTTAATAAAGTGCTTTCTCAAAGTAGTCTCCTGGAGCCGGTATTCCGGCCCCAAGCTACTCACTTGAATTTCAAGCGCAAGCTACTTTGAGGCGATCATCGCCTGAACAATCGCCTTGGCGCTGTCCGAGTTCCACTCGGCGTCGCCCAGCAGCCGCGCCACTTCCTTGCCGTCGCGGTCCAGCAGCACCGTGATCGGCAGGCCGATCACCGCCATCTCGCGCGCCAGCGCCTGTTTCGGGTCCTGGTGGCGGGGCAGGTTGGAGATGCCGGCCTCGTCAAAGAATTTCTGGATGCCGGCGGGCGAGTTGCGCCCCGTCGCAATGGTCAGCACTTCGAAATCCTCGCCGCCGAACTCCTCCTGCAGCTCGGAAAGCTGCGGCATTTCCTTGCGGCAGGGGGCGCACCAGGTGGCCCAGAAGTTCAGGAGCACGACCTTGCCCTGGTAATCCGTAAGGCTGGCGGTGCCGGCGCCATCGGCCAGTTCAAAGGCCACGCTGGAGGTGCCGCGCGGCTCTGCATGCACGACCAGCCGCTTGAGGCTGTCTTCACGCAGCGCTTCCAGCTGCGCCTGATCTGCCGCAGCCGCGGCATTTGCACCCAAGGCGAGGGCCATATAAAGGGAAAGCTGACGAAACAGACGCATTTTATCTCCGGGGTTCCACACCATGACAGATCAATCCTCGAACCAGATGTGGGGCGGCCGCTTTGCCGCAGGTCCCGACGCGATCATGGAGGCGATCAACGCCTCGATCGGGTTCGACAAGCGGATGGCAGCACAGGACATCGCAGGCTCCAGGGCCCATGCGGCGATGTTGGCCGCCACGGGCGTCATTACGGATAATGATGCCGAGGCCATTCGGGAAGGGCTGCTCACCGTTTTGTCAGAAATCGAGGGCGGAACTTTCCAGTTTTCCACCGCTTTGGAAGACATCCACATGAATGTGGAGGCGCGCCTGAAGGAGATCATCGGCGAGCCAGCAGGGCGCCTGCACACCGGCCGGTCGCGCAATGACCAGGTGGCGACGGACTTCAAACTCTGGGTGCGCGACCAGCTGGATGCAGCGGAAGGCGGATTGCTGGCGCTGATCAAGGCGCTGCTGAGCCAGGCCGAAGCGGGAGCGGACTGGGTGATGCCGGGCTTTACCCATCTGCAGACGGCGCAGCCGGTCACTTGGGGCCACCACATGATGGCCTATGTCGAGATGTTCGGCCGCGATCTGTCGCGGGTGCGCGATGCCCGCGCACGTATGAACGAATCGCCGCTGGGCGCGGCAGCGCTGGCGGGCACCTCTTTCCCGATCGACCGGGAGATGACCGCGAAGGCGCTGGGCTTTGACCGTCCGGCGGCCAACTCGCTGGATGCGGTCAGCGACCGCGACTTTGCGCTGGAGTTCCTGAGCGTGGCGTCGATCAGCGCCGTGCACCTCAGCCGTTTCGCCGAAGAGCTGGTGATCTGGTCCTCGGCTCAGTTCCGCTTTGTGACCCTCAGCGACCGGTTCTCGACCGGCTCGTCGATCATGCCGCAGAAGAAGAACCCGGATGCGGCTGAACTGATCCGCGCCAAGGTGGGCCGGATCTTTGGCGCCAACACCGCGCTGATGATGGTGATGAAGGGGCTGCCGCTGGCCTATTCCAAGGACATGCAGGAAGACAAGGAGCAGGTCTTTGACGCCGCCGACAACTGGATGCTGGCGCTGGCGGCGATGGAAGGCATGGTGAAGGACATGACCGGCAACCGTGAGAGCCTAGCGGCAGCGGCGGGCTCCGGCTTCTCCACCGCGACCGACCTGGCCGACTGGCTGGTGCGGGTGCTGAAGGTGCCGTTCCGCAATGCCCACCATGTGACCGGAACCCTGGTGGCGATGGCGGAAAGCCGCGGCTGCGATTTGCCGGATCTTTCGCTGGCGGATATGCAGGGCGTGCATGAAGGAATTACTGACGACATCTTCACTGTGCTTGGTGTTGAGAATTCGGTAAACTCGCGCATGTCTTATGGCGGCACCGCACCGGCGCAGGTGCGCGCGCAAATCGCCCGCTGGCAGGAAATCCTGGCGGGCTGAGACCACTGGGGCGCTGCTGCAGCAAGGAGGCTGAAAATGCGGAAGACGGTTTTTGCTTTGTTCGCTCTGGCGGTGCTGACGGCTTGCGGCGTGGATGGCGAGCCGGTGCAGCCGACTCTGAACGCCGGGATCGGTGTCGGGGATAGCGGCGTGCACGTCGGCGGCGCGGTCGGGCTGCACAAAGGACCGGTGAGCGTTTTCCTGGGCTTCTAGCCTGGCCGCTGCTTGAAGCGGAGGCCCAGAAGAACCAAATGGATAACGCCCGGGCCCGGTGCCCGGGCGTTTCTCTTTCCAATTGAGGATACTCTTATGAGATTTGCAGCTGTGCTGTTGCCGTTGCCGTTGCTGGTGCTGGCGGCCTGCGAGACGCCTGGCCCGGCGGCGGAACCGCCGCAGAAGCACGCGCCTGCGGAGACCGGTGTATCGGTCTCCGGCTATGCCCGGGTTGGGGTTTCGCATAGGTTCTAGACCGCTCCGAAGGCAGCTTCGGGCGGTGTTTCGAGTGATTTTCTGCTGTCCGGCAGGTCTGATCGCCGGAGGTCTTCAGATCGTCTGCAAAAGTGGCGGCGCCGCAAGGGGGGCGGAGGCGGGTCGGGCGTATCCGCCCGCACGCTGAACGTTGTCTCTGCGCGCCCTTGCCAAAGGGCCCTGTTCCTGAGTGCCGGGGGTGTCAGGCCCGGCGGGGATCGCGATCAGGGGCGATCCTGGCAGAGCCGGCTTAAGATGCGGTGAGAGCGGCGTGCGGGTGGTGCGCAACAGTTGTGCGGCCGGGACGCGGGAGCTCCCGCGCCTGAAGATGCTCCCTGTGGGAGCATATTACAGCCTTGGGCATGGCGCTGCTGACGCAGCGCGAAAGGTGTCGCTGAGAAACGCTTAAGGGGTGAGGTCTGGCCAGGAAACCGTCCGGGGGACGGTTTCCAGACCGAACGGGCGGAGCCCCTGCCCATAAGCGCGATTGCCATTTTGAAGAAGGCAGCGCGTCAAGGGGGAACGGTGCTGCGCACCGCCGCTTTGCGGCCCTTGACCCGCGGGAGGCGGCTGCCGCGCCGCGCGCCAGCGCGGCGCCACGCCCAACGGGAGCGGGCGCATCTTTGATGCGTCCGGCGACGGGCGGGAGCGCCCGCTTGGCGGTTGCCGAACGGGCTGGAAGGGGCGGAATCATTTGATCCATATGCCCCTTTTGCCCTAAAGGCAGGCGCATGGATCATTTTCTCTACCGCGACGGCGCGCTCTACGCCGAAGACGTTCCCATCTCCGAGATCGCCGCGGCGGTGGGCACCCCGTTTTATGTCTATTCCAGTGCCACCTTGCTGCGGCATTTCAAGCTGTTCGACGAGGCGCTGGAAGGCACCGACCACCTGGTCTGCTATGCGATGAAAGCGGCTTCCAATCAGGCGATCCTGAAAACCCTGGCGCAGGCGGGTGCCGGCATGGATGTGGTGAGCCAGGGCGAATACCTGCGCGCCAAGGCCGCAGGCGTGCCGGGCGAGAAGATCGTGTTCTCGGGCGTCGGCAAGACGGCAGAGGAAATCCGCGTGGCTTTGACCGGCGGCATCCGCCAGTTCAACGTCGAATCCGAGCCGGAAATGGCGGTGATCAACACGGTGGCGCTGGAGCTGGGCACCGTGGCGCCAATCACCATCCGGGTGAACCCGGACGTAGATGCCAAGACCCACGCCAAGATTGCCACCGGCAAGTCCGAGAACAAGTTCGGCATCCCGATCTCCCGCGCCAAGGAAGTTTATGCCCTTGCAGCTTCTTTGCCGGGGCTGGAGGTGGTTGGCATCGACTGCCACATCGGCTCGCAGCTGACCGATCTGGAACCGTTCCGGCTGGCCTACGAAAAAGTCGCCGAGCTCACCGAAGTGCTGCGCGCCGAAGGCCACAACATCCGCCGTCTGGATCTGGGCGGCGGCCTGGGCATTCCCTACGAGCGCTCCAACGAGGCGCCGCCCTTGCCGGTGGAATACGGCCAGCTGATCAAGGACACGCTGGGCCACCTGGGCTGCGAGATCGAGATCGAGCCGGGGCGTCTGATTGCGGGCAACGCAGGCCTGATGATCTCCAAGGTGATCTATGTGAAATCCGGCGAGGGCCGCGACTTCCTGATCGTGGACGGTGCCATGAACGACCTGATCCGCCCAGCGATGTATGAAGCGCACCATGATATCGTGCCGGTGAACGAGCCCGCCCCGGGCACCGAGAGCCAGCCTTATGACATCGTCGGCCCGGTGTGCGAGACCGGCGACACCTTTGCAAAGCAGCGCGCGCTGGCGCCGCTCAGCGCGGGGGATCTGATCGCTTTCCGCAGCGCCGGCGCCTATGGCGCGGTGATGGCCAGCGAGTACAACTCGCGCCCCCTGATCCCGGAAGTGCTGGTGCACGAGGATCAATTCGCGGTTATCCGGCAACGTCCCACCTTTGACGAAATGATAAACCGCGATACCATCCCC
Source organism: Leisingera sp. ANG-M1 (assembly GCF_000813745.1). Classification (GTDB taxonomy): domain Bacteria; phylum Pseudomonadota; class Alphaproteobacteria; order Rhodobacterales; family Rhodobacteraceae; genus Leisingera. Next base: position 94,790 of record NZ_JWLC01000006.1, on the reverse strand, counting down.
GAGTGGCTCTGACGCAATCCTGCGCGGGCCATCCTGATACGAGGCCCGAATGCCCTTTGACAGACGTGCCGATCCGGTCCTGAAACGCCTGCGCTGGCCCTTGCGGCTGACGCAGGCGGGACTCGTTGCGGAACGGGCCATGCGGGCCTTTTGGCCGCTGGCCTCGGTGCTGATGGCCGCGCTGGCCGCGCTGATGCTGGGGTTGCAGACGCTGCTGCCGGAGGCCGTGGTGTGGACCGGTGCCATTGCTTCTGTTTTGGCGGCCACCGCCGCCTTCGGCTGGGGGGGCTGGCGGTTCCGCTGGCCCGGCCGCGGGGAGGCGCTGGAACGGCTGGATGAAACCCTGCCCGGGCGTCCTGTCACCGCGCTTATGGATACCCAGGCAATCGGGGCGGAAGACGCGGCATCGATCGCGCTTTGGAACGCGCACAAGCGGCGGATGGCCGAGGCAGCGGCACAGGCCCGGGCGCCGGCTCCGGATCTGAATGTCAACGCCGCCGACCCTTATGCGCTGCGCTATGTTGCGGGGCTGTTCCTGGCGGTGGCGCTGCTGTTCGGTTCGATATGGCAGGTGGTATCGATCAGGGATCTGGGCGCGGAGGGCACGGCAGTGCTTAACGGGCCGGCCTGGGAGGGCTGGGCGGAGCCGCCTGCCTATACCCGCCTGCCGGTGCTGTATCTGAACGACCAGGCGGAAGGCACGCTGAAGCTGCCCGAGGGCAGCCGGGTGACCTTGCGGTTCTATGGCGAAGTTGGCGCGCTGAGCCTGGCAGAAACCGTTTCGGGTGCAAGCGGAGCTACGCCGCCGCCTGCTGACGGTGCGCAGGAGTTCACTGTCGCGCGCAGCGGTTCCTTTTCAATTGACGGCAGCGGCGGGCGCAAGTGGCAGGTGGAGGTGATTCCGGATCATTCTCCGAAAGTGGCCGTGGCCGGCCAGCCTGTGCTTGAGAATGACGGCTACACCTCGCTGGCCTTTGCAGCTGGCGACGACTACGGCGTCGCCGGGGGGCAGGTGCGGATCGCGCTGGATCTGGCGGCGGTGGAGCGCCGACACGGCCTGGCGGCGGAGCCCGACCCGCGCGAAGCGCTGGTGCTGGATCTGCCGCTGCCGCTCAGCGGTTCGCGCAAGGATTTCACGGAAAAGCTGATCGAGGATTTCGCGCAGCATCCCTGGGCTAACCTGCCGGTGGTCTTCACCTTCTCGGCAGTGGATGAAGCCGGGCAATCCGCAGCCGCGGCCGGTTTCGGCACCGAGCTGACCGCCCGGCGCTTCTTTGATCCGCTGGCTGCGGCGGTGATCGAACAGCGCCGCGACCTGCTGTGGGCGCGGGCCAATGCGCCGCGGGTGGCGCAGGTGCTGCGAACCCTGTCGCACCGGCCCGAAGGCCTGTTCCGCGACTATGGCGATTATCTGCGGCTCCGCACCATCCTGCGGCGGCTGGAAGCCTATACGGTGCAGGGCAGCATCCCTGAGCCGCGGCAGGGGGAAATCACCGCTGCGCTGTGGGATCTGGCGATGCAGCTGGAAGAGGGTGATGTCGGTGACGCGCTGGAGCGGATGCGCCGTGCCCAGGAACGGCTGAGCCAGGCCATGCGCGACGGCGCCAGCGAGCAGGAGATTGCGCGGCTGATGCAGGAGCTGCGCGAGGCCACCCAGGATTACCTGCGCCAGCTCAGCCGTCAGGCCGAGGCCAATGGCGAGACCTTGGAGCCGGGTGAGATGCCCGAGGACATGATGACCCTCAGCCAGGATGACCTGCAGGCGATGATGGACCGCATCCAGGAACTGATGGAGCAGGGCCGCATGGCCGAGGCCGAGCAGGCGCTGCGCGAGTTCCAGGAGATGATGGAAAACATGCAGATGACCCGCTCGCAGCAAGGCCAGGGCGGCGATCAGGGCCGCGAAGCGATGGAAGGGCTGGGCGAAACCCTGCGTGAACAGCAGGGTTTGTCGGATCAGGCCTTCCGTGATCTGCAGGAGCAATTCAACCCCGGTGCCCGCAGCGGCGAAAGCCAGGGCAACGAGGGCCGCGATGGCGGCTTGGGCCGCGGCCAGAGCCACCAGGGTGGCGGTCAGGGCGGCCAGGGCGGTGAAGGCAATCAGGGCGCGCAGGACAGCACGCCCGGCGGCAACGGGTCAGGCGGCCGTGAACAGCCTGGGCAGGGCGGTTCGCTGGCCGACCGCCAGCAGGCGCTGCGCCAGCAGCTGCAGCAGCAGCGCGAGGGACTGCCCTATCTGGATGGCGAGGCCGGAGATGCCGCACGCGAGGCGCTGGACCGGGCCGGCCGTGCCATGGAGGGCGCTGAAGAAGCGCTGCGCGGCGGCGACAATGCCGAGGCCATAGACCGGCAGTCCGAGGCCATGGAGGCGCTGCGCGAGGGCATGCGCAGCCTGGGCGAGGCCCTGGCGCAGCAGCGCCAGCCGGGCCAGCAGAACGGGCAGGGGCAGCAGCTCTCTGATACCGCGCAAGGGCAACGGCTGGATCCGCTCGGCCGTAACAATGGGGCGACGGACGACGGAGGCAAAGTGGGCGAGGGCAATGCCTACCGCCGCGCCTGGGACCTGCTGGAGGACATCCGCCGCCGGGCCGGAGAGCGGGAGCGCAGTGAACGGGAGCGCAGCTACCTGCGGCGGCTGCTCGACCGGTTCTGAAGCCCTGTCGCCACTGTAAAAGGCGCGCGATTAGCATGTGTGGCAAAATGCAAAAGGCCGGGCTCTGACCCGGCCGTTTAGTCTGCTTGCCTGACAGGGCTTACTGCGGGCTGGTCAGCGACTTCACTTGCCCGTCCAGCCACAGCCGCGCCTGATCGACCCAGCCAACATAGCTGCTGAGCGCGGAATCCGCTTGCGGAACCTTCTCGGAGATCAGCGCCGCATTGTCATAGACCATCACCAGCGCCAGCGCCGCAATCAGCGACAGCGCAAAGCCGCGGGCAAAGCCGCTCTTGCGCCGCACTGGCGGTTCTTCGCTGGCGGCTTGCGGTGCGGGTGCGGCACTGCCGGCCGAGCGCAAGGTGGAGTTGATCTCCTCGATGTCCGGCAGCAGTTCCTTGCGCGAACCGGTTTCGGCGGCCGCAATCTGGCGCGGATCCTCGCCGCGGATGCGGGCCATGCGGTCGCGGGCCTGACGGCTGCGGCGGGCGGCTTCGTCCTCGGGGGCGGCGCCTTCCAGACCAAGATCGGGCTGGGTTTCCAGGCTGCCGGTTTCCGCCGCCCGCAGCGACGCTTCCCGTTCAGCCTCTTCGCGCAGGATATCGGTCAGGGCCGGGTCCAGCCCGCGGGAGCGCGGCGGCTGCGATTGGGTTTCGGCTTGCGTCTCCGCCCCGGTGCCGTCATCGGGCTCCGGCTCTTCGGCCTCTTCTTCAGCGGTTTCATCCTGATGAGACGAAGCCGGGGGCTCCGTGTCTTCCGGCGGCGCAGAGGCGGCAATCCCGGTTTCGGTTTCCGCTTCGGTGACGGCAGCAGGTTCCGGCTCCGGTGCCTGTTCCACCGGCGGGTGAGCGGCTTCTGCGGTTTCCTGCAGGTCCGGGGAAATCTCGTCTGCGGTTTCCGCCGCAGGCGCGCCGGCGGCAGCCTGGAACCAGGTCTGGCCGCAATTGGAACATTGCACGTCGCGCCCTTCGGCAGGGATCACATCCTCGGGCACTTCGTACTGGGCTGCACAATTCGGGCAGGTCAGGCGCATCATGCTCTCCTCGGCACCATCCCGCCGGCCAGCTGGCGGCAGGTTGTTTTTCAAAGGATTATAGGCAGAACGGCAAGGCCGCGAAAGGGTCAATCGGACCCGGGCCCAAGCCCGCTTGCGGCGGCGGCTTCCAAGCAACAGAGCCCCATTGAAACTGGCCGCCCCTTGGGGCAAAACACCGGGGCGCAAATGAAAAGGCGCTTGCGGGGGGCAGCAGTGATCGAGCTGGAGAATGTGGGCTACAATTACGGCGGCGGCGAGCTGCTGAACGCCGTCTCGGTGCAGCTGGCGCCGGGGTCGTTCCATTTCCTGACCGGCCCGTCCGGGGCGGGCAAAACCACGCTGCTGAAGCTCTGCTACGGCGCGCTGACTCCGACCTCGGGCCGGGTCCGCGCCTTTAACATGGATGTGCAGGGGCTGGACCGCGATCAGATGGCTTTTCTGCGCCGCCGCGTCGGGGTGGTGCATCAGGACTGCCGGTTCCTGGACCATTTGCCGGTGATCGAGAATATTGCCCTGCCGCTGCTGGTTTCCGGCCGGGAGCTTTCCCACGAAGAGGCCAACCTGAACGAGCTGCTGAACTGGGTCGGTCTTAGCGAACGCGCCCATGCCTTGCCGCCGGAGCTGTCGGGCGGCGAGCGGCAGCGGGCGGCGCTGGCCCGCTCGGTGATCCTCTCGCCGGATGTGATCATCGCGGATGAGCCGACCGGCAACGTCGACTGGGAAATGTCGCAGCGGCTTTTGCAGCTGCTGGTAGAGCTGAACCGGATGGGCAAGACCATCCTAGTCGCCACCCATGACTTGTCGCTGATCCGGGCCGCCAAGAACCAGGTGCAGGCGCGGGTGCTGCGGATTTCAAACCGGCAATTGCAGCTGGCGGGAGCGGACCTATGAACGACGGCAGGCTGCGCAGGCTGATCCTGGGCGATGCCCAGGCCAACCGGGTGGTGCCGCCGAGCGGCTTTACCGCCCATCTGACTTTGTTTGTCTCGGGTGCAATGGCGTTCCTGGCGGTGTTTGCGCTGGCGCTGTCGATGGCCTCGGGACGTCTCGCCGACCGCTGGGCCTCGGAACTGGCCCGCGCCGCCACTCTGCGCATCAACGCCCCGGCTGAGCAGCGGGTGGCACAGACTGAGGCGGCGCTGGAAATCCTGCGTCAGACCCCGGGCGTTGCTACTGCCCGTGCCTTGACCGGCGAGGAGCAGGCGGCGCTGCTGGCGCCCTGGTTCGGCTCCAGCCTGCCTGCAGGCAGCCTGCCGCTGCCGCAGCTGATCGAGGTGACCGGCGATGATCAGGGCTACGACGCCCAGGGCTTGCGGCTGCGGCTGCAGGCCGAGGTGCCCGGTGCGGTGCTGGACGACCACACCCGCTGGCGCGCGCCGCTGGTGGAGGCGGCCCGGTCGCTGCGCCGCCTGGCCTGGGTCTCGATCCTGCTGATCGGCGGCGCCACCGCGGCGATGATCACCCTTGCGGCGAATGCAGCGCTTGCAGCCAATGCCCAGGTGATCGAGGTGCTACGGCTTGTGGGCGCGCTCGACAGCTACATCGCCCAGGCCTTTATCCGCCGCTTTACACTGCGGGCGCTGACCGGTGCTGCCGCGGGGGTTGCCCTGGGCATGATCGGGGTGCTTTTGATGCCGGAAGCCTCGGACGAGGGCGGCTTTCTCACCGGCCTTGGCTTCCAGGGCTGGGGCTGGCTGGTGCCGCTGATGATCCCGCCGCTGGGCGCTGTGGTGGCCTTTGCCGCCACCACCCGCGCCGCCACCAAACGTTTGGGAGAACTGTCGTGACCCGTTTTTTCCGGCTGCTGCGCTCGGTGCTGTTCGACATTCATGTCTATGCTTCCATGCTGGTTTTGGGGGTAATCTTTGCCCCTTGGGCCGTGGTGTCGCGCAAGGGTGCCCGGGCGGCCTGCAAGACCTATTGCCGCTGGGTGCTGTGGACAGCACGCTGGATGGTGGGCATCCGCACCGAAGTGCGCGGCCCGGTGCCCGAAGGCGAGGTGATCATCGCCGCCAAGCACCAGAGCTTCCTGGACATCCTGATCATCTTCAACGCGCTGCCCTCGGCCCGCTTCATCATGAAGCGCGAATTGCTGTGGACGCCGGTGATCGGCGTCTATGCCCGCCGCCTGGGCTGTGTGCCGGTGAACCGCGGCAAGCGCGGCGCGGCGATTGCCAAGATGGTCAAGGACGTGGCTTCGCAAAGCCGCGAGCCCGGCCAGCTGGTGATCTACCCGCAGGGGACGCGGGTGATGCCCGGAGCCGAGAAGCCTTACAAGGTCGGCACAGCGGTGCTGTATGAGGGCCTGAAGCAGGCCTGCGTTCCGGTGGCAACCAACGTTGGCGTCTTCTGGCCCCGCAACGGGCTGATGCGCAACCCGGGCCTAGGGGTGGTGGAGTTCCTGGAACCGATGCAGCCCGGGCTGAAGCCGAAAGCCTTCATGAAGGCGCTGGAGGAGACGGTGGAAGGCCGTTCGGCGGCCCTGATGCGCGAAGCCGGGTTCGATCCCGGGCAACCCGCGTTGCAGAATTGATCTGCCGAAGCACAGGCGGCTGGCGGGACCAAGGAAATTCATAATTTCCTTGGCAAAAGGTTTCTGAAAACTTTTACGCGCATGGTTGCACCGGCCCGCGACGGAAACCGGGCCGGGATGCGTTGATAGCTTCAGCAAGCGAACCCGTCCTGCGTTTGCACCACCACTCACAGGTGCCGGCCGCTGAGCCGGACCGGGCTGGCAGGAAACCCCTGCCGGCCCGGCGCTTCTTCAGCGTACCACGTCGCCAATCAGAATCTGCGGCTGCACGTTGGTGAAATTCGGAATGTCGGCCAAAGCGGGGCCTGCTGCCTGCATTGCCGCATCCAATGCGGCCTGATCGGCAAACACCATGGTTGCGACAGCATGAAACGGCGCGGGCACGTCCGGGCCGCCGGTCAGCCCCTTGGTCACAATGATGCTTTGAGTGTGCGGTGCGATATATTCGTCCACCAGCGCCATATGGGTTGCGGCATAATAGCCGTGATCGAAACGGCTTTCTGCGCTGACAGGGTAGATGACTTGCAGTGAAACGGGCATTGAGGGCCTCCTGTGTTTGCATTGCAGAGACACTAGAGCCGGCCCTTGCCAGGCTGCCAATAGAAAAAGGGCAGCTGCGTCAAGCTGCCCTTCCAGTGTCTGCCGTCCGGCCGGAGATCAGCTGTGGATCGGCCCGTCGCCGCAGGCCAGCGCCGCTTCGCGCACCGCTTCCGAATAGGTCGGATGCGCGTGGCAGGTGAGGGCCACATCCTCGGCCGAAGCGCCGAATTCCATCGCCACGCACAGCTCGTGGATCATGTCGCCCGCGGCCGGGCCGATGATGGCGGCGCCCAGGATGCGGTCGGTTTCCTTGTCGGCGATGATTTTGACAAAGCCGCCCTCGGCCTGGCCGACGGCCTTGGCGCGGGCGTTGCCCATGAACATGAACTTGCCCACCTTGATCTTGCGGCCCTCGGCCTTCAGCGCGTCCTCGGTGGCGCCGACAGTGGCGACTTCAGGCGTGGTGTAGACGACGCCCGGGATGACGCCGTAATTCACATGGCCGTGCTTGCCCGCAATCACGTCGGCCACGGCCATGCCCTCATCCTCGGCCTTGTGGGCCAGCATCGGGCCTTCGATCACATCGCCGATGGCATAGATGCCGGGGATATTGGTGCGCCAGTGGTTGTCCGCGGCGATCTGGCCGCGCTCGGTCATCTTGACGCCGAGGGCATCCAGGCCAAGACCTTCGCTGTAGGGTTTGCGCCCCGTGGCCACTAGCACCACATCGGCGTCCAGCGTGACCTCATCACCGCCCTTCTTGGGCTGATACTTGACCTTGGCCTTGGTCTTGGTGGTCTCCACCCCCTGCACCGCGGCACCCAGGATGATGTTGAGGCCCTGTTTCTCCAGGATCCGTTTGAAGGAGCGCTGCACGTCCTTGTCCATCCCCGGGCAGACCGCGTCCATGTATTCCACCACGGTCACCTCGGAACCGAGGCGGGCGTAAACCGAACCCAGCTCCAGCCCGATGACACCTGCGCCGATCACCGCCAGTTTTTTCGGGATCTTCGGCAGTTCCAGCGCGCCGGTGGAGGAGACCACGATCTTCTCGTCGATCTCCACGCCCGGAATGGAGGCAGGCACCGAGCCGGAAGCGATCACGATGTTCTTGGCTTCATGCACCTCGTCGCCCACCTGAACCTTGCCGGCCGCCGGAATGGACGCCCAGCCCTTGATCCAGTCGATCTTGTTCTTCTTGAACAGGAACTCGATGCCGCCGGTGTTTTGGCCGATCACCTCGTCCTTATAGGCCTTCATCTGGTCCCAGTCGACCGAGGGGCTTTTGCCCTTGAGGCCCATATGGGCAAAGTTGTGCTCGGCCTCATGCAGCAGGTGGGTCGAATGCAGCAGCGCCTTGGAGGGAATGCAGCCCACGTTCAGGCAGGTGCCGCCCAGGGTCTCGCGCCCCTCGACCACAGCTGTCTTCAGCCCCAGCTGGGCGCAGCGAATGGCACAGACATAGCCGCCGGGGCCGGCGCCGATTACGATGACGTCATAGGCTGTCATTTTGTGTCCCTATCTATTTTCATGCGCCCTCAGTCCCGAACGCTATTAATTATCTGCGAAGACAACAGAGCTGCTATGATATGCATAGATGTCTTTCGAAGGATCGCGGCGCGATGTTTGAACACCTGCTGCGATGCTTCCGACAAGTGCGCCAAGCAAACCGTGGTTTACAGCTGCAGCATTCGCGTTGGCATTTATATCAGCGACGGTTTTGTTGTAGGGTTCGAGAACTTTGGTCTTGGCTTCCTCGTTGTAGCTGCAGGTAACTGATGCAACCTGGGCTTTCGCTCCGATTTCGGGGGCTATGACAACGGCGGGGGTGGTAAAGGCCGAGTTGAAACCTTGGCCCTGCAGCTTGCACGGCACCCCGGAAATCTCCTTACGGCTGCCGCTTTCCTTGGAAAATGCCCGGAATGTAAATGTAGTTGTGCCGCGTTCATGCAGGGCACGTGTCGCATTATATGCGATTGGGGGTTGTTCGATCTGAGCGTCTGCACATGCTGAAAGGGCGGCAACTGCTGCAAAAGGAAAAAGATGGCGAAGTTTCATGAAATCCAGACTTATCTTTGTTATTGGTGATGTGCTTCCTCATAGGAAAGGAAGCACCGGGGGATCAATTGTTAATTACAGATCCATCAGCAATCGCCGCGGGTCTTCCAGCGCTTCCTTGACGCGGACCAGGAAGGTCACGGCGCCTTTGCCGTCGACGATGCGGTGGTCATAGCTCAGCGCCAGATACATCATCGGGCGGATCACCACCTGGCCGTTGATCGCCATCGGGCGGTCCTGGATCTTGTGCATGCCCAGGATGCCGGACTGCGGCGGGTTCAGGATCGGCGAGGACATCAGCGAGCCGTAGACGCCGCCGTTGGAGATGGTGAATGTGCCGCCCTGCATTTCCGCCATCGACAGCTTGCCGTCGCGGGCGCGGGCACCCTTTTCGGCGATGGCTTTTTCGATCGCGGCAAAGGACATGGAGTCCGCATCACGGATCACCGGCACAACCAGGCCCGTGGGGGTGCCTGCGGCGATGCCCATGTGGACGAAGTTCTTGTAGACGATGTCGGTGCCGTCGATCTCGGCGTTCACCTCCGGCACTTCCTTCAGCGCGTGGCAGCAGGCCTTGGTGAAGAAGGACATGAAGCCCAGTTTCACGCCGTGCTTCTTCAGGAAAAGGTCCTTGTACTCGTTGCGCAGCGCCATCACCTCGGTCATGTCCACCTCGTTGTAAGTGGTCAGCATGGCAGCGGTGTTCTGGCTGTCCTTCAGGCGCTTGGCGATGGTCTGGCGCAGGCGGGTCATCTTGATCCGCTCTTCGCGCGCCGCGTCATCGGCGGTGACCGGGCCGCGCACCTGGGCCGGCGCCGGGGCAGTCGCGGGCGCAGCCTTGGCGGCAGCCACGGCGGCAGAGACGTCTTCCTTCATGATGCGCCCGTCGCGGCCAGTGCCGGTGACTTGCGACGCGTTCAGGCCGGCCTCGGCCATGGCTTTCTCGGCCGAAGGCGCGTTGGCCACATCCTTGGCTGGGGCAGCGGCGGCCACGGCGGGGTTCTGCGCGGCTGCAGGTGCTGCCGGAGCAGGGGAGGCGCCGGCAGCGCCGCCGGCAATGACGCCCAGCTGTGAAGTCGCCTGAACGGTGGCGCCTTCGGCGGCCATGATCTCGGTCAGCACGCCGGCCGCGGGGGCGGGCACTTCGACGGAAACCTTGTCGGTTTCCAGCTCGCACAGCATCTCGTCCTGCGCAACGCTGTCGCCCACTTTCTTGAACCACGACGAAACGGTCGCCTCAGAGACCGACTCGCCAAGTGCGGGGACCATGACCGGCACCGGTGCGCTATCGCCGCCGGAGGGCGCAGCAGCAGGAGCCGGTGCTGCTGCTGCGGCAGGGGCTGCGGCGGCGCCATTGGCCTCGGTCAAAGTGGCCAGCAGCGCGTCGACGCCGACGGTATCGCCTTCGCCGGCCACGATCTCGCCCAAGGTTCCGGAGGCGGGCGAGGGCACTTCGACCGTCACCTTGTCGGTTTCCAGCTCGCAGAGCATTTCATCGGCGCTGACAGCATCGCCGGGTTTCTTGAACCAGGTGGCCACGGTGGCCTCGGTCACGGATTCGCCCAGAGTGGGCACGCGGACTTCGGTGGTCATGTCTCTCTTCCTCAGATGCTCAGCGCTTCGTTCACGAGGGCTGCTTGTTGGGCTTTGTGCTGGCTGGCCAGGCCGGTGGCAGGCGAGGCCGAGGTGGCGCGGCCTGCATAGGCCGGCCGGGTGTGTTTGGCGCCGATACGGGACAGCACCCATTCGATATTGGGTTCGATGAAGGTCCAGGCGCCCTGGTTCTTGGGCTCTTCCTGGCACCAGACCATTTCGGCCTGTTTGAAGCGCTCGAGCTCCTTCACCAGCGAGATCGCCGGGAACGGGTAGAACTGCTCGATCCGCATCAGGTAGATGTCGTCGATGCCGCGGGCGTCGCGCTCCTCCAGCAGGTCGTAGTAGACTTTGCCCGAGCACATGACGACGCGCTTGATCTGATCATCCGGCACCAGCTGGGTGTCGGAGTTGCCATGCTGGGCATCATCCCACAGCACCCGGTGGAAGCTGGAGCCGGTGGTGAATTCCTCTGCCTTTGATACCGCCAGCTTGTGGCGCAGCAGCGACTTGGGCGTGACCAGGATCAGCGGCTTGCGGAAGGTGCGGTGCAGCTGGCGGCGCAGGATGTGGAAGTAGTTCGCGGGCGTCGTGCAGTTTGCGACGATCCAGTTGTCCTGGCCGCACATCTGCAGGAAACGCTCCAGCCGGGCTGAGGAGTGCTCCGGCCCCTGGCCCTCGAACCCGTGCGGCAGCAGGCACACTAGGCCCGACATCCGCAGCCATTTGCTCTCACCCGAGGAGATGAACTGGTCAAACATGATCTGGGCGCCGTTGGCGAAATCGCCGAACTGGGCTTCCCAAAGGGTAAGCGCATTGGGTTCCGCCAGCGAGTAGCCGTATTCGAACCCCAGCACAGCATATTCCGACAGCGCCGAGTCGATTACTTCGTAATGGGACTGGCCCGAGCGGATGTTGTTCAGCGGGTAGTACCGCTCTTCCGTCTCCTGGTTGACGATGCCGGAATGGCGCTGCGAGAAGGTGCCGCGGGTGGCGTCCTGACCCGCAAGGCGGACCGGGTAGCCTTCCAGCATCAAGGAGCCAAAGGCCATCGCCTCGCCGGTGGCCCAGTCAAAGCCCTCGCCGCTTTCAAACATCTTGCCGCGGGCGTCCAGCACCCGGCCGACGGTGCGGTGCAGCGGGAAGCCCTCGGGCACGCCGCTGAGGGCGGTGCCGATTTCCGCCATGGTTTCCGGCGTGATCGCTGTGCGGCCGCGCTGGTAGTCGGCGTCTTTCTTGTCCAGATGCGACCAGCGGCCGTCCAGCCAGTCGGCCTTGTTGGGCTTGTAGTCCTTGCCGGCTTCGAACTCTTCGTTCAGATGCGCCTGGAAGGCGGCTTTCATGTCTTCGATCTCACCCTCGGGGATCAGACCGTCGCGCACCAGCCGGTCGGTATAAAGGCTGAGGGTGGTCTTATGGCCCTTGATCCGCTTGTACATGATCGGGTTGGTGAACATCGGCTCGTCGCCTTCGTTATGCCCGAAGCGGCGGTAGCAGAAGATGTCTAGCACCACGTCCTTGTGGAACTTCTGGCGGAACTCGGTCGCGACCTTGGCCGCGTGCACCACAGCCTCCGGGTCGTCGCCATTGACGTGGAAGATCGGCGCCTCGACCACCAGCGCGTTGTCGGTGGGGTAGGGGGAGGAGCGCGAGAAATGCGGCGCGGTGGTGAAGCCGATCTGGTTGTTCACCACGATATGCATGGTGCCGCCGGTCTTGTGGCCCTTGAGGCCCGACAGAGCAAAACATTCTGCAACAACGCCCTGGCCCGCAAAGGCCGCATCGCCGTGCAGCAGGATCGGCATCACCCTGGTGCGGTCCTCGTCGCTCAGCTGGTCCTGTTTGGCGCGGGCCTTGCCCAGCACCACCGGGTTCACCGCTTCCAGATGCGACGGGTTGGCGGTGAGGCTGAGGTGGACGCTGTTGCCGTCAAACTCCCGGTCGGAGGAGGCGCCGAGATGGTATTTCACATCGCCGGAGCCATCGACATCCTCGGGCTTGAAGCTGCCGCCCTGGAATTCGTTGAAAATAGCGCGGTAAGGCTTGGCCATCACGTTGGCCAGGATGTTCAGGCGGCCGCGGTGCGGCATGCCGATGATGATGTCCTGCACCCCCAACGCGCCGCCGCGCTTGATGATCTGCTCCATCGCCGGAATGAGGCTCTCGCCGCCATCCAGGCCGAACCGCTTGGTGCCGGTGTATTTGACGTGCAGGAATTTCTCGAAGCCCTCGGCCTCAACCATCTTGTTGAGGATGGCCTTGCGGCCCTCGCGGGTGAACTTGATTTCCTTATTGTAACCCTCGATCCGCTCCTTCAGCCAGGAGGACTGCTCGGGGTCGGAGATATGCATGTACTGCAGCGCGAATGTGCCGCAGTAGGTGCGCTTCACGATCTCGACGATCTGGCGCATGGTCGCAACCTGCAGGCCCAGCACGTTGTCGAGGAACACCGGCCGGTCCATGTCGGCATCTGAGAACCCATAGGTCTTGGGGTCCAGTTCAGGCCGTGCCGCGGCCGAGCGCATGCCCAGCGGGTCCAGCTCAGCGGCCAGATGGCCGCGGATCCGGTAGGCACGGATCAGCATCAGCGCCCGGATCGAGTCCAGCACCGCGCGCTGGATCTGGTCGTCGGTGACCTCGACGCCTTTGGCAGAGGCCTTGTCGCGGATCTTCTTGCCGGCGCCCTTGGCCTCGGCGGGGGCGGGCCATTCGCCGGTCAGCGCCCCGGTGAGGTCGTCGTCCAATGCGGGCGGCCAGTCGTTGCGGGCCCAGGAGGGGCCTTTGGCTTCGGCCTTCACGTCGAGTTCGGCATCACCCATCTGGCGGAAGAACTCAGCCCATGCGGCATCCACCGCATTCGGGTCATTGGCGTATTGGGCATAAAGCTGCTCCAGATACTCCGCATTGTGCCCCTGCATGAAAGAGGAGGCGTGGAAGAGGTCGTTTGGGCTTTGTTCGGTCATTGGGGTGCCTCGTGCGGGTTGGGACCGTATTTGTTGGTGCCAGTGTCAGACGGCAGCAGAGTCAAGGCTGCAGCTTGAGGAAACGTAAATAGAAATGCGAAGGCTGCGGTAGCGGCGCCGATAGCCATAGGAATTCCGGCTAGCGCGGCAGCAATCATGACGCCAAATCCGGTTGGGCCATCGGCTCCGGCGCTGATCTGGGTGTCTGCCCACAGGAAGATGGATTTGGTGAAATACCCAAGCACCAAAGCCAGAAAGAAGAACTTCCACGGCTCGATAGCATCGCTTCCATAAGTTCCAGTATCTTGCACTCGCCGCCAGCCAGCCGCGAAAAGCGGCAGGGCCGCTGCAGCAGTGAGCAAGAGCACAAGCCAAAAGCCAAGTTCCAGTTGCAGGCTTACAGTGGCGGCAAAGAGCGGCAGGCCCACGCTTAATGGAGCGAAGGCCCAGAATTCTCCGCGGGAGGAGCGGCCTGAAAAAGCCAATGGTCTTTTCAGTGCGCGCTTGAGGTTTTCCCGCAGAGTAGACGGCATCTTACTTGCCGATCGCTTTCAGAACCGCTTCGCCGAGGCCGGCCGGGCTTTCGGCGACCACGATGCCTGCGGATTTCATCGCTTCGATCTTGTCGTCAGCACCGCCTTTGCCGCCGGCAACAATCGCGCCCGCGTGGCCCATGCGGCGGCCCGGAGGGGCGGTGCGGCCTGCGATGAAGCCTGCAACCGGCTTGGAGCGACCCTTTTTGGCTTCATCGGCCAGGAACTGGGCAGCCTCTTCCTCGGCGGAGCCGCCGATTTCGCCGATCATGATGATGGACTCAGTTTCGTCATCGGCCAGGAACCATTCCAGCACGTCGATATGCTCGGTGCCCTTGATCGGGTCGCCGCCGATGCCGACGCAGGTCGACTGGCCCAGGCCCACGTCGGAGGTCTGCTTCACCGCCTCATAGGTCAGGGTGCCGGAGCGGGAGACCACGCCGACGTTGCCGCGCTTGTGGATGTGGCCGGGCATGATGCCGATCTTGCAGGCGTCCGGGGTGATGACGCCGGGGCAGTTGGGGCCGATCAGGATCGAGGAGGAGTTCTCCAGCGCCCGCTTCACCCGCATCATGTCCAGAACCGGAATGCCTTCGGTGATGGCGACGATCACGTCCATCTCGGCGTCGATCGCCTCAAGGATGGAATCCGCGGCAAACGGCGGCGGCACATAAATGACAGAGGCATTGGCCTCGGTCACGTGCTTGGCTTCATGCACCGAGTCAAAGACCGGCAGGCCCAGATGCTCCATGCCGCCTTTGCCGGGCGTCACGCCGCCGACCATCTTGGTGCCGTAGGCGATGGCCTGTTCGGAGTGGAAGGTGCCCTGCGAGCCGGTAAAGCCCTGACAGATGACCTTGGTGTTTTCGTCGATGAGGACTGCCATATCGATTTCATCCTTGCGTTAGGAAGTGGGTTTTTTCCGCAGCAGCACAGAGACATTGTCGTCGATGTGCAGCGAGATCCGGTTGACGAGGCGGGTTGTGAAACCGGCCTTTGCGGCAACAGCGGTCAAGCTCTGCAGAGTGAAGTAGTTGACGTGGTCGGGGTAACGGAAGCCGCACCATTTCGGTCCAACAACACGGCGGTTCAGAGAGGCGTAATTCGGCACCCGGACAAAAACCCCGCCGCCGGGTTTCAGTGCCCTGTGGGCGCCGGCAAGTACTTTTCCGACTTCGGTTTCATGCTCCAGGTAGGAATACATGAGAATGCCGTCGAAGGTTTCTTCCGGGAACTCCCAGATCGCTTCGGCGCCGGGGCCGTGCACGCAGTAGCCGCCGCGCGCGCGCATCCGCTCATCCGCAATCTTGTGCAGGCCGGTCGACAGTTCGATGCCGTAGGGCGTCATCGGTGCGCGCACGCGGTGGCCGGCGCCGCAGCCGATGTCCAGAACATGCCCGTCGCCGAACCACCGGCGGTAGGAACGGGACTTGTTCCGGCTCATACGCAGCGCATTGCGGATTTTGCGGGCAACCGGGCTGAAAGGGGTGGAGCCTTTGGAAGAGGCTTTCTTGGCCCGGTAGGTGGTTTCCCAGGCAAATTCCTCTTTCAATGCCTCGTAGCCCGGCGGGTTGCGCAGGAAGACAAAGCCGCAGTCTGTGCATTCCGCCATTTCCCAATGGTCAGGAGAGTATTCGGCAAGCCGCTGATACCCGCTGCTGCCGCAGGCCGGGCAAGCGCGCGGCTGTGCATCGTCCGGAGACGATTGCAGACCGGTATCTGAGGTTGCCTGCGGCATCAGACTTGTTCCTGTTTCGAGAGGCGCGCAGCGGTTTGCTGCAAGCTTATGAGGTAGACAGGGGCTTTCATTTGTCTTGACCTTGCGCTGTTGGGGAAACAGTCATTGAAGCAGCTTGCTGCTGTTCAATGGCCAGTTTGTTTCCGCCAGTTGGTCGTTGCATTTGAAAGGCTCCTAGAGTGATCTGATCCAAGGGGCGCAAGATTGCGTTACCGGACCTCAGTAATGTTGACCGAGGTGGTCCAGGCGACCCTGGAGCCGGACAGGAACTGGGACACCTTCAATTGCCTGCTGCCATTGCTCCAAGTGTCACCGCCGATTTCGTGGAAACCTGCGTTCGCAAGAGTGCTGCGCAAAGCCGCAGTCACGCTGCCAGGGCTTTCATTGCTTGTGACTGTGACAGAGCAGTAGTTCTCGGAGCGCCGCGGATTTGCCCGCAGTTCCAATCCTGAGGACCGGTGGGAGCCATTCAGAGCCGCAAAAGTGGAGACCTGAAACTTCCGGTGGAATTTGCGGCGGGACTCCGAGGCACGTTGCAGCTTGTAGCCCCTCTGTGCGAGCCCATCAGCATTCCCGAAAGCTCCGGAAACGGATTGAACACAGGTTTGAACCAAAAGAGGCACCTCGCCTGCCGGGCTGGCGGAGGAGGAGAACGCAACGTTTTGCACCGGGGCTGCCGGCACGGTTGCGCTCGCAAAGGCTGCTGGTGCATTCGCAGTTGTCTGTGAAGTCGCGGGTGCGGCGGTGGAACTCAATACCTCGTGGCTGCCATTGGTACCGGGTGCCGGAACGAAGACGTCGGTTGCAGGATCGTATCGCCCGCCTGCAGCTGGCGCTGCGGTTGCAACATAAGCGCCTTGTTCCGGGACTTCACTACTTGCGGCAACAAGGTTCAGCTCGGCGTCTCCAGCGGTGTAACCGCTGGAACACGCCGCACACATCAGCGCGAAGCTAACAGCCGAAATGGAACTGACTCTCATTCCGCTCAGCCTTTGACCGCCTTCACGATCTTTTCGGCGCCGTCTTTCAGGTCGTCGGCGGCGATCACGTCGAGGCCGGAGGTGTTGATGATCTCCTTGCCTTTCTCGACATTGGTGCCTTCAAGGCGGACCACCAGCGGGACTTGCAGGCCGACTTCCTTGACGGCTGCAACCACACCCTCGGCGATCACGTCACAGCGCATGATGCCGCCGAAGATGTTGACCAGGATGCCTTTGACGTTGGGGTCGGAGGTGATGATCTTGAAGGCCTCGGTGACCTTCTCCTTGGTGGCGCCGCCGCCGACGTCGAGGAAGTTTGCAGGCTCAGCGCCATAGAGCTTGATGATGTCCATGGTGGCCATCGCCAGGCCTGCGCCGTTCACCATGCAGCCGATCTCACCGTCGAGCGCGATGTAGTTCAGGTCGTACTTGGAGGCTTCCAGCTCTTTCGGGTCTTCCTCGGTGGTGTCGCGCAGCTCGGCCACGTCGGCGTGGCGGTAGACCGCGTTGCCGTCAAAGCCGACCTTGGCGTCCAGCACCTTGAGGCTGTCGTCGTCGCCGACGATCAGCGGATTGATCTCCAGCATCTCCATGTCCTTCTCGACGAAGGCTTTGTAGAGCTGGCCCATCAGTTTCACGCACTGCTTGACCTGGGCGCCCTTGAGGCCCAGCGAAAACGCGATGCGGCGGCCGTGGTAGGCCTGGTAGCCGGTGGCCGGATCGACCGAGAAGGACAGGATTTTTTCCGGGGTGGCGGCGGCCACTTCCTCGATGTCCATGCCGCCCTCGGTCGAGCAGACAAAGGAGATGCGCGAGGTCTGGCGGTCGACCAGCAGCGCCAGGTACAGCTCGGTTTTGATACCGGAACCGGCCTCGATGTAGATGCGGTTCACCTGCTTGCCGACGGGGCCGGTCTGATGGGTGACCAGGGTGCGGCCCAGCATCTTCTTGGCTTCCTCGGCCGCTTCCTCCACCGATTTGGTCAGGCGCACGCCGCCTTTTTCGCCGGCGTCTGCTTCCTTGAATGAGCCCTTGCCGCGGCCGCCTGCGTGGATCTGCGCTTTGACGACCCAAAGCGGCCCGTCCAGTTCGCCGGCGGCGGTTTTAGCGTCTTCGGCTTTCAGCACCACGCGTCCGTCGGACACCGGGGCACCGTAGCTGCGAAGGAGGGCTTTGGCCTGATATTCGTGGATGTTCATCTGAAACTGTCCCGTCTGGCTGCAATAATCTGTCTTCAATAGGCCGTGTTAAAGCCAAGTGTTAAAGGCTTTTTTGACAGCAGAGCAGGAAATGATGAAGATTTTCGGTTTTTGTGATCACGCATTTCCGGCGTGTGATCACAAATTTTCGAAAGCTTAACGGCTTTGATTCGAATGCCGCCGTAGGCCGCAAGCGCCGCATTGCAAGGCAGAAGCGTCATGCCGTTGCGGCGCGGCTGTTTTCAGGCACGCCGGCCCTTCGCGGAAAATCACGCGTCCTTTGATGCCTGAGCGCCGATGCGCCTTTTTAGGAAGCGGGCTGCCGCTAGCGTGATCCCTGCAGCGGCCGGGAGAGGGGATGACATTAGCAGCGCCGGGACCACGATCTGCAGGACGCTGGGATTGCCGCCGCCAATGCTGAAGCCAAGAAAAAGCACAAATCCGAACACAGGCCAGGCGACGAGCAGCAGTATCGCAAAGCCAATCAAGGAGATTCTGGATTTGCGGAGTATCGAAGCTTTGGCGTGCTGCGTCGCCCAAAGAACGGAAACGGCCGGAATGCACAGGATGCACAGCTTGATCGCCAGCAGATACATGGTTCTTCCCGAGATGACTCTGGAAAGAAAATGCGCGCCGGATGGCGCGCATTCAATGCGGGATTTCCCGGCTTTTCTTAGGCCAGCGAGGGGTCGATGCCCTTGCAGGCGTCAACCAGGCCTTTCACCGCGTTGACCGAGCTGTCGAACATGGTTTGCTCTTCCTCGGTCAGCTGGATGTCGACGATCCGCTCGATGCCGCCGGCGCCGATCACGGTGGGCACGCCCACATACATGTCCTTGACGCCGATCTCGCCGGTGCAATAGGCGGCGCAGGGCAGCACGCGCTTCTGGTCTTTCAGGTAGGCTTCGGCCATTTCGATCGCCGAAGTGGCCGGCGCATAGAAGGCGGAGCCGGTTTTCAGCAGGCCGACGATTTCGGCGCCGCCGTCACGGGTGCGCTGCACGATGGCGTCCAGCTTCTCCTGCGAGGTCCAGCCCATCTTGACCAGGTCGGGCAGCGGGATGCCTGCAACGGTGGAGTAGCGCACGGAAGGCACCATGGTGTCGCCGTGGCCGCCCAGCACGAATGCGGTGACGTCTTTCATGGAGACGTTGAATTCCTCGGCCAGGAAGTGGCGGAAGCGGGCGGAGTCCAGAACGCCGGCCATGCCGCAGACCTTGGCGTGGGGCAGGCCCGAGAATTCGCGCAGAGCCCAGACCATCGCGTCCAGCGGGTTGGTGATGCAGATCACAAATGCGTCCGGCGCGTGGTCGCGGATGCCTTCGCCAACGGATTTCATCACCTTAAGGTTGATTCCCAGCAGGTCGTCGCGGCTCATGCCCGGCTTGCGCGGCACGCCGGCGGTCACGATGCAGACGTCGGCGCCTGCGATGTCCTCATAGGACTGTGTGCCCTTGAGGGAGGCGTCGAAGCCTTCGGAGGGGCCGGATTCCGCGATGTCCAGCGCCTTGCCTTCGGGGGTGCCTTCAGCGATGTCGAAGAGGACAACGTCGCCGAGTTCTTTGAGGGCTGCGAGGTGTGCGAGGGTGCCGCCGATCTGACCTGCGCCGATGAGGGCGATTTTGGGTCGTGCCATTGGGAAATGTCTCCGGTCCGGTTGAAATTTCCTGATGCCTACGGCGTAACGGCCCCCCGTGCAAGGGTTCTGCGCTGCGGCAAAGGGTTCGGTATACTTGCGTATGCCGCAGTGGTAACGCTAAAGCGCAAGGAATTTAGGGCTTTCCGGGGCGGGCAATGGCGGCATTTGATGTTATGTTTTTCGTTTTTGCTATTCCCGCGGTCGTTTTTGCGGGCGTGTCCAAAGGCGGTTTCGGTTCCGGTGCAGCCTTTGCCTCGGCTTCGATTCTGGCACTGGTGCTGGACCCCGGAACGGCGCTGGCGCTGATGCTGCCCTTGCTGATGCTGATCGATCTGGCGACGCTGAAACCCTATTGGGGGCGCTGGAATCTGCGTGCGTCGCTGCTGCTGATTGGCGGCGGGCTGCCTGGTGTGGCGCTGGGCGCCTGGATTTACTCAGCTGTCAATGATGATGCGATGCGGGTGCTGATCGGCGCGGTCTCAGTCGGGTTTGTGCTGTGGCAGATGCGCGGGCGGCTGGGGTTTGCGGCCGGTTCCGCGGCCCGGCTTTCAGACAGGGCGGGGCTGTTTGCCGGGCTGGCCGTGGGCTTCACCAGTTTTGTCAGCCATGCAGGCGGGCCGCCGGCGGCTGTCTATCTCCTCAGCCTGAAGTTGCGAAAGACCGAGTATCAGGCCAGCACTGTGCTGATCTTCTGGGCCGTCAACATCGCCAAAGCGGTGCCATATGCCTGGCTGGGGCTGTTCACCTGGGACACGCTGCTGCTGGATCTGGTGCTTGCCCCCTTTGCGCTGCTGGGGGCCTGGCTGGGGGTGCGTCTGCATCACAGCATCACGGAGCGCTGGTTCTTTGCGCTGACCTATGTGCTGCTGACGGTTACCGGCGCCAAGCTGATCTGGGACGGGCTGACTTGATGACTGCTCACAATTGCCAGCCCGCGCGGCGTCCCCGGCCGCTTAACCTGCAGCCTGGAAACCCGCCTCAATAACCGCTTAGGCGTCGCTTTCGACTTCCGGCAGTGCTTCTGCGAGCACTTCATAGGACTGGCCGGAGGCCACCAGGCAAGTCATGCCATTGGGAGTGGTCACCGTGATGGTCCAGCTGCCGGTCTCGCCGGAGGCGAAGGTCTCCATCACCATGCCTTGCTGCCCCATGCCGATGCTTTGGCGGCTTTCGCCGTATTTCTCTGCCAGGCGTTTGACCACCATGTCGCGCGGCGCGCAGTTGCGGCTTTGGGCGGCGGCCGGGGCGGCGGCCAGGGTCAGCGCAGCCAGCGTGGCCGGCAGTGCGAAAAATGTCTTTTTCATCTCGTTTTACCCTTTCCGGAACGGCCGGACAGAGAAGGGTGCCCGCTGGCATCCCCCGGTGTCCCTGAGCGGGCCGGTGTGTGACGTAGTTCAACATGCAGGCCTCATGCCTGCTGGCAGCAGGTGCGGCCTGTGGCGGCGGCAGTGGTCCTGTGCCTTGGTATCTTTCAGTGTGCCTGTCAGGTGCTGATAAGTGGTTAATCAAGCGTGCGCCAAGAAAGCACGCGTGAATTCAATGCCTTGCCGCAAGTGCCCTTAGGTTTTTGCTGCGCTGCAGCGGAATTGTACTTGAAAGTATACAATCGAATCTATACCGATTTGCGCAACAATATGACTTGTGGAGAGTTGGCATGGATCCGCGTGCGCGCCCTTACCGTTCGGTTTTGTATATCCCCGGTTCCAAGCCCCGCGCGCTGGAGAAGGCCAAAACCCTGCCGGTGGACGCGGTGATCTTCGACCTCGAAGATGCGGTGTCCGTGGACGAAAAACCCAATGCCCGTGCGACCTTGGCGCAAGCGCTGGAGGCGGGCGGCTTTGGTGCGCGGATGAAAATCGTGCGGATCAACGGGCTGGATACCGAGTGGGGCCGCGAGGATGCCATTGCGGCGGCAAAGATGGACTGCGATGCGATTCTCCTGCCCAAGGTGAACGCGCCGGAAGATCTGGATGCGCTGGCGGAGATCACCGGGGACATTCCGCTGTGGGCGATGATGGAAACCCCGCGCGGCATGCTGAACGCGGCCGCGATTGGCACTCATCCCAAGCTGCAGGGCATGGTGATGGGCACCAATGACCTGGCCAAGGAGCTGCAGACCCGCTTCCGCCCCGACCGGCTGCCGATGATGACCGGGCTGGGGCTGTGCCTGCTGGCCGCCAAGGCCGAGGGGCTGGTGATTGTCGATGGCGTCTACAATGCCTTCAAGGATGTCGAAGGCCTGGCCGCTGAATGCGCGCAGGGCCGCGACATGGGCTTTGACGGCAAGACGCTGATCCACCCGGCACAGGTGGAGGTTGCCAACGGCGCCTTTGCCCCGACTGAGCGCGAGATCGACACCTCGCGCCGCCAGATCGCCGCATTTGAAGAGGCGCAGGCCGCAGGGCAGGGTGTTGCCGTGGTCGACGGCCGGATAGTTGAGAACCTGCATGTGGTGACGGCGCGTGAGATCCTGGCAAAAGCGGATGCAATCGCCGCGCTTTCGGCCTAGCTGTTGACGCGATTAACAGCTTTGGGAGACTGAGATGACGCTTCTGCTCATAGGCATCCTGTTGTGGTGGGGCGGCCACCTGTTCAAACGGCTGGCGCCGGAGCGCCGCGCCGCCATGGGCAATGGCGGCCGCGGTGTGGTGGCACTGGTGCTGGTTGCGGGTGTTGTGCTGATGGTGCTGGGCTACCGGTCCATGGAGTTCATCCACGTTTGGGCGCCGCCGTCCTTCATGGTGCATATCAACAATCTGATGGTGCTGATTGCCATCTATATGATGAGCCCGGCACCGAAAAAAGGCGCGCTGCTGAGCGGCATGCGGCATCCGATGCTGGCGGGGTTCAAGCTATGGGCCACGGCGCATCTGCTGGTCAATGGCGACCTGGCTTCGATCCTCCTGTTCGGCGGGCTTCTGGCCTGGGCGGTGGCTGAGGTCATCGTGATCAACCGCTCCGAGCCGGAATGGCAACCGGGGCCCAAGGGTTCGATTGCCAAGGATGGCATGTTCTTTGCGGCTTCGATTGTCCTGATGGGGGTGATCGGCTACGTCCATTCCATGGTCGGGCCGTCGCCTTTCCCAGGATAGGCCCTCAGCAGGATAGGAAGCCATGAAACTCTACCGATTTTTGTCCGAAGACGACACCTCTGCCTTTTGCCACAAGGTAACGGCTGCGCTGAACAAGGGCTGGGAGCTGCAGGGCGAGCCTGTCTACGCCTTTGACGCGGCGCGCGGCGTGATGCGCTGCGGCCAGGCGGTGGTGAAGGACGTGGACGGAACCTACACGCCTGAGACCAAACTGGGAGAACACTGATGGCCAAGACCAATCCGGGCCGCTTTTTTGAGGACTACACCGTTGGCGAAGTGATCCGCCATGCGGTGCCGCGCACGGTGTCGGGCGGCGAGCGGGCGCTGTACCATGCGCTCTATCCGGCCCGCCATGCGCTTTATTCTTCGGATGAATTTGCCCGGGCCTCTGGTCTGCCTTCGGCGCCGCTGGATGATCTGGCGGCCTTCCATGTGGTGTTCGGCAAGACGGTGCCGGACATCTCGCTGAACGCGCTGGCGAACCTTGGCTATGCCGAGGGGCGCTGGCTGCTGCCGGTCTATCCCGGCGACACTTTGCGATCCGAGTCCGAGGTGATCGGCCTCAAGCAGAACTCCAACGGCAAGTCCGGCGTGGTCTATGTGCGCACCCGTGGCCTGAACCAGCGCGATGAATGCGTGATGGAGTATGTGCGCTGGGTGATGGTGCGCAAACGCGATATCTCGGCGCCTGCACCCGAAACCGTGATCCCGGAACTGAACAAGGTGATCCCGGCGGATCAGCTGGTGATCCCGGCGGGGCTGGACTTCAGCAATTACGACTTCACCCTGGCCGGCGAGCCGCACCGCTGGGGCGATTACGAGGTGGGCGAGACCATCGACCATGTGGATGGCGTCACCATCGAGGAAGCCGAGCATATGATGGCGACGCGCCTGTGGCAGAACACTGCCAAGGTGCATTTCGACAATACAGCGCGGCCGGATGGAACCCGTCTGATCTATGGCGGCCATGTGATCTCGATGGCGCGGACCCTGTCGTTCAACGGGCTGGCCAATGCGCAGATGATCGTGGGCCTCAATGGCGGCGCCCATGCCAACCCCTGCCTGTCTGGATTGACAGTGCGGGCCTGGTCCGAGGTGCTGGACAAGGCGGATACCTCTGCTCCCGGCGTCGGTGCGATCCGGCTGCGGCTGGTCGCCACCAAGGGAGGCGCACCGTTTGAGCTGAAGGGCGAGGATGGCAAGTATCTGCCCGACGTGCTGCTGGATCTGGATTACTGGGCGCTGATGCCGAAGTGACGGAGAGGGGGCGCTGCCCCCTCGCAGGCATCGCCTGCTCACCCCCGGAGTATTTTTGACCAGAAAGAAGCGGCAGGGAGAGACTCTTGCTGGCAGAAATGTGATGACCGGCGGCGGATTTGCGTCCTAAGCTGCCTTCATGCGCATTTTGCAGCTTCTGGTTTTCTCCCTGATTTCTTTTTGGCCGCTCCGCACGGCGGCCTGCGATCTGGCATTGGTGCTGGCAGTGGATGTCTCCGGGTCGGTCGACGCCAAGGAGTACCGCATCCAGATGGACGGGCTGGCGGCGGGCTTGCGCGACGGAGTGGTGGCGGAAGCGCTGGTCAAAGGGCGGACGCAGGTGCTGCTGATGCAGTGGTCCGGAGAGAGCCGGCAGGAGGTGACGCTGCCCTGGGCGCCGGTGCAAAGCTTTGCCGATGTGGAGGCGCTGGCGCGGCGGATCGAACTGGCGCCGCGGCCCTGGCGGAACTACTCCACGGCCGTTGGCGAGGCGCTGTTTCTGGCGCTGGAGCAGTTCGCGGCGGTGCCGCAGTGCAAGCGCAGGGTGATCGACATATCCGGTGACGGGTTCTCCAACGAGGGGGTCGAGCCGCGGGAGGCGCATGGGGCGCTGGCGGGCGCGGGGGTGACAGTGAATGCCATAGCCATCGAGCAGAGCGAGCCGGATCTGACTGCGTATTTTTTTGAGAATGTGATCCGCGGCGAGGGGGCCTTTGTGGTCACCGCAGCAAGCTTTGCCGACTACCCGTCCCGGATCCGGAGGAAGCTGGTGCGCGAGGTGGCACGGCAGACTGCTGCATTGCAGCATGGGGCGGGCCGGCAGGCAGCGGCTTTGCAGTGATTTGCAGAACTCCCGATGATTCTGCAAAAAATTTCCAATCTCCAATTTTGTGATCACTTAATATTCGGTGTGATCACAAGTCGTGGCCTTTTAGCGCCAACAGCGCAAAAACCCGTGGTTTTTAACCCTTCCTTCGGGTGACACGACGTAAAAATCGGCTAAAACGTCGTCAGCCAACCGGAAAGGAGCCAACATGGCCGATGTCAATCGGGGCAACCGCCCGCTTTCACCGCATTTGCAGGTGTACCGTCCGCAGCTGACCTCCGTGACGTCGATCCTGACCCGGATCACCGGCAACGCGCTGATCGTCTCGGCGCTGCTGATCGCCTGGTGGTTCCTGGCTGCCGCAACCTCGCCTGAATATTTCGCGATCGCCAACGGGCTGCTGACCAGCTGGTTCGGCGATCTGGTGATGACGCTTTCGGCGCTGGGCCTGTGGTACCACACGCTGGCAGGTGTCCGGCACCTGATCTGGGACAACGGCTATATGCTGGATCTGGAGCAGGCCGAGAAGCTGGGCTGGTTCGTGGTCGCTGGCTCGGCTGTTCTGACTGTCCTGACTATCATCATCGTCTAAGCCCGGGAGGCACACGCAATGCGATATCTGACTGACCGCAAGCGCGCCGTGGGCATGGGCGCTGCAAAATCCGGAACTGAACACCACTGGTCGATGCAGATCAGCTCAATTGCGCTGCTGATCCTGGTACCGCTGTTTGTCTTCACCTTCGGGTCGGCGCTGGGCGGGTCTTATGAAGAGATCACCGCTTATTATTCCCGCCCTTTCCCGGCGATCGTTGCGGCGCTGACCATCTGGGTTGGCATGATGCACTTCAAATCCGGCGCCCAGATCATGATCGAGGACTATGTCCACGGCTTCAAAGGCCGTCTGACGATCATCCTGGTCAATTGCCTGTCTTATGCCGTCGCCGTGACCAGCGCCTATGCGCTGCTCCGCCTGGCCCTGTAACTCCCTGAGGTCTTTTCAATGGCTGCTTACGAATACGAAACACATGAATATGACGTGGTCGTGGTTGGCGCCGGCGGGGCTGGCCTCCGCGCGACGCTGGGCATGGCCGAGCAGGGCCTGCGCACCGCTTGCGTGACCAAGGTGTTCCCGACCCGCTCCCACACCGTGGCGGCGCAGGGCGGCATTGCGGCGTCCCTGGGCAATATGGGCCCGGACAGCTGGCAGTGGCATATGTATGACACCGTCAAGGGCTCTGACTGGCTGGGCGACACCGACGCGATGGAATACCTGGCGCGCGAGGCGCCCAAGGCAGTTTACGAGCTGGAGCACTACGGCGTGCCGTTCTCGCGCACTGAGGAAGGCAAGATCTACCAGCGCCCCTTCGGCGGCCACACCACTGAGTTTGGTGAAGGCCCCGCGGTGCAGCGTACCTGTGCCGCCGCTGACCGGACCGGCCACGCGATCCTGCACACGCTTTATGGCCAGAGCCTGAAGAACAACGCGGAATTCTATATCGAGTATTTCGCCATCGACCTGATCATGTCCGAGGACGGGCAGTGCCAGGGCGTTGTCTGCTGGAAGCTAGATGACGGCACCATGCATGTCTTCAACGCCAAGATGGTGGTGCTGGCGACCGGCGGTTACGGCCGCGCCTATTTCTCCGCCACTTCGGCGCATACCTGCACCGGCGACGGCGGCGGCATGGTGGCGCGGGCAGGCCTGGCGCTGCAGGACATGGAATTTGTGCAGTTCCACCCGACCGGCATTTACGGCTCCGGCTGCCTGATCACCGAGGGCGCACGCGGCGAGGGCGGCTACCTGACCAACTCCGAAGGCGAACGCTTCATGGAGCGCTATGCGCCCCAGTACAAGGACCTGGCGCCGCGCGACTATGTTTCCCGCTCCATGACCATGGAGATCCGCGAGGGCCGCGGCGTGGGCGCCGAGGGCGACCATATCCACCTGAACCTGAGCCACCTGCCGGCCGAGGCGCTGGCGGAACGGCTGCCGGGTATTTCCGAGAGCGCCAAGATCTTTGCCGGCGTGGATGTGACCAAGGAGCCGATCCCGGTTCTGCCGACGGTGCATTACAACATGGGCGGCATCCCGACCAACTACTGGGGCGAGGTGCTGAACCCGACCGCCGAAGACCCGACCGGTGTGGTGCCGGGCCTGATGGCCGTGGGCGAGGCGGGCTGCGCCTCGGTGCATGGCGCCAACCGCTTGGGCTCCAACTCGCTGATCGACCTGGTGGTCTTTGGCCGCGCCTCCGCCATCCGGGCGGGCAAGGTTGTCGACGCCGACGCGCCGAACCCGGTGCTGAACCAGGCTTCCGTCGACAAGGCGTTCGACCGTTTCGACACCCTGCGCAACGCCAAGGGCGGCATCCCGACCGCGGATCTGCGGCTGGAGATGCAGAAGTGCATGCAGGCCGACGCTGCCGTGTTCCGCACCGCGGAAACCATGGCCGAGGGCGTGGAGAAGATGACCGCGATCGCCGCTAAGATGGACGATCTGGCCGTGACTGACCGCTCGCTGGTCTGGAACTCCGACTTGATGGAGACGCTGGAGCTGACCAACCTGATGCCGAACGCGCTGGCCACCATCGTCGGCGCCGAGGCGCGCAAGGAAAGCCGGGGCGCCCATGCGCATGAGGACTTCACCGCCCGTGATGATGAGAACTGGCGGGTTCACACCGTGTCCCGCGTGGAAGGCAACAATGTGGATCTCTCCTACCGTCCGGTGATCACCGATCCGCTGACCACTGAAGACGAAGGCGGCATCAGCCTGAAGAAAATCGCGCCGAAGGCGAGGACATTCTGATGAAAAAGTTTACACTTTCCGCTGGCCTGGCAGTGGCCTGCTTTGCCATGCCGGCTTCGGCAAACCCGATCCTCTATGCGATGAACGAAAAGCCTCATTGTTTGGAAGAAGTTGCCAATTCGGAAACCCTTCATGTCAAAAGCCTTAAGCGTGTTGGCAGCAGCGGTGTCCGCATGACGATCAAGCAGAGCAAGAGGGTCAAGGCCAAGGCCAAAGACTTCCGCACCGCTAAAGCGGCCTTCACGGCCTGTATGGCGCACAGACTCGAAGCCCATTCCGTAACGGTCGAGTAATCGCCAGGGACCCGAAGGAGACAGACCATGGTTCAATTCAGCCTCCCCAAGAACTCCAAGATCACCACCGGCAAGACCTGGCCCAAGCCGGAGGGCGCCAGCAATGTGCGCAAATTCAAGATCTACCGCTGGAACCCGGATGACGGCCAGAACCCGCGGGTCGACACCTATTTCGTCGATATGGACAGCTGCGGCCCGATGGTTCTGGACGCGCTGATCAAGATCAAGAACGAGATCGACCCGACGCTGACCTTCCGCCGCTCCTGCCGCGAGGGGATCTGCGGTTCCTGTGCGATGAACATCGACGGAATCAACACGCTGGCCTGCATCTATGGCATGGATGAGATCAAAGGCGATGTGGCGATCTACCCGCTGCCGCATATGCCGGTGGTCAAAGACCTGATCCCGGATCTGACGCATTTCTATGCCCAGCATGCCTCGATCATGCCCTGGTTGGAGACCAAGACCAACCGCCCGGCGAAAGAGTGGAAGCAGTCCATCGAGGACCGCAAGAAGCTCGATGGCCTCTATGAATGCGTGATGTGCGCGTCCTGCTCGACCTCGTGCCCGAGCTACTGGTGGAACGGCGACCGTTACCTCGGCCCGGCCGCGCTGCTGCATGCCTACCGCTGGATCATCGACAGCCGCGACGAAGCCACGGGCGAGCGTCTGGACAATCTGGAAGACCCGTTCAAGCTCTACCGCTGCCACACCATCATGAACTGCGCCAAGACCTGCCCCAAGGGCCTGAACCCGGCCAAGGCGATTGCGCATATCAAGAAGATGATGGTCGAACGCGCCGTCTGACGCATTTTTCCCGGTTGCGAATTCACACCCTGCGATGGCAAACATCGCAGGGTGTTTTTTGTTTGCCAAATTTATATCGGAGAGATTGAGATGAGAATTGCAACAGCCTTTTGCGCTGCAGCCCTTGGTGTTCTGGCAGGATGTGTGAGTACTGAACAGTCAGCCAAAGTGAACGCGGATTGGGAGGCGTTGAACGCCAAACGGCCGCAATGCGCAAAGGCTGCCGGAATTACCGGGCAGTATTCCGTGACGACAGAGTATTATGGGGTCTCGGTTGTTCAGGTTTTCCAGCCTGGCGCCGGGGTGAGCGCAGCCCAGGCTGCAAAGGCAAACGCATGCATGCGGGCTGAATAGCAAGCGGGGCCAAAGTGTGCTGCCATCCTGCGGGGTGAGCAAAGTTCTGCTGCTTGGAAGGCTGAAGATTTGCAAATGCCCCGGGTTTCCTGCGAGACCGGGGGTATTGATGTGCAGGAACAGGCGGCGGAGAGATTTTATGAGACGCACTATTGCGGCCCTTGCGGTGCTGAGCGGTTTGGCAGGCTGTATGACGGCGGCGGACAACGACCGGCTGGCTGCCGAGCTTGCGGCTACCGATGCGCGTATTCCGGGCTGCGTCGAGGCTGCGGGCATTGCCGGGCAATACCGGGTGCGTACGGAGTTCCTGGGCCATGGGGCAGGGGCGGTGGTTCTCCGCACTGTTCAAAGCGGGCCCAATGTGACACAGGCGCAGGCGGCACAGGCGACTTCTTGCATCAACGCTTGAGGGGGCAGGGCAGGGGTATAGCAGCCGGGGGGGCGGAGCGAGGTTGAGGCTGCAGCGGAGGCGCCTTAGATAGGCAGCATGCCTGTTTTGCTTCTTTTCCTGTTGGCCGGCGTTTTTGCCTATTTCCTTTGGCGGCGCAGGGCCACCAGCTTGACCCGTGACTGCCGCTGGCGCCAGGAGCGGGCGCAGGCGCAGTGGCGTTGCAGCTATTGCGGAGCGGTTCAGCCGGGAGGGGATGCCCCGCGCGTCTGCCGAAAACCTGCCGGCAAAACATAACAGAGAGAACTCCCGCGCCCGCAGGCGCCCCGGCTGCGCCGGAGCGCCTTCAGTGCGGCCTTGGGCGTGGCACCGCGCCAAAGCGCGGTGCCACGCCCAACTGCGAGGTGCCTTTGCAAAAAGGCGCACGAACAGGCGGGAGCGCGCCGGTTGGGCTTGTCCTTGGCGGCAGGCGGAAAAAACACTTGAAAGACTCACCTCTTTCGCCGATACGGGCGCCCAAGACGCCAACGCACGCGCCTCTGGCGAAAGGGGTCACGCCCCTACGGTTACGTAGCGACGGTAACGTCTCTGACAGAACTGAGCGGTCATATATGGCCGGGTCTTTTGGAGATGACCATGAACGCAAACGTAGCCGGGCTGGCTGCCCGTCACGGTGAAGCCGTTTCCCGCACTCTGAGCTTCATTGCCGCCAACCGGTTTGACCGGCCCACCCTGGTTGTCGATGCCGAAGCAGTGGCGAGCAAGTACCGGGCACTGGCGCGCGGCCTGGGGCGTGCGCGCATCCATTATGCGGTCAAGGCCAATCCGGCAGCGGGCATCCTGGAAAGGCTGGTGCAGGAAGGTGCCAATTTCGACGCGGCCAGCCGGGCCGAGATCGAGATGTGCCTGGCTGCAGGTGCCGCTGCCGGGCGGATCACCTTCGGCAATACTATCAAGCGGCCCGCCGACATCGCATTTGCCCACAGCATCGGCATCACGCATTTCGCAGCCGATGCGCGCGAGGAACTGGATAAACTGGCCGAGCACGCGCCCGGTGCCAAGATCTGCCTGCGGCTGATCGTCGAGGCCAGCGAGGCAGACTGGCCGCTCAGCCGCAAGTTCGGCTGTACGCCTGACAAGGCTTTGAAACTGATGGATTATGCAGCCGCCCGCGGGCTGCAAGTGGAAGGTCTGTCGTTCCATGTCGGCTCTCAGACCCGCGAGCCGCGGATGTGGGCTGGCACCCTGGACCAGGTTGCGCGCGTCTGGCACCAGGCAGAAGATGCGGGCCACAAGCTGACCTTGCTGAACATCGGCGGCGGTTTTCCGGCGTCCTACGGCGCGGAGATGCTGCCGGCAGAGGATTATGCCCGCGAAGTGATGGAACTGGTCACCGCGCGCTTTGGCGATGTGCCGGAGATCATGGCCGAGCCGGGCCGGGGCCTGGTGGCCGAAGCCGGCGCCATCGCCGCCGAGGTGCTGCTGGTGTCGCGCAAGCATGATGATGACTTGCACCGCTGGGTTTACCTGGACATCGGCATGTTCTCGGGCCTAGCAGAAACCATGGACGAGGCGATCCGCTACCGCATCACCACCGGGCGCGACCATGAGACCACCGGCCCTTGCATCCTGGCAGGCCCCTCCTGCGACAGCGCCGACGTTCTGTATGAACGCAAACCCTACCAGCTGCCCCTTGGCCTGAAAGGCGGCGACCGGGTGGTGATCCACTCCTGCGGCGCCTATACGTCGACTTATGCATCGGTCGGTTTCAACGGCTTCCCGCCGCTGGATGTGGTTGTGATCTGACAGCGCGCCGGCAAGGCTTGCAAACCGGCTGCGGCGCGGTCTTGATGGGGCAAACGAACAGGAAGGTTTGCCCCATGACGAAATCCCCTGCCGCGCCCGCTGATGCCGCGGCCCGCCGTGCCATCAAGCCGGTGATCTGCTATCCGAATGAAACCCTGCCCGTGCCGGACTTGCCGCTTTACCAGGCGGCGCGGCAAGGTGCTGTGAAAACCGGGGAAGTGCTGGTGCAGCCCCGCGACGCTGCCTGTTTCGAGGTGCCTGCCGGGCATTTCTTCCGGATCTCTTCGGTGGAGGGGCCGCAGGTGGGGGACTTGAACCTTTGGAACAAGAACGATCTCAGCGAGCGGTTTTACTCGGGCAAGACCCGGGCTTTGCACGGCACCCATATCACCACCGGTGAGAGGATGTGGACCAGCTTTCCGCATATGCGCCCGATGGCCACCATCACCGAAGATACGCTGGGCTGGTACGGCATGGATGAATTCGGCGGCTCGGTGCATGACGTGATCGGCACCCGTTGCGATCCCTACACCGGCAACCTGCTGGCAGGCAGCCAGTACCATCACTGCTGCCATTCCAATCTGACCCGGGCGCTGGCGGATCATCTGGGCCTCCCGCCCGCTGAGGCGGAGCCGCATGTGCATGATGTGCTGAATGTCTTCATGTGCACGGGCTTTACCCGCGATACCGGCCAGTATTTCATGAAGGCCAGCCCGGTCCGGCCCGGCGATTATCTCGAGTTCTTTGCCGAGATCGACTTGCTGGGTGCTCTTAGCGCTTGCCCGGGCGGCGACTGTTCGGCCGAGCATTCCAGCGACACCGCGGCCTGCTTTCCACTGCTGGTGGAGGTTATTGCTCCTGCCGAGGGAGCGTTGTCCGGGTGGAAAAGCCCGCTGCCCAATGCCTATGATCAAAGCCATGGATGCCGGTGAAACGAAGCCGCGATCAGGTTTGTTTTAGAATGGGTGCCAAAATTGGCGCGGGTTCTGTAAAGTAATGCCTTCGCTTTGGCCCCGGTCCTTTGAACGCCGGAAGGCTGGTGAATGAGCTGGCGCGGCGGTTATTTCGCAAAACCGGGAATGGCGCCGCGCATGCTTTCTCTGATCAAAAGGTCAAAACCTGCATCTCAATAAAAAAGGGCGGTGGAAACCAGCCGCCCTTTCAAACTAATCAATTTACCTAACGTCAAGAAAAGGCGGCTTCCAGCGCAATTTCCACCATATCGCCGAAACTGCGCTCGCGCTGATCGGAGGGCAGCGCTTCGCCGGTGCCCAAATGGTCGGAAACCGTTAGCACCGCCAGCGCACGGCAGCCGTAGCGGGCTGCAAGCGTGTAAAGTTCGGCCGCTTCCATTTCCACGCCAAGAATGCCGTGGCGCACCATCTGCTCGTTCAGGTCGGGGCGTTCATCATAAAACACGTCCGAAGAGTAGATGCCGCCGACATGGGTTGGCGTGCTGCGTTTGGCCGCTGCCTGGGCGGCGGCCTGCAGCAGGCCCCAGTCAGCGCAGGGCGCAAAGTTCAGCTCCTTGAAAAGGCTGCTGGAAGGGCTGTTCACGGTGCTGGCCGTCATTGCCAGGATCACGTCGCGGACCTTGACCTTATCCTGCATGCCGCCGCAGGAGCCGATGCGGATCAGCGTTTTAGCGCTGTAATTCCGGATCAGCTCATTGGCGTAAATCGACAGCGACGGCATTCCCATGCCGCTGCCCTGGATGGTCACGGGGTGCCCGTTCCAGGTGCCGGTATAACCCAGCATGCCGCGCACCTCGTTGACCAGCCTGGCATCTTCCAGAAAGGTTTCGGCTGCCCATTTCGCCCGGTAGGGGTCACCGGGCATCAGCACGGTTTCTGCAATGTCTTCCTTGGCGGCGCCAATATGAATGGTCATGGCTTTGCTCCGCCGGGATCAGATTTCCAGTTCGGAAATATCCATGCCCGCGGTCAGCGCGGCATGCACCCAATGCGGTTTGCGGCCGCGGCCGGTCCAGGTTTCTTCAGGGTTGCTGGGATTGCGGTATTTCGGAGCCGCTTTGTTTTTCTTGGCTCCCTGGCGCGATGCGCTGGCAATCTCATCCAGCGAAAAGCCGTATTTTGCAGCAGCTTCTTCGGCGGCTTTCAGGGCTTCCTGGCGCTCGCGCAGTTCTGCCGCGCGCAGTGCCTCTTCCACGTCGCTTTGCAGCTGAAGAAGTTCTTTTCTTGTCATTGTTGAAAGATCGACGGTCATTTTGCACTCCACATAAAAATGACATACCGGAGATCCCGGTATGTCATCATTTATGACGCAAACGCCAGACGCCTTTCAGCATCTTTTTTGGAATTCGCGGAAAATTGCGCAGGAAAAGTTAATTCACTGCAATTTCCGATGGTTTTGCCAGGTCGACGATGTCGCTCATAATTGAATTGAGCTCAAAGTCCTTGGGAGTATAGACGCGGGCGACTCCCATGGATTTCAGCCGCTCGGCGTCGTCGTCGGGGATAATGCCGCCGACAATCACTGGAACATGCGCGAGGCCTGCTTCCTTCATCCGGGTCATCATTTCCTCGACCAGCGGCAGGTGGCTGCCCGACAGGATCGACAGGCCGACCACATGGGCGTCATCCTTTTGCGCCGCTTCCACAAGCTCGGCCGGGGTCATGCGGATGCCGTCATAGGTGATGTCCATGCCGCAGTCGCGGGCGCGGAAGGCGATCTGCTCGGCGCCGTTGGAGTGGCCGTCGAGACCCGGCTTGCCGACCACGAACTTGATCCGGCGGCCCAGCACGTCGCTGACGGCGTTCACGGCATCACGCAGGTCGTCCAGCCCTTCGGTCTTGTTCGACACTGAGGCCGACACGCCGGTCGGGCCGCGGTAAGTGCCATAGACCTTGCGCATTTCCTCGGCCCATTCGCCGGTGGTGACGCCGGCCTTGGCGGCGGCAATGGAGGGCTCCATGACATTGGCGCCGCTTTGTGCGGCGGCGCGCAGGCCTGTCAGTGCTTTTTCGACTGCGGCCGCATCGCGCTCGCCGCGCCAGGCGTTCAGCCGCGCGATCTGCTCCTGCTCGACCGCCGGGTCGACCACCATGATGCCGCCGTCTTCGGTCTGCAGCGGCGAGGGCTCGCCTTCGGTCCATTTGTTGACGCCGACCACAACGGTTTCGTTCTTCTCGATCCGGTTCAGGCGCTCGGCGTTGGAGTCAACCAGGCGGCCTTTCATGTATTCGATCGAGGCCACTGCGCCGCCCATCGACTCAAGGTTGGCAAGCTCGGCGCGGGCGCCATCCTTCAGCTCTTCCACCTTGGCGTCGACCGCGGGGTTGCCGTCGAACAGGTCGCCGTATTCCAGCAGGTCGGTTTCATAGGCCAGGATCTGCTGCATCCGCATCGACCACTGCTGGTCCCAGGGGCGGGGCAGGCCAAGCGCTTCGTTCCAGGCGGGCAGCTGCACCGCGCGGGCGCGTGCTTTCTTGGAGAGCGTCACCGCCAGCATCTCGATCAGGATGCGGTAGACGTTGTTTTCCGGCTGCTGCTCGGTCAGGCCCAGCGAGTTCACCTGCACGCCGTAACGGAAGCGGCGGAATTTGGGATCGGCGACGCCATAGCGTTTCTCGCAGATCTCATCCCACAGATCGACGAAGGCGCGCATCTTGCACATTTCGGTCACAAAGCGGATGCCGGCATTCACGAAGAAGGAGATGCGGCCGACCATGGCCGGGAAATCTTCGGGCGCGATGCGCGGCTTCAGCTCGTCCAGCACCGCCTGGGCGGTGGCGAGGGCAAAGGCCAGCTCCTGCTCCGGCGTCGCGCCGGCTTCCTGCAGGTGGTAGGAGCACACGTTCATCGGGTTCCATTTGGGCACGTTGGTGTAGCAATACTCCGCCACATCCGCGATCATCTTGAGGCTGGGCTTGGGCGGGCAGACATAGGTGCCGCGGCTCAGGTATTCCTTGATCAAGTCGTTCTGCACGGTGCCTTGCAGTTTCGACACATCGGCGCCCTGTTCCTCGGCCACCGCGATATACAGCGCCAGCAGCCAGGGCGCAGTGGCGTTGATGGTCATTGAAGTGTTCATCTGCTCGAGCGGGATCTCGTCGAACAGGGTGCGCATGTCGCCCAGGTGGCAGACCGGCACGCCGACCTTGCCCACTTCGCCGCGCGCCAGAACGTGGTCGCTGTCATAGCCGGTCTGGGTCGGCAGGTCGAAGGCGACCGACAGTCCGGTCTGGCCCTTGGCCAGGTTGGCGCGGTACAGCGCGTTGGACGCCGATGCCGTGGAGTGGCCGGCGTAGGTGCGGATCAGCCAGGGGCGGTCTTTTTGCGTCTGCGGCATGAGCGGGCCTCGCGAGTCAGTGTGGCGGTAATTTTATTTCGTCAGGCAGATGTAAACTGCAATTTTAAACCCGTGTCAATTCGCTGCGTTGCGGCAATTCCGCCTTTGCGGTGGGGAGACCTCTGCCGCCTGCGCGCTTGTAATGCCCGCAGGCCTCACGCAAGGTTCATAATATGACGCAAACCGTGGAACTTCCGCTGTGGCTCTTTGTGCTGATCCTGGGCTTTGCCGCGGTGACCTTTGCCTCGCATTTCCTGTTCCCCTCGGTGCGCTGGTTCTTCCGGCGGCGGCTGGAGCGGGCCGTGGCGCGGCTGAACCAGCGGCTGGAACGGCCGATTGAGCCGTTCAAGCTGGCCCGGCGCCACGACATGATCCAAAGGCTGATCCATGATCCGCAAGTGACACAGGCTGCGGTGGATCATGCGGCGGCTGAAGGCATCCCTGAAAACGTGGCCTTTGAACAGGTGCGCCGCTACGCGCGCGAGATCGTGCCGGGGTTTTCGGCTTTCGCCTATTTTAGCTTTGCCATCCGGGCGGCGCGGCTCTTGTCCAATGCGGTCTACCGGGTGCGGCTGGGCCATCAGGACGAGGCGGCGCTGCAGGCGATTGATCCGAATGCCACCGTGGTCTTTGTGATGAACCATCGCTCCAACATGGACTACGTGCTGGTGACCTATTTGGCTGCAGACCGCTCAGCGCTGTCTTATGCGGTGGGGGAGTGGGCGCGTGTCTGGCCGCTCAGCCGGCTGATCCGGGCGATGGGGGCCTATTTCATCCGCCGCCGCTCGCGCAATGACCTCTACCGCAGGGTTCTGGCGGCCTATGTCCGGCTGGCGACGCGGGGCGGGTCAACCCAGGCGATGTTTCCCGAAGGCGGGTTAAGCCTGGATGGTGCGCTTGCCCCGGCCAAGCTAGGCCTGCTGAAATACATCGTCGAGGGCTATGACCCGGAGGGGCGCGATGTGGTCTTTGTGCCGGTGGCGCTGAACTACGACCGGGTGCTGGAAGACAGGATCCTGACCTCCGCCGCCAAGGCCGGCGAGCGGCGGTTCCGCGCCCGTATCGGCCTGGTGGCGTTGCGGCTGCTGCGGCAGCTGTGGCTGTGGATGACCGGGCGCTACCACCGCTCGGGCTATGCGGCAGTGAATTTCGGCCGCCCCCTCAGCCTGGCGGGATTCGATGCCGGGCAGGAAGGGGATATCACCAAGCCGCTGGCGCGGGAGCTGATGGAACGGATCAGCGGCATTGTGCCAGTGCTGCCGGTGCCGCTGATTGCCGCCATCCTGCAGCGCCACGGCGGTCTCAGCCGCTCCGCGATTGAGCACCGGCTGGATGCGCTGATCGCGGCGATGCCGATGGCCCATGTCCACATACCACAGGAAAACCGGGCCTATACCGCCGAGGTTGGGCTGCGCCAGTTGCAGCGGCGCGGGCTGATCACCGAGGCAAACGGCCGTTTCACCCCGGTTGAGGCACGCCGCGATCTGTTGGACTTCTATGCAAACTCCATCCGCCACCTGCTGCCGGAGGACAGTGCAGCAGAGGATTTTTCTGCACCTGCTAAGGGTGATGCTGCATCTGCAGGGTTATAAAATTACCAAGAGAGCGCAAAAGAGGTTGCAATATTACCTCCTCAATCCTATTCCCTAGGTAACCGCTGCGATTCTGCACCGCGGCAAAACTAGGACACAAAGGAGGCCATCATGGCTTTGGACACCCAGACTGACGTCATGTCGTACGAGGCGCCCGAGAAAGATCTCTATGAGGTTGGGGAAATCCCGCCGATGGGCTATGTGCCCAAGAAAATGTACGCTTGGGCCATCCGCCAGGAGCGCCAGGGCGAGCCGGATAAGGCAATGCAGGTCGAAGTCGTTGATGTGCCCGAGCTCGACA
Organism: Leisingera sp. ANG-M1; assembly: GCF_000813745.1. Taxonomy (GTDB): domain Bacteria; phylum Pseudomonadota; class Alphaproteobacteria; order Rhodobacterales; family Rhodobacteraceae; genus Leisingera. The sequence goes on along the minus strand of NZ_JWLC01000006.1, from coordinate 57,491 downwards.
GCCACGAGGTGCTGGTTCTGGTGATGGCGGCCGGCGTCAACTACAATGGCGTGTGGGCTTCGCTTGGCATTCCGATCAGCATGTTCGACGTCCACAAGCAGCCCTATCACATTGCCGGTTCCGACGCGGCTGGCATCGTCTGGGCGGTGGGCTCCAAAGTGACCCGCTGGAAGGTTGGCGACGAGGTTGTCATCCACTGCAACCAGGACGACGGCGACGACGAGCATTGCAACGGCGGCGACCCGATGTATTCCAACAGCCAGCGCATCTGGGGCTATGAGACTCCGGACGGCTCGTTCGCCCAGTTCACCAATGTTCAGGCCCAGCAGCTGATGCCGCGCCCCAAGCACCTGACCTGGGAAGAGGCCGCCTGCTACACGCTGACCCTGGCCACCGCCTACCGGATGCTGTTCGGCCACGAGCCGCATGACCTGAAGCCGGGCCAGAACGTTCTGGTCTGGGGCGCCTCGGGCGGCCTGGGGTCTTATGCGATCCAGCTGATCAACACCGCCGGCGCCAACGCCATCGGCGTGATCTCGGACGAAAGCAAGCGCGACTTTGTCATGGGCCTGGGCGCCAAGGGCGTTCTGAACCGCAAAGACTTCAACTGCTGGGGCCAGCTGCCCACGGTCAACACCCCGGAATATGCCGAGTGGTTCAAGGAAGCCCGCAAGTTCGGCAAGGCGATCTGGGACATTACCGGCAAGGGCGTGAACGTCGACATGGTGTTCGAGCACCCGGGCGAAAGCACCTTCCCGGTCTCCACCTTCGTGGTGAAGAAGGGCGGCATGGTTGTGATCTGCGCCGGCACCACCGGTTATAACCTGACCTTCGACGTGCGCTACATGTGGATGCACCAGAAGCGCCTGCAGGGCTCGCACTTTGCCCACCTGAAGCAGGCGTCGGCAGCCAACCAGCTGATGGTCGAGCGCCGTCTGGACCCCTGCATGTCGGAAGTCTTCACCTGGGCTGACCTGCCGGAAGCGCATATGAAGATGCGCCGGAACGAGCACCTGCCGGGCAACATGTCGGTGCTGGTACAGGCGCCGAAAACCGGCCTGCGCACCCTGCAGGACGTGCTGGACGCCGGCAGCTAATTTTCAGGCGAATTTGCCTGAGAGGAAACAACCCGCGAATCGCAGGAGCGGTTCGCGGGAATTTTTGTTTATAATTTTATCTTTTTCGCTGTTTTTCCCTCTTGCCCTTTGCTTTTCAAGGGAGGGCAAGCCGGTGATAAATCCGGCTTTTATGGCTATAGGCGCGCACTTAAATTAACACTCCCGCTTAAGCTTAGTGACCGAAAATAATCTTCAGGAATGCCAGAGGTTGTCATTGACCCAAGGGAGGCCGGCACTGCAAAAGAACCGGCAAACGGTGGTAAGGCGGCTTAATGAAACCTTGCAGGTTGCGTTGCGCCCCGCTACCCCGGGACTTGGATACAACGGTATGCGATAATGGCACACAAGGCAGAACTGGACCGCATTCTGGAGGCGCTCGACGCCGTCGGAACCCTGGATGGTCTGCATCAGATCATCAGACAGGTCTGTGCGGGGTTCGGCGTTGATCATGCGATGTACCTTTGGGTCGAAACGGCCGGCAACCACTACTACTTCGGGTCCTACTCCGAGGAATGGACAAAACGTTATATAGATAAGGCGTACTCGCGGGTCGATCCGGTGGTTCTGGGCTGTTATCAGCGTTTCCATCCGGTGGACTGGAAGCGGCTGGACTGGTCACCGAAACCGGCCCGGGAGTTCCTGAAAGATGCGCTGGAGCATGGGGTTGGCAATCAGGGTTATGCCATTCCCATCCGCGGTCCGAACGGGCAGTTCGCGCTGTTTACCGTCAGCCACAACTGCGACGACGCAACCTGGGAAAAGATCACCGAGAAGCACAGCCGCGATTTCATTCTGATGGCGCATTACTTCAACCGAAGGGTGCTGGAGCTGGGGCCGTCCCGCAATGCCGAGCATACGCAGCCTTTGTCGCCGCGTGAAATTGATGCCCTGACGCTGCTCGCGATCGGCTATAGCCGCGCGCAGGTCGCGGAAACGCTGTCCATTTCCGAGCACACTTTACGCGTCTACATTGAAAGCGCCCGGTTCAAGCTGGGCGCGATCAATACAACACATGCAATTGCGCGGGCCTTAAGTCTTGGTTTGATTGTGGTTTGACGGCGTCCATGCAGTCTAGGGTTGTTATGTATCTCGGTTAATATGCTCAAAGGTAGTATGATTTACCCTCTTTTCTACCAAAAGGGGACTAAACCATGCTGCGCTATGTTTATGGCCATGATCTTCACAATTATGCTGACTTGACGCAATCGATGTTCCGGGACCGGGCGGATCAGTTCAAGACCCGGCTCGGCTGGGATGTGCATGTGAACACCCGCGGCGAAGAGCGGGATCAGTACGACGAGCTGGACCCGCTTTACATGATCTGGGAGATGCCCGACGGCAGCCATGGCGGTTCGATGCGGTTTCTGCCGACAACTGGGCGGGTGATGGTGAATGAGGTGTTTTTGGATCTGTGCAACGGCGTCCCGGTCTGCAGCCCGCTGATCTGGGAATGCACCCGGTTCTGTCTGTCCCGGCAGGCGCATGGGAAGATCGCGGCTGGGCTGATGCTGGGCAGCCTGGAGATCATGCGGAATTTCGACATACCCCATTACACGGCGGTGTTCTACCGGCACACGGCCCGGGCGTTCCGCATCCTCGGCTTCGGTCCGGAGATCGTCAGCAGCCAAGGCAGCGGGCGCAACCCGATCTGTATGGGATACTGGGAGTATGCCGAAGAGACCTATTTGAACGTGTCCAGAAAGGCCGGGATCTCTCCGGAAGTGTCGCAGTTGTGGTTCAACCGCTCATTCGGAAGCGCGGGTGAAACTGCCCCGATGGCACTGACTGCCTGATAAGGCATACGCAAGGGGCCGGATCCACTGGCGGACCCGGCCCGCCGCCTGTAGGGTCGCGCCATGACAGCTCTGCCCGTACAGTTTTCCGATGACCAGGCCACTGCTTTTGACAGCGTGACCGAGCTCCTGCACAAGGCGGGGGTAGACCTTGATGACGGGCTCTTACACCCGCCCCGCGGCGATGCCGGGGTGATGGCCGTGATCGGCAAGGCAGGCTCGGGCAAGACATTGCTGCTGGCTGAACTTTACAAGGCGCTGGAGCAGGCGGGTGTCGAGGTCGTCTCCGGCGATTATGAAAGCCGCAAGAAGGGCGACGACCGCCGCACGCTGGCAATCCTGGCGCCCACCAACAAGGCAGCCAGCGTGCTGCGGTTGCGCGGGGTGCCGGCCACCACCATTCACCGCATTCTCTACACGCCGGTCTATGATCCCGAGTTCGAGAAGATTGCCGAATGGCTGGCGGGGCAGGGCGACCAGCCCGAGATCGAGGGGCTGACCGAAGAAGCCCTGGCCCGCGCTGCCGCGTTTTATGAAAAGAATAAGTCTATTCCTGGCGCTCTGGCGGCTGCAGGCCTGAGGGGTTCCGACTTTATCACCGGCTGGAAACGGCGCGAGGAGCCGCTGGACATCGGCTTTGTCGATGAGGCCTCGATGCTGGACGACCGCCAGTTCGAGGACCTGAAAGAGATTTTCCCCAATCTCATCCTGTTCGGCGACCCGGCGCAGCTGGCACCGGTGAACCAGTCCGGCTCAATGGTGTTTGACGCGCTGCCCGAGCCGCGCCGCCTGATCCTGAACCGGATCCACCGGCAGGAGGCGGGCAACCCGATCCTCGACTTGGCCCATGCGCTGGCCGATCCGCAGCTGGGGTTCGAGGACTTTGAGCGTATGGTCGAGGACACCGCCCGGCGCGACGACCGGGTAGTCTGGGGGCAGCGTGTTGAGGTCGACCTGATGGCGCGCTCGCCGGTGCTGGTCTGGCGCAACAACACCCGCATCCGGCTGATCAACGCTTTCCGCAGCGTCTATGGCGCCCCGGAGGACGAGTTGATCGCGGGCGAGCCGCTGATCTGCGACGGTATCGAGCTTCCGCTGAAGCACCGCAAAAAACGCCTGGACCTTGAGGCCCGGGGGCTGATCAAGGGCGCCCAGGTGATCTTTCTCGGCCCCGGCCGCAAGCCCGGGTTTTCGCGGTTGCACGTGATGGGGGCCGAGGATCCGCAGGTCTCAGCCGCCTCGATTGTGAAGATTGAAAAGCCCGACGAGGAAGAGCCCTTCATCCCCTATGCCGCCCGCATGGGCGCAGCCTTCCTGCATGGTGCGGCGGTGACCATTCACAAGGCGCAGGGCTCGCAATGGGACACCGCGCAGGTCTTTGCCCCTGACATCTATGCTGCTGCCCGCATGGGGCGGGTCGAGGCGGGGCAGCCGTTGTGGAAACGGCTGGCCTATGTGGCGATCACCCGGGCCCAGGAACGGCTGATCTGGGTGGTTCGCAACCGGCTGGCGAAACCCTCGGGCCCGCTGCCGGTGGATGACTTGAAAGCGCTGTCTGCTGCCGCGCTGACCCTGGAAGCACAAGAGGACAGTCCCGCATGAGCCAATCTATCCTGATTACCGGCGCCAGTTCCGGCATCGGCCGCGCGGTTGCGGAACTGTTCCTGGCCGAAGGCTGGCAGGTAGGGCTGGCAGCCCGCCGGGCGGAGGTGCTGGAAACCATCGCCGACGGCTTTGCCAATGCCCATGTGCTGCCCTTGGATGTGACCGATCCGGCGGCGGTGGACCACTCAGTGAACAGCTTTGCGGCGGCGGCAGGGCGGCTGGATGTGCTGTTCAACAACGCGGGCATCTTCACCCCGCCGGGGCTGATCGACGAGATCCCGCTGGAGGATTGGTTTGCTTCAGTCAATGTGAACCTCACTGGCATGTTCCTGACGGCTCGCGCTGCTTTCAGGCAAATGCGCCATCAATTGCCGCAAGGCGGGCGGATCATCAACAACGGCTCGATTGCCGCCCATGTGCCGCGGCCGCAGTCTGCGCCTTATGCAGCCACCAAGGCAGCGGTCACCGGCCTTACCAAAAGCCTGTCGCTGGACGGCCGCGCTTTTGACATCGCTTGCGGCCAGATCGACATTGGCAACACCAGGACCCCAATGGTCGAGGATCTGAGCCAGCGCCACGCCGAAGCCAATCCGGGTGGTGAACCGATGCATACATTTGCGGTCGGGGACGCAGCAAGGTCGGTGCTGCACATGGCCAATCTGCCGCTCGAGGCCAACGTGCAGTTCATGACCGTGATGGCAACCAAAATGCCCTATATCGGCCGCGGCTGAATGCTCCCGCCCGTCGCAGGCGCATCAAAGATGCGCCGCTCCCGTTGGGCGTGGCGCTGCGCTGGCGCGCAGCGGAGGTATTTATGAACCAGAAAGAAGCAGACCGGCCCGGGCTTCTTTCTGGACGCAAATACCCCGGGGTGAATTGGCCGTAAGGCCAAGAGGGGCAGCGCCCCTCCTTAGCGGTTGCGCAGCAGGCTGAAGGCTGCCGAGGCGCCCCATCCGGCGGCAATTGCGATCGCCAGGGACATCAGCCCATAGAGGAAGGGCTGCTCGCGGGACAGCGAATACAGAAACCGCTCCAGCCCGACCTTGCGCACGTCAATGGTGGTCTCGTAGCTGGAGACGACCTCACCGCCGCGGGTCAGGAAGATGCGGGTTTTGTAATCCCCTTCGGTGAGATCAGCGGGCATTTTGATGGCGGTGCGGAACAGGGTCTGTTCATCCACCGCCACGGTGTTTTCCCGCAGCGAATAGAGGTCATTCTTTTCGCGGATACGCACCACTGCATCGGCAAAATCCTGGGCGCCGCGGATATGCATGGCAGCGCCGACGGAGCGGATCGCACGCTCGATCGAGATCCGGTAGCGCAGGTCCTCGGTATCGGTCAGCACGGTGTCAAACGGGGCGCTGGTAGCCACCGCGTAGAATGCTGGAGCCGAGTCGACCAGAACGCTGTCGACATTGACCCAGATGCCCAGTTTCTTCTCCTTGCGGCGGACCATGACGGCCGGCGCCGGGCCGGAGACGGTAACAACAACCTCCAGCGGATGATCGGTCGGAATCGGGCTTTCCCGCTTCACAGCCCCGAACACCAGAATTTCCGAGCCGTCAAAGGTCGCGGTGATCGCCACCCGGTCCTGGCTGAGGCCGAGGACCACTTCCTCCTTGGCGGCCATAGCGGCGGAGTGCGGCAGCAGGACCAGGCTGGCGGCAGTCAGGGCAGACAAGAGCAGCTTGCGCATGGGTTAGTGGCCTCCGCTGTCGCCGAGCGAGAATAGCTCGGAAGGCTGCAGTAGCAGGTCGAGACCCAGCTTGACGCAGACCGCGATGACCATCAGCGCCAGCAGGATGCGCAGCTGTTCGGCCTTCAGGTAGACGCCGATGCGGGTGCCGATCTGGGCGCCAATGACGCCGCCGATCAGCAGCAGAACCGCCAGCACGATGTCCACCGTGTAGTTGGTGGTGGCATGCAGCATGGTGGTGAAACCGGTGACCGTGATGATCTGGAACAGAGAGGTGCCGACAACCACTTTGGTGGGCATGCCGAGAATGTAGATCATCGCGGGCACCATGATGAAGCCGCCGCCAACGCCCATGATCGCAGCCAGGATACCGACGCAAACCCCGACCAGGACCGGCGGGATCACCGAGATGTAAAGGCCGGACGTGCGGAACCGCATCTTGAACGGCAGCGCATGCACCCAGCCGCGCTGGCGGCGCGGGGCAGGGGCGGCACCGCCTGCTTTCTTGGATTTGCGGATCGCATTCAGGCTTTCGATGAACATCAGCCCGCCGACCACGCCGAGGAAGACAACATAGCAGAGCTTAACCAGCAGGTCGACCTGGCCGAGCGCCTTGAGGTAGTTGAACACCACTACCCCGAGCGCCGCGCCTATGAGGCCGCCGGCCTGCAGAACAAGCCCCATCTTGATATCGACCGTTCGCCTTCGGAAATGCGCCAGGACACCGGAGAAGGAGGAGGCGACAATCTGGTTCGCTTCCGTGGCCACCGCCACCGCGGGCGGGATGCCGATGAAAAACAAAAGCGGCGTCATCAGGAAGCCGCCGCCGACTCCGAACATGCCCGAGAGAATGCCCACCATTCCCCCGAGGCCCAGGAGAAGGAAAGCATTAACCGAGACCTCAGCTATGGGAAGGTAGATCTGCATGGTCATTGTTAAACCGCAGTTCGTTCAAAAATCAACAATCTATGCCGCTGTGCAGCAATAAGGACTGATGGATGCGGCAAACTGGACTTATTGCTGGGTTTGCAGAGGGGGCATCGTAGCAATCGAGGGGCGCTCCCGCGCCCGCAGGTTAAGGGCCTTGCCCTTAACCTTGGCAGCCTTGGGCCGGGCGCCGCACTGCGTGCGGCGGGAAGGGGGTCCGCTGAGAAGCCCTTGAGGGGCAGGGCTGTCCCTCAAGAGGCCCGTTCGAGTGTGCGGCCGCCTTTTCCGCGTCAAGGGTGAACGGCGCGTTCGCGCCGCCGCTGCCGCGGCCCTTGACCCGGAATAGATGGAAGCGGTGCAAATGAGAACGCCCGGCACTTGACCGGGCGTTTTTGAGAGTTGAGCGCGTGTCAGCGTTCCTTGACGTAGGGCTCGCCGCCGGCGCGGGGCGGGATCGCCTTGCCAACAAAGCCTGCGAGGATCACCACCGTCAGCACATAGGGCAGCGCGTCCATGGCCTGGACCGGGATGGTAACACCGCCGAGTTCAATATTCTGGAAGCGCAGGGCGATGGCTTGCAGCAGACCGAACAGCAGGCAGGCGCCCATCGCATGCCAGGGACGCCACTTGGCAAAGATCAGCGCAGCGAGGGCAATGAAGCCGCGGCCTGCGGTCATGTCCTTGACGAAGCCGGCTTGCAGCGCTGTGGCCAGATAGGCGCCGGCAATGCCGCACAAGAGGCCGCAGATCATCACAGCTGCATAGCGCAAGCCAACAACCGAGACGCCGGCGGTGTCAACTGCGGCTGGATTTTCACCGACGGCGCGCAGGCGCAGGCCAAAGCGGGTGCGGAACAGAATCCACCAAGTGGCAGGCACGGCCAGGAAGGCAAAGTAGACCAGCACCGAATGACCGGACAGCAGTTCGGAATAAACCTGAGTGAACGGATTCGCCGCAGCCATCAGTTGAGAGACTGGCGTGCCGGCGGCGGCGGCGTCCTGCGGGCCGATAGCAAAGGGCCACTCCCAGCCTTCGAAGCGGCCGCCGCTGATCAGCGACGGTGTGCGGCCGCCTTGCTGGAACCAATCCTGGGCAATCAGCACGGTCAGGCCTGCGGCAAGGAAGTTGATCGCGACGCCGGAAATCAGCTGATTGCCGCGGAAAGTGATCGAGGCGACACCGTGCAGCGCAGCCAGCACCAATGAAGAGGCGATGCCGGCCAAAAGGCCGAGCCAGACATTGCCGGTAACGGCGGCAACAGCGGCGGAGAAGAAGGCGGCGATCAGCATCTTGCCTTCCAGGCCGATGTCAAAGATGCCCGCGCGTTCGGAAAACAAGCCGGCCAGGCAGGCCAGAAGCAGCGGCGTTGCGAGGCGGACGGTGGAGTCCAGAATTTGGATGAGGGTCAGGAAGTCCATCAGTTCTGCCCCTTCCGCAGCGCCAGGAAGATCTTCTCAAGCGGCATACGCACCATGTTGTCCAGCGCGCCCGTGAACAGAATCACCAGCGCCTGGATCACCACGATCAGCTCGCGCGGGATCGAGGTCCAAAGAGCCAGTTCCGCCCCGCCCTGATAGAGAAAGCCGAAAAGGATTGCGGCCAGGAAGACGCCAAAGGGGTGGTTGCGGCCCATCAGCGCCACGGCGATGCCAATGAAGCCCGCGCCTTCGGTGGCGTTCAGAACCAGCCGCTCGGCCTCGCCCATTACGTTGTTGATCGCCATGCATCCGGCCAGGGCGCCGGAAATCAGCATGGCCACCATGATGATCCGTACCGAGGAAATGCCGGCATAGCGCGCGGCCGGTTCGGATTTGCCCAGGCTGCGGATTTCATATCCCAGCGGCGTTCGCCAGATCAGCAGCCAGACCAAAACACAGGCAGCAAGCGCGACCAGAAGGCTGACATTAGCAGGGCCTGATTTGGAGAACTCGATCCCCAGAGGGGCCAGCATTTCGTGCAAGGAAGGCAGATGCACTGTCTCGGCAAAGCGGGCCGACGCCGGGTCCTGCGAACCCTTGGGCCGCAATTGGTTCACCAGAACGTAGTTCAGCACCGCGGCAGCGATGAAGTTGAACATAATAGTGGTGATCACAATATGGCTGCCGCGCTTGGCTTGCAGATAGGCAGGGATGGCTGCCCATGCGGCACCGAACAAGCCTGCGGCCAGGATTGCAAAGATCAGCGCCAGCGACCAGTGCGGCCAGGGGATGAACAGGCAGATTACGGCAACGCCCAAACCTCCCAGCATCGCTTGGCCCTCGCCGCCGATGTTGAAGAGGCCCGCATGGGCGGCCACCGCCACCGCGAGGCCGGTGAACATGAAGTTGGTGGCGTAGTAGAGCGTGTAGCCCCAGCCATAGGTGGAGCCCAGGGCGCCATCGATCATCAGCTTGACCGCGGCAACCGGGTCTTCGCCGATTGCCAGGATCACCAGGGCCGAGATTGCGGTAGCAAGATATAAGCTGATTAGCGGTACAAGAACTATATCGCGCAATGCTGGGAAGAAGGCAAACACCACCAAGCTTGTAATGCACAACAACACTGCGCCAAGAAACGCGATTAGGAAGAGTTGGGCCCATGGTTCAGCCCAATGATTGTCAGGCAGGGAGGCAATTAGTTGCTGTACGCCTATTCTCGCTACCAATCCTGAAACTATGGTGATTGCGAAGTACAAAACAAACTTTGGTTTGTCCATTTACGCGGCCTCCCCCGCGACACCGGCCATCAAGAGGCCGAGTTCTTTCTCATCGGTTTGATCCGCCGGGCGCTCGCCCATGATCATGCCGTCGAACATCACTGCGACCCGGTCGGAGAGCGACAGGATTTCCTCCAGTTCGACCGAGACCAGCAGGATCGCCTTGCCCTGGTCGCGCAAGGCGACGATCTGCTTGTGAATGAATTCGATGGCGCCGATGTCGACGCCGCGGGTCGGCTGGCCGACCAGCAGCAGGTCCGGGTTGCGCTCGATCTCGCGGGCAACCACGATTTTCTGCTGGTTGCCGCCGGAGAAACTCTTGGCAGCCAGCCAGGGATCGGGCGGGCGCACGTCGAACTTCTCCATCTTGGCTTCGGTATCGGCGCGCAGGGCAGTGTTGTTCATCAAAAGCCCGCTTTGATAGGCCGGATCGCGGTGGTAGCCAAAGGCCACGTTCTCCCAGGCATGGAAATCCATGATCAGGCCTTCGCGCTGGCGGTCTTCCGGCACATGGCCGATATGGGCATCGCGGCGGGCGCGGGCATCGGCGCCGTGGCCGCGCAGGGGCAGGGGGGCGCCATGCAGCTTGATGCTGCCGGTGCCCGCACGCATGCCGCCGAGCACTTCCAGCAGTTCCGACTGGCCGTTGCCGGCCACACCGGCGATGCCGACAATCTCGCCTGCGCGCACGGTCAAGTCGATGCCTTTGACCCGCTCAACCCCGGCCTCGTCGACAACCCGCAGATTCTCGACCTCCAGGATTGGAGCGCCGGGCTGGGCCGGCACCTTGTCGACGCGCAGCAGCACCTTGCGGCCGACCATCAGCTCGGCCAGATGCTCGGGGCTGGTCTCGGCAGTCTTTACGGTGGCGGTCATCTGTCCGCGCCGCATCACCGAGACCGTGTCGGTGTACTCCATGATTTCCCGCAGCTTGTGGGTGATCAGGATGATGGTTTTGCCCTCAGCGCGCAGCCGGTCGAGTATGCGGAACAGCTGGTCTGCCTCGGCAGGAGTCAGCACGCCGGTCGGCTCGTCGAGGATCAGGATCTCGGCCTTGCGGTAAAGCGCCTTGAGGATCTCCACCCGCTGCTGCATGCCAACGCCGATCTCGTCGATGCGGGCGTCGGGGTCCACGAACAGCTCGTATTCCTCCTCCAGCGCCTTCAGCTCCTTGCGGGCGCGGCGCAGCGAGGGCATCAGCATGCCGCTATCCTCGGCGCCCAGGACGATGTTTTCCAGCACGGTGAAGTTCTCCACCAGCTTGAAATGCTGAAACACCATGCCGATGCCGGCGGCAATCGCGGCCTGGCTGTCGGGGATCGCGGTGTGCTTGCCCTTGATCCAGACTTCGCCTTTGTCAGCCTTGTAGAAACCATAGAGGATCGACATCAGCGTCGACTTCCCGGCACCGTTTTCACCGATGATCCCGTGAATGGTGCCTGGGGCGACGCTGATGGAAATGTCCTTGTTTGCCTGGACCGGGCCAAAGGCCTTGGAAATGCCTTTGAGTTCGATGGCGGGGGCGGTCAATCGGGCTCTCCCATGCCTGGAAATCCGATCAGCCGCACCACCTTGCCGTCTTCGAGGTCGGCAAAATACTGGCCGCGCACCATCAGCGCGCCGTCCTTCAGGAAATCCACCGTGGCGCGCACGTGGCCATGGTGTTCCGAAGACGCAACCACCTGTGCCGAGGCACCCGGCATCATCGCGGCAAATTGCGCGATGTAGTCCAGATAGGCGTCACGGGTTTCGATGGGGGCGGGGGTGTTGGGATCGGAGTAGTAGAAATGAGGCCCGATAGCCGCGTCCGTCTTGGCGGCACGTGTTTCGGGCGTTGGGTCGCCCCAGGCCGCAAACAGAATATTCAGGGAATCCGTCATGGCCTGGGGCTTTCTCTCTTAGAAGCTCAGCGCCGGGCAGCTGTCGTTTTCATAATAGCTGGCCACGCTCACTTCGCCTGCGATGATTTTTTCGCGGGCTGCATCGACTGCCGCTTTCATCTCGTCCGAAACCAGCGGGGCGTTGTTGTCATCCAGCGCATAGCCGACGCCTTCCTCGGCCAGACCCATGGAGAACACGCCGGTTTCCAGGTTCTCACCCGCTTTCATGGCTTCGTAGACGGCCACGTCGACACGTTTCAGCATCGAGGTCAGCACCTTGCCCGGGTGCAGGTGGTTCTGGTTGCTGTCCACGCCGATCGACAGGATGCCTTCGTCAGCTGCGGTCTGCAGCACGCCGACGCCAGTGCCGCCAGCGGCCGCATAGATCACATCCGCGCCCTGGCTGATCTGCGATTTGGTCAGCTCGGAGCCTTTCACCGGATCGTTCCAGGCGGCAGGGGTGGTGCCGGTCATGTTGGCGACCACGGTGATGTCCGGGTTCACTGCCTTAGCGCCCTGGGCGTAGCCGCAGGCAAAATGACGGATCAGCGGGATGTCCATGCCGCCGATAAAGCCGACGGTGTCCGACTTGGAGGCCATCGCTGCCATCATGCCGACCAGATAAGAGCCTTCATGCTCGGCAAAGCCGATCTGGCGCACGTTCGGGGCATCCAGCCAGGTGACGTCAACAGCGACGAATTTGGTGTCCGGATAGTCCGCTGCGACCTGGCCGAGCGGGTCGGCCATGGCAAAGCCCATGGTGACAATCGGGTTGGAGCCGGCCTCGGCAAAGCGGCGCAGCGCCTGTTCGCGCTGGGCTTCGGATTGCAGTTCAATCTCGCGGTAGCTGCCGCCGGTCTCTTCGACCCAGCGCTGGGCGCCGTTGTGCGCGGCCTCGTTGAAGCTCTTGTCGAACTTGCCGCCCAGGTCGAAGATCAGCGCGGGCTCGGCCAGTGCAGCACCTGCTGTCAGGGCCAGCGACGCGGCTGCGCCCATCAGCGATTTCATCAGGGTCATCAGGTTAACTCCCACTGTCATTTTTGTTGAATGCAGCGGGATTTTCCGCTGCCCGGCCCCGTTCAGGCCATAGAGGGTGCGGCAATTTAGCCTGCAGGGCGGGGAGAGGGTCAACCGCTTTTTTGACCAATTGGTGCGAAATGCGCGCAACTGGCCTAGGGTAATGCCTTTCTCATCAGCACGGCATCGGCGGGTTCTGCCCCTTCCCGGCGGTAGTATCCCGCCCGGCGCCCGCATTCCGCGAATCCGCAGGTGCGGTAGAGTGCTTGTGCCGGGGCGTTGTCTGCAGCCACTTCCAGAAATGCTTCCGCGGCACCGCGCTCCCGCGCAATCGATTCCCATGCAGCCATGCAGGTGCGAGCCAGGCCCTGCTGCTGGTGGTCCGGATCGGTGGCCATGGTCAGCAGCTCCGCCTCATCCGCAATCACCCGGACCAAGGCAAAGCAGCGGGCGTCTCCGGCAGCAAATGCCAGAGGGCTTTCCAGCAGGGAGGCGAACTCATCCGCGCTCCACGGGCGGGACTGCGTGAAAGCCGCGGCATGGGCAGCGGCCATCTGTTCCGGGGTAAGCGGATTAGTCATCGATCAGCGCGGGCGGCACATCGCTGGAGGGCGCCGCATCTGCTGCGCGCAAGTATAACGGAGCCGGTGGCTCGCTCACGGTTTCAAACCGGGCGGCGGCAATGAGCGCAATGGCTTCGGCGATCCCTGCGGGGCTGGCCTCGGGCGTAAACGCCAGCCCGGCACCGCGGGCGGCGTCTTCCGCCTCCTGGCGCGGCATCAGACGCGGTGCCTCCCCAGGCAAAGCGGCGTAAACCTGTTCGCGCGGTGCAGGCACCGCCGGCAGCACAGTCTCCGCGGCCCGTGCCTCGAACCCGTCGACGCCTACGGCAGGCACGTCCAGTCCCAGCGCCAGCCCGCGCGCGGCGGAAACCGCAATGCGGATGCCTGTGAAGTTTCCGGGGCCTATACCAACCCCGATGGCATCAAGATCCGCCCAGGCCGCGCCGCCCTCCGCCAGGACCTCTTCCAGCAGCGGCATCAGCCGTTCGGCTTGGCCGCGGGTCATTTCCTCAAGCCTGGACGCCAGCACCCGGTTTCCGCGCAGCAGCGCGGCCGCGCAATGGCCCGCCGAGGTGTCAAACCCAAGAACCAGCGGAGCGCCGCCGTTTGCAGAAATGCGGGAGGTGTCTTGCATGGTCAGCTCTTGCTGCTGGTATTCAGCGCCGCACGGCCTGAACCGTCTGCGCGTTCCAGAGTGTCAGTGAAATGCAGCCAGGGCAGCCGCGCGCCTTCGTGGCAGTGGATTTCCGGCGGCAGTTCGTCCGCCTGGTCCAGAATGCCAATGGGCACATAGGTCTGCCCCGGCAGGTAATCGAACTGCGCCGCCAGCGGCGAGCCGCAGTCCCGGCAGTTCCAGCGGGTGACCCCGGGACGGCTGGAGAACGATGGGCCCAGCCCTGGTTCCGCGGTCAGATCCTCTTCGGCAAAAGCCGCAAAGGCGCCAACTGGTCCGCCGGTCCAGCGGCGGCAGTCGCTGCAATGGCAATAGGCCACTGTCTGCGGGCGCGCGCGGAAGCTCAGCCGCACCGCGCCGCAGTAACAGCGGCCTGTAACGGGGGCCTCTGCCTTAGACGGCAACCGGGCGCACCTCGGTCACTTCCGGGATGTAGTGGCGCAGCAGGTTCTCGATCCCCATCTTCAGGGTCAATGTTGACGACGGGCAGCCTGCGCAGGCGCCCTGCATATGCAGGTAGACCACGCCGCGGTCAAAGCCATGGAAGGTGATGTCGCCGCCGTCCTGCGCCACCGCCGGGCGCACCCGGCTGTCCAGCAGCTCCTTGATCTGGTTGACGATCTCGGCGTCTTCGCCCGAATGCTCGGCATGGCCCGAAGCAGGATCGGCAGAGCCGTCCGCCATCACCGGCTGACCCGACTGGTAATGCTCCATCACCGCGCCCAGGATCGCAGGCTTGATGTGGTCCCATTCGACGCCTTCGGCCTTGGTCACGGTCACGAAGTCATTGCCGAAGAACACGCCGGTCACGCCTTCAACCGCAAAAATACGTGCCGCCAGCGGTGATTTGCCTGCGGCCTCAGCGCTGGGGAAATCGGCAGTGCCGACCTCCAGAACGGTCTGGCCCGGCAGGAATTTCAGCGTCGCCGGGTTGGGCGTGGATTCGGTCTGAATGAACATGTCGGGCCTCCGTTTAGCTGCCCCCGATATGCGCTCTGCGCTGCGTTAAGTCAAGATTTGGAACTATTCTAAATTGCGGGCCCGGCAGCGTGGTCCAGAGCTTGTTCCAGCCGGTCATCGCCCCAGAACAGTTCCCCTCTGCAGGTAAAGCTGGGCGCTCCGAAAATTCCGGCTGCGATGGCCTGTTCCGTTTGCGCCCTGAGCGCGGCTTTGACCTCAGGCGACCCGGCTTGCGCCATCAGGCTGCCGTCCAGCCCGGCCTGCTGCAGGCACTGCAGCAGCACCTCCTCATCGGAAATGTCTGCGCCGTCCTGGAATAGAGCGGTGTAGACGGCTTTTGCAAAGTCTTCGGTGCCGCCGTGGCCATCTGCAGCCAGGGCCAGCCGCGCTGCTGCAAGCCCGTTCTGGGGAAACACATCCGGGCGCCGGAAAGGCAGGCCCCGGGCGGCGCACTGCCGCTCCATGTCCCGCCACATATAATGCCCTTTGGCAGGGTAAAGGTTAAACGGAGAGCTGTGCCAGCCTTGGGCTGCAAAGATCGGGCCAAGCAGAAACGGTTTCCAAACCACATTTATCCCATTCGCCGAGGCCAATGCGCCGATGCGCATGACGCTGAGATAGGAATAGGTGGAGGCGAACTCGAACCAGAAGGTGATTTCACGGCTCATGAGCTGCGCCTTTCCGCGGGTCAGGTGATCGCTTCGAGTTTCTCCTTGGAGAGGTCGCCCGGCACGATGGTCATCGGCACTGGCAGGGCGCCGGAGGTTTTGGTCAGCTGGGTAACCAGCGGGCCCGGGCCCTTGCGCCCGGTGCCGGCCCCCAGGACTAGAACGCCGATCTCCGGGTCGTTTTCGATGAACTGCAGTATTTCCGGCACTGCTTCGCCTTCGCGGATCTCCAGTTCGGGGTCAACGCCCTGGCGGTCGCGCATCCATTTGGCAAAAACCTCAAAATGCGCATGAATCCGCTCGCGCGCTTCTTCGCGCATCACTTCGCCGACGCCGATCCAGTGGTTGAACTCGTCAGGCGGGATCACTGACAGGATGGTGACGCCGCCGCCGGTGTGTGCCGCCCGCATTGCGGCAAAGCGCATAGCGTTCAAGCATTCTCGGCTATCGTCCAGTACCACAAGGAATTTGCGCATTTTCGCTCTCTCGTTGTTCCACCGCGGATCATGGCCTATGCAGAGCGTTCAGGCAATAGAGCCAATGCAGCCGCAGCATCGGCGAAACTGGCCCTAGGGGAGACGCCTGGTCAAGACAGGGCACTCCCGCGCCCGCAGGATATCCCGGCTGCACCGGAATACCCTTGGCGGCCTTGGGCCAGGCGCCGCGCGCAGGCGCGGCGCTGCACCGTGCATTTGCACGGTGCCACGCCCAACCGGGACGGCGCCATTTTTCAAATGGCGCGGAGCGGGCGGGAGGCTTTTGTTACGGCCGTGCTCCAGGGCAAGGTGCGCTTGCGGCCCAGTCCCAGTACATCTCACGCACCCGCTTGGCGATGGGACCGGCTTGGTACTGCGTGGTGTCAAAGGCAGTCACGGGGGTTACCTTGCTCATATTGCCGGACAGGAAGACCTCGTCCGCGTCTTCAAAATCCTGGTAGGTCAGCACGCATTCATGCACTTTGATACCATCTAGGCGCATATTGCTTATGTGCCGGGCCCGGGTGATTCCGGCCAGAAAGGTGCCGTTGGCGATGGGGGTGAACACTTCGCCGCCGCGTACCATGAAGACATTGGTGGTGGCCGTTTCCGCCACATTGCCCATTGCATCCAGCACCAGCGCATTGCTGAAGCCTTTGCTGCGCGCCTCCCGCAGCATCCGGGCGTTATTGGGATAGAGGCAGCCCGCCTTGGCATTCACCACCGCGGTCTCCAGCACCGGGCGGCGGAAACGGGTGCGGGTCAGCGTAGCTGCCGCAGCCGCCGGAGCCATCGGGATCTCCTCAAGGCTGACCGCAAACCGGGTGCTCTCCGCCTTGGGGGCGATCAGCGTTTCATCGCCGTCAGCTGCCCAGTACATCGGCCGGATATAGACCGCAGCGCCTGGGGGAAAACCCTCCAGCCCCTCGCGGATTAGTTCCACCATCTGGTCCACCGAATGCGTCGGCGCCATCATCAGAGCCTCGGCCGAGGCATTGGTGCGGGCGCAATGCAGGTCCAGATCCGGCGTCACCCCCTCAAAGAAGCGGGCGCCGTCAAACACTGAGGACCCGAGCCACATCGCATGGTCTGCCGCCCGCAATACCGGCAAGTCGCCGTTGTGCCAGCTGCTATTGAAATAGGTCCTGATGGTGATGCCAACAGCCATTGTTCTGCCCTCGGTTTACGTGAGGCAAAGGTAGGTAGGGAAAGGTCAGCCGTCCAGACCTTTTCCCTGCACGGGGACAAGCGGATGTGGAAGGCCACAGGAGAAAGAGCATTCTCCCCAAGGGGTAGGGGCCGTAAGGCTGAGGGGGTGACGCTGCGTGTTAAAGGTCAGCATTTCTGCCCAATTGCTTCGCGCAGGAAATATTCGGACAACAGGGCTGACCTACTCAGCCTCCGCCAGCAAGGCCTTCAGATCCAGCGCTTCCGTTCCCATGTCCAGACCGCCTTTGCTGTCCCGCGGCCAGTCCGCTTCCGGCCGGTCGCGGTAGAGCTCCACCCCGTTGCCATCCGGGTCGCGCAGATAAATGGCCTCCGAGACACCGTGATCGGCAGCCCCCTCCAGCTCGATACCCGCCTCCAGCACCCGCCGCAGCACCGCCGCCAGGCTCTTGCGGTCCGGCAGCAGGATTGCGGTATGGAACAGACCGGTCATGTTGCGGGCCGGGGCAGGGCCGCCGCGGGACTGCCAGGTGTTAAGGCCAATGTGATGGTGATAGCCGCCTGCCGAAAGAAAGGCAGCGGAGCTGCCCAGCCGCTGGGTCACCTCAAACCCCAGCACGCCGCTGTAAAACCCGATTGCGCGCTCCAGATCGGACACTTTCAGATGCACATGGCCAATGCCGGTGCCAGCTGGGAGTTTTGCGGTGCCAATGCTCATTGCAGCCTCCAATTGCCTGTCCCGGCAATATGGCGGCTGCCCGGTCCCGGCGCCATTCCGCAGCGCGGCACCAATCCCCTGTACCGCTGCACAGGCGGTCCGGATGCGCCAAAGGCCGCGCGCCGCCAGGCGCGCCGGGCCCAACCGGGCAAGCGCATCTTTGATGCGCGCGGGCCCGGGCGGGAGCGCCCCGCTGCCGGACCCTAGCTGCCCGGTTTCATTCCGGCCTTGGCCAGAACCGCGGCAGCCTCATGCTGCCAGCGGGCCTTCAGCTCCGTGTTCGGCGTGCGGCGCAGGCCCATCGCCTGCAGCCCTTCGAATTTTGCCGAGGCCTCCTGGCCGAAACTCGCCGCCACCCGCGGCCACCAATAGCCTGCCAGCTCCTGCAGGCTTGCGGCACCTTGCGCCTCCACCAGCTGCATCAGACCTTCTTCGGCCAGCTCCGCATGGCGGGTCTCAACCGGCAGGATGGCGCGGAAGGCTTCTGCCAGCGGCTGGTAGGAGACATGGGAGAGCTCCTCCAGCTGCACGGCGACTGCGCGGCCCATCAGGAGGTTCATCACCACCGCATCCGCCCAGCCTTCCAGCGGGTAGTTGAACACTGCCAGCCGCATGTCGTGCTTGCTGCGGCTCTGGCCGATATCGGCATTGCGCTCCAGCCGGGCGGTCCAGGGGTGGTGGTCGGCATACCGTTCAGTGTCGGCGCCAAACTCGCCCATGATGCGCAGCACCTTTTCGGCGCTGTCGGATTTCTCCAGCACGATCTTGGCGGCGGCGATCCGCGACTTGATACCCGGCCCCTCGTTAATGATATCGGCAAAACCCGCGGCACCGGCCAGTTCGCTGTCGACAAAGGTGGCCATCATTTTCAACAGTTCCGCGCGGTAGCGCGGCGGCACGTTCATCGGGTTGGACAGAACCCCGCCCTGGGCCAGGTAGCTTTCGATGCTCATCTCTTCGGACATGCCATGCCCTCCCTGAAATCCGTTGGAAACTCGGCCGTAAAAACGTCCTTACTGATCGTAATCCACCACCACGTTGTCGGTGACCGGATAGGCCTGGCAGGACAGCACATAGCCCTTCTCGACCTCGTAATCCTCGAGCGCGTGGTTGGCGACCATTTCGACTTCGCCTTCCAGAACCTTGCAGCGGCATGTGGAGCAGACCCCGGCCTTGCAGGCAAAGGGCGCGTCCATGGCGTTTTCCAGCGCGGCGTCGAGAATGGTCAGGTCCTTGCCCATCTCGATTGTCTGAGTGGCGCCATCCAGGGTGATGGCCGCCTTGGTCTGGTTGGCGCTGCTGGCGGCATCGGAAGCCACGGCTTTGCGCTTGGCACGGCCGGGCTGGGCAGAGGCAAACAGCTCGAATTTGATCTGGCTGTCGTCGAGGCCCGCGGTGCGCAGCGCGGCGGCGATGCCCAGCATCATCGGCTCCGGGCCGCAGATGAAAGCGGTGTCGACGCTGCCGGCATCAATCCAGTGTTCAAACAGCTGGGCGCATTTTTCTTCGGTGACCAAGCCGGTGAACAGGTCGATCTCCTGGGCGTCGCTCTCCAGCACATGGATCACATTGAAACGGCCCATATAGAGGTTCTTCAGATCCTCCAGCTCCTCGCGGAACATGATCGTGTTGACGCCCTTGTTGGCATAGACCAGCGTGAAGGAGGAGTCCGGCTCCGCCGCCAGAGTGGTCTTGAGGATCGAGAGCACAGGCGTAATGCCCGAACCGCCGGCAAAGCCCAGGTAGTGCTTCTCGGCCGCCGTATCGAGCTGAGAGAAAAACGTGCCCATCGGCGGCATCGCTTGCAGGGTGTCTCCTGCTTTCAGTTCGGTATTGGCCCAAGTGGAAAAAGCACCGCCGTCGACGCGCTTGATACCGACCTGCAGGATGCCTTCGCCGGTACCGGCGCAGATCGAGTAGCTTCGCCGCAATTCCTCGCCGTCAAAATCGCGGCGGAAGGTCAGGTACTGGCCCTGGGTGAAATCGAATTCCTCAGCCGCGCCGTTCACCGGTTTCAGGGTGACAACCACCGCATCGCGGATGGTTTTGCGGACGTCGGTGACTTCAAGGTCGTGAAAGCGCGCCATCAGGGTCTCCTCAGATGCACTTGAAATAATCAAAGGGTTCGAGGCAGTCCTGGCAGCGCCAGTGGGCCTTGCAGGGGGTGGAGCCGAACTGGCTCACACGGGTGACATCTTTGCTGCCGCAATGCGGGCATTTGTCCGGGCCGCCTGCGGGCTGGGGCGGGGCGATCCCGTAGTCTTCCAGCTTGGCGCGGCCCTTTTGGGACAGCCAGTCGGTGGTCCAGGCGGGGGAGATCTGGGTCTTCAGCTTCAGATCGCTGATCCCGCGGTCCCGCAGAGCGGTTTCGATGTCCATGGCAATCACAGAGGTGGCCGGGCAGCCGGAGTAAGTCGGGGTGACGATGACCACCAGGGTTCCGCCCTCCCAGGCCACATCGCGGATGATGCCGAGATCCACCAGCGAGATCACCGGGATTTCCGGATCCGGCACGGCGTCGAGCCAGTCCCAGATCTGGTCCACATTTGGCTGAGTTGTCACTTGGCTCATGCGGTTGCTCTCATTGGCTGGTCCGCCCGGTCTCCCCTCTGGGAAGCGGGTCTCACCCCCGCATGACGCAGGGATGCACTCAGTTCATCGGCCGTGGCGTTACCACTTGGCGCCCGGGTAGGCGCGCTGCAGCCATTGCATTTGGGTCAGCAGATGGCCCAGGTGCTCGGTGTGCATGGCGCCGGTGCGCCCGCCCTTATGGGCAAAGCGGCTTTCCGGGATGGTCAGCGTGGCCTCCGTCAGCACCCGGGAGACCAGCGTGTCGTATTCCTCGCGCAGCGAGGCCGGGTCGGGCGCGATGCCCGCCTTGACCATTTCGGCGTCGGCCTCGTCGGACTGGAACATCTCGCCCGCATAGGGCCACAGATAGTCCAGCGCCTCTTGCATCCGGCGGTGGCTTTCCTCGGTGCCGTCGCCCAGGCCCACCACTGTGTCAGCAGAGCGTTCCAGGTGATAGGCCACTTCCTTAGATGCTTTTTCGGCAATCGCGGCGACGCGTTCGTCGGAGGACTTCATCAGCCGCCCCAGCTGGATCGAGTGCCAGGCGTCGAACAGGAATTGGCGCATCAGGGTGCGGCCGAAGTCCTCGTTGGGCACCTCCACCAGCAGCACGTTGCGGAAATCCCAGGCATCGCGCAGGAAGGCGAGGTCGTCGGCGCTTTTGCCGTCGCCCTGCACTTCGGCTGCAAGGCCCAGCCACATCTGGGTCTGGCCGATCAGGTCCAGCGCGGTGTTGGCGAGCGCAATATCCTCTTCCAGCACCGGCGCGTGGCCGCACCATTCGCTGACCCTATGGCCCAGGATCAGGGTGTTGTCGCCCATCTGCAGCAGGAACTGGGTGAATGCGTCTTCGCGGGTCATTACATCGCCCCCACTTCGTCGGGGATGTCGAAGAAGGTCGGGTGGCGGTAGACCTTGCTTTCGCTGGGCTCATAGAGCGGGCCCTTGTCGCTGGGCGAGGAGGCGGCGATGTGGTTCGCCTCAACCACCCAGATCGACACGCCTTCGTTGCGGCGGGTGTAGACGTCGCGGGCGTTCTTGATTGCCATCTCGGCGTCGGGCGCATGCAGGGAGCCCACATGGCGGTGGCTCATCCCATGCTGGCCGCGGATGAAGATTTCCCAGAGGGGCCATTCGTTTTTCATGTTCATTCCTCCTTGCTGAAGGGGGCGCCGCGCTGCGGGGCGCCGGAAAGCTTGGGTTTACTCGGCGGCGTGCTTGCGCGCGGCCTTTTTCCTGGCATGGGCCAGCAGCCCGTCACGCACCCATTTGCCGTCGTCCCAGGCCTTGTTGCGGGCGGCGAGGCGGTCGACGTTGCAGGGGCCGTTGCCTTTAATCACGTCAAAAAACTCGGACCAGTCCGGGTCGGTGTAGTCGTAATGGCCGCGCTCCTCGTTCCATTTCAGGTCCGGGTCGGGGACGGTGAGGCCAAGGTACTCGGCCTGCGGCACGGTCTGGTCGACGAACTTCTGGCGCAGCTCGTCGTTGGTGTTCATCTTGATCTTCCAGGCCATCGACTGGGCGGAATGGACCGAGTCCTTGTCGGACGGCCCGAACATCATCAGAGACGGGTACCAGAGGCGGTTCAGCGCATCCTGGGCCATCTTCTTCTGCTCCGGCGTGCCTTCAGCCATCTTGCGGATGGCGTCATAGCCCTGGCGCTGGTGGAAGCTTTCCTCCTTGCAGATGCGGATCATCGCGCGGGAGTAGGGGCCGAAGGAGGTCCGCTGCAGTGGAACTTGGTTCATGATTGCCGCACCATCGACCAGCCAGCCCACCGCGCCGATGTCGGCCCAGTTCAGCGTCGGGTAGTTGAAGATCGAGGAGTATTTCATACGCCCGTCGAGCAGCATTTCGGTGATCTCGTCACGAGAAACGCCCAGGGTCTCCGCCGCGCAGTAGAGATAGAGGCCGTGGCCCGCCTCATCCTGCACCTTGGCGAGCAGGATCGCCTTGCGCTCCAGCGTCGGCGCGCGGGTGATCCAGTTGCCCTCGGGCAGCTGGCCGACGATTTCCGAATGCGCATGCTGGCCGATCTGGCGGATCAGCGTCTTGCGGTAGCCTTCGGGCATCCAGTCCTTGGGCTCGATCTTCTCGCCCGCGTCGATGCGGGCCTGGAAGGCCGCCAGCTTTTCCGGATCGTCCTGGGTCGCTTCGGATTTGATCATCTGAGCATACATGTCTGGGCCCTCCGTAAACTTCGTTACATGCGTTCGAGGATCAGGGCGGTGCCCTGTCCGACGCCGACGCACATGGTGCAGAGCGCATAGCGCCCGCCGGTGCGTTGCAATTGGTAGGCAGCGGTCAGCACCAGCCGCGCTCCGGACATGCCGAGCGGGTGGCCCAGTGCGATGGCACCGCCGTTGGGATTAACATGGGGCGCATCGTCCGGAACGCCAAGTTCGCGCAGGGTGGCCAGGCCCTGGGAAGCGAAGGCCTCGTTCAGCTCGATCACGTCCATCTGTTCGATGCTGAGGTCCGCGCGGGCCAGAACCTTGCGGGTGGCGGGCACCGGGCCGATGCCCATGATGCGCGGCTCAACCCCCGCGGCGGCCATGCCAACGATGCGGGCCATGGGCTTCAATCCGTTCTTCGCAGTCGCAGCCTCATTGGCCATCAGGATCGCCGCAGCGCCGTCGTTGACGCCGGAGGCATTGCCAGCGGTTACGCTCTTGTCAGGACCGTTGACGCCCTTCAGGCCCGAAAGCTTCTCAGCCGAGGTGCCGGGGCGGGGGTGTTCGTCGGTGTCCACCACCAGCGGGTCGCCCTTGCGCTGGGGGATAGTGACCGGGGTGATCTCGTCACTGAACAGGCCCATCTCATGAGCGGCGGCCCAGCGGGCCTGGCTGCGGGCGGCAAAGGCGTCCTGGTCTGCGCGCGAGACGCCATAGTCCTCGGCGACATTGTCAGCGGTCTGCGGCATCGAGTCGGTGCCGTACATCTTTTCCATCTTCGGATTCACGAAGCGCCAGCCGATGGTGGTGTCATAGACCGCATTGGCGCGGGTGAAGGCGGAGGCGGCCTTGGGCATCACAAACGGGGCCCGCGACATGCTTTCGACGCCGCCGGCGATGGCCATGTCATAATCGCCCGCTTTGATCCCGCGCGAGGCCATTCCGACCGCGTCCATGCCGGAAGCGCAGAGACGGTTGATGGTGGTGCCGGGCACAGAGGTCGGCAGGCCTGCCAGCAGCGCCGCCATGCGGGCCACGTTGCGGTTGCTTTCGCCGGCCTGGTTGGCGTCACCCAGGATCACGTCATCCAGCGCGCCCCAGTCCACATCGGGGTTACGCTCAACCAGCGCTGCAATCGGCAAAGAGGCCAGGTCATCGGTGCGCACCTGGCTCAGCGCGCCGCCATAGCGGCCGATCGGGGTGCGGGTGGCATCGCAGATGAAAGCATCCATGGGTGTTCGCGTCTCCTGTGGTGCCGGCGGAGTTTAAGCCGACCGTTGGGTCGGTGATACGCCGGAAGATGATTCGCGGCAAGTTAAATGTAACTGAAACTTAACTTGCTCGAGAAACTTGTAACGTATTCCGTGGGCCGACGCTGCGTTCTGCTGTGGCAAACGCCGGGTCAGCGTTGCCGGAGCTGCGGAGCGGGCGGCACGATTGGCATCGGAAAGCGCCAATCCACGGAGTTGGCTTATATTCAATAGAGGAGCAGCAGCCGGAAGGAGGTTCAATGGCCGAAGTCCTGCGCATAGGCGGAGCCGCTGGCTTCTGGGGGGACGCGTCCCTGGCCACGCCGCAGCTGCTGGCGGCGGGGGGCTTGGATTTCCTTGTTTACGACTACCTGGCCGAGATCACCATGGCGATCCTGGCCCGCGCCCGGGCCAAGGACCCGCAGGCGGGATATGCCACGGATTTTGTGACGGCTGCGATGGTGCCGAATCTGGCGGAGATCGCCGGGCAGGGTGTGCGGGTGGTTTCCAATGCGGGGGGCGTGAACCCGCAAGCCTGTGCAGATGCTCTGCGGAGGGAAATCGCCGCGCAAGGGCTATTGCTAAAGGTGGCGGTGGTGGAGGGCGATGACTTTTTGGACCGGGCAGAGGAACTGGCGACCGCCGCGCCGGTTGACATGTTCTCGGGCGCGCCATTTCCGCCGCTGGAGAAGATTGCCAGCATCAACGCCTATCTCGGCGCCTTTCCCATTGCCGCGGCGCTGGACCGGGGCGCGGATATCGTCATCACGGGCCGCTGCGTGGACAGCGCGGTGACTTTGGGCGCCTGCATCCATCGCTTTGACTGGAGTGCTTCGGATCTGGATCAGCTGGCAGGCGGCAGCCTGGCGGGCCATATCCTGGAGTGCGGACCGCAGGCCACCGGCGGCAATTTCACCGACTGGCACGAGGTGGCGGAAGGAATGGCTGGGATTGGCTATCCGATTGCTGAAATTCGGCCGGACGGAGCTTTTGACGTGACCAAGCCTGCGGCCAGCAGCGGCTTGGTCACGCGCGGGACCGTGGCAGAGCAGTTGCTTTACGAGATCGGCGACCCGCAAGCTTATCTGCTGCCGGATGTGGTCTGCGATTTCTCCGGTGTAGAACTGACAGAGACCGCTCCGGACCGGGTGCATGTCTCAGGCGCCCGCGGGCTGGGCGTGCCAGAGAGCTATAAGGTCTGCGTGACTTGGGCCGATGGCTATCGCGCCGGGCATTACTTCACCTTCTACGGGCTGGAGGCCGAGGCCAAGGCGAAGGCATTTTCTGAGGCGGCGCTGGGCCGGGCGCGGGCCGGGCTGGCAGCAATGGGTGCACCGGATTTCTCAGATGCAAGCGTCGAACTGATCGGGGCCGAAAGCCAGTTTGGCAGAATGCGGCAAAGCAATGCTGCCAGGGAAGTGGCGGCCAAAATCGCTGTGCGCCACCCGGATGCCGGCGCTGTTGGGCTGTTCTTGAAAGAAGCCGTTGGTCTGGGGCTGTCGGCGCCGCCGGGCCTTAGCGGTTTTGCAGGTGCCCGGCCCAAGCCTTCGCCAGTTCTGGCGCTGTTTTCCTGTCTGATGCCCAAGACCCAGCTGGCAGTCACTGTTCGCGATGAAGCGGGGGAGGTCGCCATTGAGCCCGCAGGCAGAGTGCCTGTGCGCAATCTGGAGCTGCCTGCACCCCCGGCCTTGCCGTCGGTAAAGGGGACGGTTGAAGTGCCGCTGGTCCGCCTCGCCTGGGCCCGCAGCGGCGACAAAGGCGACAATGCCAATATCGGCGTGATTGCCCGGCGGCCGGAGGCCATGCCCTGGATCTGGGCGGCGCTGGACGAGGCGCATTTGCGCAGTGTGTTCGGCCATTTCTGGCAAGGACATTTCGAGCGGTTCTACCTGCCAGGCAGCCATTCGTTGAACATCCTGCTGCACGGAGCGCTGGGCGGCGGCGGCACCTCTTCCTTGCGCAATGATCCGCAAGCCAAGGGCTATGCACAGCTGCTGCTGGCGGCGCCGGTGCGGGTGGATGCAGAATTGATAGAGGGAAAAGATGCGCGCCTTTGACACCAGGATCAGCCCCGGCAGCGAAACTTTTGCGCAAAATCGCATGGAAATGCTGGCGCTGGTGGAGCGGATGCGCACTCTGGAAGCCCGTGCCGCGGCCAAATCCGAAGAACGCCGCCCGGTCTTCGACAAGCGCGGGCAGCTGTCGCCACGCGAGCGGGTCTCGGCCTTGCTGGACCCGGGGCTGCCGTTTCTGGAGCTCTATAACATGGCCTCCTACCTGGTGGATGATCCGGACCCAGAGACCTCCGTGCCGGGCGCATCAATCATCCTCGGGATTGGTTGCGTGGAGGGCGCGCGGGTGATGGTCTTTGCCGATGATGCAGGCATCAACGCCGGTGCGATGACGCAGAAATCCGTAGACAAGGCATTGGGCGCCATTGCCATCGCTGAAAAGCAGAAACTGCCGTTCATCCATCTGGTGGAAAGCGCCGGCGCGGATTTGATGCGCTATACGGTAGAACTATGGGCACATGGCGGCGGCATGTTTGCCGGGCTGGCGCGGCTTTCGGCAGCGGGTATTCCGGTAGTCACGGTTTTGCATGGCGCCTCCACTGCGGGTGGTGCGTATCAGCCGGGGCTTTCAGACTATGTGATCGGGGTGAAGGGCAACGGCATGGCAATGCTGGCGGGTGCAGCCTTGGTGCAAGCCGCGACCGGAGAGGTGTCGGAAGATGCCGATCTTGGCGGGGCCGAGATGCATGCGGCCGCCACTGGCCTGGTGGAATATCTGGCCGAAGATGATGCGCATGCTATCGAAATCGCCCGCGAAGTGGTGGCCGGGTTCGGCTGGGGGCCTTGTGCGCCGGCCTTGGCGGAGTATGCGGTTCCGCTGCTGGACGCGAATGAGATTGCCGGAGTGGTGCCGGTGGACTACCGCAAGCCCTATGACATGCGGGAGGTGGCGGCCCGGATCGCGGACGGCTCGGAGCTGCGGGAGTTCAAGCCGCGCTTCGGGGCTGCCACGGTTTGCCTGCATGCGCGGATCATGGGGCAGCCCGTGGGAATTCTTGGCAACAACGGCCCGCTGGATCCGGATGGCGCTGCCAAGGCCACGCATTTTCTGCAGGCGATGGATCAGGCTGGCACGCCGGTTGTGTTCCTGAACAATACCACCGGCTACATGGTCGGCGCTGCCTCTGAGCGGGCGGGTATGATCAAGCATGGCGCCAAAATGATCCAGGCGGTGACCAATATCCGTGTGCCGAAGATCTCGATCTACACCGGGGCCAGTTTCGGGGCCGGGAATTACGGAATGTGCGGCTATGCCTTCGGGGCCGATTTCTTGTTCACCTGGCCCAATGCAATGACAGGAGTGATGGGCGGGCAGCAGGCAGCTCAGACCATGGAGCAGGTTGCCCGGCGCGCGGCCGAACGCAAGGGCAGGGAAGTGGACGGGGCGCAACTGGCGGCGCAGGGGAACAGGATCGCCGCGCATTTCGACGGGCAGTCGGACGCATTTTACACCTCCGGCCGGGGCCTTGACATGGGAATGATCGACCCGCGGGAAACGCGCAAAGTGATCGGCTTTTGCCTGCAGACCTGCCTGGAGGCCCGGGCGCGGCAGCTCAGCCCGAACAGTTTTGGGGTGGCACGGATTTGACGGGGGCGGGCGTGGGAAGCTTTGACACAATCCTGGTGGCCAACCGTGGCGAGATTGCCTTGCGGGTGATGCGCACTGCGCGGGCGATGGGGCTGAAATGCGTGGCGGTTTACAGCGATGCCGATGCCTGCAGCCCGCATGTTGCCTTTGCCGACCATACGGTGCGCATTGGTGAAGGGCCTGCGGCCGGAAGTTACCTGTCAATCGAGAGAATTATCAAAGCGGCACGGGATGCAGGCGCAGGCGCAGTGCACCCGGGTTATGGTTTTCTCTCGGAAAATGCAGCGTTTGCCCGTGCCTGTGCAAAGGCTGGGCTGGTTTTTATCGGGCCGCCGCCGGACGTGATCGCATTGATGGGAAACAAGGCTGCCGCAAAGCGCAAGATGGCGGCAACCGGGGTGCGCTGCGTGCCCGGTTACGAGGGCGCAGATCAGAGCGCGGATGTGCTGAAAGGAGAGGCGCTGCGGATCGGTTTTCCGGTGATGATCAAGGCAGCGGCCGGCGGCGGCGGCAAGGGCATGCGGCTGGTGGAGACGGCGGAGGAATTCCGGACCGCGCTGGAACTGGCCCGCAGTGAGGCGCTGGCCGCCTTTGGCTCGGATGAGGTGATCCTTGAGCGCGCGCTCGCGCGTCCGCGGCATGTCGAGGTTCAGATCTTTGGCGATACGCAGGGTTCGGTGATCCATCTGGGCGAGCGGGATTGTTCGGTCCAGCGCCGCCATCAGAAGGTGGTGGAAGAAGCCCCGGGCCCGGCGGTTGATGCGGATCTGCGGGCACGGATGGGGGCGGCCGCCGTGGCAGCGGCGCAGGCGATCGGTTACCAGGGCGCCGGCACGGTAGAGTTTCTGCTTGATGAAATGGGGGACTATTTCTTCCTTGAGATGAATACCCGTCTGCAAGTTGAGCATCCGGTTACAGAGATGATCACAGGGTTGGACCTGGTGGAGATGCAGATCCGGGTAGCGCGGGGTGAGGCTTTGGGGCTGACGCAGGAGGATGTGCAGATCTCCGGCCACGCCATCGAGGCGCGGCTTTACGCCGAGGATCCGGCACAGGGGTTTTTGCCGCAGGCGGGGCGGATTGCAGATTGGCAGCCGCCGGCGGGTGCCGGGATCCGGGTGGACAGCGGAATTGCTGCTGGGCAGGAGGTTTCCTCCTTTTACGACCCGCTGCTAGCCAAGGTGACTGCACACGGCCGTACCCGGGAGGAAGCGCGTCTGCGGTTGCGTGCTGCGCTGCAGGAAACGGTGCTGTTCGGGCTGGCCTGCAACCGCGATTTCCTGCTGCAGGTAATGGATCATCCGGAATTCTCTGCAGGGAATGCGGCAACGGATTTCATTGCCAGCCATAGCCTGAACGCAGAAGCCCGGCCGCTGGACAGTCGCGAGATCGCGCTGGCGGCGGCGCTTCTGTACCGGGCGCAGCAGCAGCGGTTTGCGGCGAAGGCAGGCGGGATTTCACAGGAGTTGCTGGGGTGGCCCGGCAGAGGAGTGGCGCAAGCCAGGTTCCGCCTGGCCTGGGATGACGGCAGCGGCACTGTGCAGGTCCGCGAAACGGATGCGGGGTTGACGGTTGCTGTTGCAGATGCCCGGCATGTTGCGGCGGTGACGGGTACAGAGTGGATGGTGGATGGCGCGCGGGCCGGGCTGCGTGCCTGGCTGATGCAAGGACGCAGGCTGTACGCAGCCACCCGCAAACGGCTTTTCAGCCTGACGCTCGAAGCGGCCGGGAGGGCGGTTCACGCAGAGGGCGGGCCCGTCCGGGTCACTGCGCCGATGCATGGGAAATTGCTGGAAATCTGCGTGACTGAAGGAGAAGACGTCGCTGCGGGCAGCCGGCTTGCGGTGCTGGAAGCGATGAAGATGCAGCATGAAATCCGGGCTGCGGCTGCGGGCACGGTCATGAAAATTGCAGTGCAGGAAGGTGTTCAAGTCGTGGCGGGAGATTTGCTTCTTGAGACCGCCGAGAGGGATTTCGAGCCGCCGGGTTGAAACCCGGAAAGCACTCCCGTCCGTCGCTGGTGCATTGAAAATGCCCCGCTCCCGTTGGGCCTGGCGCCGCGCTTCGCGCGGCGCCAGGCCCAACGGGAGGAGGTCTTTCGCCAGAAAGGCCTGCGACGGGCGGGAGCGCTCTGTTTTCTTTACTGCGCGCGCTGAATGTCAGCTCCCCCGGTATTGAAGGACATCGTTCGGATACTGGGCGTCTTGTATCCTGAAACTGGTAAGCCCTGCCTTCTCGAACCCGTTGCGGCAATAGAATGCAATGGCGCCGGTGTTCTCCGAGTTGGTCGTGAGCCAGGGCGCGTCCCATCCGTTGGACCGGCAAAGCCGCAGCCCGGAAACCAGGAGGTTCCGCCCGATGCCTTTGCCGTGGTGGCGGGGCTGAACATAGAGCGTAGAGATCTCGGTTTCCGAAGCTCCGCCTGCGGGGCTGGGCCTGCCATTGGCAATGCGGATGTAGCCATCTATACCGGTTTGGTTTTGCGAAACCAGCAGCCGCTCTGCCGGGTTGTTCAAAGCGTCCTCAAAATGCTCAGGAGTAAAACGGCTGAGCACATAATCTGCAAAAAAACCGGCTGACACCCTCGCGCAGATAAGTGGATAGCCAAACCTCAATCGACAAGGCTGCGAGGCTGGAGCAATCCGCACCTTGAGCAGGACGGATTTCGTTTGATGAGGTAAATGAGGGCATGCTGGCAACTGGCGGCTGGAAAGGCGAATGCTATCTTTCTGCCAGAGAGATTGGGAGGTCAGCAATAACATCTCGCCAAAATTGCTTCACTTGTTTATTAATGCATCGGCTTGGACAGGGAGGCGCCAATGAACATTCTCTACATCATGTTCGACCAGCTGCGGTTCGACTATCTAAGCTGCGCAGGCCATCCGCATCTGCACACGCCGCATATCGATGCGCTGGCGGCCAAGGGGGTGCGCTTTACCCGGGCCTATGTGCAATCGCCCACCTGCGGATCGTCGCGCATGTCCAGCTACACCGGCCGTTACCCCTCCAGCCACGGGGTGCAGTTCAACAGCTATCCGCTGCGCGTCGGTGAGTGGACCATGGGCGATCACCTGCGCAGGGCGGGAATGGGCTGCCACTTGATCGGCAAGACCCACATGGTGGCGGACGCGGACGGCATGGAGCGGCTGGGCCTGGCGCCCGACAGCGTGATCGGGGTGCGGCAGTCGGAGTGCGGCTTTGATCCCTGGGTGCGCGATGACGGGCTGTGGGCGGAAGGGCCGGATGGATTTTATGACAGCAAACGCAGCCCCTACAATGAATACCTGAAAGCCAAAGGCTATCCCGGCGAAAACCCCTGGAACGATTTTGCCAACGCCGCGGCCGAGGGCGGCGATATCGCGTCCGGCTGGTTTATGGTCAATGCGGACAAGCCGGCAAACATCTCTGAAGAGGACAGCGAAACCCCTTGGCTCACAAGCCAGGCGATGGGGTTCATCGAACAGGCCGAAGGCCCCTGGTGCGCGCATCTCAGCTATATCAAGCCGCATTGGCCGTACATCGTGCCAGCCCCATATCACGATATGTACGGGCCGGAGCATGTGCTGCCGGTGGTGCGTTCAGAGGCCGAGCGCGTGGAAGCGCATCCGGTGTTTCAGGGCATGATGAATAACCAGATCGGCAAGACCTTCAGCCGCGATGATGTGCGGGACAAAGTGATCCCGGCCTACATGGGGCTGATCAAGCAGGCCGATGACCAGATGGGGCGGCTGTTCAACTGGCTGGAAGAAACAGGCCGGATGCAGGACACGATGGTTGTGGTGACCTCTGATCATGGCGACTATTTGGGCGATCATTGGCTGGGAGAGAAAAACCTGTTCCACGAGCCGTCGATCAAAGTGCCGTTGATCATCTATGACCCGCGCACCGAAGCTGACAGCACCCGCGGTACAATCTGCGACGAGCTTGTGGAAGCGATCGATCTGCTGCCGACGTTTCTTGAGGCCGCAGGCGGCGAGTCGGCGCCGCATATCCTGGAGGGACGCTCGCTGATGCCTTTCCTGCGCGGGGAAAGCCCGGACTGGCGGGACTATGCGATTGCCGAGTTCGACTATTCCACCATGCCGCTGTGCGAGAAGCTCGGGCTGGAGCCGAAGGACGCGCGGCTGTTCATGGTGACGGACACACGCTGGAAGTTTATGCATGCCGAAGGCGGGCTGCGGCCGATGCTGTTTGATCTGGAGAACGATCCGGATGAGCTGATGGACCTGGCCAAAGGCGAAGAGCATCAGGAAATCATTGATTTGATGTATGACCGGCTGCTGGAGTGGGGCCTGCGGATGTCGCAGCGGACTACCCTTTCAGATGCGCAGATCAAGGCGCGCCGCGGCAAATCCGGGCGCAAGGGTATTCTGCTTGGTGTCTACGAGGCAGAAGAGCTCGATCCGGAGCTGACGGCAAAATACCGGGGTCCGGTGCCGCAAGGCTGAAGTTCAGGAGCGGGGCGCTGCCCCGGACCCCGGGATATTTCCGGCCAGATGCATAACGGATCGTTTGGGAGACGGCTGACAGGGATAACTGTTGCCCGCAGCAGCTGCGCATTGCTATGGGAGCGGCAGCTGCATAGGCTGGCGGCAAGGAGTTGAGGCAGCGCAATGGCGGGGCAGACGGAACAGGTTCTGAACGCGATCCTGGGCGATATCGAAGCGGGCCGGCTTGTGCCCGGCGCGCCGCTGGAGGAAAGCGAGCTGGTGGAGCGTCACGGGGTGTCCCGCACGCCGGTGCGCGAGGCGTTTATCCAACTGGAAGCGATTGGTCTGATCAAGCGGCTGCCGCGCAAAGGAGCGGTGCTGTTCAAGCCGACGCTGGAGGAATTCCTGGCCATCCTTGAAGTGCATGCCCGGCTGGAAGGGCAGGCTGCGGCACTGGCGGCCCGGCGGTTGTCCCCGGCGCAGGCCACGGAACTGGAGGCGGCGGTGGCTGCCTGTGAAAAACACGCGGCGGAAAAAGGAGATAGCGATCCGGCTGGTTACTATCAGCTGAACTTGCGTTTCCATGCTTGTGTCGCGGAAGGGTCCGGAAACCCGTTTCTGGTCGAGATGATCAAGACCAACGCGCGTAAGCTGATGGCCTATTACCGGGCGCGCTACCGTTACCCTGGTGCCATCGCACAATCAGCCAAAGAGCACCGGGAAATTGCGCAATTGATTTTTGCTCACGACCGGGAGGGCGCAGAGGCGGCCATGATCTCGCATGTGCAGTTCGATCAGGTCACTGTGATGGATCTGCTGGCAGCACTGGGATAAACCGGAGCCTTGCGGCTCCGGGCCTTCGGCGAGGGTATTTAAGACCAGAAAGAAGCAGCGGCGTTAGGGACGGGCGGCTTGTTCGAAGAAACGGGCCAGGCTTTCCGCAAAGGCCTGCTGGTCAGAGTGTTCTGCCAGGCTGGCCATTGCACGGGCGTGTGCGCCGGAGCCGATCGTTTCCTGCATTTCTTCGGTCAGCGCGGCAATGAAGCCATGCGACATCTCCGGGTGGTGCTGCGTTGTGAAGATGTGTCTGCCCAGCGTGCAGCCCGAATTCATGCCGTTGCTCTCTGCAAGCGGTGCGGCGCCTGGCGGCAGGATGCTGACGTATTCACAGTGCGAACCGTAGAGTTTCATCTCATCCGGCAGCGCGGCGGCCCACTCTGGCCGAGCCAGCAAGCGGTTGCGGGTCAGCCCATGCACCCAGCCGCCGGGATTGTGATCCAGGGTGCCGCCCAAAGCCAAGGCGATCGCCTGATGACCAAAGCAGGCGCCAAACAGCGGGAATTGCCGGGCATGGGCGTTGCGGATCAGGTCCAGCAGCTGCGCGATCCAGGGGGCTCCGGAGCGGACTGAAGCAGGGCTGCCGGTGATCATCGCACCGTCGAATGCAGACAGATCCTGCGGGAACTCCCCGTCCTTTACGGAAAAGGCCGTGGTGCGCCACTCCGGGCGGGCCATCAGAATCAAATCAGTGAATTTCTCCCCGTCCTTTGGGTGCCTTTGGGCGAATTCACTTTCGTCGGTGTTGGTCATCAGGATGGCCAAGTGCATGAGAACGCTCGCAAGATTTTCATTTACATATTTATGATGCTCATTAATATACATTAAGCAAGCAAATTAGGGAAGCCCGCAATGACAGTTTGGACCCCCACGGATGACGGCTACGCGGATCTGAGCAGCCACGACGCATTTGCGAGCGGCGCGCCGCATAACACCTTTGCGCGGCTGCGGCGTGAAGATCCTCTGCACTGGACCGAGTATGAGGGCGGCAAGAACTTCTGGTCGGTGACCCGCTATGAAGACATCACGGTGATGAACAAGAACACCGAGGTATTCTCGTCCGCCCGTGGGATCCGGATGGAAGATCAGTCCTACGAAGAATACCTGGCGCGGCGCACTTTTCAGGAAACCGATCCGCCGGAGCATTCCAAGGTGCGGATGAAACTGCTGAAGGCGTTCTCAAAAACCACGATGGCGCAGTATGAGCAGGACATTCGCGATCTTTGCGCTGAAATCCTGGATCAGGCGCTGGCCAAGGGAGAGTTTGACGCCACCAAGGAGATTGCCCGCCAGCTGCCTATGCGGATGCTGGGCCGGGTGGTTGGCCTGCCGGAAGCGGATCTGCCCTGGCTGGTGGAGAAGGGTGATGCGCTGATTGCCAATACCGACCCGGATTTCACCTCGCATGTGCTGGACATGATGCAGACGGATGAGTTCCGGATGATGCCGTTCAACTCGCCCGCCGGAGCGGAGCTGTACATCTATGCCAAGGAGCTGATGGAGGAGAAAGCGCGCAAGGGTGACACGTCGGGCGTGCTAAACCTGATTCTGGAGCCGGCCAAGGATGGCTCGGTGATCACCGAAACCGAATTTCGCAACTTCTTCTGCCTGCTGGTGGCAGCAGGGAATGACACCACGCGTTATTCGATTGCCGCGGGTATCCAGGCGATGTGCCATCAGCCCGAATTGCTGGCGCAGATGCAGGAGGGCGGTGCGGTCTGGGAGACCGCAGCGGATGAGATCATCCGCTGGGCAACTCCGGCGCTCTATTTCCGCCGCACTGCGACCCGGGATGTGGAGATGCACGGCAAGACCATCCGCGAAGGCGACAAGGTGCTGTACTGGTTTTCTTCCGCCAACCGGGATGAGGGCTATTTCGACGATCCATTTCACGTGAATCTTCACCGCAGCCCGAACCGGCATCTGTCTTTTGGCCAGTTTGGTCCGCATGTGTGCCTAGGCATGTGGCTTGCACGGCTGGAAGTCACGGTGCTGTTCCAGGAGCTGGCCAAGCGTATCCGGCATATCGAGGCCGCGGGGCCGCATAAATTCCTGCGCTCGAACTTTGTCGGCGGCATCAAGGAGCTGCCAGTGCGGGTGCAGGCGGCGTGAACTCGGCGTCTTCGCAGGAAAGACTCCGCAATAACCGCTAAATATGTTAAGTAATAAGGCACGGGAAACGATGCCGATGACAGTCCAACAGGGAAGGACCGAGAGCCATGAAAACCCGCCTGCGCGCGATGTTCTGCGACCACCTCAGCATCATGCGGGGGAAATATCTGCCAAATTCCAAGATCGGCGATGACTCGACAAGGTTCTGCCGGTCGGTCTTTGGCACCCACTATGACCGGGACTTGCTGGATGCGCCGGGTTCAATGGTGAAACAGGGCCTGCCGGATATGGAGATGAAATGGCTGCATGACGACATCCGCGACAGCTGGCACGCATCAACCCAGGTGGTGCTGGGCGATCTATACGATGATGAAGGCCAGCCGCTGGCGCTTTGCCCGCGCGGCACCCTTAAACGGGCGGTCGCCGACTGGCAGAAACACGGGCTGACACCCAAGGTCGGGATAGAGCTGGAGGCCTTTGCCCTGCAGGCTGACGACCGCGGGCGGCTGATGCCCTATGACGCTCCGGGCGGGGTTGTTTATGGCACCGGGCCGTTTGCTGACCCGTTGCGGTTCAATGACCGGATCTGGGCGATGGCGGATGACATGGGCTTTTCGCTCGACATGATCACCGCTGAATTCGACAGCCCGCAGTTTGAATACACGCTCACCTTTGACGACGCGGTGAAGGCGGTGGATGACATCGTTCTGTTCCGCCTGATGGCGCGCGAGGTGGCGCTTGAATATGGCATTGTCCTCACTTTCATGCCGAAACCGGTGGCCGAGGCGGGCGGCTCGGGCATGCATATCAACTTTTCCTTTGCGGATGAGGCGGGCGGCAACGCGCTGTCCTCGGGGCCGCGGGGCGGGCCGGAGCACATGAACGATCTGGCGCGCGGCTGCCTGGCGGGGCTGTTGCATCACCATAAGGGGCTGGCGGGGCTGATTGCTCCTACAGCGAACAGCTACATGCGGCTGCAGCCCGGCTCGCTGTCGGGCTATTGGCAGAACTGGGGCGGCGACCATCGCAATGTGACCACGCGGATCAGCTCGGAAGGCGGCGCCAAGGCGCGGCTGGAGCACCGTATGGCCGATGCCTCCTCCAACCCCTACACCACGGTTGCGGCTGTCCTGCAGGCGGCGCGGCTGGGGGTGGAGAACGGACACCAGCTGCCGCCGATGGAAACCGGCGACGGGTTCGACCGCACCGATGCCCGCGAAGGCACCGCCGTAGACCTGAAGGGTGCGGTTGCAGACCTGGAGAAGGATACTGCTCTGGCTGAGGCTGTCGGACCGGAGCTGGTTGCCAACCACGTCTTCATGAAGCGCAAGGAGGTGCGCAAGACCCGTGACCTGGAAGGCGACGGCATGCGCGATTTCTACGTGCATTTCATCTGATCATCCGCAGAGGAAGGCCGATGCAAGTAACCTGGAAATTGCCTGGCGGCGAAGCTGTCACGGAAACGGTCGACTATGGCCAGAGCCTGATGGAAGCAGCCCTGGCTCATGATGTGTCAGGGGTCGTGGGCGAGTGCGGCGGCTGCCTCGCCTGCGCCACCTGCCACGTCTATGTGGATCCGGAGTGGGCGGCGAAATGCGGTACGGCTGGAGGGTTCGAAGATGCGATGCTGGATCTGGCAGAGGTGCGGCGGGAAACCAGCCGCCTCAGCTGCCAGATTGAGGCGCATCCGGATCTGGACGGGCTGGTGCTGGAAGTGCCGGAGGCCTGATACGGAACATCAGAAGAGCTTGATGCAACAGGCGCGGCTGCGGCAGCTGCGCCTGTTTCCGTATCACGCTACCGCGCCGCGTCAGCGGCGCTACTGAGGCCGCGGGCCCGAAGCAAAGCTTCGGGCCCGCCATGGCATCTGGTGGCGCCCGGACCTGGCGGCCCGGGCGCGGGTGCGTCTGCGGCTGGCGTTAGCTCACCGCCGCAAAGCCTGCGTCCAGGGCGTGGAGGATAGTGGCCGCCTCGGCCTCGCTCAGCACCAGCGGCGGGGAGAGGATGATGTTGGGGCCGGAGACCCGCACCATGGCGCCGGCCTCGTACGCAACTTCCTGCAGCTTGCCGATGGTCTTTTTATCAACCGGGGCCTTGGTGGCACGGTCGGAGACCAGTTCCAGCGCGCTCATCAGCCCGTGGCCGCCGCGCACGTCGCCGATCAGCTCGTATTTCTGCTGCAATGCCAGAAGGCCCTGGTGGAGCTGCGTGCCCCGGGCAGCAGCATTCTCCGGCACGTTCAGCTTCAGTGTCTCCTCCAGGCAGGCCAGCGCCGCTGCCGCCCCGACCGGGTGGCCGGAATAGGTATAGCCGTGGCCGATGGCGGCCTTGCCGGTGGTGTCCTTCTCGAAAGTCTCGGTCATATGATCTGCGATCATCACCGCACCAAAGGGGAAGTAGCCATTGGTGATCGCCTTGGCGGTGGCCATCATGTCCGGCTGCACGCCCCAGTGGCGCGAGCCGGTCCATGAGCCGGTGCGGCCAAAGGCAGTGATCACTTCATCGGCAATCAGCAGGATGCCGTTTTTCGAACAGATCTCGCGCACGCCGGGCATGAAGCTTTCGTGCGGCGGGATCACACCGCCGGCGCCCAGGATCGGCTCCATGATGAAGGCGGCAATGGTGCCTGCGCCCTGGAAGGCGATCTCATCCTCCAGCGCTTGCAGGCAAAGCTGGGCGAGGCGCTCCGGGTCAGTTTCGTTGAAGGGATTGCGGTAGGTATAGGGCGCCGGGATCTGGAAACAGCCAGGCAGCAGCGGCTCGTACTGGGTGCGGAAATTGGCATTGCCGTTCACTGAGGCGCCGCCCATGTGGGTGCCGTGGTAGCCTTTCTTCAGGCTCAGGAACTTGGTGCGTCCGGCCTCGCCGCGGATCTTGTGGTACTGGCGCGCCAGCCGCAGGGCGGTCTCCACTGAATCCGAGCCGCCGGAGGTGAAGAAAGCGCGGGTGAGCCCGTCGGGGGCGAAGAATTTGCGCAGCTCCTCGGCCAGCTGGATCACCTGATCATTGGTGGTGCCGCGGAAGGTGGAGTAGTAGGGCAGCACATCCAGCTGCGCGGCGATTGCGTCCTTCACAGGCTGGCAGGAGAAGCCAAGGTTCACGTTCCACAGGCCGCCGACTGCGTCGACCACCTCGTGCCCGTCCACATCGGTGATCTTCACTCCCTGTGCAGATGTGATGATTGCGGGCGGGTTGGCCAGGCTGTCGCCGGGATGCGCCATCGGGTGCCAAAGGGACTTGGCGTTGTGCTCTTTCAGGAAATTGGAGTCTTTCATGGGGTCAGCTCCTGGATGCGGCCCCGCAGGGCTGGAGAGGGGAAGTCAGGCGGTGCTGCCCTGCGGATAGTCCGCAGGCGCCGAGCCGCCGATACGATGGGTGAGGGTGGCGCCCGCGCGGCGCAGGGCGGCCGGGATCAGCTCTTTTTGTTCAGAGGTCATGCGCGACACTGGCGCAGCTACGGCCAGCGCGCCGATCACCTGGCGGTCGGGACCAAAGACCGGTACCGCATGGGAATGCACATCGGCCTCGAAGCCGCCGATGGACTGGGCCATGCCGGTTTCGCGGACCTCGGCTATCTGAATGCGGATCTGATGCGGGTCAGTGATGGTTTCCGCGGTGTGGACTTGCAGCGGCTGGGCCAATGCTTCGTCGACAAACCCGGTGTCGGCATAGGCGAGAACGGCAAGCCCGGAGCTGGTGCCGTGGTAGGTCAATACCTCTGCATCTTCCATCATCACTTTGGTGGCATGACGCGGCGAGTAGGCATGCGACAGCGAATTCAGCTGGCTGCCCTGCAACAGCGACAGGTGGGTGGTTTCGCCGGTCTCATCACTCAGATCCCGCAGTACCCGCCGCGAAACTGAGAGAATCGGCACTGCCGCCTCGCGCAGCGCTGCAAGCCGCAGAACCTGCGGGCCAAGGCGGTACATCCGGTCGCCATCGGTCTGTTCGACAAAGCCTGATTCCTGCAGCTCGGTCATCAGCCGGTAGACGGTTGCCTTGTTCATACCGGACAGGCGTGTGAGATCGCTAAGCCCGATTCCGGTCCGGCCGTGGTTGAAATATGTCAGTAATGACAAGGCTTTGGATACAGTTCCCATGCGCTTGCCCGTGCTCCCTGTGTCGTCCTTGAGGGCGGCCGGTTCCGAAAAAGGCGCACCCGTGATGCAATTTTCTTGACAGATAACGGGACGGGCTGTCAATCTAAATTCAAACCAATGGTTCGAATAATGAACCAACTTGAAAAACTGGGAGGAAAACCATGAAACTCAAAACGCTGATGAAAGGCGCGGCCGCAGCGGCGGCTTTGGGGCTGAGCGCGGTTGCCGCGCAGGCCGAATATCCGGAGAAGCCGGTGAACTTCATTGTGCCGTGGCCGCCGGGTGACCTGGAAGACGTGCTGACCCGGATGATTGCCGAGGATTTTCAGAACGAATACGGCGTCGCGGCGGCCGTGGTGAACAAGCCGGGCGGCGGTGGCGGGCCGTTCCCCGGTGCGATTGAGGTCGCCAATGCGCCAAGCGACGGCTACACCATCGGCTCTTTTGTGATCGGCGTGCCGGTGATGGGCCACCAGATCGACATCCCGCCGCTGACGCCTGAAAAATTCGATCCGCTGGGGATCTTCCTGACCTATCCCTTTGTGATCGCCACCTCAGGCGATGCGCCCTACA
This sequence comes from Leisingera sp. ANG-M1, assembly GCF_000813745.1. Taxonomy (GTDB): domain Bacteria; phylum Pseudomonadota; class Alphaproteobacteria; order Rhodobacterales; family Rhodobacteraceae; genus Leisingera. The sequence continues at coordinate 17,828 of NZ_JWLC01000006.1, read as the reverse complement.
GCTCGATGGAAGAGCTGGCGGCCTATGCCAAGGAAAACGATGTTGCGCTGGGCCATTTCGGCGATGTGCTGACGCCGACCCAGGTGACCAAGGCCTATGCCAAGAACGCAGGTTTTGAATGGGGCTCGGACGCGGCCTTTGATGCGCTGGACTGCAACACGCTGGCCTCGGGCGATGCCGATGTGATCAACACCACGCTGCAGCTGGTGCTGCCGTGCCTGGATCAGGTCAAAGTGCTGGTCTCGATCACCGACGAGCGCATTCCGCTGGCGCCTGATGCGCCAACCATCGGCGAGCTGGACGAGAGCCTGAACATCGCATTGTGGAACGGCCTTTTCGTGACCAAGGATACGCCGCAGGACGTGCGCGACAAGATCATCGCCGTCGCAGAGAAGACCGTGATGAGCGAACGCGCCCAGAACGTCGCCAAGGAAACCGGCGCGCTGGTCTACTGGCAAAGCGCGGACGACAGCGCCGCCCGCGTCTCCAATGACATCGACACCATGGCCCGCATCGGCGGTCTGCTGTCTGAGTAATCCTCCCCCTGCACTGGGGCCTTGACGGGCCCCGGTGCTCTTTCACTCGCGCGGACAAAGAACTCCTCACATGCCTTCGGAACGCGAACGCCGCTTTGCCGGACCCCGGCGCGGTCAGCTGGTCTTTGCCCTGATCCTGGTGGGCGCAGCACTGCTGCTGCTGGCCCTGATCGGTGAACAGACCACCTGGGTCAAAAAGACCAAGCTGTTTGCCCAGCCCCGGTTCTGGCCTGCCGTCGCCATTGGCGGCATGGTGCTGATGGGCGGCCTGCATTTGTACAAACTGCCCTGGCGCCGGGTCAGCCGCTATGACCTGTGGGAAGTCAAACGCTGGGGGCAGGTGTTTGAGTTTGCGGGCTGGTTCATGGGGTGCGTCCTGCTGGTGCCCGTTATCGGCTACCTGCCTGTGACAATGGCCTTCGTGCCGCTCTTGTGCTGGCGGATGGGGTACCGCAGCCGTTTCATGCTGTGGGCCGGTGTTGCCTTTGCCGTCATCGTCGTGGTGCTGTTCAAGGGCTTTCTGTCGGTCAAGATTCCGGGCGCGCTGATCTATGAGTATCTGCCCGGCGCCTTGCGCAGTTTCTTCATTCTCTATCTCTGAGCGCCTCTTATGGACCTGATCCTCTCTGCAATAGACATTCTGATGCGCTGGGACGTGGCGCTGGCGCTGCTGGCCGGTTCAGTGGGCGGCGTGCTGATCGGCGCTATCCCCGGCGTCGGCCCGGCGGTCGCGATTGCGATACTTTTGCCTGCCACCTTTTCGATGGACCCGATTGTTGGCCTGACAGTGCTGCTTGGGATCTACGGGTCGTCCATGTACGGCGGGTCAATCCCGGCGATCCTGATCAACACACCCGGCACCGCGGTTAATGCGCTGACAACCTATGACGGTTATCCGATGACCGCACGGGGCGAGCCGCGCCGGGCTTTGAGCCTTGCTTACTCCGCCAGTTTCTTCGGCGGCATCTTTTCGGTCATCTGCCTGATCCTGTTTGCCCCGGTGCTGGCCAAAATCGCGCCCATGTTCGGTTCGCGCGAGATCTTCCTGGCGGCACTGCTGGGCCTGATCCTTGTGGTAGTCGCCCACCGCGGCCAGGCACTGGTTGCCGGCGCGCTGGCCTGTTTCGGGATCTTCCTGCAGACCATCGGGCTGGAACCGGTGAAATACACCCAGCGCTATACCTTCGGGCAGGACTTCCTGGGCGGCGGCATCAATCTGATCGTCGTGGTGCTGGGTCTGTTTGCAATCTCGCAGGCCTTTGTTCTGCTGACGGACGAGGACGAGAAGGTCCGCTTGACCCGCCTGCGCGGCGGCATGTTCCAGGGGCTGCGCGAGCTGGCGCGTCATCCGCGGGTTGCCGGTGTTTCGGCCAGCTTCGGTGTGCTGATGGGCATGATCCCCGGTGTTGGTGAATTCACCGCCCAGTTCATGTCTTACACCTACGCACAGAAAACATCGAAGCGCCCGCAGGACTTTGGCAACGGATCGTCGGAGGGGCTGATTGCGGCGGAGACCGCCAACAATGCTGTGCCCGCCGCCGCCATGGTGCCGCTCTTGGCGCTGGGCATCCCGGGCGAGGCGCTGACGGCGATGATGCTGTCGGTATTCTACGTGCATAACGTGGTTCCGGGGCCGGGGCTGTTTCAGAACGACATGGATTTTGTCGTTGCGCTCTACCTGGCGCTGCTGGTGCTGAATGTCCTGGTTCTTGTTTTCCTGCTCTTTGCTACCAAATCGCTGATCCAGGTGGTGCGCATCCCGAACCGCTTCCTTGGCGTCTGCATCCTGACGCTCAGCTTTGTCGGGGTCTATTCCCTGCGCAACTCCGCCACCGACTGCGTAATGGCTGCGGCTTTCGGCATCCTCGGCTATGTGCTGAAGCGCCTGTCGCTGCCCTCCGTGCCGATCATTCTGGGTATGGTCCTGGGCGGTATCATGGAGGTCAAACTGCGCGCGGGCATGGCGCGGGTGAAGGAACCCCTCGATTTCATCGACCGCCCGGTGGCGTTCATCCTGTTTCTACTCATCATCATCGTTCTGGCGGTCCACATCCTGCGGGTGCTGAAAGACCGGAAGGAACTGAAGGAGGCCGAATGGCAGACCAACCGCTCATCGACAAGCTTCGGCAGCTTGATGTTGCGCCGCAAAAACTCTTTCTTGAAGGATCATGGAAAGAAGGTTCGGGCCAGACACTCGAAGTTGCTTCGCCGGTTGACGGATCTGTTCTGACGACGCTGGCAGGCGCCTCTGCAGCAGATGTCGAAAACGCTGTTGCTTCGGCGCGGCGGGCATTTGAGGACCGCCGCTGGGCGGGACAGAGCCCCGCCGCACGGAAGAAAGTGCTGCACCGGATTGCCGACCGTATCGAGGCCGAGGCGGTGGAGCTGGCGGTGCTCGGCGTGCGCGACAACGGCACCGAGGTCAACATGGCGCTGAAGGCCGAACCGGGATCGGCGGCAGGCACCTTCCGCTACTATGCTGAGGCGCTGGATAAGGTCACCGGAGAAGTTGCGCCAACTGCGCCGGATGTGCTGGGGCTGGTGCATCGGACGCCGGTTGGCGTGGTGGGCGCCATTGTGCCCTGGAACTTCCCGCTGATGATCGGCGCCTGGAAGCTGGCGCCGGCGCTGGCAATGGGCAATTCGGTGGTGCTGAAACCGGCCGAAACCGCCTCGCTGACGCTGCTCCGGCTGGCTGAGCTCTGCGCGGAATGCGGCTTGCCGGACGGGGTGCTGAACGTGGTGACGGGCTCCGGTGCCGAGGCCGGCGCGGCGCTGGCAATGTCGAACGATGTGGATGTTCTGGCTTTTACCGGGTCCGGGACCACGGGCCGCAAGCTGCTGGAGGCCTCAGCCCGCTCGAACCTCAAGCGCTGCTATCTGGAGCTTGGAGGCAAATCCCCCAATATCGTTTTTGCGGATGCACCGGATCTGGCCAAGGCGGCCAAAGTGTCTGCCGCAGGTATCTTCCGCAATTCGGGCCAGGTCTGCGTCGCAGGCTCGCGGCTGCTGGTCGAGGCCTCAATTCACGACGAGTTCGTGGAAATGCTGAAGGCCGAGACCGAAGCGCTGCGGGTTGGCGATCCGCTCGACATGGCAACCCAGGTCGGCGCCGTGAATTCTGAAGTCCAATTGCGCCAGAACCTGTCCTTCATGGATATGGCGCGGGCCGAGGGCGGGCAGGTGGTGACCGGCGGCAGCCGTATTCTGGAAGAGACCGGCGGTACCTATATGGCCCCGGCCATTGTTACCGGAGTCGCCCGCGATCATGCGCTGTTCCAGCGCGAGGTGTTCGGGCCGGTGCTGGCGGTGAGTAAATTCGAGACCGAAGAAGAAGCGCTGAGCCTTGCCAATGCCACTGATTTTGGCCTGGCGGCTGGTGTCTGGACCGCAAACCTGTCCCGCGCGCACCGGATGGTGGCGGGCATCCGCTCGGGCGTTGTGCATGTGAACACCTATGGCGGCTCGGACAATACGGTGCCGTTGGGCGGCGTTGGCCAGTCTGGCAACGGCCACGACAAGTCGCTGCATGCACTGGACAAATACACTGATCTGAAGACCGCCTGGATCCAGCTGTGAAGCAGGTTTTGCCGGGGCAAAACCTGCTGCCTCCGGCGGGAGTATTTTAGGCAAGATGAAGGAGCGGGGCTGCTGCGAAAGGCTGGCTCCGGGGAGAATGGCAAATGGCTGACAAGACAATCCTGGTTGCTGGGACCTATGACACCAAGGACGATGAACTGGGCTATCTGGCAGAGGTGATCCGTGGCCAGGACGGCAAAGTGCTGACCATGGATGTGAGTGTGCTGGGTGATCCCAGCCAGCCAACGGATATCAGCAAGCATGACGTGGCGGAGGCAGGCGGCAGCTCGATCCAGGCGGCGATAGATTCCGGTGATGAAAACACCGCAATGCAGATCATGGGAGCCGGGGCGGCAGCGAAGGCGCTGGAACTGTACCGGGCGGGCCGCATCGACGGAGTGATCGTGCTGGGCGGCACCATGGGCACCGATCTGGCGCTGGACCTCTGTGCGGCGTTGCCGGTGGGGGTGCCGAAGTATATTGTTTCCACGGTGGCGTTTTCTCCGCTGATGCCGCCGGAGCGGATGCCGGCGGATGTGCAGATGATCCTCTGGGCCGGCGGGCTTTACGGGCTGAACTCGATCTGCAAGGCCTCGCTCAGCCAGGCGGCGGGCGCGGTGCTGGGCGCAGCGCGGGCTGTGGAGCCGCCGAAGCGGGACCGGCCTTTGATCGGCATGACGTCTTTTGGGAAGACGGTTCTGCGCTACATGGTGGCACTGAAACCCGCCTTGGAGGAGCGGGGGTTCGAAGTGGCGGTGTTCCACGCCACCGGCATGGGCGGACGGGCATTTGAAAGCCTGGCGGCTGAGGGCGCCTTCGCTGCGGTGATGGATTTTGCACCGCAGGAGGTTTCGAACCACTTGTTCGGCGGGTTGTCGGCTGGTGCGGACAGAATGACCAATGCCGGCAACTCCGGGACCCCGCAGCTGGTGGCGCCGGGCTGCTATGACTTGGTGGACTTTGTCGGCTGGCAGGAAACGCCTTCCCAGCTCAAGGGGCGGGAAACCCATGCCCATAACCGGCTGCTGACTTCAGCGATGCTGGAGGCGGATGAGCGGCGGCAGGTGGCGCAGGCGATCTGCGGAAAGCTTGCCACCGCCGCGGCGCCGGTTGCTGTGCTGCTGCCCGCGCAGGGCTGTAATGAGTGGGACCGCCCCGGTGCTCCGCTGCATGATGCGGAAGGGCTGGCGGCTTTCTGCTCGGAAATGCGCGGCTCCTGCCCGCAAAACGCCGTGCTCCACGATCTGGATTGCCACATCAATGATCAGGACTTCACGGATAAGGCTTTAGAAATACTCGATGAATGGATCGCGAGCGGAGTGGTGGCGCCAGCCGGGGCGTAAAGCCGGGCTTGTCCAAGGCAGGTGATGCCTGGATGGAGTGTTTCAAAAAGTTTCCATTGCACCGTCATTCTGTTACATGATGCCTGCGGGTATACTGCACTGACCCCGCGCCGAACGACGCGGGGTTTGTTTTGGACCGCAGGTTTAGCTTGGCGCCGGAAGATGTTTTATGCCTAAACTAATCGGGCCGGGCGCGGGCTATGCTGCCGCAGATGAGAGAGGATGACGGGATGAGTTATGCCGTAAATTATGAGCGGGTTGGAGAGATTGCGGTTCTGAAGGCGCAGAACCCGCCCGTGAATGCGCTGGGGATCGAGGTGCGCAAGGGGCTGCTTGCCGGCATCGAACGCGCCGAGAGCGAAGGCGCCAAGGCGGTTTTGATCTATGGCGAGGGCAAAACCTATTTCGCAGGCGCCGATATCCGCGAATTCGGCAAAACGCCGCAGGAGCCCTATCTGCCCGGACTTTGCAGCCGGATCGAGGCGTCACCGCTGATTGTGGTATCAGCTATGCACGGCACTGCGCTGGGCGGCGGGCTGGAAGTGGCCTTGTCGTCGCATTACCGGATTGCGGTGCCCTCGGCGAAAATGGGGCTGCCGGAAGTAAATCTGGGGATCCTGCCAGGCGCTGGCGGCACCCAGCGGCTGCCGCGGCTTGCGGGAACAGCGGCTGCACTGGAGATGATCACCAGCGGCCGCCATGTCTCTGCCGCCGAAGCGCTGGAGAAAGGAATCGTCGACCGGATCGAGGACGGCGACCCGCGCGGGATCGGTCTCGCCTACGTGCAGGAACTGCTGGAGCAAGGGGCGCCGCGCCGCGCGACGGGGGAGATGCCCGCGCCGGAAGCCGTGGACTTCGACGCCGCCTATACCGCGGCTTTGAAGAAGGGCCGCGGCCAGATGTCTCCGGCTGTTGCGGTGCGTGCGGTGCAGGCAGCGGCTGGGGCTGCGGCATTCGAAGAGGGCCTGAAGCGTGAGCGCGCATTGTTCATGGAACTGATGGAGTCGGATCAGCGGCAGGGGCTCATCCACGCTTTTTTCTCTGAGCGCGCGGTCAGCAAGTTGCCGGAACTGGAAGGGATTGCTCCCCGTGAGGTCGCCTCGATGGGGGTGATCGGCGGCGGCACCATGGGAGCGGGTATCGCCACCGCGGCTCTGCTGGCTGGTTTGCCGGTGGTGCTGATCGAAATGACGGAGGAAGCCGCCGCTGCGGCCCATAGCCGTATTGAGAGCAATTTGAAGGGCGCGTTGAAACGCGGCAAGATCAGCGAGGCGCAGTTTGCGCAGCTGAGCGGCGAGGCTCTGACAGTGGCCACGGACTATGCCGCGTTGTCGGAGGCGGACCTTGTGGTTGAGGCTGTTTTCGAGGACATGGGCGTGAAACGCGAGGTGTTTGGCAAACTGGATGCCCACTGCAAACCCGGCGCGGTGCTGGCGACAAATACCTCCTATCTGGATGTGGACGAGATCGCTGCAGCCACATCGCGCCCGCAGGATGTGATCGGCCTTCACTTTTTCTCGCCTGCGCATGTGATGAAGCTGCTGGAGGTGGTTGTTGCGGAAAAGACCGCGCCGGAGGTGCTGGCTACCGGTTTTGCCCTTGGCAAGCGCCTTAGGAAAGTTGCGGTGCGCTCTGGCATTTGCGACGGATTCATCGGCAACCGGATCATGAATGCTTACCGCAAGGCAGCGGAATACGTGGTGCTGGACGGGGCGTCTCCATATCAGGTGGACCGGGTGGTGACTGCCTTCGGCTTCCCGATGGGACCGTTTGCAATGGGAGATCTGGCCGGGCTCGACATCAACTGGGCAGCCCGCAAGCGCCGTGCCGCTACCCGCGATCCGCGGGAACGGGTGCCGCGCTTCTATGAGATGCTGTGCGAAGGCGGTGATTTCGGCCAGAAGACCGGCAAGGGGTTCTACGTCTATGAAGAAGGTAAACGCGGCGGCGTGCCGAACCCGGAGGTGGCGGAACTGATTGCACAGGATCAGGCGCAGCAAGGTGTTTCCCCGCGGGAGTTCTCCGACGAAGAGGTGCTGCGCCGCTACATGTGCGCAATGGTCAACGAGACAGCCAAGGTGGTGGGCGAGGGCATCGCCCGGCGACCGCTGGATGCGGATATGGTTATGCTGTTCGGTTATGGGTTCCCGCGCTTCTGGGGCGGGCCGCTGAAATGGGCGGATCTGCAGGGGCTGGATGGTATCCTTGCAGATATCCGGGCTTATGCGGCGGAGGATGATTTCTTCTGGCAGCCCGCGCCGCTGCTGGAGCAGCTGGTGGCAGAGGGTAGAACCTTCGGTGATCTGAACCAGCCAGGCTGAAGCGGTGGCGCGCCCTTTCGGCCCATCGAGGGCCATCAGGGCGCTGCCCGGCGTTGCCGGGCTGGGCGCAGAACGCAGGCCGTATCACGCAAAGGCGCCGCGCATAGCGCGGCGCCAGGCCCAACAAGAGCGGCGCATCTTTGATGCGCCTGGCGATTGGCGGGAGGGCCCCGGCCAAGGCCTGGGTCAGACCCAGGCGCCCTCGGTGGCAGCACGGATCTTGCGGATATTCTCGCCGTAGACCTCTGGGCTGCTTACCGAACCACCCTTGAACACGGCTGAGCCGGCCACCAGCACGTCGGCCCCGGCCTCGGCCACCAGCGGCGCGGTCGCGGGGTCAACGCCGCCATCGATTTCGATATGCACCGGGCGGTCGCCGATCATCGAGCGCAGGCGGCGGATCTTGGCGGTCATGTCGATGAATTTCTGGCCGCCGAAACCGGGGTTCACGGTCATCACGCAGACCAGGTCTGTAAGATCCAGCAGATGCTCGACGGCCTCCGCCGGGGTGCCCGGGTTCAGCGCGACGCCTGCCTTCATGCCGGCTGCGCGGATTGCCTGCAGGGTGCGGTGAATGTGCGGGCCGGCCTCGATATGAGCGGTCAGCACGTCGGCGCCCGCATCGGCATAGGCGTCGATATAGGGATCGACCGGCGCGATCATCAGATGCACGTCCATCACCGTCTTCACATGCGGGCGGAATGCCTTTACCGCTTGCGGGCCAAAGGTGAGGTTCGGCACGAAATGCCCGTCCATCACATCCACATGCACCCAGTCGGCGCCCTGGGCTTCGATGGCTTGGATCTCCTGGCCGAAATTGGCGAAATCGGCGGAAAGGATCGAAGGCGCGATCTTGATCTTGCGGTCAAAGGACATCTGGCAGCTTCCTTCAGCAAAGGGAATGAGGAGTCGGGATGCCATATAGCCCCTGCCGTCCGCTCTGGACAGGGTGAATGTCACCCGGGCCCGCTCCAAACGCCTGCGGGTTGCGCCGGGCGCCGTTACAAAACTTTCACGGCAGTGACACATAGGATTTGAGCAAAACCGGTAGGCAATCCCAGAACGAAGAGGGAGCGCCACCCGTGCTGCGCATTGACAAACTGACAAAAAGATTCGGCGACAAGACCGCAGTGGAGGCGGCCACGCTGGATATTGATAAGCCCTGCATGATCGGGATCATCGGCCGTTCGGGCGCCGGCAAGTCCACGCTGCTGCGGATGATCAACCGGCTGGAGAGTGCCTCCGAGGGCCGGATCCTGTTCCAGGACCGCGATGTCACCCAGCTGAAGGGGAAAGACAGACGCGCCTGGCAATCCGACTGCGCGATGATCTTCCAGCAGTTCAATCTGGTGCCGCGGATGGATGTGGTCTCAAACGTGCTGCACGGCACGCTGAACCGCCGCAACGTGATGTCAACGCTGTTCAACCTCTACCCGATGGAGGACATCCACAGGGCCATCGACATCCTGGACCGTCTGGGCATTGCCGAACATGCCGCCAAACGGGCCGAGGCGCTGTCGGGCGGCCAGCAGCAGCGGGTGGCAATTGCCCGGGCGCTGATGCAGGACCCCAAGATCATCCTGGCGGATGAGCCGATTGCCTCGCTGGATCCGATGAACGCCCAGACCGTGATGGAGGCGCTGCGCCGCATCCACGAGGAAGACGGCCGCACCGTCATCGCCAACCTGCACACGCTGGACACTGCGCGCCGCTATTGCGACCGGGTGGTCGGCATGCGCGACGGCCGCATCGTCTTTGACGGGCTGCCCGAACAGCTGACGACTGGCGTCGCCCGCGAGATCTATGGCGCCGGAGAGGACTTCTCCGAAGCAGCCACCTCGACCGAGATTGAAACGCTGGAGAAGGCGCAGCCCGTGCGTGCCGCCATCCCCGCCGAGTAACCCTGACTTGCTTTCATCTTCCCGGGGGGTGCTCTCCGGGAGACTTAACCGGAGAGACCAAAGATGAAAAAGCTGATCGCTGCCGCACTGGCAACCACCGCGCTGACCGCCCCTGTTGCGGCAGAGGAAATCAAGGAATTCCGCATCGGCATCCTGGGCGGCGAAAACGCACAGGACCGGCTGAGCAAGCAGGAATGCCTGCGCGAGCAGACCGAAGAGCTGCTGGGTGTCGAAACCAAACTGTTTGCACCGGCCGACTACAACGGCGTGATCCAGGGGCTGCTGGGCGGTTCCATCGACATGGCCTGGCTGGGCGCTTCCGGCTATGCCAAGACCTATCTGTCCGACCCGGAAGCGGTTGAGCCGGTTCTGGTCAAGGTGAACACCGACGGCAGCTACGGCTACTATTCCATCGGCTTTGCCCGCAAGGACAGCGGCGTAGAAACCCTGGAAGACCTGAAAGGCAAGACCTTTGGCTTTGGCGACCCGAACTCCACCTCGGGCTACCTGATCCCCTCGATCGAGATCCCGCAGGTGACCGGAGCGACCATGGACTCCGGCGACTACTTCGGTGAAGTGAAATTCACCGGCGGCCACGAGCAGACCATCGTTGCGGTATTCAACGGCGATGTGGACGGCGGTGTGACCTGGGCCGATGGCCTGGGCGAGTGGGAAGACGGCTATACCTCCGGCGCGCTGCGCCGCGCAGTGGACGCGGGCCTCGTTGACATGAACGACATGGTCGAGATCTGGAAATCCGCGCCGATCCCGGAAGGTCCGTTTGTTCTGCGCACCGCGCTGCCGGAAGACGTGAAGGTCAAGATGACCGGCCTGCTGGCCTCGATGAACTCGATGGACCCGGACTGCATGTACAACGTGCTGGGCGGGGACTCCAAAGGCCTGGCTCCGATCACTCACGATGCCTACGAGGTGATCATCGAAGCCCGCAAACTGAAATCCCAGTAATTTCAGGCCAGAACTCATTGAACTGAGCTCTGCGGGGTTCCGGACTTTCCCCCGGGCCCCGCAATTCCTTGATGGCGGCAGCTTCTGCCGTCACAGCAGCACCAGGACCCCTAAATGGCAGATCTGACGGCAGCCCGGCCGGCGGTGGACGAGATCCGGGAACACTACACCGCCCATATTCAGCGCAAGCGGCTTTACGGCGGCATTCTTCTTGCAGTCTTTGTGGCGCTGATGGCGGCAGGTTTCCGTACCGCAGACAGCCGCAATGCAGGCTCATTTGCAGATGGCTTCACCCGAGTATTCGATTATCCGTCCGAGGTTCTGGCGGAAGCAGCCGAAAAGGCCGCTCAGCTTCCTGGGCATCTGGTGGATTTTTTCCCAGCACTGGTCGAGACGCTGAACATCGCTGCGGCCTCAACTCTGGCGGGCGCAGTTTTCGGAACTTTGCTGTCGCTGCTGGCGACCCGCGGGATGGCGCCGTGGCCTGCACTGATCCCGCTGTTCCGCCGCATTAGCGACATCTGCCGCGCAATCCCGGAAATCGTTATTGCGCTGGTTCTGATCTTTGTCCTCGGCGGGGGGCCGGTGCCTGCAATGATCGCCATTGCGATCCACACCGCGGGAGCGCTGGGCAAGCTGTTTTCCGAAGTGAATGAAAACGCCTCGCTGAAACCGGTCGAAGGCCTCAGCTCCGTTGGCGCCACCTGGGCACAGCGGATGACGCTGGGCGTGATCCCGCAGGTCGGCCCCAACTATGTGAGCTATGCGCTGTTGCGGTTTGAGATCAACATTCGCGCCTCCGCCATCCTCGGCTTCGTCGGTGCGGGCGGCATTGGCTACGAGCTGAAGAACGCCATGTCCTGGGGGCAGGGGCGCTACGATGAAGCTGCCGCAATTTTCCTTCTTCTCTTCATCACCATCGTGGCCGTCGACCAGCTGTCCGGCCTGTTGCGCGACCGTCTGACCCATGGAGCGAAGGCATGACAACCTTTGATACCAACCTGTCTCCGGCAGAACTGAAGCTGAACATGTCGCGGCTGTTTTTGAGGAAACGGCTGATGAACTTCGCGCTGCCTGCCGCGGTTCTGGCCTATCTGGCATATGTGTTCTTTGCCTTTGACGTTCCGGGCCTGTGGGAAAAAGCAAGCCTGGATAACGCCAAAACCCTTGTTAGCGACAGCTACAGCTACAAGACCCATGTGACCCGCGACAACCGCAGCGGCGAGGTGTCGGTTGCCGTCGAAGGCGAGCGCAAGGGCGCTTACCCGGATGGCATGTCGCCGGATTGGGTCGATCTGGGCGAGACCACGGTGATCGACCTGGAAGGCGGCCATGTGGTCACATTCGGCCCTCACACCATAGAATACATGATCCCCGGCTACGGTCTCGTGCGGGCAACTCCCAGCCGCAGCGCTGGCGTTCAGGCCGAGCTACCGCCCGGTGATGTGCCGGAATGGGTCAACGTCTCCAAGAACCGTCTGGCAATCAAAACCGAGGCCGGCCGCCTGACCGTCACCCGCAACCGTGCAGAGGTTTTCCGCTACTTCGCCGGCTGGGAGCTGTTCTTTTTCACTTTCGACAGCCCTTATTATGGTCTGGGGGCAGGGGAGCTGATGCAGCGTGCCGCCACCGGTGAAGCAGGTGCCATTTTCCAGGACTTCTGGACCAACAAGATGTGGCGCCATCAGGATGTGGCCTGGGCGATTGCCGAAACGCTGCTGATGGCTTTCCTTGGCACCATCGGCGCCGGCCTTATCGCCTTGCCCCTGGCTTTCATTGCCACCCGCAATTTCATGCCCATCAGAACTTTGCGCTTTGCCATGCGCCGTTTCTTCGACTTTGTCCGCGGCGTCGACTCGCTGATCTGGACCGTGGTTCTCGCGCGCGCCTTTGGCCCTGGTCCGCTGACCGGGGCGCTGGCGATCCTGGTGACGGACACCGGCACCTTCGGCAAGATCTTCTCGGAAGCGCTGGAGAATGTCGATCAGAAACAAATCGAGGGTGTTGCCTCAACCGGAGCCAAACCGGTGCAGCGCTACCGCTTCGGAGTGATCCCGCAGGTGACCCCGGTGCTGCTGAGCCAGCTGCTGTATTTCCTGGAATCCAACACCCGTTCGGCCACCATTATCGGGGCAATCACCGGCGGCGGTATCGGGCTCTTGCTGACCCAGGCGATCATTACCCAGAAAGACTGGGAGGAAGTGGCCTATTACATCACGCTGATCGTCCTGATGGTAATGCTGATGGACTGGTTCTCCGGCTGGCTGCGGCGGAAGCTGATCAGCGGCGGCGATCCAGCGCCCAAGCGCAAGCGGGCGGAAGGCAAGCCCTTCCTGCTGCCCTGAGCCGCGGCACGGTTGAGAAGAGGACTGACTATGGCCCGACTGCAGGCGGAGGCGCCTTTCATCCACCCGGATTGCCAGGTTACCGGCAGCACATTCGGTGCCTATGTGGAAATCGGCGCGGGCAGCCGTGTCGCGAACTCGGAGTTCGGCGACTACAGCTATTGCGACAGGACCTGCGATATTGCCAATGCGCGTATTGGCAAGTTTGCCAATATCGCAAGTTTCACCCGCATCGGCGCCTCGGACCACCCGATGGAGAAGGCCTCGCTGCATCATTTCCTGTACCGCTCGGCAAGCTATTGGGACGATGCAGAGGATGATGCAGCCTGGTTCGCCCGCCGCGCCGGGAGGTTGGCGCATATCGGCCATGACACCTGGATTGGCCACGGTGCGATGATCAAGCCGGAGGTGACAATCGGCCACGGCGCGGTGGTGGCCTCGGGCGCGATCGTGACCAAGGATGTGGCACCCTACACCATAGTGGGCGGCAATACCGCGAAGGTGATCCGCCGCCGCTACCCAGAAGCTGTGGCGGAGCAGATGATGGGACTGGCCTGGTGGGACTGGGACCACGCGGCCTTGCGCGCCGCACTTCCGGATTTCCGCAGCCTGCGGGTCGAGGCGTTTCTGGAGAAATACGCCTGATCCTGCGGGCGGAGAGCTCCCGCCTGTTCCGGCGCATTCGAAGAATGCTTGTCACAGTTGGGCGTGGCGCCGCTGCGCGGCGCAGAAGGGCAGCTGAGACGCACTTCAGGGGCAGGTCTGCCCTGAAGCGCGGTTTCCATTTTGTGGTCTGCCAGCCCCGCCTCAAGGGTGAACGGAGCTGCGCACCGCCGCTGTGCGGCCCTTGACCCGGCGCTGGCCGGGGTTCGACTTGTCACGCGGCGCCGGCGTCGACCAATTGGGTGGCGATATCGAGGAAGACCTTGGCCTGGGTGCTGCCGGGCTGCGCCGCGACGATCGGCGTGCCGTTGTCGCCGGCCAGGCGGACGTCCAGGTGCAGCGGCACTTCGCCCAGGAGCGGCACGTTCAGCTTCCGGGCTTCCTGTGCCACGCCGCCATGGCCGAACACATGCTCCTCATGACCGCATTTGGAGCAGATGTGGGTCGACATATTCTCGATCATGCCCAGCACCGGCACGTTCATCTTGCGGAACATGTCGATGCCCTTGCGGGCGTCGATCAATGCCACGTCCTGCGGAGTAGAGACGACGATTGCGCCGTCTACATGGGTCTTCTGCGCAAGTGTCATCTGCACGTCGCCGGTGCCCGGCGGCAGGTCGACGATCAGCACGTCCAGCTCGCCCCATTGCACCTGCAGGAGCATCTGCTGCAGCGCGCCCATCAGCATCGGGCCGCGCCAGATCACCGCCTGGTCTTCGCCAGTCATCAGCCCCATCGACATCATAGTGACACCATGGTTGCGCAAGGGCAGGATGGTCTTGCCGTCGGGGCTGGCCGGACGCCCGGTTACTCCCAGCATCTTGGGCTGCGAGGGGCCATAGACGTCGGCATCCAGCAGCCCCACCCTGCGCCCCTGCATCGCCAGCGCGCAGGCGATATTGGCAGAGACGGTGGATTTGCCGACGCCGCCCTTGCCCGAGGCCACCGCCAGGATCCGCGCCACACCCGGAACCTTCTGCGGTGCCTGCTGCTGCGGCTGGGCCTGCTGCTTCGGTTTCAGATCCGGCGGCGCCTTCTCGGAGTGGGCGGTGAGCATGGCCGAGACCTTCTCCACTCCGGGCAGCGCCGCCACTGCGGCGTCCGCCTGGTCACGCACCGGGCCATAGGCCTCGGACTTGCCCGGGTCGATCTCGAGCACAAAGCGAACTGTGCTGCCCTCGACTGCCACCGCCCGGGCAATGCCTGCGCTGACGATATCAGAGCCGCTGACGGGGTCGGCGATGGATTTGAGCGCCTCAAGGACGGTATCACGGGTGACGGTCACGCCGGTCTCCTGTAGCTGATCATGTCTTGCGGGCAGTTGTGGCGCAATTCGCCGCCGTATGCCAGCCGTCCGGCCGGCGGAGTTTGATATTCTGCATCCTGGAGACAGGTTTTTCATAAACTGGCTTGGCTGACACGGCAGGCGGCAGCCGCGAAACGCGACCGCGCCGCGCGGCGCCAGGCCCAACGGGAGCGGTGCATCCTTTTGCACCTGCGACGGGCGGGAGAGCCCCTTCGGTTTGGCAGGTCAGCTGGCCAATGCTATCTCGGCGGACCTCATCACCTCTCCGATGCGGCGGCCGGTATCCATCATGCGGTTGGAAAAGCCCCACTCGTTGTCGTACCAGCTGACCACGCGCACCAACCCGTCGGCGGTGACAGAGGTCTGTGCCGCGGCAAAGCAGCTGGAGTGCGGGTCGTGGTTGAAGTCGATTGAGACCAGGGGGTCCTCTTCATAGAACAGCACCCCGGCCAGCCCGTTTTCTGCCGCTGCCTTCACCGCGGCATTGACCGCTTCTGCCGTAGCTGCCCGCTCCGGTACAAAGCTCAAATCCACCATGGACACATTTGCGGTTGGTACCCGGATCGCTGATCCCTCCAGCCGTCCCTTCAGATGCGGCAGCACCTCTGAGATCGCCCGCGCTGCACCGGTGGAGGTGGGGATCATCGATAGCGAAGCCGCCCGGGCCCGATACAGATCCTTGTGGCTGGTGTCATGGGTAGGCTGGTCGCCGGTATAGGCGTGGATCGTGGTCATATAGCCTGTCTTGATGCCAAAGGCCTTATCCAGCACTTTGGCCAGCGGCGCCAGGCAATTGGTGGTGCAGGACGCGTTGGAAACGATCAAGTCTTCCGTTGTCAGATCCATGTGATTGACGCCGTAAACCACGGTGCGGTCCGCACCTTTGCCTGGCGCTGAAATAAGCACCCGCTTGGAGCCGTTTTGCAAATGCCGCGCCGCCTGCTCGCGCGCCGTGAACAGGCCGGTGCATTCATAGGCGATGTCAACGTCCTGCCAGGGCAGTTCCTCGGGGTTGCGGATAGCGCTCAGCCGGATGCTGTGATGCCCCACCCGGATCAGGTTATCCGCCAGCAGCACCGGTGTTTGCAGCCGCCCGTGCACGCTGTCGTATTTCAGCAGATGCACCAGCGTCTCCGGCGGCGACAGATCGTTGATGGCCACCACCTCGATATCCTTCGCGCCGCTTTCCAGCAGCGCCCGCAGCACCCCGCGGCCAATCCGCCCGAATCCGTTGATTGCGATCTTCAAAACCATGCCTCACCTCCGGCAGCTGTACCGGAAATGATTCCGGTATCGATAACGTTTGCGGTACCGATAGCGATAACGTAAATCAAAATCAACCCCCGCGCCCCGGGCCGCCCCCTTGCGGCCGCCAGCAATCTGCTGGAGCATGGGCGCATGACGAAGAAACTGCTGCTGAAAGACGTGGCCCGCTTGGCCGGCGTCAGCGAAATGACCGCCTCGCGCGCCCTCCGCGGTGCCCCCGATGTTTCCGCCAAAACCAAGGCGAAGATCGAGGAAATCGCTCGCACTCACGGTTACGTGCCGAACCGGATTGCCGGCTCCCTGTCGTCGCAATCGGTCAACCTGGTGGCGGTGGTCGTGCCCTCTCTCAACAGTTTTGTCTTCCCCGAGGTGCTTTCGGGCATTTCCGCCGTTCTCAAGGAAAGCCCCCTGAAGCCTGTGGTCGGGATCTCCGGCTATGATCTGGAGGAAGAGGAAAGCGTCATCCGCGAAATGCTGAGCTGGCGGCCCTCGGGTCTGATCGTGGCCGGGCTGGAACATACCGAAGCCACCCGGCGGATGCTGCAGCAGGCCGACTGCCCAGTTGTTGAAGTGATGGATGTGGACGGCGATCCGGTGCGCCACTGCGTCGGCATCTCGCACCTGCAAGCGGGCCGTGACATGGCGGCGCAGATCCTGGAGCGCGGCTACCGCAGGATCGGCTTCATCGGGACCAAGATGCCGCAGGATTTCCGCGCCCGCAAACGCTTCGACGGGTTCACCGACGAACTGGCGGTCCAGGGGGTGACGCTTGCGGATCTGGAACACTATTCCGGCGAAAGCGCCATCCAGACCGGCCGTCTGCTCACCGCGCAGATGCTGGCACGCAGCCCGGATCTCGACTGCCTCTACTACTCCAGCGACGTGATGAGCGTTGGGGGGCTGATGCATTGCCTGGCCGCGGGCTTATCGGTGCCCGGCGACATTGCCCTGGCCGGGTTTAACAACCTGCAGATCCTGCAAGGCCTGCCGCAGCAGCTGGCCACCACCGACGCCTGCCGCCGTGAAATCGGTGAACGCGCCGCCGGCATTATCTTGCAATCGCGCCAAACGGGTGGAGCAGAGGGTCTGATCCTTGATCAGCTCGGCCCAGCGATCAGCCTGGGCGAGACACTCTGAGCCATTTCAGGCCGCCGAAAACCTCTGCACATCCCAGAGGCAGGGCAGTGTACAGGCTTCTTTCTGCGCTTTCCTGTGGCTTTGCGGCGCATCCTGAGGCAGCCTGAGGGCAGCCAGTTCAGTCCAGCAAACCCGGAGAAGGAGCCCAGATGCCCCAGTACAACGATATGTTCGAGCTGTCCGTCGAGGATATGGAGCTGATCGAAACCGCGCTGCAGACCACCAGGGACAGCCTGTCCGAAGCCCAGCCGGACCCCGGCAGCAGCGACGGTGAAACTTTGCGCCGCGTCCACGAGTTGCTGGGGCGGCTGCACAATCAGAAGATTTTCTACTACCCCAAGGACAAGGTCTACGTCAGCGGCTGACCGCCTGGCCCGGCACTGAAAAAGCGCTCCCCGCTAGGCGGGAAGCGCTGATGGCGGTCAAAGAAGCCCCGCTCACAAGGCCTTTTTGAAGAGTTCTGTG
>NZ_JWLC01000059.1:2479-2740 GCF_000813745.1 Leisingera sp. ANG-M1 | reverse complement strand
CAAACGCCATGCCGGCCGACATCGAGCCGTCGCCGATCACCGCGATGGCGTCGCCGTTGCCTTCGGGGATTACACCGCCGAGGTCACGCGCCACGGCAAAGCCAAGAGCGGCGCTGATTGAGGTGGAGCTGTGGGCGGCGCCGAACGGGTCGTAAGGCGACTCCGAGCGTTTGGTGAACCCGCTGAGCCCGTCCTTCATCCGCAGGGTGCGGATGCGGTCGCGGCGCCCGGTCAGGATCTTGTGCGGATAGCATTGGTGGG
>NZ_JWLC01000059.1:1154-1913 GCF_000813745.1 Leisingera sp. ANG-M1 | reverse complement strand
GGCCCGCGCCCAAGTGGCCGCCGGTGACGGAGACGGCGGCGATGGTTTCCTGCCGCAGCTCTTGCGCAACCTGCACCAGCTGCGCATCCGTCAGCCCCTTCAGATCCGCGGGGCGCGAGATCTGGTCCAGAAGCGGGGTTTGGGGCCTGTCGGACATGATGTCTCCTTGGGCTGCGCCGAATGGCGTGGCGCGGGGTTAGCTGTCGCGCGAAATAACGAAGCGCGCGGCTTCCTTCAAGGTTGCAGCAGCCTCACCATAGGGTGACAGCGCGGCACAAGCCTCCTCGCAAAGGTCTTTTGCGCGGGCTTTTGCCTCTGCCAGGCCCAGAAGCGAGACAAAGGTCGCCTTGCCGGCATCCGCATCCTTGCGCACGGCCTTGCCGACCTTGGCGGCATCGCCTTCCACATCCAAGATGTCATCGGCGATCTGGAAAGCAAGGCCAAGCGCGCGTGCGTATTGCCGCAGCGGCGCCGCATCTTCGCCTGCCAGTACTGCGCCGGCAGTGGCAGACCACTCGATCAGGCAGCCGGTCTTGCGGCTTTGCAGCTTGGTGATCTGATCCAGGGTCAGCGGCTCGGCTGCGGTTTCGGCCGCAATGTCCAGCATCTGGCCGGAAACCATGCCATCCTTGCCAGAGGACTGCGCCAGACCGCGGATCAGGGTCAGCGCGTGCGGGCCAACCTTGGGGGCTGCGAGCAGTTCAAAGGCAAATGTCTGCAGGCTGTCGCCTGCCAGCACCGCCATCGCCTCATCCCATT
>NZ_JWLC01000059.1:0-740 GCF_000813745.1 Leisingera sp. ANG-M1 | reverse complement strand
CCGCCATCGCCTCATCCCATTTCATGTGAACAGTGGGCTGGCCGCGGCGCAGGTCGTCGTCGTCCATGCAAGGCAGGTCGTCATGCACCAGCGAGTAGGCATGAATGCATTCGATGGCGAGTGCAGCTTCAATTGCAGCTTCAGTCGGGACGCCGTGCAGACGGGCGCTTTCCAGAACCAGGAAACCGCGCAGCATCTTGCCGCCGGTGATGGCATAACGCATCGCCGCGTGCAGCTCGTCACTGCCCGCCAGCCGCATCTCCATATGTGCGGTGATCTGGCCTTGCGCGTCTTTCAGCGCCTCTGCAAAAGGGCGCGCATTTTCAAGGAAAGACTGGGTGTCTGCGGCGGTCATGGTTTAGCCGGCGTCCAGCGGCTGGGTGCCTTTGGGGGTGCCGTTGGCGTCCAGCGTAATGGCGGCAACCTTTTCCTCGGCGCGCTTCAGCTCATCCTCGCAGCGTTTCTTCAGCGCCGCGCCGCGTTCATAGAGAGCAATCGAGGCATCCAGCGCTACGTCGCCGCGCTCCAGCTGGTCCACCACGCCTTCCAGCTCGCGCATCGCCTGTTCAAAGCTCATCTGGTCTACGGGGGTCTCAGTCATGCCGGTGCCTTCATCAATTCTTCCACATGCGCGCGGGTTGCGGCTGCGAGCGCGTTCAGATCATATCCGCCTTCCAAAGTCGAGACGATACGGCCCTGGCAGAGTTCACTTGCGAGTTTACATAGCTCGGCGGTGATCC
>NZ_JWLC01000058.1 GCF_000813745.1 Leisingera sp. ANG-M1 | reverse complement strand
GGTCACTGAATACGAAGGCTATGACCTGAAGCGGATCATGCGCACCGGCACCGTCGCCACCATCGACAACCGCAACTGGGAACTGCGCGACCAGTCCGGCCCGGTGCAGCGCCTCAGCCAGTCCCGCGCCGTGGCGCTGGATATGGAAAGCGCCACCATCGCCGCCAACGGCTACCGGTTCCGGGTTCCTTACGGCACGCTGCTCTGCGTGTCTGACAAACCGCTGCATGGCGAGCTGAAACTTCCGGGCATGGCCTCGGACTTTTACCGGACCCAGGTTGCGCGCCATCTGCAAATCGGCATAAGAGCTATGGAGCGTTTGCGCGGCATGCCGCTGGAGCGGTTGCATAGCCGGAAACTGCGCTCATTTGACGAGACCGCGTTCCTCTAAGGCTGAAAAACGCAGATTTCCGGGAAAAAATGCCTGTTTTCCTGTGCGCGATGCACACAAGAAGTTGTGTTAGCTCACAACATAACGATAATGTCGCGCAATGAGGCCCCACAGTTCGGGCAGTTTAAGGAGACGAAGAATGTCCAAACCGATGACCAAAACCCAGCTTGTGGCCGCTCTGGCCGAGGAAATGGGCAGCGACAAGAAAACCGCTGGCTCCGCGCTGGAAGCAGTCTGCTCGCTGATCACCCGCGAAGTGTCGGGCGGCGG
>NZ_JWLC01000057.1:787-1529 GCF_000813745.1 Leisingera sp. ANG-M1 | reverse complement strand
ACGAGGGGGCACCGATGCCGGAAGGGCGATCAGGGCAGGGCTACGGCGGCGAAAGCCTGCTGTTTCTGACAGATGAGCAGCTGCGCCAGGGGATCGAGGCAATGTTCTTTGCCTACCGCGGGTTCACCGCTGATCCGGACCGGATCCTGGCCGAAATGGCCTATGGCCGGGCACATCACCGGGCGATCCATTTCATCAACCGCTCGCCGGGCACCACGGTGAACAACCTCCTCAGCATCCTCGGCGTGACCAAACAGTCATTGAACCGGGTGCTGCGCACCTTGATCGGCGATGGGCTGGTGATCAGCAAGGTTGGCGAATTGGACAAGCGTGAGCGCCACCTCTACCTGACCGAGCAGGGCGCCGCACTGGAGGCCACCCTGTCGGACGCCCAGCGCGCCCGGATGCGCGCCGCGTATAAAGACGCCGGCCCGGAAGCGGTGCAGGGTTTCAAAAAGGTGCTGGAAGCGATGATGGACGCGGATATGCGCCGCGCCTACGCCAAGCTGCGGGATTGAGCCATATGAGCATGAACGACGCCCATCTGCTGATCGTGGATGATGACGAACGAATCCGCGGTCTGCTGAAGAAATTCCTGATGCGCTCGGGCTTTCTGGTCACCGCGGCCCGCGATGCCGCTCACGCCCGCCGGGTGCTGGCAGGGCTGGATTTCGACCTGATCATCATGGATGTGATGATGCCGGGCGAAGATGGCATTTCGCTGACCCAGTCGCTGCGCGAG
>NZ_JWLC01000057.1:0-350 GCF_000813745.1 Leisingera sp. ANG-M1 | reverse complement strand
CTGCTGACCGCCAAGGGCGAGACCGAAGACCGGATTGCCGGGCTCGAGGCCGGCGCCGACGACTACCTGCCGAAACCCTTCGAGCCCAAGGAGTTGCTGCTGCGGGTCAATGCCATCCTGCGCCGGATGCCCGACACCACAGCACAGGACAGCGCCCCCAAGGTGCTGCATCTGGGCGCCATCCGGTATGACATCGAACGCGGCGAGATGTGGCAAGGCGACGAGCTGATCCGGCTCACCGGCACTGAAAGCCAGCTGATGAAAATTTTCTCGGCCCAGCCCGGCGAGCCGGTTTCCCGCACCAAGCTGGTCGAGGACCTGGGCCGCGACCGCGGCCAGGCGCAGGAGCG
>NZ_JWLC01000056.1 GCF_000813745.1 Leisingera sp. ANG-M1 | reverse complement strand
CACAGAACTCTTCAAAAAGGCGATCTGAGGCACTCCAAAAATCCCGCGCCCTGCATGACCCCTGGTTTCCAGGGCGCGGACCGGCTTGCCCTTCTGCACGGTGTTTCCGGGCTGCCAGCCGGAACCGGGCAAAGGCAAAACAGCAAACCAATGTCCATAGGGAGGACACTTAAATGACTGTAAAAACTTCGATTTCGCGCCGCACGGTGCTGAAAAGCGCAGGGGCTGCAGCACTGGCTGCGCCGCTTTACACAAAAAGCGCATTGGCTTCGTCCGGTGAGATCAACATCATGATGTGGTCGGGCTATATGTCCGAGGATTTCGTCAGCGGTTTCGAGACCGAAACAGGCATCAAGATCAACTACACCTCGACCGGTTCCAACGAGGAAATGATCAACAAGATGAAGGCCACCAAAGGCCAGGGTTTTGATCTGATCACCCCGACCAACAACCGCTCGCTGCAGTGGGAACCGCTGGACGTTCTGCAGCCCTTCGATATGTCCCGGGTAAACACCGCTGCGGTGAACCCGGCGATGCTGAAGGTGGGCGAGACTGCCTGGAATTTCGGGGGCAAGGGCGCGCATTGGCTGCCGCATATGTGGGGTACCGAAGGCATTGCCTACCGTGCGGACAAATGGCTGCCGGAAGGCGACGCCCCCTCCTACGGTGACGTCTGGTCCGAGGAAAACGCAGGCAAGACCATGGGCCGCGCGCATTCGATGATGCTGGGCGCAGGTCTTTACATGGAACGGATCGGAGAGATGGAAGCCGGCTCCGTTTGGGCGGCTTACGAGGATGAGGCCACCATGCGTCAGGTCTGGGGCCAGATCACTGACTGGTGCATTGCCCGCAAGGACCGGATCAAGCTGATCTGGAACGATGCCGACACCCAAAAGAACGGCCTCTTGAACGACGGTGTTGTCGTCGGTCAGACCTGGGACGGTCCGCCGCTGGCGCTGAAGACCGCGGGCGAGCCGGTGCATTATCAGGCACCCATCGAAGGTGCCATGGCCTGGGTTGACGGTCTTGTTCTGCCCGCGGGCGCCAAGAATGTCGATCAGGTCTATGCCTTCATCGACTACGCCTACCGCAAGGAAATTGCGGGCAAGGAGATCGACTTCCACGGCTACAACTCGCCGGTGCTGGGGGCGGATGCTTATGCAGGCGACTCCTACAAGAAGAACTTTGCCGAAGCCTATCCTGGGGACTCGCTGGCCAATCTAAATGCCTGGCCGGCGGAGGCGCCCTGGTACGCTGATGTGCGGACCGAGTTCGTGAACAAGTTCAAGAGCGCCTAAGGTCCGTGCTTGAACACGGGGCTCCCGGGACCAAACCCGGGGGCCATTCCGCACCGCGGGGAGGCGGTGCAATCCACTAGAAAACAAGGAAAACGCAAACCCTCTGCGCTGGCGCGCCGCGTTGGGACGGGCTTGCATTCCGGGGAGAACGGACATGAGTGCAGGTGTCGGGGTTGATCTCGAGAATCTGTGGATCCGGTTCGGCGATTTTGTTGCCGTTCGGGATGCCAATGTGAATATCAACGGGGGGGATTTCTTCTCCTTCCTGGGGCCGTCGGGCTGCGGCAAGACCACCATCCTGCGCGCGGTCTCCGGCTTTCTGGATCCGAGCGACGGCCGGGTGCTGATCGGCGGCAACGACATGAAAGGCATCGGGCCCAACAAGCGCCCGACGGCGCTGATCTTCCAGAACCTGGCGCTGTTTCCGCTGATGAAGATCTGGGAAAACATCACCTTTTCAATGGAGATCAAAGGCGCCTCGGCCAAGGAGCGCAGGAAGCGCGCCGATGAGCTTTTGGACATGATCGCGCTGCCGGGGCAGGGCGACAAGCTGCCGAGCGAGCTGTCGGGCGGCCAGCGCCAGCGGGTGGCGATTGCGCGGGCGCTCTGCGCCGAGCCGGATGTGCTGCTGCTGGATGAGCCCTTGTCGGCGCTGGATCTGAAGCTGCGCCAGCATATGCGCACCGAATTGCGCGAGATCCAGCAGCGGGTCGGCATCACCTTCATCTACATCACCCACGACCAGGGCGAGGCGCTGACCATGTCCGACAATATCGCGGTGATGAAGGCGGGGGTGATTGACCAGATCGCCGACGGCAAGACCATCTACAACGACCCCTCGACCGCCTTTGCCGCGTCTTTTGTCGGCGAAAACAACGTTTTCCGCGGCAAGGTCAAACGCATCATGGGCAATGAGGCGCTGATCGCCACCAACCGCTCGGGCGAGCTGGTAGCGCGGATTTCCACCGCCAACCAGGGCCGGATGAAAGAAGGCGACGAGGCGATGATGTTCATCCGCCCCGAAGCCTTTGCGCTGGCGCCGCAGGGCGCGGCGGGCGATCATTTCGTGACGGCCAAGGTCAACCACGAAGAGTTCGAGGGCAATGTCTTC
>NZ_JWLC01000055.1 GCF_000813745.1 Leisingera sp. ANG-M1 | reverse complement strand
CCGCAAGGACGGCTCTGCCACCGAAGTGATCACCAAGGGCCGCCACGACCCTTGCGTCGGAATCCGCGCGGTGCCGGTGGCCGAGGCGATGATGGCCTGCGTGATCCTGGACCACCTGCTGCTGCACCGCGGCCAGATTGGCGAAAACCAAGGCCGTATCGGTTAAGCACCTCCCGTTGACGGGACCGGTTGCGCAGAGCTGCAAAACCAAGCAGGTTTTGCACAGTGCTTTTACATCCGGTCCTTTGACATGCTGATTACCCTGGCCGTTTCCGGCTACCGCTCGATCCGTGACGCAACCCTGCCGCTGGAGCAGCTCACCGTGGTGAGCGGTGCCAATGGAGCAGGCAAATCCTCGCTCTACCGCTCGCTGCGGCTGCTGGCAGAGGTGGCGCAGGGGCGTGCCATTGCCTCGCTGGCGGCAGAGGGCGGGCTGGAATCGACGCTGTGGGCCGGGCCGGAACACATCAGCGCCCGGATGCGGCGCGGCGAAATTCCTATCGAGGGCACCCGGCGCAAGGGATCTGTGGCTCTAAAGCTTGGGTTTTCGGCTGAAGACTACGGCTATGCGGTTGATCTGGGCCTGCCGGCGCCGGTGCCGCGGACGATGTTTGGCAAAGATCCTGAGATCAAATCCGAGGCGCTTTGGGTCGGCGAGAGCCTGGGCCGCGCCAACAGCATTGCTGAGCGCCGCGGTGCGGTTGTCACGGGCCGGGACAGCAGCGGCCGCCGGGTGGAGCTGTCGCGTGACCTGCGTCCCTTTGACAGCAT
>NZ_JWLC01000054.1 GCF_000813745.1 Leisingera sp. ANG-M1 | reverse complement strand
CGCTGCCTTGCGGCAAAGAAAAACCGCCGCGGCTTTGCGGGCCGCGGCGGTTTAAGTGTCTCAATCCTGCCCGAGCTTACAGGTTAGGGTACAGCGGGAACCTGGCGCAGAGCTCCGCGACTTTTGCGCGCACCGAAGCTTCCACGTCGGCATTGCCCTCTTCACCGTTGGCCGCCAGCCCGTCGATCACCTCGATGATCAGGTCGGCGATCTGGCGGAACTCCGCTTCGCCGAAGCCGCGGGTGGTGCCTGCGGGCGTGCCCAGGCGCAAACCGCTCGTCACGGTGGGCTTTTCCGGGTCGAACGGGATGCCGTTCTTGTTGGTGGTGATATGGGCACGGCCCAGCGCCTTGTCGGCGATGTTGCCGGTGACGCCTTTGGGGCGCAGGTCGACCAGCATCACATGGGTGTCGGTGCCGCCGGTGACGATGTCCAGCCCGCCCTGGATCAGCTGATCCGCCAGCGCCGCCGCGTTGGCCTTCACCTGCTTCTGGTACGCTTTGAACTCGGGCTTCAGCGCTTCGCCGAAGGCCGCCGCCTTGCCGGCGATCACATGCATCAGCGGGCCGCCCTGGATGCCGGGGAAGATCGCCGAGTTCACTTTCTTGGCGATGGCCTCGTCATTGGTCAGGATCATGCCGCCGCGCGGGCCGCGCAGGGTCTTGTGGGTGGTGGTGGTGGCGACATGCGCATGCGGGAACGGCGAGGGGTGCTCGCCCGCGGCCACCAGGCCTGCGAAATGCGCCATGTCGACGTGCAGGTAGGCGCCGACCTTGTCGGCAATGGCGCGGAAGCGGGCAAAGTCGATGACCCGCGGAATGGCGGAGCCGCCGGCGATGATCAGCTTCGGCTGATGCTCAACGGCGAGGGCTTCCAGTTGGTCGTAATCGATCAGGTTGTCGTCGCGGCGCACGCCGTAGGAGACCGCGTTGAACCACTTGCCCGACTGGTTGGGCGCGGCGCCGTGGGTCAGGTGGCCGCCGGAGGCCAGATCCATGCCGAGGATGGTGTCGCCGGGCTTCAGCAGCGCCTGGAACACACCCTGGTTGGCCTG
>NZ_JWLC01000053.1 GCF_000813745.1 Leisingera sp. ANG-M1 | reverse complement strand
GGCCCGAACTTCGGCATGAAGGGCGGCGCAGCAGGCGGCGGCTATGCACAGGTCGTGCCGATGGAGGAGATGAACCTCCACTTCACCGGCGACTTCCACGCCATCACCTCGGCCCACTCGCTGCTCAGCGCGATGATCGACAACCACATCTACTGGGGCAACGAAGCCGAGATCGACGTGCGCCGCGTTGCATGGCGCCGCGTGGTCGACATGAACGACCGGGCGCTGCGCACCATCACCGCGTCTCTGGGCGGCGTGTCCAACGGCTTCCCGCGCGAAGCGGGCTTTGACATCACCGTGGCCTCCGAGGTCATGGCGATCCTCTGCCTGGCCAATGACCTGCAGGACCTGGAAAAGCGCCTGGGCGACATCATCGTGGCCTACCGCCGCGACAAGACCCCGGTCTACTGCCGCGACATCAAGGCAGAGGGCGCGATGACCGTTCTGCTGAAAGACGCGATGCAGCCGAACCTGGTGCAGACCCTGGAAAACAACCCGGCCTTCGTGCACGGCGGCCCGTTCGCCAACATCGCGCACGGCTGCAACTCGGTGATCGCCACCAAGACCGCGCTGAAAGTGGCCGACTATGTGGTCACCGAAGCAGGCTTCGGTGCTGACCTGGGTGCCGAGAAGTTCATGAACATCAAATGCCGCAAGGCAGGCATCGCACCCTCCGCAGTGGTGCTGGTGGCCACCGTGCGCGCAATGAAGATGAACGGCGGCGTTGCCAAGGCGGATCTCGGCGCCGAGAACGTCGACGCAGTGAACTCGGGCTGTGCCAACCTCGGCCGCCACATCGAGAACGTCAAATCCTTCGGCGTGCCGGTTGTGGTTGCGATCAACCACTTCGTGACCGACACCGATGCCGAAGTGCAGGCGGTCAAGGACTACTGCGCCAACCACGGTGTCGAAGCGGTTCTGTCGCGCCACTGGGAGCTGGGCTCGGAAGGCTCCGCGCCGCTGGCCGAGAAAGTTGTCGAGATCGTCGATGCCGGCACCGCCAACTTCGCGCCGATTTACCCGGACGACATGCCGCTGTTCGAGAAGATCGAAACCATCGCCAAGCGCATCTACCGCGCCGACGAGGTGCTGGCGGACAACAAGATCCGCAACCAGCTGAAAGAGTGGGAAGACGCGGGCTACGGCAACCTGCCGGTCTGCATGGCGAAAACCCAGTACTCCTTCTCGACCGATCCGTCCCTGCGCGGCGCGCCGACCGGCCACTCGGTGCCGGTGCGTGAGGTCCGCCTGTCTGCGGGCGCTGGCTTCATCGTTGCGGTCTGCGGCGAGATCATGACCATGCCGGGCCTGCCGCGCAAACCGGCGGCGGAAACCATCCGCCTGAACGAGGACGGCCAGATCGAAGGCTTGTTCTAAGACGCAAAATGCGCTTTCTGCGGCCCGGGGGCATCCCCGGGCCGCAAGAGTTTCAAGCGCAATCCGAAGTCTGAGGCACCGCCACTGGTCCGAGGGGACGAAGACGGGAACCGGTTTTCGGGTAAATTGCGCGACCACTAAGAATGGTCAGAGCCTCAAGTGGCCCAATGCAATGCAAGCCGAGGCTCTGACACATGACTGAACTGACACCGCCGCAGGACTGCCAGTCGATGGCAGAGGTGCGGGCCCAGATCGACCGGATGGACCGGGAGCTGGTGCGGATGCTGGCGCAGCGCGCGGGCTATATCGACCGGGCGACGGCGCTGAAGCAGCTCAACGGCTGGCCGGCGCGGATCCCGGCACGGGTCGAGGAAGTGGTCATGAATGCCCGCGCCGCCGCGGAAGGAGAGGGGCTGGACCCCGATCTGATCGAAGACTTGTGGCGGCAGCTGGTGGACTGGTCGATTGCCCGCGAGGCGCGGGTCATTCGCGAGGAATAGGCAGGCTTCCGGCCTGCGGCAAAAAGGAAGAGATCAAATGGCAGCAACTCTGATTGACGGCAAGGCCTTTGCGGCCAAGGTGCGCGGCCAGGTGGCCGAGCATGTGGCGCGGCTGAAGGAAGAAAACGGCATCACCCCCGGCCTGGCGGTGG
>NZ_JWLC01000052.1:765-1150 GCF_000813745.1 Leisingera sp. ANG-M1 | reverse complement strand
CAACTGGCAGCTGCGGGGCTTAAAGTCAGTCTCTAAACCAGGCTTATTCGGCCGGAACGGCTGCCTGCTCCTGCATCACCGGATGCTCCAGCTTGTCGAGCATCTCTTTCGGGCAGACCTGCAGGAAGTTTGCCTTTTCCGCGTCCCAGTTCTGCAGAATATCCGCTGCCTTGCGGCTGCCGGTCTCATCCAGGTGGCGGGCAATCAGGCCTTTCAGCTGCGCTTCCCAATAGGCCACGGTGACCGGGCAGGTGACCAGCGATTCCATGTTCATCACGGTCTCCGCCTTGCCCTCCGGATCATAGAGATAGGCCATGCCGCCGGTCATGCCGGCGCCGAAGTTGGCGCCGATCGAGCCGAGGATCACCGCCACGCCGCCGGTCAT
>NZ_JWLC01000052.1:0-272 GCF_000813745.1 Leisingera sp. ANG-M1 | reverse complement strand
CACCGCCACGCCGCCGGTCATGTATTCGCAGCCGCAGGCACCGCAGCCCTCGATCACCACCTTGGCGCCGGAGTTGCGGACCGCAAAGCGCTCACCCGCACGGCCGGCCGCAAACAGGTAGCCATCGGTGGCACCGTACAGCACGGTATTGCCGATGATGGTGTTTTCCGAGGCCACCAGCGGGCTCACCTGCGGCGGGCGCACCACGATGGTGCCGCCCGACAGGCCCTTGCCGACATAGTCATTGGCGTCGCCCGACACTTCCAGCTTCA
>NZ_JWLC01000051.1:2046-2207 GCF_000813745.1 Leisingera sp. ANG-M1 | reverse complement strand
CCTGCTTCTGGGTTTCATCCGCGTAGTAGATCGCCGAGCGGTAGCTGGCGCCCAGATCGTTACCCTGGCGGTTCAGCGTGGTCGGGTCGTGGATCTGGAAGAAGAACTCCAGCTGCTCCCGGAAGGAGGTGACGGCTGGGTCGAAGATGATCTCGATCCCC
>NZ_JWLC01000051.1:840-1565 GCF_000813745.1 Leisingera sp. ANG-M1 | reverse complement strand
TCGAAGATGATCTCGATCCCCTCGGCATGGGTGCCGTGGTTTTTATAGGTGGCATTGGGCACATCGCCGCCGGTATAGCCGACTCGGGTGCTGATGACGCCGGGGCGTTTGCGGATCAGTTCCTGCATGCCCCAGAAACAGCCGCCTGCCAGGACGGCGCGTTCGGTGGTGCTCATTTCACGACCTCCACTTGGTTGATGTAGGCGCCATAGCCCTCGGCCTCCATGTCGTCCAGATGCACAAAGCGCAAGGACGCAGAGTTGATGCAGTAGCGCAGGCCGCCCCGGTCCATTGGCCCGTCCGGGAACACATGGCCAAGGTGGCTGTCGCCATGGGTCGACCGTACCTCTGTGCGGATCATGCCAAGGGTGCGGTCTTCCAGCTCCTGGATATGGGCCGCCTCAATGGGTTTGGTGAAGCTGGGCCAGCCGCAGCCGGATTCGTACTTGTCCGAGGAGGCAAACAGCGGCTCGCCCGAGACGATGTCCACATAAATGCCCGGCTCCTTGTTGGAGAGCAGCTTGCCGGTGCCCGGGCGTTCGGTTCCGGAATTCTGGGTCACATAGAATTCTTCTTCCGACAGCGCGGCGATGGCGTCCGGGTTTTTGAAGTATTTGGTCATAATGTCCTCCCGCCTGTTCGCGTTTGGTGCAGAACATGGGGTCTGGGCGCGGAAATGCAAATCCTGTTACAGGCGGCTCGCGAAACCGTGCGGCGAAGGCCGG
>NZ_JWLC01000051.1:0-381 GCF_000813745.1 Leisingera sp. ANG-M1 | reverse complement strand
CAGGCGGCAAAGGCGCCGGCCAGATCCCCGGGCAGTTCGAACTCCCGCAGCACCCGGGCACGGGCATCAGCCGACATCTTGCGGGCGGTCTTCTCGACGATGCGCTGGACCTTGTCAGCCGGGTGTTTGGCGGCAAAGGGGGCAAAGTACCACTTCAGGAAGACAAAGCAGATGATGTCCTCCAGCGCCTGCACCTGATCGTCGCGCTTGATTCCTTCCTTGCGAAGCATGCGGGCGGCGGCGTCCACGTCCTCAGCGCCATAGCCTGCCCCCTGCATCAAGGCGGTGACCACTTCGGCGTGGTGCTCGGCCTCCGCCTTGCGCCAGGCGAGGTAGCCGGCGCGGCCTTCGGGAAAGCTGCCGCGCTCCAGCTTCCAGCGC
>NZ_JWLC01000050.1:626-773 GCF_000813745.1 Leisingera sp. ANG-M1 | reverse complement strand
GCCGCAAGCGCCGGTAAACAGCCTGAGGCGTTGCACCGAGGTCCGCTTTCATCCGGGCCTCCAGGTCCTTCTGGCTGCGCCCTGCCTGCCTCGCCACCGCAGCGATGGGCAGCGGTGCCTCCAGGTTGGCCTGCATCACCGCCACCG
>NZ_JWLC01000050.1:0-324 GCF_000813745.1 Leisingera sp. ANG-M1 | reverse complement strand
TCAATGCAGCCCTGACCTTTGCTGCGATCCACGGCTATACGCAGATGTTCGAATCCTTCGCCGATGAGCCGCTGGCCTATGTGATCGGCGGTCTGGCGGCAATCCCGCTGGCCTGGGGGCTATGGCGGCTGAACCAGTGGATGGCCGCCAAGCAGGGCTAGCTGCTGCGTAAGATGCGGGGCGTGGTTCCGAACTCTGCCTTAAAGGCGCGGGTGAGGGCGCTGGGATCGTCATAACCGCAGCGCAGGGCGATCTCGGAAACGCTCAAATCCGTCTCTAACACCAGCTTTCTGGCCTGGATAAGCCGCAAGCGCCGGTAAACAG
>NZ_JWLC01000005.1 GCF_000813745.1 Leisingera sp. ANG-M1 | reverse complement strand
CGCCTCTCCCGCGCGAGAGCCCAACAGCCGGCTGCGGGCAGCGGTTGCCGCCGCCAAGGCCAATGGCCCGGCGGGTCCCCCCGGAAGCGCCGGGGCCAACCCCTCCCGCGCCGATCGGCCCGGGGTGGTGCGCCCGCGCGGCCCGGAACCCCGCCCCGCCGCCTCCACCCGCCCTGCAAGCCCGGCATCGCGCCCGGCCCCGCTGAAGCTGGTGGCGGCCCAGCGCATTGATGAAGGCAGCGCGCCCCAAAATCCGGTGCGCCCGCGCCGGGTGTCCGCTGCCGTTCTCGGCGAAGAGACCGCCAGTTCCGGCGAAGGCTTTGCCGCCTATGCCGCCGAGCGCGGCGCCGCCGAACTGCATGACCTGCTGGAAGCCGCCGCCGCCTATATGAGCTTTGTCGAAGGCCGCGATCATTTCTCGCGTCCGCAGCTGATCAGCAAAGTGCGCAGCGCAGGCAGCGGCGATTTCAACCGCGAGGACGGGCTGCGCTCCTTCGGCCAACTGCTGCGCGACGGCAAGATCGAACGCTCCGGCAACGGCAAGTTCACCGCCTCGGGCGATATCGGCTTCAAGCCCGGCAAACGCGCTGCGGGCTGAACGCCCCGGCAGGCACAGTAAAAAAGGCGGCCCTCACGGGGCCGCCTTTTCGCATTGAACAAACCAGATCCTGTATTCATCTGGCCGCAAATATCCCGGGGTGAATTGGACGCCAGGCCAAGAGGGGCAGCGCCCCGCTGCACTTCCAGCCAGCAGGCCGGTGCTGCCCGGTCTTATTCCTGTTCCGCCTCGGGGTCTTCCTTGCCGATTCCGCGGAAGACGAATTTGAACGGCAGCACCCAGGCAATGCCCAGCGCCACATAGACCAGCAGCTCGAGCCACAGCGGCGGCCGGTCCAGCCAATTCATCACCGTGACCGCCGCCACGATGTAAAGCGGCATGCCCACCAGCAGAATCACCAGGGCCCAGCGCCGCCGGGCCTTGTAGCTCAGGCCTTGTTTGCCAGCCATCAGTCGGCAAACGGGTCGGTCACCAGGATGGTGTCGTCCCGCTCCGGGCTGGTGGACAGAAGCGCCACCGGGCAGTCGATCAGCTCTTCGACGCGGCGCACGTATTTGATGGCGTTGGCCGGCAGGTCGGCCCAGCTGCGCGCGCCTTCGGTCGACTCGCTCCAGCCCGGCATCTCTTCATAGATCGGGGTGCAGCGCGCCTGCTGATCCGCCGCAGTCGGCAGGTAGTCCAGCCGCTCGCCGTCCAGCTCGTAGCCGGTGCAGATCTTCAGAGTCTCAAACCCGTCCAGCACATCCAGCTTGGTCAGCGAAATGCCGTTGATGCCGGAAGTGGCGCAAGTCTGGCGCACCAGGCAGGCGTCGAACCAGCCGCAGCGGCGCTGGCGGCCGGTGGTGGTGCCGAACTCATGGCCGCGGGTGCCCAGGCGCTCGCCGTCCGCATCCGGGGTGCCGTCGTCTTTCAGCAGCTCGGTCGGGAACGGACCTTCGCCCACACGGGTGGTATAGGCCTTCACAATGCCCAGCACATAGTCGATCGACCCCGGGCCGATGCCGACGCCGGTGGCCGCCTGGCCGGCAATCACGTTCGAGGAGGTGACAAAGGGATAGGTGCCGAAATCAATGTCCAGCAGCGCCCCTTGCGCGCCTTCGAACAGGATCCGCTTGCCGGATTTGCGCTTTTCGTTCAGCACCTTCCAGACCGGTGCGGCAAAAGGCAGGATCTGCGGCGCAATCTCTTTCAGCTGGGCGATCAGCGCGTCGCGGTCCACCGGATCGACGCCCAGGCCCTTGCGCAGCGGGTCATGATGCTGCAGCGCACGGTCGACGCGGGCCACCAGCGTGGCCTCATCGGCCAGGTCGGCAACGCGGATCGCGCGGCGGCCCACCTTGTCTTCATAAGCCGGGCCGATGCCGCGGCCGGTGGTGCCGATTTTGGTGCCCTTGGAAGCCGCCTCTTCGCGCGCCCGGTCCAGCTCACCGTGCAGCGGCAGGATCAGCGGAGTGTTCTCGGCGATCATCAGGGTTTCCGGGGTGATCTCGACACCCTGCTCCTGCACTGTCGCGATTTCCTTCATCAGGTGCCAGGGGTCCAGCACCACGCCGTTGCCGATGACACTCAGCTTGCCGCCGCGCACCACGCCCGAAGGCAGCGCGTGCAGCTTGTAGACCTTGCCGTCGATAACCAGCGTGTGGCCGGCGTTGTGGCCGCCCTGGAAGCGGGCGATCACGTCTGCACGCTCGCTCAGCCAGTCCACGATCTTGCCTTTACCTTCGTCGCCCCACTGGGCGCCGACTACGACGACGTTGGCCATATCCGGTCCTTTACAGTCTTTGGTTCAAACCCACGCTCATATAGCGATGCTGCGCAGGCAGGGGAACCGCAAATTCGCCGCAGGGGCGGATTCGCAGCCGTGCAAGCAGGCCCGATGCCCTTTGGACAGGTAAGAGGGCGTGCGCCTGCCCGCGGGGTGGCGCTACAACGCTAGTGCCTGCCACTTTATCCCTGCCACGTCCGTACAAGCCGTCAAAGGATCGCTGCCCTCTCCAAAGCGCCAGCCCGGTGGGGCGGGCAGGCGCTCGCCCGGCGGCGCTGCGCGCCTTGTTCCGGGCTCGGTGTTGCACGTCCGCCGTACGCCTCTTTCACAGGATACTCACCGGCCTGTGCCAGACTGCCAGCTGATCGAGATCACCCGCCATGGCCCCGCGCATGGGCCATGATACAAGGCGCAGGCATCTGTGCGGCTGCCTGCGCAACACCCGGAGACCGGCCCCGATAAAAAGGGGGTCGTTCAGGAGCTTCTGTCCGAGCAGGCCCCGCGGCGTCTGCCCACCTCCGCCCGGCAGCGCTGCCATCCCCATCGGGTCCGCGCTACAGGCAAACAAACTGCGACCCGCCCTGGCCCAAGGCTCCGGCGGGCAAAACTGCTGCCTTTTTCAATACTCTATCTGAACAGGCTCACCATGCGGCGTGTTCAGATAAGCCGCTTCCCAGCGGCAGCGCATCTGTTCCGCTTCCGCACCTGAAGCTACGCCCTGCTCCGCCAGAAACACCTCCAGCGTCTCCAGCCAGGCACGGAAATAATCCTCGCCGCCATCCAGTTCCCGGCTCAGCCCGTGCCGTTTCAGTGTCGCCGAGAACCGCTCTACCCACTCCGCCCAGCTGAACCGCCCGGCCTCATTCAGATGCACTGTCAGCGCAAAAACCTGCGCATGCCAGGGTTCGGCAAAGACCGGTTCGGGGGCGGAAACTTCGGCACAGGAACTCATAGCGGCTCCAGGTAGCTTTGCCACAGATCCAGCACCACCTCGTCATCCGGGTGCTCTGGGTGCGCCCACAGTTCGCGGGCAAAGAAGCGCACCGCATAAAGCGGTTCCGGCGCCTCGCCCAGTCCGTGGGCGTTGCTGTCGGGCAGCACATGGGTGCCATGCAGCCGCAGGATATAGCCGCGCGCGCCGGCGGTATAGTGCGGCAGCCGGGTGTGGCCGCCGGAAACCAGCGCGTTATCGGCAGGGACTCGTGCCCGCACCGCCTGCCCCGGTGTGAACACCGGCGCCGGCCCGCCCTCTCGGTCCGCCGGGCCGCCTTTGGCCAGCACGCCTGCCACGGCTTCGGCCTTCAAAGCGCGCTCTGCCAGCGCGTGCAGTTCTTCAGCCCCCTGCCCCTGCAGATCCTCTTGGGTGAGCACCCTTTTCTCCACCAGCAGGTCTGCCAGCGCCGCAATCCATTTCTCGTAATAGGAAAAGCGGGTGTAATCTTTGGGCGTAAGCCGCTCGCGCGCGTGACGCGAGACATCAATGTTCCATTGCCCCAGCGCACCGCAGGCCAGGGTTACCGCCAGCGCCCTCGCGTGCCAGTCCTGATCGAAAACCGGCGCGTCCTCCGCTTCCGGCACCACGGGCCCGTCGCCGAATCGCCCGCCCATGTCATGTACCCGGGTCATGCCGGAGCCTCCCCCGGCGCTTTCGCCAGCCCGGTGCCAATCATGCTGTCGCGTGTCACCAGTGCTGCGAGGTCTTCTTCGCTCAGGCCTTCAGTGCCTTCCGGCTGCATCGGCAGCACCAGATAACGCACCTCTGCGGTCGAATCCCAAACCCTGACTGCGGTGTCCTCAGGCAGGCTCACCCCGAAGTCCGCCAGCACCTTGCGCGGCTCGCGCACTGCGCGGGCGCGGTAGGCGTCGGACTTGTACCAGCCGGGCGGAATGCCCAAAAGCGGCCACGGGTAGCAGCTGCATAAGGTACACACGACCATATTGTGCTGTGCGGGCGTGTTCTCGACCACCACCATATGCTCGCCCTGGCGGCCGTAATAGCCCAGGTCGGCCAGCACCGGATCCGCATCTGCCAGCAGCGCCGCTTTAAACTCCGGATCGCTCCAGGCCTTGGCCACCACCCGGGCGCCGTTCTGCGGGCCGATTCTGTTTTGGTAGGTGTCGATGATTTCATCCAATGCGGCAGGGTCGATCAGCCCTTTTTGGGTGAGAATCGTCTCCAGCGCTTTCACCCGCAAGGCAGGGTCCGGCGGCAAAAGGGCGTGCGGGTGGTTCGGGTCGTCATGAGGCATGGCTTCATGCTGCGCAGCCGCAGCGGGCTCTGTCCAGTCATGTTTCATGATGCCATCAATCACGTTGCGTGACCTCCCATGCCTGCAGCACCGCAGAAGCATGCTCAGACAGGAAACTCTCGGCACCCGGCAAACTCCGCCCTTGCCCCTCCCGCCGATCTTGCCTATTTACGCCCGGTACTCAGCCAACCGCCGCAGGGACCCATGGAAAACGTTGTTCTCATCATCCATCTTCTTCTGGCTCTCGGCCTTATTGCCGTGGTGCTGCTGCAGCGCTCCGAAGGCGGCGGATTGGGCATGGGCGGCGGTGGCGGCGGCGGCGCCATCTCGGGCCGCGCGGCAGCAACCGCGCTTGGCAAGGTGACCTGGATCCTGGCGATTGCCTTCATCTGCACCTCGATCACCCTGACGATCATGGCGGCACAGAAATCCGCAGGCTCCTCGGTCACCGATCGGCTGGCGGTTCCGCAGACTGAGACCGGCGAGGCCCCGGCCGCACCGGCGCTTGGCAGCGATCTTCTGCCACCGGCCGAAGGCGACAACGCACCGCTGGTGCCGAGCCTGGACTGATCCACTACACCTTGACGGGTTCTTAGGAACCGCAACAGCATCTTGCGGTTCCCTTGCGCTGCGTGCGCGAATCCTTTATATATGAAGTCCCGTGATGCAGCGGTTTTTGGAGCCTATTCCATCCTCCGCCGGGCAGCTTGATTCTGACTTCTCACGGGGGCAGCCGAACAGACATGGCGCGTTTCATCTTTATCACTGGCGGTGTGGTTTCATCCCTGGGCAAGGGCCTGGCCTCTGCCGCTTTGGGCGCGCTTTTGCAGGCCCGCGGCTACTCGGTGCGGCTGCGCAAGCTGGACCCCTATCTGAACGTCGACCCGGGCACCATGAGCCCGTTTGAGCACGGCGAAGTCTTCGTCACCGACGACGGCGCCGAGACCGACCTCGATCTGGGCCACTACGAGCGTTTCACTGGAGTGCCCGCGCGCAAGACCGACTCGATCTCCTCCGGCCGGATCTACACCAACGTGCTCGAGAAAGAGCGCCGCGGCGACTACCTGGGCAAGACCATTCAGGTGATCCCGCACGTCACCAATGAAATCAAAGACTTCATCTCCATCGGCGAGGATGAGGTCGACTTCATGCTGTGCGAAATCGGCGGCACCGTCGGCGACATCGAAGGCCTGCCCTTCTTTGAAGCCATCCGCCAGTTCGCCCAGGACAAGCCGCGCGGCGAGTGCATTTTCATGCACCTCACCCTGCTGCCCTATATCAAAGCCTCGGGCGAGCTGAAGACCAAGCCGACCCAGCACTCGGTGAAGGAGCTGCGCTCGATCGGCCTGGCGCCGGACATTCTGGTCTGCCGCTCCGAAGGCCCGATCCCGAAGAAAGAGCGCGAGAAGCTGGCCCTGTTCTGCAACGTGCGCCCCGACTCGGTGATCGCCGCGCAGGACCTGAAATCGATCTACGAGGCGCCGCTGGCCTACCACCGCGAGGGCCTGGACCAAGCAGTTCTGGATGCCTTCGGCATCGCGCCGGCGCCGAAGCCCAACCTGGACCGCTGGGAAGATGTGGCCGACCGCATCTACAACCCGGAAGGCGAGGTGAAGGTGGCCATCGTCGGCAAATACACCCAGCTGGAAGATGCCTATAAGTCGATCGCCGAGGCGCTGACCCATGGCGGCATGTCGAACCGGGTGAAGGTGAAGATCGAATGGGTCGATGCCGAGCTGTTCGACGAGGAAGATGCCGCGCCGCATCTGCAGGGCTTCCACGCGATCCTGGTGCCCGGCGGCTTTGGCGAGCGCGGCACCGAGGGCAAGATCAAGGCGGCGCAATATGCCCGCGAAAACAACGTTCCCTACCTGGGCATTTGCCTGGGCATGCAGATGGCGGTGATTGAGGCGGCCCGCAACGTGGCGGGCATTGCCGAGGCGGGCTCGGAAGAGTTCGACCACGAGGCCGGCAAGAAACGGTTCGAGCCCGTGGTTTACCACCTCAAGGAATGGGTGCAGGGCAATCACAAGGTGAGCCGCAAGGCCGACGACGACAAGGGCGGCACCATGCGGCTCGGCGCCTATGACGCCGCGCTGGCGGAAGACTCGCTGGTCTCCAAGGTGTACGGCAGCACCCATATCGAAGAACGCCACCGCCACCGCTATGAGGTGGACATCAAATACCGCGAGAAGCTGGAGGCCTGCGGCCTGAATTTCACCGGCATGTCGCCGGACGGCCGCCTGCCGGAGATCGTCGAGTGGAAGGACCATCCCTGGTTCATCGGCGTGCAGTTCCACCCGGAGCTGAAATCCAAGCCCTTCGCGCCGCATCCGCTGTTCGACGATTTCGTGCGCGCGGCCAAGGACACCTCGCGGCTGGTGTGATCTGCGGCTGGCGGGAGGCTCCCGCCGGTTCCGGGTCAATCAAAGATTGCCCCTCGCCTGTTGGGCCCGGCGCCGCTGCGCGGCGCTGGGAGAAAACTGCAAAAGGCAGGCCCCAGGCCTGCCTTTTGCATTTTGATTGAATGGGTTATTTCCGCTCAGAAACCGTGCATCCGCTTGGCCCATTGATAGGCCACCACCAGCCCCTTCATCCGCGGCAGCATGTAGAGCGAAGCCCCGACCGTGATCACCGACATGATGATCGCCAGCGTCCAGGGGTCCGGGCGCAGCTGCATGTAGACGATATGCAGCGCAAAACCGAGAATGTGGCCAACCACCAGGATGGTCAGATAGGCCGGGCCGTCATCGGCGCGCTGATGGTGCAGCTCCTGGCCGCATTCCGAGCAGCTGTCGTTTACCTTCAGATAGCTGTGCAGCAGCTTGCCCTCGCCGCAATTCGGGCAGCGCAGGCGCAGGCCCTTCCACAATGCGGGCTTCATCTCCCGCTGCTCCTCTTGCACCAGATCAGTCCCGGTCATCGCGCATCTCCTTGGGTTTGGCGCCTGATACCGTGATTCCCACATTGAATGCAATCAATATGCATACATTGATGTTGCATTTATTGTCGCACTCTGACATTGAACCAATCAATCACGGTACAATTCGCCAGTAACCCGGCGGGAGAAGCAGCAGATGAAACAATGGGCCCCGACCCGGCTGGAAGGCGAAAAGCCGCGCTACCTGGAGATTGCCGAGGCGATCAAGGCGGACATTGACGAGGGCGTGCTGTCCCCGGGCGACCGGCTGCCGCCCCAGCGGCGGGTGGCGCAGGATCTGGGCGTCGACTTCTCCACCGTGTCCCGCGGATACGCGGAAGCGGTGCGGCGCGGCTATATCGAAAGCTTTGTCGGCCGCGGCACATTTGTGAAGGCCCTGGACGCGCTGCCCGAACGCCCCGACCCGCGCCGGGCACTGGAAGAAGATCCGATGATGAACATGCCGCCGGAGCCGGACGATCCGGCACTGCTGGCGCGGATGCAAAAGGGACTGGAGCATGTCTCGGCCAACCTTTTGCCGCTCTTGCGTTATCAGTCAGTGACCGGCAGCCCGCAGGACCGCGCCCTTGCGGCAGACTGGATGCAGGCCAACAGGCTGCATTGCGCGCCCGAACGGCTGGTGATCACTCCCGGGGCGCACGCCAGCCTCTATGCGATCCTGACGGTGCTGTGCGAGCCGGGATCGACGATCTTATGTGAAGACGTAACCTACCCCGGCCTGCGCTCCATCGCGGCGCGGCAGGGGATCCGGCTGATCGGGCTGGCAGGCGACAAGGACGGCATTCTGCCGGGCGAACTGGAGAAGGCCATCACCGACCATTGGCCCGCGGCGCTGTACCTCAATCCAACCCTGCAGAATCCGACCACAAGAACCATTCCGGCCAAACGGCGGCAGGAGATTGCTGCGGTGCTGCAGGAGCATGATCTGACGCTGATCGAGGATGATGCCTATTGCTTTGTCGACAATGGCGCGCCTGCGGCGATCAGCAGTCTGGTTCCGGATCTGGGCTGGCATATCGCGGGGCTTTCCAAGTGTTTCGGGGCCGGGCTGCGGCTAGCCTACACGACGGTGCCGAAACGGGCGCTGCTGGGGCAGTTCAGCCAGGCGCTCAGGTCGATGCATGTGATGGTATCGCCGCTGAACCTGGCGCTGCTGGGCCGCTGGATCGAGGATGGCACTGCAGCGGAGATCCAGAGGTCCGTCCGCAAGGCCGCTGCCGAGCGGCAGGCGCTGGCGGCGGAGGTGCTGCAGGAGTGCTTCATCGACAGCGACCCGCTGGCTTTCAACCTGTGGCTCACCCTGCCCCGCGGCACCAGCCGGGCCGAAGTGATGGGCCGGATGGCCGGCCGCCAGATCGGCATCATGCCCAGCGATGCCTTCACGGTCACCGGCCTGCCCGAAGAAGCAGTCCGGGTGTGCCTGGGAGGTCCGATCGGGCTGGAAGAGCTGCGCGAGGATCTGCTGGCGCTGAATGATGCCGTCACCCGCAAGGACTGGCTGGGCTGAGCCGCCGCTGATAAGCTTCTCTTGCAACGAACCAGAGCCTCGCATGATCCGTGCCTTCCGCAACCTTATCGAACGCCAGCTGAGCAAAGCGCAAGCTGAGGGGCAGCTGCAAGGCCTTGAGGGCGAAGGCAAGCCGCTGCCCGACCGCAGCGGCGAGGCGCATGTGGATGCCGGGCTGGCTGCGGGCCTGCGGATCATGGCACAGGCCGGAGCGGTGCCGGAAGAATTCGGCCTGAAGGAGCAGCTGGCGCAGGCCCGCAAGGACTATGCCGCGCTGACAGACCCGGAGCTGCGGAAGGCCGCCATGGCACGCATCTCGGAGCTGGAAATGCGCTACAACATGGCGCGGGACGCCCGCAAATCCTTCTTCCGTTAGCGCTACACCCCGTTGTTTCCTGCAGGATTCGCGCTATAGACAGCGCCAAGACAAAATCTTCCAGCAAGAGTGACGCATTATGGCAAAAGACGCTTCCGCCCAGCAGGCACAACTCGACCGCATCGCAACCGGCAACGGCTTTATTGCCGCGCTGGACCAGTCGGGCGGCTCCACCCCGAAAGCGCTGGCGCTTTATGGCGTGACCGAGGACGCCTACAACGGCGAAGACGAGATGTTCGCCGAAATCCACAAGATGCGCACCCGCATCATCACCTCCGCGAGCTTCGGCAAAGACCGCATCCTGGGCGCGATCCTGTTTGAAAAAACCATGGACGGCGAGATCCAAGGCACCCCCACCGCTGAGTTCCTGTGGAACAGCTGCGGCGTGGTCCCGTTCCTGAAGGTGGACAAGGGCCTGGCCGATGAAGCCAACGGCGTTCAGATGATGAAGCCGATGCCGGAACTGGACGCGCTGCTGGCGCGCGCCAACGACAAGGGCATCTTCGGCACCAAGATGCGATCGGTGGTGAAGGAAGCCAACGCCGAAGGCATCAAGGCGGTTGTCGCGCAGCAGTTCGAAGTGGGCCAGCAGATCGTGGCCGCCGGCCTGGTGCCGATCATCGAGCCGGAAGTGGACATCAACTCCGCCACCAAGGAAGAGGCCGAGGACATCCTGAAGGCTGAGATCCAGGCGCAGCTGGACGCCCTGCCTGCGGACAGCAAAGTGGCGCTGAAGCTGACCATCCCGTCCAAGGCCGGCCTGTACGACGATCTGGCCGACCACGCCAATGTGGTGCGTGTTGTGGCTCTGTCCGGCGGTTACACCACCGACGACGCCTGCGCGCGCCTGTCTCAGAACGCCAAAATGATCGCCTCCTTCAGCCGCGCGCTGACCGAAGGCCTGAACGTGGCGATGTCTGATGCAGAGTATGACGCCGCACTGGGCGCCAACATCGGCAAGATCTACGAGGCATCGCTGTAAGATTGCCTGAGTGAGTTCCGGGAAAGGCCGCGCTGCAGCGCGGCCTTTTTCGTTTGGGTCTCAGGGACCCGAACGGCCGGCGCAGCAGACCGCAAGCACCAGGCCGGCACCGCTGAGAAAAGGCAGCCAAAAGAACCGCAGCGCGGTCAGGGTGAACCAGCCGGGCTGGTCCTCCGGCGCCTGGCCGGCACCGCCCAGCCAGGCCCAGAAGATCAAGGCCGAGGCCGAGATCAGCACCCCGCAAAAGGCAATCAGCCAGCGGGCGGAGCTAGGCATCTGTGCCTCGGCCGCCCGCGGCCTGCCCCGGGCTTCCAGCCATCCGCTCACGCCGCTTCGGTCAGCGACGGACGGATGCCGGTGCAGCTGACCCGGTTCTCGTTCGAAGCCAAGTAGCGCTGCGCCTCCTCGAAATCCCTGAAGCTCAGTGCCTCGTCGTAGAAATAGGTGACCCGGTCCCCGGTCCGGGACAGCAGGCCGCCGCTTTCAAACAGGATAAACCACTTTTTGCGCACCAGATGCATCAGCCTCACTCCTTTCTGAAGCCCGGATGAAGCGGTATCCGCCGCAACCGGTTCTTTTGCGTTTCCATGGGGCGCAAGCGGCCGTCCGGCGGCCATGACGGCCGTCCCGGTGCAGACAGTCAGATGCTGATTTGGCCTGATTTGCGCCCTCCTGAAGGCAGGTTTCGCGCCCAGATATTGCCAAAAAGTTAACAGGATTTTCCGCTGCTTTTGCGCGGCATCATTCTGCCGTTTGACGGCGGTTTCCCGCTTGCATCGGCGGATTTCCGTAAGATTTGGCGAAAATCCGCTGTTGCATATTCCAGGCCTCCATTGGCGGCGGTGCGCCCGTGCCGGGCGCTGCCTCCGGCGGGGATATTTTTGGCAAGAGGAAGGGGCGGCAGTTCTGTAGTTTCCGTGCAGGCAGGCTGAACCCAGGGCAGGAAGGCGCGGCCGGGGCCGTGTTCAGCTTTCCCCGGCCCTGGGCTTTTGGAGCTGGCGCGCGACGGCCTGCATCTGGTCCGGCTTGCCGATCAGCTCCGCCTGTTCGGCGCTTTCGCGCAGCAGGACATCAGCCTGCGGGGCTCCGCTTTCGGCATAGGCAATCAGCCGCTTGGCAGCGCGGATGGCAGAGGGGCTTTGCGCCGTGATCCCGGCGGCCATTTCGATGGCGCGGGTGAGCGGGCTGGCCGCGGTTTCGCTCACCAGCCCCCAGTCCAGCGCTTGCGGGGCTTCGACTTTTTCCGCCGTGTAGGTCAATCGGCGCAGCACATCCGGGCGGACCAGCCCCGGCAGCAAAGCCATGCCGCCCATGTCCGGCACCAGGCCCCATTTCATCTCCATCACCGAGAGCTGGGCCTCGGGGTGGGCAATGCGGATGTCAGCGCCCAGCGCCAGCTGCAGCCCGCCGCCGAAACAGGCGCCGTGGATGGCGGCGATCACCGGCACCGGCACCCGGCGCCAGACCATGGCCACCTCCTGGAAATCATTGGCGTCCTCGTGGGTACGCTCCATCAGCCATGTCTGCACATCACGCTGCGCGAGCCCCGCCAGCGCTGCCATGTCCATCCCGGCGCAGAAGCTTTTACCGGAGCCCGAGAGCACCACGGCGCGGGCGTCAGAGGCGGCAACCTCCTGCCCTGCAGCGATAATGGCAGCGATCATCTCCTCGTCCAGCGCATTGTGCTTGTCCGGGCGGTTCAGCGTGACAAAGGCGATGTGGTCCTTGTAGCCGGTGGTGACTTTGGCCATGGTCTGCTCCCTGCTGCTGCCCCTTCAGCTTGCCCCGGTTTCCGGCGGCAGGCCAGAGCAACGTCGGGGCAGGCTCAGGGCGCAAGCGTCATCCGGGCGAACCAGGGCGAGTCGAGCGTCATCACGTAGAGCTGCCCGCCCGCGATCCTGCCGCCGGTGGTGACGCCAAGTCGGCCGTCCGGATCCTGCAGGCTGCGCAGAATGTTTCCCTCCCCGTCGAACTGGACCAGCATGCCGCGGTGGATCGGCGCCGGGCGCACCATCGGGCCAAGGCGCCAGACCACTTTGCGCAAGAACGGATAGGGCATCAGCTTTTCCGACGGCACCCGCGGGCTGGCGAAGGCGAGCCAATAGGTGCCGTCGCCCTGCGCCTCGAGGTTGTCGGGATAGCCGGGGAGATTGTCGAGGAATACCTCTTGCTCGCCTGCACGCGGTCCTTTGAGCCAGAGCCGGTGGACACGGGCGCGGCCGGTTTCGTTGATCAGCAGGAAGTCCTCATCTGGCGAGAGGGCAATGCCATTGGTGTAGACGAAGCCATCTGCAATCTTCTCCGCCTTGCCGTCCGGGGAAATGCGGGCGACGTAACCGGTATTGGACTGCTCCCAGATGGTGAGGATCGAGGTCGGCTTGGTGCCGCCCATGGTTTCGGGATCGAAGCGGTCGGAAGAATTGGAGACATAGATCGTGCCGTCGCGGGCGATGTCGAGCTGATTGGCATAGATGACCGGCGCGCCATTTATGGTTTCGGCTACAGGCTCCAGCGTGCCAGGGCCGCTCCAGCGCAGGAGGCCGCGGAAGCTGTCGGCGATGTAGAGCGCACCGTCCGGCCCGGCCCTGAGCCCCAGCGGACGGCCGCCCAGCCGGTCCTCCAGAACCGGTTCCGGGCCGTCAATGCGGTAAAGATTGCCGGAGAGCGAGGTGGTATAGATGCGGCCGCCGGGCAGTTCCGCCAGGTCCTCTGGGCCAATCTCGCCATCCGGCAGCGTGATCAGCTCAGCCGCATCCAAGGCGTTGTTTTCAGCGTAATCGCCGGTAAAGCCGGGCGGTGCGGGCGGGTGATAGGCCACCGGGTCGACCGGCACCGGCCAAAGCAGCAGGTAGGCCAGCGCGGCGGTGAGAAGGGCAAGGAAAAGGCGCATCTGAAAATCTCCTCCAGTATCCCTGCCTTCTTCGGCCGGATGGCACGGGGACGCAAGCCTTGCTCCGCTGGGCGGCATGGGGTTATCTGCCGCCATGACCGGTCCACGCTACACCCCGCTTGCGCAGTCCCTGCCCGCCACCGTGCCTTTTGTCGGCCCCGAGACCCAGGAGCGGGCGCGCGGCCAGGCCTTTGCCGCCCGGCTGGGGGCGAATGAGAACATCTTTGGCCCCTCGCCCAAAGCGGTCGAGGCGATGGCCCAAGCCGCAGGTGAAATCTGGATGTACGGCGATCCGGAGAACTATGATCTGCGGCAGGCGCTGGCCGCGCATCATGGGGTTCAGCCGGAACACATCATGGTGGGCGAAGGCATCGACGGGCTGTTGGGTTACCTGGTCCGGTTGCTGATCGGCGCGGGCGATGCGGTGGCGACCTCGCTGGGGGCCTATCCGACTTTCAACTATCATGTCGCGGGGTTCGGCGGGGTTCTGCACACGGTGCCTTACAGAGACGACCGCGAGGACTATGAGGCGCTGTTTGCCAAGGCGGGCGAAGTCGGGGCCAAGCTGGTCTATCTGGCGAACCCGGACAATCCGATGGGCAGCTGGCATCCCGGTGCGGCAATTGCCGCGGCTTTGGACAAGCTGCCGGAGGGCTGCCTGCTGCTCCTGGATGAGGCCTATGTGGAATGCGCGCCGG
This sequence comes from Leisingera sp. ANG-M1, assembly GCF_000813745.1. Taxonomy (GTDB): domain Bacteria; phylum Pseudomonadota; class Alphaproteobacteria; order Rhodobacterales; family Rhodobacteraceae; genus Leisingera. The sequence goes on along the minus strand of NZ_JWLC01000005.1, from coordinate 285,147 downwards.
AGGGCACTGCGGCGCCCATCAGCGCCGATGACAGCCGCGTGGTGCGGATGCGGACCTTCTCCAAGGCATATGGCATGGCGGGTGCGCGCGTCGGCTATGCGATCGGGCACCCGGAGCTGATTGCCGCCTTCAACAAGGTGCGCAACCACTTTGGCATGAACCGGGCAGCGCAGGCGGGCGCGCTGGCGGCGCTGCAGGATCAGGACTGGCTGGCACATGTGACCGGCCGGATTGCGGCGGCGCGGGAGCGGATTGCGGAGATTGCGGCAGAGAACGGGCTGGCTGCCCTGCCCTCGGCCACCAATTTCGTCGCCATCGACTGCGGCCGCGATGGAGTGTTTGCCAAGGCAGTGCTGGACTCGCTGGTGGATCAGGGGATCTTTGCGCGGATGCCTTTTGCGGCGCCGCAGAACCGCTGCATCCGGATCAGCTGCGGGCCGGAGGCGGAGATGTCTGCCTTTGCCGCGGCACTGCCCAGGGCGCTGGCAGCGGCAGAGACCGCAACGGCGGGCGGCTGAAACCTGCCCGCCTGGACCGGATCGCGGCGGTTTTACCGGACATTCACCTCTTTCGGGCTACAATTTATGTGTAGAACCCGGAGAAATGTCATGCGTGAACCTGAACTGCCGGGCGGCATGCCGGACTTTTTCACTGCCGCCATTACTTTTGCCGGAATCAACCTGATGTGGATCTTCTTTGTGATCTGGGTGATGTACGGATTGGTGCCCGTGCTGGTGCTGGCCGTGCTGATCAACCACTTCATCACCAGGCTGGATATCCGGCTGAACTCGCAGAAGGCGTAGAGCCCGCCTCCTGCCGGACTATGACGGGCAGCTAGCGGCCGGCCAGTGCCGCCGCAGCGGCCTCCAGCGCACCGCGGCCATGCGGAATGTCCAGGGCCCTGAGGCCGGTTTCCACGCCGCCCAGCAGGCCCAGCACCATATGGCCGTTCACATGGCCCATATGGCCAAGCCGGAAGAAGCCGTGCCATTCCGGACTGTCCGAGGGCGCCATGCCAAGGCCGATGCCCAGCGTCAGCCCCAGATTCTGTTCCAGCCATTGCCGCAAGCGGGTGCCGCCGGGCGCCTCCAGCTGCAGAGCGGTCACCGCATTGGAGCGCAAGGCCCGGTACGGCACATTCATCCGCAACGGGCCATCGCTCCCCCAGGCCTCGCAGGCGGCCCAGATAGCGCGGGCCAGATGGGCGTGGCGGGCCCAGACATTTTCAATGCCCTCGGCGTGGATCATGTCGAGCGCGGCGCGCAACCCGTAGAGGTGGTGCGTCGGCGCGGTGCCGCCGAAATACTGGTAAAACTCTTGAGGGTTGGCGCGCGGCTTCCAGTCCCAGTAGCGGCTGATCCGCGGCAGCGCCTCGCGGGCGGCGGCGGCTTTCCCGTTGAAAAACACAAAGCTGATGCCCGCGGGCACCATCAGCCCCTTCTGGCAGGCCGAGACCATCACGTCGACGCCCCAGTCATCCATCTCGAACCGGTCGCAGCCCAGCGAGGCGATGCAATCGGCCATCAAAAGCGCCGGATGGCCGGACGCGTCCAGCAGGCGGCGCAGCGCGGCCACGTCATTGCGGATCGAGCTGGAGGTGTCCACATGCACGCCCAGCACCGCCTTGATGCGGTGCTCCTTGTCGGCGGCGAGCCGTTCGGCGATCCGGTCCAGGTCCCAGGGTGCGTGATTGCCGAAATCGAGGACCTCGGTTTCGATGCCCAGCCCATCGGCCATTTCCGACCAGCCGATGGCAAAGCGGCCCGAAGCCGGCACCAGCACCAGATCGCCCGGCTGCAGGGTGTTCTGCAAGGCGGCCTCCCAGGCGCCGTGGCCGTTGGCGATATAGATTGCTGCGTGATGCTGCGTGCGTGCTACCCGGCGCAGATCCGGGATCAGGGTCGCGGTCATCTCGATCAGTTCGCCCGCGTAGATGTTGGGCGAAGCCCGGTGCATCGCCTGCAGCACCTGGTCGGGCACCACCGAAGGCCCCGGAATGGCGAGGTACGACCGGCCGGCCGACACGTTAACTGATCCGCTCATGTCTGATGTTCCTTGAGAGCGCGGAAGCCCGCGGTTGTTCCCTGCCGCCACACTACCCGGCCAGCCTGCAACGTCAATTCCCGGCGCCGCAGCGTCACGGCGAATTGCTTGCACCCTGATTTTTAGCTGCTTAAATGGCTCTGGCATGTCAAAAAGGCCTGAAATGACCCGAATTCCCTGCCGGACCCTCCCCGCATGAGCAAGCCACATAAATCCTCCCGCGAGCTGTTCGGCTGGCTGTGGCGCGGTTACCTGCGCCATTACATCGGCCTCCTGGGCATTGCCGTGGTCTTCATGGTGCTGGAAGGCGCGACCATGGGCGCGCTTGGCTATATGATGCAGCCGATGTTCGACCTGGTGTTTGTCGCAGGCAATACCGATGCTCTGGTCTGGGTCAGCCTGGCGTTTCTGGCCATTTTCACCCTGCGAGGCGTATCCAGCGTCGTGCAGAAGGTGCTGCTGAGCAAGGTATCGCAGACTTCCGCCGCGCATTTGCGCAAGGACATGCTGGCCCGGCTGATCCGCCAGGACCCGGCGTTTCACCAGCAGCACCCGCCGGGGCTGCTGATTCAGCGGGTGCAATCGGACGTCAATGCCATCAACGCGGTCTGGCGGGCAGTGATCACCGGCGCAGGCCGCGATCTGGTGGCTATGGTGGCGGTGCTGGGCGTTGCCTTCAGCATCGATTGGCGCTGGACGCTGATCCTGCTGATCGGGGTGCCGGTGCTGCTGCTGCCCATTGCGTCGGCCCAGCGCTATGTGCGCAAGAAAGCCTCGCGCGCCCGCGATCTGGGCGCGGATCTGTCCACCCGGCTCGATGAGATCTTTCACGGCATCGTGCCGGTCAAGCTGAACCGGCTGGAGGACTACCAGGCCGGCCGCTTTGCGCAGCGCACCGACGAATTTGTGCGCTCCGAAGTGAAGGCCGCCTTTGGCACCTCGTCCATTTCGGGCATGACCGACATCATGGCCGGGGTCGGTTTCATGGCGGTGCTGCTGTATGGCGGCTCCGAGATCATTTCCGGCGACAAGACCGTCGGCCAGTTCATGAGCTTCTTCACCTCGATCGGCCTGTCGTTCGAACCGATGCGGAAGCTGGCCAATATCTCAGGCGTGTGGCAGGCGGCGGCGGCGGCGCTGGAGCGGATCAAGGAGCTGCTGGATGCGCCGATCCTGCTGTCCGAGCCGAAGAGCCCCAAGCCCGCGCCCGAGGGGCTGCCGCCGATCCGCCTTAGCGGTGTGGACCTGAGCTATGGCGATGCGCAGATCCTGCACGGGCTGAACCTGGAAGCCGAAGCCGGCAAGACCACTGCGCTGGTTGGCGCTTCCGGCGCCGGCAAGTCGACCATTTTCAACCTTCTGACCCGGATGGTGGACCCGCAGCACGGCTCTGTCACGGTCGGCGGCGTGGAGGTCACCGATCTGAACACCGGCGATCTGCGCGGGCTGTTCTCGGTGGTGACCCAGGAGGCGCTGCTGTTTGACGAGACCCTGCGGGAAAACATCGTGCTGGGCCGCACGGACATCAGCGAGCAGGAGCTGCAGGCGGCGCTGGATGCCTCGCATGTGGCGGATTTCCTGCCCAAGCTGGAGCACGGGCTGGAGACCCGCGTCGGCCCCCGCGGCTCGGCCCTGTCGGGCGGCCAGCGGCAGCGGGTGGTGATCGCCCGGGCGCTGCTGCGCAACACGCCGGTGCTGCTGCTGGACGAGGCCACCTCGGCGCTGGATGCGCAGTCGGAAAAAGTGGTGCAGCAGGCGCTGGACCGGCTGGCAGGCGGGCGCACCACGCTGGTGATTGCGCACCGGCTGTCAACCATCCGCAATGCCGACAAGATCGTGGTGATGGACCGCGGCCGGGTGGTGGATCAGGGCAGCCATGACGAGCTGCTGGACCGCGGCGGGCTTTATGCCGATCTCTACCGGCTGCAGTTTCAGGACGGCAAGACGGTGGTGGATACTGCAGGCATTGCCGCCCAGGCAGAGCAAGTGCCTGAGGATGCGGACAACGGCAAAGAACGCTGGTTCCGCCGCTTTGCCCGCAAGGTATTCGGGTAATTAGAACAGGCCCCTCGCCCGGCTGAAGGCCGGGCAGCGCCCGTCCGCCCCCGTCAAACCGCAGGTTTGCCTCCGGCAAAACGGCGGGCGCTACGCTTCCGCCCGCGGACGCGCGTTGCCCTCACCGCTACTTACGGTAGGAACGAGCCAGCTTCTCAGGACTTGCCCCCAGGAAGTACCGCGTTAGCGTCCACAGATTCCGCGCCCCGCGCGTCATCCACCCAGCCTTTTGGTACCGCACGGCACTTGTCCGCGCCGCGCAGGGCAGCACCGCCACCCGCTTGAGACGGCGCGCCAGAGCCACATCCTCCATCAGCGGCTGATCAGGGTAGCCGCCCGCGGCCTCGTACCCGGCGCGCCCAATCAGCAGCCCCTGGTCGCCGTAGGGCAGCCGGAACAGGCGCGTGCGCAGGTTGGCCCAGCCCGCCACCCAGGCAGGCATCAGTCCGCGGGCCCGGAACTGCAGGCGGAAGCAGGCGGGATGCCCCTGCCCCGTCTCCAGATGCTGCGCCACGGCCTGGGCCCAGCCCGGCGCCAGATGAGTGTCCGCATGCAGCACCAGCAGCCAATCGCCCCTCGCCGCCGCACAGCCCCGGCGCAGCTGGCCGCCGCGCGACGGCGCGCCGCTGATCCACTCTGCCCCTGCAGCCTCCGCAATGGCCCGGGTGCCGTCCGCCGAGCCGCCGTCGCTGATCACCAGCTCGCGGATCAGCCCGGCCGCCAGCCCCTCCATCAGGCACTCCAGCGCGGCGGGCAGCTCTTCAGCCGCATTCAAGGTGGGAATGACAATGCTGACCGGCGCAGGCATGAGAGAGATCCTTGGGCGGATTTGCTGTTTTCTTCCGCCCCGCTTCCTATATCACTGGGCCAAACAGTCCAATGCCCCATGCGGGCCGACAGGAGACACAAATGAGCGACCGCCGCATCCTGCGCCTGAGTGGCGCTGACGCCAAGAGCTTCCTGCAGGGGCTTGTCACCAGCAATGTTGACCGGCTGGACGACGGCCTGGTCTATGCCGCGCTGCTGACGCCGCAAGGCAAATACCTGGCGGATTTCTTCCTGGCGACGGACGGCGATGCGGTGCTGCTGGATGTGGAAGCCTCATTGGCAGACGGTCTTCTGAAACGGCTGAACATGTACCGGCTGCGCGCCGACGTGCAGGTGGAGATGACGGAGCTGCAGGTGAGCCGCGGCACTGGCCCGGCGCCGAAGGGGGCGTTCGCTGATCCGCGCCACTCGGAGATGGGATGGCGGCTGTACGGCGCGGAAAGCGGTGACGACGGCACCGATTGGGATGCGGTCCGGGTGGCCCACTGCATCCCCGAGACCGGCATCGAGCTGGGGCCGGACAGCTATATCCTGGAAGCGGGTTTTGAGGCCCTGAAGGGGGTCGATTTCCGCAAGGGCTGCTATGTCGGCCAGGAAGTCACCGCGCGGATGAAGCACAAGACCGAGCTGCGCAAGGGCTTGCGGGTCGTGGACGTCGAGGGCTCCGCGCCGGTTGGCACAGAGATCACCGCAGACGGCAAGCCGGCCGGCACGCTGTTCACCCAATCCGGCGGCAAGGGCATTGCCTACCTGCGCTTTGACCGCGCCAAGGGGGAGATGCTGGCCGGAGAGGCCCGCGTCTCCTGGCAGCCGTGAGCGAGCTGGAAGAGACTGTACATTCCCTGCTGGGTGCGGAAGTCGCGCGTACCCGCCCGCTGCATGGCGGCGACCTCTCCGAGGTCCATCTTCTGGAGCTGCGCGATGGCCGTCAGGTGGTGGCCAAATCCGGCCCGCTGGCAGCGCAGGAAGCCAGGATGCTGCTAGCCATCCGCTCGGCGGGGGTGCCTGCGCCCGAGGTTCTGGCGGTGACAGGCTGCCTGCTGCTGATGGAGGCATTGGACGAAACACCGCCTACCGCCGCCAGGTGGCGGGCTTTGGGCACAGCCCTGCGGCAGCTGCATTCAACCGCCGGGCAGCATTACGGCTGGTCCAATGACTACGCCTTCGGTCAGGTGGAGGTTCCGAATTCCCCTCTGCAGAACTGGCCCGAGTTCTGGGCCCGCCGCCGGCTGCTGGCGGACCCAGGCGCATTGCCCCGCGATCTGCGGCAGCGCGTCGAAGCCATTTGCCTGAAGCTGCCGGAGCTGCTGCCGAACGCACCCCCGCCCGCACTGCTTCATGGGGATCTGTGGACCGGCAACGTGCTGTTCAGCAGTGCCGCCGCCTACTTGATCGACCCGGCCTGCTATTTCGGCCATGCCGAAGTTGACTTGGCGATGCTGCATCTGTTCGGCACGCCGCCTGCAGACTTCTATGCAGGCTACGGGGCACTGGCTCCCGGCCATGAAATGCGCCGCTGCATCTACCAGCTCTGGCCTGCGCTGGTGCATCTGCGGCTTTTCGGTGCGGGATACCGGGGCATGGTCGAAGCCAGGCTTTCAGCATTGGGCCTTTAGCCCCCGCGCACGACTTGCAACTTGCCGGGTCAAGAGCCGCCGCCCGGCGGCCGTGCTGGCAAGCGCGGTTCACCGTTGACGCGGCACGGCGCCGGTACAATCGAACAAGCCCTTGAAGGCGGGTTCTGCCCCCAAGTACCTCTCAGCAGCCTTCTGCACCGCGTAAGCGGTGCCACGCCCAAGGCTGCAAGGGATTTGGCGCAGCCAAGGCACGCCGCCAGGCGCGGGAGCCCTGCCCTGCCCAACCATGAACCGGGAACTCTGCCAAGGAGCTTCTGCCAGCAAAAAAGCCGCCCCAAAGGGACGGCTTTCTATATCAGGCTTCCGGCAGCGGTCAGGCGCGTTCGGAGTATTCCATGGTCTCGGTGTTGACCACGATCATCTCGTCCTGGCCGACAAACGGCGGCACCATGACCTTCACGCCGTTGTCCAGGATCGCGGGCTTGAAGGAGTTGGCCGCGGTCTGGCCTTTCACAACCGGCTCGGTCTCGACGATCTTGCAGGTCACTTTCTGCGGCACGGTGGCGTTCAGCGCTTCCGACTCGTAGAATTCGACGACGATGGTCATGCCGTCCTGCAGGAACGGGCGGCGGTCGCCCAGCAGGTCCGCGGGCAGTTCGATCTGCTCGTAGGTTTCGGCATCCATGAATACCAGCATGCCGTCGCTCTCATAGAGGAACTGCTGGTCTTTCTGCTCAAGCCGCACGCGCTCCACCTTGTCGGCGGAACGGAAGCGTTCGTTCAGCTTCGAGCCGTTGCGCAGATTGCGCAGTTCGACCTGGGCAAAGGCGCCGCCTTTGCCGGGCTTGACGTGATCGACCTTCACCGCTGCCCACAAACCGTCATTATGTTCCAAAACGTTGCCGGGACGGATTTCGTTACCGTTGATCTTGGGCATGGGAAAATGCCTTTCGGATGGTTGTTGAAAACTTGCAAGCCCCTATATCTGGCAGGTCGGCTGCTGGCAAGACAAGGATATGGTATGGAGGATCTGTGAATAAGGTATGCGCAATTTGCATGAAAGCTATGCATCTGCGGGCTACCCGAATCGTCACAATTCCGCCATAAGCAGCGCTACGCCGAAAATTGCAATAGCAAGAACAACAAAGGATGCGAGATGCGAGATTTCGTAGACGGCACCGCTTATAATAACGAACAGGGCAACAGGGCTCGCAAATTGTTTGCAGCCGTTGTGCTGGCCGCACTGGATGATGCCATCGCCGACGACAAGAAATACGGCAATGGCCCGGAACAAATCGCCCGCTGGGCACGCTCGCGCGATGGCCGCGAAGTGCTGTCCTGCGCAGGTATCGACCCGAACGAGCGGGTTGTGGAAGGCCTGATGGACTTCGTGGGCCGCGGTGTGCGGACCTCGGTTGCGCTGTCGCGTGAAGAAAGCGAACGCCGCAACGCTGCGCAGGCTGAAGCCGCCTAAGGACTTCTGCCTGCCTTGCTGAAAAGCGCGTCCCCTTGGGGCGCGTTTTTCTTTTTGCCCGCAGGCGTTTGCCGCCAGGTCAAGCCGTCGCGCGCAGACGGTGCGCTGGCGCTTCCGGCACAGCGCCCATAGACGGCGCGGCCTAACCTGCTATGGAAGCCTTTGACAGAGAAGGCCAAGGCAGGGAGTCGGCAATGGCGCGTTCAATCATGATCCAGGGCACCGGCAGCAATGTCGGCAAGTCGCTCATCGTGGCGGGGCTGGCGCGGGCCTACACCCGGCGCGGGCTGAAGGTAGCGCCGTTCAAGCCGCAGAACATGTCGAACAATGCCGCCGTCACGCCCGAGGGCGGCGAGATCGGCCGGGCCCAGGCACTGCAGGCGCGCGCTGCGATGCGGCCGCCCCATACTGACATGAACCCGGTTCTTTTAAAGCCGGAGACCGATACCGGCGCCCAGGTGATCGTGCAGGGCAAACGCCGCGGCACCCAAGGCGCAGGATCGTTCATGCGCGACAAATCCGGCCTGCTGGAAGCGGCATTGGAAAGCTACCGCCGCTTGGCCGCGGAGGCAGATCTGGTGCTAATCGAGGGCGCAGGCTCGCCTGCCGAAACCAACCTGCGCAAGAATGACATTGCCAACATGGGTTTTGCCTGTGCGGCCAAGGTGCCGGTAGTGATTGCCGGCGACATCCACCGCGGCGGCGTCATTGCGCAGATTGTCGGCACCAAGGCGGTGCTTGAACGCCATGACCTGGAGCGGGTCGTAGGCTTCATGGTGAACCGCTTCCGCGGCGATCTCAGCCTGTTTGATGCCGGCCGCGACGATATTGCAGCGCGCACGGGCTGGCCCTCTCTGGGTGTGGTGCCGTGGTTCTGGGATGCCTGGAAGCTGCCGGCCGAAGACATGATGGATATCGCATCGCGCCAGGGCGGCGCCTGCAAGGTGGTGGTGCCGCAGCTGGAGCGGATGGCGAATTTCGACGATCTCGATCCGCTGGCTGCCGAGCCGGAGGTGACGGTGGAGATCGTGCCGCCGGGCCGCGCCCTGCCCGGCGATGCCGATCTGATCATCCTGCCCGGCAGCAAGTCGACCATCGGCGACCTGGCCTACTTGCGCGCCCAAGGCTGGGACATCGACATCCAGGCGCATCACCGCCGCGGCGGCCATGTGCTGGGCCTGTGCGGCGGCTATCAGATGCTGGGCAAGAGCATTGACGACCCCGATGGTGTCGACGGACGGCCCGGCAAGGTGGACGGGCTGGGCCTTTTGGATGTGCACACGGTTATGGCGGGCGAAAAGCGGGTGACGCTGACCGAGGCGGTGACCCGGGACGGCAACCTGCCGGTGAGCGGGTATGAAATCCACATGGGCCGCACCGAGGGCGCTGATTGCAGCCGCGCCTGGCTCACCATCGGCGGCCGGGCCGAGGGTGCCGCCTCGGCAGACGGCCGGGTCAAAGGCTCCTACCTGCACGGGCTGTTTTCCTCGGATGCCTTCCGCGCCAGCTTCCTTGGCGGGCTCGGCCACGAAAGCCTGACCGGCTATGAGGACGGGGTCGAGGAAACCCTGGACGCGCTGGCTGAACATTTGGAACGCCACATGGACCTGGACCAGCTGCTGAAGCTGTCTCAGCCCGTGCGCGTCTGACACGGACGCCGGGAAACGGGGCTCCCGCGCCCGCCAGACTGCCCTGGCCAGGGCCAGAACCGTCAGCGGCCTTGGGCCCGGCGCCGCGCACAGCGCGGCGCCGGGCCCAACTGGCGAGAGGCTTTTTCAAAAGCCGCGAGCCGGGCGGGAGCTTTTCCCCTCGCGGCACTAGCCACACGGCCTAATAGGCCCTCAAGTTGCCCCCTGCATTGCAAGGAAAAGGCGTTCCATCCGGAACGCCCTGCCGCTTGGTTTCTGCTTTCAATATTCCCGGGGGTCAGGAAGCAACCGCTTCAGAGAAGATCATGCGCCGCCAGCGCACGGTGTATTTCGCGGCGGACGAGTTTGCGCACGTTGCGGGTGATGCGCTCCCCCAGCGGTCCCTGCAGCTCCTCCCGGACAATGCTTGCAACCAGATCCCGCAAACTGTCCTCGTCGAGGTAGGTGTCACCAGCTTCTGCCATCGCCTCCAGCGCAGCGCCGGTAAAGGCTGCCTCCACAACGGTCTCTGCGCTTTCCGGTGACTCGCCGGCAGCACCGCCCGGCCCGGAGGCCGCAGCCCCGTCGGCAGGGCTCTCATTTATGCCGGGCGCTTCACTTGGGGCCATGCGGCGTGCCGAGAGCGGCTCGTCGCGCCATTCGATGGTATCTGCGCCCGTGCCCGCAAAAGGCGCTTCGGTCTGGCTGTCCGGCTCCCAATGCTGCCGGGCAGTGTTCCCGGCGCCGCCGCTGCGGGCTTCCAGCTCAGCAATCTTGCGCACAACCGACGCCGCCCGGGCACCCGCAGTGGCAGCATTTTCTTCCGGCTCAGCCTCGGCCGCTTCGGCCCCGGATGAGCTGCCCTTCAGCTGCGCGGCATCCGCTGCCGCGCCATAAAGCGTGGCCTGGGGATCGGACCAAGGGGCATCCGCTGCTGCCGGATCCTGCTCTGGCTCCTGCACAGGCACGTCCGGCGCGCTGCCCTCCTCCTGGCCTGCGTCTTCCGGCCCGGCTGTCTCTTCCAGCTGATCCGCGCTCCGGTGGCGGAAGGCGATGGGCGGCTCGGCCTCCAGAGCCGCTTCGGCCCTGGCCGTTTCCTCTGCCTCCCCGTCTACGGGGGAGGATTGCTCAGCCGTCTCTTCGCTGTCTCCGGCGAAACCGGCCTCTGCCGCTTCCGGCACCGATCCGGCAGCGGCACCGCTGCCAGTTTCCGGCTCTGGCTGTTCCGCCGGTGCATCGTCCTGATCCAGGTCTTCCGGCTCCTGCACCCGCAGTGCCGGGGTCAGCACCAGCCGCGCGGCCGGTTCCGGCGCTGCAGGCTGGCTGCGGTTGTCATCACTTACCAGGCGGCGGATTGACGACAGCACATCTTCAATCTCGGCATGGGTAACGGGGTCGGACATTTTATGAACCACTCTTGCCTCTTGAAGAGAGTGTAGCGGCCTTCCCGTCACCGCACAACCGGTAGCAACAATTGTCAGTTCCGCCCCAAGGCCTTGAGCACGCGGTCCAGATCCTTGCCGCGTTTGCTGACATGCGCGGGCGCATCTTTGACCAGATTGTAATAGAGCGTCGGGTCATAAATTTCGACCGCCAGCCCCAGGTGCTCGGCCGTCAGCAGCCCCTGCGCCTGCAGCAGCTGATAGGCAGCGATGGCCTGGTTGGCACGGGCGTTCACCTGCTCGGTCTGAGCATCAAGGTATTCCTGCTCCGCCTGCAGCACGTCCAGCGTGGTGCGGGCGCCAAGAGTGGCTTCCTCGCGGATGCCGTCAAAGGCCACCTTGGCCGCACGCACCCGTTCGTTGGAGGAAATCAGGCTGACGCGCGCCGTTTCGACATTAAAGAAGGCTGAGCTAACATTCTGACGCACAACCCGCTGCGTATTGATCAGCAGTCCCCGCTGCGCATCCGATGTGGCAATTGCCCGGCGGCGGGTCGCTGAATTGCGGCCGCCGGCGTAGAGCTCCTGGGTCAGCGTGATGCCGATGCTGGAGGTCTCATTCGTGTCAAACCTTTCATGAGTGTCTTCACTCAAGCCCACGCTAGCCTGCAGGTTCGCCCTTGGCCCCAGTCCGGCCGTTGCAGCGGCAAGGTCATACTCACTGGCCTTGACAAAATGCTGCCGCGACAGCAGATCCGGCTGGTTCTTGATCGCCACTGCCTGAGCCTGATTGAGCGAGACCGTCTGGCGCGGCAAGGCCGGCTGCCCTGCAATGGCACCCGGCGCCCGTCCAACGACCTGCTGATAGGTCGCCCTGGCCGTCAGAAGCGTGCCTTCTGCGTCTGTCAGGTTAGCCCGGGCCGCCGCAACGCGGCTTTCTGCCAGCGCGACATCCGTGCGGGTCACTTCCCCTACTTCAAACCGGTCTTGGGCGGCTTTGAGTTCTTCTTGGAGAAGGCGCAGGTTGTTGCGGCGCAGCGCCACATTCTCCTGCCCCTGCAGAACGCCCACATAGGCCTGCACCGCACTGAACAGCACATCCTGTTCGACACTCAGCAGCGCCTGGCGGGTGGCCAGAACCGTCTCCTGCGCCGACAGCTTGCTCATCCGGGTTGCGCCGCCATCATAGAGCAGCTGGGTCAGCTCCAATTGAGTGGACAGTGTGTTCTGCGTCGGTTCCTGGCTGAACTCGCTGTAGGTGTTTACCGCGGATACGGTCCATTCGATCAGCGGGCGCAGCCGTGAAACGGCAATCGCCACATCCTCGTCTGCCGCCCGCAGCAGCGCCCGGTTCTGTTCCAGCAGGCCGCTGGTCTTGTAGGCGCCGATCATCGCATCGGACAGGTTGTCTGCCGCTGCCTTCAGCGGCATCAGGGCCGTGGCGGTCACGCCGCCGGCAAACACAAAAGCCTTAAACACACTCGCCGGAAATTTCATTCGCATCGGTTGCCTTATCTTTTGCCGCGCCGCCAGCCGCGGTGAGTTTCTCCGCAGTCCGGGCGCATCAATCCGGCGCCCGGTCTCTCCCCTTCAAATCCGGCTGCGCCCCCCAGCCGCCGCTTCTGCCCGCAACCGGGTCAGAGCGCAAAATCCCGTTCTGCGGCAAAGCCCGGCAGCACCGGTGCGCCGGCATTGAAGGCAAACCGCCAGGAGATCCGGCCGCCGCTCTTGTAGCCGATCTTCACTTCGCCAAGCGCGCCGCTCATCATCAGCGCCGCAATCCGGCCGCCGTCCTTGAGCTGCTCCAGCAGCGCCGCGGGCAGCTCTTCCGCCCCGCCCTGCACCAGGATCACGTCATAAGGCCCGTGCTCTGCCGCGCCTTCCGCCAGCGGTCCGGTATGGACAATTGCATTATCCGCCCCGGTCTCGGAAAGCAGCGCCTGCGCATCCGCAGCCATGTCTTCGTCTTCCTCGACACCGATCACCATCTGCGCAACCCGGGCCGTCACCGCGGTGGAGTAGCCCAGCCCGCAGGCCGCATCGAGCACCAGTTCGTCGCTCTGGATATCCACCGCATCCAGCATCTTGGCCAGGGTGCGCGGCTCCAGCAGCACCCGGCCGCCGCCCAGATCCACATTCTGATCGGCGTAAGCCGCTTCGGCCTGCGCATCGGGCACGAACTGTTCGCGCGGCACCGCCAGCATGGCTTCGATAATCGGGTATTTGGTCACATCCGACGGACGGATCTGGGTATCCACCATCATGCGGCGGCGCTCAGTGAAATCGGGCATCTGCTAAACTCATGTGTTCAGTCGGTTAGGCAGGTTGTGACATATCCCGGCCACCTCGGCAACGGGGCCTGTGGCGCGAATGGCTAAAGTAGTGCAGTGCGGCAGCGGGACAACTGCCGCCGCGTTTTCCGGGCCCGCCGGGCAGCAAAAAGCCAGCGGTCCTAGGAGCCGCTGGCCGGGGTAGCAAACAGGGCGCGGCGTTACAGCGCGCAGCTTTTGCAGAACGGCGATGCCGGACGCTCGTCCAGCCAATCGTCGCCGATGTTGTCGCCGCAGATCTGGCAGTAGCCGTAGGAGCCCTCGCGCAGGCGGGCCAGTGCCGCATCAATGCGGCGCAGCTCCTCGAGGCTGGCCGCGGCCGGCATTTCAAAGGCGCCAGTGCCGGGCACCCGCGGCATCTGATGCAGCCCGGACCGGGGGGCGGCCCCCTCCAGTTTCAGCCCGGCATTTGCCAAGAGACCGGCCAGTTCCAGCCGGCGAACCTCAAGTGTTTGCTTTCTATGAGAAAAGTTCATTCACACACCCTCCAGCTCAAGTCGCGGGCAACCTGCCGCGACGTCAAAGCTACAACCTTGATACAGATCAATATACTCGCGATTTTCGGGGGACTCACTAACCTATAAGTTGCGAATTTTTGGTAAATGCCTGCGGCGCTGCGGCTGCTGCTGCAAATGGGCTGGCCCGCGCCGGGGCGGCTTGCTACACCGCAGGGCAGCAATTTGGACAAAGGTAAGGAGCCGTCGCGATGATGCGGATTTTTGCAATGGGGCTGATGCTGCTGGGGCTTGCGGCCTGCGAGACTGCCAAGGGCGCCGGGCGCGACATTTCCAAGGCCGGCCAGGCGATCAGCGGCGCGGCGCAGGACGTGCAGGACGCGCTGTAAGGTTTTGTTTTCAGGAACGCCCGGCCCAGCCGCCGGGCGTTTTCTTTTGCGGGGGCTATTCAATCCCCAGCATCGCTTTGGCCTCGGCCAGAATGGCCACTGAGGACGCATGATCGCCGCCGTCATGCAGGCTTTGCCCCTCGTCGCGCAGGTCCTGAACCGTGGCCAGGTCCGCGTCGCTGAGGTCGGTTCCGGCGGCAATCGCCGCGTCGATGGCAGCAATATCCGCCGGGCACTGGCCGGAGAGCGCCGGTGAGGCCAGCAGGCACAGCGCTGCGGCCAGGGTGGTGAGTTTCACTTTTTGGGGTGTCATGAGGCCATCCTCCGAAAGTTTGGCTAGAGGGAGGATAGCAGTTTTGCGGCGGGTTATCAGCCGGGGCGGCGGCGGGAGGCCGGAACCGGCGGAGCTTGGCGCATGGGGATCGGCGGGTTTTGGCCGGGGCGGTGAGGTTGCCTCTTCACGCGGAGGGCAGCGCCCGGCCCGGCGGGGTGGGAAGCGAAGCGCCCGCGTCGTGCTGGAAGCACGCCTCCGACATGCCCGGGGGGGGCGGGACGGGCGCTGCCCGGTCTGGCAACCGGGCAATAAGATGATTGAAGGACAGTGTTCAAGTATTCGACGAGCCCCCATATTCTGGAGCAGGAGCGCTACCTCGAACGTTGCCCATAGTCTAAGCTCTTACCTAATGACCGTCGCACAGCATTTTTCAGTTCATCCTGGGTAATTTTTCCAAATGTCACTCCGGTCAGTACGTAGTTAGGAACTGAAATATACCCGTCTTCTGCTAGAGAGTATTTGATCAAACGTATCTCTCCCTCAGGAAACCACTCTGCTGTTTTACATGCTGAGAATGCTTGAAGTATCCCTACCCACTGCTTCGGGTTTGTATCAAACACTGGAACTCCATTTAGCTGAAATTCAGCCACCAAAAAGTTCAGCCTCCGAAACGCGCTTTCTATCCAGTTTATCGCCGTAGAAAACTCTTGACCAAAAGGGCGCATCACTTTCCAAGATATTGTTCGCAAGGGAATAGTGAAGCTTGTACCCCCGCCCCTCGGAGGCGTACTTCTTCCACATGTACTCTTCGTCATGTTCCTCTGGAATTGAAAAGCAAGATATTCGAATGCGTTGGGGAGCAATTTGCGTAAACTGCTTCTGCCAAGAACGCCTCCTGCCCAAAAAAGCTCGAAACTCTTTAACCGACTGATATTTCTGACAAAGTTCATGGTCTGGTGCCAAGTGCCGCAAAGCCGCAATGCGAAGGTCTTTATAGATACTCCGCAACCGCTCCTCAGATGACCTCACAATTGGAACGACGCCCTCAGCGCTGTCGTTCTGCCCGCCAAGATGTCGGAACCAGATCTTGCTCTTTGCTAGGTTTTCAAGCTCAGATGCTTGATACTCACCGCTAATAGGACGGTAACGAACAAGCGATTGAGGAAGCACCAATAGACTGTCCATCTGTTGCCCGACAAGAGAAAATAAATGCTAATTTTGCCATAGTCAAACACAGGTCACATACCCCTCAAGAACGAAATTTGCAATCGAAAGCGCGCCATTACGCTGTGGCCTCGTGCGCAATGACATGTGCAATCCGCCTTCATCTAACGCCTCCTCTAACCCGAAGGGCAGCGCCCGGTCCGAGGGTGGGTGCATAGCGCCCGCCCGTGGGGGCGGATCGGGCGCTGCCCGGCCTCTCGGCCGGGCGGGAGATTGGCAATCGCAGACATGAAAAACGGGGCCGTGGCCCCGTGTTGTTCTGGTTACTAATGTAGCGTTGTCACTGCAGAACAAAACCGGGCGGGCACGCTAGTTGGCTGCGCCAACCGCTGTCGCCCGCGCGCCCTCGAAAATGGCCAGCTTCAGCTGTCCATTTTGAGGGCGGAAATAAACGCTTCCTGCGGGATGTCGACTTTGCCGAACTGGCGCATCTTCTTCTTGCCCGCTTTCTGCTTGTCGAGAAGCTTGCGCTTCCGGGTGGCGTCGCCGCCGTAGCATTTGGCGGTCACGTCCTTGCGCAGCGCCGAGAGGGTCTCGCGGGCGATCACCTTGCCGCCGATGGCCGCCTGGATCGGGATCTTGAACATGTGGCGCGGGATCAGGTCCTTGAGCTTTTCGCACATCGCCCGGCCGCGCATCTCGGCGCGATCGCGGTGCACCATGGTGGAGAGCGCATCGACCGGCTCGTCATTCACCAGCACCGACATTTTGACCAGGTTGTCCTGGCGGTAGCCGGTCATCTGGTAGTCGAAGGAGGCATAGCCCTTGGTCACCGATTTCAGACGGTCGTAGAAGTCGAAGACGACCTCGTTCAGCGGCAGGTCATAGACCGCCATAGCGCGGGAGCCGGCGTAGGTGAGGTCTTCCTGGATGCCGCGGCGGTCCTGGCAGAGCTTCAGCACGTCGCCGAGGTATTCGTCGGGCACCATGATGGTGGCCTTGATGCGCGGCTCCTGGATGTGGTCGACCTTGGAGGGGTCGGGCATGTCGGCGGGGTTGTGCAGCTCGATCATCTCGCCGGGCTCGTTGTCCTTGCCCTTCATGTAGATGTGGTAGATCACGCTTGGCGCGGTGGTGATCAGCTCGATGCCATGCTCGCGCTCGATCCGGTCGCGGATCACTTCGAGGTGCAACAGGCCGAGGAAGCCGCAGCGGAAGCCAAAGCCCAGCGCGGCGGAGGTTTCCATTTCAAAGGAGAAGGAGGCGTCGTTCAGGGCCAGCTTGTCGATGGCGTCGCGCAGGTCCTCGAACTCGGCGGAGTCGACCGGAAAGAGGCCGCAGAACACCACCGGCTGGGCGGGTTTGAATCCGTCCAGCGCGATTTCGCAGCCGTTGCGGTCATTGGTGATGGTGTCGCCGACGCGGGTGTCGCGGACCTGTTTGATCGAGGCGGTGAGGAAGCCGATTTCGCCGGGGCCCAAGGAGTCGACCATCTGCATCTCCGGGCGGAACACGCCGACGCGGTCCACATGGTGCAGGGTGCCGTTGGACATGAACTTGACCCGCATGCCCTTCTTCAGGGTGCCGTCCATGATGCGCACGAGGACGATCACGCCGAGGTAGGCGTCGTACCAGCTGTCGACCAGCATGGCTTTCAGCGGTGCGTCCAGGGTGCCTTCGGGTGCAGGCAATTCGGTGACGATGCTCTCCAGCGTTTCGCGGATGCCCTGCCCGGTCTTCGCCGAGACCTGGATGGCGCCGGTGGCGTCGATGCCGATCACATCCTCGATCTGCTCCGCCACCCGGTCGCAGTCGGAGGCCGGCAGGTCGATCTTGTTCAGGACCGGGACGATCTCATGATCCGCCTCAATCGCCTGGTAGACATTCGCCAGCGTCTGCGCCTCAACGCCCTGGGTGCTGTCGACCACCAAGAGCGAGCCTTCAACCGCGCGCATGGAGCGGGAGACCTCATAGGCAAAGTCGACGTGGCCGGGGGTGTCGATCAGATTGAGCACATAAGTCTCGCCGTCGTTGGCAACATAGTCGATGCGCACGGTGTTGGCCTTGATGGTGATCCCGCGCTCGCGCTCGATATCCATCGAGTCGAGCAGCTGCTCCTTCATGTCGCGGTCCTTCACCGTGCCGGTCTCCTGGATGAGCCGGTCGGCAAGGGTGGATTTGCCATGGTCGATATGGGCGACGATGGAGAAATTGCGGATCTTTGAGAGCTCAGTCATGGTGAGGCATATGATTTGGATTCGGGGTTTGGTCAAGCGGGCGTGTGGCGTCGCGTGAAGGTATTTAGCTAACGGACATTTGAAATTGAACAACTTCAGCGTCATGACAACAGAGGGTCAACTGAACTCCTGGCTACGGAAACAGGATGCACAGACGTGTAACACGCTGGCTGGCCGCACGCTTTTGAGATGCTTGCCTGCGGCAATGCAAAATGAAAGCAATTCCACGGCAGACCCAAATCCCCCAGAGTACCTGCTAACTTTGTGCCGTGCGGCAATAATGTCGATTACGACAGCTGCGAACAGGACAGTTCTCTCACCTAGGCACACTAGAGCCGCAGAAGCAGTTAAAGCAGCATGCGAGGAAATATGCCTTACATACGCTCGGTCGGCGGCAATTACGTCGGATATAGCTAGCCTCCAACATGCGGTTCTGAATAGCATGAACTCTGCGACGTACGCAGCCAGGTTTGCCGCGGAGGCAACTTTTTCGTGCCATGAACCTTTCTCGACCTCTTCAATGCGCGCAATTAGCTCCGCTTCGGAGTCTATTGCGTTACTGGGTACTCCAGTTGAAGCGGCTAAATCAGTTCGTAGACAGGTAATCTCAATCGTGTGCAAGGAGACTTTTCTTTCGACAGCAGAAAGGCTTCGAGCACCATTGTGGCCAGAGCACGAAGTAAGCAAGAAGCCTTTGCATGCTTGGGAGAACTTCCGGCGCGCTAAGGCCAGCTTACCTAAGTGGCGTTTCTGGATTGATTGGTACCAAGGTTTCTTAGACGGCGAACCACTCGACTGGGAACTTCAGAGCCGCGTTGCACTGATCGACGACGCGATCTGGAACGCTGGCCCCGAAGCCGTCGCTGCCGAGATCGAACGCATCAGGGCTGAATTTAGTGCTTCGTCAACAGTCAAGGAACGGTTCCCCAAGCACGAACCCAAATCCGTAAGCCACTTGATCGAAAACCGGGTTGTTACCTCCGCAAGCCTGCTAGGTCTAGCAGCGCAAGTTACTCAGAGCATTGAACGCTTTCACACGGAAACTGGCGCCAATGCACTCCCTGAAGCTCTGGAACCGCTAGCTTCATTGCCTGCTTTGCTGCTCGCAGTGAACGCCACCATTCAGGACGCACCGAGCAGCGGTGCGATTGCGAGCGAAACGGAAGATCAGCTTCGGGCCGAAATAGGGCGGTTGAACGCAAAAGTTGCTGAGCTGGAGAACGAACTTCAGAAAGCGTGCGCCGCTAAACCCTCGGCTTTCTCCGATGCCTTCAAGAAACAACTGGGCACAAGCCTAGGCGATTGGAAACTGTATGCGGCTCTTTGCACCGGCCTGTGGTTCGTGAGCGGAGACACAGAAGGCACACAGCAGCGCCTTGAGAACATTTCCCGCTATCGCGACATGATTTTTGGTGAGGTATCTTCACCTTCTGAAGCCGCACCCGCACGCTCAACGGCAGCGGCAAAGAGCACTCTGGAAATCTAGCCCCGCCCGTCCGAGAGGACGGGCCGCGCCTGACCTTCCCCACGGGAAGGCGCATTTGCACCTTCCCAAGGTCAGCCGCCCCCTCAGTTCTGCACCAGCACCGCCGCGCCTGATTGGGCTCCGCCCGCTCGAAAGAGAAACCATCCCCCGGATGGTTTCCGGGAGGCTACCTCACTCCACACGGGAAAGCGCGATTGCGCCTCCCCAAGGTCAGGCACTGCCCTTCGCGATTTGCCCCAAACGCTTCAAATTCTCCCCTCTGCCTGCGCAGGCCTTCGAAATGCGCTATACTCCCCTCATTCCGTGAAACGCGCAGACCTCTGGCAAGAGCCATGAGCTAAGGAGGACGACCCGTATGGATGCCATCAAAGCCAGTGAATATGCCCGCGCGCTTTATGCCGCGCATGGCGACAAGGCCGAAGCGGAGGCCGCTCAGAAGATGAGGGCCTGCGAAGAGGCCGGCAAGGACGATGAAGCCGCGGACTGGAAAGCCGTGCGCCAGGCCGTGCGCGCGATGCGCGGGCCGAACCAGGCCTGAAAACCGCAAGGCTGGAGGGCCGCGGCTGCGGCGCTCCAGCCGGCGTGAACACCCCGTTTACCAAGATTGAAACGCCTCGCCGCTTGCGTCATAGTGCGGACAGTTCCGCGGGCATCAGACCCGCTCTGTAAAATACGGGGCTCGAGCCAGATGAAACTCCTCCTCACCGCGGCGCTCTGCGCCGGAACCCTAGGGCTGATGGCACCGGTTCAGGCAGAGGCCGGCGCGATTGAGCGCGCTTGCCGCCAGTCGGACCGCAATGCCGCCACTCCCTCCTTGTGCAACTGCATCCAGAAAGTGGCCAACCGCAGCCTGACACGGTCCGAACGCAAGACCGTCTCGAAATGGTTTGCCGACCCGCATCAAGCACAGGTGGTACGCCAGTCCGACAACCGCAGCGACGAGCGGCTGTGGGAGCGCTACAAGCTGTTCGGCGACCGCGCCGCCCGCACCTGCGGCTGAGCCCACGCTCAAACAGCTCTGCAAAAGGCGTCCTGACGGGCGCCTTTTCCTGTTTTGATGCATCTGTGCTGCGGCATTTTCGCAAGGCGGGAAAACCGGAGCCCCGCCCCTCTTGACCGGGGTGGCGCAACACGGAACATACGGCCTAAGCTATTGGAGCAGTTCAGATGTTGATCAAGGGCGTTACCCTGCGCGGGCTGGAAGTATTTGAGGCTCTGGCCAAGACCGGATCGGTGGCCCAGGCGGCGGAGATGACCGGGCTCAGCCAGCCTGCGGTCAGCCAGCAGATGCGCAACCTGGAGAAGGCGCTGGACAGCGAGCTGATCGACCACGGCCGCCGCCCGATGGTGCTGACGCCGGCCGGGCGCAGTTTTCTGGCCCGCACCGAGGCGGTGCTGGGCGAGCTGCGGCTGGCCCAGAGCGAGCTGACGGTGATGGACCTGACCCACCTGCAGGCGCTCTCGATCGGGCTGATTGATGATTTCGACAATGACCTGACGCCGCGGCTGGCCACCATCCTGGCTGACAGCCTCACCCAGTGCCGGTTCAAGATGATCACCGCTTCCAGCCATGACATCGTGCGCGCCATGGAGGCGCGCGAGCTGCATATCGCGGTGGCCGCCACCACCGGCGAACTTCACGAAGGGCTGGTGGAATACCCGCTGGTGCAGGATCCCTTTATCCTGGTGGCCCCTAAGGGCGCCGTGAGCGATGCGGCGCAGGCGGCCGGGCAGCTGCGCGACTTGCCCTTCCTGCGCTATGCCCGGGAGCAGCTGATCTCGCAGCAGATCGAGGGGCTTTTGGCGCGCCAGAAACTGGAGTTCGAAGACCGGTTCGAGGTCGGCTCGCATCTGGCGCTGATGGCGATGGTGGCGCGGCGGATCGGCTGGGCCGTCACCACGCCGCTAGGTTACATGCGGGCGGGGCGCTTCCACGATCAGATCGACGCCTTCCCGCTGCCCTTTGGCGAGATGTCGCGGACGATCTCTCTGTTCACCGCCGCGGATTGGGCCGACCGGGTGCCGCGCGATGTGGCAGAAACCGTCCGCCGCCTGGTTCAGACCCAGATGATCGACCCGGCGGTGCAGCAGATGCCGTTTCTGGCGGGCGGTTTCCGGGTGATCGCGGATTAAGTCAGAGCGCTGATTTCAGCCCGCTTGCGGCGACTTCAATCAGATCCAGGCAGCCTTCGAAATCGCGGGTGTAATAGGGATCCGGCACGTGGTCCGCGCCTGATTCCGGCGCGTAGTCTGTGAATAGCCGCACCGGAGTTTCGCTGCCTGCGGGACGCAGCGCCTCGATATTCTCCAGATTGCTGGCATCCATCGCGATGATCAGGTCGAATGCGTCAAAATCACCGCGGCGGAACTGCCGCGCGCGCAGGTCCGAGATGTCCAGCCCGCGCGCCCGTGCTGCGGCCTGCATCGGGCCGTAGGGCGGCTCTCCCACGTGATAGGAGGCAGTGCCTGCGCTGTCGGTCTCCGCTTCCGGGCAGAGCGCGCGGAACACGCCTTCGGCGGCCGGCGAGCGGCAGATGTTTCCTAGGCAGACAAACAGAATACGGGTAGGCATTGGGTCATGGCTCCTGCTGGACAGGGGCAGTGATAGGAGGTTCCAGGGCGATGGGGAAGAGTGCGCAGAAGATTGTCATCCTGACCGGCGCGGGCATTTCTGCCGAAAGCGGGCTCGGCACCTTCCGCGACGAAGGCGGGCTTTGGGCGCAGCACCGGATCGAGGATGTGGCAACACCCGAGGGGTTTGCGCGCGATCCAAGCCTGGTGCACGGGTTCTACAATGCGCGGCGGGCGCAGGCAGCCGGGGCGCTGCCCAATGCCGCGCATCAGGCGCTGGCACGGCTGCAGGCGGAACATCCGGGCGAAGTGGTGATCGTGACCCAGAATGTCGACGGGCTGCATGAGGCGGGCGGCGCGTCCCGGGTGCTGCATATGCATGGGACGCTGGCAGACGCACTCTGTGCCGCTTGCGGCCACCGCTGGGTGGCGCCTGCGGAAATGCAGCCTGGCCAGCCCTGCCCCGCCTGTGCCGCGCCTGAGGGGCGGCCCGATGTGGTCTGGTTCGGCGAGATGCCGTATTTCATGGAGGAGATATACGCGCACCTGGCCGCGGCAGATCTGTTTGCCGCCATCGGCACCTCGGGCGAGGTTTACCCGGCCGCGGCCTTTGTCGACGAGGCGCATCTTGCCGGAGCCCATACGGTGGAACTAAACCTGGAGCCCTCCGCCACCGCCTCCCGCTTTGCCGAGCGCCGCTTTGGCCCGGCCAGCGAGACCGTGCCGACCTGGGCGGCTGAGCTGCTCCGCTAGACCCAGGCGGCAAAAAGCCCGCCGCAAGGGCGGGCTTTGGGCGCGAAGGAGGGCTGCAGTGCAGCCTGACGCCGCGCCCGCCCTGCCCCTGTCCCGGGATTAGTTGGAGTGGCCGGAGTGATCGCCGTGCGCTTCAGCCTTGCGCTCCAGATCCACCGGCACTTCGATCTCGATCTCGCCGGCTTTCTCGAACACCAGAGTCACTTTCACCACATCGCCGTGGTTCAGACCTTGGGTCAGGCCCATGAACATCACATGGTCGCCGCCGCGCTTCAGCATGTGAGCGGCGCCTGCGGGCACGGCAAAGCCCTCTTCCACATGCATCATCTTCATGACGCCGTTTGCGTCTTCCTGGTGGGTGTGCAGCTGCACCCGCGCCGCCGCGTCCGAGCGCACATCGATCAGCCGGTCGTCTTCACCGGTATGGTTCATGATTTCCATGAAAGCAGCCCCGGCCTTGGCAGTGGGGGAAGAGACCCGTGCGTATGGGTCATGCACCATGATCTTCCGGGCATCACCGGCAAAGGCGGAGGTGGCAAAGGCGGCGGCAGCAGCGGCTGCCAGAACAACGGATTTCAGGGACATCACATGTCTCCCTTGATTGAGAATGTCAGATTTTGAGGGGGTTCAGAACTGGAAGGTCAGCCAGCCGCCGGCGGCCCCCGGGCGGTGGCCCGCAAAATCTGCTGCGCCCGGCCCCGGGCAGTCTCAGACACAGACGCCCCGCGATGCCCTGCAGGCAGCGGGGCTGCCGCCGCCGGTGAAGGCGCAACCGCATCCAGCAGGTGCATCACGCAATCCGGGCAGTTGTGCGGCGGCTTGGTGGGCTGGCCCTCGCTGTCCACATAGACAACCACCGGACCGGTGCCGGTGCAGATCACCATCTGCCCGGCCGCATCGCGGCTGCCCTGCAAGGCCGCGGCGTTATGCGCGGTCAGCGCAACAGCCAGGGCCAGGATTAGGCCAAGATATCTGCGAAGGGCGGTTCTCATCGGTGCCAGATATGCCCGCGCCCTGCAGCGGCTGCAAGAGCCTTCGCCGCGGCATGTTGTGCAAACGCAAACACCGCGCAGAGTTTCCTCTGCGCGGTGTCCGCTAATCAATCCGGTGAGAAGATTACGCCTGAGCAGCTTGCGCCTTGGCGATCTCTTTCTTCACTTTCAGCGCGGTGGCCGACAGCTCTTCGTCCTTGGCTTTGGCCAGGAACGCGTCCAGGCCGCCACGGTGGTCGACGGAACGCAGAGCGGCTGCGGAGATGCGCAGCTTGATGCCGCGGCCCAGAACTTCGGACTGCAGAGTCACGTCGTTCAGGTTGGGCAGAAAGCGGCGTTTGGTTTTGTTGTTGGCGTGGCTGACATTGTTGCCAGTCATCGGGCCTTTTCCGGTCAGTTCGCAACGGCGCGACATATCATCATCCTTCGTTTCTGGAGGCCTGGGCAGAACCAGGCCAAATCACAAGGGGCGCCGCCATTGGCTGCGCCCGAAAACTGGTCCGCTGCTCTTACGCTCAACCGGCAACAGCGTCAAGTGATTCAACTCAGCTTTCTTGCGGGCCTTACTGCCCCTTTTCCTGAGCCGCCGCAAGCCTCTGCAGGCCGCTATCTGCTGCGGCTCCCAGATGCGGCCTGCCGCGCTGGCGGGCCACCCGTGCCAGCTTCTGCCAATAGGTGCGCGACAGCCGCCGCCGCTGCCGGTGCAAGGCCAGCACCCGCCCCGCGGTCAGCGGCCCGTCGCGCAGCAGCGTCTGCAGGTCCCAGAAACTGCCGCCCTCGCGGATTACCTGGCTGGCCGGGTGGCCGCCGCAGGACAGGCGGCACAGCTGGAGGTCCGAAAACACTGCCTGGATGTACAGCGCATGGTTCAGGTCCATCTTGCGGAACGGGTCAAACAGCACCACCCCCTGCACATCATGGCGGCCATAGCGCACCAGATCGCCCAGCGCCGCGTCAAACGCAGCCGCCTCCTTGCGGCGCCGGTCATGCGGCACCGCGCCTTTGGCAATGGTGTATTGCGGCGACACCGCAATCAGCCGCTTCAAATGCAGCGCTGCCGAAAACCGCAACGCCGCGTATCCACCCATGGAGAAGCCCATGGCGGAGACGTCCGCATAGCCTTTGGTCAGCGCCTTCAGGCTGCGTGACAGCGCTTTGGTCTCGCTGTTGATATACCAGTCATTGTTGCGGGGCTGGATATGCAGATGAGCATAGCCGTGCCCGGTCATATTGCGGACCGGGCCGCGGTCTTCGAACTCTCCGGCCACGGCCACCCGCTGGCGGAAGGTCACAAACAGGCGGTCAGCGCCCGGGTTGAACAGCGAGGCGCGCAGCTTGTCGCCGTCAAACACCCGGGTTTCCTGCATGCGCCTCAGCCTTTCAGATGGTCCTGCAGCATCTGTTCTGCCGCTGCCGCCGGGGTCAATGCCCCCGCGGCCACCAGGGTGGACAGCTCCGCCATCGCGGCCTGGGCGCCTGCCGTATGCAGCCGCGCCAGCAGCGCCTGGCGCACTTCCTGATCAAACCAGTAGCAGGACTGATCGGAGCGGCGGCGCTCCCAATGGCCGTTTTCCTTGCGCCACGCGGTCAGCGCCTGCATTTCCTCCCAAGCCTGCTCAAGCCCGTGCTCCTCGACAGCCGAGACCATCAGCGCCTTGGGAAAATCCTCGGGGTCCTGCTGCCGCTTGCGCAGCAGCCGCAAAGCGCCCGCATAGTCGGCACAGGTACGGGTTGCGACGGGCTTCAGCGCGCCATCGGCCTTGTTCACCAGGATGAGGTCGGCCATCTCCATGATGCCGCGCTTCACCCCCTGAAGCTCATCGCCGCCCGCAGGCGCCAGCAGCAGCAGGAACAGGTCCGACATCTCGGCCACCACGGTTTCCGACTGTCCAACGCCGACGGTTTCGATCAGCACCACGTCGAACCCGGCCGCCTCGCACAGGGCAACCGCCTCGCGCGAGCGGCGGGCGACGCCGCCCAGGTGGCTTTGGCTCGGCGAGGGACGGATAAAGGCGTTCTTCTCGCGGCTGAGGCGCTCCATCCGGGTCTTATCGCCCAGGATCGAGCCGCCGGAACGCGCCGAGCTCGGGTCCACCGCCAGCACTGCCACCCGCAGGCCGAGGCTGGTGAGCAGCATGCCGAAGCTTTCGATGAAGGTGGATTTGCCCACCCCGGGCGTGCCCGACAGGCCGATACGCAGCGACTGGCGCTTGTGCTTGGCCAGCATCGACAGCAGTTCGCCCGCCTTGGCGCGGTGATCCTCGCGGCCGCTTTCCACCAGGGTGATGGCGCGGGCCAGGGCCCTGCGGTCTCCGGTCAAGATCTTTTCGCTCAGCTGTTCGGTATCCATGCGCGCCTTCCTGTCGTGATGGGCGGACCTTGGCGCAAGCCTGCCGGAAATGTCCAGAGCCAGCTGCGCGGTCCGCCTTGCGCCGCGCACTCTACAGGAGGCGGGGCTCTGGAAAACGCGGCAAAAGCGCCACGGCCCGGCTGGTTTGCGCAATCAGCGCAGCACATTGCCCGGCTAGACCTTGCCGCCGCCTTTGGCGATAAGGCGGGTCATGACCAGATTGCCGATCGAAGACGCCCTCCCCGAATTGCTGGATGCGCTGCGCACCTGCAGCCGCGCCGTGCTGCAGGCGCCGCCGGGCGCAGGCAAGACCACACGGGTTCCCTTGGCGATGCTGGAGGCCGGGCTGACCCAGGGCCGTATCGTGATGCTGGAGCCCCGCCGCCTGGCCGCCCGTGCCGCGGCAGAACGGATGGCGGAGACTCTGGGTGAGAAAGCCGGGCAGACCGTCGGCTACCGGGTGCGCGGCGATGCCAAGGTCTCCAAGGCAACCAAAATCGAAGTGGTGACCGAAGGCATCCTGACCCGGATGCTGCAATCCGATCCGGACCTGCCCGGCGTCGGGGCGGTGATCTTTGACGAATTCCACGAACGTTCGCTGAACGCCGATCTCGGCCTGGCCCTGTGCCTGGAGGTCGCCGGCGCCCTGCGCGACGACCTGATCCTGCTGGCGATGTCGGCGACACTGGACGCAGGACCGGTGGCGGCGCTGATGGAGGCGCCGATGGTGACCTCCGAAGGCCGCAGCTTTCCGGTCGGGACCCGCTGGCTGGAGAAGCCCCTGCCTGCGCAAGCCCGACGCCTGGATGCACTGGCCGATCTGGTCGTGCAGGCCGAGCGGGACACCAAGGCCACCGGCGGCGGCATTCTGGTGTTCCTGCCCGGCGAGGGCGAAATTCGCCGCACCGCCGGCGCGCTGGAAAAACGCCTGCCAGCCCACTGCCATATCCGGCCCTTGTTCGGCGCCCTGCCCTTTGCCGAGCAGCGCGCCGCGATCCAGCCCGAGCCGCAAGGCCGCAAGGTGGTGCTGGCCACCTCGATTGCCGAGACCTCGCTGACCATTCAGGACATCCGTGTTGTTGTGGATATGGGCCAGGCCCGGCGCGCACGGTTTGATCCCGGCTCCGGCATGTCAAGGCTAGTGACTGAGAAAGTCACCCGCGCCGAGGCGACCCAGCGCCAGGGCCGTGCCGGCCGCGTGTCTGAGGGCATCTGCTACCGGCTGTGGACCAAGGGCGAAGAAGGCGCGCTGATGGGTTTTCCTCCAGCAGAGATCGAAAGCGCCGACCTCACCGGCCTGGCGCTGGAGCTGGCGCTGTGGGGCGCTTCGCCGGAGGACCTCTCCTTCCTGACCCAGCCGCCTGCGGGCGCTATGGCTGAGGCGCAGGCGCTCTTGCGCATGCTGGGCGGGCTCGATGCGCAGGGGCGGATCACAGAGCACGGAAAAGCGCTGTCCGCTCTGCCTTTGCACCCGCGTCTTGGCCATATGCTGCTGACGGGTGGTCCATCTGCGGCGCCTTTGGCTGCGCTTCTGGGCGAACGCGACCCGCTGCGCGGCGCACCTTCGGATCTGTCCTTGCGGCTGCAAGCCCTGAAGGACCCTAAAGGGTTTGAACGCTCCCGCCCCTATCAGTTGAACCGCCCCGTGGTGGAGCGGATCAAAAGCGAGGCCCGGCGCCTGGAGAAACAGGCGGGCCGCCGCGACGCGGGCCTGCCGGCTGCCGCGATGGCAGCGCTTGCCTACCCCGACCGCATCGGCCAGCGGCGAAAGGGCGATACGCCAAGGTTTGTGCTGTCGGGCGGCAAGGGCGCGGTGCTGGAAGGCGGCGACATGCTGGCAGGCGCGCCCTTCATCGTGGCGCTGGACACTGATGGCAACCCGCGCGAGGCAAAGATCCGCATGGCCGCGCAGATCTCCCAGGGCGAAATCCGCGCGCTGTTCGCGGACCAGATCGCCTGGCACGACACCTGTGCGTGGTCCAAACGCGACCGCCGGGTGGTGGCACGCCAGCAGGAGCGGCTTGGCGCCATCGCACTGGACGACCGGATCTGGAAAGATGTCCCCGGTGATGCGGTGGCGGAAGCCATGCTGGAGGGCGTCCGGGACCTGGGCCTGCGGCTGAGCGGCGCTGCAGCCCGGTTGGCCTCGCGGGTTGAGCTGGTACGGGCGGAAGGCCATGATCTGCCGGACTTCTCCATTCCGGGACTGACAGAACGGCTGGAAGACTGGCTGCTGCCGATGCTGGATGGCGTGAGATCCGCGGAGGACTGGAAACGCTTCGACCCTTTGCCCGCGCTCACAGCCGCACTCAGCTGGGAGCAGACCCAGCTTCTGGACCGCGAAGCGCCGGGCAGCTTTGTTACTCCACTAGGCCGCAAGATCCCGATCGACTATGCGCTGGAAGTGCCGGAGATCGCCGTCCGCCTGCAGGAGCTGTTCGGCGTCAGCCGCCATCCCTCCGTCGGCGGTGTGCCGTTGAAGATCACCCTCCTGTCTCCCGCCCAGCGCCCGATCCAGATCACCCGCGACCTGCCCGGCTTCTGGGCCGGCTCCTATGCCGACGTGCGCAAGGATATGCGCGCGCAATACCCCAAGCACCCCTGGCCCGAAGATCCCACCCAGGAAGACCCGACCCTGAGAGCGAAACGGCGCAAGTAAGCGGGGCGCAGCGCGCCGCAGGCGCGCTGCGCGGCCCAACGGCGGGCGGCGTATCATTGATGCGCAAACCCGCCGGCGGGAGCCCTCCCTGGCTCCGGCACAGGGGGCACGCTCCGGCTTAAGCGCCCCTTCACTTTCCCTTGCTATACTGGCCGGATCCGGAACCTGTGCGCTGAAACGGTCCGCGGCGGCGCCCCATTCCGGCACAACCCGGACGGCAACCTTGAAATTCCGGGCAAGCACACTTACTTTCCCACAGATTCACACAGAAAACGGGGCCAACCCAACATCAAAGGCTGAGCAGACATGACCCGCACCCTGACCCGCGCCTGGGAGGAAATCCTCAGGCCGATGCTGAAGAGACCGAACCGCCTGCAAGTTGCTGCGCTGTGCTACCGCACCTGCGCCGATGGCAAGGAGGTGCTGATGGTCACCAGCCGCGGCACCGGCCGCTGGATCATCCCCAAGGGCTGGCCGATCGAGGGTAAGGACGGTCCGGATTCTGCTCTGCAGGAGGCCTGGGAAGAAGCCGGCGTCAAAAAGGCCAGCATCTCGCAAAAGCCGATTGGCGAATACAACTACATCAAGCGCCGCGATAACGGCGCCGATGAGCCGGTGACCACGCTGATTTTTGCCGCCGAAGTGGAACAGCTCTCGGACGACTACCCGGAGTCCGCCGAGCGCACGCGGCAGTGGATGCGCCCGGAACAGGCTGCAACCCTGGTGCATGAGCCGCAGCTACAGGACGTGCTTCGCCAATTGTAAAAGTTATGTGACATTTTTATGTCAAACGCTTGAACCGCTACCCGAGCGGCGTTAGGCGCGTGCGCAGACCTCGGAATCAGGAATGCGACGATGAGCGATGCACCGCAGCGCACCCAATGGAACACGCTGGACAAGGATCTGAACCGGATCTCCCAGCTTGAACTGGCCACAGCCTATGTCTCCCGCCCGCTGGTGGCGCCCGGCATCGCGCTGGCCTTCATCGTGCTGGCCGGCCTCGCCGCGGGCGTCTTCTTCGGCGGCTCGGCGATGAGCATGGTGGTGATCGCCGCCGCCGCGTTCGGCGCTTATATGGCGATCAACATCGGCGCCAACGACGTTGCCAACAACATGGGGCCGGCCGTGGGCGCCAACGCGCTGACCATGGGCGGCGCCATTGTAATTGCCGCCATCTGCGAAAGCGCAGGCGCGCTCCTGGCGGGCGGCGATGTGGTCTCGACCATTTCCAAAGGCATTATCGACCCCGCCGCTGTTGCCAATGGCAGCATCTTCATCTGGGCGATGATGGCGGCGCTGATCTCCTCGGCGCTGTGGGTGAACCTGGCAACCTGGGTCGGCGCGCCGGTCTCCACCACCCATTCGGTGGTCGGCGGCGTGCTGGGCGCAGGCGTTGCCGCCGCGGGCACCGCAGCCGTGAACTGGCCCACCATGGGCAAGATCGCCGCCAGCTGGGTGATCTCGCCGGTGCTGGGCGGGGTGATCGCCGCTCTGTTCCTGGCCTTCATCAAGGCCAAGATCATCTATCAGGACGACAAGATCGCCGCCGCCCGCCGCTGGGTGCCGGTGCTGGTGGGCATCATGGCCGGGGCCTTTGGCGCCTACCTGGCCCTCAAAGGCCTGAAGAAAATCATCAAGATCGACCTGCAGACCGCGCTCTTGATCGGTGCCGCAGCCGGTGCGCTGGCCTATGTCATCACCGCGCCGCTGATCAAGCGCCAGTCCGAAGGCATGGAAAACCGCAACAAGTCGCTGAAAGCGCTGTTCGGCCTGCCGCTGGTGATCTCTGCGGGCCTTCTGTCCTTTGCCCATGGCGCCAATGATGTTGCCAACGCAGTCGGACCGCTGGCCGCCATCGTGCATGCCACCGAGTTCGGCGACTTTGCCTCCAAGGTTGCGATCCCGACCTGGGTGATGGTGATCGGCGCCTTCGGCATTTCTTTCGGCCTGTTCTTGTTCGGCCCCAAGCTGATCCGCATGGTCGGCAGCCAGATCACCAAGCTGAACCCGATGCGCGCTTACTGCGTGTCGCTGTCGGCCGCGATCACCGTGATTGTCGCCAGCTGGCTGGGCCTGCCGGTCTCCTCCACCCATATCGCGGTGGGCGCGGTGTTCGGCGTCGGCTTCTTCCGCGAATGGCACATGGAGCGCCGCCTGAAGAAATCCGCCGCAGGCCGCCCCGAGGCCAAGCGGATTGCGCCAGAGGAACGCCGCCGCCGCAAGCTGGTGCGCCGCAGCCACTTCATGACCATCGTCGCCGCCTGGGTGATCACCGTGCCCGCAGCGGCGCTGCTGTCGGCCGTGATCTACCTGCTGCTGAACAGCATCGTCGGCTGATCCGCTCTGCACCCAACACAGAAAGCCCCCGCGCCATCCGGCCGCGGGGGCTTTCTTTTGGGCTGCTCAGAATCTTTCGACCCAGGGCCGCAGAACCAGCTCGTCACTCCAGGCTGAGCGGTTCTGGTTGATCAGATGCATGTACTCCTGCGCAATTGCATACGGGTCGAGCATGCTGTCCGGGTTGTCCGCAGCCTCCACCCGCTCGGGGCGCGAAGCATTGCGGATGCCTCCATCAATATTGACCCAGGCCACATGGATGCCTTTGGGATGCAGCTCCCGCGCCATTGCCTGCGCCAGCCCACGCTGCGCAAACTTGCCCATGGCAAAAGGCGCCGACTGGGCAAAGCCTTTGACCCCAGCCGAAGCGCCGGTGAAAAGGATCGTCCCGAGCCGCCCCTCCGCGGGCTGTTGCATCAGCATCCGCCGCGCTGCCGCCTGCCCTAGCAAGAAAGCGCCATGGGCAGTGACCTCCACCGCCTTGCGGACGGCGTCCGGGTCTAGTTCAGTCAATGGCCCGCGCACCCGGGCCGAAGGGTTGTAGCAGGCCACCCTCAGATCACCCGGCAAACTCTCGACAAGCTTGCTGATGCCCTCCGCATCGGTGCCGTCCAGCTGGTGCAGCTCTGCACCTGTTTCGGCGGCAAGTGCTTCCAGCTTGCCAGTTCCGCGCGCGGTGAGATGCAGCGCGTAGCCCGCTCCCGCCAGCGCCCGGGCAAAGGAGGCCGACAGCCCCGCCCCCGCCCCTACAATCAGTGCAACCGGTTTTGTTGATGTCTGCGCCATTGCAAGGCCTCCGCTGTTCCGACTTCAGAAAGCTGGCGGCAGAAGAGCTCCGGTTCAAGAGGCGGCAAGGGCAAATCCTTGCATCCTATACCGGGCTCAGGCCGGTGCGGCAGCCGGCAGCTGCGCAAGCACCTCCGAGGCGGGCAGCACCGGGCCGAATCCGGCATGCAGCGCCGACAGTGTCACTTCCAGCACCTGTTCCGCATCCAGCATGCCGCCTTTCCGGGCCGGCATGTCAAAGGCGATCAGCGCATCCTCCACAACCTGGATTCCAAACCCCAGATTGGCCGCTGAGCGGGCTGTCGAGTTGACGCAGAAGGCTGCAACCCCGCCCGCGATCACCAGCCGGGTGATGCCGTCCTGGCGCAGATGCTGCTCCAGCCCGGTGCCGGTGAACCCGGAGGAGCCGGTTTTCCAGAACACCGCCTCGCCCTCTGCCGGGGCGGCGCATGCCATTGGCTGGCCGCTGGGCAGATCACGGCGGAACTTGCTTTCGGGGCGCGGATCGTCATGCATCACATGCACGACGGGCAGCCCGGCCGCACGGAAAGCTGCGGCCAGTTCCGCAATCCTGTCTTCCGCCTGCGGATTGGCCCGCTGGCGCCCGGAGGCGGTCACATTGGCCATCTCCTGCTGCATGTCGACAATCAGCAAAGCTGTGGTCCGGTCCATGAAAATTCCCTCGCGTCTGAATACCGGCGCAAGAGTTGCAGAGCCGCGCGGCGGTGACCAGCCCAATCCCCGCTGCCGCTGAGCTTCAGAGCACTTCCGCCGCGTCAGACGCAATGCGCCGGGCCATAGGCCCGGCGCCACGCCCAACTGGCAAGGGCCATTCCATGGAATGGCCCGCGGCAGGCGGGAGAGCTCCCCGCCCCGCACGCAAAACTCAGCAGCCTAGCCCCGGACTTTCACCTGATGCCCAGCCGCCCGCCATGCGTCTTGAGCCGCCGCCAGCTCCGTTTTCCGGACCAGCAGATAGTCCCGGTAGAAGGTCGAGATGGCAAAGACCCCGAGCCCGGCTTCCGAGACGGGCCGCACAGCGGACAGGACTACGCCCGGCGCGTCGAAATCATAGAGATCAGAAACCTGAAACGCCGCCCAGCCCGCAGAGCTTTCAGTGCCTTCAGGCACCCGTTCTGCCAGGCAGACCACCGAGATTTCATCTTCGGCATGGGTGACATTGACCAGCCCCGGCCCGCCGGCCCACGCGGGCACGGCGGCACCGGGCGCAAGCCGCGACACGGCGTATTCGCCGGGCAGCCCGCGCAACAGCAGCTTGATGGCCACGCTCAGCCCTCGAGGCACCAGCGCATGATGGCCTTTTGCGCGTGCAGACGGTTTTCCGCCTCGTCAAAGATCACCGACTGCGGACCGTCCATCACGGCGCTGGTCACCTCTTCCTCGCGGTGGGCCGGCAGGCAGTGCATGAACAGCGCATCGGGCTTGGCATGCGCCATCAGCTCGTCGTTGACCTGATAGGGGCGCAGCATGTTGTGCCGGCGTTCCTTGGAGGACTGGCTGTCATGCATCGACACCCAGGTGTCGGCCACCACCAGATCGGCGCCTTCAACCGCCTTGGCCGCATCGCGCTCGATCACAATCTTGGATCCGGCTTTGCGCGCCAGCCCCATGAATTCCTCCTCGGGATCCAGCTGCGCCGGGCCGGTGAAGGTCAGGTCAAAACCGAACTGGCCGGCCGCGTGGATGAAGGAGGCGCAAACGTTATTGCCGTCGCCTGCCCAAACAACCTTCTTGCCCTTGATCGACCCGCGGTGCTCTTCATAGGTCAGCACGTCGGCCATGATCTGGCAGGGATGGGTGCGGTCGGTGAGGCCGTTGATCACCGGCACATCGGCGTATTCTGCCATCTCGGTCAGCACCGTTTCATCGAAGGTGCGGATCATGATCATGTCCACGTAGCGGCTGAGGACGCGGGCGGTGTCGGCGATGGTTTCGCCATGGCCCAGCTGCATGTCCTTGCCGCTCAGCACCATGGTTTGGCCGCCCATCTGGCGCACACCGACGTCAAAGGACACCCGGGTCCGGGTCGAGGGTTTTTCGAAGATCAGCGCAACCATGCGGTCCTTCAGCGGCAGCTCATCGTCCAAAGCCGCCTTGGGGCGGCCAAACCGCGCCTGTTTGGTGGCGCCGGCCTGGTCGATAATGCTGCGCAGATCGGCAGGGTCGGTTTTGTGGATGTCGAGGAAATGGTTCATGACTGTATCGCTTGTTTCTGGCGAAGGCCGGGGGCGCTGCCCCCGGACCCCCGGGATATTTCGGGCAAGAGGAAGATCAGGCAGCTGCGACCTGAGCCGCGGCTTTCTCCAGGCGGCTGACAGCCTCGGCGATGTCTTCATCGGTGAGGGTCAACGGCGGCAGCAGCCGGATCACATTGTCTGCAGCCGGAACCGTGATCAGGTCGTTGTCATAGCCTGCGTTTACCACATCGATGTTGGCCGCCTTGCACTTTAGACCCAGCATCAGCCCGGCGCCGCGCACCTCTTCGAAGACCTCCGGGTGATCGGCGATCAGCCCCTCCAGCTTCTGCCGCAAAAGCCCGGCCTTGCGGTTCACTTCCGCCAGGAACGCCTCATCCGCCACGTAGTCCATCACAGCGCAGCCGACGGCGCAGCCCAGCGGGTTGCCGCCATAGGTGGAGCCATGGGTGCCTGCTGTCATGCCGCTGGCTGCATCTTCGGTCGCCAGCACCGCGCCCAGCGGGAAGCCGCCGCCGATGCCCTTGGCCACCATCATGATGTCAGGACTGACGCCTGCCCATTCATGGGCAAACAGCTTGCCGGTCCGCCCCACACCGCATTGCACCTCGTCCAGGATCAGCAAGAGGCCATGTTCATCGCAGATCGCCCGCAGCGCCTTCAGCTCCGCATCGGGAACCGGGCGGATACCACCCTCGCCCTGCACCGGCTCGATCATGATCGCGGCGGTTGCCTCGGAGACGGCATTGGTCACGCCATCCAGATCGCCAAAAGTAAGATGCACAAAACCCGGCAGCAGCGGGCCGAACCCCTTGGTCATCTTCTCAGAGCCGGCAGCAGCAATCCCTGCAGACGAGCGGCCATGGAAGGAGCCGTCAAAGGTGATGATCTCCACCCGCTCCGGCTGGCCCTTGTCGTAGAAATACTTGCGCGCCATCTTCACCGCCAGCTCGCAGGCCTCGGTGCCGGAGTTGGTGAAGAACACAGTGTCGGCAAAGGTATGTTCCACCAGCTTGTCCGCCAGCGCCTGCTGCTGCGGAATGTGATAGAGGTTGGAGACGTGCCACAGGTTCTGCGCCTGCGACGTCAGCGCCTCCACCAGCGCCGGATGCGCATGGCCCAGCGCGTTCACCGCGATGCCGGACCCCAGATCCAGAAAGCGTCGCCCGTCCGCCGTAGTCAGCCAGGCGCCTTCGCCTTTGACGAACTCAAGCGGTGCACGGTTGTAGGTTGGCAGAACGGACGGGATCATCAGGATCATCCTTTTGGTGATGTGAAGCCAAAGCTGTGACGCAAGCCAGGCCATAGGTCAACGGAATTGGGAGGGAATGTGCCGTCAGATGGCACAACAGATCAAAGGGCCGTTTACGCCAGGCGGCGTCGGCGTCGCGAGATGGTGATATTTGCGCGTTTGATCATGGGCAGGCTCCATAACGGAGGTTTTCCCAAAAGAAAACCCCTTCCGTGCGACACTGCCGCCCTTTTGGAAGCCCCTCCGCCTGCCGCTTTCCTCTTGCCTCAAATATCCCGGGGTGAATTGGCCAACGGCCAAGAGGGGCAGCGCCCCTCTTCCTTCCGGCAAAATACGTCCGCGGCCGCAGCCTTTCCCCTTGCATCCCGCGGCGGCTTGCCGCACCGCTTGGGCCATGAGCATCGCCACACCGCAGAACCCAGCCCTGGCCGCCGCCCTGATCCTGGCAGCAACCACCTTCATTGCAGCCACAACGCTGATGGCCAAAGCGCTGGGGACAGACGTTCTGGGCACGCCGCTGCACCCGATGCAGATCAGCCACGGGCGGTTTCTGTTTGCCTTCATGGGGATCTCAACTGGGGTGCTGATCCTGCGCCCCCAGTTCATCCGGCCGCATTGGGGCTATCACATCGGCCGCACCTCCTTTGGCTGGGCGGGTGTCACGCTGATGTTTGCCTCCGTCGCCTATATCCCGCTGGCGGATGCCACCGCGATCACCTTCCTGAACCCGGTCTTCGGCATGCTGCTGGCGATCCCGCTCCTGGGCGAGCGTGTCGGCCCCTGGCGCTGGGGTGCTGCGCTGATTGCCATGATCGGTGCGATGATCCTGCTGCGGCCCACGCCTGCCAGCTTCCAACCCGCGGCACTGCTGGCGCTGACAGCCGCGGCGGTGATGGGGATGGAGCTGATCTTCATCAAGAAACTGGCAGGCCGCGAAGCGCCGTTGCAGGTCCTGTGGTTCAACAACCTGCTGGGCCTGGCCATCGCGACCTGCGCGGTGCTGCCGGTCTGGCAGATGCCAACGCCTGCGCAATGGGGTGCGCTGGCAGCGCTCGGCCTTTTGATGGCCTGCGCCCAGGCCTGTTTCATCAACGGCATGGCGCGGGCCGATGCGTCATTTGTGGCGCCTTTCAGCTATGCCACGCTGGTCTTTGCCGCGCTCTATGACTTCCTGGGATTTGGTGCGGTGCCGGATGCCATCTCCGTGCTGGGTGCGGTGATCATCCTGGCGGGCGCCGCCATTCTAGCCTGGCGGGAGGGGCGGCAAAGACCCCATGACCGCGCCCCGGCGCCCGCCGCGAAATAGGCTTCACGTAAAGTTTCTCCCAGCCCCAGGCCCGGCAGCGACCGCCGCGTCGAAAACCGGCATTTTCCGTTCAGGTTCCGCCTCCACCCTGACTTTCAGCGGGACAGGAGGGACAGATGCACGAGCGGCGGATACCTGATTGGCTGCGCCACGCGCCGGTGCCTTCGGTGCGGGACTTCGGCATCCTTGCGGGGCTTGAGGCAGTGGTGCGCGGCATCCTGATCTCAGTGTTTCCGCTGATCATGTACCGGGCACTGGGAGACGCCGGCCTTGTCTCGGCGTCCTACTTCGCCGTGGGTGTGCTGTCGCTGATTGCCGGGATGATGGTGCCAGGGCTGATCCGGCTGCTGCCGCGCCGCTGGGCCTATTCGCTGGGGGCTGCGATGTTTGTCC
This sequence comes from Leisingera sp. ANG-M1, assembly GCF_000813745.1. Lineage (GTDB taxonomy): Bacteria > Pseudomonadota > Alphaproteobacteria > Rhodobacterales > Rhodobacteraceae > Leisingera. Next base: position 248,211 of record NZ_JWLC01000005.1, on the reverse strand, counting down.
TGTCCGCCGGTTTTGCCATAGAGGGCAGCCCGGCCTCGGTGCTGGCGGCGCTGGCGCTTAACACCGTGGCGGCGGTGGTCACCTTCATCTGCTTCAACGCCTATGTGCTGGATTACATCGCCCGGGTGGAGCTCGGCAGGTGCGAGACCTCGCGGATGTTCTATTCTGCGGTAGGCTGGACCGCCGGGCCGGTGGCCGGTGTGCTGCTCTTGGAGTGGTGGGCGCCTGTCCCCTTTCTGATCTCCGGCGGTGCGGCGCTGATCCAGCTGGCAGCGTTTTGGTGGATGCGGATGGGTAACGGCAAGCAGATCGCCCGGGCGCGCGGGCCGGCCTCCAGCCCACTTAAATACCTGCCCCGCTTCCTGGCCCAGCCGCGGCTGGTCACCGGCTGGCTGTTTGCGGTGATCCGCTCGGCGGGCTGGTGGATCTATGTGGTCTACCTGCCGATCTTTGCCATCGAAAAGGGCCTGGGCGAGGAGCTGGGCGGCATCCTTTTGTCTGCCACCAATGCAGCCCTGTTCGGCGCGCCGCTGCTGCTGCGGCTGGTGCAGCGCCACTCGATCCGGCTGGCCGTGCGCACCGGTTTCCTGGGCGTGACCCTCTGCTTCGGCGCCGCGGGCTTTGCCCAGGGCTGGCCGGTGGCGTCGATTGCGCTGCTGGTCGCAGGCTCTGCCGCGCTGATCTTGCTGGATATCTGCGCAGGCCTTCCGTTCCTGATGGCGGTGAAACCCTCGGAGCGGACCGAGATGTCGGCGGTCTATTCCAGCTACCGCGATATCTCCGGCATTCTGACGCCAGGGGCGGCTTGGCTGGTGCTGTTGGTGGCGCCTGTTGCGGGCATCTTTACCGCGGGCGCTGCCGCCACCGCAGCGGCCGTCTGGCTAGCGGGCAAGCTGCACCCGCGCCTGGGACACCGCAAGCTGGCACCCGCCGCCGAGCCGGTGCCAGCGGAATAGCGGGGTTAGGGTTTCAGCCGGTAGCCGGTGCGCAGCATCACCCAAGCCAGGGTGCAGACCGCAAGCGTGGCGCCGCTGCAGACCGCCAGCCCCAGCCAGGGGGAACTGTCGGAGGTGCCGATCACCCCGAATCGCACCCCGTCGATCAGGTAGAACACCGGGTTCACATGGCTGATCGCCTTCAGCACCGGCGGCAGCGCCTCAACCGAATAGAAGGTGCCTGAGAGGAACGCCAAGGGCGTCACGATGAAATTGGTAATCGCCGCCATCTGGTCGAATTTGTCGGCAAATACCCCGGCGACGATGCCCAGGCCGCCCAGAAACGCCGCCCCCAGCACGATGAACACCAGCGCCACCAGCGGATGCGCAGGCACGATCTGAAGCACTGCCATCAGCCCCAGACCGATCGCCAGCGCCACCAATGTGCCGCGGGCAACGGCCCCTGCCAGGTAGCCCAGCAGGATCTCCAGCCCCGACAGGGGCGGCATCAGCGTGTCGACGATATTGCCCTGCACCTTGGCAATCACGATCGAGGAGGACGTATTGGCAAAGGCGTTCTGGATCACGGTCATCATCATGATGCCCGGCGCCAGAAAGGTCAGGAACGGCACCCCCATCACATCGCCGCGCTTCGGCCCGATGGCGATGTTGAAGATCATCAGAAACAGCGCCGCGGTCATCAATGGTGCCAGCAGGGTCTGGGTCCAGACCGCCAGGAACCGCTTCACCTCGCGCCAGGCCAGCGCCTTCAGCCCCATCCAGTTCACGTGCCCGAACCGGCGCGCGCCTAGTTCGACCTGATAGCCCTGATCCGCCATGCTGCCCTCGCATTATTCGTTGCATTGCCTGCATAACCTCTGCGGCTTGGGGCGCAAGATGCCTTGTAACTCCGCCCGTAGTGATTAAAATAGGAGATCACACGGAATTTAATGGCGGCCCGCAGAACCCCTGGGGCCGCTATTGGCTTGGAAAGGCAACATATGTCCTGGACAGACGAGCGCGTCGAACTGCTCAAGAAAATGTGGGGCGAGGGCCAGTCGGCCAGCCAGATCGCCAAGGAACTGGGCGGCGTCACCCGCAACGCTGTGATCGGCAAGGTGCACCGCCTCGGCCTGTCCAACCGCAACAGCGGCGGCGCCAAGGCAGCCGAGCCCAAGGAAAAGCCCGCAGCAGCGCCCGCCGCCGCGGCGCCCAAACCTGCGGCTGCGCCCAAGCCCAAGCCGCAGCCCAAGACCGAACCGGCCCGCCCGGCCGCTGCTCAGCCTGCGGCTGAGGCAAAACCCGCGACTCCGGCGCGCCGTCAGATCATCCCGGCCGGCCAGCCGCTGCCGCCGCAGCCTTCGGCCAATGAAATCAGCCCCGAGGCGCTGGCCAAGGTGAACGAGGTCGAGAAGAAGGCCAAGAAGCTGAGCCTGATGGACCTGACCGAGCGCACCTGCAAATGGCCGGTGGGCGACCCGGCGACCGAGGACTTCTGGTTCTGCGGCCTGCCGGCGCAGCAGGGCAAACCCTATTGCGAAGCGCATGTGGGCGTGGCCTTCCAGCCGATGTCCTCGCGCCGCGACCGCCGCCGCTGAGGCCCCGGTCATACAGTCTTCGAAACCCGCGCCCCGGCGCGGGTTTTTTGTTTTGACGGCAGCGGATTATGCGGCGCTCAGGCTGTTTTGACCGGCAGACTCCCTTGCGATTTCCGCCGCCAGGGACTTGGCCGCGACGGAGCGGGACTTGGCCGCAATCCGAACCACATAAGCAATCGGCGGCGGCGGCGGGCCCATCACATGGTCGATGACCTCCATCTGCGGCGTGATATGGCGGGCGTTGAGCAAAGCCACACCCAGCCCGGACAAAACACCGGAGGCGATCCCGGCCACACTGGCGCATTCCAGGACAGTGACCAGCCCTGCCCCGCGCTCTGATCCGGCCTCCTCGGCCCAATGCTTGTAGAAACACTGCGCGTCAAAGGCCAGGAACGGCACCGGGCGGTCCGGCAGCAAGGGCAGATCGGGTGATTTCACCCAATGCAGGCTGTCTTCATAAAGCACCGTGTCCGACGGCTGCAGCCGGCTCTGGAAAATCTGCATCACCGCCAGATCCGCTTCGCCGCGCGCCAGCTGCTGCTCCAGCGTCAGGCTTTGCGCCACGTGAGTGCGCACCTGAACCTCGGGGTGCAGCCGGGCAAACCGGCCCAGGATGCGCGACAGCCCGCTGCTGGTGGTGTCCTCGGTCATGCCCAGCCGGATGCTGCCCTTGAGCGGCTGGCTGGCGAGGCTGGCCAGGGCCTCGTCATGCAGAGCCAGAATACGGCGGGCATAGCCCAGAAGCCGCTGACCATCTTCGGTAAACAGGGGCCCCCCGGTGCGCCGCGCCAGCAGGCTGCGGCCCAGCCGCTCCTCCAAGCGTTTGATTTTATGCGAGACCGCCGATTGCGACAGCGCCAGATGCTCCGCCGCCCGGGTCACCCCGCCGCAGTCCTGCACCGCGCAAAGCGCCTGCAGCACGTCGATGTCCATCCGATGGCTCATACGGGTCTCCTGATTCCGGCTCTTGCGACAAGTATGACAAATTTCGATCACTACATCAAATCAACTCATTTGAGTCATTGACTAATTAGCATCATGTTCGGTCCTAGCAAAAAAGGAGCTGAAACATGGACCACATTGTCACAGAAAATGTGCTGATCAACGGCACCCGCATCACCCACGGCGTGCATGGCGCGGGCACGCCGGTTGTGCTGATCCACGGCACCCCGTCCTCTTCGCTGATCTGGCGCAATGTCATGCCGGCGCTGGTGGAGGCAGGCCACCAGGTGCATGTCTACGACCTGCTGGGCTACGGGCTGTCCGAACGCCCCGCCGATCCGGCCATCGACACCTCGATCAGCGCGCAGGTGCCGGTTCTGGAGGGGCTGCTGGACTATTGGGGGCTGGAGAGCACCCATGTGATCGCGCACGACATTGGCGGCGCCGTCGCCAAGCGCCTCGGCGTCTTCTCCCCCGAACGGCTGCGCTCGCTGACGCTGATCGACGTGGTCAGCTATGACAGCTACCCGTCAAAACGCACCCGCCAGCAGATGCAGGACGGGCTGGAGGCGCTGATCAAGAAGCCTGATGCCGATCACCGCGCGCATTTCCGGGAGTGGCTGCTGTCGGCAGTTCAAAACCAGCAGCAGCTGATAGACGGGCCGCTGCAGACCTACCTGGATTTCATCTCCGGCCCTATCGGCCAGGGCAGCCTGTTCCAGCATCAGGTCCGCCACTATGATCCCAAGCACACGATGGGAATTGCAGACCGCCTGCATGAGCTGGGCAAGCTGCCGGTCAAGCTGATCTGGGGCGCGGATGACGCGTGGCAGGTCGCGGACTGGGCCTACCGGCTGCAGGAAGCAATCCCGGGCTCCGAGTTGGACGTGCTGGAGAATTGCGGCCATTTTGCGATGGAGGACCAGCCCGGGCGGATTTCGCAGCTGCTGTTGGATTTCCTGGCCCGGAACAGCTAGGGCTTCCTATTTAGCGAACAAAAAAACCCGCGCTCGCCAGCGCGGGTTTCCTGTCTTGCCTGTTGATACAGCAGGCCTTCCGCGGCCCGCGCCCGGATCAGTTGGCGACCGGGCCTTCCGAGGTGAATTTCGGGATCACGCTGTCCGAGGCCGCTTTCGGCTCGATCCCCGGCCAGTTGCCTTCGGCCAGGTTGATGTTGCCCGGGATGTCTTCTTCCCAGAAGCCGACCACTACGTCGGTGATGTTCAGATACAGCTTGTCGTCGACGATGCGCCACAGGTTCGGGTTGGCCGGCACTTTGCCGCCCTTGGAGACGCCATAGGCGCAGTGGCCGTCATACTGCGGTGCGTAATAGGCCGGGTTTGCCGCGAACTTGTCGCGGTTCTCGGCCGAGGAGAACGCCCAGGTTGCGCCGTTGTATTCCGCGGTGAAATCCGTGCTGCCGCGCACCGGCGCGGTCTGCGGCGTGCCAACCGGGTTCATTTCCAGGCTGCGGTAGGCCACCACATCATAGCCCGACACGGCATAGCCGGTGCCGTCGACATACTGCTCGCCCGCAAAGGCCGGCATTGCAAAGGACAGCGCTGCCGCAGCAGCAAGTGCAAAACGCTTCATGAAATCATCCCTTTCATCGGTGATCGCTTCAACTTGGGCACCGGCATCCTATCCGGCTTCGGGTCAAACATTATAGGGCCTGAAACAAATGCGAAGGGGGTCTCACGCCTCTGTGTCCGCATGCGCTGGTTCTGTGAACTTTTGAAAAATTTCAGCCGCCCATACCTTCCAGTCATTGGAATTTGTAAATATCCCCTTATCTCTGCCTGAGCCGATCGCCGAAGCATGTGCGATTGACCCTATTCAGGAAACAATCAGAACAAGGCCCGACAGATGAGCGACACCCCCTACACCCCGCCGAAAGTCTGGAAATGGGAACAAGGCAATGGCGGCGAGTTTGCCTCGATCAACCGTCCGATCGCCGGTGCGACCCATGACAAAGAGCTGCCCGCAGGCAAGCACCCCTTTCAGCTCTATTCGCTGGCAACCCCGAACGGGGTGAAGGTCACCGTGATGTTCGAAGAGCTGCTGGCCGCGGGCCACGCAGACGCCGAATATGACGCCTGGCTGATCAAGATCGGCGACGGCGACCAGTTCGGCTCGGGCTTTGTCGAGGTAAACCCGAACTCCAAGATCCCGGCCCTTCTGGACCGCAGCGGCGACGAACCAATCCGTGTGTTCGAAAGCGGTTCGATCCTGCTGCATCTGGCCGAAAAATTCGGCGCCTTCCTGCCCAAAGAGGGCGCTGCCCGCACCGAGGTGATGAACTGGCTGTTCTGGCAGATGGGCAGCGCGCCTTACCTGGGCGGCGGCTTTGGGCATTTCTATGCCTATGCACCGGAGAAATGGCAGTATCCGATCGACCGCTTCACCATGGAAACCAAGCGCCAGCTGGATGTGCTGGACCGTCAGCTGGCAGAGCATGAGTTTATCGCAGGCAGCGAATACTCCATCGCTGACATCGCCATCTGGCCCTGGTACGGCCAGCTGGTTCTGGGCCGCAACTATGGCGACGCCGCTGAGTTCCTGGACGCGGCCAGCTACACCAATGTGGTCCGCTGGGCCCAGGCCATCGATGCCCGCCCGGCGGTGCAGCGCGGCCGTATGGTGAACCGCTCGTTCGGCGACCTGGAGATGCAGCTCCACGAACGCCACGACGCCAGCGACTTCGAAACCCGCACCCAGGACAAGCTGGAAGCGGCGGAGTAAACGCCCCGCCTGCAAACCGCAGGTTCAAGAAAAGCTGAGCGCCCGCCACGCTGCGGGCGCTTTTCGTTGCGCCCTACATCCAGCCTAGCTGTGTAAGGGCGTGCACGTCGTTCCAGACCTTGGTCATATGGCGGATCTTGCCCCCGTCGAAATCCAGCACATAAACATAGTCGGAGGCGACCTTTTTACCGGTCGGCGCACCATTGCCTGCATCCGCAGTATGGGTGCCGTGGAACACTGCGAACAGGATCACCCGGCTGCCGTCCTCATCCACAGCAATGGATTTGAACTCGGCATGGGCGTCCGGCAATGGTGTCAGCAGCCCCTTGGCCCACTCGGTATAGGCTGCAAGCGTTTTGACCTCTGCCAGCGCGTCCGACTGGACGGAGAAGCTCGCATCCGGCGTGCACCATTCCTGGCACACATCCCATCCCTTGCCGGCATCGCAGGCCTCGCAGAAATCATGGGCTGTCTGTTTAATGGCCATCGTTCTCTCCCTCCCTGCTGTATGGCGGGCACAGGCCGCAGCCCTGCCCTTGCAGCAGCAGATAAGGCGAAAACCGCGGAGGGCGAGAAAACCTATTTCAAGCGAGGAGGCTTGTCCGGGTCGCTGCCGGGCATCACCGGCTTCACTTCCTGAACCGCCTCAGGCTGCGGCAGGTCAAAGCGCAGGCCAACACGGGCCAGGCTGGCCGCCACCGGGTCCCCTGCCTCGAAGAAGCCGACATCCATCGCGCCGGCCTCAATGCCGGAAAAGGTGAGCGCTTCGCTGGCCGCTTTCGCAAGCGAGGCGCGTGCGGCCTCCTTGGCGCCGACGAAGCCCAGAAGGTGCCCTTGCCCGCCGCCCTCATAGCGCACGCCCGAAAGGTAAGCCGCCGCAGCCAGCCCGCCCGCAGTGGCAAGCTTGGCGTCCAGCGCTGTCAGCAGTGCCTCCGGCAGGCCCTTGGGGGCAGTAAACTCCGTCACCCCGGCCTCAACCTCTTCCGGCGCGTGGCCCAAGGTCCGGTGCAGCCAGCCTATGGCGTCCGCCGGGATCAGAAAGGCCGAGGGCGCCACTTCCAGGTTCAGCCCCAGACCAATTCCCTGGCCATCCCCTTGCCCGGTCAGCATCTGCACGATTACCCGGCCCGACAGCGCGGCATAAGGCACTGCCCGCCCGGCAAACTGCGCCAGCCGCTCCTCGCGGTCGAACACCAGCACAAAGGCGCCTTCCGGCGTCTCAAACAGCTCAGGCGAGATCTGCTCCCCTTCCGCCTCTGCCGCCAGCATCAGGAACAGCTCGGCATCCGCCAGCCGCTCGTAGAACCGCAGCCTTGCGGCATCATCCTCGGGGGCAGCTTCCATCGCCGCATGGGCCAGATCCAGCGGGGTTTGTTCGCTCATCGCATCAGCTCCTTCACCCGGGCCTGCAAAACCGGCAGCAGCTCGGCTTCGAACCAGGGGTTATTCTTCAGCCATGCGGTATTACGCCAGGACGGATGCGGCAAGGGGAAGACCTGCGGCGCATGATCCCGCCAGCCCTGCACCAGTGGCGTCACCGGCCCCTTCACCCCCAGGTGATACCGCTGCGCATGGGCCCCCACCAGCACCTTGAGCTGGACCTCCGGCAAATGCGCCATCACCTGATCATGCCAAGTCCTGCCGCAGATAGCGGGCGGCGGCAGATCGGCTTTCTTGTCGTTGTAGCCCGGAAAGCAGAACCCCATTGGCACCACTGCCACCCGGTCCTTGTCATAGAACTCCGCCTCGGACAGCCCCAGCCAGGCGCGCAGCCGGTCGCCTGAGGGGTCGGTGAACGGCCGCCCGCTTTCATGCACCCGGGCGCCGGGCGCCTGCCCCGCGATCAGTATCCGCGCAGAGGGGCGGAACCACACCACCGGCCGCGGTTCATGGGCAGTGGCGGTGGCGGCAAACCGCTCTGCGCAGATCCGGCAGCTGCGAATCTCCGCTTTCAGCCGCCTGGCCGCCTCGATTGTTTCCGGACTGGAACCAGTCATCTCTTGCCCCGCTTTCCGCCATAGCCCCGAAAAAAGACCGTCCACCCCCGGGATAACCGCCAAATTGGTTAAGACTTGGTTGATGAATTATGTCACAATTCGACATAATAAGGCCAAATTCCCGGCGTAGGCCATTAACACTCTTTTGATAAGAAAGAGCCACGGGCGCGATGGAAAGCGCCTGGGAATTGAGGCAGACAGAGCCCCCAATCGGGCCGCACGGGCAACACCGGAACGAGCGATGCTTGAGTTTGAAAACGTCAGCAAGTCCTTCTGGACAGGGACACAGCGCAAGGTGATCCTTGACCGCGTGTCGTTCCGCGTCGAAGCAGGCAAATCGCTGGGCGTGCTGGCCCCGAACGGCACCGGCAAGACCACGCTGATCAACATGATGGCGGGTCTGGAAAAACCGGACGAGGGCGAGATCCGCCGCAACTGCAAGATTTCCTTTCCGCTGGGCTTCATGGGCGGCGTGATCAGCCGCCTGTCGGCGATGGAGAACAGCCGCTATATCGCCAATCTTTACGGGCTCGATCCGGATTACGTGGAAGCCTACTGCCGCTGGCTTTGCGGGCTGGGGGAGTATTTCGACCAGCCGCTGGGCACCTATTCTTCGGGGATGCGCGCCCGGTTCAGCTTTTCGCTGATGCTGGCGCTGGACTTCGACATCTACCTGATCGACGAAGGCATGCCCAGCACAACAGACGTGGAATTCAACCGCAAGGCAGGCGAGATCCTGCAGGAGCGGCTTTCCACCACCACCATCATCATCGTCTCGCATCAGGCTAAGACGCTGGAAAAATTTGCCCGTTCGGCGGCGGTCCTGCTGCAGGGCCAGCTGCATATGTTTGACACTTTGGAAGAAGCGAAACAGCTCTATGACTACGAAACCCAGAGCTAAGAAGTTCCGCATCCGCCGCAGTCCCGCGGCGGCAGGCGACCCGGCTGCCGGAACCGCACCCCAAGCGGCGGCAGCGGCAGCGGAGCGCCCTGCGGAACCGCAGCAGTCGGCCCGGCCTCAGCCGCAGGCCCAGGCCGCAGCGGCTGCAGCAGCGGATGGCAGTGCCAATCCCGCTTCCATGTCCGGCATGGTCAGCTCTGCCCGCGAAAACCGGATGGAAACCGACATTGAGGCGATCCGGCAGGAGGGGCTGACCGGACGCCAGCTGCGGCTGGCCCGCCGGATGGCGCAGAAGCACAACCTGGCTGCCACGTCGGATTTCGAAGCGGTGCGCATGCTGCGGGAGCGCGGCATCGACCCGTTCAAACGCGCCAACATGCTCGAGCTGGTGGTGCCGCAGAACAAGACCCAGCCCGCAGGCACCCCGCCGGCGCCGGGCTCGGTGCAGCTGCCGCAGACGGTTCCCGCCGCCAAGACCACCCTGCCCTCAACCGAATTGAGCCCGGCAGAGCGGCGCAACCGCGAAATTCAGGAAATCCAGCGCGACATCGCCCGCCGCCGCCGCCGCAAGCTGTCGCTGCTGGCCGCACGGCTGGCATTCTTCGTGCTGCTTCCGACCCTGGCCGCGGGCTATTACTTCTACTCGGTGGCAACGCCGATGTATTCCTCCAAATCCGAGTTTCTGGTGCTCAAAGCCGACAGCGCTGCAGGCGGCGTCGGCGGGCTGCTCAGCGGCACCCAGTTTGCCACCAGCCAGGACTCGATTGCCGTGCAAAGCTACCTGATGTCCAAGGAGGCAATGCTGCGGCTGGACGACGAGGCCGGCTTTAAGGCGCATTTCACCCAGGAATGGCTGGACCCGATCCAGCGGCTGGAAACCGACCCCACCAACGAGGAGGCTTATGCCACCTACAGCCGCAACGTCAAAATCGGCTATGACCCGACCGAAGGCGTGGTGCGGATGGAAGTCTCGGCTGCCGACCCCGAGGCTGCGGCCGAGTTTTCGCGCAAACTGATTTCCTACGCGCAGGAAAAAGTGAACAACCTGTCGCAGCAGAAACGTGCCGACCAGATGTCCGAGGCCGCAACCGCCCTCTCCGATGCTGAGGCCGAGCGCCGCGCAGCCCAGGAGCGGCTGGTGGTGCTGCAGCAGCAGGGGTCGGTTCTGGATCCCGAAGGGGTCGTCGCCTCTTTGCGCCAGCAGATCAGCACCTTTGAAATCCAGCTTGAGGAAAAACGGCTGGAGCTGGCGGCGCTTTTGGACAATGCCCGCCCCAACCGGGCCAAAGTCTCCGGCGCCGAAGCGGACATCAAACGGCTGGAAGCGGTGATCGCCAGCCTCAACGGCCGCATGGTCGATGCCTCGGCCGGCGAAAATTCGCTTGCCAACCTGCGGATCCAGATCCAGATGGCCCAGGCCGATCTCGCCACCCGCGACCTGATGCTGCAATCGGCCCTGCAGCAAGTGGAAACCACCCGGCTTGAGGCCAACCGCCAGGTCCGCTACCTGACCACCGCGGTTGAGCCGGTGCCAAGCGAGGAACCGTCATATCCGCGCAAGTTCGAGAATACCGTTTTGGCATTCCTGATCTTTTCCGGTATTTACCTGATGTGTTCGCTCACCGCGTCGATCCTGCGGGAGCAAGTATCCTCGTAAAGCCATCGGAAGCCACGATCGGAATCCCATGAAAAACGTTCAAGTCGCCGGTCTCAATATCGGCAATGACCGCCCGCTGACCCTGATTGCAGGCCCCTGCCAGCTGGAAAGCGCCGACCACGCGCAGATGATTGCAGGCCTTCTGAAGGAAGCCTGCGACAAGGCCGGCGCGCAGTATGTGTTCAAAGGCTCCTTTGACAAGGCCAACCGCACCTCGCTGAACGCCAAGCCCGCCCTGGGCTTGGACAAAGGGCTGCAGGTGCTGCAATCGGTGAAGGACAGCATCGGCGTGCCAGTGCTGACAGACATTCACGAGCCGGAGCAATGCGAACCCGTCGCCGAAGTCTGCGACATCATGCAGATCCCGGCCTTCCTGTGCCGCCAGACCGCGCTCTTGCTGGCCGCGGGCCGCACCGGCGCTGCGATCAACGTCAAGAAAGGCCAGTTCCTGGCGCCGTGGGACATGCCCAATGTGGTGGCCAAGATCGAAAGCACCGGCAACGAGAAGATCCTGCTGACCGAGCGCGGCGCGTCCTTCGGCTACAACCGCCTGGTGGTCGACATGCAGTCGCTGCCGGAAATGGCGCGCACCGGCTACCCGGTGGTGATGGACGCCACCCATGCGGTGGCGCAGCCGGGCGGCCTCGGCGGCTCCTCCGGCGGCCAGCGCGAATTTGCCCCGGTTCTGGCCCGCGCGGCTGTTGCCACCGGCATCGGTGCAGTCTTCACCGAAACCCACCAGGATCCGGACAACGCCCCCTGCGACGGCCCGAACATGATCTACCTGGATCAGATGCCGCAGCTGATTGACACATTGATGGCCTTTGATGCATTGGCCAAAGCCAATCCGATCAGCATTTAAAGAAGAGATTTCGACATGACCAAACCCCTGCCCGAGGTGACCCCGAACACCTGGAGCTTTCTGCGCGACGCGATGATCAAGCCCACGGGCTTCCGCGAATACGACGCGCGCTGGAAATACCCCGAGGAGATCAACCTTCCCGGCATGACTGCCCTGGGCCTGGGCCTGGGCACCCAGATGCGCAAGCGCGGCATTGAACCGGTGATTGCCGTCGGCAATGACTACCGCGACTATTCGCTGGCGATCAAAAACGCCCTGATCCTCGGCCTGATGCAGGCCGGCATTCAGGTAAAGGACATCGGCCCTGCGCTGTCGCCGATGGCCTATTTCGCCCAGTTCCACCTGAATGTGCCTGCGGTCGCCATGGTCACCGCCTCGCACAACCCGAACGGCTGGACCGGCGTCAAAATGGGCTTTGACCGCCCCCTGACCCATGGCCCGGATGAGATGGGCGAGCTGCGCGACATCGTGCTGAACGGTGAAGGCCAGCCCGCGCCGGGCGGCTCTTACGAGTTCGTGGACGGTGTGAAAGAGGCCTATATCGACGATCTGGTCGGAGATTTCAAAATGTCCCGCCCGCTGAAAGTGGTCTGCGCCACCGGCAACGGCACAGCCTCGGCCTTTGCACCGGAGATTTTCGAACGCATGGGCGTCGAGGTGGTCGAGAGCCACAACCGGCTCGATTACACCTTCCCGCATTACAACCCGAACCCCGAAGCGATGGAAATGCTGCATGACATGTCCGCTTCGGTGAAGGCCTCGGGCGCGGATCTGGCGCTTGGCTTTGACGGCGACGGCGACCGCTGCGGCGTGGTGGATGACGAGGGCGAGGAGATCTTTGCCGACAAGGTTGGCGTGATCATGGCGCGGGACCTCAGCAAGCTTTATCCGAATTCGACCTTTGTGGCAGACGTGAAGTCCACCGGGCTGTTCGCCTCTGACCCCGAATTGCAGAAGAACGGCGTTACCGCGGATTACTGGAAGACCGGCCACAGCCACATGAAGCGCCGCGTCAAGGAAATCGGCGCGCTGGCAGGCTTTGAGAAATCCGGCCACTACTTCCTGGCCGAGCCGGTGGGCCGCGGCTATGACTGCGGCATGCGGGTCGCGGTTGAGGTCTGCAAGATGCTGGACCGCAACCCGGGCCAGTCGATGTCCGACCTGCGCAAGGCGCTGCCCAAGACCTGGTCGACCCCGACCATGTCGCCCTATTGCGCCGACACCGAGAAATACACGGTGCTGGAGCGGCTGGTCCAGAAACTGGCGGCCAAGCATGAGGCAGGCGAGCAATTCGCTGGCCGCGCTATCAAGGAAGTCGTGACCGTGAACGGTGCCCGGGTGATCCTGGACAATGGTTCCTGGGGGCTGGTGCGGGCGTCGTCCAACACGCCGAACCTGGTGGTAGTCTGCGAAAGCTCGGAAAGCGAGGCGGAGATGCGGGCGATCTTTGCGGATATCGATGCGGTAATCCGTACCGAGCCGCTGGTGGGCGATTACGATCAGACCATCTGATTTCCTTGATCAAGTAAGCAGTCGCCTGCTGGCGCAGGCGGCAGGCTGAGGGATTTCGCCTGCTAACGCAGGCGACCCGCGCCCGCCTTCGGCGGGCGTTTTCATTGGCTAAGATGCGGTCTAAGGACAAGTCTGCCCTTAGACGCGCCATATCAAGAGTGAGACGCCTGCAGCCGCGTCAAGGACAAGCCGGGCTATGCCCGGGGGCCTTTGGCCCTCCTTGACCCGGCTTCCGGCTTGGGTGCTCAATCCCCGCCCAGCAGGCGCAGCAACTGGTCCCGGGCTTCCTGTTCGATGCGCTCCTTGATGACATCGTTCAGGTCCTGCTCCGGCGCGATTTCCGTCTCCAGGTTCAGCTCCTCGCCAAGTTTCTGGCGCAGCCGGTCCTTGGCCTCCTGTTCAACATCGTCAATCCGGGTCTGCAGCGCCTGGCTCAGATCCGGGCGGATGCTCGGATCCGCCCAGGGACCAGTGATCCGCACCGGGATCGTCAGCACCTGATCGCTGCCCGCACGGACGATCTGCGGCGTGAACAGATAGTCCAGGTCGCGCGCCCCCAAACCGATCCGCCCCTTGCCATCGGCGCGGAACCCTTTCAGCAGCACCAGAAGGTCCTGATTGCTGAGGTTGCCGCCCTCGATCGTGTAGCTGGCGGTCAACTGATCAAACACGGTGCTGCCGCCGTTGCCGCCCGAGCGCATCAGCTGTTCCAGATCGAATCCGGTAAAGAATCCCTGATCCGCTTCCAGCCAGCCCTTGCCGCTGAGCGAGCGCATAATGGCATCGACCGAGCTGCCGGAGCCGAGGAATTCCAGCTCGCCCAGCGCTTCGCCGTTCAGGCGGCTGTAGCCCGCGGTCTCGCCCAAGGCACGCTCCAACCGGATGCCGTTGAAATTCAGCTTGCCGCCCACCGAAAAGCCGTTGCGGTTGTTGGCAACCACCTGCCCCTGCACCTGGCCGCCGAACATCGCGGCAGGCAGGAACTTCAGCACTGCACGGGACCGGTCGAGAGCCAGGTTCAGCTTGCTCGGCCCCAGTTTCACGCTGCCGGTGTCGAGACTGTCAAAGGATAGCTCCACTGCGGCATCGGCCAGCCCCAGCGCAGAGGCATCAATGGTGTCCTTCGGCCAGCCAGGCGCCGCAGCGCCCCCGCTGCGGCCTGCCCCGCCCGCACCGGCTGCCTGCCCGGAGAAGTCCAGTGCGCCGCCCTGCAGCTGGGCAGTGATCCTGGGCCGTTCTTTGAACTCCACATCCGCAGCCCCCGTCAAACTGTTGCCGCCGAGCCCGCCGGACAGATCCCGCAGCGACAGCCGCCCGTCGCGGGTAAAGGTCACATCCGCCGCAAACACCGCCTTCTGGGCAAACGCATCGGGCAGGAACACCCCCAGCGCCACCCCGGTCTGCAAAGCATCCTCGGCGCCAAAGGTCAGCCGTCCGCTCGCCTCGCCGCTGATATCCGCATGGCCATCAAAGCGGCCCTTGCCGCCCGGCGCAGTGACGCTTGCCCCGATGGAAGAGACCTCTCCGGCCAGGAAAGCTGCAAAGGTGCCGATCTCGGCGTCCACCTGCACCGGCTCGCCGGCCGGGCGCAGGGTCGCTTTGACGGCAACCGTGCCGGCCGGATCGGGCCATAGCAGAGAGAGATCGATGTTCTTCAGCTCAACCGGGTCTTCACCATGGGCCGCATAGCGCAGCGAGGCGCCGGTCAGCTCTACCGCCTCGATCCGCAGGGGCAGCGCCGCGCTGTCCGAAGCAGACCCGCTCTGCCCTGCCTGCCCATCCTGGCCCGGGCCGAACACCCAGTTGCCAATGCCGTCTTCGCGGGTGGCGAGATTGAGATGCGGCAGGATCGCCGAGATCTCGGTCACCCGCACCTTGCCCTGCAAAAGATCCGCCGCAGCCACCCCGATGTTCAGCCGCTCGGCGCTCAGCATCGGCTCCGGCCCGGCCCAGTCCGCATTGGCCAGCGTCACCGCATCTGCCTTGACGCCCAGAGTGGGCCAGAAGGTAAAGCGCGCCTTGCCGCCGATCTCCAGCTTGCGCCCGGTCTGCGCCTCCACCTGATCCGCTGCCAGCTGCGCAATCTTCTCGCCCGGCAGCAGCAGCACCGCCCCCAGCAGAACCGCCACCGTCAGCACCAGCGCCGTCACAACCCGGATAATCAACCTCATCACCCCACTCCTCATGTCTTGTCCCCCCTGTTCCGGCAACCTGTTCCATCGAGGGTCTTTTCCCCAGCTTACTCTGTGGGAAGGAGGGTGCAATGCGGGATGTGCGGTCCTCAAACAAGAGGTTCGCGCCCGTCCCGGGGCGGGCGCACATCGCACCCGCCGCCGTGCTGCAAGCACGCCTCCGGCATGACGGGGCGGGCCGGGCGCGAACCGGGCTGCGAGGCAGCCCGGGAAGTGTGGCCCGCTACCGCAGACGGAACCGCTGCCGCAGGCCAAGGCCGAGAAAGAACAACAGCGGCAGGCTGGCGACGGTTTGGAAACCTGAGAGAGCTTTCAGATGCTGAGGCAGAGCCTGCAGGAAATCAGCGCTGAAATACGCCCGCCCGAACCCGAAGACCGGAAACAGGTTTGAAAAGCTCAGCGCCATTGCCGTCCAGTCATTGGAGCCAAACAGCGGCTTAGCGGTTTCAGCCACAAAGTGCTCGGCTATGACCAGAGTGCCAAGAAGCCAAACAACGAAGAGCCACCAGAACGGGCGCGCGATGGAGTGGCCGTAATCTGAAAACCAGCCGAAAAGCAGATAAGGCAACCGTTGCCAGATAGAGCCGATCTGCCCCGCAAAATGCATTTCCCGGCGGAAAAAGAAGTGCTCGTCTTCCGGGAGGCTTTGCTTTGCGAGGATGTGGCGGATTGAAGAGCATGTGCTTCGCGCCTGTTCCAAAGGCTGCCGTACGCTCTTAGGCCAAAATTCGTCACCGGCTGAGAACAGAGTACGCTCGTGCAGCAATACTCCGTGGAAATCTGGGTAGAATTCTTCGAACTTAGCTTCGCGAAAATTAGTTGGTGCAAGAAATTCACAATTTTGAAACAAGCAATCATGATCGATCTCGGCAGCGGATTGACCAAACCTAGTATACCCAAAATTAACTTGACCCAAAAATCGATTGCCTGAGAATGCAGCTTCCTGTGAATAATCATCACCCAAGCTAGTCATCAGTCCTTCAAATTTGGCGTATCGAAAATTAGCCCCTTTGGCAAAATCATTTCCAGAAGAATAATATTCTCCAGAAAATAGTGCACAATATAAAACTAGCGAAGAGCGAAACGTATTGTCTTCCAGGGTCACCACTCCGACAAAGTGAGCGTCTCGAGCTGAAAATTCACCAAAATCGCAGTTTGCAATCGTCATCTGTTGCGGGAAAAAATAACCATCCAGGTTCAGACCTTCCGAGAAATCCAATCCAAACAGCTTTATTTCGGTTTCTACATTTGGCAACTCGGAGCCCTTCAGCCCTCGCCGCTCGCACTCTTCGTGGAAACGGATCACTTGATCATTATTCCAGATCAGGTTGGGAAACTTAGCAGGTGAGTTCTCTTGCCACTTCTTAAGCACATGGTCTCCCGAGATTCCATTTTTCACCCAGGCGTTCCATGCCTCCCTGTTACGCTCACGATCCTCCCCATAAAGCGTCATCAGCACATACCAGGGGTTCTCGTTGGCGGGTTTCAGCTTGCGCTGCGGGGCGGCCGGGGCCGGGGCTTCTGTCTCGTCACGCATCAATCGCTCTCGTCATGCAAATAGGCTTTGCCGCAGGCTACGGGCTTTGGGGCCGCGGCTTCAACACTTAACGGAGGGCAGTCCCCGGCCTCGGGTGGGGGTGAAGCCCCCTCCCGTGGGGGAGGTCGGGGGCTGCCCGGCCTGCAGCCGGGCGGTGAAAGAGCCGTTACCGGTGCACAGGGGGTGAACGGGCGGTGCACGCAAGGCACCCCCGTTTTTCTTGCCTCCCGCGGCATTCCTGATATACGCGCGCGCATGACCAGCAATCCGCCAGATCTCCGCCCCGACCTCGCCCCCCGCCCGCAGTTCGGTGAGGCGTCCCGCCCTGGAAGTCAAAGCGATCAGCCGACCCTCGGCATGGTCTCGCTCGGCTGCCCCAAGGCGCTGGTGGACAGCGAGCGCATCCTCACCCGGCTGCGTGCGGAAGGGTATGGCATTTCGCCCGACTACGCGGGCGCCGATGCGGTGATCGTCAACACCTGCGGCTTCCTCGACAGCGCCAAGGCGGAAAGCCTGGAGGCGATCGGCGAGGCGCTGAAGGAAAACGGCAAGGTGATCGTGACCGGCTGCCTCGGCGCCGAGCCGGACTACATCCGCGAGCATCACCCGCGCATCCATGCGGTCACCGGCCCGCATCAGTACGAGCAGGTGCTGGACGCGGTGCATTCCGCGGTGCCGCCCGCCCCCAACCCTTATGTGGATCTGCTGCCCGCGGCGGGCGTCAAGCTCACCCCGCGGCACTTCAGCTACCTCAAGATTTCCGAGGGCTGCAATCACAAGTGCAAGTTCTGCATCATTCCGGATATGCGCGGCAAGCTGGCGTCGCGCCCCGTCCATGCAGTGCTGCGCGAGGCGGAAAAGCTGGTCGAAGCCGGCGTGCGCGAACTGCTGGTGATCAGCCAGGACACCTCTGCCTATGGGCTCGACCGCAAGTACTCCACCCATCCCTGGAAAGGCGAGGAGGTGCGCAGCCATATCCTCGACCTCTCCCGCGAGCTGGGCAGGCTGGCCCCGGCCGAGGACCTGTGGGTGCGGCTGCACTATGTCTACCCCTACCCGCATGTGCGCGAGCTGATCCCGCTGATGGCGGACCCGGACAACGCACTGCTGCCCTATCTGGACATCCCCTTCCAGCACGCCCACCCGGATGTGCTGAAGCGCATGGCCCGCCCTGCCGCCGCCGCCAAAACGCTGGACGAGATCAACGCCTGGCGCGCGACCTGCCCCGACATCACCCTGCGCTCCACCTTCATCGTCGGCTACCCGGGCGAGACCGAGCGTGAGTTCCAGCACCTGCTCGATTGGATGGACGAGGCGCAGCTGGACCGGGTGGGTTGTTTTAAATACGAAAACGTCGACGGCGCCCGCTCAAACGACCTGCCGGACCATGTGCCGGAAGAGGTGAAGCAGGAGCGCTGGGAGCGGTTCATGGAGAAGGCCCAGGCGATCTCCGAAGCCAAGCTGGAGGCCAAGGTCGGCCAGACAATGCAGGTCATTGTCGACGACATCGACGAAGACGGCATCGCCACCTGCCGCACCAAGGCCGACGCGCCGGAGATCGACGGCAACCTGTTCATTGATGAGGGAACGGACGGGTTGCAGGCGGGCGATCTGGTGACCGTTGAAGTTGATGAGGCGGGGGAGTATGACTTGTGGGGCGGATTGGCTAGTTAGGAGTTATGATGTCTAGGTCATTGATAGATCTACAAGATTTCATACAGAACTTCCAAACTGTCGAAGACCTAGAGCAAGCTTTCACAGAGATTTTTGAGTCTGACGAAGAGAGTGACGAAAATAAGAGGTGCCGCCAAGGCAAACACGGAAGGTTGTTTAAGTTGGCAGGCGAAGAGTTACTCCCATTAATTGAATGGATGAAAATTCGACGTCCAGCCTGTCTCGGTAGAGTAATAGATGGCAACCAGCCCTATGATGCTGAAGTTACGTGGAGCGACGCCGAACAAACAGAGCGAATTGAGATTGGTCGCGGGACTAACGGTCAGCAAGAACACTTACTCAATGTCTACCTCTCTGATCACGGAGAGGCATCTGGATTGTCGGAATACAAAAGAGAAGGCAGAGGCCCAAACGCAAGGGTCGTTGTTGCCTCCGGAAAATCCAGCACCACAAGTAAGAAATTGATGGCCGAGACACTGAAGTGTCTTGATCAAGTCGCTAAGAAAAAAAGCTCCAAAGAATACGCGAAGGATACAGTATTAGTCCTTTATTCTGAGTGTATGATTTCTTTCAATGAAGAAACTCAGTCAGAGTTGCGCAATTGTGCCGAGGAAATTATTGCCAGTTACGAGTGGTCGGTCGGTCAAGTTGATGTACTCGTAAGGAGGAACGGATTGCTTTTTTCCGCGAAGTTTTAAAGGCAGTCACTCTCAAATCCTATCTACCCATCTCTAGATGCGCGGTTTCTTCCTTCGTAGCGCCTGACCCTGGGTGGGTGCGAAGCGCCCTCCCGTGGGGAGGGTCGGGCGCTGCCCGCGCTTTGCGCGGGCATTTGGCTTCCCTATAGCCCAGCCAGCACCACAACCCACGCAACCCCGGCCGCAACCGCCGTCACCGCCACGCCGGCGCTGCCTGCGTCCTTGGCGCGGCGGGCCAGCTCGTGGTGGTCTTTGGAGATGTAATCCACCGCCCGCTCAATTGCGGTGTTCAGCAGCTCGGCCGCCAGCACCAGAATGCCCAGGGCCAGGATCAGCGCGCGCTCGGCGGGCTCCAAAGGCAGCCACAGGGCCAGGGCGGCGGAGGCCAGGTTGGCCCAGACCCAGGTGCGGAAGGAATGCTCATTGGCCCAGGCATCGCGGCAGCCGGCCCAGCTCCAGATGGTGCGCAGTTTCAATCGCGTCAGAAAATACTTCATCGCGGCACTCTGGCGGCAGCCGCGGCGGGGCGCAATGGGGGAGAAGGCAAACCTGGCCATTTGCGGCACAGCGCCCTCCCGCCGGCAGGCCGGTTACAGGACCGCCACTTTGAGTTATATTTATTTCCCATGAAGAAAGCCATTGCCCCAGGAAAACCATAACGCAACAGTGGAGATTACCGTGACCAGACCATCATTTAGCAAACTGCCCGACCGTTCCGTGGAGCCGATTCTGGAGGACCTGGAAGGCTGGAAGAAACTGGACGGCGCGCCCTCGATGAAGACCTGGATCGAGTATACCTCGGAGGATGGCGGCATCATCAGCGGCTGGTGGGAAGCGACACCGGGCACCTATCACGCAACTTACGCGGCCTGGGAATTCGTGCATCTGATCGAGGGGCGGATTGTCATCACCCCGGAAGGCGGCAGCTCCAACGAGGTCGGGCCCGGCGATGCCTTTGTGGTGGAGGCGGATTTCAACGGCACCTGGGAAATCAAGGAAAAGGTGCTGAAACACTTTGTCATTAAGCTAAAGTAGGATTTGGGGGGCGGCTCTTGGCGGGCCGCCTTGCCCCGACGACAAACCAGCAAAGCCAGGGAGAGCCCCCAGCCATGCCAAGCGACGACACCGGTGCGCCGGAGATTGCCCAGAAAGCCCCCTTCCCCGTCGAGGTGAAGGAGGGGAAATCCTATTTCTGGTGCGCCTGCGGCAAGTCCAGCAAGCAGCCGTTCTGCGACGGCTCGCACAAGGGCACCGGGTTCGAGCCGGTGAAATACACGGCCGAGAAGGACGGCAAGGTGTTCTTCTGCGGCTGCAAGCATTCGCAGAACACGCCGCGCTGCGACGGCAGCCACTCCAAGCTGTAACCGGGCTGCGGCCCGGCGGTCAGTCCATCAGCCGCTTGAAGATCCTGGTACTGGGACAGAACTCCGGCACTGCGGGCGGCTCATCGCCGCGGCGGGCAGAGTTCCACAAGGCGCAGGATTTGCTGCAGCCTGCGCCCCGGCACTGGGTGACCATTTGCGCGTATTCCAGCCCGCTGAGGCGGCCGGAGCGCATTTCTGCGGTCAGATCAACGCCCGCGGCCTTGGCCACGGCCTGCAGCAGCCACAGGTGGCGGAAGATATTGCCCAGGCCCTCGGCCTCTGCTGCCAGGTCCTTCATGCGGTGCGGTCCTTCAGCTGCATCAGCGCCTCTGCATTGCGGCAGCCCGGCATCGGGGCCTCTGCGGTTCTGTTTGCATCCAGGAACGCCTCGCAGCGCTGCGGCGCTTCGCAGCCCCGGCAGCGGGTGATCATGGCTGCCCAGTCCTCGGGGCTTATGGCGCCGGAATCAAAGGCGCCGGACAGATCGGCCCCCACGGCCTGGCCCATCCGGGCCACCAGCCGCAGGTGATGCAGGGGGTCCCCCAATGGCTGCATGTCTTTAACTCCTGTAAAAGGGACGTCTCAGCCGTGCTGTTCGTTCAGATAGGCCAGCAGGTCGCGGTTGCGGCAGAAATCGGGGGCGTCGGCGCCCGGGCGCGGGCCTTCGGCCAGCCATTTCTGGCAGGCGCCGACACCGCCGCAGCGGGTGCAGCGCAGCACCGCTTCGGCAATCTCGTCGAAGCGCAGATTGCCCTCCACCGCGTCCTGTTCCAGATCGAGACCGACAGTGGCGGCCATCCGGTCGAACAGTTCAGCGTGTTTCTTCAGTTCTGCCTGGGTGGTCATCGCGCGCATCCCCTATGAATCATTCATCCAGGGTGCAGCTTACCCGCGCGGCGGCAGCGTCAACTTGATGCAGGTCAAACGGGACCGGATTTATGCAGATTTCCCGCCCAGGTGGTCGAAATACGCACGCACTGCATCCTGAACGCGCCGGAACCGGTCGCCGCCCAGCTTTTTGCCGCCGTACCAGCGGGTGACGATGATCACGTGATCCTTGAGGCCTTCGCGCTCCATCATCCGCAGAATCACCATGCCGGCCCCGGTCTCGCCGTCATCAGCTTTGAGCCCGCCGGTGGGCAGTACCGCCGCCCAGGTGTTGTGAGTTGCCTTGGCGTAGGCGCGGTCTGTCTTGAGTTCCGCCAGCACCGCGTCGATCTCTTGGCGCGAGATGGCCTTTGCCCCGGTTACCGCGTATTTCGAGCCTCGGTCGGTCAGCACCACGCCAAGCATCGTCAGCGCCGGTGCAGTCTGGTCTTTGGCCATCGTCAGTTCAGCCCGTGGCGGTCAATGGTGGACTGCACCACCCGTACACGGTCGGGGTTGGCAGGGTGCGTGCCAAGGAAACGGTCGCCGGGATCCGGCAGCCGGTTGAAGAAGCGCACGCCGACGCTGGGGCGGTAGCCGGATTTATGGGTGATGATGGTGCCCAGCTCATCCGCTTCCAGCTCGAAATCCTTGGAATAGCTGCGGGCACCAACAAAGCCGCCTACATCCTGCGCGGTGGATACGGTGGCCGCGCTGCCCCCTGCCAGAGCGGTGATGAGCCCCGCGCCTACGCTGACCAGAGCTGAGTTCTGCGCCTGCCGCGCCAGGTGGCCGCGGATGTGGTGCGCGGCTTCGTGCGACATCACAAAGGCCAGCTCATCCTGGTTGGCAATCTGCCCCAGCATCCGCTGGGTGAAGGTGATGACAGGCCGCCCTGAGCGATCGAGGCTTTGATAAGCGTTGGGTGCGGCATTCGGGTTCGGGTCGATCCGGATCAGGAAATCGCAGTTGAGGCCTTGGGTGCGCTGGCGGCATTCGCGCTCTGCCACCGGCTCCACCCGGCGTGTGACGGTGGCAAAGGCCTGGCGCGCCTGGGCTGGCGCCAAGCCCTGCACCCGGGGCGTCTGAGCAACCGGAACGGATTGCGGCGCAGGCTCGATCGCCACGTCGCAGGCGCTGATGGCAAAGGCAAGCAGGCACAGAAAACGGCGCATGGGGGATCCTTTTGCAATTCGCCGCCACTGTACCGTGCCAGCGCCGGGAATGGCAATTGCGCAGCAGCGGAACATTGCCGCTGCAAGCGCAGTTAAGAACTGCAATTGCAAGGCCTTGCCAGACCGTAGCCCGCAATGGCAGGCTGAAGGCATGTTTACCATCGAACATGAATTTGACTCGACGGTCATCACCCTGGTGGACGAGGACAGCACCCCGCTCAACGAGGATGTGACCATCAATTCCTTTGCCGAATGCGTCACGGTCGAGCAATTCGACCCGCGCACCGACAGCGTGCAGAAGATCACGCTGTCGCATAACCAGGTGCGGGATCTGGCGGCAGCGCTGGATCTGCCCGAGGGCGTCTACAGGCTGGTGCCCGACGACGACTAGCCGCCAGGTCCCTGGCAGTCAGGCCGGGCCGGTATAGACAAACAGCTTGCTGCGGGAGGCTGAACCGCGGCGCAGCTCCAGATTTGAACCTGCCGTGCCCATGGCCGCGGCCAGAAGCTGGCGGATGGCGTCATTTGCCTTGCCGTTTTCCGGCGCGGCCGTGACAAAGACCTTCAGCTCCCCCTCTGCCTGCACAATCGCATTGCGGGCCGCCTTGGGCGTGGCCCGGACCGCGATCTCTGCGCCCGGCACGCACAAATGGCTTAGGTCCGGCAGGTCTTTCTTCTTTGGCTTTCCCATATGGCCACACATGCCCTGTGCATCCCGCAAACGCCATAGGCTTTGACTTTGCCCTCGTCCCGCCGCTATCACCTTGCTCGCGAAACCCAGCCCGCCGCCCTGCTGCATTCGCAGCACACCTGCGGCCCGCAAGGCCAATCGGCTCTTGAAAAAACACCCATGGCCGCCGAAATAGGCGGCAACAGATGTAAAAAGGTTTCACATATGCCCGCACGCAATGATGCCGCTCTTGAATTCCTGCTGTCGCGCCGCTCGCGCCCGGCCAAAACGCTGGTGGCGCCCGCGCCAACGCGGGATGAGCTGCAGCCGATCCTGACCGCTGCCGCCCGCACTCCCGATCACGGCAAGCTGGAGCCCTGGCGCTTCATCGTGGTGGAGCAGCCCGCGATGGCCCGCCTCGCCGCCCTGACCGAAGAAGCAGGCACCCGCCTTGGCAAAAGCCCCGAGGATATTGCCAAGGGCCGCAGCCAGTTCGATCAGGGGCAGCTGGCCGTAGTGGTGGTCGAAGTGCAAAAGGACAGCGCCAAGATCCCCGCTCTGGAACAGACCTATTCCGCCGGCGCCGTCTGCCTGGCGTTGCTGAACGCCGCGCTGGCCGCCGGCTGGGGTGCCAATTGGCTTAGCGGCTGGGCCAGCCATGACGCGGGTTTTGCCAAGGCCGCCTTTGACTTGGCCGCCAACGAGCGCATTGCCGGGATCATCCACATAGCCACCGAAAGCGCCGCCCCGCCCGAGCGCCCGCGCCCGGACCTGGACGCCATCACAACCTGGATGAGCGAATGATCTTCACCGCCTTCTTCAAGACCCTCGGCCAGACCGGCGACCCGCGTTTCCGCAAAGTGCTGTTCCTCGGCATCGGCCTCAGCATCGCGCTGCTGTTTGCCGCCTACGCCGCCTTCCTTATGCTGATCCAATGGCTGGCCGGTCCGGAAGTGACTTTGCCGGTGCTGGGCCAGGTCACCTGGGTCGACGACCTGCTGTCGATCGGTTCGCTGTTCTTTATGCTGTTCCTATCGGTTTTCCTGATGGTGCCGGTCGCCTCGGCGATCACCTCGATGTTCCTGGATGAGGTTGCCCAGGCAGTGGAAGACAAGCACTACCCCGCCCTGCCGCCCGCCGCCAAAGTGCCGTTCTGGGACGCGGTCAAGGACACGGTGAACTTCCTCGGCCTGCTGATTGCGGCCAACATCCTGGCGCTGTTTCTCTATTTCCTGTTCCCGCCGGCAGCGCCGTTCATCTTCTGGGCTCTGAACGGTTTCCTGCTGGGCCGGGAATATTTCACCCTCGCCGCCGCCCGCCGGGTTGGCACCGCCGAAGCCAAGAAGCTGCGCCGCCGCCATGCCACCACCATCTGGGCAGCTGGTACTCTGATGGCGATGCCCTTGTCGCTGCCGCTGGTGAACCTTGTGATCCCGATCCTGGGCGCCGCCACTTTCACCCACCTCTACCACGCCTTGGCGCGCAAATAGGCGCCCCGGCCGCAGCCGGGTCAAGGCCGGCGCCAGCCGCCGCGCGGCACGCGCGGTTCAGCCTTGACGCGGCGAAGGACGGGTTACAATGGGCGAGGCGCCTTGAGGAGCAAACCTGCTCCTCAAACGCTTCTCAGCAAATTCCATCCGAAACAGCCTTCATAGCGGCCTGCTCCAGTCCGCCAGGGCTGGCCACCCAGGCTGGCCGCACCTGCGCCGCGCACCAGCGCGGCGCCACGCCCAACCGGCGCGGAGGCATTTTCAATGCCGCCGGCACCGGGCGGGAGTTCCTGTTTTCTTTTACAGGGAAAGAGACGGATCACTGCTGCTCGGGCAGCATTCCCATCCAGTCGAAGTCCCGCACCGAGATCACTTCGGAAATGATGATCCCGCAGATAACGGCCCACAGAACCGCGGCCACGCCGGTGGTAATCCAGGCTTTCTGCTTCAGAAAATGCTTCGCAGGCGCGCCTGCATGGGTGCCGGGCATCACATCGCCCTTGTCGCCCTGTGTCTCCAGCCGGATCGGGATGACCACCAGGAAGGTCATGAACCAGATCACCGCATAAAGCACGATCGCTGAGGTAACGCCCATCTCACTGGCCTCCCGGAATAGCCCTGCCCCGCAGTTGGGACAGGGAGCTCATAGCGTCAAACTTCTTCGAGTTCCACCAGGCAGCCGTTGAAATCCTTGGGATGCAGGAACAGCACCGGTTTGCCATGGGCGCCGATCTTCGGCTCGCCCGAGCCCAGCACCCGCGCGCCTTCCGCCTGCAGGTGATCGCGGGCCGCCAGAATGTCTTCCACTTCATAGCAGACGTGGTGAATGCCGCCCGCCGGGTTCTTTTCCAGGAATCCGTTGATCGGCGAATTCTCCCCCAGCGGATACAGCAGCTCGATCTTGGTGTTCGGCAGCTCAATGAACACCACGGTCACCCCGTGATCCGGCTCGTCCTGCGGCTCCCCCACTTTGGCGCCCAGCGCATTGCGGTACTGGGCCGACGCCGCCTCCAGATCAGGGACGGCAATGGCAACATGGTTCAAACGGCCAATCATCTCTGTTGTGCTCCTCTCACAAACATTCCTCGCCCCGGTTATGGGATGGATGCTGCGCCGCGGCAAGTGCGCCATTGCGCGCGGGGCCGGCGGCTCCCGGCGCCGCACGCGGCGTTAACCTGTAATTAGCCTCGAATCCCTAGCCTCGGATCATATCCCGCAAGGAGCATATGTTATGGACGATTCGGAACTGTTTGCCGCCGCTCAACGCCTGCCCACCACCCGCCGCCCGCTATTGGGGCTGACGATCCTCGTGGTGGAAGACAGCCGCTTCGCCTGCGAGGCGCTGCGGCTTTTGTGCCTGCGCAGCGGCGCCCGCATCCGCCGGGCCGACTGCCTGAAGTCCGCCCGCCGCCATCTGCAGGTCTACCGTCCCACGGTTCTGATCGCCGATGTCGGGCTGCCTGACGGCTCCGGCCTCGACCTGATCCGCGAACTGGCAGACGCCAGCCCCCGCCCCAGCGTGATCCTTGCAACCTCGGGCGATCCCTTGCTCGAACAAGCCGCTTTTGAAGCAGGGGCTGCGGGCTTCCTGGAAAAGCCAATCACCTCTTTGGCCGCATTCCAGCAGAAAATTCTTTCCAACCTTCCCGCCGACCGCCAGCTCTCGGGGCCACGGGCACTGGATGACGAAACGGTGGAGCCTGATTTCCTCGCCTACCGGGACGACATGGCCCATGCCGCGGATGTACTGAGCATGAGCCAGGAAGAAAAAACCCTGGCCTATCTGGCGCAGTTTCTCGGCGGTGTCGCCCGCAGCGCCGGCGACAACCCTCTGGCCGAGGCCGCCGACCGCCTGGCCCGGGCCCGGCGCACAGGGAAACCGCTGACCCAGGACGCCGCGGTCATCGCCGGCCTCGTGCAGGAGCGGCTGGAACGCCGTGCGGCTATCTGAGATGGTGGAAGCGTTTCTGATCGCCCTGGCCACCCTCGCCATTGTACTGTACGGCCAGACCCGGATGGAAGCACGGGACATCCGCAATCGCAGCGCAGAAAAAAACCGCCCGCTGGTTCTCTACCCGCCGCGCCGTTGAAACCGCAGTTCTCTCCTTCTTCAAACTGAGCCATTGTACCCCACCGGTTCCGTTACCTGAGCTTGCCGTTTGAGCATGACGCTCCTCTGCCCGCCTCAATCCGTGCGGCGTTGCAGGCATCTTACCAGCTTCTCCCCGGAGCATCCTGATCCACGCTTCGAACCCAAGGAAGCGGGAAGGAACACCAGCCTCAGACCAACTGACCGCAATGCTCAGGCGGTACTTTGCTCCGGCAGGCGGCCCGTACCTCCGCAGATCTCCCGCGCCCGCAGATGCGCGGCTGGCGCCGCACCCCTTTGCGGCCTTGGGCCCGGCACCGCCTGAAGGCGGTGCCGGGCCCAACGGATCAGGCCGTTGCAAACGGCCTGAGCGGGCGGGAGCTGCTGCCGGTGATGCGTCCTGCGTCTTTGGTGTTTGAACGTTCGGAAAGCCCTCCTGGCCTGAGCTCTGATTCAGCCTTCCGCAAGGAGATACCGGGCGGTGCTGGTCCGGTGGGCGAGCAGAATATTGCCCTTGTCATGACGTTTCCGGCTGCAATGCTCCACCGGGGCAAGCGGCCCGCGGCTCTTCCTGGACACAGGTTACCAGATGTCCCGGGCAGGTGCGCTCGGGCGCGGCCTGCCGCAGGAAACCGGTCATTGGAAGTGCCTCCCACCGGGTGCCGCAATCGGACCCAAACCGTTGTATTCAAACAGGTACTTGATGTCTCAGACACGGGGCTGACAACGAAAGCACAATCACCGGCGCGGCACCCATGAAAGATCACGGCCACGGGTGAGCGCGACATGGGAAAAAATCAAATGGCGGCTGGCGGCCATAGTGCCGGCCTTGGCGGACGCTACCGGGAACCTGAAATGTTCCGCGCAAACCGTCACGGCACAATGGATGCAGCCCCATACCCCTGCAGCATTGCATCCGGAGTGCCACCTGCGGGCAAGGCCTTCGACAGAAATTGCATCATTGGAGGCACGGCCCAAAGCGGCACCAGGACCGCTATTCTTTTTCTCCCCCAAGCGGAAACTGCAGCTGGAGACTGGCAACGCGCAGTCCAGACAGCGGCATCTGGTGGAGAACGCCTTTCGGACACTCGGATGCATAGAGCACTGGTAAAATCGGCACATTCTACGTCGCGATGACCAGCCAATGCCCATCCGCGATCCATTCCCGATGGAACTCCTCAATCCCTGCCCCGGATCATTCAAGCTACAGCAGCAAGCCCGGGTTCCCTGCCATTTCCACTCCTGGAAAAACCGCGGTTTCCAGGCCGTTTCGCCCGGCCCCCGCCAGCCCGTGCAAGAGCCAGGCCAGGTGGCGGCGCACATCGCCGGTCGGCATCAGATCCCGGCGGTCATAGAGATCCGCCTCCGAAAGCCCCGGCCAATCACCAAAGACCCTGCCGCCGCGGACCGCGCCGCCGGCCAGCATCATTGCACCGCCAGTGCCATGATCGGTGCCGCCGGTGCCGTTTTCCCGCACCGTGCGCCCGAATTCGGTGACCGCAACGATGGCCGTCCGGCCCCAGATCTCCGCTCCCACGCCGCGGTGCAGCTCCAGCACCGTTTCCGACAGCCGCCCCAGCGCCGCCTGCAGCCCCTTCGCCTGGCCGGAATGCGTGTCCCAGCCGTTGATCGAAAAGGCTGCAATCCTGGTATCCCCACGCAGCTGTTCCGCCGCGTAGGCTGCAATCTCGGCATGCGCCTTGCCCCGCGGAGGCGCCATCATCTCCATCATGCCCGCGCTGTCTACCCCTTCCTCCTCAAGGGCGGGCAGCCGGTCCTGGCGGGTCAGCTCCAAAGCCTCGTTCAGCGCCGCGTGGAACAGCGGATCCTCCTCCATCAGCAGGCCTGCCAGACGCTCGGCCTGAGGGCTCATCGCCAGCCCGGCACCCGGTGCCCATTGCGAAACCGGCGCCGCACCATCCATCAGCAGCATCCGTTCCTGGCCGATCGCAAAGGCGGTGCGCGCCTCGGTCCCGGGAAGCTGCTGCAGCAGCCGGTTCAGCCAGCCGCCGCGGGCTTCTCCCAAGGCCGAGGTGCCTGCCTCCAGCAGATCCTGGCCATCGAAATGGCTGCGCCGGTCCCGGTAAGGCGTGGACACGGCCTGCACAAAGCCCAGCTCACCCTTACGCCAAAACGGCAGCAAAGGCGCCAGCGCCGGGTGCATGGCAAAAAAACCGTCCAGATCCAGCGCACCGCTCCCGGGCCCGCCTGAAAGAGTCCGCCGCAGGCCGCTGAAATCCGCATCTCCATAGGGCTGCACAACATCCAGGGCATCCATGCCGCCGCGCAGGATGATCACCACCAGGCGGGTGTCCCACGGGGCGGCGGCAAAGCTGACCGGTGTTACCAAAGGACTGGCGGCGAGCGAACAGCCCAGAGCGGCGGACCGGGTGAGGAGCGAACGGCGGGTAAGTTGCATCGGCAGGTCTCCGGTTAACGGCTTAGCGGCGCTGAAAGGCAGGAGACGACAGCACCAGCCCGATCGCCTCGGCTTCGGTTTCGGCTGCACCGGCGGCAAAGTGCACCCGTTCGCCGGCGTAACGGCCCAAGGCTGCGCCGGCGAACCGGCGCGGGTCGGGCAGCGGCTGCTGCAGACGCCGCGGCGCCGACATCGACCAGCGCAAACGCGCGGCCAGCGCTTGCGGAGTGATCCAGGATGCATCCTCTTCGGACCAGCCGTCGGGACCGCCCGAAAACTCCCAGCGCTGCCCCATCTGCGTGAGCGGCGACAGCAGCAGGCGGCGGGTTTGGCCCGCCCGCAGGCCGGCAATCCGTGCCTGCGGCACCGCCAGCGCCCGGCAAGCAGAGGCGACATAGTCAAACGGCGGCTTCACATTGGCCAATTCCGGCTGCCAGGCGGCCGGATGCTCAAGCAGCGCCGCATAAACCGGCAGCAGCTGGCCGCCGCTCTCCTGGTAGAGCGCCGCCATGTGGGCAATCAGCGCAGGCTCCGGCTGGTCCGACGTGAAATGCACTGCCAGCTTCCAGGCGATGTGCCGGGCGGTTGCCGGATGGCGGGCCAGATCCCGTAAGGCGGCCAGCACCTGCCCGGCCTCCGGCCTGCCGCCGCCATAGACCTTGCCCAGCACGGTTTCCGGCCCGGGTTCCGCCATCCCGGGCCGGAATACAAACCCCTGGTCCTGAGAAACGCTCAATCCGGTGAACAGCTCGGCCAGCTGGCGCACGTCCGCCTGGCTGTAAGGGCCGCCAACCCCAAGAGTGTGCAGCTCCAGCACCTCGCGCGCCAGGTTCTCATTCAGCCCGCTCAGCCGTTTACGCCGCTTTGCGGCCCGGCTGCCCGGCCCGGCCGAGCGCAGCTGGTCAAGGTAATGCAGCATCAGCGGGCTGGTCACCGCCGCGATCAGCAGGTCCTCGAAGCGGCCCGCCACATGCGGCCGGATCACAGATTCGGCGTAGGGAGCCGCCAGCACCCGCATCGGCCCGGACTTGCCCTGGGCAGTAAAGTGGTCCGCCCAAAACAGAACCAGCCGTTCGCGGAACCCGTCCCGGGTTGCAACATGGCGCAGGATCCGCTGGCCATGCCAGTTCAGACGGGTTTCGTTGCGCTCGCGCCGGTAGGTCTTGAAGGCTTTGTCAGCAGCTTCATAACCGCTGCTGCCCTCCAGCTCCCGGCGCTGCTTGCGCAGGCGCCTGAAGTCGCTGACACCGGCAAAGGCCTCGTCAAAGCTGCTGACGGGAAACCGCAGCGCCATTTCATCCGGCCCCTGCAAACGGCGCAGCATGTCTTCTGCCGATTGCGGCGGCGGCAGCAGCGGAGACAGCCCCGCGCCGAACCGGATTTCCGCCAGGTCTGGATCAAACCGCATCGCCGGCTCTCCCTCAGTTTCTTTGCAGCGCAAATACAGGGCATCGTCTCCTACCCCGCAGTGCGATTTCAATTGTTACGCAGAGAATGCCCCAATCCGTCGGTGTTATTCAAAATCATTCGTCTGAAATCCGCTAACCGGCAGCTGCCAGCCCTTTGCCCGAAACAAAAAAAGGCCTGGTGCAGAACCAGGCCTTTTTTGAGTTCTCCGCGTTGCCGCTGCTTACTGATCCTGCGGGATCACCCGCAGGCCTAGCTCCATCAGCTGCTCGCTAAGCGGCTCGGACGGTGCCGACATCATCAGGTCTTCGGCGCGCTGGTTCATAGGGAACATGATGACTTCGCGGATGTTGGCCTCATCGGCCAGCAGCATCACCATACGGTCGATACCGGCCGCGCAGCCGCCGTGCGGGGGTGCGCCGTACTGGAACGCGTTGACCATGCCGCCGAACCGCTTCTCAACCTCTTCCTTGCCGTAGCCTGCGATTTCAAAGGCCTTGAACATGATTTCCGGCTTGTGGTTCCGGATCGCGCCGGAGACCAGTTCATAGCCGTTACAGGCCAGGTCGTACTGGAAGCCTTTGACCGCCAGCGGATCGGACAGCAGCGCGTCCATGCCGCCCTGGGGCATCGAGAACGGGTTGTGCTCGAAATCGATCTTGCCGGTTTCCTCGTCCTTCTCGTAGATCGGGAAGTCGACGATCCAGGCAAAGGCAAAGCGGTCCTTGTCAATGAGGCCCAGCTCCTCGCCGATGACGGTGCGGGCCTTGCCTGCGACGCCTTCAAACGCCTTCGGCTTGCCACCCAAGAAGAAAGCCGCGTCGCCGACACCCAGGCCCAGCTGCTGGCGGATCGCCTCGGTGCGCTCGGGGCCGATGTTCTTGGCCAGCGGGCCTGCGGCCTCGATGCCTTCGCCCTGGTCGCGCCAGAAGATGTAACCCATGCCCGGCAGGCCTTCGCCCTGGGCAAACTTGTTCATCCGGTCGCAGAACTTGCGGGAGCCGCCGGTGGGTGCCGGGATGGCCCGGATTTCGGTGCCTTCGTTTTCCAGGAGGTTTGCGAAAATCGCAAAGCCCGAGCCACGGAAATGCTCGGAGCAGTCCTGCATCTTGATCGGGTTGCGCAGGTCCGGCTTGTCGGTGCCGTACCATTTGGCGGCATCCTTGTAAGAGATCTGCGGCCAGTCGGCGGCGGCATCCACCTTGCGGCCCTGCCCGAATTCCTCAAACACGCCCGCCATCACCGGCGCGATGGTGTCAAAGACGTCCTGCTGGGTGACAAAGGACATTTCCATGTCAAGCTGGTAGAAGTCTGCGGGAGAGCGGTCCGCGCGCGGGTCCTCGTCGCGGAAGCAAGGCGCGATCTGGAAATACTTGTCAAAGCCCGAGACCATCATCAGCTGCTTGAACTGCTGCGGCGCCTGCGGCAGCGCGTAGAACTTGCCCGGGTGCAGGCGCGAGGGCACCAGGAAGTCGCGCGCGCCTTCGGGGCTGGAGGCGGTGATGATCGGGGTCTGGTATTCGTTGAAGCCTATGTCCCACATCCGCTTGCGGATCGACTGGATCATGTTGGCGCGCAGCACCATATTGCGCTGCATCTTCTCGCGGCGCAGGTCCAGGTAGCGGTAGCGCAGGCGGGTTTCCTCCGGGTATTCCTGCTCGCCGAAAACCATCAGCGGCAGTTCCTCGGATTTGCCCAGAACCTCGATGTCGCGGATGAAGACCTCGACCTCGCCGGTCGGGATCTTGGGGTTCACCAGGCTCTCGTCACGCGCCAGCACGTTGCCGTCGATGCGGATGCACCATTCGGAGCGGACCTTCTCGATCTCGGCAAACACCGGGCTGTCCGGGTCGGCCATCACCTGGGTCACGCCGTAGTGGTCGCGCAGGTCGATGAACAAGAGGCCGCCGTGGTCGCGGACGCGATGGACCCAGCCCGACAGGCGGACAGTTTCGCCGACGTTGGATTTGTTCAGTTCGGCGCAGGTATGGCTGCGGTAGGCATGCATGGCGTGACCTTTCATTGGACCGGGGGTGCCCGGGCGGGCCGTCATTCGGGAGATGCGCCTGTGTGCGGCGCAGAATTCGTCCGGGGTGGTACACAAGGTTGCGGCTCTGTTGTCAAGCAAACTGGGCAAATTCGGTGCCGCCCAGTGTCCGGTTTTTCCGGTTGCCGCGTCTTATCCGGAGAGCTCCCGCCCCTTCCCTGTCCCATCGCCGGCGCGATGGAACGGAAAGCGTTGGGCGTGGCGCCCGGCCTGCGGCCGGGCGCGGGCAGCGTTCGCAGCGCGCCGCAGGCGCGCTGCCGGGCCCAAGGGCAAAAGGTGATTGGCGCAGCCAAGCGGCGTTTGCGCGCGGGAGCCCGCCGCTGTCAAACCAGCCTGACCGGGATCAGCCCGCGCAGGGAATTGCCCATGTGAATGGCTAGTGCCTGGTGCAGGTCCTGCTGCAGAAGAAGTTCTTCCCGGCACCGGCCGCTATCCAGCAGCACCTGGCGCAGGATGCCGGGCAGCAGGCCCGAGCTGAGCGGTGGTGTCACCATCTGCCCATCTGCCCGGGTCACGAAGAGATTGGTGATTGTGCCTTCGCACAGCTCACCCCGCCCGTTCAGGAACAGCAGCTCATCCATGCCCGCTTGCAGCGCGGCCCGCGCGGTATCATACAGCGCACGGCGGGTGGTCTTATGCTGCAGCCAGATGTCATTGGCATCCAGCCGGGTCTCTGCAATGCCCAGCCGCCATTCGGCCGGGGGGCTGCCCAGCGGCGCCGAGGCCAGTTCCAGCTGGCCGTCCGCAGACAAAGTCAGCCGGCAGCGCAGCGGCGTACCGCCTGCAGCCTCAGCCAGCACCGCCCGCGCCTCATCAGGATCAAAGGCAATGCCAAACGCCGCCGCGCTGCGCCCCATCCGCTCCAAATGCTGCGGCAAATGCCGGAATCCCTCGCCCGGATGCCAGCCCAGGGTTTCGATCAGGCGGAAAGCGGGATCGTTCTGGAGGGCGTCACGCGGGCAAAGCGGGCTTTCCATAGGGCTTCCTCATATTCGGACACGGCTGTGCTGTCCCAGACCACGCCGCCGCCAACGTTGAGCGTTGCACGCCCCTCTTCCAGCATCAGGGTGCGGATCGCCACGTTGAACTCTGACGAACCATCCGGCGCCGCCCAACCGATGGTGCCGCAATAGATATCACGCGCCCAGGGTTCCAATTCCGCCAGGATCTCCATCGACCGGATCTTGGGCGCCCCGGTGATCGAGCCGCAGGGGAACAGCGCCGCAAAGATCTCGGCCAGCCCGGCATCGGGCCGCAGCCGCGCCCGCACCAGCGAGACCATTTGGTGCACAGTGGCATAGCTTTCCACCGCAAACAGCTCCGGTACATGCACCGAGCCTGTCTGCGCCACGCGGCTGATGTCATTGCGCAGGAGGTCGACGATCATCAGGTTCTCGGCGCGGTTCTTCTCGTCCTGGCGCAGGAAGTCGCGGCGGCGGGCGTCCTCTACGGGATCGTCGCTGCGCGGCTGGGTGCCTTTCATCGGGCGGGTCTCAATGACGCCCTCCGCATCGGTGCGGAAGAACAGCTCAGGCGAGCGCGACAAGAGGTCCGGCAGGCCGTCCTGCTGAACCAGCACGCCGTGGCCGACCGCCTGTTTGGCTTGCAGCGCAGCATAAAGCTCTTCTGCGGTGCCGTAGGCCTCCGCATCAATCGGGAAGGTCAAGTTGGCCTGATAAATATCCCCTTGGCCGATGTTGCGGTTCACTTCAGCGAAGGCCTCGGCGTAACGCTCATAGCTCCAGCGGGGTGTTATGCCCTCAAGACCCGCTTCGCCTGGCCGATAGGCCGGGCATCGCCCGTCCCCCCCCCCGGGCAGGCGATACTCGCTCCCCCGCGGCCGGGCGCTGCCCTCGGTGAAAGAAACAGACGGCGCCTCATAAACTCCAAAGCAAAGCAGCGGCAGCCGCCGCTCTGCGGGCATCCGCGCGGCCAGTTTCGGCTCCAGCGCATAACCCAGCTCATAAGAGGCATAGCCCGCCAGCCAATGCCCCGCGTCCCGCGCCGCATCCAAAGCGGCCAGCGCGGCAGGCACCTCTTCCGGCCCGTCCGCGCGGATCATGCGCAGCGGCTGGTCGAAACATGTGCCGGCCCCCATGGGCCCCTGATCAAAGCGAATCCGCACCGGATTTGACTCCATGAGCTGTTGGGCTCCACATATATCCGTTCGCTATGCGAACAAAAGGGGTGGATGCGGCATTTTCATTTCCGTTTCCGATCCCCCTTGAACCTTTCTGCGCGGTCCCTATAACGCAGGACAATTTGGGCGCACGCCAGCGCCCCTGATTCAAAGCCTGCCCGCGCGAAAACCGAAGGAAGCCTGCCATGCCCAAAAGAACCGACATCCAGTCGATCATGATCATCGGAGCGGGGCCCATCGTCATCGGGCAGGCCTGCGAATTCGACTACTCCGGCGCTCAGGCCTGCAAGGCCCTGCGCGAAGAGGGCTACCGGGTCATCCTGGTGAACTCCAACCCGGCCACCATCATGACCGACCCGGGCCTGGCCGACGCCACCTACATCGAGCCGATCACCCCCGAAGTCGTCGCCAAGATCATCGAGAAAGAACGCCCCGACGCGCTGCTGCCGACCATGGGCGGGCAGACCGGCCTCAACACCTCGCTGGCGCTGGAAGAGATGGGCGTGCTGGACAAATTCGGCGTTGAGATGATCGGCGCCAAGCGCGACGCCATCGAAATGGCTGAAGACCGCAAGCTGTTCCGCGAAGCAATGGACCGCCTGGGCATCGAAAACCCCAAGGCGACCATCGTCACTGCCCCCAAAAAAGACGACGGCACCGCCGATCTGGACGAAGGCGTCCGCATCGCGCTGGACGCGCTGGACGAGATCGGCCTGCCCGCGATCATCCGCCCCGCCTTTACCCTGGGCGGCACCGGCGGCGGCGTCGCCTATAACCGCGACGACTACATCCACTTCTGCCGCTCGGGCATGGATGCATCGCCAGTGAACCAGATCCTGGTCGATGAATCGCTGCTGGGCTGGAAAGAATACGAGATGGAAGTGGTGCGCGACACCGCCGACAACGCCATCATCGTCTGCTCGATTGAAAACGTCGACCCGATGGGCGTCCATACTGGTGACTCGATCACCGTGGCCCCGGCGCTGACGCTGACCGACAAAGAATACCAGATCATGCGCACCCACTCGATCAACGTGCTGCGCGAGATCGGTGTGGAAACCGGCGGCTCCAACGTGCAGTGGGCGGTGAACCCCGCCGACGGCCGCATGGTGGTGATCGAGATGAACCCGCGTGTGTCGCGTTCTTCGGCGCTGGCCTCCAAGGCGACCGGCTTCCCGATTGCCAAGATCGCGGCCAAGCTGGCGGTGGGCTACACTCTGGACGAGCTGGACAACGACATCACCAAGGTGACCCCGGCGTCGTTCGAGCCGACCATCGATTATGTTGTCACCAAGATCCCAAAATTCGCCTTTGAGAAATTCCCGGGCTCCGAACCCTATCTGACCACCGCGATGAAGTCGGTGGGCGAGGCGATGGCCATCGGCCGCACCATCCATGAGTCGCTGCAGAAGGCGCTGGCCTCGATGGAATCTGGCCTGACCGGCTTTGACGAAGTGGAAATCGACGGTGTGAACGCCGGTACTTGGGAACCGGCAGGCGACAAGGCCGCGGTGATCAAGGCGATCGGCCAGCAGACCCCCGACCGGATGCGCACCATCGCCCAGGCGATGCGCCATGGCCTGTCCGACGATGAAATCCAGGCCGTCACCAAGTTCGACCCCTGGTTCCTGTCCCGCATCCGCGAGATCGTCGAAGCCGAAGCAGAAGTCCGTGGAAATGGCCTGCCGGGTGACGAAAAAGGCCTGCGCGCGCTCAAGATGCTGGGCTTCACCGACGCCCGCCTGGCCAAGCTGACCGGCAAGAAAGAAGCCGAGGTCCGCAAGGCCCGCCGGGTGCTGGGCGTCAACGCCGTGTTCAAGCGGATCGACACCTGCGCCGCCGAATTCGAAGCGCAGACCCCCTACATGTACTCCACCTATGAAACGCCGGCCTTCGGCGACGTGGAATGCGAGGCGCGCCCCTCGGACAAGAAGAAAGTCGTCATCCTCGGCGGCGGCCCCAACCGGATCGGCCAGGGCATCGAGTTCGACTACTGCTGCTGCCACGCCTGCTTTGCGCTGACCGACGCGGGCTATGAGACCATCATGATCAACTGCAACCCCGAGACCGTGTCGACCGACTATGACACCTCGGACCGGCTGTATTTCGAACCGCTGACGTTCGAGCACGTGATGGAAATCCTGCGCACCGAGCAGGACAACGGCACCCTGCACGGCGTCATCGTGCAGTTCGGCGGCCAGACCCCGCTGAAACTGGCCAACGCGCTGGAGGCCGAAGGCATCCCGATCCTGGGCACTTCGCCCGACGCCATCGACCTGGCCGAAGACCGCGAGCGCTTCCAGGCGCTGGTCAACCAGCTGGGCCTGAAGCAACCGAAAAACGGCATCGCCTCCACCGACGAGCAAGCGCTGGAAATCGCAGGCGAAATCGGCTTCCCGCTGGTGATCCGCCCGTCCTACGTTCTGGGCGGCCGGGCGATGGAAATCGTCCGCGACATGGACCAGCTGAAGCGCTACATCGCCGAAGCCGTTGTGGTCTCCGGCGACAGCCCGGTGCTGCTCGACAGCTACCTGGCCGGCGCGGTTGAACTGGACGTCGACGCGCTCTGCGACGGCAAGGACGTGCACGTCACCGGCATCATGCAGCACATCGAAGAGGCCGGCGTGCACTCGGGCGATAGCGCCTGCTCTCTGCCGCCCTACTCGCTGGAAAAGGACGTGATCGCGCAGATCAAGGAACAGACCAACGCCCTGGCGCTGGCGCTGAACGTGGTCGGCCTGATGAACGTGCAGTTCGCGATCAAGGACGGCGAGATCTACCTGATCGAGGTGAACCCGCGCGCCTCGCGCACCGTGCCGTTTGTGGCAAAAGCCACCGACTCCGCCATCGCTTCCATCGCCGCCCGCGTGATGGCCGGCGAGCCGCTGTCGAACTTCCCGATGCGCGCGCCTTACGAGCCGGACGCAGGCTATGACGTCAACACCCCGATGGCTGACCCGATGACCCTCGCGGACCCGGACATGCCCTGGTTCTCGGTCAAAGAGGCCGTGCTGCCCTTCGCCCGCTTCCCGGGTGTCGACACCATCCTGGGCCCGGAAATGCGCTCCACCGGCGAAGTCATGGGCTGGGACCGCTCCTTTGCCCGCGCCTTCCTGAAAGCACAGATGGGGGCCGGCATGGTGCTGCCCTCCTCGGGCCGCGCCTTCATCTCGATCAAGGACGCCGACAAGGGCCAGCTGATGCTGGACGCCGCCAGGATCCTGGTAGAGCAAGGCTTTACCCTGGTCGCCACCCGCGGCACCCAGACCTGGCTGGACGGCCAGGGCGTCGCCTGCGAGCTGGTCAACAAAGTCTATGAGGGCCGCCCCCATGTGGTCGACATGCTGAAGGACGGCGACGTCCAGCTGCTGATGAACACCACCGAAGGCGCCCAGGCGGTCGAGGACAGCAAGGAAATGCGCTCGGTCGCGCTTTATGACAAGATCCCCTACTTCACCACCGCCGCCGGCGCCAACGCCGCCGCGCGTGCGATCAAAGCCCAGGCTGAGGGTGACGTTGAGGTGAAATCGCTGCAGGGCTAAGCAGCGGAAAATGCCTGAAATCAGATCAAGCCCCGGGATTTCCCGGGGCTTTTTCTTTGGACCTCCCCAATCTCTCCCTGTTTCCGCTTGCTACAGGAGGAACCGCACCGCTACCCATTGCCTGTGTCAGCAACGCAGGAGCGGAAACATGAGCTCAGGGCCAATCGAAACCAGCGTTTCCGCAACCGACGTCAGGCTTGCAGGCGACATCCTGCGGGTTGTGCATGGCGGCTTGCCGGACCTGAACACTTCCAACCCGCAAGCTGCCCTGGAAGAGCTGCGCCAAAATCATCAAGGCTTCCGCAGTTTTCTCAACCAGCCGCCGCACGGCAATGCGATGGTCAATTCCTGCCTGCTGTATCCGCCCGCCGCGCCGGACACCGATGGCACCCTGTTTCTGGCCTCGCGCTTTGCCTATGCGCCGCTGGCCGGCACAGCGTTGATGGCGGCGGCCGCAGCACTGGCCCGGCAGGCGCTTGAAGACGGCCAGGCCGCGCGGAATGCCTATTTCTTCCAGACAGCCAATGGTCCGGCCAGGATCAACGTGCAGAACGCTGCAGGCCTGACGGCCCAGGCGGAATGGATCACCGCCCCGCCTGCCATGCTGTCGGCAAATGCCGAGCTGCCCGGCGCGCCTGGCCGCACGCACAGCGTGTCCCTGGTTTCAACCGGCCTGCCTTATCTGGTGGCGGATGAAGACACGCTGGGCGCTTCCCTTGACGATCACCCCAGCCTCGGGCCGGCCGCCGCGGCTCTCAGCCGCCGGGCAAGCGAGGTGTTTCCGACCTCCCGCTTCGGGGCAGAAGCCAGCTACGCCCCCTATCTTGTGATGGCCATCCGGCAGACAGCCCGCGATCATATCCGGACGGTGTGGATCTCCGACGCCGGCGAAATTGCCAGCTCTGCCGGCGGCACGGGCGCCCTGGCGGTGGTGGAAGCCTGCCAGGCCCGCGGCTTAGTCCAGCCGGACACCCGAGTCACAGTAGAGGCCCCGGGCGGGGCCTTCGATTGCAGGGTTGGCAGCAGCCAAGCCTCTGTCCAGGCTGAGACCCGTATCACTGCAAGCCACTTGTTCTACTGGCCAGGAGAGAGCGGCACCGTTAAGTAGCCGCTCTCCAGCCCGCAAGAGGTTTGCGCAGCCTCACCCCGCCTTGCGCATCAGGTCATGGAGCGCATGGTTCACGCCGGTGGCGATCGACACCCGCTTGCCGCCCATCCTCGCCTTGGCCGAGATCACCGAGACCAGCCGCGGCGGGCGGCCGGGCTGCAGCTGCAGCACCGGCGAGCCCGAGGCTCCGAAATCCACCAGGCAGGTAGTGACCAGCATGGCCTGCCTGGCTGCCAGCACCTGACAGGCGTTCTGCCGGTTCAGGGTGGTTGCTTTGTGATAAGAATAAAACAGCACATCAACGCTATCG
The DNA here is from genome assembly GCF_000813745.1 of Leisingera sp. ANG-M1. GTDB lineage: Bacteria > Pseudomonadota > Alphaproteobacteria > Rhodobacterales > Rhodobacteraceae > Leisingera. Next base: position 208,336 of record NZ_JWLC01000005.1, on the reverse strand, counting down.
CCCCGGCCCGGCGCTGCGGCCAGCGCCAGTGGGCGGATTTTCTGCGGGCTGATCGGCCTGTCCAGGCGCAGCACCGCCAAATCGTAACCGGTCTGGGCCCGGCCATTGGTGCGGTGCTCATAGCCGGGGTGCTGCACAGCTTTAACCACTTTCCGCTGGGCCTTCGACTGCCTGCCGTTCAGCCCCGCTTCGAACTTGATCCGCCGCGGGTTCACCGCCCGCCCGTTTTGCGGATTATACAGGCAATGGGCGGCGGTCAGCACCAGATCCGGCGCAATCAGGCTGCCGGTGCACATGGCTTTGCCGGAAATGTTCAGCCGCCCGACGGCCTCCCAGCCCGGCACAGATTGCACTTGCGCCTGCCCGCCGCCGGCAAGAGCGTTGCCAGCCCCGCATGTGATCAAGGCCGCAGCAGCGATACCCAGTAATCGTCTCATGACCCACTCCATGTTCCCACATCGCCATGGTCGGTGAAGCCTGGGGCCGGAATGGGGCCTGCCGCGGTGCCGCGCAGGCAGAATGATGGGCAGAATGAGGCAAAGTTAACAACAGGTTAATCCGGGACAGCAGCGCGGCAGACGAACCGCCGGAAACCCTTATTTTCTTAACGCTTGCCGGCGGTTTTTGGAAAAACCCCTTAAAAACCAAGGAAAACCTTATATTTTCCGTTAGCAAAAAGATGCAGGATTTCCGCTGTTTCCGCGGGAATTCCGCCCCGGCTGGTAACTTCACGGCCCAAATGCGGCACAAATGAGCCTTAACAAATGCCTAAACACCGGATTTGGCTGCGCCCAATTCTTTAACACGGCCAACAGCGGCGCAGCCGCAACTGCCGCCTGCCCGTGCAGAGGCCAGGGCTTGCCGCCTTCGCCCGGAGGTTGCACTGTGGCAAGAGATCAAGCAGCAAGAAAGGAGCGCCGAATGCGCCTGACCATCCTAGTCACCGCCCTGCTGACGCTGGCCGCCTGCGACGTGCCGGTGATACCGCTGATCTGAATGCAAAAGCCCCGGCGCTTGGTCCGGGGCTTTGTTTCTTTGGCGGCAGCAGCCGGGTTACTTCTGCGACACCCGCTTGTGCACCTCTGCGGCGCTTTCAACCCGTTCCGAGTAGCGGTCGGTCAGGTAGTCCTTGCGGCCCCGCACCAGCCAGGTGAATTTCGCCAGTTCTTCCATCACGTCTACCAAGCGGCGGTAAAACGGGCCCTCAGGCAGCCGTTCGCCTTCCGCAAACTCCAGCCAGGCCTTGGGGATCGAGCTTTGGTTCGGGATCGTCACCATCCGCATCCAGCGGCCGAGGATCCGCATCTGGTTGACCGCATTGAAGCTTTGCGAGCCGCCCGAAACCTGCATCACTGCCAGCGTCTTGCCCTGGGTGGTTCGGATGCCGCCCTGCAGAGACAGCGGCAGCCAGTCGATCTGCAGCTTCATGATGCCGGTCATCGCGCCGTGCCGTTCCGGGCTCGACCAGACCATGCCCTCGGACCAGACCGCCAGCTCGCGCAGCTCGGCCACCTTGGGATGCTCCGCAGCCCCGGTATCATCAGGCAGCGGCAGCCCGGAGGGATCGAAGATCCGCGTCTCACAGCCCAAAGCGCGCAGCACCCGCGCCGCCTCTTCCGCGGCCTTGCGGGAATAGCTCACCTCGCGCAGGGATCCGTACAGCAGCAGAATGCGCGGCGGGTGGCGCGCATCCCCGGGCGCCGCAAGGGCCTCCACGTCAATCGGATGCAGCACGCCATCAGCGATTTCCGGCAGATCGTTCAAATCGGTAAGATCAGGCACTCTCTTCTTCCAGATGCAGTTTCATGTCGAGCAGAACCTGCTGCAGAAGCACCGTCTCTTTCAATAGCCGCTTGGCCTCGTTGACGGTGATGATGCCGTCCTCGATCGCTGCCTGGTATTCGCCCATCAGCTGGGCAAAGCGCTGGCTCAGCGCAATCACATCCGCATTGACCCCGCCGCTGCGGCCGGTTTCCTCGGCCGAGCCGTTGCCGTTGTAGGACAAGGTGATGTTCTTCAGATCCGCCAGCGCCGAAGTCACATGCGGAAAGGAGGCGGCACCCTCCAGTTTGGCCACCGCGTCCACCGGCATGAACCGGTCGGCATGCTCGGCATTGTCCGAGTAATAGCGCCCCAGCGTCGCCTTGGACTTGCCGGTGATCTGGCAGGCGGCTTCGATGCCGACATCCTTTACCAGAGCCTCGGTGTGTTTCTTCAGATACGTCCCGATTTCGGCCATATACTTCCTACCTGGCTAGACCGCCGCCCCCCCTTAGGGGAACGAACTGATTAATTTCCCATGTCCGAGTTGTAGAGGAATTGCGATACCTTATCCATCCCTCAGGTTTTCAGGGATTTAGCGAGTGGCATGGTGCAATTGGTACCTGTTGTCCAGTGCAAGGCAGGGCGGGTGAGTGAAGCCCTGTTGTTTGGGTAATTGTTCTGCCCGGAACCTGTGCTCTCCGGGGCAATCGGCGTCGGCTGTTTTATCGGGGTTTGTTCCGCCCTGGCCGCGTCAGCCCCGGCGGGCCTTCCAGAAAAGGCCCGCTGCGGCTTCCGGCGCCGCAACAGTTCTGGAAATCCTGTGCGAATCCGGTTTTCCCCGCACGCCTGTCCGGGTAAACCGCCGCCATGGCCAAGCTTTATTTCAACTACTCCACCATGAATGCGGGCAAGTCGACGGTGCTCTTGCAGGCCTCGCACAACTACCGTGAAAACCACATGGATACCTATCTGCTGACCGCCCGGCTGGATGACCGGGCCGGCAAGGGCAGAATCGCCTCCCGCATCGGCATCGGCGAAGAGGCTGACATGTTCTCGGCCGGCGATGATCTTTATGCGCGCATCGAACAGCGCCTGGCGCGCGGCGCGGTGGCGGCGGTCTTTGTGGACGAGGCCCAATTCCTGGAGCCGGATCAGGTCTGGCAGCTGGCCCGGGTGGTGGACGATCTGCGGGTGCCGGTGCTGGCCTACGGCCTGCGGGTGGACTTCCAGGGCAAGCTGTTTCCCGGCTCCGCCACCCTCTTGGCGCTGGCCGACGAGATGCGCGAGGTGCGCACCATCTGCCATTGCGGCAAGAAGGCCACCATGGTGGTGCGCCAGGACGGCAGCGGCAAGGTGCTGACCGAAGGCGACCAGGTCCAGATCGGCGGCAATGAATCCTATGTCTCGCTGTGCCGCCGCCATTGGCGCGAAGCGGTTGGCGGCCAGTACCGGAGCCAGGCAGCGGCAGAATAGGCCGGCGGCTCCGCAAGCATTCCGTCAAATCACGGCTGCCAGACGCCCCCTGCCCCGCCGGACAACCTGATATTAAGCACGACCCGCCATGCTGCCGGCAGGCAAGGGCAAACCGGCATGGCAAACAATGTGGACTTTTCCGCGCTTTACCTCGGTAATTTCGCGGATCTCGACACCAACGAGAGCAACTCCGATGTAGAGGGCCGGGCAACGATGCTCAGCACTTACGGCTCAGCTGGTTCGCCGCTGTGGCAGGAGAAAACCACCCTCGATACCGACAGCCCGGACAATTACATTGACCGCGATGAATCCGGTTCGGACGGCACATTCACCTATGACGTGGGCTCAGGCCCGACAGTTTCAGGCCTGGATTCCAATGTCGTCTACAACGGCACCATCACATTTGCCGACGGCTCGACCAGCTCCGCGCTGATCGACCTGATACAGCTGCAGAACGGCGATGTCTTCCTGATTGCCCATGATGACGAGACAAACCTGGACGACGCCGCGATCCGCAGCATCTCGCTCGACAGCGTCCACAGCCATAATTACTCCAGCCTGATACAATCGGATTTCGACACGCTCGAGTTTGTCTGTTTTGCCAGCGGAACCGCCATCCTCACCCCCGCAGGCCCCAGGCCGGTTGAGGCGCTGCGCCCAGGCGACCTGGTCGAAACCCTGGATAATGGCCCCCAGCCGCTGCTGTGGACCGGTGCGCGGCATCTGCGGTTCCCGCCCTCCCCGGACAGCCAAAGGCCGGTTCTGATCCAGGCAGGCGCCTTGGGCGGCGGCCTGCCGGCCCGCGATCTCGCCGTCTCCCCGCAGCACAGGCTGCTGGTCAGCGGCCCAAGGCTGGCCGCCAGAACCGGCAGCAGCCAATGCCTTGCCATCGCCAAAAGCCTTGCTGTTCTGCCGGGTGTCCGCCGGATGCGCGGCGCCCGTACAGTCAGCTATCACAGCCTGATGTGCGCCCGGCACCAGATCCTGATTGCTGAAGGGGCCCCGGCTGAAAGCTTTTATCCCGGTCCCCGGGCCCTGGCTCTGCTCTCGCCCGTGCAACGGCTGCAGATCGCAGCCGTGCTGCCCGTTGCAGCCGGAACCCCCGCCTGCGCCATGGGCCCCCTTGCCCGGCCGCAGCTGGCCTGCCGCTGGGCCAGCCAGGAAGCGGCCTCGGGCCGCTTGCAGGCACCGCAGCTGCTCCCCGGCACCGCCGCGCATCAGCACCTCTAACCCGCCGCTGCCGCAATGCAAAACAGCAGCGGTTTTCACCGCTGCTGCTTCTTTCTGGTCAAAAATACTCCGGGGTCCGGGGCAGAGCCCCGGTCCGCCCGCGCCGCTTCACACCCGGTTCGGCAGCTCTGTTCTGGCCAGATAGGCCGCGACATTATCCAGCGCCATATGGCCCATGTTGCTGCGCACCTCTTCGGTGGCAGTGCCCAGATGCGGCAGCAGGGTGGCATTATCGAGATCAATCAGCGCCTGCGGCACCTTGGGTTCGAACTCATAGACATCCAGCCCCGCGCCGCCGATGCGGCCCTGCTGCAGCGCCTCGATCAGCGCCGCTTCCTCGACCACTTCGCCGCGGGCGATGTTGATCAGATGCGCGTGGGACTGCATCGCGTTCAGCACCTCGGCGTTGATCAGGTGATAGGTCTCTGCGCCGCCCGGCACCGCCACCACCAGGAAATCGACCTCCACTGCCATCGCGGTCAGGCTTTCGGCCCGGTCCGCCGGGAAGTCCAGGTCCTTTTCGGACCGCGCCACATAAGACACATCCATGCCAAAGCCAAAGTGGCAGCGGCGCGCAATGGCCTGGCCGATGCGGCCCATGCCGGCGATGCCGACGCGTTTGCCGGTGGCGTGCAAACCCAGCATCTGGGTCGGGTGCCAGCCCTCCCAATCGCCCTTGCGCAGCATCCGCTCACCTTCCGAGGCGCGGCGCGCCGACATCAGGATCAGCGTCATCGCGATATCGGCGGTAGCATCGGTCACCGCCCCAGGTGTGTTCGTCACCTCGACGCCTGCCGCGCGCGCGGCCTCAACGTCGATGTGGTTGTAGCCGACACCGAAGTTGGCCAAGAGCTTGCAGCGCGGGGTGCCCGCCTTGGCAAAGATCTCCGCCGAGAACTTGTCGCCCAGCGTCGGCACAACAATGTCGAACTCGCTGAGCGCGCGCAGCATCTCCGCCTCGCTCATCACCGCATTGGTCTCACGGATCTCCAGATCCCCGAACGCCTCCCGCGCCCGGGCCTCCACCGCTGCCGTCATCGGCCGCGCAATCCAGATTTTCATTTCAGTGCATCCTCCCGCCCAGCGGGACCTGTCCATCGGGACCCGCCAGGAATATTTCTCCATCCTCATCCGGCAGGCCCAGCACCAGGACTTCTGACATGAACTTGCCGATCTGCCGCGGCGGGAAGTTTACGACGGCCAGAACCTGCTTGCCCACCAGCGTTTCCGGCATGTAATGCGCCGTAATCTGCGCTGAGCTCTTTTTTACGCCAATATCCGGCCCGAAATCGACCCAGAGCTTGATTGCCGGCTTGCGCGCCTCGGGAAACGGCTCTGCACGGACAATTTCACCCACGCGGACGTCGACCTTCAGGAAGTCGTCAAAGGAGATCTCAGCCACGCGACAGCTCCTTAGAGCGGCTGGTGGCCGCCGCCACCGCGCGGTTCAGCAGCGCCGGGAAGCCGTCGTCATCATCCATCAGCACTTCCAAAGCGGCCTGGGTGGTGCCGTTGGGGCTGGTCACATTGATCCGCAGCTGGCTGGGGCTTTCTTCGGCCGCTTCTGCCAGGGCACCGGCGCCCGCAACGGTCGCTTTGGCCAGCTGCATCGCCAGCTCTGCCGGCAGGCCCTGCGCTTCGCCCGCGGTGGCCAGGGTCTCGATCAGGTGAAACACGTAAGCCGGCCCCGAACCGCTGACGCCGGTGACCGCATCCATCTGGTCCTCATTCTCCAGCCGCACGGTCTGGCCCACCGCCTGCAGCAGTCCTTCGGCGCGCTCCAGATCGGCGGCGCTGGTGTGGTCATTGCCGATAATCGCAGTGATGCCGCGGCCGACAGCGGCCGGCGTGTTCGGCATCGCCCGCACGATCGGGGATTGCGCGCCCAGAACATCTTCGAAAGTTGCGATCGAGGTTCCTGCTGCCACCGAGATGAACAGGGTCGACCCATTGCCGTAGCTCTGCAGCGTCGGCAGCGCTTCACCCATCATCTGCGGCTTCACTGCGATCAGAACAATGCCCGGCGCCGCCGGCAGCTCTGCGTTGATATGAACGCCGGTGCCCTGCAGCCACTCCGAGGGCCGCGGATCGATCACCCAGACCGAGGATGCGGGCAATCCGCCCTCCAGCCAGCCGGCCAGCATCGCCGATCCCATCTTGCCGCAGCCCAGCAGCACCAGCCCGCGCGCAGCGATTTCCGTCATATCCATTTTAAGCCCCTCCCCAAATTCCTAGGTTCAGGGCAAAGTCTTACGCCCGGCCGTAGGCCTCTGCAATGGCCACTTGCAGCGCCTCTTCCGGGCTGCGCTGGCCCCAGACCGCCAGCTGGATCGCCGGGTAGTAGCGCTCGGCATTTGCCACGGCTGCATTCAGCATCGCGTCGATCTGCTGCGGGCTGGCCATCTGGCCGCCGGCCAGCATCAGCCCATAGCGGAACAGCATCAGCTTGTGATCCGCCCAATAGGTGAAGGAGCCTTCCCAGCACTGGTCGTTCATCCGGTTGATCAGCTCATAGAGCCGCGGCAGCTCAGCCTCCGGCGGCTCCATTTCAAAGCTGCAGACCAGCCGCAGGCATTCCTCGTAGCCCGACCAGGCCAGGGTCAGCGAATAGGTGCGCCACTGGCCTTCCACCGACATGGCGATCTGGTCGTCCCCGACCCTGTCGAAGTCCCAGTCATGGCGCGAGGCCAGATGCTCGACAATGTCGATCGGGTGAATGTCTTCGTCCAGGTGAAGCTCGGATAGTGCCATGATGCCACCTCTCTGTATGCCTAGCTTTCGGGGCACAGAGGCGCCCTATAGCTAGATTTATGTGCTATGGGCCGGGGAGGCATCCCCGCTCCCATACCAGATATGGTGGGCCTGAATTGATGTTCTGACAACCCTTTATTTTGGGGATATCTGCAATAACTTGTGGATGAACTATCCACAGCCCCCTAAATGCCGGCTTGGCGACTATGAAATGGAAAACCTCAAGAGTAAAGCCCGGGCCGCTGCGGCAGGGCCGGGTTTGCGCTTCAATCAATGAGGGCCTGCCTGCCTCAGGACCGGGGAGCCAGTTGCGGGTCCATCGCGTCAAAGGACACCGGCCAGAACTCCGCCAGGAACCCGGCAGCCTCCTGCTCAGAAGCTTCGGACCGGTTGCCCGCACTGTCAAAGGCCCGGCCCATGGTATAGCGCAGCTCGGTCCCGCCCGGCACCGGCGTCAGGTGGTAGGTTTCGGGCAGCTCAACGCCTTCCCGCGCCGGATCCTTGATCCGGGTCGAGAAATAGTCGAAGGGCTGCCAGTCCGTGATCCTGTAGACAAATTCAGCCAGCTCATGGGCACAGTGATACACCGAGCCAGGCCCCAGGCGGCCTTCGGGGTTTTCCATCCTGATCGCACCCACTCTGTCCATCCAGCGCACCTTGAACTCCGGCGCGGTCAGCGCCTCCCAAACCAGCTGGACCGGCGCATCAATCCGGCGCCGGTAAGTCCAGACCCCGTCGGCCTCCTCCAGGAAGTCCCGCTCCTGACCGGCCCTGAACCGGTCCCAGGCACGGGCCAGGTCATAGACCTGCATCGAGACATCGCCAAAGTGCTCGAAATCCTGAGAGTAAGGCGCCATGGCGGCCTCGAGCTGCATCTGCCGAACTGCCGCGTCGCTGAACAGTGCATAGCTGCGCACACCGGTTTCCGCTGCCGCCCCCGTCTTGGTCATCCGGTGGACCAGGATCACATCGGCACCGGACAGATCCGTGACCGGCCCCACCTGCATTTCCTCAAAGGAGCCAAAGTGGACGATGATCTTCAGGTCCAGCCCGTGCGCATTGGCGCAGGCCTTGCAGGGGCATGTGGTATTGGCAACGATGTCCTGCAGGCGGGTGGCAAAAGCGTTATAGAGGTTTTCGCAGAAGGTCAGCATCAGATCGCCCGAAACCAGCTCCTGCCGGGTCGAATAGGCCAGCACCGCGTCGCCCTCCAGCTTCCAGAAGTGCAACGGGGCATCGACTTGCTCAGCCACCGCTTGCAGCAGCGATTGCAGGATCGGATTGGCGTGATCCAGCTCCGAAGAGGTTAGAAATTGCGTGTACCCCGAAATATCCGCAATCAGCAGATAGCCATTCTGTGCCGTCATTGTACCTGTCCCCCGTTTAAACACACCTGGGTGCCGATTGCGCGGCCGCCCCGTGCCAGTATAACAGAACACATCGAGAATTGCGCATATGGCAACCGGGAGGCCCGGACATGACAATCGAAGACATCTGGCCGGAGTATCAAGCCCGCCTGCGTGCCTTCCTGCGGTCCCGGGTGGCTAACCCGGAGGACGCCGAAGACCTGCTGCAGGAGATCTCGATCAAGGTCTTCACCGGCCTGCCTGATCTTCAGGACAGCGCCAGGCTGCAGCCCTGGCTGTTCCAAACCGCCCAGCGCGCCATCATCGACCACTACCGCAAGACCGGCCGCCGCGCGCCGCCGCACCCCGATGACCTGTGGTACGCCAAGGACGACCCGGAGACCCGGCAGGAGCTGGAAGCCTGCGTCGCGCCTTTCATCCAGTCGCTGCCGCCGGAAACCGCCGAAGCGCTCACCGCCATCGACTTGCAGGGCATGTCCCAGCGCGATTACGCCGAGGCCAGCGGCCTGCCCTATTCCACCCTGAAATCACGGGTGCAAAAGGGCCGCGCCGAGTTGCGCAAGGCGTTTGAGGACTGCTGCCATTTTTCGCTGGATACGCGCGGCGGCATCGCGGAATACCATCCGAAATCAGGCGATTGCGGGGACTGCTGACTCGCCGCCGCTTAGATTGGAAACTTGGTTTCCATCGAATGGGCCAAACCGCTTGCAGAGCAGCCAAGGATCTTGGCAGGCCATAGTGCGGCCACCAGCTGCGCCGCCAACATGCGGCGTTTTCGCCACCCCGATATATTTGGTATTTACAATGCGCATTTACAGGTGCAGATAATACGCATCACAAATGCACATTAAGGATCAGCCCTATGACACTGTCGGAAGCCTTCCTGTGGCCCGGAACCAAAGTCTGCGAATATCTGAAAGTGAACCCGGAGGGGGAAGCCGCACTGATCCGCTGGATGGTCAATACGCTGGTGTACCTGGTGGTGAGCCTGGCCGTCGTCTGGATCCTGTCCGTCTAACAGCGCCGCATGCAGCGCGTGCTGACAGCCTTGCAATGCTTCGGACCGCGTGCTGTCCGCTAACCGCAACCGCACCAGTAGATTTAAAGGCACCCGGCAAAGGCGGGTGCCTTTGGTAAATTGAAAAGAACTTATTTTGCGTCTTTTCCTGCCTCCAGCGCATCCAGCCGGGCCTTCAGCGCCTCGTTCTCTTCGCGCGCCTTCTGCGCCATTGCACGCACCGCGTCGAACTCCTCGCGGGTAACGAAATCGCGGTCGGCCAGCCAGCGATCGATCATGCTCTTCAGCGCGGTGTCGGCCTCATCCTTGGCGCCCTGGGCGACGCCCATCGCATTGGTCATCAGCTGGGAAATATCGTCCAGGATCTTGTTCCGGGTCTGCATCGTCTTCTCCGTATCAGGCTTAGCCTCTATATGGGCAAGCAAAGCCGCGGCGGCAAGCCGTTGACTCTCCTTAACATGCAGAGGCATTCAGACGCATATGCAGGCCCTGATCCCCTTCCCCGACCTCTCGCCCGAGATTTTCTCCATCGCCATTGGCGGCTTCGAGTTCGCGCTGCGCTGGTATGCACTGGCCTATATCGCGGGCATCGTCATCGCCTGGCGCCTGGCGGTGGCGGCTTTGCGCCGGCCCGCGCTTTGGCCTGCAGGCCAGCCGCCGATGCGGCCCGAACAGATCGAGGATCTGCTTACCTGGATCATCCTCGGCGTGATCCTGGGCGGGCGGCTTGGCTTCGTGCTGTTCTATCAGCCCGCCTATTACCTGGCCAACCCGGGCGAGATCATCAAGGTCTGGCAGGGCGGCATGGCCTTTCACGGCGGCCTCATCGGCGTGATCGTGGCGTCCTGGATCTATGCCCTGCGCCATAACATCCCGCGCCTGCAAATGGCCGATCTGGTAGCGCATACCGTGGCGCCTGGCCTGCTGCTGGGGCGGCTTTCAAACTTCATCAATGCCGAGCTTTGGGGCCGGCCGACCGATCTGCCCTGGGGCGTTGCCTTCCCCGGCCAGGCCGCCCAGGACTGCGGGCAAGCGCTCGGCGAACTTTGCGCCCGCCACCCCTCCCAGCTCTATGAAGCACTGATGGAAGGGCTGATCCTTGGCGCCCTGCTCCTCTACCTCGCCTGGCGGCGCAATGCCTTCCACACCCCGGGCCGCCTGCTGGGTGTGTTCCTTGCAGGCTACGGGCTGGCGCGCTTCATTGTCGAATTCTTCCGCCAGCCGGATGCGCAATTTGTTTCCCCCGGCAACCCGCTGGGCCTTGCGTGGCACATCGACGGCTTCGGCCTCACCCAGGGCCAGGCGCTGTCGCTGCCGATGATTGCCATCGGGCTTTACTTCCTGTTGCGTGCCCGCAACTCCGTCCGGAGCGCGGCATGAGCCTGGCCGACCACCTCGCCGCCCGTATCCGGGCTGACGGTCCGATCCCGGTCGCCGACTATATGGCCGAATGCCTGCTGCACCCGCAGTTCGGCTATTACACCACCCGCGACCCGCTGGGCGCCAAAGGGGATTTCACCACCGCGCCGGAAATCAGCCAGATGTTCGGCGAGCTGCTGGGCCTGGCCCTGGCCCAGGCCTGGATCGACCAAGGCTCCCCTGCCCCGTTCACGCTGGCGGAGCTGGGCCCCGGCCGCGGCACCCTGATGGCAGACCTGCTGCGCGCCACCCGCGGCGTGCCGGGCTTTCACGCCGCCATGCAGTTGCATCTGGTCGAAGCCTCCCCTGCCTTGCGCGATGCCCAGGCCAAGGCGCTGGACGGCTACGCCCCGCAGTGGCTGGACACTGTGGAAAGCCTGCCGCAACAGCCGCTGTTCCTGGCCGCCAACGAGTTTTTCGACGCGCTGCCCATCCGCCAGTTCATCCGCGCAGGCAATCACTGGAGCGAGAAACGCATAGGACTGACTGGAAACGCCCTCAGCTTCGGCCTCACCCCGCCGGCACCCCAGCCCGCACTGGAGCACCGGCTGGCGGACACAGCCGAGGGCGATCTGGTCGAACTCTGCGAAGCAGCCGCCCCCGTCACCCATTCCATTGCGGCGCGAATCGCTGCCCATGGCGGTGCCGCTCTGATCGTGGACTACGGCGATTGGCGGGCGCTTGGCGACACCCTGCAAGCGCTGCGCGCGCACGCGCCTGCGGATCCCTTGCAGACCCCCGGCCAGGCCGACCTGACGGCCCATGTCGACTTCGAAGCGCTGGCAATGGCCGCAAAAACCGCGGGGTGTGCCCATACCCGCCTGACTCCGCAAGGTGTGTTCCTGGAGCGCCTCGGCATCACCGATCGCGCCCGCGCCCTGGCTGCACCGCTGCAGGGTGAAGCGCTGGAAAACCTGATCTCGGCACATCGGCGGTTGACGCACCCCGAGGAAATGGGAAACCTGTTCAAAGTACTCGGCCTCTATCCTTCGACGGCCGCCCCTCCGCCAGGACTGAACCCATGACGCTTGAAATTCTCACGTCCGATCTGCTTGGCCCGGTGCGGCACGGTTTCTTCACCCGCAAGGGCGGCGCCTCCTCGGGCATCTACCGCGGCCTCAACTGCGGCCTCGGCTCCACCGACCAGCGCGAGGCGGTGCAGATCAACCGCAGCCGGGTGGCTGCAGCCATGGAGGTGCCTGCCGAAAATCTCAGCGCCGTGCATCAGGTGCACAGCGCCGATGTGCTGGTGATCACCGAACCGTCGCAAGAGCGGCCGCGGGCTGACGCGATGGTCACCAATGTGCCCGGCCTCGCGCTGTCGATCCTGACGGCCGATTGCCAGCCGGTGCTGTTCAGCGACCCCGATGCCGGCGTCATCGGGGCTGCTCATGCGGGCTGGCGCGGCACGTTGGACGGGGTTCTGGAAGCGACGCTGGAAGCGATGGAAGGGCTCGGCGCCCGCCGCGAGAACATTGCCGCGGTGATTGGGCCGACAATCTCGCAGCGCGCCTATGAAGTCGGCCCCGAATTCTTTGACGACTTTGTCATGCAGGACGACAGCTACGCCCGTTTCTTCGCCAATGGCGTGAACGGCCGCTACCAGTTCGATCTGCCCGCCCTGGGCCTGCACAAGCTGCGTCAGGCAGGTGCCGGCCACGCCGAATGGACCCGCCACTGCACTTATTCCGATGCAGAGAAATTCTACTCCTACCGCCGCGCCACCCACGCCAAGGAAGCCGACTACGGGCGCCTGATCTCCTGCATCCGGCTTTAACCCGGCGTTAACCTGCCCAATTGTGGCGGATTTTCAGAAATTCCGCCGCATTCTGTGCCTTCCGCAACGGAAGCTGCACCCTGGGCGGTATTTTTCCAAAACAAAAACAACGTCGTAAAGCCCGCATCCTGCCTTGCTGCACGGCGGCTTTCAAACCGCTTCAACCCGCGGAAATGCCCACCGCGGGTCACATTCACGGCGCAAAGCTTACCCATAAAGAATGCAGAACAGACAACAGCAGCCGCCTCCGCATACGGGCTGAGCTGCCGGGCGAAGGATTAGTGAAAATGAACAAACGTTTCATTGCCTCCATTATCCGCTCTGCCAAGAGCGAAACCGTGACTCTGCCTTGGGCCGCCAAGCGCCGCAGCACCGGCGAAACGCCGGCGCGGCTGGCCGTGCCTGCGCCCAAGCGGAAACTGGGTTAACGCCGGGGACGGGTGCCCGGGCGGCGGTTTTCCCCTGGTGCAATTGCACCAGCCCGGCCAGCCGCCGCCGGGGCACCTGACCGGGGTTCAGGAGCCTCACAGCCCCGCTTGACGCTTCCTTAGCCGAATCGCCTTAGGCCCGTTCCAGCCAGCCGCTGGGTTCCGCCCGCAGCGGCAACGGGCCGGCCGCACGTTAACCAGTTTGCTTCAGATTTTTTGACAATTCGAATTAAAACCCGCCAAATTACAGGCATACACATGTTTCAAGCGCGTCTGTGTTGCCGGTGGGGGCCGATGCAAACGGGCAGTTTGAAAGGAGAGGTCCGGGTATGACCATCCCCCAGTCGCTGCAGAGGGCTGCAGCCAATGCCGTCGAGGCCAACGCGTTCCTGCAGGACCCTGCCGCCCTGCGTTCCGGCGTCAAACCGCAGCTGCGCCGCTATGAGGTCAGCAGCCTGCTGCCCAGCGGCGGCATCTCGGAAACCCGCCATATCGCCCCGGCGCTGCCGCTGTTCGAGGATGCCTTCTGCGCCTTCTCCCGCGGCTCGCTGGTGGAAACAACGCAGGGGCCCATTGCGGTCGAGGATCTGCTGCCCGGTGACGAGATTCTGACCAGCGAAGGCGGCGGCCAGACATTGGTGTGGATCGGCCACACCAGCCTTTTGCCTGCCCGCCCCGGCAGCCGCGGCCGCAGCCACCATCTGACCAGCTTCATGGCCGACAGCCTGGGCCTGCAGAAACCCGCCGCCAGCCTGGTGGTGGGCCCTGCGGCCCGCCTGCTGCGCATGCCGCCGCACATGCAGGGCGGCCCAGACGGCACCCAGCTGCTGACCCCGGCGGCCGAGTTCCAGGACGGCATGAGCATCTTTGAAACCGCGCCGCCGACGCCGGTGGACATGTACCACCTCTGCCTGCCGCGCCATGCGGTGATCAATGCCGGCGGGCTGGAATTCGAAACCTACCACCCGGGGCCGGATGCGCTGAAACTGGCAAGCTACGCGATCAAGACGCTGTTTTTGAACCTGTTTGCCCATGCCGACAGCATTGCCGATTTCGGCCCGCTGGCGCATCCCAGGGCCGACGGCGGCACCCGTTCCGGGTCTGCCGTTCTCTAGGCCGCCAGACATCCGCGCACAAAAAAGCCGGGCCATCGCGCGCCCGGCTTTTGCATGTGCGGCAGCCTGAAGACAGCGGCGCTCAGGCCTCGCGGGCCAGCCGCTCCTCCAGCACCTCAAACGGCACGCCCGGCTCATCCTTGGCGCAGCGGATCACCAGCGAGGTCTTGACGCTGGCCACATTCGGGGTGGTCAGCAGTTCGCCGGTCAGGAAGCTCTGGAAAGTGCTCAGATCCGGCGACACGCATTTCAGGATGAAGTCCACCTCGCCGTTCAGCATATGGCACTCGCGCACCAAGGGCCAGCTGCGGCATTTCTCCTCAAAGGCGCTCAGCTCCACCTCGGCCTGGCTCTCCAGCCCCACCATGGCAAAGACCTGCACCTCAAACCCCAGCTCGCGCGAATTCACATCCGCATGATAACCGTGAATCAGCCCGGCTTCTTCCAGCGCCCGCACCCGGCGCAAACACGGCGGCGCCGAGATGCCGACCCGCTTGGCCAGCTCGACATTGGTCATCCGCCCATCAGCCTGAAGCTCCGACAAAATCTTGCGATCAATCGGATCAAGGCGGGTGGTGACCATGGCGGAAACTCCTGTGATTTTTGCGTTTCTTATAGCACTGCCGCGGAGCCGCGCAATAATGTTTCATCCGCGCGCAATATTCTTTGCATCCCGAAGGTGCAAGGCGCAATGCTTGCCTCCGCGGCAAATTCGCATCCCGCCGTATACATATGCTGAGGGGTTTAAGCCAGCACCTCGCGCCGCTATATGCATGTCCTGACGGCGGCCTGACCGCCATGCTGCTTTATGTAAGGGACGAACATGAGCGAGACGCGCCACACCAAGGTTCTGATCATCGGCTCCGGGCCTGCAGGCTATACCGCGGGGGTCTATGCGGCCCGCGCCATGCTGGAACCGATCCTGGTTCAGGGCATCGAGCCCGGCGGCCAGCTGACCACCACCACCGAGGTAGAAAACTACCCGGGCTTCACCGAGGTGCAAGGCCCCGACCTGATGATCAAGATGCAGGAGCACGCGGCGGCGATGGGCACCGAGATCATCGGCGACATCATCACCTCGCTCGACACTTCGGCGCGCCCCTTCGTGGCAAAAGGCGACAGCGGCACAACCTACACCGCTGACGCTGTGATCCTGGCGACCGGCGCCCGCGCCAAATGGCTGGGCCTGGAATCGGAAGAGAAGTTCAAGGGCTTCGGCGTCTCGGCTTGCGCCACCTGCGACGGTTTCTTCTACCGCGGTCAGGAGATTGTGGTGATCGGCGGCGGCAACACCGCTGTTGAGGAAGCGCTGTTCCTCACCAACTTCGCCTCCAAGGTCACCCTGATCCACCGCCGCGACGAGCTGCGCGCCGAGAAGATCCTGCAGGACCGCCTGATGAAGAACGAAAAGATCGAGACCCTGTGGTTCCACACCCTCGAAGAGGTCGTGGGCAC
The DNA here is from genome assembly GCF_000813745.1 of Leisingera sp. ANG-M1. Taxonomy (GTDB): domain Bacteria; phylum Pseudomonadota; class Alphaproteobacteria; order Rhodobacterales; family Rhodobacteraceae; genus Leisingera. Next base: position 192,539 of record NZ_JWLC01000005.1, on the reverse strand, counting down.
CGACAACCCGCTGGGGGTTGAGGGCGTCGTGGTCAAGAACGTGCAGACCGGCGAGCTGAAAGAGATCCCCTGCAAAGGCGTCTTTGTTGCCATCGGCCACGCGCCTGCGACCGAACTGGTGAAGGACGTGCTGGAGCTGCACAACGGCGGCTACGTCAAAGTGAAGCCCGGCTCCACCGAGACCTCGATCCCCGGCATCTATGCGGCCGGCGACCTGACCGACCACAAGTACCGCCAGGCGGTCACTTCGGCAGGCATGGGCTGCATGGCGGCGCTCGACGCCGAACGTTTCCTGGCGGAACAGGAATAAACACGTGATAGAATTCTTCGGCACTGTCTGGAGAATTCTGTTTCAGGCGCAGGCAGGCCAGCCCCTGGCCCCTGCCCGCGCCCCCGAAGGTCGGTTCCACCATTCCGGCCAGCCGGCCCTTTACGCCTCCCTCACGCCCGAGGGCGCAGGCATCGCCATCAAGCGCTATATCTCTCCCGGCGATCCGCCCCGGATCATCCTGCCGCTGCAGGTGACCGCCGCCCGGATCACCGATCTGCGCGGCCGCCCCGGCGTCTCTGCGGTGTGGCAGGACATCCGCGCCAGCGGCGCGCCAGCACCAACCTGGATGCATTCCGATACGGCCCGAGCGGTCGACGCCCAGGGCCTGCTCTACTCCTCCCGCTCCCGGCCGGAGCTTGCGCATCTGGCGCTGTTTGCAATCAGCCCGGCCACCGTGCAGACCGCAGGCCCGGCACAGCCCTGGCCCTCCCACCCCTGACAGTCTGCGTGCCTATGCCGCAGCGCGAAACATCTCCATAAGCATCTGAAAATAAGACGAAATTCACACTACCCGCGTCACATCCCGCGTCTCGCCGAACAATCCCTAAAATCCAAAACATTCGTCCTGCGGCCTTAACCGGGCATTAGAAATTCCCTCGCAAAACCACCGGCAAAGCAACGTAAAGCTCCAAGATTCTGCCGGGGGACAACATGGCAATACGCACCTTTAGCGCGTTCAACGCGAACGCACTGACCGTTGATGCCAGCTCCCCGCATTTGACGCCGGACAGCGCGATCATCAACAATTCCGACACCCCCGTCGGGACCGTCTTTGTGTATGATGCCAGCTATGCCATCGAACAGGTCACGCTGGACGACACCGCCGGCAGCGCCGACATTTTCGAGGACGACCAGGAAGCAGGCCACACTATCATCGACGGCGGCTCGATGGTGGCAGCCGGCACCGCGGTCGAGGCGGAATCCTTCCACTACGTGCAAGAGCTGGACGATGACGGCAACCCGGTGGGCCCGAAGATCACCATCACGGTGTTCTCACAGGGCGGCGTCACCCAGGACGTCTGGGGTTTCTCAACCGACATCCCGCTGAAGGACGGCGCGCGGTACCAGAAAATCTCCGGCAGCAACCATGGATCGGCAAAATACTCCAGCTTTGTGCCCTGCTTCACTGCCGGCACCGAAATCTGCACCGACCAGGGATTGCGCCCGGTCGAGCAGTTGCGCCCCGGCGACCGGGTGCTGACCCGGGACAACGGTTTCCAGCCGCTTTTGTGGGTGGGTGTCCGCCTGGTTGGCCCCAGCTGGCTGCGGGCCTGCCCGCATCTGCAGCCGGTGCGGATCGCAGCCGGTGCATTTGGCCCTGGCCAGCCCGCGCAGGACCTTTGGGTGTCGCCGCAGCACCGGCTGCTGCTGAAAGGCGCCGCCTGCCAGATGATGTTCGGCGAGCCCGAGGTGCTGGCCGCGGCCAGCCATCTGCTGGCGCATCCCGGCGTCACTGCGGCGCAGGTGAACCGCACGACTTACGTGCACCTGCTGTTCGAGCGCCACCAGGCAGTGTTCTCCAACGGCCTGTGGACCGAAAGCTTCCAGCCCGGCGCCCGGCTGCTCAAGCACGGCGGCAAGGAAATCCGGGCCGAGATCCTGGCGCTGTTCCCGGAACTGACCCGGGATCAGAGCAGCACCTACCCCGCGGCCCGCATGATCCTGAAGCAAAAGGAAAGCCAGCTGCTCTCGGACCTGCCCGCGACCTAGCCGCCTTGACCCCGCCGCCTGCGCGCCCCAGTCTGCCGCCAGACAGCCGCGAACAGGAGGACCCCCGGGTGGCAAGCGCACTCTGGCAGGGCAATTGGATCAGCCGCACCCGGATCATCACCGGGCTGGTGCTGTTTGCCTATGCGTTTTTCCATTTCCTCAACATCGGCCTTGGCCTGCTGTCGCCGGTCTGGATGGAGGAGTTCCAGGATGCACGCCTGGCAATCACCCGCAGCGGGCTTGGCAGCTCCATCCTCTATGCCTCGCTGATCCTGCACGCCGGCCTGGCGCTGTGGAGCCTGGCCCGCCGCCGCAGCCTGAAGATGCGCTTCAGCGAGGGGCTGCAGACTCTGCTTGGCTTCCTGATCCCGCTGCAGCTGCTGAACCACCTGGTGTTCACCCGCTACTCGCATGAAATCTTCGGCACCAATGACGAAATGCCCTATGTCATTGTGCTGATGTGGAACTCGCCCGAGGCCTGGCAGCAGTCTGCGCTTCTGCTGGCCGTCTGGATCCACGGCTGCATCGGCCTGCACTACTGGCTGCGCCTCACCCACTGGTGGCGGGCGGCGATCCCCTGGATGGCCGGGCTGGCGGTGCTTGTCCCGGGCTTTGCACTGGCCGGCTTCCTGACCGAGGGCCGCCGTATCTTCGGCCTGTTTGCCGAAGGCAGCCAGCGCCCTGCCCTGATGGAGGACTACAACTGGCCCAGCAACGAAACCTTTGAGGCGCTGTTCCAGGCCAACAGCGAGGCCCTCACAGGCTTTCTTGTTCTGCTGGGGCTGGCCGCCGCGGCCCATGTCCTGAGCCGCGTCCTGCGGCGGCGCCGCGCGGTGCGCATCCGCTACGCCTTCGGTCCCGAGATCCGCGCCGAACGCGGCCAGACCCTGCTGGAGATGTCGCAGGCCAACGGCGTGCTGCACACATCGCTTTGCGGCGGCAAGGGGCGCTGCACCACCTGCCGCGTGGTGGTCGACGAAGGCGGCGAGACCCTGCCGCCGCCCTCCCCCGCCGAGGCCCGCAGCCTTGAGCGCGTCAAGGCGCCCGCCAACATGCGGCTGGCCTGCCAGATCCAGCCGCAGGCGCCGCTCACCGTCACCCGCATGTTCCGCCCCGACGGGCAAAAAGGCCGCGCCCATGCCAGCCAGGGCAGCGAACAGCAGCTGGCAATCCTGTTCCTTGACATGCGCGGCTTTACCGCCCGCACTTCGGGCCAGCTGCCCTATGACGTGGTATTCCTGCTGAACCGTTTCTTCGACGCCATTGTCCCGGCCATTACCGAAGCCGGCGGCACCGTCGACAAATACCTTGGCGACGGGCTGCTGGCGCTGTTTGAGGCACAGACACCGGCGCTCTCCGCCCAGGCCGCACTGGACGCGGCTGCCGCCATCGGCACCGCCCTGCAGGACTTCAACGCCCAGCTTGCCGCCGATGGCGAGCCGGACATCCGTATCGGCATCGGCATCCACCTGGGCGAGCTGGTGCTGGGTGAGATCGGCAGCGCCGCCCATGCCCCGCGCACCATCATCGGCGGCAGCGTCAACACGGCCAGCCGCCTGGAGGCACAAACCAAGGAACTGGGCATCGAGCTGCTGATCTCGGCCCGTTTGCTGGAAGCCGCAGGCTATGACGCCGGGCGATTCGCGCTGCAGGAGTTCCAGCTCAGGGGCGTTTCCCGGCCGCTGGCCGCCCTGCCGGTAGATCAGGCCGCCGCACTGCCCAGGGTGCTGGCCGCGGGACAGCGTTAAGCTGCAGCTCCGCACTCAGGAACATCTGCCCCTCCCAGTCTCTGCAACCGGTGTATCAGCCCGAAACGGCGCGCCCGGGGAGGACAGGCTGACGCCGCACCTGCGCCCGTTGCAGCTGGGCCACGCAGGCAGAAATCAGCAATTTGACTGAATTTGCGCTTTGCTTCCGGTTCGATCCATGCAAAGCGTTCACCCGTGAACACACTTTAGGACAGTGACCCGTGCCCGCCGACGCAAATCCCCTCAGCCCGGAGGAGGAAGACCTGCTCTTCCGGCTCCTGCGCCAGCTCGACACCGAGCCGGACGCTTCGCAGCGGACCACCGCCGCGGCGCTGGGGATTTCGCTGGGGCGTCTGAACACACAGTTGCGCCTGGCCGCTGATGCGGGGCTGATCACCATCAGCAACCGCCCGGGCCCCGACAAACGGCAGCGGTTTGCCTATTCGCTGACCACCCGGGGCGCGGCCGAAAAAGTGCGTCTCACCGATCAATTCCTCGCCCGCAAGCTCGCCGAATACAACGCCTTGCATGCGGAACTCACCGGCACCGCCAGCGGCCTGCCCCCTCTCAAACACAGGAATAACCCGATGCAAAGCAACCTGGCTCCTATTCCCGAGCTCTACGTCTCCTACGAAAGCGCCCAGAAACTGAAGGTCGAAGCGGCCGAGCTGACCAGCTGGGACCTGACCCCGCGCCAGATCTGCGACCTGGAACTGCTGATGAACGGCGGCTTCAACCCGCTGAAAGGCTTCCTGACCGAGGCCGACTACAACGGTGTCGTTGAAAACATGCGCCTGGCTGACGGCACCCTGTGGCCGATGCCGATCACCCTGGATGTTTCCGAAGACTTCGCCTCCAAGCTGGAGCCGGGCCAGGACATCGCGCTGCGCGACCAGGAAGGCGTGATCCTCGCCACCATGACCGTCTCCGACAACTGGGTGCCGAACAAAGCCCGCGAAGCCGAGAAGGTCTTTGGCGCAGATGACGACGCCCACCCGGCGGTGAACTACCTGCACAATCAGGCCGGCAAGGTCTATCTGGGCGGTCCGGTCACCGGCATCCAGCAGCCGATCCACTATGACTTCCGCGGCCGCCGCGACACCCCGAACGAGCTGCGCGCCTACTTCCGCAAGCTGGGCTGGCGCAAGGTTGTTGCGTTCCAGACCCGCAACCCGCTGCACCGCGCCCACCAGGAGCTGACCTTCCGCGCCGCGCGCGAAGCCGAAGCCAACCTGCTGATCCATCCGGTGGTCGGCATGACCAAACCGGGCGACGTCGACCACTTCACCCGTGTGCGCTGCTACGAGGCAGTTCTGGACAAGTACCCGGCGGCCACCACCTCCATGTCGCTGCTGAACCTGGCGATGCGCATGGCCGGCCCGCGCGAAGCTGTCTGGCACGGCATCATCCGCAAGAACCACGGCTGCACCCATTTCATCGTCGGCCGCGACCACGCGGGCCCGGGCAAGAACTCGCAGGGCGAAGACTTCTACGGCCCCTACGATGCGCAGGAGCTGTTCCGCGCCCATGAGGAAGAAATCGGCCTGAAAATGGTCGACTTCAAGCACATGGTCTATGTGCAGGAGCGCGCCCAGTACGAGCCCAACGACGAAATCGCAGACCGCGACAACGTCACCATCCTGAACATCTCCGGCACCGAGCTGCGCCGCCGCCTGGCGGAAGGCCTGGAAATCCCGGAATGGTTCTCCTTCCCGGAAGTGGTGGCCGAGCTGCGCAAGACCAAGCCGCCGCGTTCCAAGCAGGGCTTCACCGTGTTCTTCACCGGCTTCTCCGGCTCCGGCAAATCCACCATCGCCAACGCGCTGATGGTCAAGCTGATGGAAATGGGCGGCCGCCCGGTGACCCTGCTCGATGGCGACATCGTGCGTAAGAACCTCAGCTCCGAGCTGGGCTTCTCGAAAGAGCACCGCGACCTCAACATCCGCCGCATCGGCTATGTGGCCTCTGAGATCACTAAGAACGGCGGCATCGCCATCTGTGCCCCGATCGCGCCTTACGCCACCACCCGCCGCGCCGTGCGCGAGGACATCGAAGCCTTCGGCGCCTTTGTCGAAGTGCACGTTGCCACCTCGATCGAGGAATGCGAGCGCCGCGACCGCAAGGGCCTCTACAAACTGGCCCGAGAAGGCAAGATCAAAGAGTTCACCGGCATCTCCGACCCCTACGACGTGCCGCAGAACCCCGAGCTGTCGGTTGAGACCGAAAACGTCGACGTCGACAACTGCGCCCACCAGGTTCTGCTGAAGCTGGAAAGCATGGGTCTGATCTCCGGCTGATCCGGACCGCATTGAAAGATTTAAACGGCTCGCCTTTTGGCGGGCCGTTTCCATTTAACAGGGACAATGGTCCGCGCACCCACCCCCCATAACAGCCACCTGCTGCAGAGGGCTGCAAGGCTGCATCACCCACGACATTTCACCGCCAAACCGTTGACCCCTCCGCCATCATTGCCTAAATGGCCACTGCGCCTGAGGCACACCGCCTCCCGCAATAGAGATTTTATGAAAGAGTCCCGGGGCTAACGCCCGTTCCTGGCGAAGCAAATTCAGGAACACCAGCATTGATAGGAGCACTCACGCGCGACGCTGAGTGCCCTGTTTCTGTACTTTCGTAAAATCGAGACATCCCATTGAACATCTCAAAGCACGAGCAGCGTGTTTTGCATGAACTCGCGCTTGGCGGGTCCATCCATCATGAGCGCCTGGAAAACGGCAAGATCAGCGCCGTCACCTGTTACACCCGCCATGGCCATGTGCTGACCGACTGCACTCTCGGCGTGTTCCAACGCCTTCTTAAACGGCGCTTCATCCGTTCCAAGAACGGCGCCCCGTACCGCGCCACCGCACTGGGGATCAAATCCGTGCGCGCGCAAATGAACCAACGATAGGAAAGAGCAATGAACCAGACAGAAACCAAAGCCATCCTGGACGTGCACCTGCAGGCCTTCGGCAGCGCGGAAGGGCCCGAAATCGCCCGGCTTGCCAAAGAGCTCCTCGCCCTGCCGGATACGATTTCCATCAGCGTCCGGCGCGGCGGGACTATCGCCGGCAACGTGCTGTTCACACCGTTTGCCTTTCAAAACCATCCGGACGCGGCCTGCTACCTGCTGGCACCCTGCGGCGTACTGCCCGGATTGCAGGGGCAAGGTGTCGGGAAAGAACTGATGGAGACCAGCATCGGGCACCTCAAATCCATTGGAGCAGATGCAGTGTTCGTCTTGGGCGTGCCTGGCTTCTACCCGCGCTACGGGTTTGCGCCGACGGACAAGCAGACACCCTACCCGGATCTTCTGACTCTTCCAGCCTCATGGATGATGCTTGAGCTGAAGGCAGGATCGGCGGGGCCCCTGAACGGCAGAACCCTGGCCGTGGAACCGTTTATGCAGCCTGCTTTGTGGGATACATCTGCCTACGGTTAAGACGGCCGACGTGACCGCGTGCGGGGCGGATCAGGCACTTGGCATGAACTGCCGAATGCCCGGTCCGCCCCGCTTTGCCGAAGTTGACGCCGCACTTTCAAGCAGCAAGGGCGTTAGACGGCTTCCGGCAAATCCACCGTGCCGCGCATCAGCACAAAGCCCTCGCCGGCCACCCGTACGCCCTCAATCGCCTCCGCCGGGCCCACCCGGGCAACCCGCGCCAGGCCGGGGCGGCCAAGGCCGTGGCCCTGCTCGGCCACAAATTCCGCTTTGTCCATCAGCCCGTGATGCCACAGGTACGACGCCATCGCGCCGGTGGCGGAGCCGGTAAAGGGATCCTCCGGCGGGCTTGGCGGTGCCATCAAAAGACGCGAGAAAGTGTCCCCAGCCGCGGTTGCGCCCTCAAGGGTCACCAGGAATGGCTCCATCGTGTCAATGCCATCGGCCCCCAGCGACCTGACCAGCGGCTCCAGCGCCTCCAGGTTCAGCTCCGCCGCCTCCAGCGCCGCACGGTCGCGCAGAACCGTTACGCAGAACGGCAGCCCGGTAGACACCCGCTGCGGCCGGCCGACAATCGCCTCCACCGGCAGCGAGACCGCCGCAGCGACCAGCTCCGGATCGGCAAAGGGCCCGAACTCCGGCGCCACCTGGGTCATTTCGATCATGCCGCCATCCAGCGTCACAGCAACAATCCCGGCGCCGGTCTCCAGAGTCAGGCTGTCACCGTCAATCAAACCCCGATCCCGCATCGCTGCCACCGTGGCGATGGTTGGGTGGCCGGCAAAGGGGATCTCGCGGCTGGCCAGGAAATAGCGCACTTTCACATCCGCTGCATCCGAAGGTCCGGTAAAGGTGCATTCCACCAGCGAGGTCTCCCGCACGTAAGCAGTGCAAACCTCCACCGGCAGATGCGCCCCGCCATGCACCACGGCGCAGCCGTTGCCGCCAAAGGCGCGGGCAGAGAACGCATCCACCCAGTCGAAATCAAATTGTGCCATCACGAACTCCTCCGCCGCATCTTTGCAATATAGGCCCTGGCCGCCCCGCGGGTTTTGCGCAACTCCGTGACCTGCGCCTCAAACTCCGCCATATCGAGGCCAAAGGACTGCTGGAATGCCTGCTCCCAGCTCTCACCGGTTCCAAGGCGGCGCCAGAATCCGAACAACGCGTCCTCGCCGCTGATCCGGGTCAGGACATGCACCGCGTAATGGGCCAAGTCATAGTCTGCTTCGGTGCCCACGGCCTTGTGCACCCGCATCCCTTTCAAACTCTTCCTGGAGCCCTGCGCCCCCTCTCTCAGTTCCTCAAGTCCGGGTGAGCGGTGCCGCAGCACTTTCTTTCGAAAACGGGCGGCAACCAGTTCTGCTCCGCCCTCGACAAGCCAATGCGGTCCCATACGGCGGCGCACTGCGCCGCTGTTCCAGCCCTCGGCACGGGCGCCGCTCAGCTCAGCCTGAACCAGATGCATGTATTCATGCGCCATCATGCTGCCCAGCCAGTGCTTGGCACGCTTGAGCCAGGCCTTGTCCGCCTGGTGCGGGTTGTCCCAGCAGATGTACATAAACCGCAAGTATGCTGCTCCGGCCACACCGAATGTTGTGTCGCAATGGGCCGCGATTGACGCATCCGGATTGTATTTCAAAGGGGTAAGCTCCGCCAGCAGGCGGCGCACATAACCTTGCACAGTCCGGGTGCTGCCCGCCGCTGCAATCGCGATATTGCCGGCCAGAACGATCCCGTATTCCTTATCCATAAACCGGCGGGTCTGATCATAGGCGCGCTGGACGCCCTTTTCGACATTCGGCGCATCCGCCAGCAGCAGCACCGGCGCCGCTGAAGGCAGATGCTTGCCCAGGCCAGGCTGCAGCGCCGGCAGCTCCCGGCACCAATGCATCGCCGTCTTTCGGGATAAAGGCGGCAGCTCTGCCAAGTGCTCTTTGAAAACTCCGTGATGCGCGGCACGCAAGTTCTGCCAAGCGCGTTGCGTGGCCGGAACCAGCGTGCCGTTGGTGCGGCCCGGGTCATAGCCCAGATCCGCCAGTTGCCGCTGCACACAAGCAGTAAATGCATCGGCAGCAGCCGGGGCCGCCAGCAAAACAAAACCAAGCGAAAACCCCAGTGCTTGGAAAAACAGGCTGAACCCTCGCAGCATCACAAGCATCTCCTCAAAGCAGTGTTCAAAACAAATCAGGCCCCCGAATTGGGAGCCTGCTGCCGGAAAATTCAAGTGTTTTCCGCTGTCTGCGCAAATGATTTTCGCCCTTCAGTGCACCGCAACCGGTGTCAGGTCGTTCTGCCGTGCCAGCACATAAGCTGTGCGCCGGTCCGTCACCAGCGCCAGCTGGCCGCCCTCGGCGTCATGCACCGCATAGAGCTGCTCATGGCCGCCGGCGCTGTCCTGCACCTCCTTGGGCAGATCAGCCACCGCAACCGGTTTCACATAGACGGTGCGGTCGGCGCCTTCTTTGAAGTCAAACGGTGTATGCATTGCTCTTACCCCTTTCTGATATTGATCGTCTGGACCACGGTTTCGGGCCGCGCGCGGGTCAGATCCACATGCAAAAGCCCGTTCTCCATCACCGCCTCGCCCACTTCGACGCCATCAGCCAGCACGAACATGCGCTGAAACTGGCGCGCCGCGATGCCGCGGTGCAGGAACACCCGCCCCTCGCTGTCGTCGCGCTGGCGGCCGCGGATCACCAGCTGGCGGTCCTCGACGGTGATTGCCAGGTCCTCTTCGGCAAAGCCGGCCACAGCCAGGGTGATGCGGTAGGAATAGTCGGAAGTCTGTTCGATGTTGTAGGGCGGATAGCCTTCGTTGCCCGATTTGGCCGAGCGTTCCAGGAGGCGTTCCAGCTGCTCGAACCCCAGCATATGCGGGTAGGAGCCCAAGGTAAGTTTCGACACGTGTGTTCGTCCTTTATGCCAAAGCGACGGATGCGTGCGGCCCCGGTCCCGGCAGCCGCGTCCAAAAGAATATGGGTCGTTCCTTTTGGATTCACAAGAGCATGTGCCTATAGGTCTAGCGGAAAAGCGGTTAACGAAGTATCTTCGGCGGTACTTCATTCATCAGCTTTACAGAGTCGCCCATGAATGCACCCACAGATGTGTCGATGAAGACCGATGAGGTCCTGAAAGTTGAGCTGGAGGTTTTCCGCAGGCAGCACCGTGATCTGGACGAGGCGATCAGCGCGCTGGAAGAGCGCGCCACCTCAGACCAGCTGACCATCCGCCGCCTGAAGAAGCAAAAGCTCATCCTCAAGGATAAGATCGCCTTGATCGAAGACCGGCTCACCCCGGATATTATCGCCTGACGGCATTGTGCGCCGCGGCGCCGCATTGCGGTGCTGCAAGCCCTCTATCAGTGACCAGTGCGCCGGCGCCAAAGCCGCCCCGGCGAAAGCTGCAGAAAGCAGCGTTCCCCATATCCCGCCGCAGTTCCTGGATCAGACTGCAACGCAGGCCAAGCCCGGCCGCGGCTTCTTTCTGGTTAAAAATACTCCCGCCGGAGGCACCGCGCGCCAGCGCGGCAGGACCCGCCTGCAACCGGCTACGCCGGCTGCTGCGACTTGCGGAAGCCCGCCGGTGTCTGGCCGTAAACCCGCTGGAATTCGCGGTAGAAATTCGAACGCGACAGAAACCCCGATTGCGCGGCGATGGCAGTGACACTGTCGCTGCCGCCGGCCAGAAGCCCTGCCGCATGCTCCAGCCGGAAGCCGTTGATATATTGCGAGACGTTCTGCGCCTGGGTCCGGTTCACTGCCGCCGACAGATCCCGCGCTGGAACATGCAGCCGCCGCGCCAGCCGCTGCAGCGACAGCTCCGGGTCCAGATAGAGCTGCTCGCGGGACAGCAGGCTGCGCAGCCGGGCTTCCAGCTGTTCAGCCCCTGTGTCCGGCGCCCCGGCCGGAGCCGGCGCGGGGCGCGGCGGGGCAAACATCAGCGGCAGGGCAATAAGCGTGGCCAGCAGCGCCCCCAGCAGCGGCACCGTCCCCGCCGAGATCAGGGCCGGGACATGCACGCCGCCATAGATCGCAAAATCCGCAGCAATGGCGGTGTCCATCAGCAGCACAAACAGCTGCAGCCCGGCCGCCCGCAGCAGCCATCGGCTGAGCACTGCAGCCCGGTCCAGGCTGATCCGGGCCAGTGCGTCCGGCCCCTTGCGCCACAGCCGCAGCAGCGCCGCGGCATAAAAAAGGTAGCTGGCGCTGATCAGCCAATCCAGCCGGTGAAACCCGGCAGCAAGCAGCCAGAACAGAGCAAGCACTGCCACAGGGGCTGCCAGATGCAGGGCCGCAGAGCGGGCAAAGAGCCGCGGTTCCGCCGCGAGTGCCGCAAAGCCGAGATACAGGAGCGGCCCGAAATAGAGAGGCGCCAGCCGCTGCAGCTGCACAACGCTGCTGACGCCATAGCCGAACCGTAAGCCAACCAGGAAGGAGGACAGGGCACAAAGCGCAAAGAAGGCCGAAAACATCAGGTTTGCGCGTATGCAGCCCAGCCCGGCCCGCCAGACCAGCCCCGCCAGCACAGCGCAGAAGCAGGCGGTTATCACCGGCAGCGGAAAGGTGAGCAATGCAGTGCTGTCCATCTGTCCTCGATCCCTGTCAGCCTGTCCTGCATCGGGTTTCAGGACAGCTATAGGCTGTGCCGCGGCTTGCTGCAATTCATCACCGCACCCACTGTCCGGGGATCTGATGCAGTTATTTGGAGACGCACATGACACCCCCGTTTTTCCTGAAACCCGTGCTGGCAGCGCTGGCCTGCTGCGGCGCTGCCCTGATTGCCTCTGCCGTCAACGCCCAGGCCGAGGACTATGCCCCTGGCCTGCGCAGCCTGGAGATCCCTGGACAAGGCGGAGCTGAACCGCTGGAGGGCTTCCTTTGGTACCCCGCGGTCTCCGGCGGCACGCTGAGCCCGATGCATGACAGCCGGGTCTGGGAACCGGTTCCGGTGGCGCGGGACGCCGCGCCTGTTCCGGGGCCGCATCCGCTGGTCGTGCTTTCGCACGGCATCTACGGCAATGCGCTGAATCAGAGCTGGCTGGCCGCCGCCCTGGCCCGGCGCGGCTTTGCGGTGGCCGCCATCAGCCACCCGGGCAGCTCGACCTGGTCGCGCAACGCGGAGCTGAGCCGCCAGCTGTGGCGGCGGCCGCAGGACATCTCCCGGGTGATCGATTTTGCGCTGGCGGCGCCGGAGACGGCCGGGCTGGCGGACCCGGAGCGGATCTTCATGGCCGGGCATTCGCTGGGCGGCTTCACCGCAGCGCTGCTGGCGGGTGCGCGCTATGATGCGGCGGGGCTGGAGCGGTTCTGCACTGCTGAACCTGGGGATCTGGTCTGCGGCATCCTGGAGGGCTGGCAAGTGGCGCAGACAGCGGAGGACCGCGGGAGGATGGAAGCCGACCTCTCCGATCCGAGGATCAAGGCCTTTGCCCTGTTCGACCTGGGCGGAACGGTCAGCTTCGACCCGGCAAGCCTGGGCAGGATCCGCCGCCCGCTGCTGATCTACGGCGCGCCGGTGATGAACTCCGGCCTGACGCTCGACCGCGAGTCCCGGGCCCTGGCAGCCGCCCTGCCCGCCGCGGGCAGCCGCTATATCGAACCGCCGGCGCTGGCGCATTTCGACTTCCTCGGCCAGTGCAAGCCGGGCGGCTATGACCTCCTGGCCGAAGCCGAACCCGGCGATGAGATCATCTGCGCAGGCGGCGGTGCGGAGCGTGCGGCCAAACACAGGCAGATCATCGAAGAGGTTGCCTCCTTCTTTGGGCAGCCATGACGGCTGCAGGCGGTGTCCTCCCGCCCCCTGGCCAGGCAGCGGAGCTGCCCGGCACAAGCGTTGGGCCCGGCAGCGCGCCTGCGGCGCGCTGCGGTTGCATGTCCTGGCGGCGTCAGAGATCCTTGCAGACCCGCAGCGCATCATAAAGCGCTGCGTGGATGTTGCGCCCGGCGACTGCGTCGCCCGCACGCGCCAGCCAGAAGCGGCCCCCGGGGTTTACCTGCGCAAAAGGGCTGCGGCCGGCGATCATCGCCTGGTGATCCAGCTGGCCCAGGTTGCGCGAGCGGGGTTTCAGGCTGTGATAGAGATCTTCGGCGGGAACAATCCCGTGTTCCGACACCACGTGGTCCGCCAGCCGCTCCTGCAGCTTTCCAGTCAACACATGGCGCAGGGTGATCCGCTTGCGGCCACCGTCTGCCGCCACTGCGACGGGTTCGAGCAGGCTCTCCATCACCACGCCCTGCCGGGCCAGATCCCGCAGTACCACCGCCGCATTGGTCGGCCCCAGGTCATGGCCCGCCATCCGGTCCGGCGTGGCCAGGGTAACCTTGCAGCCCGCACGCGCCATCACATCCGCGCACACCAGGGCCGCGTGATCGCCAGCTTCGTCCAGCTGCAGTACTTCACCGGAAACCCGCGCCTCGCCACTCAGAACCTCCCAGCTTGAGGTGATCAGATGGCCGCCGGGAATGTCCAGCGGCTCCGGCCAGCCGCCGGTGGCCGCGATGACCGCATCCGGCTCCTCGGCGAGCACGTCCTCCGCCTCGGCGTAGGTGTTGAGCCGCACCTCCACGCCCAGCCGCTCCACCTCAGAGATCAGCCAGTCGGCAACACCCCAGATCTGGCGGCGGGTCATGCCCTTGGCCGCGAGCCCAACCTGGCCGCCCAAGCGCCCGCTGGCCTCAAACAGCACCACGTTATGACCGCGCTCAGCCGCCACCCTTGCGGCCTCCAGTCCGGCCGGGCCGCCGCCCGCAACCACCACCTTGCGGCGCTCAGGCGCCGGGGCAATCACATGCGGCATCACCGCCTCGCGTCCGGTGGCTGCATTGTGGCCGCAAACCGCCGGCTTGCCCTGGTTGACCCTGTCGACGCAATAGCCCAGCGCCACGCAGGGCCGGATCCGCGCCTCTTCGCTCTGCTGCAGCTTCTGCACCAGGTATGGATCAGCCATATGCGCCCTTGTCATGCCGATCATATCGGCCTGGCCTTCGCGGATGGCATGGCGGGCGGTGGCAATATCCGCCACCCCGCCGGCATGGAACACCGGCAGGTCCACGGCCTGGCGGATCGCACCAGCCACATTCAGATGCGGTGCCGCAGGCATCCCCATCGGCGCCACCCAGTCGGCCAGCCCCAGGTCGTCATAAGGCGCCCCTGCCAGCACATTCAGGAAATCAACCGCACCGGTGGCGGCGATTTTCTGCGCGGCCTCAATGCACTCCCTAGCGCTGAGGCCGCCTTCCGCCAGCTCATCACCGGTGACCCGCATGCCCAGGATCAGATCCGGCCCCACCGCCGCGCGCACTGCCTCCAGCACCTGCAGCGTCAGCCGCAGCCGGTTGTCCAGCGAGCCGCCGTAGTCATCCTCCCGCGTGTTCACCAGCGGCGACAGGAACTGCCCCAAGAGATGGGAGTGAGACAGGATCTCGATGCCATCAAATCCGCCTTCCCGGCAGCGCACTGCTGCATTGGCAAAGTCCTGGATGATGCGGGAGATATCCTCCATCTCCATCGCCTTGGGAAAAGCCCTGTGCGCCCGTTCGCGCCGCCCCGACGGCCCCAGCACCGGCAGCCAATGGCCATCGTCCCAGGCGGTGCGCCGCCCCATATGGGTGATCTGGCACATCACCGCCGCGCCATGAGAGCGCACACCCGCCATCAATTCCCGGAACCACGGGATGATACTGTCATCGCCGGCATACAACTGCCCGAAAACCGATGGGCTGTCCGGCGCGATATTGGTCGAACCGCCGATCATCGTCAGCGCAATGCCGCCCTTGGCCTTTTCCTCATGATACAGCCTGTAGCGGTCGCGCGGATGGCCGCCTTCCTGGAACGAGGGCGCGTGCGCCGTGCTCATGATCCGGTTGCGCAGGGTCAGGTGGCGGATCTGCAAGGGCTGGAGGAGAGGATCGGTGTCAGTGCTCATTGGGGGCTTTCCGGAGTTCGCTGCCGTCATCCAGAGGGCGGCATTGAGCTGCGGCAGACTTGCAGAAAACCGGCATTAAGCCAGGGGTGTTGCGACACAGGCCCGCTTCTTACTGCGCCGCAGTCCTTACCGGATGGTCAAATCCGGCGAAACCGTCTAGGAGCAGCGCGATTGAGTCCGCAGCAGCCTGGAAAAGCCGTTGCGGAACAAGCTTCTGAACAACAAGACGAGCCCAAGAATGACCGCTGCGAGCGAACAGACCCCGGCGCCTGATGCGCAGGCCGCCGACTACAACTTCTCCCCCAAACAAGCGCTGGCGGGCGCCCAGATGCTGTTTGTCGCCTTTGGCGCGCTGGTTCTGGTGCCGCTGCTGACCGGGCTGGACCCGAGCGTCGCCCTGTTCACTGCAGGCCTTGGCACGCTGATCTTCCAGATCGTGACCCGCGGCCAGGTGCCGGTGTTCCTGGCGTCTTCCTTCGCCTTCATTGCACCGATCATCTACGGCGTGCAGACCTGGGGCATGGCTGCCACCACCGGCGGCTTGGCCGCCGCGGGCCTTCTCTATGTGGCTCTCTCTTTTGCCATCCGTGCCTTCGGCGCAGGCTTCCTGCACCGGCTGCTGCCGCCCGTAGTAGTCGGCCCGGTGATCATGGTGATCGGCCTGTCGCTGGCGCCGGTTGCGGTCAACATGGCGACCGGCCTGGCAGGCGACACCCAGATCATGCCGCGCAACACCGCGCTGCTGCTGGCCGCCATTTCGCTCGGCACCACCATGCTGACCGCGATCCTCGGCCGCGGCATCATGCGCATCGTGCCGATCCTGGCAGGCGTTGCCGCAGGCTACGCCGCTGCCCTGATCCTCGGTGCCGTGACCGGTGAAACCCTGGTCAGCACCGCTGCCGTCGCTGACGCCCCCTGGTTCAAACTGCCCGGCTTCGTCGCGCCCGAGTTCAATCTCGCCGCCATCCTGTTCATCCTGCCGGTCGCCATCGCCCCCGCGATTGAGCATTTCGGCGATATCCTGGCGATCTCCAACGTGACCAAACGCGACTACATGGAGAAACCCGGCATCCAGAACACCATGCTGGGCGACGGCCTCGCCACTGCTGCTGCAGGCCTCTTGGGCGGCCCGCCCAACACCACCTACTCCGAAGTGACCGGCGCCGTCACCCTCACCCGCGCCTTCAACCCGGCGATCATGACCTGGGCGGCGCTGTTTGCGATTGCTCTGTCCTTCGTGGGCAAACTGTCCGGCGCGCTCTCCACCATCCCGATGCCGGTGATGGGCGGCATCATGATCCTCTTGTTCGGCATGGTCACCGTAGTCGGCCTGTCGGTGCTGGCCAAACTGGGCGACAGCCTGTCCGAAGCGCGCAACATGGTGATCATCTCCACCGTGCTGATCATAGGCCTGGGCGGGCTGACGCTGCAATTCGGCGAAGGCTTCACGCTTGCAGGCATCGGCCTCTCCGGCGTCGCAGGCCTGGTACTGAACCTGATCCTGCCGAAACAGCGGAACTGATCAGAAAGACGACGGAGCCGCCCGGCGGGCGGCTCCGCTCACCGTTCCTCCGGCTTCAAATGCCGGAGCCGTGCCACATGCGCTTCAATATCCTCGCGGCTGAACTTCGAATGCCCCCGCTTCGTGCTGGCCGGGTGGTTTCCCTGCCCCAGCTCCAGCTCTTCCCGCCACGCCCGCTTCGGCCGGATGGGGCGCGGTGCAAAACCGCCGCCGCAGGTGGGGCAGACATTGTGCAGCACCGTCTCCACGCAGTCTGTGCAATAGGTGCATTCATAGCTGCAGATCCGCGCATCCGCCGCATCCGGCGGCAGATCCTTGTCGCACAGCTCGCAATTCGGGCGCAGTTCCAGCATCCGGCTCTCCTCTTCCCTGCGCCACCCTGCCCCGGCCCGCGGCGGCGCGCAAGCTTCGCCGCACGCCCCCCCGCCGCGCGCCAGCGCGGCGCCGCGCCCAACGGCAAGGCGGTGCAGCTGTGCTGCATCCCGCGCGGGCGGGAGCGCTCCGCCTGCCCGTGGTCCCCCCAAAGGCTGCGGCAAAGCGCCAAACCACGCAAAATAGGGCCCTATCCGCCTGGATTCCCGCCCAGCCCGCATTGCGCCGAATCCCAATTTCCCTATAGTGCGCGCTCCACAAGCCGCGACAGGAGCCACCAGCCATGGCCGACATCAAAGTAGGCATCATCATGGGCAGCCAATCCGACTGGCCCACCATGAAGGAAGCCGCAAACATCCTGGATGAACTGGGCGTTGAATACGAGGCCAAGATCGTCTCCGCCCACCGCACCCCGGACCGGCTGTGGAGCTACGGCAAATCCGCGGCGGGCCGCGGCCTGCAGGTGATCATCGCAGGCGCCGGCGGCGCCGCCCACCTGCCCGGCATGGTCGCCTCCAAGACCCGCGTGCCGGTGGTCGGCGTGCCGGTCCAGACCCGCGCCCTCTCCGGCGTCGACTCGCTTTATTCCATCGTGCAGATGCCCAAGGGCTTCCCGGTGGCCACCATGGCGATCGGTTCCGCCGGTGCCGCCAACGCCGGCCTGATGGCCGCGGGCATCCTGGCGCTGCAGGACGCCGCCCTGGCCGAACGCCTCGACGCCTGGCGCGAGGCGCTCTCCGCCTCGATCCCAGAGGAGCCCTCCGATGACTGATGTGCTTGCTCCCGGTTCCACCATCGGCATCCTCGGCGGCGGCCAGCTTGGCCGGATGCTCTCGGTCGCAGCCTCCCGCCTCGGCTTCAAAACCCATATCTTCGAGCCCGGCGCCAACCCGCCCGCAGGCCATGTCGCCGACCGCGTAACCACCGCAGGCTACGAGGACGCAGAGGCGCTGGCAGCCTTCGCAGCCTCGGTCGATGTGATCACCTATGAGTTTGAAAACATCCCCACCTCCGCGCTCGACCTACTGGAATCGCAAAAGCCGATCCGCCCGGGCCGCGAAGCGCTGCGGATCAGCCAGGACCGGCTGACGGAAAAGACCTTCCTGCAGGACCTCGGCCTGCACACAGCCCCTTTTGCCGACATCACCGATCAGGCCAGCCTCGATGCTGCCCTGACCGAAATCGGCGCACCGTCGATCCTGAAAACCCGCCGCTTCGGGTATGACGGCAAGGGTCAGGCCCGCATCAAGGCACCGGAAGACGCAAGCGAAGCGCTTTCTGCCATGGCGGGTGCGCCCTCGATCCTCGAAGGCTTCGTCAATTTCAGCCACGAAGTCTCGGTCATCGCCGCCCGCGGCACGACAGGTGAGATCGCCTGCTTCGACCCCGGCGAGAACGTCCACCGCGACGGCATTCTTCACACTACCACCATTCCCGCACGCCTCAGCACCGGCCAGCGCATGGATGCGGTGCTGATGGCCGGCAAGATCCTGAACGCGCTGGATTATGTCGGCGTCCTGGGGGTTGAGCTCTTCGTGACGCCCGAAGGCCTGATCGTCAATGAGATCGCCCCGCGGGTGCACAACTCCGGCCATTGGACCCAGAACGGCTGCACCGTGGACCAGTTTGAGCAGCACATACGCGCGGTTGCCGGCTGGCCGCTGGGCGACGGCCAGCGCCATTCGGATGTGGTGATGGAAAACCTGATTGGCGATGACGTCGACCGCATCCCAGAGCTTGCCAGGGAAACCGATTGCGCCATCCACCTCTACGGCAAGGCCGAGGCCAAGCCGGGCCGCAAGATGGGCCATGTGAACCGGGTGGTGAAGCCCCAGACCTGAAACCGGAGGCTATAGCTGGGGGCGCTGCCCCCAGACCCCCGGAGGTATTTAGGACCAGAAAGAAGCAGCAGGCGCCATCAGGCAAGACCGTTTTTGACGGTTTCAGCGTTCATCCAGTGGATATCCGTCTGCACGTGATCCGCCCGGACGTATTTTGCCAGCAGGCGGCTCATCTCCGCTTCGGCAAAGCCGCCGGCGGCCCGGGCCACAAAACCCTCCTGAGCTTCCAGGTCCAGCCCGGCAATTGCCTGATCGATCACCTGCCGCGAGGCCTTGCCGTAGTACAGCACCGGCACGCTGGTAATGCCAAGCTCGCCAAACCTCTCAATGGTGCGGTCCCAAGGCTGGATCACACCGTCCAGGATCCAGGCAAAGCCCAAAAAGTACGAAGGCAGCGCCGCATAGGCGATGGAATGGCGGGCATAGAGGTATTCGCACACGATCCGCTCCCCCGCTGTCAAAGCAGGGGATATTCCGGCTGCAAACGCCTTCATCCAATCCCGGGACGGGTGATAACGCGCATCCGGGCTGCGCGGATGGCAGCCGCCTGCATGAATGGTGGTGTTCTCTCCATCCATCTTTTCGGTGATCACCACTTCAGGCTCGGCCATCAAAGCAGAGATGTCCCGCATGATCTTGTCGTCGCTGGTGGCACCCGGCGATCCCGGCAAGTGGAATGTCCGGCCGTATTTCTTAAGCATGTCCACTGCCTTGCAGATGCCTTAAATCAATTGCCCGCAAGCCTGCCCAGCCGCACCCCAGGCCGCAAAGAGGGCCATCCGGCCTGATGCGCGGCGCAGCTACCTCAGGAACTGCCCGGCAATATCCCCGGACATATAGCTGACACGGCCGCCGGAAAGCGTCGCGGCCACACGGCGGGTTTCCTTGTCCAGCACCACGATGTCGGCCCGCTTGCCCGCCTCCAGCCGCCCGCGGTCCTGCAAGCCCAGAACCCGGGCAGGCCCTTCCGAGACCAGTTTCCAGGCGGCCGCCAAGTCCAGCAGGCCGGAGCGTTCCAGCATCAGTGCCGCGCGCCGCGGGCTGGGGTAGTGGTAGTCCGAGGCCAGCGCGTCGCACAGCCCCATGGCGATCAGCTCCACCGCCGAGGCATTGCCCTTGTGCGAGCCGCCGCGCACCACATTGGGCGAGCCAAGGATGATATTGTCCCCTGCCGCGCGCGCAGCCTCTGCCGCCTCCAGCGTCTCCGGGAACTCCGAAATCCGCGCGCCGCGCCCGCGCCAGACAGCGCGGTCTTCGCCGGTATGATCGTCATGGCTGCCCAGCCGCACGCCCATGGCCGCAAGTTCGGCGCAAAGCGCATCCGCCGCTGCAGGCACCTCGCCTTTGCGTGCGTGCATGTCCTTCAGCATCTGCCAGTGCACTTCCGGGTTGCGCCCCGCCTTCAACGCCTGGCCGGTCAAGCGCGGCGGCTTCTTGCCCTGCGACAGGCGGTCGTGCGGCAGGTGGTCGTTGAACACCACATAAGGCACCTGCCATTCCGCAATCCTGGCCGCCAGCCCGGCATAATCCTCAAGCATGTGAATCTCGAACCGCAGCTGCGGCAGCAAATCGGTGACCAGGCTTGCGCGCACGGCTTGGATGCCTTCGAAGACCTGGCCTGCGAACTCCGGCCCGCGCAAGCCGCCTTCCCAGGAATAAAACTGCGCCAGCACCGCGGTGGTGATGCCATTGGCGGCCAGCTCCGCCTCGGCGGCCACAACCCCTTCGGCCATCTGCTTCATCGCCCCGCGGCGCGGTGCCAGATGGCGTTCGAACCCGTCACCATGCAGATCGACAATCCCTGGCAGCACCAGGTAGCCCGACAGGTCCACCGCCCGGCCTGCAGGCGCCTGTGCCACCAGCCCGTCCGCGATGGCTAGCGCGCCGCCGCGCTCCAGCCCGCCCGGATGCAGCACATCGCCGCCTTGCAGCGTCAGCTCCAATGTCATTCTTCCGATCCCTCGCCGCCGCAGCCGCCATTAAGCTGACAGGCCTCTCCGATAATCTCTTCCACCGCCGCCAGCCAGGTCAGCGACGGCTCAAACCGCCCTTTTTCAAGAAAATACAGCGCCTGGGCGATAACTTTGGGGTTGTTCATCATGTAGGTATGGGTGACTGGCAGTGTCAGATGCGCGGACATGCCCGCCACCTTGGTGCTTTCCACTGAGACCTTGCCGTCATCCGGCCCCGGAATGAGGTTCGAAAACACCGGGTTCAGCGTCTCGTTCCCGGCAATCACCCCCAGTTCAAACGCGACCGGCGGCAGCCGTCCCGGCAGGCCGTCCGCACCGGTGCCCAGCTGCAGGCCCGCCGGGCCGTTCAACAGGCCGAACACCTCCCAGTCCCCCAGCGTGTCCACCAGCTCGCTGCCCTGGTTCGGCGGCCCCATCATCACCACCCGTCCCAAGGCCTGCGGCTGGTTCTCTTGCAGCCAGTAGCGCAGCAGGATGCCGCCCATCGAATGCGTGACCACATGGGTCTCCTGGGCCCCGCAAGCAGCAAAAGCTTCGGGCAGCACCTGATTGGCCAGGGCTTCGACCGGCGCCTCGGTAGAGGGATACCCCGGCCGCACCACCGAATGCCCGCGCGACTGCAGAACTTCTTCCATTACTGCAAAAGAAGCCTCGCTGCGGGCCAGCCCGTGCAGCAGGATCACGCAATCCGCCGCCGCAGGCAGCGGCAGCAGCACTGCGGCAGACATAACCAAGGATGTCAGTTGATTACCCATGCCCCCAGATAAGCGCAAACCCGGGACGGTAAAAGCCCTTACTCGGCAGCCCGCTGCCGGGCGGCAGGAGCGCGCAGAACCACCAGGGCAATACCGCCCAGCACCGCCATTGTGCCAAACACCAGCCGCAGCCCAACCGCTTCGCCCAGCAGCGCAGCCCCGGCCAGGATCGCAATCACCGGCACGCTCAGCTGCACGGTGGCGGCCACCGCAGGCAGCAGCTGCGGCAGCACCCGGTACCACAGCGCATAGCCCAGTCCAGAGGTAACCGCGCCGGACAGCGCTGCCAGAAACACACCGTACGGGCTCACCACCGAACCGCCGCCCGCCAGCAGCAGCACCGGCAGCATCATCACGCTGGACCAGGCAAAATTGACCGCTGTCGCTGCCAGGGGCGCCCGCGCGCCGCGGCCCAGAAGGCTGTAGATGCCCCAGCCCAAACCGCTTGCCGCCATCAGCAGCGATGCCGCCAGCGGCACGCCTGCGCCCTCCTGCGGCCAGACCACATAGGCCAGCCCGCCAAAG
This sequence comes from Leisingera sp. ANG-M1, assembly GCF_000813745.1. Classification (GTDB taxonomy): domain Bacteria; phylum Pseudomonadota; class Alphaproteobacteria; order Rhodobacterales; family Rhodobacteraceae; genus Leisingera. The sequence goes on along the minus strand of NZ_JWLC01000005.1, from coordinate 170,396 downwards.
GCAAGCGCCGCGCCGGCCACCCGCAGCCCGGTCGCCGGAGCGCCCTTAACCGCCCCCCACAGAAACATGGAGATTTGCACCACACCGAACAGGACGAGCGCGCCGAGGCCCGCGTCCAGATCCTGATAGGCGAGTGTAAACCCCGCCATATACAGCGTCAGTGCCGCCCCGCCCCACAGGCTGGCGGGCCGCATCAGCCGAGCCCGGGTCCAGGTCTCAAGCCCCCGCAGCCGGCACAGCAGCGCCAGCATCAGCGCGCCGGAGACCAGCCGCCACAGGCCAAAGCCGGTGGCGTCCATGTAACCGCCGCCAATTGCCTCCCGGCCAAGGATCGAGTTGGCGGCAAAGGCGGTCATGGTGAGGGAGACAAGCAGGAACAAACGCATATGCTTGGGCTACCCTGCCAAGAGCCTGCCTGCCAGTGAAAACTTCGTGTCCGCTCAGCGCCGATCCTGCACAAAGTCCAGCTCAAGATCCGGCAGCCGCTCCAGCGGGTAATTGGGATGCAGGGTCCAGATATTGTCGTGATCCAGCTCCAGCGGCCGCAGGGTGCCGCCTGGAAAAGCCCGGGTGCGCAGCGCCAGCGCGATATCCGACATCGCCCCGGGATTGTCGCGGAAATAGGAATGCCCGGCGCCGCCCGCACCCTCGACCCGGATGAAATGCACCAGGCCCACCTTTTTCAAAGAGGCCAGTTCGCCTGGTGCAAAATCCTCTGCATCCAGCCGCCCGAACCGCGCCTCCTGCGTCAGGATCGAAGCAAAGGCCAGCGCCTGATCCTCCGGGTTGATATAGACATTGACCTGCTCGAAGGCGGCAAACACCCGCTCGCTGATCAGGCGCTGCCGCACAAACCCGACATCCAGGTCCGGCGCCGCCAGCACCAGTGTTCCTGTTTTCAGCGTGATCTTCGGCCGCACGCCCCGCCCCCGTTCGCGGATCACCAGCTCCCGCAAAGCGGTGGTGGTCACATCCGAACCGCGGGAATGGGCAACGATGTCGATGTCCTCCACCCCGGGAACCGAGGCCAGCAGATCCAGCGTCTCTTTCAGGTGGAACACCGAGAAATCCCCTGCTTCACGGTCACGGAAATACTTAAACAATCCGGAATTGCCCGCCGGCCAGGAAAACACCATCGGCACCGAGCGGCGCCCCGAATAATGCCAGATGTTCGCAAGCGTGGTCAGTGCTTCCTCGAAATCATTGTTGAAGCCGTGCACAAACAGCAGGATGCGTCCGGTGCCCGCGCGCCGCACCTCCGCCGCAATGGCCTGGCGGAAAGCGGCGGCATGGGCCGCATACTCCTGTTGTGCCCGGGTCTCGGTCACCACCCGGCCCAGCCGCCGCTCGGCCGCCAGCGGTGTCTTGGAAAAGCGGATGCTGTCCTGGAACCCCGCCACCTTCAGCCGCGGCAGGCGGCCTTCCCCATCGGCATGGGTCAGCGCCACCAGCTCCGGCCAGTCCTGCACCCGGGTGAACTGCACCTCGGCAGCGCCAAAGGCCATCGAATCCGACCGCTCCGCCAGATAGGTGATGGAACCGTCTTCATTCAGCCGCTGCGAGCGGTTGGTGACATAAAGCAGCCGCGGCGCCACCGTGCGCTGCGCCTGCGGCACCTCATCGGCCTGATAGTTGCGCCCTGTCACATAAAGGTTCGGCGGCTTGGCCAGCCGGTCCACCGGCGAGACCGCACAGCCGGCGATCAGCAGCGCAAGCAGCAGACGGGCCAGCATCCGCCCTGCCGGTTTTGCCATCTGCCGGACCCTCCCTGTTGCGCGTGTTCTTCAACAGCTAGTGCGCAAACCTTGGCCCCGCCAATGAAATCTTCGTGTCAGCCGCTCCCGGAAAACGCCCGCGGATAGATCAGCTCCGCCTCCGGCACGTCGTCGCCATGACGCAGGATCAAGGTGTATTTCAGCGGATACGGGCTCTTAAGCTTCTGCGCCCGCTCCAGGCTGAACCCGTACCGGCCATAGAAGGACGGCTTCCCCAGAACCACGATTGTTTCCGGCAAACGTTCTCGGATCTTTTCAGAAGGTAATTCGTACAAGCACTCAAGCTCCTGAAGCATCCGAGTGCCGAACCGGAAGGACGGCCGGTGCGGCTGCACTTCAACTCCGCCCGCATTTCTTTTGGGCATACTGTCCGCCAACCCGCCATTCTGCCACTCAGGCCGCACTGCCATGGGCGCCAGACAGGCCCAGCCTTCCGGCGCCTGCATCCGGCTTAGAGCGAAATAACCGCCAATCTTACCGTCCCAGGACTTGCGGCATTCATACAGCATGTCCCCATCCGCCCGCAGCTTCCGGACAAGCAGCGCCTCGGCACCGGTGGGAAAGGCGGCAAGCAAAAGCGCCTCGACCTCGTCAAAGTACTCTTCCTTCACTTCATTCAAAGTATCCGGCCCCGCAACCATCCCCAAGCACCCGCTTCTTTCTGGTCACAAATACCCCCGCCGGAGGCAGCCCCGCAAGGCGGGGCTCCCTTTGCCTGCTCCTGCTTCTCAGATGAAGACGATATCATCGGCAAGCGAGGACAGGCTGCTGACACCGCCGATGGTCAGCGCATTGCCGCCGCCGAAGTCCAGCACCGCCGCGCCGCTGCCGGTCAGGCTGCCATAGGTCTCCAGCACCTCCTGCACGCCCATCCCGTCAAGCTCCAAAGCTCCGGCATCCAGCAGCAAAGTGTCCGTGCCGTCTGTAAAACTGGCAATCCTGTCCCGGCCGCTGGAGAACACAAATTCGTCCGCGCCCCGGCCGCCCTTCAGCAGGTCGTTGCCGGCACCGCCATCCAGCCGGTCGCTGCCGCGGCCGCCAATCAGCAAGTCGCGGCCTGCGCCGCCTTGCAGCCAGTCATCGCCGCCGCCGCCAATCAGCACATCACGGCCTGCGCCGCCATCCAGCATGTCCCGGCCGCGGCCGCCGTCCAATTGGTCGCGTCCCGAGTGCCCGTTCAGGGTATCCCAGCCGCGGCCGCCCTCAATCCTGTCGCTGCCCGAGCGCCCGGCCAGCAGGTCATTGCCGCCGCGTCCGCTGATTTGGTCATCTGCGGCAGACCCCCGCAAAATGTCCCGCTTGGAGGTTCCAACCATCTGGCTTTCGAACACCCGGATATAGACCCCGGAAGTATCTCCCTCGTCCGGATACCCCTCCCATACCGAGACAATCCGGCCATCCTCCAGAACAGCAATATCGGGATCAATGTGATACTGCCCCGGCCCCGAAACCTCGCTGACGCGAACCGGGGCTCCCGCCTTTTGTCCGTCCGCATCAAAGCGCTGGACATAGGTATCTTCCTGCCCGCCTGCGTCGGCATACCCGGGGATGGTATCCACAGTGTAGGTCACAACAAACCCGCCATCCGGGGTAACGGCGATCCTGGGGGCATAGACATCCAGCCCGGGCACCGCCATATAAACAGGCTCGGCAATGGCCTCAAATCTGTAAGGGCCACTTTCATAAACCTGAACGACCACTTGGTTTACGCCGTCGATCACCGTCCACCCGGCCACAACAAATCTGTTATCCTCCAGCGCCTCGACAGAGTAGATGCCGCTAAACTCTTCTCTCAAAAGGAACGCGGAAGAATGCCCTTCAAAGTAGACGTCATCTGTAAGGAGCACCCCACCGTTTCTCGATACGATCCTGTTGCCGTCGCCGTCATACACAGGCTCCTGCCAAGCTACGAAAACCTCTCCGTTTTCCAGGGTCGTGACGTCCGGGAAACGGGAGTCGTCCATAGAGTACAAAAGCGTCGCGTCGTGGGATTCTCCCACCCCCGAACTATCGAATTCCCTTGAACGAATGTTAAGGGTTACAGTCTCCACACCATGCGCTCCGGAAACGTGGTAGCTTTCCCAAACCACAATGAACCCGCCGTCCTCGGTTGCAGAAACGTCGGGCGAACCCTGTTCTCCGTAGGTGAAAGTGTTGACGGTAAATGCCGCCGCGCGCGGAATGCCATCCGCCCCGATCATGCGGGCTTTGACTTCGGAAACGCCGCCGTCTTCGCCGTATTCCCCCCAAACCACAACCCAGGAACCATCGTTCAGAATTTCGACCACCGGGTTGTAGTTGGTGTGGGCAGTGCTTGTATTCAGCCGGACATTGCCGCCGACCGGGTTACCCGCTGCGTCGTAGACCTGCTGAAAGACATCGTTTCTCTCGCCGCTGGCATCCAGAGCTTCCCAGACCACCACAAACCCGCCATTGGGCAAGGCTGCAATGCGGGCGTCATCCTGTTCGTACGAGGTGAAGGTATTGACCTGAATACCGCCGGTGGCTGGCACAAGAAAAGACATTAGAGCTCCCGCAAAAATTGAATAAAATGTCCAAGCATATCGCAAGGCACATTAGGAGCAATCCAGCAGCCGAAACAACAAAAAAGGCCACCCGCAAAGGTGGCCTTTTCTGATTTTTCCAGCTCACGGAGCGGCTGGCTCTCCCGAGGGAAAACCGGGCTGATTACATCATGCCGCCCATGCCGCCCATGCCGCCCATATCGGGCATGCCGCCTGCAGCCGCGCCTTCTTTGGCGGGCTTGTCAGCAACCATGGCTTCGGTGGTGATCAGCAGGCCTGCAACCGATGCCGCGTCTTCCAGAGCGGTACGGGTCACTTTCGCCGGGTCGATCACGCCGAAGGAGAACATGTCGCCATATTCTTCGGTCTGCGCGTTGAAGCCGAAGGCGGAGTCTTTGGACTCGCGCACTTTGCCGGCAACCACGGCGCCGTCGACACCTGCGTTTTCAGCGATCTGGCGCAGCGGCGCTTCGATGGCTTTCTTGACGATGGTGATACCGGCGTTCTGGTCGGCGTTGGCGCCTTCCAGGCCTTCCAATGCCTTGCCTGCCTGAACCAGGGCAACACCGCCGCCGACGATCACGCCTTCCTGCACAGCTGCGCGGGTTGCGTTCAGAGCATCGTCCACACGGTCCTTGCGCTCTTTCACTTCCACTTCGGTCATGCCGCCGACGCGGATCACGGCAACACCGCCTGCCAGTTTGGCAACGCGTTCCTGCAGCTTCTCACGGTCGTAGTCGGAAGAGGTTTCTTCGATCTGGGTGCGGATCTGGGCAACACGTGCTTCGATCTCGGCCTTCTCGCCAGCACCGTCGACGATGGTGGTTTCGTCTTTGGTGATTTCGATCTTCTTGGCGGTGCCCAGCATGTCCATGGTCACGGACTCGAGCTTCATGCCCAGATCTTCGGAGATCACCTGGCCGCCGGTCAGGATCGCGATGTCCTGCAGCATGGCCTTGCGGCGGTCGCCGAAGCCCGGTGCCTTGACGGCTGCGATTTTCAGGCCGCCGCGCAGTTTGTTGACAACCAGGGTCGCCAGCGCTTCGCCTTCAACGTCTTCGGCGATGATCAGCAGCGGCTTCTGCGACTGGATCACCTGCTCCAGCAGCGGAACCATCGGCTGCAGGGAGGACAGTTTCTTTTCGTGCAGCAGGATCATGCAGTCTTCGAGGTCTGCAATCATCTTGTCCGGGTTGGTCACGAAGTAGGGGGACAGGTAGCCGCGGTCGAACTGCATGCCTTCCACAACGTCGGTCTCGGTGTCGAGGCCTTTGTTTTCCTCAACGGTGATGACGCCTTCATTGCCGACTTTCTGCATCGCGTCTGCGATCTGCTGGCCGATTTCGGCTTCGCCGTTGGCGGAGATGGTGCCAACCTGAGCGACTTCAGCGGTGTCTTTCACTTCGCGGGCCATGTCTTTGATGCCTTCGACGACTTTGGCGGTTGCCAGGTCGATGCCGCGCTTCAGATCCATCGGGTTCAGGCCGGCTGCAACCTGCTTCAGGCCTTCTTTGACGATTGCCTGAGCCAGAACGGTTGCGGTGGTGGTGCCGTCGCCGGCTTCGTCGTTGGTGCGGGAAGCAACTTCCTTCACCATCTGGGCGCCCATGTTCTCGAACTTGTCTTCCAGCTCGATTTCCTTGGCAACCGACACACCGTCTTTGGTGATGCGCGGCGCGCCGAAGGATTTGTCCAGAACCACGTTGCGGCCTTTCGGGCCCAGGGTCACTTTCACAGCGTCAGCCAGCACGTTCACGCCGGCCAGCATGCGGTTGCGCGCGTCAGTGGTAAATTTGACGTCCTTAGCAGCCATTTTTCACTCTCCTAGAGAAATTCTGTAATTGTCAGCGAGATTTGGGATCAGAGCAGCCTTAAGGGCTTACTCGATGATGCCCATGATGTCGCTTTCCTTCATCATCAGCAGCTCTTCGCCGTCGACCGAAACTTCGGTGCCGGACCACTTGCCGAACAGGATCTTGTCGCCGGCTTTAACAGCCATTGCGATCAGCTCGCCGCTGTCCTTGCGGGCGCCTTCGCCGGTTGCGACGACCTGGCCTTCGCTCGGCTTTTCTTTTGCGGAATCGGGGATGATCAGGCCGCCAGCGGTTTTTTCTTCGCTCTCGGTGCGGCGCACCAGGACGCGGTCATGAAGCGGTTTCAATGCCATCTTTGCAGCTCCTTAAAGGCTCAAAGGTTGTTATCTCTATCCACCCCCGCTCCCTGGCAGGGGCCGTTATCACTCACACCCAGCGAGTGATAACGAGGGGAAGCTAGGAATGCCCTGCGGCCTTGTCAACAGCGGAATCGGCAAAAAATGAGGGGCGCCGCGGCGCCCCCTGATTTTCTTTGATTTGCGCGCTTATGCTGCCTTGTCTTTCAGGTGCGGGAAGCTGTCCTTAAAGCGCCCGAACTTGTGCGTGCCGCAGGTCACCGGTTCATAGCGGGCCGGATTTTCCGCGCTGACGCAGCTTTCCAGGGGCTGAAACACCGCATCGGCATCCGCGTCGATAAAGAAGGGAATCGAATAGCGCTCGCGGCCCGAGGCATTCACCACCCGGTGCAGGTTCGCCAGGTACAGGTCATTGGTCAACCGCTGGATCAGGTCACCGATGTTGATCACAAAAGTCCCGGCAATCGGCGGCCCCTCGACCCAGGCACCGTCGCGGTTCATCACCTGCAGACCGCCCACATCATCCTGCGCCAGAATGGTCAGGCTGCCATAGTCGGTATGGGCACCGATGCCCATCACGCTCTCGTCGATCTGCCCTTCCTGCGGCGGGTAATGCAGCAGCCGCTGGATGGTGATCGGGTTCTGCATCCGCGGCGCAAAGAAATCCGCCTCCAGGTCCAGGCTGACCGCAATCGCCCGCATCAGCCGCTGTGCCAGGCCTTTCATCTCTTCATGATAGCCATAGACGGCTTCGGCAAACTCCGGCCGCGCCGCGGGCCACAGGTTGGCTCCAAAGAACGGTGCAGTACCGCCCGGGCATTCCGGCCCGATGTCAAAACACTCCTTCAGATCCTTGGTCTTCTTCGGGTCGGTGTTTTCGCCGAAAATCTCGATATAGCCGCGCAGCGCCAAGCCGGACTTCGAAATATGCAGGTCCATCTTGTCCTGCAGCGGCAGGTCAAAGAACGCCCGGGTCTCGTCAAAGGCGCCGTTCACCACTGCCTCGGGCACGCCGTGGTTCTTGACGTAGAAGAAGCCCACATTGGTCAGCGCCCAGCGGATTTTCTTGGCCACCTCAAACAGGCTGCCGCCGCTGTTCAGCGCGCTGATGTCGACCACCGGGATCTTGTCAAAAGATACCCGCTGCGCCCGCAGCCGGTCCTGAAGCCGGTCGATATCCTGAGTTGCCATTGCTGTCTCCCCTCATGCAAAGCTGGCGCCTTCATCGGTGCAGACCTGGCTCCGCTCAACAGGGAAAAAATACACATCAGATGAGCTGATCTAACTTCAGATGATCAGTGAACTCATATTTACCTGATCAAAATAGAAACACACTTTACTTCACCACACCCAATTCCAACGCCACCCCGGCCCGCCCAATGCCCTGCTGCGCCGGCAAGGAGCCGAAGGCGGCGGCCCAGGTTTCCGTAACGGCACCTGCTTGCGCCCCGGCCTGAAAAAGCTGGGCAATCCGGAAAATGAAGCTAGAAAAACGTTATTGCAATGAAGGTTACGTGACGCGTTCAGGATGTTTCTTGCCATCAAGCCATATACTGCCCAGGCTGTTGAAACCCGCCATGCGGACAGGCTGGATTGGATCGACGCCGCAAAGGGCGCAGCCATTCTGCTGGTCGTGCTTGGCCACTGCCTGCGCGGGCTGCTGGGCGCCGGCCTGATCGCCGAGCCGCAGCCCTACCTGCGCGCCGATGGCATTATCTACATGTTCCACATGCATGTGTTTTTCATCCTCAGCGGCATGTTTCTGCTGCAGCAGGCGGCAAAGTCCGGCCCTGCAGCAATGACAGGGCGGCTGGCCTGGCGGCTGCTCTACCCGCTTGTGTTGTGGACCTATCTGTTCCTGGCGCTTCAGACGCTTGCCGGCGATGGCGCCAATTCGCCCGGCACCTTGCTGCGGCTGCCGCTGCCGCCCTATGCCCACTTGTGGTTTCTCTGGGCACTGTTTCTCGGGATGCTGGCCCTTGGGCTGACCCTGGCCCGCACGCCGCATCTGCGGCAGCGCCCCGCCGCCTGGTTCGGCGCAGCGGGCCTTGCCGTTCTGGTTTGGGCCTTTGCCCCCTTGCCTGCAGCGGCCTGGCCCTGGCTGGGAGAGTTCCTGCGCTATCTGCCGTTCCTTGCCCTTGGCGCCGGGCTAAGCCTGCTGCCGGGCTGGAAAAGCGGTCCTGCCCTGCCGCTGCCGCTGTGCCTGCTGGCCTTTGCCCTGCTGGCGGCCACTCAGCCCGCCTTGCAAGGCAGCATGCTGCTGTCAGCCCTGGCCTCCTGCGCCGCTGCGCTGGTGTTCCTGCAAGCGGTGAAAGGGGTTGCTTCGCGACCGCCGCTGGCACGGGCGTCCACGGTTCTGCAGTACCTGGGAAAAATGTCGATGGCCATCTACCTGGCGCACACGGCCTTCAGCGCCCTGGTCCGGATCCTGCTGACCTCGGCCGGCGTCACCGGATCCGGCCTGCATCTGGCCGCAGGCACGGCCGCCGGTGTGATCGGCCCGCTGGTGATGGTTATCCTGCTGCGCCGGCTGAACCTGAACCGCGCTTTGGGAATGTGATCCGGCAGGCGGGGCGCATGCCGGATCAGGATGCGGCTGTGTCCTCTTCCCAGCTCCCGGCCCAATGCACCAGGCCGTCCCGGCCAGCATCAGTCAGCTGGTAGACGCCTTTTTCCACTCTTTCGAACCAGCCATAATGGTTCTTGCCCATCAGCTGGGTGGCCCGGGCAACACCGGTGGCCTTGGCAACCTCTGCTCCCTTGCAGGCGCCCGCCCCTGCCAAATGCGCAGCACAGGCCAGCGCGTCCTGGCGGTAGGCGGTGACAAGCCCGTGCCGGGTCGCCCCGCCTGCATTCGGATCACCGCGCAACGATTGAAACTCGCGCAGCAGCCGCGCCTGCTTCTTCTTGGACTTGCGCGGCGCATAAGGCCCGGGATCGCAGTGCACCTCGGCCCTGCCATCTGACAGCACGGTGATCAGCCCCAGCCCCAGCCTCCGGCACATTGCCAGATTGTCCTTCAGCATCCGCCGCGCCTGCCGCCCCGCAGGCCGCGGCACCGCGATGTAAACGTGATCGGTGACCGACAGCCGCGCAATGGCCTGATGGAACAGCGACAGCGAGAATTTCAGCTTCAGTTCGACAATCACCGGCGGCTCATCGCCGCGGCAGGCCACCACATCGGCCGCCCCGACCTCGCCCTTGACCGTGTAGCCCTGCGTCTCCAAGAGCGCCTTGACCGGCGGGTACAGCTGATCTTCCCGTTCCATACCCTCTGACTGGCAGGAACCGCCGCCAAAGGCAACTCTGCCCGAACAGCCTGCCCCGCACAGAAAACCGCAAATGGCGCAAGGTTTTACGTTGCCGCACCCCGGCTGCGGACCTAGGTTGATAAGTCCAGGCCACAGTTCCGGAAACGGGGAAAGGGCGCATGATGAAACGGATTGCTTTGGCACTTGTGCTGGCCCTGCAGGCCTCCGCAGGGTTTGCGGCCTGCCGCGGCATTGATTACCGCGAGCACATGCCGCCCGCCACGCTGGAACGGCTGGAGCGCGCCATGGCCGCAACCCCGTTCTCGCGCGGCAACCATTGGGTGGCCACCAAGGGCAGCCGCACTATTCATGTGATCGGCACCATGCACGGCGGCGATGCCCGCATGGCCAAAGTGATGCGCACCCTGCGCCCGGCTCTGGCCGCGGCGGAGGCGATCTACCTGGAGACCTCGCAACAGGATATGGAGCGCCTGGACAGGATGCCGCCCGCCCTGGCCCGCAACTTCCTGCTGCCCAAGGGCCAGGAGCTGCGGAACCTTCTGGCCAAAGAAGCCTGGCAGCATTTTGAGCTCACCGCCCAGGTGACCGGCGCCAGCCTGGAGACGGTCAACCGGATGCAGCCCTGGGCAATCTCCATGTTCCTGGTGCAAAGCGGCTGCCGCCCCTACGGCTTTGGCCTGCGGCGCGGGCTGGACGACCGAATTGCCGATTTTGCCCGCCGCAAGCGGATCCCGCTGGGCGCGCTGGAATCGCCGGAAGAAGCGCTCGCCGCGATCTCGAGCCTGCCGCTGCGCGATCAGGCGCGGATGCTGGAGCTGGAACTGGAGCTTGTCCGCTCGGACCGGCCCGAAGACGCCACCCCGGTTGAGGCCTACTTCGATCAAAGCGTCTGGACCGCCTTTGTGCTCGCGCCCTGGGTCAGCGCCCAGTACAGCAGTTTTTCCAGTGCTGAAACCGAACGGCTGTGGCGCCAGTACAACCAGCGCCTGCTGGATCAGCGCAACAAACGCTGGATGCAGCCGATCCTGGCCGCCGGGCAAGACCGGATTGTGGTCGCCGTCGGTGCCGCGCATCTGCCCGGCCGGAACGGTGTGCTGAACCTCCTCAAGGCCCGGGGCTTCACCCTGACCCGGGCGCCGTGGTAGACCAGCCGCAGCCCGCAATGGGCCCACAGCTTTCAGGACATTTTCTTCATGCGTTTCTTTCTTGCTGTTATCCTCCTGCTGCTGCCTGCCTCTCTGTGGGCAGCCTGCGGCGGCACCGACCTGCGCACCACCCTGCCTGCGGAAAACCGCGCCCGGATTGAGAGTCTCATCGCCGCGGCCCCGTTCGGCGAGGGCAACCACTGGATTGCCCGCCGCGGCGGCCGCACGGTCCATGTGATCGGCACCCTGCATTTCAGCGACCCGCGGATGGATCAGATTGCAGCGGATCTGGCACCGGTGATTGCTGAGGCCGACACGCTGCTGCTTGAGGCCAGCCCCAGCGACAAGGCCGCCTTTGAAAATGAGATGGGGCGCACGCCATCTTTGATGCTGATCACCGAAGGCCCCTCGCTGATTGACCGGCTGCCGCCGGAAGAATGGGACGAACTAGCCGCCACCGTTCGCAGCCAGGGCATCCCGCCGTGGATGGCCGCCAAGATGCGGCCGTGGTTCCTGGCTGTCAGCATGGCAATCCCGCCCTGCCTGCGCCAGGACAAAGACATCCAGAACGGCCTGGACATGCGGCTGGGCAACTTGGCCGAAGCTGCCGGGGTGCCGGTCCGCTCGCTCGAAGACCCGATGGCGGTGATCCGGATGATGGACGCCCAACCTTTGGAAGAACAGGTCCGCCAGCTGCGTGCATATATCTCGATGCTGGGCAGCGGCGAAGACTATTTCTTCACCACCTCCGAGTCCTATTTTGATGAGCAGGCGCTGTTTGCGCTCCATCTCAGCGAACAGCAATTCCTGGACAGCAGCACCCTGACCCCTGCTGAAAGCGAAGCGCTTTGGGCCGAGTCGATGGCCGGGCTGCTGACCCTGCGCAACCGGGCCTGGATCCCGGTGATCGAAGCCGCAGCAGGCGACCGCATTGTTGTGGCGGCAGGCGCCCTGCACCTGCCCGGGGAAGATGGCGTCCTGAACCTGCTGCAGCAGCAGGGCTACAGCCTCGAGCGCGCGCCCTTCTGACCACAGTGCCGCATTGCAGCAGCTGCGGGGTGACAAGCCGGCCTGCCGGTCCTATAAGGCGCGCAATTCTCCCCTATCTGGACTCATGAGTGAACAGGACAGTCACATGACCATTCAAGTTTTCGGCCATAAATCCCCCGACACCGATTCCACCGGCTCCCCGATAGTCTGGGCCTGGTACCTGAACGAAGTGAAAGGCGTTGCCGCCGAGCCCAAACTGTTGGGCGAGCCGAACACCGAAGCGGCCTTCATGCTGCAGCGCTGGGGCTTTGAGAAGCCCGCAATCATCGAAGATGTGGCTGATGACGCAGCTGTTGTGATCGTCGACACCAACAACCCGGCCGAGCTGCCCGCCAACATCAACGGCGCCGACGTGCAGGCGATCATCGACCACCACAAGCTGGTCGGCGGCCTGGAAACCAAAGGCCCGATCGACATCACCATCCGCCCGCTGGCCTGCACCGCCACCATCATGCACGACCTGATGGGCGACGACGCCGCCAAGATGCCGGAAGCCATCAAAGGCGCGGCACTGACCTGTATCCTGTCCGACACCCTGGAATTCCGTTCGCCGACCACCACCGCGCACGACAAGGCCGTGGCCGAGAAGCTGGCCGCCGACCTGGGCATCAGCATCTCCGAATACGCCGCCGAAATGTTTGCCGCCAAGTCGGACGTCTCTTCCTTCTCCGATGCCGAGCTGCTGCGCATGGACTCCAAGGAATACGAAGTCGACGGCACCAAGTTCCGCGTCTCGGTTCTGGAAACCACCGCTCCGGCCGTTGTACTGGACCGCAAGGCCTCGCTGATGGACACCATGACCACCGTGGCGTCTGAGGACGGCGTTGATCAGGTGCTGCTGTTTGTAGTCGACATCCTGAACGAGGAAGCCACCCTGCTGGTGCCCAACGACCTGGTAAAGACCGTGGCCAGCAAGTCCTTCGGCGCCGATGCAGCGGGCGACACTGTGGTGCTGCCGGGCATTATGTCCCGCAAAAAGCAGATCATCCCGAACCTGAAGGTGTAACCGCCCCCTCAGGCCGGACCAAACAGCAAAGGCGCCCCGCGGGGCGCCTTTCGCATTTCAGGCTTCTGGCGGTTTGCGGCCGCCGCCGGATCAGGCATCCGGATCAGGCGGATTTGGCCACCGGCCCGGCATCCTCTTCCGGCCAGGCTTCACTGCCGTCATTGAAATCTTCCCAAATTGCGCTGTTCGGCGCGGACGGCGCAACGGCCTGCGGCAGGTCTGCCACCTCCGGATGCGCCGCAGCGGGCTGCGGCTGCCAGCCCGCCGCCGGGGAAGCCCCGCCGGCCCCTTCGCGCAGGGTAAACTGGCTGACCAATTCGTTCAGCCCAACGGTTTCGTTGTTCATCACCCGGATCGCATTGCCGGAATCTTCCACCATGGACGCGTTTTTCTGTGTCACCGAGTCGAGCTGGGACACGCCCAAATTGATCTCGTTCAGACCCTGAGCCTGCTCGGCGGATTCGCTGGAAATACCGGACACCAATTCGGCAATGTTGGTGACCTGGGTGACCACGGTGGTCAGCGCCTTGCCCGCGCCGTCCACTTTTTCGACACCGTCCTTCACATGCGCGGAGCTGGCAGTGATCAGCCCCTTGATCTCGTTCGCGGCATCCGAAGAGCGCTGCGCCAGCGCCCGGACCTCGGAGGCAACCACTGCAAAGCCGCGGCCAACCTCGCCTGCACGGGCGGCCTCGACCCCGGCATTCAGCGCCAGCAGGTTGGTCTGGAAGGCGATATCGTCGATCACCGTGATGATCTGCGAAATCTGGTTCGAGGAGGCCTCAATCTCGTTCATCGCGGAAATCGCGCCTTCGACTACGCGGCCGCTGGTCTCGACATCGCCGCGTGCAGTCTCTACCGCAGTCTGCACTTCCTGGGCGTTGCGGGCCGAGGAATTGACGCTGGCGGTCATCTGCTCCAGCGCCGCCGCGGTCTGTTCCAGCGTCGCGGCCTGGCTTTCGGTGCGGCCCGACAGCTCTTCGGAAGCGGATTGGATTTCGCCCGACTGCTGCTGGATCCGCCGCCCGGCGCGCACCACATCGGCCATCAGCTCGTTCAGCTTGTCGACGGTCTCGTTGTAGTTCACCCGCAGCGGATCATAGTCACCGCTGAAGCTGGTGTTGATCCGGTCGGTGAGGTCGCCTTCTGATAGCCGCTGCAGCGCCGCCCGCAGCCGGTCGATCACCTTCTCGCTTTCTTCCCGCAGCCCGTTCTGCTCATCCAGCGCGTTGATCACCCGGCTGGAAATCGCATCGATATCCGCGGCGATCTCGCCGAATTCATCCGACCGCATCCGGTCCGCGACCTTGAGCCCCAGATCGCCCTCGGCGACTTCGCGCAAGGCCGCACGCAGCCGCGCAATCGGCCGGGTGATCGTCACCACCACCTGCCGGGCATTGCGGGCCATAATCAGCACCGCAAGCGCCGAAAAACCCATCAGCCCGTAAAGCAGCTGCATATCATGCGCCCGCGCCTCCGTGGCTGTTTTCTCGGCGAATTGCTTGATCTCCTTGCCCAGCGGCACCAGCGCCGCATCCAGCGCCTCGTAGCGTTCCTGCAGCTGCGGCAGGGCCGCCCCGGCGGCAGCGGCATCTTTAAATGCCAGATCCATCACCTTTTGCGCCTCCTCCAGGAAGGCCGCAGTCACAGGCAGCAGTTCGATCACATGCTGCCGGATTACGCCGGACAGCTCCACCTGCTGCAAGGCTGCAACCGAATCCCGCATGGATTGCACATCGCTGGCGAATTTGGACAGCAAATGATCCTGCTTGGCGGCGGCTCCTTGCGGACCGACCAGCAGCGCATGCACCACCCCGGCCTCGACCGCATCATGCATTTTGTCCACCATCAGCTCGTGCCGGATGGCATTGGTGGCATTGATCTGCCGCTCCAGCTCCAGCTCGCTTTGCCACAGGCTGTAGACCGCGGCTGCCGCGAGGATGACAACAGAAGCAATCGAAATCACACCGGAATAAAACAGCCGGGTTTTCATTGGAAGAGTACGAAACATCGCTAACACACCATACAGTTGCTCAAAATACACCCTAAAGAAGAGTCATTAAGGAAAACTTGGATTTTCAATGTTTCGTTTTCTGCACTTCTGCAGGCGGCCTTGGCGGGTGATTGCTTCGCAGGCCGGCTCTGCCGCCGCGGTGCAAGGAAGGTTCCGGGCCGGGAACACCGAAAAACGTACAAGTCGCTGGTATTGAACAGGTTTTCAAGACACAGCCTTAACTTCAGTCTGCCCGGCCACGGTGCTTCCCGCGGTCTGGCACTTCGAGCCGGGCGGTCGCGGATCCCTGAAAACCAGCTGGCCCGCTTAGTTGTGCACCGCCGAAACCCTGACAAAATACGCGCGCGTCTTTGACCGTCAGCTCGCACCCGGCATGGGTGATTCTGGTGCCGGGTTTGCCACTGCCTGGCGGCTGGTCATTCCCCTCCGCCTCTGCCATAGCTGTCGCAACGGAAATCCGAGAGAGCCCCCATGACCCAGATCATCTCCTCCCTGTCCGAAGTCTCCAGCCGCTACAAAGCACTGTTTGTCGACCTCTGGGGCTGCGTGCACAACGGCATCACTGCCTTCCCTGATGCGGTGGCGGCACTCAAGGCGTACCGGGCGCAGGGCGGCATCGTGGTGCTGGTCACCAACTCGCCGAAACCGCGCGCGGGCGTGGCGGCGCAGCTGGGGCAGTTCAACGTGCCTGCAGACGCCTATGACACCATCTCGACCTCGGGCGATTCCGCACGGGCAGCGATGTTCACCGGCGCAGTGGGCA
This sequence comes from Leisingera sp. ANG-M1, assembly GCF_000813745.1. Taxonomy (GTDB): domain Bacteria; phylum Pseudomonadota; class Alphaproteobacteria; order Rhodobacterales; family Rhodobacteraceae; genus Leisingera. The sequence continues at coordinate 154,676 of NZ_JWLC01000005.1, read as the reverse complement.
ACAAGGTCTACTTCATGGGAGAATGGCAGCGCGACGCGGGCTTTTTCGAGCCGCTGCATGTGATCCATGAGCCGGTGGAGATCACCCGGGTGCCGCTGCAGGAGGCCGAGGGCATCGTCTGCTGCGGCCCCTTCGACACCATGGCGGATCCGGAGGTGAACCGGGCGGATTTCCTTTATGCCAAGCAGAAAGGCATGAAGCTGCTGTGCGCCAACCCGGACATCATCGTCGACCGCGGCGAGACCAGGGAGTGGTGCGCAGGCGCGCTGGCAAAGCTTTACACCGAAATGGGCGGCGAGAGCCTTTACTTCGGCAAGCCGCATCCGCCGATCTATGATCTGGCCCGGCTGCGGCTGCAGGAAGTGGCGCCGGGGATTGCCGATTCCGAGATCCTGGCGATCGGCGACGGGCCGCATACGGATATTGCCGGCGCCATGGGCGAAGGCATCGATTCTCTGTTCATCACCGGCGGCCTTGCGGCCAGAGAAACAAAGACATCGGTCCAGCCGGACGCGGAGGCGCTGGCAGCCTATCTCGCGCAGGAGCAGTCCGCGCCGACTTATGCCATTGGTTTCCTGCGGTAAAACGGCCTTTGGCTGCGCCTGGCATCGTGCCAGGTGCCTTCATGAGACGTCCAGCCCCGCCCTTGCCGGCGGGGTTTTTCTTTGTCAGAAACCTCTTGATTTTCTGCACCTGCAAAGTAATAAAGTTGCGCAAGCGGGCAATCGGGCGCGCAAATGTTTCATCGACGCCTGCAAGAAAACAGGCGAACGGAGGATCGAATGTTGGACAACATGCCGCGCGGAACCATCTGCATCGAAGACATCGAGATGGGCATGACCCGCTATGTGCGCAAAGTGATCACCGATGAGGACATCCAGATGTTCGCCACGGTCTCGACCGACCACAACCCGGTGCACCTGGATGACGAATACGCCAATGACACCATGTTCCAGGGCCGCATCGCCCATGGCATGCTGACCGCCGGGCTGATCTCGGCGGTGATCGGCGAGCAGCTGCCCGGCCACGGCACCATCTACATGAGCCAGTCGCTGAAGTTCCTGGCGCCGGTGCGCCCGGGCGACATGGTGCTGGCCGAGGTTGAGGTGACCGACATCGTGATCGAAAAGCGCCGCGTCAAGCTGGACTGCCGCTGCATGGTGGACGGCAAGAAGGTGCTGATCGGCGAAGCCATGGTGATGGCGCCTTCGCGCAAGTTCGACTGAGGCGGCCTTCAAAAGGGGGCGTTGCCCCCTCGGCCCGTGCCGGGCCTCACCCCAAGGGTATTTTTGACCAGAAAGAAGCGGCATTGACGGCAGTTTGGCCCGTGCGCGCAGCATATTGAGCCGCCAGGGCAGCCTGCCCGGGCGGTTTTTCTTTTGCCGGCTGCCGTCTGTTTGGCGCGGGTCCCATGAAGAGTGGCGGCGCCGCCGGGTGGAGGTGGACAGACCCCGCGGGGCCTGCTCGGACAAGCGTGCTTGCACGACCCCCTTTTTATCGGGGCCGGTCTCCGGGTGCTGCGCAGGCGGCCTCACAGTTCGCCTGCGCCTTGTATCATGGCCCTTGCGCGGGACCAAGGCGGGGGATCGATCACAGAGGAGTATGCCCGGGGCGCGTGAGGATCATATGAAGGGGGCGTACGGTGGGGGCGCAACAGCCGCCAAGCCTGTGACTGGAATGTCTTGCCACGACCTCGCACTTCATTACTTTGCCCTCCATTGAACCAATTCAATGGAAATAAATATGTTCAAAGTTCTTGCCGCCGCCACCGCCATGATCGCTCTGGCAACGGCAAGCGGCGCAAAACCCAAAAAGGTCGCGAAACACGGCGACTGGGAAGTTCTCTGCGAAAGGAAAACCGGAGAATGCACGGCTCAACAGAAACTGCGTACCCCTGATCAGGAGACCGTAGAGATCAGCGGCTTTCCGGTTCAGTCGGGTGAAGCCGTGGCAGGGTTCGAAATCAGGGTGTCCGGAAACGCCCTTCTGAAACCCGGGATCACAATCTCAATAGATGGCGGCCAATGGCTCGCCTATGATTATACGGTTTGCCGGAAGTCGCGGTGCCTCATCCAATTGGGGCTAACGAGTAAGACACTTAAGGAATACCTCCGCGGCCAGACTGGAGAAATTCATTTTTATCTGTTTGATGATCCACATGTGCGCCGAACGGCACGTTTCTCCCTGTCCGGCTTTTCAGATGCCTTTGCAGACGTCGGCAACCGCTCCGGCCCCCGCAGGGTTACAGGCCAGTAGAACCTGGATATTGCAGGACCCGGGTGGGCGCATACCTGTAATTTCCCAAGGTGACACCCGCCCGGAACAAGGCGCGCAGCGCCCCCCGCGGGCAGGCGCATGCCCGGCCTCTTCCCTCGTGCGCCACTGGCCGCTTGAACCGCTCGCGCCATAGCGATAGGCATGCGCCATGCGTATCGTCAGAGATTATGAATTCGTCGAAGACCAGGACCGGGGCGCCACCGTCGCCATCGGCAATTTCGACGGCGTGCATCTGGGCCATCAGTCGGTGATCGAGCTGGCCCGCAAAGCCGCGCCCGGGGCGCCGCTGGGGGTGATGACGTTTGAGCCGCACCCGCGTGAGTACTTTGCGCCCGATGCCCCGCCTTTCCGGCTGATGCGCGCCGAGACCCGCGCCCACCGGCTGGAGAAGCTGGGGGTGGAGCGGCTGTATGAGCTGAATTTCAACACGGCGCTGTCGAGCCTGACACCTGAGGAATTCGCCCGCGATGTGATTGCTGAAGGCCTGGGGCTGGCGCATGTGGTGGTCGGCGCCGACTTCTGCTTTGGCCAGGGCCGTGCAGGCAACGCCGAAGACCTGCAGCGTTTCGGTGATGAGTACGGCTTTGGCGTCACCATTGCGCCCTTGATGGAATACTCCGAGCATGCGGTCTCCTCGACCGCGATCCGCAATGCGCTGAGCGAAGGCCGCCCGGCAGATGCCAAGGAGATGCTGGGCCATTGGCATCGGATCGAAGGCGTGGTGATCGGCGGCGAGCAGCGCGGGCGGGAGCTGGGCTTTCCGACCGCCAATATGTCGATCGACGGGCTGCACCAGCCCCGGTTCGGGGTTTACGCGGTGCTGGTCGATGTGCTGGACGGGCCGCATGAGGGCAGCCATCTCGGCGCCGCCTCCATCGGTGTGCGGCCGATGTTCGACGGCGAGGTGCCGAATATCGAGACCTTCCTGTTTGATTTCTCGGGCGATCTCTATGGTGCAACGCTGTCGGTCGGGTTGGTGGATTTCCTGCGGCCTGAATTGAAGTTTGACGGGCTCGATGCCTTGATTGAACAGATGGATGCCGATTGCGCCAAATCGCGCGAAATCCTGGCAGCGCTATGAAACCGGTGAAGGACGTCATTGACCGCTCGGGCCTGGGCAAGCGGTTCTGGGAAAAGAAGCCGCTTGCTGAGCTGAACCAGAAAGAATGGGAAGCGCTGTGCGACGGCTGCGGCAAATGCTGCCTGAATAAGCTGGAGGATGAGGAGACCGGCGAGGTCGCTCTGACCCGGGTGGCCTGCCGCCTGCTGGATGACAGCACCTGCCGCTGTGCCCAGTATCCGATCCGCCACCAGTTCATCCCCGAATGCATCGTGCTGACGCCCAGCAACCTGGATACCCACGCCTATTGGATGCCTGAGACCTGCGCCTACCGGCTGCTGTGGCAGGGCAAGCCTTTGCCCGAGTGGCACCCGCTGCTGACCGGCACCCCGGAAAGCGTGCATGATGCCGGTGTTTCGGTGCGCGGCTGGACCGTGTCGGAATTCGAGATTTCCGAAGACGAGTGGGAAGACCACATCATCGAGGAACCGACCTGACTTTTCCTTTCCCGGTTTTCAAGGAGCCCGCGCCCCATGCATTTCGCCTCTGACAATTCCGGCCCGGTGCCGCAACAGATCCTGGACGCACTGGCCAAGGCCAACCAGGGCTATGCCATGGGCTATGGCGCGGATGCGGAAATGGCGGAGGTGACGGCGCGGATCCGGGAGATCTTTGAAGCGCCGGAGGCGGCGGTGTATCTGGTGGCGACTGGCACGGCAGCAAATGTGCTTGCCCTGTCGACGCTGGCGCAGCCCTGGCAAACCATCTTTTGCACCCGGCCCGCGCATATCCTCCAGGACGAGTGCAACGGGCCTGAGTTCTTCACCGGCGGAGCCAAGCTGACGCCGGTGACCGATGCGGACAAGATGACGCCTGATGCCTTGCGCGCGGCGATCGAAGGCGAAGAGGTCCGCGGCGTGCACGGGCCCCAGCGCGGGCCGGTTTCGCTGTCTCAGGTAACCGAACTCGGCACGGTTTACACGGTTGCGGAGCTGGAGGCGCTTGGCGCTGTGGCTCGCGAATACGGCCTGCCCGTACATATGGATGGTGCGCGCTTTGCCAATGCGCTGGTGTCGCTCGGCTGCACGCCTGCCGAGATGACCTGGAAGGCCGGCGTGGATGCGGTCTCTTTCGGCGGCACCAAGAACGGCTGCCTGGGGGTCGAGGCGGTGATCTTCTTTGATCCCAAACACGCGCAGGAATTCGAATACCGCCGCAAGCGCGGCGCGCACCTGTTCTCCAAGCACCGCTACCTGTCGGCACAGATGCTGGCGTATCTGAGCGATGATCTGTGGCTGAACAATGCCCGTGCTGCCAATGCCAAGGCGGCGCAGCTTGCAGAAGGGCTGCGGGCTGCGGGGGCTGAATTTACCCATGAGCCGCAGGCCAACATGCTCTTTGCTGCCCTGCCCCGGGCCCAGCATCAGGCCTTGTTCGAGGCAGGCGCCGTCTATCACCTGTGGGACGGGGCCCTGGACGGGCCGGCAGATGACCTGGTCACCGCACGCTTTGTCTGCGACTGGTCGCTTCCGGAAGACCGCATCCGTGCTTTTCTCGCCTTGCTGCAAGGCTGAAAGGGGGCTCTGCCCCCGGCCCTCACGGGCCTCCCCCGGGGGTATTTGAGACCAGAAAGAAGCGGCAAGAAGCAGGCGCTTGCGCGCCGGGTCAGGCCTGCGCCCAGAAGCTGCGCATCTGATTTGCCGTCTCGTCCGGGTGCGTAACCGGCAGCATGTGGGCGGCGCCGGCAATTGTCCTTGCTTGCGCTTTGGGCAGGCGGCGGGCGAGGCCGTTGACGATCACCTCCATCACTGGCGGGCTGTTTTGCCCTGCAAGCAGCAGGACCGGCATGGCAACCGGCTCCAATGCGCCCGGGGCAAGCGTGCCGTTTGCGTCCTCATAGAGTGTTTTGCGTGTCGCCGGGATAATCGGCATGGCACGTATCATGGCGGCGCGGGCCGGTTCGGGAAGGTCCGGCCATTTCGGATGGCCGGTGCCCCACATCCGGTTGAACAGCCGGGTGGCAAGCGCAATGTCACCAGCTGCAAGGGCCGCCGCCACCGGCGCGTCTGCCGCAGTCAATGCCTCCAGTACCGCCGGGTCATCTTCGCCGGCCACCGCAAACAGCACCGGTTCAATCAGAGTGAGGCTGCGCACCAGATGCGGCCTGGCCATCGCCATCCGCAGCGCCACTGTGGCGCCGAAGGAATGGCCGATCAGATCAGCTGGCCCGCCGAGCAAGCTGAGACCAGCATCAGCATTCAGCAACTGGTAATTGCCCTTACCGTCCCAATCCGGGCTGCGCCCGTGGCTAAGCATGTCGAAACCGGTAAGGGTGACCTCTTCTTCCATCGCCATGGCAAGCCCGCGCCAGGCCCCGGAATGAGCCAGCGAGCAATGCACTGCCAGAACCTGGCGGGGGCCGCGGCCGAAGCTGCGGGAGAATATGCCTGCAGGTTGATCCTTCACTCTGCCTGCCCCGCCAGGTGTATCTCCAGGTCTGCCAGCCGGTCCTGGCCCCAGAACCTCGCCCCATCCGCGGTTACCCAGAACGGTGCACCGAACACGCCTGCACTGACTGCATCCTCGAGGTTTTGCGCATAGGCCTCCGCGCCGGCCAGGAGACCGCTGTCGGCCAGCGCTGGGTCGAAGCCGGCGCCACTGAGGCAGTCGCGGATCACATTGTCCTCGGCGATGTTCTTCTCCTCTGCCCAGCAGGCGCGCAGGATCGAAGACACCAGCGCTCCCATATCGCCGCCGCCTGCCCGCTGCGCTGCAATGATGGCATAGGAGGAGGGCGCCGCATTGGTGGGCCAATGGGCAGGTTTCAGGTTGATAGGCATGTCCAGCTTTGCCGCCTGCCGCTCCAGCTCGATCAGCCGGTATTCCTGCCGCGAGGGATGCCGCTCGCCCGGAGGGGTGCCGCCGGTGCGGGGAAACAGCGAGATGATATCCAGCGGTTTGCAATTGACCGTGGCGCCATGGCGGGCGGCGATCTCCCAGGGCCTTGTGCCGGCCAGATAGGTAAAGGGCGACAAGGTTGAGAAGTAGAAGTCCAAAGCTGCCATTGGTTGTTTCTCCCGCTAATAACTTTGCGTGAAGGTATGTGCATGCTAAGCGGGGTTCAATATCACGAATCTGACACATAGCCATTGCTGCCTGGGGATATCAGCCAATGCCGACCTTGAACGAACCCAAGCTTATTGCTGGGAACGCCAACCTCCCTCTTGCCCAAGCCATCGCCCGCCGCATGAGCATGCACCGCGGTGTTGATCAGGGGCTGGTGGACGCCCGCGTCGAGCGGTTCAATGACGGCGAGATCTTCGTCGAAGTCTATGAAAATGTCCGCGGCGAGGACATGTTCATCATCCAGCCGACCTCGAACCCGGCCAACGACAACCTGATGGAGCTGCTGATCATCGCAGACGCGCTGCGCCGCTCCTCGGCCCAGCGGATCACCGCAGTGATCCCCTACTTCGGCTATGCCCGCCAGGACCGCCGCACCAAGGCCCGCACCCCGATTTCCTCGAAACTGGTCGCCAATATGCTGACCGGCGCCGGCATCGAGCGGGTTCTGACCATGGACCTGCACGCCGCCCAGATTCAGGGTTTCTTCGATATTCCGGTGGACAACCTTTATGCCTCGCCGATCTTTGCGCTGGACGTGAAGGACCAGTTCAAGGACCGGATGGACGAGCTGATGGTGGTCTCTCCTGACGTTGGCGGCGTGGCCCGTGCCCGCGAGCTGGCCAAGCGCATCAACGCGCCGCTGTCGATCGTCGACAAGCGCCGCGAGAAGCCGGGCGAAGTGGCCGAGATGACCGTGATCGGCGATGTGAAGGACAAGATCTGCCTGATCGTCGACGACATGTGCGACACCGCCGGCACCCTGTGCAAGGCCGCCCAGGTGCTGCTCGACAACGGCGCCAAGGAAGTGCACGCCTATATCACCCACGGCGTGATGAGCGGCCCGGCGGTGGAGCGGGTCACCAACTCGGTGATGAAATCGCTGGTGCTGACCGATTCGATCCAGCCGACCGAAGAAGTGAAGGCCGCGCCGAACATCCGCATCGTGCCGACTGCGCCGCTGTTCACCCAGGCGATCCTGAACATCTGGCATGGCACCAGCGTGTCGTCGCTGTTTGAGGACAAGACCCTGGTTCCGATCTACGAGAGCCTCTACTCCAACGGCGGCTAAGGCGGCTGTTTTCAGAATGTATGAAAGCCCCGCCATCTGGCGGGGCTTTTTGGATTTGGCCCTCCGCTGAGGGAACTTTGGCCAGCCGGCTCTACAGCAGAGTGAGGCAAAGCGCCGACAGCCACAGCCCTGCCCCGAAGGTGAGATGCGTTGCCAGGCTTTTCAGACGCGCCGCGTTCGGGGCCGGCGTCCGCCGCGCTGCCAGGCCTGCGCCCATTCCCGGCTGCAGGACCAGGAACGGCGCTGCCAGCGTCAGGATGCCAAAGACCAGGGCCGGCCATAGGCTGGGGTTCTCAAGCCAGCCCGCGCCCGCCGCAGACAGGAACAGCGTCGCAAACAGGACGCCGGTCAAGTAATGCGCGGCCCAGCCAATCAGCCGCTCGCCGCGGACAGGCGCGCTGGCCATGATCGGCCGGTGAATGAAACGCCCCCGAACAGCGTGGCCCAGCCAGCGTCCAGCCATTGCGTAGTCCAGCGTCTGCAGCGACAGCAGGTGCTTCTGGATCAGCGTGCCCAGGTCCATGACCATTGTTGCCCCTGTGCCGATGAGTAATGCGTTGAAAATAAGGCTGCTTTCCATGGGATTCTTCACCTTTCCCTGCGTTGAACATCACGTCTGAGGCAGGCCTACGACTTCAGGTCCGCTTTAAGTCAAGCCAATTCGCTCGGCTGACCTTGCCAGTACGGGCGCGAAGTGCCAGCTTTGCGGTTAAAGCCAGCTTGAGGATGAAAATGCAGACATTGGACATCGGAGAGGTCGCCGAACGCTCGGGCGTCGCGGCCTCTGCCCTGCGGTATTACGAGGAACTGGGCCTGATCACCTCAATCGGGCGCAAGGGGCTCAGGCGGCAGTTCGGCCCGGAAACCCTGCTGCAGCTGGCGCTGATCACAATGGGCAAGGCAGCCGGTTTTTCGCTGCAGGAAATTGCCGGTATGTTCGGCAAGGACGGGCGTCCAGACCTGCCGCGGGATCAGCTGCACGCCCGGGCCGATGCGCTGGAGGAGCAGATACGCGAACTGACTACCCTGCGCGACGCGCTGCGCCATGTGGCCGATTGCCCGGCGCCCAGCCATCTGGAATGCCCCAAGTTCCGCCGGATGCTGGAGCTGTGCACCGGCCGCGCCGTGGCGCGCAGCAGAACAGGCTAAACCAGGGTCCCGGGCTGCACGGCGCTGGCGATCAGATCCAATGCTTCCGCGTGCAAGGCTTGCGAAGACGTTGCGATGATACCGCCGCAGGATGCCAGCGACAGCGGCTCACCCGCCCAGCCGGTAATGACACCGCCAGCCCCTTCGACAATCGGCACCAGCGCGCAGATGTCGAACCCCTCCAGATCGGTGCCGTTGATGGCCAGATCCAGCTTGCCATGCGCCAAAGCCCCATAGGCCGGAGAGCCTGCGTCAAAGGCGCTGACCTGCGCCGCTTCACGCAGAGCCTCGTAAATTCGGGCCGTTTCACCGGGGAAAGCATCGTGATTGGCAATCGCCGCCTGGCAGCGGTCCAGGCTTGCCACACCGGATACCTGCAGCGGCCTGCCATTCAGCAGTGCCTCCCCCCCGCGGATGCCGCTGAAGCAGGCGCCGCCAAGCGGCAGATCCATCACCCCAAGCACCGGCACACCATCCAGACACAAGCTGATCAGGGAAGAGAAGCCGGGCAACCCCATGCCGAAGTGCCGAGTTCCGTCAATCGGGTCGAGCACCCAGGTCCAGCCCCCAGCCGCCTGATCGCCGCCGAACTCCTCGCCCCAAATGCCGTGCTCCGGAAATTCCTCCTGCAGGAAGGCCCGCCACAGCTGCTCGATCTCCAGATCGGCACGGGTCACCATTGAACCGTCTTTCTTGAAATCCGCCCTGCCCGGCTGCTCCCAGACCGCGCGGGCGGCAGGGCGTGCCAATTCAGCCATATGCAGGGCTGCCTTCAGAAAATTGTCCAGATCGCCGGCCATAGGGGAACCTCACACGGGCAGTACAGCTAATGCGTGATGGATGCACAGCCCGCGCCCGGCCCGCAAGCTAAGGTTTTGTGACACCGGTGCCCATGCAGCCGGTCAGTCCACGTCCCAATCGTCCGCATGGGGCAGCTCGCCTATCGCCAGCCAGGACGCACGCAGCCGGGCGGCGCGGCTGTCTGCCCAGGTGCGGAAAACAATCTCGAACCCGTCGCAGGTCACGTTCTCGGCCACCAGCTCGGCCCGGAACGGGGCGGAGGTGTCCATGTCCCAAAGCGAGACCGACACATGCACCGCGGGCGGAGAGGCAAACGCTTCGTCAAAAAGCACCGCCCGGCGCCGCTCGCGCGGGCCGGAGCCGGTCCACATCTCGCCGCCGTCCTCGAAATCCGAGAACACTTCAGCGTCGCCCTGATGGATCCCCGTACGGGGGTTGCGCAGTCTTTTCATCCGCAGTCCTTAGCGTCCTGTCCCGGTCCCAGATTAAGCCTGGCAGCCGGGAATGAAAGAGGTCTGAACGCTGTCACGGTCCTTCGCCCCGGGTTTCCTTGGCTGCCCGGCTTTTTAGGCGCCAATCGCGCAGCTTGCGTGCCAGCCTGAAGGCTTGAAGCCCTGCCAGGGCAAGGCACCATGCCAAAACAATCCAAAGCACACCCCATTCCAAGCAGGTCCTGTGAATGTTCGAACTGCTGAATTCTGCCCCCTTCTCTCCGGGGGTCAACGGGACAAAAGCCAGCAGGACGGTTACAGCCAGGAGGATCAGAAGAAGCTTGACCGGGCTGTAGCCGCTCAGATCCGCCACCCGGACAAAGACAGGCGCTGTCACCAGCATCACGGGCAGCAGCACCGGCAGCGGCCGCCACAGGCCGCAGGCTGCCCCATCTGTCAGCCAGGAGAATTCCAGCGCAACGGCGCATACGACCGCGGCGGGCAAAATTATCATCAGAGGCTTGGCCCAGAGCCAAAGCCCAACCCTGATCATAAACTTGAAATATGCGGCAATGAATGAAACCACCGCTGCCCCTGCTGCCCCGTTAATTGCGCTGCTTGTCGCCAATTGGCGGCGCAGCGGCAAGACGGAATTGGCATTTTCCCGGCAAAGCCCGGTCGCGGCAGAGCGGCGCCTGCCCGGCGCCGCTATCCTTCGTCGCTGCTGAGCGCGGCGCTGAGTCCCGTGATCTTCTCCAGACGCGCCGAGATCCGGTCCTGAAACAGGCCAAGCTCGTCAATGATCGAATTCAGAGATTCGCCGACATTGCCCAGCCGTGCGCATTCGATCTTGCAAAGCACCCGCGTTGTTGTGAGCGCCATGAAATGGCGGTGCAGGGTCAGGCAAGCCTTCTGAATGCGGTCGGCCTCGAACTGAACGTCCTTCAGGCAGGCCCTGGCCTTGCCGAACTGCACCTCGGTCAGCTGCGCCAAAATGGCCTGCTCGCGGGTGATATCAGTACCTGCGGCGCCATCCTCCTGCTCCAGCTGATGGCCGCATTCGGTGAGGATGCGGGCCAGCCCTTCGACAAAAATCGCTGAGGTAACAGTGCCCTTGATGGCGCGGAAGTTGCTGTTCTTGCCCCAAACATGCGCCTCAAACCAGAGTGACATCTCGCGCGACATGGAGCTGTAGTTCTGCGACAGCACGGTCACGGGACCGCCCGCGGGCTCGATGCGTGAAGCGATGACCCGCAGATTATGCGGAATGGTGCGCATGGATTCGAACTCCTGCACCAGCGCCTCGGTCTCCTGCACCAGATCGCCGGCCGTGGAATGCATGGTACGACGCTCGGCAAGACGGTCATCCGCGGCCCGGTTCAATCCGGCATCGCGGGCTACAAGCTCCTCGGCCAGCGCGTGCCCGGCAAAATCGCCATAGGAAGCGAAGCCAAGCTCCTGCAGGCGGGCCAGCAGCCGCGCGGCGCTGTCTGCGGGGTCGAGATCCCCGGCCTGTTCGGCCTGACGCAGCGCAGTGTATTCCGCTTCGATTGTCTTCAGCAGCGGGCTGGTCGGTTTGATCCGGGCTGAAAGGTAGCCACCGTCGCAAGGGGTCACGACCGCAAACACCCAATAGTAGCTGCCATCGCTCGCCTTGTTCTTGACATAGGCACCGACGCTCTCGCCTTGTTTGAGGCTGTCCCAGAACAGCTGGAACACGCCGCGCGGCATATCCGGATGGCGGATGACCTTATGAGGCGCCCCCAGAAGCTCTGCCATCTGGAACTTGGCGACCCGGCAAAATACTGCATTGCCGGCCTGGATCACGCCCCTGTTGTCGGTGCGGGAAAAAAACACCTCGTCCAGGGCAAATGGAGCTTCTCTGCCCCTGGATTGTACAGCCAGCGTGCGGTCTTCAAAGGACACGTTCGGGTTCCTGTCAGTGGTTGTCTCGTGCTGTTCCTGTTTAACCGGCAGTGCTTTTCAAATTGCTAACTCCCGCTTGCGCCGGTCCGTGGCGGCGCCCGGACCGGGAGGCGGCGGGCGGCCGCCTGCCCGGCCCTGTTTCAAGCCGCGGTGCCGCGTACCGCTGCTGGCGCGGTCTCTGCCTCTGTCTCTGCCTCAAGAACCAGCCCCAGGCTTTGGCACAGCGGCAGGCGGCGGGCCTCGAAATGAGTTGCCCGCGCCCGCAGCAGCGCCAGATTTTCCTCTTCGGTTTCCAGTACCCGGCCTTCGTGCTGCAGCCGCTGGCCTTGCGGCGCCAGAATACGCCAGGCAAGCCCGGCCCATTCCGCAGCCGTCTCCAGCCCTTCGCTGCGGGCCAGCAGGAACAGCTGCTCAAACCGGTCGAGCTCAACCCCGCCGCCGGTGACGGGCGACGCCAGAAAGCGCAGCTGATCGCTTTCTTCGGCACGTTTGCAGACCGCCAGGTTGAAGGCGCGGCAAGCCTCTGCCCGCTGCGCCAGCCCCTCCTGCGGCAGGCAGGGCGCAATGCAGCCGGTGCCCGCAAGAATCATCAGCATGCGGGTAATGCTGCCCCAGTCCATCGTGCCGAACACGCCCTGATCCAGCAGGCTGCGCACAGTGGCCGGGCCTTCACTCAATGCCTGAAGAACCGGCGCGAACTGGTTCTTGTCCAACGGCAGCTCCTTGCCGCGGTGGTGAAACTGCAAACTGCCGCCGCTGTAGGGGCGAAGAAGAGCCAGCGGGGTTGCAAACCAGGCGCCGATGGCGCTGCGCGGCGTATGCTCCTGCTTGCCCTTCACAAAGATATCGGTTCGGAAATGCTCGTTCAGCAAAACATCCCGCAGCCCTTCCCGCCGGACCGGATCCGGCTCTTCGTCCAGAAGCGCCTGCTGTTCCGGTGTAAAACGGATGCTGTCGATATTGTCCAAAGGATGCACCGAGCCCAGGAAGCCCAGCTTGGCCTGCGTCAGGCTGTCCGCCAGATCCTCGAAGTAAAACGGTGTCCAGTCACGGTTGAAATACTCATGCGCCACATAGTTCGCGGGCATTGTCTGCATGTATTCCAGCCGCCGCCCTGCAGCCGGGTTGCCGGTGAAATAACCCGCGCCTGCCTGCTCCAGCTGCCGGGTGAATTCCATGGCCTCGCCGATCCTGCTGATCAGCGGCCCGCCGCGCTGTGCCGCCCGCCCGGTCAGTATCCGGCGCAGCGGCATAGACGCAGCCCACCCCGGCAGCGCATTGCAGCTGATGAAAACCAGCCCGCCCGGCTTCAGCCGCTCAGCAATGAAGCGGGTGATATGCTGCCGGTTCTCCTCCGATATCCAGCTGTACACGCCATGCAGGGCGATGATGTCGAACGCTGCGGGCAGTCCCGGGGTCTCGCCGAAATCCCCAAAACAGCGCTCGTGGAAATGCATGTTCTGCAGCCCCGCCTCCTGCGCCAGCTCAACGGCTCCGGCGATATGCGAAGGGCTGAAGTCCATGGCGTGGAATTCGATGTGCGGATTCGCTGCCGCCAGAAGATTGGCTGAGAAGCCTTGGCCGCAGCCCAGCTCGCAATAGGTGACGCCCTCGCCCTCCAGCCGGTGCCGGTGGCCCTGGCTCATCGCGCCGAAGCCAAGCAGGGCGGGCGTCAGCTGGCGGTGAAAGTCGAAAGTATAGTCGATGCCGGCCATGTAGCCGGAAGTCCAATCGGTCACGGGGAATCCTGCTGGTTAGGAACATGTCATGCGGGGCAATTTTCGAAAAATTTGTGAGAATAGGGTTAAGACGCAGAAAATTGGCTGCCGGGTTACCGGAAAGTGAGCATGGCTGCGGGGCAGAAAACCCGGCAAAAGTGTTTCGGAAGCCCGGCCCGGTGCCTGCTCAAGTACCCCATGCGGCCTGCCGCCACGCGGGTTTCCACCGCGCTTTGGCTGTGCCTTTTCCGCGGCAGCCTAGAGCCAACATGGCACCGGTCCGCCCCGTCCGGCCGGACCGGTGAGGGGCCGTTTGCCACCTAAGGAAACTTTTCCCCCGCAAGGAACATTTTCCCGAAAGTCGGCATTTCCCGCCGCGATGTCGCAAATGCTGACCATTCCGGCGCCCTGGCATCGAGTCCGGCGAGCCGTTCTTTGGTGTCTGGCCGCATCCGCCTTGCACAGGCGATCTGACTTAAGGGAGGAGAAACCCGTGTCACCAAATGATCCGAATATTGTTAAGCCCGGGCTGGGAATGGCGCTGCTGCCAATCCTGCTGACGCTGGCCGTTCTGGGCATCCAGCTGTTCTATTTCGGGGATTTCACCCCGCATATCCCACTGGCTATCGGCATCGCCATCACTGCGCTGGTGGGGCTGAAACTGGGCCACAAGTGGAACAACATCGAAGAAGGCGTGTTCCACGTCATCAATATTTCGCTGCCCTCGGTGTCGATCCTGATCACCGTCGGCATGATTGTCGGCATCTGGATTGCCAGCGGCACCGTTCCAACGCTGATCTATTATGGCCTGAAGATCCTGTCGCCGGAGCTGTTCCTGGCTGCTGGCATGGTGCTGTGTTCCATCGTGTCGGTTTCGCTCGGCACCTCCTGGGGCACCGTGGGCACCGTCGGGCTGGCGCTGATGGGCATTGGCGCAGGTTTTGGCATTCCGATGTACTGGACTGCGGGTGCTGTGGTGTCCGGCGCCTTCTTCGGCGACAAGATCTCGCCGCTGTCGGACACCACCAATCTGGCGCCTGCCGTCACCGGCACCAACCTGTTCGACCACATCCGCAACATGCTGCCGACCACCATTCCGTCGATGCTGATTGCGCTGGTGATCTACCTGGTTGTGGGTTTCACTCTGATCGACACCTCGCAAGTATCGTTTGAGCGGATTGATGCGATCACCGCAGCACTGGACAGCGCGTTCTGGATCTCGCCGCTGATGCTGCTGCCGGCTGTGCTGGTGATCATCCTGGCGGTGAAGAAGCAGCCGCCGATCCCGTCTCTGTTTGCCGGCGCTGTTGTGGGCGGTATCATGGCGATGGTCTGCCAGGGCGCCGGCCTGCATGAGACCTTCACATTCGCCAACAGCGGTTACGCGATTGAGACCGGAGTGGCCGAGATTGACCCGCTGCTGAACCGCGGCGGCATCCAGTCGATGATGTGGACCATTTCGCTGGTTCTGCTGGCGCTGGGTTTCGGCGGCGCGCTGGAGCGCACCGGCTGCCTGCAGGCAATCATTGAAGTGATCATTGCCCGGGTCAAAAGCTTTGCCGGCATCCAGACCTCGGCCATTCTGACCTCGGTCGCGACCAACACCGTGGCGGGCGATCCCTATCTGTCGATTGCCCTGCCGGGGCGGATGTATGCACCGGTTTACCGCGGTATGAAGTACTCACCGCTGAACCTGTCGCGCGCCATCGAGGAAGGCGGAACACTGGTTTCGCCGCTGATCCCCTGGAACGCGGGCGGCGCCTTTGTGATCTCCGCGCTGGCGCTGGGGATTGCCGACGGCAACTTCGAGAACCTGCTGTACATCCCGCTGGCCTTTGCCTGCTGGCTGTCGCCGCTCATCGGCATCTTCTATGCGATGACCGGGTTGTTCTCGCCCAAGGCAAGCGATGAGGAAATCGCCGAATGGGAAGACAGCGGCGAGCCGGTGGCGCAAGTGACCACCTGACCGCCCTAGCGCGCCGGGTCCTCCCCCCCGGCGCGCATTTTGATGTGAACACCCCATCTGTTAGGTTACCGATATGCATCCCCGCAGCTATGTCCCGAAAGGTGCGGCCAGTTTCCGGGTGGATTACGACGGGCCGCCAAAAGACATCTATTTCCTGCTTCTGCCGAAGCTGACCATGCTGGCGTTCAGCGCCGCGGTTGAGCCCTTGCGGATTGCCAACCAGGTCACCGGCAAAGAGCTGTACCGCTGGTTCCTGATCAGCCAAGACGGCGCCCCTGTGCCCTGCTCCAACGGGATCGGCATCAACACCGACATGACCTTGGAGGACCTGCCGCGGGGCAGCTTTGCCTTTGTCTGCTCAGGCATCGAGCCCTCAGACAGCGCCAGCCCCAAGGCCCTGTCCTGGATCCGGCGCCAGAACGCCCATGGCAGCCGCTTCGGCGGCATCTGCACCGGCGCCTTTGCCCTGGCGCAGGCCGGCATTCTGCAGGAGCAGCGCTTTACCCTGCACTGGGAGAACCAGCCGTCCTTCTCGGAGTATTTCCCAGGGCTGGAGCCGACCGCCAACCTTTATGAGATCGACAACGGGCTGATGACCTGCGGCGGCGGCAATGCGGCCACCGACATGATGCTGGAAATGATCGAGACCGATCACGGCAAGGATCTTGCGGTCATTGTGTCGGACATGTGCATTCACTTCCGCTCCAACAACCGCGAAGCGCTGCAAAAGTCGGCCTATTCAGTGGCGCTCAGCAGCCGCAACCAGCATCTGATCAACGCCATGCAGTTCATGCATGAAACCATCGAGGAACCGGTGGAGATCGGTGTGGTCGCGGATCACGCGCAGATCTCGCGGCGCCAGCTGGAACGTCTGTTCCAGCGCTATGTCGGCACATCGCCTGTGCAGTTCTACATTGAGCTGCGGGTGGGCCGGGCCCTGGCGCTCTTGAATGAAACCAACATGACGGTTGCAGAAATCTCGGCCGCCACCGGCTTCAGTAGCGCGACGCAGCTGTCGATCCGCTTCAAGAAGCGCTACGGTCAATCGCCGGCTTCGTTCCGCAAGAGCTGGAGCAGCAAGCCGGACGGCGACGGGACCAGCACGGTCTAGGCCCGCGGCCCGCCCCGCCGGCTCCGGTGTTTACTCAGCCAGGGGCAGCGTCCGTCTGACCGCCGGAGAATGCCGCCCCCTTTACTCCGCTGTCCCCTCCGCAGCAAAAAACCGGCCCCAAATGGAGCCGGTTTCTTTTTCGTCCAATCCGCGCCTGGTTCAGAGGGACATATGGGTGCCCAGGGCTTCCATGTCGGCGAGCAGCTTGGCTGCGTCCTCGACCAGGCCGTGCGGCTGGTCTTCCTCTTTGGCGGTCTTGTACATCTCGCGGGCTTCCTCGATCAGCGCATTCATCTGATCGCGGGTCATTTCAGCCATCGGGATCGCGCGCTCGGCCAGAACCGACAGGCTGTCGCCTGCGATTTCGGCAAAGCCGCCGGTGACCAGATAGTCCGCGTTGCCTTCCGGGCTTTCGACCTTCAGCACGCCGGGGCGCAGGGTGGTGATGGTCGGCGCGTGCTGAGGCATCGCCGTCATGTCACCTTCGGCTCCGGGGATCTGAACCGCACTTGCCTGCAGCGAAGCCAGGCTCCGCTCGGGGCTCACGAGGTCGAATTGCATCGTTTGTGCCATTGGGGCCTCCTTTCAGGGTTCCCCTGCCCCGCCGAACGGCGCAGGGGAAAATCCGTGCTTAGGCGGCTTCCGCAGCCATCTTCTCGGCTTTGGCCAGCACTTCGTCGATGCCGCCAACCATGTAGAAGGCGCCTTCGGGCAGGTGGTCGTATTCGCCGGCCACAACCGCCTTGAACGACGAGATGGTGTCTTCCAGGGAAACCTGGACACCGTCGGAGCCGGTGAAGACCTTCGCAACGTCGAACGGCTGGGACAGGAAACGCTGGATCTTACGCGCACGCGCAACGGTCAGCTTGTCCTCTTCCGACAGTTCGTCCATGCCGAGGATCGCGATGATGTCCTGCAGCGACTTGTAGCGCTGGAGGATCTGCTGAACGTCGGAAGCCACTGCGTAGTGCTCTTCGCCAACGATCTGCGGGTCCATCAGGCGCGAGGAGGAGTCGAGCGGGTCCACAGCGGGGTAGATGCCGAGTTCCGAGATCGCACGGTTAAGAACGGTGGTCGCGTCCAGGTGGGCAAAGGTGGTTGCCGGTGCCGGGTCGGTAAGGTCGTCCGCGGGAACGTAGACGGCCTGGATCGAGGTGATCGAGCCGTTCTTGGTCGAGGTGATGCGTTCCTGCATGGCGCCCATGTCGGTTGCCAGGGTCGGCTGGTAGCCCACCGCCGAAGGAATACGGCCGAGCAGAGCCGACACTTCGGAACCCGCCTGGGTGAAGCGGAAGATGTTGTCCACGAAGAACAGAACGTCGGTGCCGGACTGGTCGCGGAACTGTTCGGCCAGGGTCAGGCCGGTCAGCGCAACACGGGCACGGGCTCCCGGAGGTTCGTTCATCTGACCGTAAACCAGGGCCACCTGGGATTCTTCCAGGTTGTCCGGCTTGATCACGTTGGATTCGATCATTTCCCAGTACAGGTCGTTACCTTCACGGGTCCGTTCGCCAACACCCGCGAACACGGAGTAGCCCGAGTGCACTTTTGCGATGTTGTTGATCAGTTCCATGATGAGAACGGTTTTGCCCACGCCGGCGCCGCCGAACAGGCCGATCTTGCCGCCTTTGGCGTAGGGTGCCAGCAGGTCGATAACCTTGATGCCGGTCACGAGGACTTCGGACTCGGTCGACTGGTCGTTGAATTCCGGTGCCGGCTGGTGGATCGCACGGGTTTCCGCTGCGTTCACCGGGCCCTTTTCGTCAACCGGCTCGCCGACGACGTTCAGGATGCGGCC
Source organism: Leisingera sp. ANG-M1 (assembly GCF_000813745.1). Taxonomy (GTDB): domain Bacteria; phylum Pseudomonadota; class Alphaproteobacteria; order Rhodobacterales; family Rhodobacteraceae; genus Leisingera. Next base: position 136,244 of record NZ_JWLC01000005.1, on the reverse strand, counting down.
CAGGGTGGCGTTGCCGACCGGGATCGAGATCGGGGCGCCGGTGTCGGTCACTTCCTGACCGCGGACCAGGCCTTCGGATGCGTCCATAGCGATGGTACGGACGGTGTTTTCGCCGAGGTGCTGTGCCACTTCGAGAACGAGGGTCTTGCCGTCGTTCTCGGTGTGCAGCGCGTTCAGAATTGCGGGCAGGTGGTCGTCAAACTGGACGTCCACAACGGCGCCGATGATCTGAGTCACCTTGCCTTTTGCTTGTGCCATTTGTTGGTCTCCGGTTGTCTCTTAGAGCGCCTCAGCGCCCGAAATGATTTCAATCAGCTCGTTGGTGATCACGGCCTGACGGGAACGGTTGAACTCGATGGTCAGCTTGTCGATCATGTCGCCCGCGTTGCGGGTCGCATTGTCCATCGCGCTCATCCGGGCACCCTGTTCGGATGCGCCGTTTTCCAGCAGGCCAGAGAAGATCTGGGTCGCCACGCCGCGCGGCAGCAGGTCTGCAAGGATCTGCTCTTCGCCGGGCTCGTAGTCGTAGACGGCGCCAGTGCTCTCGCCTTCCGTTGCCTCGAAAGACGCCGGAATGATCTGCTGAGCGGTCGGGATCTGAGTGACGACGTTGACGAACTCCGAGAAGAAGATCGTGGCAACATCAAACTCACCAGCATCGAACCGGGTCAGGATGTCCTTGGCGATGGTCTGCGCATTGGCATAGCCGATGCGCTTCACGTCGCTCAGGTCCACGTGGCCGATGAAGTCATCGCCCAGGTCGCGCTTCAGGGCGTCGCGGCCCTTCTTGCCGACGGTCAGAACTTTGACCGTCTTGCCCGCAGCCTTCAGCTCTTCCGCCTTTTGGCGGGCGAGCTTGGCAATGTTCGAGTTGAAGCCGCCGCAAAGACCGCGTTCGGCGGTCATTACGACAAGCAGCTGGACTTGGTCGCTGCCGGTGCCGCGAAGCAGCTTGGGAGCCGACTCGCTGCCGCCGACCGAGGCCGCCAGCCCCGCCATCACGGCGTTGAACCGCTTGGCATAGGGACGGGAGTCCTCGGCAGCTTCCTGGGCGCGGCGAAGTTTCGCCGCGGCCACCATCTGCATGGCTTTGGTGATCTTGCGGGTCGATTTGACCGACTCGATCCTGTTTTTAAGGTCCTTAAGACTCGGCATCGCCTCGTCCCCCCTTAAGCGAAGCTAGCGGCGAACTCGTCCAGCGCAGCCTTAACTTTGTCTGCCAGCTCGTCTTTCACCTTACGGTCGTTGTTGGTGATGTCGGCCAGCAGGTCGGCGTGCTTGCCGCGCAGGTGGCTGAGCAGGCCAGCTTCGTAACGGCCAACTTCCTTGACGTCGACTTTGTCGAGGTAACCGTTGGTGCCGGCGAAGATGACGCAGACGATTTCGGCGTTGGTCAGCGGCGAGTACTGGGCCTGCTTCATCAGCTCGGTCAGACGGGCGCCACGGGCCAGCAGCTGCTGGGTGGCGGCGTCCAGGTCGGAGCCGAACTGCGCAAAGGCGGCCATTTCGCGGTACTGAGCCAGCGACAGCTTAACCGGGCCTGCAACCGAGGACATCGCCTTGGTCTGGGCCGAGGAGCCAACGCGCGAAACCGACAGACCGGTGTTCACGGCGGGGCGGATGCCCTGGTAGAACAGTTCGGTTTCCAGGAAGATCTGGCCGTCGGTGATCGAGATCACGTTGGTCGGAATAAACGCGGACACGTCGCCGCCCTGGGTTTCGATGATCGGCAGCGCGGTCAGCGAGCCGGCACCGAAGTCTTCGTTCAGCTTGGCCGAACGCTCCAGCAGGCGGGAGTGCAGGTAGAAAACGTCGCCCGGATAGGCTTCACGTCCCGGCGGACGGCGCAGCAGCAGCGACATCTGACGGTAAGCAACCGCCTGCTTGGACAGGTCATCATAGATGATCAGCGCGTGGCGGCCGTTGTCGCGGAAGAATTCCGCCATTGCGGTTGCGGCATAGGGTGCCAGGAACTGCAGCGGTGCCGGGTCGGACGCGGTAGCGGCCACAACGATGGAGTATTCCATCGCGCCGGACTCTTCCAGCTTCTTCACCAGCTGAGCAACGGTGGAGCGCTTCTGGCCAACCGCGACGTAAACGCAGTACAGCTTCTTGCTCTCGTCGTCGCCTGCGGCGTCGTTGTAGGATTTCTGGTTCAGCATCGCGTCCAGAGCAACGGCGGTCTTGCCGGTCTGACGGTCGCCAATGATCAGCTCGCGTTGGCCGCGGCCGATCGGGATCATCGCGTCAACCGACTTGAGGCCGGTTGCCATCGGCTCGTGAACCGATTTACGCGGGATGATGCCCGGCGCCTTCACGTCGGCAACGCCGCGGGTGACGTCTTCGATCGGGCCCTTGCCGTCCAGCGGGTTGCCCAGGCCGTCAACAACGCGGCCCAGCAGGCCGTTGCCAACCGGAACGTCCACGATGGAGTTGGTGCGCTTGACGGTGTCGCCTTCTTTAATGTCGCGGTCGGAGCCGAAGATCACGATACCGACGTTGTCGCTTTCCAGGTTCAGCGCCATGCCCATGATGCCGCCCGGGAATTCGACCATTTCACCGGCCTGAACATTGTCGAGGCCGTAGACGCGGGCAATACCGTCACCGACGGACAGCACGCGGCCGATTTCTGCCACTTCGGCTTCTTGACCAAAATTCTTGATCTGGTCTTTAAGGATCGCAGAAATCTCTGCTGCTTGGATACCCATTTATCCGACCTCTTTCATTGCATTCTGTAGGGAGTTGAGCTTGGAGCGGATCGAGCTGTCGATCATCTTCGAGCCCACTTTAACGACAAGACCGCCGATGATGGAGGCATCGACGGTGGCATTAATGGTGACTTTCTTGCCCACGCGCTCGGCCAGGGTCTTGGCCAGCTTTTCGCTTTGGGTCTTGGTCAGAGCCTTGGCTGAGGTCACTTCGGCGGTGACTTCACCGCGGGCCTCGGCCAGGCGGGCGCGCAGCACGTCAATCAGTGCGGGCACCACAAACAGACGGCGCTTGTCGGCCATCAGAGCCAGGGTATTGCGCAGGACGGGATCCATGCCCATCTTGTCTGCCACTGCGGTGATCGCAGTGCCCTGCTCTTCGCGCGACACCAGCGGCGAGTGGATCAGGTTGTTGAGGTCGTCGCTGTCAGCCAGCGCGGCTGCCAGGTCATTGATGCTGGTTTCAAGGCTGTCGAGCGCCTTGTTTTCTTCCGCGATGTCGAACACCGCCGTGGCATAGCGCGCAGCAATGCCTGCAGAAATCGAAGCTGGTTCGGACACGTCCACCCTTCCGATATGTTTTTGGCCCCGGTTGGCATACCTGGCCACAGGCGGCGTCCGGGGGCGTGAGTCATCCCCCATTGGCAGCGGGGCGTTGAAATCAGCGTGGGTCTAGCAGAGCGGATGCGACCTATCAACTCTCTATAACGGTAACATTGGAAAGCAAGTTTCACATGTTTTCAAAGGCTTGCGTGAAGTGCGGCCCTTTGACCACAGTATATAATTAAAAAAGTGCGGCTGAACTGCAGGATTTGGCGATTCCGGAAAGCGGCATTTGCGCCAAAAAACGTCACATATAGGTGCAAAACCACGGTTTGGCGCGGTGCGGGAGGCTCCAAGGACATTCAGGGAATCGAAATGCGCCCCGCTTTGCCCCGATCCCAAGACGGGCCAGCTGCTCTTTGCGCCGAAACGGCGCTCAATCGGCAAGGATGCTGGACATGGCAGCCGCCACGCGCAATTATCGCGATTAATTCACACGCCATTTCAACCAGAGGTCTTTTATGCTCGCAGCCATTCTGATCGCAACTGCCGGTGTCGCCATTGCGGCAGCCGTTATCGACAGCGATGATGAAGATCAAAGCGCCGAACCCTCAGAGGACGGCAGCACGCCGCCGGTCGAAGAGGACGGTCTGACAGTCGTCACCGAGGATGGCGAACCGGAGCAGATCGACCCTGAAACGCTCGACGAGCTTAACGGTGCCAAAGTATTTGAAGGCACCAGTGAAGATGAGACGGTCTATATCGATACGGACACCATCAGCGAGTTCCGCATCTGGCTTGGCCAGGGTGGTGCGGACACTGTGGTCACGGGGCTTGGCCAGAGCATCGACACCACCGACGACGACACCGGTGATGCCGGGGAAACTGCCGATACCGTTCGGCTGATCTATACGCCCGGGCAGCCGGAGGAAGTCTTTGAACACGGCACCGTGCGCGGCAGCTTTAAAATGGATGAAGAGGACGAGCTGGAACTGGAGTTTCCGGAAGGCACCGGGGGAACCATTCTGCCGGTCTATTATGTGACCTCATATTACCCGGCTGACGCCTGCTGTTCCGGCGGCGAAGACCATGGGCTGGCGCTGATCTATGTTCCGGAGGGCGTCGAATACTCGGAAGAGGATCTGGTGGAAAACTATGAAACCCGCTGGGAGGACCGGGGGATGGTTCCAATCGCAGAACTCAACCTGGGGCAAAACGGCTGGGTAGACTATACGCATGACGGCGGCGAAGCCTATGAGTACGACGATGTCACCAATCCGCCGGTTCTGAGCAGCAATCTGGAATTTGCCTCTCAGATCACAATCAATACGACCTGAGCCGGTACCGCCGGAGCGCAGCCTGGGTCAGCAGCAAGCTGCCCTGCGGTGCGGCGGTGCTAGGCGGTCCGTGTATCAGGCCGGTTCCGGCATCGGGTTCGACAGGCCTTCCAGCACGCGGATGCGGCTGGGGGTCTTGCTGCGGATCATCTGGCCCTTCTGCGGGTAGGTCTGTTTGCTGACCTCGACCATGAACACGCCGCCCGCGATCATCGCAGGCAGCTTGCGGCCCATCTTTTCCAGCATCCCGCCGGATTTCAGCCAGAACCGCTTGTGGCTGGGCAGCCGGTAAAGCGCCGCGGTGTGCTGCTCGATGGCGAACTGGTGGTCGCGCAGCTGGCTTTCCAGCTGGCGCAGCGTATAGGGGCGGCCATAGCCGAACGGCGTGCGGTCCGAACGCGCCCAGAAGCCGGCCCGGTTCGGCACAATGAAAATCGCCCGGCCGCCAGGGCCCAGCCCCCGCCAGCATTCCTCCAGCAGCTTGGTGGGGCGCTCCGATGTCTCAAGCCCGTGCAGAACCACCAGCCGGTCGATACGGCCGGTGTCGATGGGCCAGCTGGTTTCCTCGCACAGCACCGAGACATTCGGCTGCCCGGCAGGCCACTGCATCACCCCCTGCGGGCCGGGCATCAAAGCCATCACCCGGCGCGCCGTGGTCAGGTAAGGGCGCAGCAAGGGCGCGGCAAAGCCGAAACCTGCCACCGTCTGCCCCTCGGCCTCGGGCCACAGCTCCTGCAGGCGGCCGCGGATCGAGGCCTGCGCCGCCCGCCCCAGCGTGCTGCGGTAGTAGAAATTCCTCAGATCCTGAACATCAAGATGCATTGCAGGCGCCCGCTCCTTCGGCCAATCTGAGCGCAGTTTAGCAATGTAAAGGCGAATGGCCATGCCTCTTGAGATCATCACCCTGCCCTGCCTGTCGGATAACTATGCCTTTTTGATCCATAATCCGGCATCGGGCGAGACCGCGCTGGTGGATGCGCCCGAAGCCGGCGCCATCAAGTCTGCGCTGGCAGAGCGCGGCTGGGGACTGGATTGGATCCTGCTGACCCATCACCATTGGGACCATGTGGATGGCGTTGCCGAACTCCGCGATGCCTATGGCGCCAAGGTGATCGGCGCAGCAGCTGATGCCCACAGGCTGCCGGACCTGGATATGGCAGTGGAGGACGGCGGCAGCTTCACGCTGCTGGGCGAAGAGGTGCATGTGACGGATGTGTCCGGCCACACTGTGGGCCATATCGCGTTTCACATGCCAGCCGCGGATGCCGTATTCACCGCCGACAGCCTGATGGCCCTGGGCTGCGGCCGGCTGTTCGAAGGCACCCCGGCCCAGATGTGGGCGAGCCTGTCGCGTCTTGCCGCGCTGCCGCCGCAAACTATGGTTTACTCAGGGCATGAGTACACCCAGTCTAACGCTGCCTTCGCGGTCACCGTGGACCCGGGCAACCCGGCGTTGCAGGCCCGCGTGCGCGATATCGCAAAGGCCCGTGAAAACGGTGTGCCGACTGTGCCCTCTTCCCTGCAGCTGGAGCTGGACACCAATCCGTTCCTGCGCGCTGGTGACACTGCCGTGAGGGCGCACCTGGGACTGGAAGATGCTGAAGACGCAGAGGTTTTTGCCGAAATCCGCAAGCGCAAAGACAATTTCTGAGCAAATCAAGGGGCCCAGGGGCTGGAAAGGAGAAAATATTTGTGACCCCAAAATGCAGAAAAGCCCTTGAAGCCGGCGCGCTATCAACCAAACTCTAACCTTATAAGCACATGGTTGAACTGAGGGGATGGTTAACGCCGCCCCCGTACCGGCCAACCCAAGATCAGAGGAGCACGCCCGTGCCTTCATTCTCGAGCACCCTGGAACAGGCCATTCACGCAGCGCTGGCGCTGGCGAATGAACGCCGTCATGAATTCGCAACCCTGGAACATCTGCTTCTGGCCCTGATCGACGAGCCCGACGCGGCCCGCGTGATGCGCGCCTGCAGCGTCGACCTGTCCGAACTGCGATCATCCCTGGTGGAATTCGTGGATGAGGATCTGGCCAATCTGGTGACCGATATTGACGGCTCGGAGGCAGTGCCGACCGCCGCCTTCCAGCGGGTGATCCAGCGCGCCGCCATCCATGTGCAAAGCTCCGGCCGCACCGAGGTCACCGGCGCCAATGTGCTGGTCGCCATCTTCGCCGAACGCGAAAGCGATGCCGCCTACTTCCTGCAGGACCAGGAGATGACCCGCTATGATGCGGTGAACTTCATTGCTCACGGTGTTGCCAAAGATCCCGCATTTGGCGAGTCCCGCCCGGTGACCGGCGCCACCGAGCAGGAAGAGGACAGCATCACTGCCGCCCCCGAAGGCGAAAAGAAGGAATCGGCGCTGGCGAAATACTGTGTCGACCTGAACGCGAAATCCCGCGACGGCGATATCGACCCGCTGATCGGCCGCGACCACGAGGTGGAGCGCTGCATCCAGGTGCTGTGCCGCCGCCGCAAGAACAACCCGCTGCTGGTCGGCGACCCCGGTGTTGGCAAGACGGCCATCGCCGAGGGCTTGGCGCGCCGCATCGTCTCGGGCGAAACCCCGGAGATCCTGTCGGAAACCACCATCTACTCGCTCGACATGGGCGCACTGCTGGCCGGCACCCGCTACCGCGGCGATTTCGAGGAACGGCTGAAGGCCGTGGTCTCCGAGCTGGAAGATCACCCGGACGCGGTGCTGTTCATCGACGAGATCCACACCGTGATCGGTGCCGGCGCCACCTCTGGCGGCGCCATGGATGCCTCCAACCTGCTGAAACCTGCGCTGCAGGGCGGCAAGCTGCGCACCATGGGTTCCACCACCTACAAGGAGTTCCGCCAGCATTTCGAAAAAGACCGCGCGCTGTCCCGCCGGTTCCAGAAGATCGACGTGAACGAGCCGTCGGTAGAAGACTCCATCGAGATCCTGAAGGGGCTGAAGCCCTATTTCGAGGAGCATCACGGCATCAAGTTCACCGGTGATGCGATCAAGACCGCAGTGGAACTTTCGGCACGCTACATCAATGACCGCAAGCTGCCGGACAAGGCCATCGACGTGATCGACGAGGCCGGCGCCGCGCAGCATCTGATCATCGAAAGCAAGCGCCGCAAGACCATCGGCGTCAAGGAGATCGAGGCTGTGGTGGCCAAGATCGCCCGTATCCCGCCCAAAAACGTCTCCAAGGATGACGCCGAAGTGCTGAAGGACCTGGAGAAGTCGCTGAAGCGCGTGGTGTTCGGCCAGGACGATGCGATCACCGCCCTGTCCAGCGCCATCAAGCTGGCCCGTGCGGGCTTGCGCGAACCGGAAAAACCGATCGGCAACTACCTGTTTGCAGGCCCCACCGGCGTCGGCAAGACCGAGGTCGCCAAACAGCTGGCAGACCAGCTGGGTGTGGAGCTGCTGCGCTTTGACATGTCGGAATACATGGAGAAACACGCGGTCTCCCGCCTGATCGGCGCGCCTCCTGGCTATGTCGGCTTTGATCAGGGCGGCCTGCTGACCGACGGCGTCGACCAGCATCCGCACTGCGTGCTGCTGCTGGATGAGATCGAGAAGGCGCATCCGGATGTCTACAACATCCTGTTGCAGGTGATGGACAACGGCCAGCTGACCGACCACAACGGCCGCACGGTGAATTTCCGCAACGTGATCCTGATCATGACCTCCAACGCCGGTGCGTCTGAGCAGGCAAAGGCCGCCATCGGCTTTGGCCGCGACCGCCGCGAGGGCGAAGACACCGCCGCCATCGAGCGCACCTTCACGCCGGAATTCCGCAACCGCCTGGATGCGGTGATCTCTTTCGCGCCGCTGGGCAAAGAGGTTATCCTGCAGGTGGTCGAGAAATTCGTGCTGCAGCTGGAAGCGCAGCTGATGGACCGCAACGTCTCGATCGAACTGACCCGCAAGGCAGCCGAATGGCTGGCCGACAAGGGCTACGACGACCGCATGGGTGCCCGCCCCTTGGGCCGGGTCATCCAGGAGCACATCAAGAAGCCGCTGGCAGAGGAGCTGTTGTTCGGCAAGCTCACCAAGGGCGGCGTGGTTCAGGTCGGCATCAAGGACGGCAAGCTGGACCTGCGCCTCGAAGGCCCCAGCAAGCCGCGGATCTCTGGCAACAAGCCTCCGTTGCTGACCGCAGACTGATGCGCCTTGCAGCACTGATCACAGCAACATCGCTCGCCGCGCCCTGCGCGGCGGGCGATTTTCTTTTGCAGTTCCCGCTGGATTGCACCCTCGGTGAGGATTGCCATATCCAGCAGTTCGTCGACCACGACCCAGGCCCAGAGGCCACCGATTTCACCTGTGGAACCCTCAGCTATGATGGCCACAAGGGAACCGACTTTGCCCTGCCCTATCTTTCGGACATGCGTGCGGGCGTGACCGTGCATGCAGCCGCGGATGGCATGGTGCTGGGCACCCGCAACAGCATGGCCGACCGTTACGCCACGAATGAAAACGCAGCTGAGATTGACGGCAAGGAATGCGGCAACGGTGTAGTGTTGCGCCATGGGAACGGGTGGGAAACACAGTACTGCCATTTGAAGCGCGGTTCGGTCCGGGTGCAAAGCGGCATGAAGGTCAAAGCAGGAGAAGTCCTGGGCGAGGTCGGCCTGTCCGGCAAGACTCAGTTCCCGCATCTGCACCTCTCGGTGCGCAAGGACGGCGCAGTGGTGGATCCATTTGCACCAGACCGCTCAGGCAGCTGCGGTGCAGCGCCGGAACAGACGCTCTGGGCCGATCTGCCTCCCTATCAAGCGGGCGGAGTGCTGGGCGCGGGGTTCGGAACTGCTATTCCTGACTATCAGGCTGTCAAAGCAGGCGCCGCGGATGAAGCCCCGCTGGCACCGGATGATCCGGCTTTTGTGTTCTGGGCTTATGCCTTTGGCGGCATGGCGGGGGATATTCTCGAACTGACGGTAGACGGCCCCGGCGGCGAGCTCGTCTCCAGCAGCGAAGCGTTGAATAAGAACCAGGCCCAGTTCTTCCGCGCCGCAGGGCGCCGCCTGCGCGGCGGCGCTTGGCCCGCCGGAAGCTACACCGGGCTTGCCCGGCTGCTGCGGGATGGCAAGGAAGTAGACCGGTTCAGCCGCAGCATGGTGATCCCGCCCGCCACGAATGCAGCCTCGCAATGATCCGGACCCGCAGCCGCCGGGGCGCAAGCCCGGGCGGCTGCCCGGCCCAACGGGCGCGGTTGCCCCTTGGGGCTGACCGGCGCCGGGCGGGAGCGCTGCCGCTGCAGATTGCGCCGCGGCCGCGGCTGTAGCACAGCGGATTTGATAACGCCCGAATTCGCAATAGTTTTAAAGGGGCCCTACTGCCCGGTGGGGCAGCAACCCGTGTGTAACTAGTAAGCTTGTCTCCATTAGTGAAGCGGGTTGCACCCGCCGCCGCCCGACAAGAGCCGGCAGGCTGGTCAGGACCGCCCGGAGCGGCTGCTTACTTCTCAGTGAATTTCAGCTCGATCCGCCGGTTCTGGGCCCGGGCTTCCGGCGTGTCGGCCAGGTTCACCGGCTGGAATTCACCAAAACCGTTGGCCGCCAGCCGCGATGGCGGAACACCCAGAGCCGCCACCATGTAACGCACCACCGACAGCGCCCGACCCTGACTGAGCTCCCAGTTGTCGGCAAACTTCGGATGCGCCCCAAGCGGTGTGTCATCTGTATGGCCGTCCACCCGGATCACCCAGTTGATCTCCGGCGGAATTGCCGCCACCACGCTCTGCAGGATCGAGACCACCTTGGCGATTTCCACCTCCCCTTCCGGCGACAGGGTTGCGCTGCCTGGATCGAACAGCACCTCGGAGGCAAATACAAAGCGGTCGCCCTGGATCTTTACGCCTTCCTGGGTGCCCAGGAGATCGCGCAGGCGGCCGAAGAACTCCGAGCGGTAACGCGCCAGATCCTGCGCTTCATCCGCCAGCCGGCCAGCTTCGGCTTCCAGCCGCGCGGCTTCCGCCTCCAGCCGTTTACGCTCCTCTTCTTCCAGCAGGCGGCGCTTGCGTTCCTCTGAGGCCGCGCGGGCCAGCGCGGCGTTCAGGTCTTGGCCAAGGTTCTGCAGCTGCACCTGCTGCGCTGCGTCGCGGGCCTGGTAGTCGTCCAGGATCGCCTGCAACCCGCCCAGCTGCTCCCGCAAAGCCGCAACTTGCTGATTGAGCAGCGCGGTTTCCCGGCGGGCCTCCTCGGAGACCGCCTGTTCTTCGGACAATGCCGAGCGGGCCTGGGCCAGCAGCACCGCACGCTCTTCGGCAAGGGTCAGCCGCTCCGATGCGGAGGCTTCTGCCGTTTCCAGATCCGACACAGCGGCCAGCAAACGCTGGCGCAGCACTTCCGCATCTGCGGCCTGGGTTTCCGCTGCGGCCAGCGCCGCCTTGGCCTGCGCAAGCTCAGCCGTGAGCTGCCCGGCTTCGGCATCCGCCCCGGCGCGGGCCGCTTCCAGCTCGCTCAGCTGCGCATCCAGCTGCTTCTTCGCCGCTTCCGCTGCGGCCAGCAGGGTCAGCGTATCCTCGGCCTCCTGCCGCTGTGCCTCAAGCGCCAGGGTCATGGCGGTGAGCTCGGCATCGGCATTCTGCAGCCGCTCGCGCAGGGCTTCGGCCGCCGCAGCCTCCAGCAACCGGGCCGCTTCCTCGGCGCCGAGCTGCTCCTGCAATTCAGAAATCTGTCCAGCCTGTGCCGTCCCCTCGGCCTCCAAGCTGGCAATCAGCACTTCCATCGCTTCGCGCTCGGCGGCAGCCAGCCGGGCTGCTTCAGCCTGGGCGTCGATCTCGCCGCGGGCCTGGGCCAAGGCCAGGTTCAAGGCCTCTTGCTCGCTCAGCAGCGCACTGCGGGCCGCCTCCAGGCTTTCACGCTCGGCGCTCAGGTCTGCGATTTGTGCCTGGGCGGCATCGCGGCTGGCGATCAGCGCGGCCACCTGCGCTTCAAAACTGGTGATGCGGCTGGCGGCCTCTGCCAGTTCGTCTGCCTGCCGGTCGCGCTCGGCGGTCAATGAGGTGATCAGGCTGCGCGCCTGTTCCAGATCCTGTTCCGCCGTGTTCAGCGTCGAGGTCAGCGCCCCCAGCCGCGCGTTCAGGCGGCTGTTCTCGCGTTCTTCCAGTCCCAGGGCGGATGCCAGCGCGCTGACTTCGGCCGACAGCTCATCCAGCTGGCTTTCCTGACCTGTGATGGTTTCGCGCAATACGAACTGCACCACCATGAAAATGGTCAGCACAAACATCAGCACCAGAAGGAGGCCGGTCATCGCATCGACAAACCCGGGCCAGATCGAGGCCTGGAACCGCTGTCCTGTGCGCCGGGAGAGGGCCATGGCTTACTCTCCCGCGTCCCGGCCCGGCACGCCGCCGCGGGACAAGCCGCGCGGGCGGGCAAAGGCCTTGACCAGAAGGTCGATGTCTTTGCGCAGCTCAGTGAGGCTCTCCTGGCGGCCGGCCGAAATTTCCTCGAGGATGCGCAGCATCTGCACGTCGATCGAGCGCAGCCGCATCCGGCTTTCGGCGTCGATGCCGCCGTGTTCGCCTTGCGCGCGCAGGATCTCGGTCAGCGCCTCCTGACCCACCGCCACGCGGTCGAGTGCCGCAGTTATGGTGCCGGTGTGCTCCTGGCGGCGGTTCATCTCCTGGATGGTTTCCACAAGCGCGCCCAGTTTCTCGTCCACCGCTGCACGGCCCGCCGAGGTTTCGGCAAACATCATCTGCAGCGCGTCCATCTGCTCGGCCATATTGTCGAGCACTTGAGAGACCACGCCACTGTCGCTGGCGCCGTCTTCGCCCGAGGAAAAGCTGACTCGGGTGATGGAGGACAGCCATTCCTCCAGCTCGCGGTAGAACCGGTTCTGACCGTGGCCGGCAAACAGCTCCAACAGGCCCACGATCAGCGAGCCGGCCAGGCCCAGGAGCGACGAAGCAAAGGCCACGCCCATGCCGCCCAGCTGCGCCTCTAGCCCCGTCATCAGACGGTTAAAGACCGAGAGCCCCTCTTCCCCCTCCTGCGGCGCCAGGCTGCGGATGGTGTCGACCACTGCCGGAACGGTGGTGGCCAGGCCATAAAACGTGCCCAGAAGTCCAAGGAAAATCAGCAGGTTGACGATATACCGAGTGATCTCGCGGTCTTCGTCGACGCGATTGGCAACCGAGTCCAGGATCGAGCGGGTTGAGGCTGAACCAAGCTGCATCCGAGCAGAACGCGAGCCAAGAAGCGAGGCCAGCGGCGCCAGCATCGACGGCGGGCGGCGGTGCTCCTGGTTGTCACCGGCGGCAAAGCGTTCGATCCACCGCACCGAACCGATCAGCTGCACCACTTGCCAGAAGCAGGCCAAGACGCCGATGACGAAAACCAGCACGATAAAGCCGTTGAGCCAGGGGTTCGCCTCGAACACCGGCAGCACCCGCGGCAGCGCCACAAAGGCGCCAAAGCCGGAAAGCCCCAGGGCGATCAGCATCATGATGATCTGCCGCACCGGCTGGGAGAACTGCGGCCGGGTCTTGCGGTCTGGCTGCGCCATCTTGTCGGGCTCCTGACACTTTTGCTGCTCGTATTGCGATTGCAGCCTATAAGCAAAGTGTCAAAAGCGCCAAGGCTTTATGCGGTGATTTCCCGAACCCGCCCTGTCAGCCAATCGAGGTCGCGGTCCGCCAGGCCGATCTCGGACAGATGCTCGGCGGTGTTGTAGAGATACTCGGTGTTGGGCCCGCGCCCGCCAACCGCATGGGCGATCATCTGCGCCTGCTCCTCCAGGCTGAGACCGCCGCAATACTGCACGTGGTGCGGGTCTATCACATAGGTCACGGCGGTGACGACCGAGCCATCCGCCAGCTCCACCTCCAGATCGCGTTCCAGATAGGCGGAGGAGATCAGCTCGCGCTCGCGCAGCTCGGCCAGGGTCTGTTCTTCGTGGCCGGCCTCAACCGACAGGGCCAGCCCTTTGCAATGGGCGCCTTCGGTTTCGTCCAGAGCCAGCACCAGGCCGGGGTGATCCTCGGTGCCGCGGTGGTGGATCGACGTCATGCAGAAGGAGCGCGCATAGCCGTGCAGCACCGCCACTTCGCGCCGCGCCACCGGGAAGCCGGGGTTCCAAAGAAGCGATCCGTATCCGAATACCCACATGGTCATGTTGTCTGGCCCTTTCTGCTCTCCCCCTATAAACAGCAATCCTGCTGCGGACAAAAGAGGCTATCCGATGCGCCTGGCAAAACTGCTGATCGCCGCTCTGCTGCTGTGGAGCCTCTATTGGACTGCCGCTGCCTGGGGGCTGAAGACCGGCATAACCGCCTGGTTTGCTGAGCAGGAGCGGCAGGGCTGGCAAGCAGAATATGCCGGGATAGAAACCAGCGGTTATCCCTCACAACATGCGACGCGGATCACCCGCCCGACGCTGGCAGATCCCGGCACCGGCACCGCCTGGCGGGCGGATTGGCTGGAGCTGGAGAACCCGGCACTTTGGCCGGGGCATCTGACTTTGCGGTTTCCGGAGACGGCGCAGCGGCTCTCGTATTTCGACCAGACTGCTGTGATCACGGCCCAAGGATTGCAGGCCAGCCTGCAGCTGGCGCCGGGTGCCGCGCTGGAGCTGGAGGAAATGGGGCTGTTTTCCGCCCCGTGGCAGATTGCCCGCGGCGGCGAAACCGTGCTGAGCGGCAGCGCGCTGGATCTGCGCATGGTGCAGACGGAGACGCCCGAACGCTACCGCATCAGCGGCGAAGCCAGAGCGTTTACTCCGCGGGCTGCCTGGCGGCGGCTGCTTGCCGCCAGTTCCGATCTGCCGGAGGCGTTTGATGCGCTGACGGTGAAGATGACGGTGGATTTCGACGCGGCCTGGGACCGCGCGGCACTGGAGCAGCAACGGCCGCAACCGCGCCGGATCAACCTGAAACTGGCCGAGGCCCGCTGGGGGGATCTGCGGCTCAAGGCCGCTGGAGACCTGACAGTGGACGAGAGCGGCCGGCCAGAGGGGGAGATCGCGCTGCAGGCGGAGAACTGGCGCGGTCTGGTGCTGATGGCTGAGCGCAGCGGCGTGCTGCCGCCCTCCTTGCGGAGCTCGGTGGAACGGGTGCTAAGCCTTCTGGCCGGAGCCGGCGGCAACCCACGCAACCTCGATATCGCCTTGGGGTTCTCGGGCGGCTATGTGACCCTTGGGCCCCTGCCCTTGGGCCCGGCGCCGCGGCTGATCATCCGCTGACCCCTGCAGCACGCGGCCTGTCAAGGGCCGCGCAGCGGCGGCGCAACGCGCCGTTCACCCTTTACAGGCAAACTTCAGCATACTTGGCAAGGCGCTTCAGGGCAGGTTTGCCCCTGAAGCGCTTCTCAGCAGACCCTCGCGCGCGCAGCGCGCCCGGCCCAAGGCTGTAATGGGCCCGCAGGGCACTTTCAGGCGCGGGAGACCGCCGGGCCGGTTTTTCTAGAACGTTGGGGCCAGGAGCAGCCGTTCGGATGCGAGGCTCTGCCTCGCGCTCCAGGATATTTTGGGCAAGAGGAAGAAGGAGGACTAGCGGCAATAGGCGCCGCCGCGATGGCGGGCGATGTCCAGATGGAAGTGATCGCGGTGGTAGCGGTCGGCTTCAGGCCCAAGCACGGTGCCGAAGGGACCGCAAGCAGCTTTCCAGATTTTCTTCAGCTTGCGCCGGGTCTTGCGCTGCTTCCAGCCGTCCAGCACCGTGATGGTCTCGCCGCTCTCCAGCGTGAAGCCGGAGATGTCGATGGCCTTGCCCCGGCCGTGCTCGGAAATCCTGGCTCCGGGACGGTTGTTGCGGGTGCGGCAGGCGTAATGGGCGGCGACGCGCAGGGACACCACCTTGTTGCGGCGGCCAAAGGCAGTTTCAACCTCGCGGCCGATCCATTTCTTCAGGGCTTTGGCGGTACCGCAGGTCATCAGCGCCGACTGGCTGAGCCGCACGCCTGAGATCTCGCGCACCCGCACCGCATCGCTGGCACCGCAGCCCGGCAGAGTGCCGGCGATGTCGCCTGCTTCCACGCCTTTGATATCAATATCACCGCAAACTGCGCCTTTGCGGCGTTTGCGGCTGCCGAACAGGACCTTGGTTTCCCGGGTTTGCACACCAGGTATCTGCGGCAGCTCCGGAAGGGTTGCAACCGACGGTGCCAGAGCTGCAAAAACCACCGGTTCTGCGGCCTGCTGCCCCGGGTTTTCGGCCGCAACAGCACCGGCGCATGTGATTGCCAGCAGCAACAGGCTTGCACGGATCACTTCTGCGGCCCCCGGCCAAAGTCGGGCGCGGCCGTGTCCTGGCCCGCCTCGATAATGCCGCGGCGGATGGCGCGGGTGCGGGTGAAATAATCGTGCAAATGCTCGCCGTCGCCGGTGCGGATCGCCCGCTGCAGCGCAAAGAGCTCCTCGGTGAAGCGGCCCAGGATTTCCAGCGTGGCATCCTTGTTGGTCAGGAATACGTCGCGCCACATGGTCGGGTCCGAGGCGGCAATCCGGGTGAAGTCGCGGAAACCGGCAGCAGAGTATTTGATCACCTCGCTGTCGGTCACCCGGCGCAGGTCATCCGCGACGCCGACCATGGTATAGGCGATCAGGTGCGGCGTGTGCGAGGTGACGGCCAGAACCAAGTCATGGTGGTCAGCGTCCATCACATCAACATTGGCGCCCATGCCTTCCCACAGCTTGCGCAGCTGTTCCACTGCCTGCGGGTCGGTGCCCTCGACCGGCACCAGAAGCGACCAGCGGTTGTCGAACAGCTCGGCAAAGCCGGATTCGGGGCCGGAATGCTCGGTGCCTGCCAGCGGGTGGGCGGGCACGAAATGCACGCCTTCGGGGATATGCGGCTGAACCGCATCGATCACATGGCGTTTCACCGAGCCCACATCTGAAACCGTGGCGCCGGGCTTCAATACGGGCGCAATGTCTTCCATCACCGGGCCCATGGCACCGACAGGTACACACAGCACCACCAGATCGGCGCCCCGCGCCGCTTCCTGCGCGCTGTCGCAGACACGGTCGCACAACCCGATCTTGCGGGCGGTCTCGCGGGTTTCTTCGCTGCGGGCAAAGCCGGTGACTTCACCGGCGAGGCCTGCGCGCTTGATCGCCCAGAACATCGAGGACGCGATCAGGCCCAGCCCGATCAGCGCCACGCGCCCGTACACTTGATTGCTCATGCCCGGCCCTCTTTGAACGCCTTCACCCCTTCCGCTACCCGGCGGCAGGAAGCTTCGTCACCAATGGTGATGCGCAGCGCCGTGGGGAGATTGTAGCCCGCCACCCGGCGCACGATCAGCCCCTGCGACTGCAGGTAGCTGTCGCAGGCTTCGGCCTCAGCCTGGCTGCTGAAGCGCGCGAGGATGAAATTGGTGCTGGAAACATCAGACGGCACGCCAAGCTCAGCCAGGGCTCCCGCCAGCCAGGCACGCCATTTGGCGTTTTCGGCGCGGCACTGGTCCACGTAATCCACATCGCGCACCGAGGCCTCCGCCCCGGCCAGCGCAGTGCTGGAGACGTTGAACGGCCCGCGCACCCGGTTCAGCACATTGATGATTTCCTTGGGGCCGTAGCCCCAGCCGATGCGCGCACCGCCCAGCCCGTAGATCTTGGAGAAGGTGCGGGTCATGAAGACGTTGCTGCGTGCAGCAATCACCGCGGCGCCGGCGTCAAAGCCTTCGACATATTCCGCATAGGCGCCGTCCAGAACCAGCAGCGCGCCTTCGGGCAGGCCGTCGGCCAGACGCGCCACCTCAGCCTCGCTGATCATGGTACCGGTGGGGTTGTTGGGGTTGGCGATGAAAACCAGTTTGGTCTTGTCGGTGCAGCCTGCCAGCAGCGCGTCCACGTCCGTTACACGCTCGCGTTCCTTGACCTCAACCGGAGTCGCTCCGGCCGCCAGCGCGCTGATGCGGTACATGGCAAAGCCGTGTTCGGTGTAAAGCACCTCATCCCCCGGGCCGGCATAGGCCTGGCACAGGAAAGCGATGATCTCGTCGCTGCCCGCGCCGCAGATGATCTGCTCCGGCTCCAGCCCGTGAACCTCGCCGATCGCCTGCCGCAGCGCCGCGTGGTCCGAACCGGGATAGCGGTGCATATTGGCCGCCGCCTCCTGCATCGCCTGGATGGCGCGCGGGCTGGGGCCAAGGGGGTTCTCGTTCGAGGAGAGCTTCACAACATTGCTCACCCCTTTCACATGGGCAGCCCCGCCCTGGTACAGAGCGATGTCCATGATACCGGGCTGCGGTGTGAGTTGGGTCATAATTACGGGCTCCTTAATTCCAGCCCGTCATAGCGGCCCAAACGCCGGTGGGGAAGCACCAAGATGGTGCTTCCCCAAATGCTGCCGCCCCCTCCCGGCAGCCCCCGGCGCTGGCAGAGCGCATCAGGATCTGGCTTCCTAATGCGCGCCTGCTGTCTTGGGCATCTTGCGCTTGGCCTCTGCCATGATGATATTCTGGATCTCCTTGCGCAGTTCCATGTCCTTGCGCATCGCCTCGTTGGCCTGCTTCTGCATGGTGCCGGCCGACTGCGAGCCGTCCGAGCTGTTCAAGGCCTCACCCGCATATTTGCTGAGCGTTTTGCCGGAGATCTGCTTGGCAATCTCGCCGTAGATCGCGTCGCCGTGCAGTTTGATGAAATCCTCGGTGGCCTTGACGCCGTATTTTGCGATCAGGTCCTTCTTGACCGCGCCTTCCATGGCGGCTGGCGCCAGTTTGGTCTTGAGGAATTTTTCGGCCGCCGAGGTGAAGCCTGAGGAGAACTTCTCCAGCGCCTTGCCAGCACCGGCCGACATGATACCTGCGGTCAGAATCTTGGCGATGCTCTCCTTGATCTCCTTGGTGTTGGGCGGGCGGCCCTTTTCGATCAAGGGTTTGGCGAGGCCAATGGTTTCCTTGAGCGCCTCGGTCACCATGGCTTCGCCTGCCTTGGATTTCAGGAACTTCTCAAAGAAGGCCTTCACCGCCTTCTTGGGCAGCTCGCGCGAGAGTTTTTTGGCAGCCGCCTTGGCCAGATCGTCCGCCAGGCCCGCTGAAAGCTTGGCCGTCAGCTTGCCGCCCGCAGCCCCTGCGAGGCCGGCAATGAAACTGTCGATGAAGACTTTCTTGGCGGCGCCGTCCCAGGTCACCTTGTTGCCCGCCAGATGCTCACCCAGCTGGCCTGCGCTGGATTTCAGCGCTTCGGTGCTCGCGGCGGCAATGGCGTGGGCCTTGGCCGGCGACATGCCCTTGGTCGCCACCAGACGGGCGGTCATATAGGTTTCGACCACGGCAAAGGACACCTCGCGCACCACTTCCAGTTTCCAGACAATGGCGCCGGCGGTGCTGATGCGCTGGTCGATGAATTTCTTAAAGGCCTTGCCGCCGGTGTTATAGGCCTTCGAGGCCTTCACGTCCTGCTTATAGACCTTCTTCCAGTCCGGTTTCTTCTTGCTGGTCAGCGTCTTGAGCAGGCTTGCCTCGGATCGCGCATTCAGGATCGCAGTCCAGGGCGGATCAGTCTTGTGGTTGACCATGCTGACGGCAAATTCCGTCAAAGCGTTCAGGAAAGTCTCGTTGCCCTGCCGGGTGTTTTCCACTTCGTTGCAGAAATCGACCCATGATTCCGCCTGGCCGTACATCATCTCAGCCTTAGCCAGAAGCTTGCGGCGCAGCTCCTCCTGGCCCGCCTCATACTCCGCCACGGTGATCAGTTTGGTTTTGCCGTTCTCAACGACCTCGACGCGTTCGACTTTGGTATCCGCGGCGTATTGCGCGGCCAGCTTGGGCAGTCCTGCGTTCCAGGTGCGCATGCCGGGGTCGACAATGCCGTCGGGTTTGCGGAAGCCCAGTTTCTTCTTCTGGAAGTCCCGGATGGTCTTGATCAGCCCGGCATCGCATTTGGTGCTGACCTCAACGGAATAACCGTTCGCCTTGAGCATCAAACGCACCAATTCGACGTCTGCGGGATTGTTCTTAACGGGTTTGAATTTGCTTTCGCCGGTCTTGGGGTCCGGCTTGGTAATACGTTTCTTGTCGCCCACCGGGGCGGACAGCTTGAGGGCCATAACACAGCTCCGACTTTTTACTACAGTCAAAGCCTGCCACGGCCTGTTAGCGCTGTCCCGGGGGATTTAGAATAGAGTTTCCCCCTTTAATCGGCCGGTGCGGATACCTACATATCACGGGTATGTGAGGTGCTTCCCCGCCCCGGGAAAGCACACGTTCCATATGGCTCAGGCCACCAGCGCCTTGAACCGTGCGGTTTCCGGATCAACGTTGTAGCGCGGCGCCAGTTCTGCCGCGCGGCGGGTCAGATCGTTGACGCTGTCAATGATGTACTGCGCTGTCTGCGGCTCCATCAGGTAAGAGAAGTTGAGCCGCACCCAGCCGGGTTTTTTCATCTCCTCACCCGCCTGCAGCTCCGAAAACAACGTTTCAGATTCCGGCTGGCTGATGTCCAGCAGCCGGTGCGCATAAGGGCCGGCACAGGCACAGCCGCCGCGGGCCTGGATACCGTAGACATCGCTCAGCATCCGGGTGAAAAGCTGCTGATGCACCGGGGCCCCTGCCCCGTCCGAGACCAGGAAAGAGAAGATCGGCAGCCGGTGCGCGTCGCGCTGGCCAAGGATCCGCAGGCGCGGGTTGCCGGACCAGCCCTCCCAAGCCATTTGCGCGAACTGGGCCTCGCGGGCTTCGATCTGCTCTTGCCCGACGGCCTCTTTGACCAGGAAGGCGAGTGCGGCGCGGATGTCGCCGATCACATTTGGGGTGCCCGCCTCCTCGCGAGTCGCCAGGTCGCCGCTGTATTCATGCCGCCAAGGGGAAACAAAGCTGACCGTTCCCCCTCCCGGCCAGGAGGGGCAGCGGCGGCGCACCGCCTGAATGTTGACGACCAGTACGCCCGAGGCGCCGGGGCCGCCCGGGAACTTGTGCGGCGAGACCACCACTGCGTCTTTGCGCGCGGCCCCTTTGGCCCCCATGTCAATCGGCAGGTAGGGCCCGCCGCCGGCATAATCCCACACGGCCAGCGCGCCGTGGGCGTGCAGCAGGCGGCTGATCGGATCCGGATCTGTGATGATGCCGGTCACGTTGGAGGCCGCCGAGAAACTGCCGATTTTCAGATCGCTGCCTGCGTGGTCCTGCAGCGCCTGCTCCAAGGCTTCGAGATCCACTCCGCCTCCGGGGGCTTCCGGGATTTCCACCACCTCAGCCTTGCTTTCGCGCCAGGGAAGGATGTTGGAGTGATGCTCATAAGGGCCGATGAAAACAACCGGCCGGTCTGCCTCGTTCACGCCGAACAGGCTGACCAGCCGGTTGAGGCCCGCGGTGGCGCCCGATCCGGTGAAAATCACCGCATCATCCCCAGTGGCGCCGGTCATGCGGGCAATTTCAGCCCGCGCCTCTCGGCGCAGGCGGGTCATTTGAGTACCGCAATAAGAGGCTTCGGTATGGGAGTTGGCGTAGAATGGCAGCACCTGCCGTGCCACGAAGTCCTCGACTTGGCGCAGAGCGCGGCCTGAGGCGACATAGTCGGCGTAAACCAGCGGCACCTCGCTATCGAGGCCCGGGATCACCATCCCGTCGCCAATCACGCTTTGGCCCATGCTGCCATCCACGGCCGCCTGGTGGATCGTTTGTTTGAATGCTGCCAGGGTCATACCGCGCCTCCGTTTTTGCTGCAGCTATTGTGAACGGATGAAGGCGCGAAAGCTTAATCAATTACTGAGTATTTTGTCGAAGAATTGTGTCATATGATCTACTCATGAGCAAATCAATCGATCAGATTGACAGGGCGATTCTGCGTGCGCTGCAGCAGGATGCCAGCCTGTCGCAACGGGAGCTGGCCGACCAGGTCGGCTTGTCTCAGAACGCCTGCTGGCGGCGGCTGAAGGCGCTGAATGACAGCGGGCTGCTGCAGGGGTCCACCGCGCGGC
Source organism: Leisingera sp. ANG-M1 (assembly GCF_000813745.1). Lineage (GTDB taxonomy): Bacteria > Pseudomonadota > Alphaproteobacteria > Rhodobacterales > Rhodobacteraceae > Leisingera. The sequence goes on along the minus strand of NZ_JWLC01000005.1, from coordinate 114,798 downwards.
TGGACCGCAAGCAGCTGGGGCTGGATCTGGTGGTGTTTGTGCTTTTGCGCACCCGGCACCACTCGGCGGATTGGCTGCAATCCTTCCGCCGCCATGTGCTGGCAATCCCCGAAGTCGTGGATTTCCACCGCATCGGCGGCGATTACGATTACCAGCTGAAAGTGGTGACCCAGGACATGGCCAGCTATGACCGGGTCTATCAGCGGCTGATTTCCGGCGTCGAGCTGGACAGCGTGACCTCCTACTTTGCGATGGAGGCGATTGCCGAGGGGCGGGTGCTGCCGTTGTAGCGCACCCAAAAGGAGGGGGCGCTGCCGCCTCGGCCTGCGGCCTCGCCCCCGGGGTAATTTGGACCAGAAAGAAGCAGCGAAGCCTTAGTGGCCGAAGGCGCTGTCCTTCATCCATTTCGGGCGCTTGCCGTCCGGGCCCATGCGCATGTGCAGGCAGGCGGTGCCCTGGCGCTGGAAGTAGAGGATGTCGACCGGATACCAGCCGGCGGAAGGCACTTCGACCTCTGTCAGGATGGTGCTGTCGCAGGACTGGCGGCCGTCGAACTCTCCCACGACCTGGCCGCCGATACTGGCGCGTAGCCCGTCGTTGGTCAGGAAGTCGATGTTATGGATACCAGGCTGATCCAGCTTCACGTAACCGGTGATCCGCGCCACCACATTGAGCGCCCGCTTGGAGGTCAGGGTATTCTCGCCCTCTTCGGTGTCGCGGTTGTCGAGACCGGCGAGAGGCAGGCCCGGCTCGCTGGAGATTTTCAGCGCTGAGGAGGCCTCGGCCAGTGTCTTCACATCGTGGGGATAGGCGTAGACCACAGACAAGCCCGGCTGCACGCCAGAGGGTTGCGGGTCTGCCGGGGCCAGTTTCAGCGGCGCTGCGTTTGCAGCGGCGGCAAGCGTCAGTACGGCGCATGCGGCGGCAGCCTTCAAAATGGTTTTCATCAGTCACTCCCTGTCGTTTTCGGGCAGGATAGTGGCTGGCGCGGCCCAGGGCTACCGGCTTTTGCGCTGCCGCCGCCGCAACGGAAAAGGGCTGCCCCATGGGACAGCCCTTCCAGCCTCTTGCCCTGCGAGCAGCGGCTTAGTTCTTGGCGTAGAATTCGACGACCAGGTTCGGCTCCATCACAACCGGGTACGGCACGTCGCCCAGAGCGGGGGTGCGCACGAAGGTCGCTTTCATTTTGGAGTGGTCGGCTTCAATGTAATCCGGCACGTCGCGCTCGGCCAGCTGAGTGGCTTCCAGCAGGGCAACCATCTGCTTGGACTTGTCGCGGACCTCGATCACATCGCCTTCTTTGACGCGGTAGGAGGGGATGTTCACGCGCTTGCCGTTCACGGTCACGTGGCCGTGGTTCACGAACTGGCGGGCCGCAAAGACGGTGGCCACGAACTTGGCGCGGTAAACAACGGCGTCCAGGCGGCGCTCGAGCAGGCCGATCAGGTTTTCACCGGTGTCGCCGGTCACACGGACGGCTTCGCCATAGATGCGGCGGAACTGCTTTTCGGTCAGGTCGCCGTAGTAGCCTTTCAGCTTCTGCTTGGCGCGCAGCTGGATGCCGAAGTCGGACAGTTTGCCCTTGCGGCGCTGGCCGTGCTGGCCCGGGCCGTAGTCGCGGCGGTTGACCGGGGACTTCGGACGGCCCCAGATGTTTTCGCCCATGCGGCGGTCGATTTTGTACTTGGCAGACGTGCGTTTGGTCACGGCTGATCTCCTTCGTTTATGGTTTCGAAGGGCGTTGTCCTCTTGAGGTCTCCCCCATGACAGGCATCCCCTTGCGGGGGCCACCAACACCAATGAAGCCGCGCTTATATAGGGGGATAGGGCAGAGTCAACACAGCGCTGCCGGGTTTTGCGGGAAAATCCGCAGAAACTGCAATGGCCCGCGCACTGAATAGCGCCCGGGCCGGAAAGGGTAAAGCTTCAGGCCGCCTCGTGGCCGAGAATCGCCGCCTCGGAGGCGCTGAGGTTGCGGCGTGCATAGGCACCGTAGGCGAGCGGATTGCGCGCAAGTTCCGGCTGCAGGCTGAAGAGCCGTGCCCGGTCGCTGTCGCCAAGGGCCGTGAGTGCGGCGTTGGACGGGTGGAAGCTTTCGGTTTCGACCCCGTTGGCCCAAAGCACCTGGTGGTTGGCCAGCATGATATGGATGTAGGTCACCTCGCGCACAGAGGCGTCCGGCAGGATGGTGCGGCCATTGACCAGATCGCCGGCGGCCACTAGCACCTCAGGGGTGTTGAACAGCGCCTGCATCCGGTCACCGCGCAGCAGCATCCGGTGGTCGGGAGAAACCAGCAGTTCCTGCTCCGGCCGGTCGATGCCCAAAGCGCCCGCATGGATGCGGACCGGGCGCAGCCGCGGCATCACAAACAGCCGGGCGCCGCTGATCCGGCGCGAACCGATCCACAGGATTTCCTGAGCGCCATTGTCGCGGGTCTGGACCTTTTCACCTTCGCGCAGCTGCTCAACCCGCTTCGGGCCGCCGGGCGTGGCGATCAAGGTGCCAGGGGTAAAGCAGATCACCCCGGATTCGCCCTGGGGACGGTCAGCATGAACAGACCCCAGCGAGTGATGCACCACCCACAGGTCGGCGCCGCGCGGCGGCAGTTCATCTACAAACATCAGCAGCGGCCGCTGCCCCGGCCCCACTTCGATCAGTGTGACGGTGAAACTCTGCACCCCGTTGGTGACCACGAAACTGCTGTCGAGCAGCGGTTCGTCCACCTCGACCGCCTCAACATCGATCCGGTTCTGAACGGCTGCACCGACCAGCCGGCGCACCGAGCGCGCTGCCCGGCGGCGCAAATCTGCCTCGCCATTTGCCATATCCAGCCGCAATAGCCCTGCCGGCCCGTCCACCCGCACAGCGTCGCCGTGCCAGGACCAAGCCGCCCCCACATCCAGAGCGTCAACCGGCGCGGCCGGAAGGCCGTCGATCTCGGTTTGCGACCAGGAAACAACAAACGTGCCACGAAAGCCCGTTTTCATCTGCCTGTATGCCTGCTTCAGTTCATTATTATTAACGAAACGTTAACAAAGCGCTGTTCCAGCGGAAACAGTAGCACCATAAAATGGTTGTGAGCGTGCCATTTACGCATCAAACCTCATGCAGGTTGCATGACAGGGGCAGCGTGCAAGCCTTCACTGCGGCGCTGCAGAGGCGCCGCTCAACACCGGCCGATCCGCGTGCTACCCCAATGGAATATAGCTGGAGCGCAGCACCTCAGCCGAATGGCGCACAACTTCGGCCACCTGTGTCAGCTGCCGCGCCAAGGGATTGCTGCGGCGCCAGATCATGCCGATGGTGCGCGTCGGCTGCGGGTCGCGGAAGCGTGCAACCGAAACCTCCGCCGAGCGGGTCTCGACCGGAACCGCCATTTCGGGAATCAGCGTGACCCCGATCCCCGCACTCACCATCTGCACCAGGGTCGACAGCGAGCTGCCGTCCAGCAGCTCGCGCGGGGCAGCTGATTGCATGTTGCAGAAAGACAGAGCCTGATCGCGGAAGCAGTGCCCCTCCTCCAGCAGTAAAAGCCGCATTTCGCGCAGGCCCTCGGGCCCTGGCACCGGTTTGCCCGCGTCATCTCCCGGGCGCACCAGCACGAAGTCCTCAGCAAACAGCGCCACTTCCTCGAACGCCGGTTCCGAGACCGGCAGCGCCACGATGGCCGTGTCCAGCCGCCCCTCCCCCAGTTCCTCCAGCAGTTTGGGCGTCACTGTTTCACGCACGCGGATGTCAGCCTCGGGGTGCTGCTGCGCCAGGTTGCCGACAATCGACGGCAGCAGATACGGCGCGATGGTGGGAATCACCCCGATCCGCAGCCGCCCGGCGAGCCCCTCGCGCGAGGCCCGGGCCAGCTCGCCCAGCTCATCCACCGAGCGCAGGATGCCGCGCACCCGCATGGCAAGGTCCTCGCCAAAGCTGGTCAACCGGACCTGGCGGGCGGTGCGTTCCACCAGCTGCACCCCAAGAACCTCCTCCAATTCCTTGATCTGAACAGACAAAGCGGGCTGCGACACAGCGCAGGCCTCGGCGGCGCGGCCGAAATGGCGGTGCTGGGCCAGCGCCTCGAAATAGCGCATTTGGCGGAGGGTCACGTTAATCATAGGATTTTCCTATCACGGCGATGAAAAAATGCAACTTAAGCCAATGAATTTTCCCTGCTAGCCTCAAATTCAGGAAGACAGGGAGGACCGGCATCAGCCTTTGGCCGTTTGCATTTCCAAACGGCGCAGAGGCCGCGCATATGCAGCCGCACAGGTCCCGGAAGACTTCCGCCACGTAGCACATCTGAATTTGCAGCCACGATCGGAGATAAGAATGGACGGAAATAACCCCGCAGGAAAATGCCCGGTGATGCACGGTGCGGCGCTGAACACCGACAGCGGCGGAACCTCGAACCAGGATTGGTGGCCGAACCAGCTGAACCTGAAAATCCTGCATCAGAACTCGGCCAAATCGAACCCGATGGGCGCTGATTTCAACTATGCCGAGGAATTCAAGAAGCTCGACCTGAAGGCGCTGAAAGCCGATCTGACAGCGCTGATGACCGACAGCCAGGACTGGTGGCCGGCGGACTATGGCCATTACGGCGGGCTGTTCATCCGGATGGCCTGGCACAGCGCGGGCACCTACCGCACCGCCGATGGCCGCGGCGGCGGCGGCACCGGGCAGCAGCGCTTTGCGCCGCTGAACTCCTGGCCCGATAACGGCAACCTGGATAAGGCGCGCCGCCTCTTGTGGCCGATCAAGCAGAAATACGGCAACCGGATCTCCTGGGGAGATCTGATGATCCTGGCAGGCAATGTCGCCATTGAATCGATGGGCGGGCCGACCTTTGGCTTTGGCGGCGGACGCGCGGACGTCTGGGAGCCGGAGGAAGACGTCTATTGGGGTTCTGAAACCGAATGGCTGGCCACCAGCGACCAGGCCAACAGCCGCTATTCGGGCGACCGCGAGCTGGAAAACCCGCTGGGCGCCGTGCAGATGGGTCTGATCTACGTGAACCCGCAGGGCCCGGACGGCAACCCGGATATCCTCGCCTCCGGCCTTGATGTGCGTGACACCTTCGGGCGCATGGGCATGAACGACGAGGAAACCGTGGCGCTGGTCGCCGGTGGGCATACATTCGGCAAAGGCCATGGCGCCGGCCCCGAAGAGGACGTGGGCGCGGAACCTGAAGGCGCGGCGATGGAGGCGATGGGCTTTGGCTGGGCCAACGCCTATGGCAGCGGCAAGGGCGACGACACCACAACCTCGGGCTTCGAGGGCGCCTGGACCGCGGACCCGGTCAATTGGGACAACGGCTATTTCGACCTGCTGTTCGGCTATGAGTGGGAACAGGCCACCACCGGCACCGGCAATATCGTCTGGCACCCGGTGGACGTGAAGGAAGAGGACATGGCCCCCAAGGCGCATGACCCCTCGACTAAGGTCACCACCATGATGACCACGGCTGATATGTCGATGCGCTTTGACCCGATCTACGGGCCGATCTCCAAACGGTTCCACGAGAACCCTGAGGAGTTCGCCGACGCCTTTGCCCGCGCCTGGTTCAAGCTGACCCACCGCGATATGGGGCCGGTGGCGCGCTATCTCGGCGATGAAGTGCCCAGCGAAGAGCTGATCTGGCAGGATCCGGTTCCTGCAGTGGACCACGCACTGGTGGATGCCGCGGATGTGGCGGATCTGAAGGCCAAGGTTCTGGCTTCCGGCCTGACGGTTTCCGAACTGGTCTCGACCGCCTGGGCCTCTGCTTCGACCTACCGTGGCTCGGACCATCGCGGCGGCGCCAATGGCGGCCGCATCCGGCTGGCGCCGCAGAAAGACTGGGACGTGAACCAGCCGGAGCAGCTGGCCCGTGTGCTGGGTGTGCTGGAGGGTATCCAGAGCGACTTCAACGGCGCTGCTGCGGGCGGCAAGAAGATCTCCATGGCCGATCTGATCGTGCTGGCGGGCTCGGCAGGCGTCGAGGCCGCGGCCAAAGCGGGCGGGCACGAGGTTGAGGTGCCCTTCACCCCGGGCCGCACGGACGCGAGCCAGGAGCAGACCGATCCCGAGGGCTTTGCTGTGCTGGAACCGGAGGCAGATGGTTTCCGCAACTACCAGAAGGCGGCCTATAGCGTGCCGGCTGAAAAGATGCTGGTCGACCGGGCGCAGCTCTTGACGCTGGGCGCGCCGGAAATGACGGCGCTGGTTGGCGGCCTGCGGGTGCTTGGCGCCAATCATGGCAGCTCTGCCCATGGTGTGTTCACCGACCGGGTTGGCACGCTGAGCACCGACTTCTTCGCCAACATCCTTGATATGGGTGTGGAGTGGAAACCGGCGGAAGACGGCACCTATGAGGGCCGCGACCGCGCCAGCGGTGATGTCAAATGGACCGGCACCCGCTGCGACCTTGTGTTCGGCTCCAACTCGCAGCTGCGGGCGCTGGCCGAAGTTTATGCGCAGGGTGACGGTGAAGCCGCCTTTGTGCAGGACTTCGTGGCGGCCTGGGTCAAGGTGATGAACGCCGACCGGTTCGATCTGACGGCGTAAGCCAACTCCCCTACAGTCACAGGGCGCTCCGGGAAACCGGGGCGTCTTTCCTTTGCGCCTGCCCGAAATTGCCGAAGGGAGAAAAACGGAAATGTGGCGCCCGCCCCTTGGAGGCGCGGGACGGGCGCAGCCCGGCCTGCCGGCCGGACGGGGGTGGAATTGACGTCTGGGTTTATTACTCTGCGGCGGCCGCCCCCTGTCCGAATTCGATCACACGGGTCTCAGCTGTGTAATCCGACTCGATGATCAGGATCGCCAAGAGGCCGATCATCGCCAAGGGCGGCAGCAGGATGGCATAGATCAGCGCCAGCCGCTCCCAGGCCATATGCATGAACACGGCAATGATCAGCCCGGCCTTCAGGGTCATGAAGATCAGGATCAGGCTCCAGCGCAGCAGCCCCTGCAGCTGGGCATAGTCCACCCAGTAGGACGCGGCGCTGAGCACGAACAGCAGCACCCAGACCACGAAGTAGAGTTTGATCGGATGCTGCTGCCCTTCGTCATGTGCCATGGCGCTGGTCTCCATTGCGTGCGGTGTGTCAGTCATGGCGGCCCCCTACCACAGATAGAAGAATGCAAAGATGAAGACCCAGACCAGGTCGACGAAGTGCCAGTAGAGCCCCATGATCTCGACTGCCTCGTAGTCGCCGTTGCCTGCCGACATCCAGCTGCGCTGATCGCGGTCGAATTCCCCGCGCCAGACCTTGAGGGCCACGATGATCAGGAAGATCACGCCGATGGTGACATGGGTACCGTGAAAGCCGGTGATCATGAAGAAGCTGGCGCCGAACTGCTCGGCCCCCCAGGGGTTGCCCCAGGGGCGCACGCCTTCGGAGATCAGCTTAGACCATTCAAACGCCTGCATGCCGACAAATGCCGCGCCCAGCGCGGCGGTGGCCAGCATCAGAAGAGCTGTAGCCTTGCGCGCCTTCCGGTAGGCACAGTTGACGGCCATCGCCATGGTGCCGGAGGAGGTGATCAGCACAAAGGTCATGATGGCAATCAGGATCAGCGGCAGGTTGGCGCCGCCGATATGCAGGGCAAAGACCTCGCTCGCATTGGGCCATTCAACGGTGGTGGAGCTGCGGGCGGTCAGATAGGCGACCAGGAAACAGGCAAAGATGAAGGTATCGCTGAGCAGCAGAATCCACATCATCGCCTTGCCCCAGGAGACCTTCTTGAACACCCGCTGGTCCGACCCCCAGTCGGCGGCAAAGCCGCTGTGCCCCTGCTGCAGCAGCGTCTGGTCCTGGCCTTGAAGTTTGCTCTCCATCTCTCCCCTCCCTTAACCCACGGCGGCGCGGCAGAGCGCCAGAAACGCGTTGCCCCAGCCCTGCAGCAGCGCAAACAGCATCAGCCAAAACGCCAGAAGCGTGTGCCAGTAGAGCGCGCAAAGCCGCACCCCCGGCAGCAGCGCCTTGACGTCCCCTGCCCCGGCGTGGCGCAGTGCCACCCATGCCAGCGCGACGATGCCGCCCAGCATATGCAGCCCGTGCAGGCCGGTGATCAGATAGAAGAAGCTCGCCGCCGGGGTGCCGTCGAGCCGGTAGCCGCCCGCAGTGAGTTCAATCCACACCTGCGCCTGCCCCGCCAGAAAGGCGAGTGTGGCGATGCTGGCGGAAATCAAGCTGGCATTGAGCCAGCGCGCGGTGCCGGCCCGGGCCGAGATCACCACAAATTGCAGAAAGAGGCTCGCCAAAAGCAGCAGCCCGGTGTTCAGCCAGACCCGGGTAGGCAGCGGCACCAGCTCCCAAGGGGTCTCGTCGATCTGCATGACAAAAGCGCTGCCGAGCATGGCAAACAGCCCGCCCACCACCGCCAGGAACACGACGATGAAGATGAAGCCCGGCGCCTTGCCCGGGCCGTGGCCCGCCAGCGGAGCAATCCCGGTTTCCAGCCAGGGCTTAGAGGCCAGATGCTGCTGCGACAGCCACAGGCCCGCAGCCAGGGCGACCAGCGCCAGGAAGGCGAGGATGACCGTCACAGCCGTGTGTCCTCACTGTTTGAGACCCAGGGATCGTTCTGGGCGATGTAATCCTCGGGCGCACCGGGCACGCTGTAGTCATAGGCCCAGCGGTAGACATTGGGCAGTTCCTCCCAATTGCCGTGCCTTGGCGGGGTTTCTGGCGTCTGCCACTCCAGCGAAGTTGCCCGCCAGGGATTGCCGCCGGACGCGCGCCCGTGGCGCAGGCTCCAGAAGATGTTGAACAGGAACAGCACCTGCACGGCCCCCACGATCAGCGCCGCGGAGGAGATAAAAGCGTTCAGCCCATCCACCGGTGCAGTCAGGAAATCGGGCTCGCCGATCTCGAAGTAGCGCCGCGGCACGCCAACGAGGCCCACGTAATGCATCGGGAAGAACACCGCATAGGCGCCGATAAAGGTGACCCAGAAATGGATATGGCCCATCGCTTCGTTCAGCATGCGGCCGGTCATCTTGGGGTACCAGTGGTAGATCGCGCCGAAGATTACCATGATCGGTGCAACCCCCATGACCATGTGGAAATGGGCGACCACGAACATCGTGTCCGAGAGCGGCACATCAACCACCACGTTGCCGAGGAACAGCCCCGTCAGCCCGCCGTTCACAAAGGTCACGATGAACCCAAGCGCAAACAGCATCGGAATGGTCAGGTGAATGTCGCCCTTCCACAGCGTCAGCACCCAGTTGTAGACCTTGATCGCGGTTGGAATGGCGATAATCAGCGTGGTGGTGGCAAAGAAGAAGCCGAACCACGGATGCATGCCCGAGACATACATATGGTGCGCCCAGACAATGAAGCTGAGCGCGCCGATGATGACGATGGCCCAGACCATCATCCGGTAGCCGAACACGTTCTTGCGCGCATGCACGGCAATCAGGTCGGAGACGATGCCAAAGGCAGGCAGCGCCACGATATAGACCTCGGGGTGGCCGAAGAACCAGAACAGGTGCTGGAAGGCAATCGGGCTGCCGCCGCCGTAGCTGAGCTTTTCGCCGAGCTCGACCAGGGTTGGCATGAAGAAAGAGGTGCCCAGCAGACGGTCGAACAGCATCATCACGCAGGCGACAAACAAGGCCGGGAAAGCCAAAAGCGCCATGACAGTGGCGGTGAAGATGCCCCAGACCGTTAGCGGCAGCCGCATCATCGTCATGCCGCGGGTGCGCGCCTGCAGCACGGTCACCGCATAGTTCAGCCCGCCCATTGTGAAGCCAATGATGAAGAGAATGAGCGACAGCAGCATCAGGATGATGCCGCTTTGGGCGCCGCCGGGGGTGCCGGAGAGGATGGCTTGCGGCGGGTAGAGCGTCCAGCCGGCGCCGGTGGGGCCGCCGGGGACAAAGAAGCTGGCAACCAGCACCAGCACCGCCAGCAGATAGATCCAGTAGCTGAGCATATTGACGAAGGGGAACACCATGTCGCGGGCGCCGACCATCAGCGGGATCAGGTAGTTGCCGAAACCGCCGAGGAAGATCGCGGTCAGCAGGTAGATCACCATGATCATCCCGTGCATGGTGACGAACTGGTAGTAGGCCTCAGGCGTGATGAAGTCGAAGGTGCCGGGAAATCCCAACTGCAGCCGCATCAGCCAGGACATCACCAGCGCCACCAGACCGATGGCCACAGCGGTGCCGGAATACTGGATGGCGATGTATTTGGCGTCCTGCGAGAAGACATATTTGCCGATCCAGCTGTGTGCATGCGGCGGCATAACATCGGCCACCTCTCGCGGCGGCAGCTGCATCTGTTCGTCAGAACCGCGGTCTACCATTCCTTCCTCCTCCCGTGTTTCCTCCCCAGTCCGGCGGCAATCAGCACGCCGGGCCATCGGGGCCGCAGAAGGGGGGCGGCCCGGTCAGGCCTATGTGTCCGGCGCGGTGCCGGTCAGTTCTCCGCCAGTTGCACCGGGGCGCTTGCCCGGGCGTTGCCGGCGTATTCCTCAAAAGTCAGCTGCTCCTGCAGCCACTCCTGGTATTCCTCTTGCTCCACCACGGTGACATAGCCGCGCATGAACGGATGCGCGGTGCCGCAATATTCGGCGCAGAGCACTTCAAAGGCGCCGGTGCGGGTCGGGGTGAACCAGATATAGGTGACCATGCCCGGCACCATATCCATCTTGGCGCGGAACTCGGGCACGTAGAAATTGTGCAGGACGTCGATCGAGCGCAGCAGCAGCTTCACCGGCTGATCCACCGGCAGATAGACCTCGCCGCCCTCGACGATGATGTCATCCTTGCCGAACCGGTCGTGCGGGTTGATGCCCAGAGGGTTTTCGCCATCCACCCATTCCGCATCCGCAGTGCCCAGCACCCCGTCCTCGCCGGGCAGCCGATAGGCCCAGCTCCACTGCTGGCCGAAGACCTCAAGCTCGGTGGCTTCGTCAGGCACGGTGACGAACTGGTGCCAGACAAACAGCCCAGGCACCAGCATCGCTGCCACCCCCACGGCAGTCACGCCGGTCAGCCACCATTCCAGCTTCTTGTTTTCCGGATCGAATTCCGCCCGGTGCCCCGGCCGGTGCCGGTACTTCCCCACACAATAAGCCATAAACAGGATCACCGCCGCAAACACGGCGCCGGTGATCCAGAAGGTTATGACCAGCGTGTTGTCGATATAGTCCCAATTCGACGCGATCGGCGTCCACCACCACGGACTGTACAGATGGAACGCGACAGATCCCGCCACGATCAGCACAAGCACGATCGCAATCAGCATCCCGCCCCCTTTCACCGCCGCCCGGCCCCTCCCAAGGCCCGGCTGCAAGCTTATTCGGCATGAGACGTCAGTATATTACGGTTTCACATTTCAATCCAGAAACCGGAAGTTGTACGCCTTTTGCGGCAGAGAATTGCCCATTCCATGCAATTCCCGCAAAGACAAAGGGGCGCCCGGCCAGGACGCCCCTCCCTGTTTCCCGCAGACGGAAATCCCAGCTCATTCAGGCATGTATTTCTCCGACCAGCTTTCGCCTGCAGAGCCGCTGGCGATCATCGCATTGGCCTGGTCTTCGGAATAGCCCAGCCGTGCCAGGATTGCCCGTGTGTGCTCGCCGTATTTCGGCGCCGGGCCGGGGATGCTGATGCGGCCTGCCTGCGGGCGCACCGCATTGGGCGCCACCAAATCGCACCAGCGGCCCATCGGGTGCTGGTCGTGGCGGATCACCCGGAAAGTGGCCTCAGACAGATCGATGCTGCCTTCGCTTTCCAGCTGCAGCGCCGCGTCGCGGGTTTCGTGCAGCGAGGACAGCGGCACCGCGGCAGCTGAGCTTTCGGCGAAGGCTGCACGCCAATGGGCAAGCGGCCGTGCCGCAAAACGGTCTGACAGGGCCGCATGCAATTGCTCTTCCGGCAGTTCCGCCAGATCCGCCAGTTCCGGCACCCGCGCCAGCGCAGCGCCGCGCTCGGTGGGGGCGGCGAAGAAGAACCAGGCGTCGGCTGCCTGGTAGCAGTGGTAGAACGGCCCCCATCCCAAGGCGCCCCGGCCCGAGGGTTCGTCGAAGGGCGTCCGGTCCTCGTGGTCATACATGAACTGCGCCTGGATCAGGTTGCCGGCGCCTGCCAGCGAAGCGCGCGCCACGCCGCCCTTGCCGGTTTCCTTGAGCCGCAGCAGCGCGCCGCCGAGCGCTACACAGGCGCAGAAGCCTGTGAGCACGTCAATGGTGCCGAAATGGGCGTGTTCCTCGGGCGTCTCCATGCCGCCGCCAAAACGCACCATCACGCCGGTGGCCGCCTGCGCCAGGTCATCATAGCCGAGGTGGTCGGATTTCGGTCCGCGCATCGGGCCGCCAAAGGCATCCAGCTGCACCAGGATCAGGCGCGGGTTGATCGCGGCCAGCCGCTCCGGCGAAAGGCCAAGTTTGTCGCGCTGCTCGTCGGTGCCGTTCATGGTGACGACATCCGCATCCGCAATCAGCCGTGCCAGCGCCTCCTGCCCTTCATCGGTGCGCAGGTTCAGCAGGATGCTCTCCTTGCCGCGCTGCGCGTGGATGCCGAAGACAACAGTGTTCCAAGGGTCCACCGACGGCTCCACCGCCTGCACTAGGGTCAGCTCGGCACCATAGCGGGCCAGGGTCGAGCCGATGGTCGGCCCGGCGATCACATTGGTGAGGTCGACAACCTTGAGCCCGTCGAGCCAGCCCCAGCCCTCCCGGCTGCTGGCGCCGCCGCGTTCAGGTTCCGCCAGCAGCGCCGCCAGATCCGCCTCCGCCGCGCTGGATTTCTGCGCGGCTGCCTCATCGCCGGACAGCCAGGCCACATTGCCCATTTGCTGCATCAGCCCGTGTTTGGCGTCCTCTACCTGCAGGATCAGCCCGGAGGCCAAAGCATGCGGGTCATGCAGCCATTCCTTGGTGAAGCGCTGTGCGGTAGCGGGCGCCTTGGCGGTGCCGAACAGCTCTTCCCATTCATGCGAGGGCTTAGTGAGGAAGGCCTGTTTCATCGCCGTGGACACGCGTTCGCGGTCGGACGGCCCCACCGGGTAATTGCGCATCGACCATTCCGCGGGCCAGTCCTTGGTGTCCAGATAGGCGGAGAAATCCGGCAGCTCGTCGGCCAGCTCCTTCAGTCCCAAAGTCTCCAGCACCCGGCGCGGGTGGGTGGCGACCGAGCCGCTCACCACATAGAAACCGCGCCCATCGGCGCAGGTGTAGGTGCGGTAGAACGGGTCGAGGAATTCCGACAGCTCCTCAAACGCCAGGTTCATCGGTAGGCCTTCGGCCTCGCGCCGGTCCAGCTCCACCTCGCGCGGGGATTTGTAGCGTTCGGGGTAGTCTTCGATCTGCTCGCAGTTATAGACCAGCCCTTCCAGCAGCGCGGCGGCCAGCGGCACTTCGATGTGGTCGCCGCCGTTCTGTTCCCGCGCGTTCAAGGCAAAGAGCACCGACATGGCGCCGAAGCTCGCGCCATAGGCCGAGGCCAGAGTCAGCGGCGAGAAGGACGGGTTGATGCCCATCAGGCGGCGGTTCAGCCCCATGTCGGTGAACTGGCCGGTGTAGGCCGCGATGACCGCCTCCCAGGCCGGCAGGTCCGCCAGTTCCGCATCAGTGGAGGCAAAGCCCGGCATCGAAAGATAAACCAGCTGATCATTGGCGGCGCGCAGCACCTCGGGCCCCAGGCCGAGGCGGCTCATTACACCGGGGCGGAAGTTCTCGATCACCACATCTGCGCGTTTGGCCAGTTCGATGGCGGTGGCGCGGCCCTCGTCCGATTTCAGGTCCAGCTCCAGTGTCTGCTTGCCCCGCGACAGCATGTCGAAGGCCGGGCCGTCAAAGCCGGTGCCGCCGGGCGGGGTGATGCGGATCACCTCGGCGCCCATGTCAGCCAGCATCATGCCGGTCAGGGGGCCGGCCAGGTAATGGCCGAAGTCGAGAACGCGAATGTGGGAAAGGGGGCGCTGCGGCATGGGATAGTCTCGCCTGTTGTCCATTGGATAGGTCATTCCGCCACAGATTATCTTGGCCCCCGGCAATATCCACTGGTCAAAAACATATGCAGTCCCTAATATTTCCTGATGGAACTCATGATACGCCCCACTGCCGGTTCGCTGAATGCCCTGATGGTGCTGGAGGTCGCTGTGCGCCATGCCAGTCTCTCACGCGCCGCTACCGAACTGGGCCTCAGCCAACCCGCGGTCTCGCGCCATATCGCAACGCTGGAGGACCGGCTGCGCCAGCCGCTGTTTGAGCGCAACAACAACCGGATCACGCCCACTGCCAATGCCGCAAGACTAGCCGATGCGGTGGCGCTGGGACTGGGCCATGTGGATCAGGCCTGGAGCGAGGTACTGGCCGCCCCCGATCCGGGCGAGGTGACCTTGGCCTGCACCTTCGGATTTGCCGATCAATGGCTGATGCCGCGCTACTCGGACCTGCGCACACACCTTGGCGGCAGCCGTGTGCGGGTGGTGACCACCGACCAGCTGGGCGACATCGACCTGTCGCGCCTGGATGCGGCGGTGGTCTGGGACCCGTCGCGGATGCCAGACCGCCCCTATTTCCCGCTGATCCCGGCGGAGACCTTCCCGATCTGCAGTCCCGAGTTCCTGAGGGAACACCCCGAGGCCGCATTCGGCATCTCAAGCCTGCCGCCGGAGCTGTTTCTGCACTTCGATCCCGGCGCCTCGAATTTTCTGACCTGGGAGAGCTGGTTCATCCTGACCGGTCTGACGCCGCCGCGGCTTGACCCCTCGGCCGAATTCGACGCTTACCCTTTCCTGCTGCAATCCGTGCGCCGCGGCGAAGGCGTCGGGCTGGGCTGGACCGGCATCGTGGATGACGCGCTGGCCCGCGGCGAGGTGCTGCGGCTGGGGCCAACGGTGTCGGACCGCGCGCACAGCTATTTCCTGCAGCACCGCCCGCTGGGCAAAAGCAGCGGCACGCTGGAACGGATGCTGAAATGGTTCAAGCTGGAGGCCCAGGACGGCAGCACCGCCAATACCAATTGAAAAGGCCGGGGGACATTCGCCCCCCGGCCCTGCGCTTTACAAGGAAAGCCGTGTTTTATTCAGCCGGAGCTGCAGCCTTTTCACGCTGTCCGTCACGGAACAGCGCTTTGGCCAGGGACACGCACATCAGGCCCATCACCATGGTGAACGGCAGCGCGCCGATGATCATCGCGCTTTTCAGCGCTTCCATCGGATCGGCTCCGCCGTTCTGCTTGCCTGCGAACAGCAGGGTGCCGATCACCGCGGTCAGGATCAGGCCCCAAACGATCTTGTGCTTGTTGCCGATGTTCTGGTCGCCGCCGGACATGATGGTGTTCATCACCAGGATGCCGGAGTCAGCCGAGGTGACCAGGAAGGTCATGATCAGCACAACACACATGATGGTGATGCCGGACAGCAGGCCGCCGTCGATCATCTGGCCCAGGGTCACGAACAGCTTGGCGGTGTTCGATGCGCCGATGATTGCGCCTTCTGCGCCGCCGGTCAGTTCCAGATCGATGGCGGTGCCGCCCAGGATGGTCATCCAGGCAAAGCAGACCAGCGCCGGTGCGAACACGCAGCCCACGATGAACTCACGCACAGAACGACCGCGGGAAATGCGCGCCAGGAACAGGCCAACGAAGGGCGAGAACGCGATCCACCAAGCCCAGTAGAAGGTGGTCCAGCCAGCCTGCCAGCCGAACTGTCGCTGTGCTTCACCAGCTGCATAGGTTGCCGCCAGAACGTCGTCGGACAGGGCAGCAGCTTCGCCTTCCAGGCCGGATTTGAAGCCGTCGAAGGACCCCCAGGCATTGGTTGCGCCGCCGCGCAGAGCATCTGCGTAGGGTGCGGCGTCTGCCGGAAGGGCTGCTGCAAAGTCAGCTGCGGACTGCGGACCGTAAGCGCCGAAGCTCAGCGAGACAAAGTGCAGGATGTAGTCAACAAATGCCGAGGCATAGGTGGTCATGGCGAACATGAAAGAGCCGAAAACCACGAAGGTCAGCAGCAGGATGATCGACAGAACCAGGTTCAGGTTCGACAGATACTTCACGCCGCGGCCAACGCCGGATACAGCCGAAATGATCGACAGGCCCATAATTGCGAACAGGCCGGACAGCAGGCCAACAGTTCCCGGAGCAGGCGCATCGCCGCTCATGTCCATCATCCATTCCATGCCGGTGATAGCATAGACGCCGTCCACAAACTGGGACACGCCGAAGCCGATGGTGACGGAGACGCCCAGGATGGTTGCAACAACGCCCAGCACGTCCACGACATGGCCCAGGAAGCCGTTCATCAGCTTGCCGAACAGCGGGGTCAGCGCGGTGCGGATGGTCAGCGGCATGTCACGGGTATAGGCGTAGTAAGCCAGCGACAGGCCGGTCACCACATAAATTGCCCAGGCGTGGAAACCATAGTGCAGGAAAGTATAGCGGAAGCCCGACTGCACCGCTTCTTCGGTGTTGCCAACGACTTCCTGTGCCAGAACCACAGGGTTGGAACCCCACAGGCCCAGCGGCTCGGCGGTTGCAAAAACCATCAGGCCGACACCCAGACCGGCGCCGAACATCATCGAGAACCAGGAAAAGTCCGAGAACTCTTTGCCTTGGCCCGGTCCCCCCATGATCCGCTTACCGGTTTGCGGCAATGCGGCGACCACAAACAGGAAAAAGGCGAAGAAACCTACGATGATGATGTAGAAGGCGTTGAAATCCTCAAGGATACGCCAGTTGAGGCTGCCCAGCACGCCCGTGGCGTTTGCCGGCCAGACCAGTGCCCAGAGAACCAAGGCGACCATGATCCCCTTGCTGAGCAAGGCAATCTCAAGGCTGTGCCCTTGATAAAAACCGCTTGGAGACGTCTTAATCTCCAAGTCGGTAAACGGTTGTTTTACTGACATGCGTTTCCTCCCATTCGCACGTGCCGCACCGAGGTGCGGGGTTTCCGGCGGCTTGCGGAACCGCCGGGATTGGCGTCAGCCCAGCAGGGCCTCGATCTTTTGCAGCGTTGCCACGTTGACCGCGACGCCTTCTTGACGGGCCTGCAAGCGCTTTGCCCGCCGCCCGTCTCCGGGCAGGTGTGCGCCAGCCTGGCCGCGCACCGCTTCCACGATCCCGGCCAATCCGGCACCAAAAGCGTCATCTGATGTCGCTCCCGGGTCGATTGCGATGAACATTTGGCCGGTTTTCGGCGGGCCGCCTGCCGTGCCCGAGAAGGGCGAAGCGTTGATGCCGAGCTTTGCGCCGGTCAGCGCCGCAGCCATGATTTCGGTGAGCAGCGCGACACCGACGCCCTTGTAGCCGCCCGACGGCGCCATCGAGCCTTTGAGGCCAGCGTTGGGGTCGGTGGTCGGGTTGCCATCAGCATCCAACGCCCAGCCCAGCGGGATTTCCTTGCCTTCGCGGGCGTGCTTCATGACTTCGCTTTTGGCGATGGTGCTGGCGCTCTGGTCGATCAGCAGCTCCGGCTCGCCATCCGCACCCGGCACTGCAATCGAGAACGGGTTGGTGCCGACAACCGGCTTTTTGCCGCCCGACGGTGCGATCGAAGCCGGCGCATTGGTGAAGCCGAGACCCACCAGCCCGGCGCGGGCCAGGCGGGCGGTGTGATAGCCCAGAACGCCGCAGTTATAGCTGTTGCGGATCGCCAGAACCGCAACGCCCTGTGCGCGCGCTGCTTCGGTCAGGGCCTCAAAGCCCATATCGATGGCGGCATGGGCAAAGCCAGTGGCCGCATCCACCGCCACAACGCCGGGACGCGGGCGGGTCAGCACCGGAGCCGCCTGACCATCCACTTTGCCGCACTGCACGTGCTCGGCATAAATCGGGATATAGGCCAGGCCGTGGCTGGCCACACCGTCGGCTTCGGTCGCCGCAGTGGCAACGGCCAGCGGCCGGGCATTGGCCTCGGACGTGCCTGCTGCCACCAGGGCGCGGAAGGACAGGTCCTCGATCTCGGCGAGGGTCATGGTTTTGGTTTCGGTCATATCGGGGCCTCTTCAGTCGTTGTCCGACAGCCCGGCACCCGCGCCCAAGAGGCGCGACTCCTCGGTCGCCGGAGCATAGGTTTTATGGGCAAAACGGTTGAGCACGGCCCAACCCGCCTCCTCCGGTTCAGCGCGGGTGGCGAGCGGAGCGGAAGCAGGCAGGCTGCCCTCTGCGCGTATGGTCAGGCTGGCAGCGGTATCCGGCAGAGTGCCTTCGACCTGCAGTACGCTGCCGTCGGTAACGGCTTGAAAGCCCTCGCCTTCGATGGTGACACAGGCGCCAAGACGGCGTGCGGCCAAGGCAGCAAAGGGCAGGATGAACGCAGGCTGCGCAATCGGCCCCATGGCCTGCGGCGCCTGTTGCAGGCGCATAGCGCAATCCGAAAGGGCGGCGCCGGTTGCCAGCGGGCAGAGCAGCGCATCAGCCTGCCAGCTGCCGCTCAGGTTTTGCGGCACATGGGCAGGCAGGTTTGCGGCAAAGCCGCCTTCCAACAGCCCGGCCAGCACGGCTGCACCATCGAGCCCCTGTGCGCAAAGCCAGCGGGTGGCTTTTGAGGCTTCCTCGGCCAGTCCCCAGTCATAGCCGGCACCGCGGGCGGCGCGTTTGGCGGTGGCTTCCACTTCGTTCAGGGAAAAGCTCATTGCTCTGCCTCCGGATACACCCACAGGTCGGAGTTGGCGGTGGTCAGGCCCTCCGGGTAAGGCGCGCCCGCATACATGCAGATCCGCACCCAGCGGTCCGAGCGCGGGTCGAAATGGGTGGCGCCGAAGAACGACAGCTTTGCCCGCAGCATGTCGATCGGCAGCACGCGGTCGCTGATGGTGTTGCTGCGGATCTCGCCATAGGGTGCCACCTGGCTCATCTGCGCCCGGCGCACGGTGTGGCGGTGTTCGGGGTGACGCAGCAGGAAGCCGGCAATGAGCTCGTCCGCGTCCCAGTCCGCCAGCGCCGCATGGGCAAGAGCTGCATCGCGTGCCGGGGCCAGCGGCTGTTCGTATTCCGAGATCGGCTCCTCAAAGCGCTCGCCCATGCGCGGCTCCAGCTTCTCTTCCGAGACATACCAGGCGCGGGCACAGTTCTCGCGCGCGTCCCAGTCCAGATCCAGCGCCCAGCCGAAACTTTCGGCGATCAGGCCGCGCAGCTTGGACACCGGCATGGAACCGTCAATTACGAAGGCGTCCTTGTTATGGTCGGCCATTGAGGGCGCCAGCTCATCCACCAGTTCCCCATAAGGCTCCAAAATGAGCGAGGCGGCCAGCTCCTGCCCCTCCAGGCTCAATTCCGCTTCGCTCCAGCGGATCAGCCGGTCCCAGGGGCGGTCATTCAGCAAATCATCCGCGGCCACCCAAGCCGCCAGCGCCTCCAGATCCTTGGCCAGCGCCGCCAGTTTTTCCACCTGCACCGGGTGCTCCGAGCGCCAGCGCGCGGCGGAAATCTCGCTCCGCCGCAGCATCCTGCGGAAACAGGCGGCCTCTTCGCCCGTGGCGGTCTCGACCGAGCGCACCCGGGCAATCGCTTCTTCCCGCGCGGCAATCCAGTTGTTGAACAGCACCGGGTGGTTAACGATGTAGGGCGCCATGCCCAAGCCGGTGGAGTTGCCGATGCCCAGCTGCCGGGCAGTCTCGGGTGCCATCCGCGCCGCCTGATCGCCGCCTCTGGCGCGGGCCATATGCTCAACCAGGTCGCGGACAAAGGCGCGTGTCAGGAAAACCGACAGCATCTCGGCCTGGAACGGACCCTTCATCTCTGCGCGGTCCGCGATGATGTCCCGGTCCGCGGCGCCGAACTTGCCGGAGCCGTAGACCGCGGTGGTGCGCATCAGGTAGCCGACGCTTTCGATCTGCGCCGGGTCGGGCTGGCGCCCTTCAGAAAGGCACTCCACCACATGCGCCCACAGCCGCACCGAACGGTTGGCCCGCGACAGCGACAGCTCGCTGCCGCTGACCCGGCCCGCTTCCTGGTAGGGTACGTTCTTCGACAGCCGCTCAATGTCAGCCTCAGTGGGCACCCCGTCGAACAGGGCAAAGGTTGCGTCCCAGGCGGTGGCGATCACCCGGTCCGAGCGCATCTCGGGCGGCAGATCATGGGCAAAGGCCACGAGGGAATAAGACCGCGCGGGGCCGGTGGCGGTATAGACCGCAACACCAACACCCTTGGCATCGATATCAAACTTGGGCCGGGAGAAGCTCCAGTTCTCCTCGGCCATGCGCCGTGTCAGCACCCGCATGAAGCTGAGGCGGCACTGATGCAAAGAGCCGAGCCGGCTGAGGCGCATCACCTGCGCCGGGTCCCGTCTTGATATCGTTGTCTGCGCGGTTGTTTCCATAAAGCCTATCCTTTGGGGCCAAAGTTTTCGGCAAAGAACCGGTACCAGTTCCCGCCCATGATGCCGCTGACTTCCTCATCGTTCATGCCCGTCGCGCGAAGGCCCTCTTCGATGTTTCCAAAGTCGCGGTTGTCCTGGAACCAGCTGGGCATTTCCGGAAAACCCGGAGCGGCGGCTGATCCTTCGCCGTAGTCGATTTCCTTGCTCCAGCGGCCGACCCGCATCCATTCCACGACGCTGTCGGGCTGGTCCTGGCAAAGGTCGGTGCCGATGCCGAGGTGCCCGGTCCCGTACTTTTCAGCAGTACGGGCAATCATCTCGCAGAAGCTCTGCAGAGTGCAGTCTGACTTGTCCTTGAGGTGGTGCGGATAGACCGAGAAACCCAGCATGCCGCCATGGCCGGTGACCGCGCGCAGCACATCGTCTTTCTTGTTGCGCAGGGCCGGCGACCACTCATGCGGGTTGGCATGGGTGATGGCGATCGGGCGGGTGGAGATCTCGGCCGCCTCGATGGTGGAGCGGTCGGCGGAATGGCTCATGTCCACAATCAGGCCGACCCGGTTCATCTCCTTGATCACCTGCTTGCCCATGCGGGTGATGCCGGGATCCTCTGCCTCGTAGCAGCCGGTCGCCAGCAGCGACTGGTTGTTGTAGGTGAGCTGCATAAACCGTGCACCCAGGGTGTGCAGGATCTCGACCAGGCCGATGTCGTCTTCCATCGGCGAAGGATTCTGGAAGCCAAAGAACACCGCGGTGCGCCCCGTTTCGCGGGCCTTGTCGATGTCCGAGGCCCACTGCCCCTTCATGATCAGGTCCGGGTACTGCTCGAACCAGCGGTTCCACTTCTCGAAATTCAGAACCGTCTCGCGGAAGTTCTCGTGATAGGCAATGGTGACATGGATCGCGTCCACGTTGCCTGTCCGCAGCTGGCGGAAGATCTTCTCGGACCAGTTGGCATATTGCAGGCAGTCGATACGGTATCCGGTCATTCATGCACCTCGGTTTTCAAATCCAGCGCCCGGCCACTTTCAGGCAAAGGGCAAGTGGCGCCCGCCGCGTTTTGCCAAAGGCAAACCTCCGGTTTGACGGAGAGAGGCAGGACGGGCGCTTCGGTAAACTGGCAGGCCGGCTGCACGGCGCTGCCAGGGTTCCTTGATCAGACCGGCTTGCCGGCGCTGATGTAGGCGGTCTTGACGGTGGTGTAGAATTCCGCCGCCGCCTTGCCTTGCTCGCGCGGGCCATAGGAGCTGTCGCCGCGGCCGCCGAAGGGCACGTGGTAGTCGGTGCCTGCGGTCGGCAGGTTGACGGTCACCACACCGGTGCGCGCGTTGCGGCGGAAGTGGGTAGCGCGCGCCAGCGACTGGGTGACGATGCCCGAGGTCAGCCCGAAGTTGGTGTCGTTCACTACAGACAGCGCTTCGTCATAGCTGCCGACCTTGATCACCGAGGTCAGCGGCGCGAACATTTCCTCGCGGTTGATGCGCATGTCGTTGGTGGTGTTCAGGAACACGCCCGGCGACATGTAGAAGCCTTCGGTCGGCATCTCCAGGCGCTGGCCGCCGCAGGCCAGTTCCGCGCCTTCGGATGTGCCCAGGTCCACATAAGCCAGGTTTTCGTTCAGCTGCTGCCCGCTGACCACGGGACCCATCTGCACGCCTGCTTCCAGCGCGTGGCCCACTTTCATCGCCTGTGCGCCTGCCACCAGTTTCTCAACAAAGGCGTCGTGCACGGCCGCGTGGACCACGAGCCGGGAGGAGGCGGTGCATTTCTGTCCGGTGCCGCCAAAGGCGCCGCCCAGCGCCAGGGAAACAGCCAGATCCAGATCGGCGTCGTCCATGACGGCCAGCGCGTTCTTGGAGCCCATCTCCATTTGCACCTTGGTCAGGTTCTGGATGGCTGCGGCGGCAATCCCCTTGCCCACCGGCACCGAGCCGGTGAAGGAAATGGCGTTCACCTTGGGGCTTTCGACCAGACGCTGGCCGATCGAGCGGCCGGAACCCATGACCAGCGAGAACAGACCTTTGGGGATATCCTGGCGTTCGATGATCTCGGTCAGGGCAACAGCAGACGCCGGGGTGATGTTGGCGGGCTTCCAGACAACGGCGTTGCCGTAGCACAGCGCCGGCGCGATTTTCCAGGACGCGGTTGCGGTCGGGAAGTTCCAGGGCGAGATGATGGCGACAACGCCCACCGCCTCGCGCCGCACGTCGACTTCGATGTCCGGGCGCACGGAGTCGGCGTTTTCACCGATCTGGCGCAGGCATTCGGCGGCGTAGTAGGTAAAGAACTGTCCTGCCCGATAGACTTCACCTTTGCCCTCAGCCAGCGGCTTGCCTTCCTCGCGGGAGAGAAGTGTGCCCAGCTCTTCGGCGCGCGCCATCAGCTCGTTGCCGATGTTCATCAGAACCGCCTGCCTGCGCTCCAGACCGTAGGCTGCCCATTCGCGCTGTGCGATCTGCGCCTGATCCAGTGTCGCTTCCAGCTGGTCGCTGCTGGCCTGGGCAAACATGCCGACCAGATCGCTCAGATCCGACGGGTTGCGGTTTTCGATTTCGCTTTCGCCAGCCAGCCATTCGCCGGCAATCAGGTTCAGTTTGGTCACGGTACGGGCCCCAGATGCTGAAATTCAGGTTTGCAGCAGGATGGACTCCGCGGGACACATCAGTCAAACTCAATAAACTGAAAGAAACTTCAACAAAACTGAAGCCATGCCTTTGAAGATCGAAATGCTGCGCGCCTTCTGCACCGTGGCGCAGACCGGCAACCTCTCCGAAGCGGCCAACAGGCTGGGCCGCACCCAATCTGCTGTCTCGATGACGCTGAAACAGATGGAGGAGCATCTGGGCAAGAAGCTGTTCGAGGGTGAGCGCAAGAACCAGCTGTCGCCGCTGGGGGAGCAAGTCTTTGAACTGGCCCAGAAACAGGTGCGCCAATTCGATCAAACAGTGCAGAGCATCGAGATGGCGGCCGAGGCGATCCACGGGCTGATCCGCATTGTCTCGGTGCCGTCTGTCGCGGCGCTGGTCTTCCCCGCGGTGCTGGAGCATATGACCGAACGCTACCCGGGCCTGAAGGTCGAGCTGCGCGATACCGACACCCAGCAGGTTCTGGATGCCCTGGCCGAAGGCAAGGCGGACATCGGCATCGCCTCGGGTTATCACCCGGTCAACGGCGTCAAGGCCGTGCCGCTGTTCGAGGACCGTTTCGGGCTGGTCTGCTCCACCGACCACCCTCTGGTGCTGCAGAAGCATCCGCCGGTGATCGCCGACATCGCCGGCGCGTCCTTTGTGCGCAATGCGCTGTGCGATCTGATCCGGAACGAACGTTTTGTCGCGGCCAGCGGCTCCGCCGATGTAACGATCCACAACACCCACTCGCTGATCACCATGGTGCGGACCGGCAAATGGGTGACGGTGCTGCCGCAGACCGTGGCCCGTTTCATGCCGGAAACCACCGCCTTCCGCCCCATCGCCGATCTGCCGGACAAGCGGGAGGTTTACCTCTATCAGCGAGAGCGCAGCCGTTTTGCCGTGCTGACAGAGGAGTGCTGCACCTTTATCCGGTCCTGCGATCTGTCCGCTGATCTGCCGGCCTGAAAAGGCCTATGATTTGGCCGCCTGCAGCCGGGCCGCGACACTCTCCAGCCCTTCAGTCAAAGCCTTGCTGCCGCCTGCGCTGTCAAAAACCCGGAACAGCTGCTCGTTCAGCCCGCCCGGGGTTGAGTGCCCTTCACGCAGGGCGCTGAAACTGCTGCCGGCATCTGCCTCAGCCCGCTTTGCCAGCCCGCTGAAGACACCCGTCAAATAGGCCTGCGCACCCTCTTCGGAGCAGCCTTGAGCCGCCAGCCAGCCTGCTGCGGTTTCAAGCACGCCGAAATAGGTGCCCATCAGGGCGCTGGCGGCGGCATAAGCGTCAAATTCTTCAACTGTCTTTGCCGTAACAGCCGTTCCAAGCCCGGCAAACAATCCGGATAGCACCCGGTCCTGCGGGTAAAGCACCGTCACCCCGCGCCGCTCAGCCACTGCGGGCAGCGGGATGGCACGGGTGAGCTCCACATCCGCGCCGATCCATTCCCGCAGCCGTTCATGGGTCACGGTTGCAATCAGGCTGACCACTTTCTGGCCTGCCCTGAATTGCAATGGCTGCAGCACCTCTTCCGCAACCTGCGGCAGCACCGCAAGGAACAAAACATCTGCCTGATCTGCAATCTCCTGATTATCCGTGGCGATCTGCACCTGAGCCGAAGCCACCGCCAGCCGTGCCGAAACCGCGCGGCTGCGCTCGGACAACAGGAACTCATGCGCTGCCCCCTCCTGCTTCAGCAGGCCGGTCACGATGGCCTCGGTGATCACGCCGGTTCCGATAAAGCCGAATTTCATGCCCCCTGCCCTCCTCAAATCCGTCCGGTGGTGCCGCGCAGGATAGGTTCAAGCTCACAGCACAGTTTGAACATCTCCGGCGCCTCCGAGGTGATATAGCTGGTGAACCGCTCGCCTGCGAGCGTGCCGATGGTTTCCGCCGGGATCCGCACCGTGGTGAGGCTCGGCTCGATATCTGCCGAGCCCTTGAAGTCGCCGATCCCCATGATCGATAGGTCCTGCGGCACTTTCAGTCCGCATTTCTGCGCCCCGTAGAGGGCGCCCTGGGCGATCACGTCGTTGCCGCACAACAAGGCCGTTGGACGCGACGGTCCGGAGAGCAGCTCCAGGGCGGCCTGTTTGGCCTGGGAGACACTGTAGGGCGCCTCGGACTTCCGTTCGTCCGGCACGGAAATGCCATGGGTTTCAAGAGCTTCCACTGCCGCAGTCAGCCGGTGGCGGGCCCGGTCATTGCCGCGGGTGTCGGGGAAGATCAGGCCGATGTCCCGGTGCCCCAGCTGCAGCAGATGCTCAGCCGCCATCCGGCCCGCCTGCCTGTTGTCAGCACCGACGCAGGGCAGCTCCGACTCCTCTGCGTAGTTCCAGATCGCCATCGCAGGCGTCTCCTGCTGCGCGATCAGCCGGGCGGTGGCGTCGGAGTGCTCCAGCCCGATCAGCGCCACCCCGTCGACCCGGTGCTCCATCAGCTTGCGCACCATCGCATATTCCCGGTCCAGATCGTAACCGTGCGAGGCCAGCAGCAATGTAAACCCGGCCTGGTCGATGGCATCCGAAAACGCCTGGATCACCTCGGCAAAAATCGCGTGGTTGATGGTCGGCACCACCAGCCCGATGGTGCCCGATCGTTTGCCATGCATCATCTGCGCGGCGCGGTTCCTGACATAGCCCAGTTTCTGCACCGCGCGATTGATCTTCTTGCGAGTCGCCGGGCTCACCAGATCGGGGTGATTGAAGGTGCGCGACACCGTGGAGGGTGACACTTTGGCGGCCCTGGCAACCGCAACAATATCCACGTTACCCTTTTGTTTTGGCGTCATAATCTCCCCTCCTCTGGCAGAATTTATGAAAACGTTTGCAATACTATTTTCATGGCCTAACCTGTTTTGTCAACAAAAGCAAAAGCGCGATCAGCCGGGTTGGGAGGCCCCGAATGGACTTCATATTTTACTTCGGAGACGTATTCTCACCGCTGTCATTCCTGCTGCTTCTGGGCGGCACGATTGGCGGGCTGATCCTGGGGGCGACCCCGGGGCTTTCCCCCACCATGGCAGTGGCGCTGCTGATCCCCTTCACCTTCCATCTGGAAGCGGTTCAGGGCCTGATCCTCTTGGGAGCCGCCTATACATCCACCGTGGCAGGCGGCGCGGTCAGCGCGATCCTGCTGAAGATCCCCGGCGCCCCTGCCAACATCGCCACAACACTGGACGGCCACAAGATGGCCAAGCAGGGCAAAGGCGCCAAGGCGCTGCAGCTGTCCTTCCTCGCCTCAGCCGTGGGTGGCATCTTCGGCGTGCTGCTGCTCATTTTCCTGACCCCAGTTCTGGCGCAATGGGCGCTGGCTTTTGGCCCCTCGCATCTGTTCTGGCTGGCCATTCTGGGAGTCACGGTGATCGGCTCGCTCGACTCGGCCTCTGTGGTCAAAGGCCTGCTGTCCGGCTGCATCGGATTGTGGCTGGCGACCATCGGCTTTGACGACATCATGGGCGCCCAGCGCTTTATCTTCCACCCGTCGCTCGGCGGCGGCATCAACATCATTGCAGCCCTCATCGGCCTGTTTGCCATCCCGCAAGTGCTGACCATGTTCGCCAAGGGCCGCCGCGCGAGCGGTGCCGAGGTGATCGAAGTGCAGAAACACTCGGTCCTCGACGCGACCAAAGAACTGCTGCGCCGCCCGCGTGCCCTGGGCATCGGCACCATCACCGGCTCCATCATCGGTCTGATCCCCGGCGTTGGCGGCCAGATTGCCGGGCTGGTGGCTTATGACCAGACTAAGAAGTTCTCCTCAGAGAAGGAGAAGTTCGGCCAGGGCCACAGCGAAGGCGTGATTGCCGCGGAATCCGCCAATAACGCCATGGTCGGCCCCTCGCTGGTGCCGCTGCTGACACTGTCGATCCCCGGCAGCCCCACCGCTGCGGTGCTGCTGGGCGGGCTGCTGATCCACGGCATCTTCCCGGGCTCCGACCTGTTCGACAATCACCCGGATGTGGCTTGGACCTTCATCAACTCGATGCTGGTGGGCCAGGTTCTGATGTGCCTCTTCGGCCTCTACGTGGCAGGGCTTGCCGCCCGTGTCGCCCAGGTGCCGCAATCGGTGATGGCTGCCATCGTGCTCGCCCTCTCCGTCTTCGGCGCTTACTCGGTGCAAAGCTCGATGGGCGATGTCTATGTCATGGCCTGCCTTGGCATCGGCATGTATTTCCTGGAGCGTTTCGGCTTCTCTGCCGCACCGCTGGTTCTGGGGCTGATCCTGGGGCCGATCGCGGAGTCGAACTTCATCCAGGGCGGCATGATCGCCGACGCCACAGTGGGCAAGGCCAGCTACTTCCTGTCCGGCGGGCTGAACATCTTCCTGATCGCCGTGGTCGTCGCCTCCATCGCCTACTCGGCCTGGATGGAGCTGCGGACCCGCCGCCATACCACCAAAGAGGAGGCGCAGGCATGAACCGGTCTCAGCACATCCTTGGCTCCGGCCTTGTGTTCGCAGTTGGCATCTGGGTGACCTGGGTCAGCTATACGCAATCCCCCGCCGAAGCCTTCCTGTTCCCGCGCCTGATTGCATCCGTCTTTGTGGTGCTGGCGGGCTGGACTTTCGGCAAGGCGGTTCTGGGCCTCAGCAAAGTCGGCTCGGGCATCTCACGCACCATGTTCATCAGCATGGTGCCCGGGCTGGCCGTGATGACGGTCTATGTTTTCTGGGCCGCCAAGGCGCTGGGGTTCTACACCGCCACCGCCATCGCCTTTTTCATCCTGCTGTCGCTCTACGACCCGGCGCCGCATTCCGAGGGCAAAACCTGGGTCAAGCGGGCCGTGATCACCGCCGTGTTCGTGGCAGTGATGTACGGCCTCTTTGCCAAACTGCTGAGCGTCTACACGCCGCGTGAAATTCTGTTCTGACCGGCAAAACCGGTCCGAAATCAATAGGGAGGAGAAGAAAATGAAGAAACTGATTGCAAGCGCCGCCATAGCGCTGATGGGCCTGGCAGGCACCGCCATGGCTGAGGAGTATCCGGAACGGCCGATCCTGATGATGGTCTCTTACGGGGCCGGCGGGGCCACCGACTTCCAGGCCCGGATCGTCACCATGACCGCGGGCAACGAGGACGCGCTGGGGATGCCCATCGCCATCATCAACAAGCCCGGCGCCGGCGGCCGTGTCGGCTGGAACTGGTTTGCAACGCAAGCTGATCCGGACGGCTACACCCTGGCGGCCTACAACGTGCCGCACTTCATCGCCCAGTCGATCAAAGGCGGTGTGTCCTATTCCGCCGACAGCTTTGAGCCCATCGCCAACTGGGGCGCCGACCCGGCAGTCTTTGTTGTGGCGGCTGACAGCCCCTTCAACTCCATGGCGGATGTGGTCGCCCACGCCAAGGAGAACCCGGGCAAGCTCACCTTCTCGGGCGCCGGCCTGTTTGTTGGCCACCACATCGCCGCGCTGCAGATCGAAAAGGCGGCAGGCGTGAAGATGGCCTATATCCCCACCAAAGGCGGCGGCGCAGCAGCGATGAAGGCCGTGATCGCCGGTGAAGTTATGGGCGGGATCAACAACCTGTCCGATGCCTTCCGCGCGCAGGAGGCTGGCAGTGTGAAAATCCTCGGCGTCGCCGACCTGCACCGCTCGGACTTCCTGCCCGACGTCCCCACCATGCAGGAGCAAGGCTTGGACGTAGACAACTCCTCGGTCAATTTCCGCGGCGTGATGGTGCCCAAGGGCACACCGCAAGAGGTGATCGACGAGCTTGCCGCCACCGTGCCTGAGATGTTTGCCAACCCGCGCGTCGCCAAGAAGATGCAGGCCGGCGGCTCGCCCATGCACATCATGACCCGTGACGAGGTCAAAGAGATGTGGGCCGCACGCGAACAAACGCTGAAAGAACTTCTGGCCGGGCTCTGATCCCCCCCTCCGGCCGAAACCCTCCGGGGCAGCGCCCCTGCCCCGGACAATCAATCGAGGAAAGACATGACCGCTCAGGACGCACTCGCCTCCGGCATCGCCGAGGTGGAACAGATCGTGGCGCGCGCCCGCACCGCCCAGCAGGCCTTTGAGGCAGGCGGCAGCCAGGCGCTTTATGACAAGGCAGCTTTGGCAGCAGGCTGGGCCATCATGGAACCCACCCGCAACCGCGCCCTGGCCGAACTGGCGGTGGAAACCACCGGCCTCGGCAATGTGGCGGACAAGATCACCAAGAACCACCGCAAGACGCTGGGCCTGCTGCGCGACATCGCGGGTGTTAAGACCCACGGCATTATCAGCGACGATCCTGAAACCGGCATCACCGAGATCATGCGCCCCATCGGCGTGATCGGCGCCGTTGTCCCCTCGACCAATCCGGCAGCGACGCCTGCCAACAACATCATCAACGCGCTGAAAGGCGGCAATGCCATCGTTGTGGCCCCCTCGCCCAAGGGCGTGGCCTCCTGCGAGTTGCTGCTTTCCTATATCCATGATGAATTCGCCAAGCTGGGCTTGGACCCGGATTTGGTGCAGATGATCCCCGCCCCCGGCTCCAAGGCCAAGACCCAGGCGCTGATGGAGGCCGCGGACCGGGTGATCTGCACCGGCAGCCAGAACAACGTCGACCGCGCCCAGTCCTGCGGCACGCCAGCCGTGGCGGTCGGTGCCGGCAATGTGACCGTGATCGTGGATGAGACCGCAAACCTGGCGGATGCCGCGGCCAAGATCACCGCCTCCAAGACCTTCGATAACGCCACTTCCTGTTCCTCGGAAAACTCCGTGGTGGTGGTGGATGCCATTTATGAGCAGTTCATCGCCGCGCTTGCCCAGGAAGGCGGCGCACTGGTGCCCGAAGCAGAAGCCGCTGGCATCATCGCTAAGCTCTGGCCCGATGGCCATCTGAACCGCGAAGTCATCGCCCAGGACGCCGGCAAGATGCTGACTGCGCTGGATATGTCCGGCAAAGTCCCCGCAGGTACCAAATTCCTGGCTATCGAAACCAAGGGCATCGGCCCGGACCACCCGCTCTCCGGCGAAAAGCTAAGCCGAATTCTGGCCGTCTATCGCTCGGCGGATTTCGCAGAGGCCAAAGCCACCGCATCCCGTATTCTCGCCCACCAAGGCGCAGGCCACTCCATCGGCATTCACACCGCCCGGAACGAACGCGCGGTGCAAATGGGCCGCGACATGCCCACCTGCCGGGTGATCGTCAACCAGGCCCATACCTTTGCCACCGGCGGCGCCTTCACCAATGGAATGCCGTTTTCCCTGTCGATGGGCTGCGGCAGCTGGGGCGGCAATTCGATCGACACCAACCTCAACTGGCGCCACTTCGTGCAGAGCACCAAGATCGTGCGCGAAATCCCCTCCTGCGAACCGGCGCTGGAAGACATCTTTGCCGGCTACTGGGCGGAGGCGGACCAATGATGGAACCGCCCAAAGGAACCATCCGCGACTGGCTCAACACACGCGCAGAGGAAGGCGGCACCGGCTTTGTCTTCCCCGACGGCGCGCCCGACCTCAGCTGGCCCGAGCTGCGCGACACCGCCCGGAACATCGCCCGCGCGCTGACCGCCAAGGGCATTTCCAAGGGCGAAAGCGTCGCCATCCTGCACCCCAATGGCCGCGAGGCGCTGGAGTGCCTGTTCGGCGTTCTCTACGGTGGCTTCCGCGCCACCATGATCAACCTGGTCGCAGGCAACAGCGCGGTGTCTTACGCCCTGCAGCACAGCGGCGCCCGCTTTGCCTTTGTGCACGCCAGCCAGACAGACCTGTTCGAGCAGACTGCCGACCTGTCTTCCATCTCCCCTTTCGACAGGCAGGCAGCAACTGGTGGTCCGCCGGCAGAGCTGCACCCGCTCTCTGCCGGCGACCACGCTTTGCTGATGTACACCTCCGGCACCACCGGCCGCCCCAAAGGCGTAGTGCATTCCCACGCAAGCCTGCTGGCAGGCGGCTGGACCACCGCCGTCGCGCATGAGCTCACCCCCCAGGACCGCGGTCTCTGTGTCTTGCCAATCTACCATATCAACGGCCTCTGTGTGACGGTGATGGGCACGCTGATCTCCGGCGGTTCGCTGGCCATGTGCGAACGTTTCTCCGCCAGCCGGTTCTGGGCCCATGCGGGCTGGTCGCAAGCCACATGGTTCTCGGTGGTCCCCACCATCATCTCGCACCTCTTGCACTCGGACCTCGACCCGGTCGACAGCACCCGCGCTCGCATCCGTTTCGGCCGCTCCGCCTCCTCGGCGCTGGCTCCGGATGTGCAGCGCGCCTTTGAGGACCGCTTCGGCATGCCCATCATCGAGACCATGGGCCTCACCGAGACCGCCGCCCAGATCCTGTCAAACCCGCTGCCTCCGGGCATCCGCAAGATCGGTTCCCCCGGCATCGCCTATGGCAATGAGATCGCCATCCTGGACGCCAATCAGAACCCTGTCACCGACGGCAGCGAAGGCGAGCTGGCGGTGCGCGGTCCCAATGTGATGATGGAGTACCTCAGCAATCCCGAGGCCACCGCGGGCACCTTCACCGCAGACGGCTGGCTGCGCACCGGCGACCTGGGCCGCATCGACGCCGACGGCTATGTCTTTGTCACCGGCCGCCTGAAGGAACTGATCATCAAAGGCGGCGAGAACATCGCCCCGCGCGAGATTGACGAGGCGCTCTATTCCCACCCCGACGTAATCGAGGCCGCGGCCTTCGGACGCCCCTGCGCGAGCTACGGAGAGACGGTGGAAGCAGCCGTCAAGATTCGCAACGGCTCCAGCCTGACGCCGCTGGAGCTGATCGAGATCTGCCACAGCCAGCTTGGGAAATTCAAATCGCCGGATGAGGTCCACTTTCTGCCGGAGCTGCCCAAGGGCCCCTCGGGCAAAATCCAGCGCAACAAGATCCTAGGCGAAATCGAAGGCCGGTAACGGCCTCCTATAAGTCAGCACCTCTGCCCCAATGTTTCGCACGCGAAACATCCGGTCAGCCCTGCTGACCGGTCCGCCGCGCGCCAGCGCGGCGCCGGGCCCAACGGGTGACGGTGCTCCAGAGGAGCACCGGAAACGGGCGGGAGCCCCCCGCCGCAATTGGGCGGGAGGTCTCAATCCAGCCCCTCATAGCGCGCATTGGCTTCCTTCAGAGTTGCCTTCAGCCCTTTTTCGATCGTCGACTTCGAGAACTCTTCATACTCCGGCACCGGGTTTGCCCCCATGATGGCCACCTGCTCCAGATAATAATCAGTGGCAGTGCGCAGGCCCTGCATCTCATAGACCTTGTTCAAATACATCTTGTGCATCCGCTGCATCTCCCGCGGCATGCGGGCCATCAGCAGCGCCTTTTTGTGGGTCGCCTCCTTCAGCTCTTCCAGCGGCACCACATCGGTGATCAGCCCCATCTCCTTGGCTTCAGCCGCAGTCAGCTCACGCCCCGTCAGCAGCAGGTCCTTGGCGGTCTTCATGTTCACCAGCCAGGGCAGGAACATGCAGTGGCCGGAGATGCCATAGCGCACCTCGTTATAGCCGATGCGGGTATCGTCCGAGGCGATGGTGATGTCGCAGAACAGGCTGAGTTCAAACCCTTTGCCGATGGCGATGGAGTTCACGGATGCAATCACCGGCTTGGTCACCCGCCAGGGAGTTGTGAACTCCTCGAACTGCTTGAAGTAATGGGCGCGGTATTCATAGATTGAGGTGCGGTCCTCCTCCGCGTCCTCGTCCAGATCATGACCGGCGCAGAAGCCCCGGCCGGCGCCCTGGATCACGATCACATTGACGTCGTCATCCGCATCCGCGCGCTCCAGCCCGGCTTGCAATTCAGCGATCAGCTTGAGGTTCATCGCATTGAGCTTTTCCGGCCGGTTCAGCGTCAGCCAGCAGATATGGTCGGCGTCTACTTCGTAGATCAGATGGGAATAGTCGGTCATGTCTCAGCCTTTCAGGGTCAGGACCGCATCGGCAATAACCGCGCGGGTTTGGGTGAGCAGCAGCGGGTTCACTTCCAGCTCTGCGATTTCGGGGTGTTCCGCAGCAAAGGCGCAAAGCGCCTCGATGGCATTCAGAGCGGCGGCAAGGTCAGCCGCAGGCCGTCCCCGGTAGCCGAGGATCAGCGGCGCCAGTTTCAGGCCCCTCAGGGCTGCTTCGATATCGGCGCGCGGTGCGGGCAGGATCAGAGTGGCGGTGTCCTGCATCAGCTCCACCGCAATGCCGCCAATGGCCAGCGTCAGGGTGAGGCCGATGCCCGGCACATGGCGGATGCCGACAAGCAGTTCGCCAACGGGATCCTGGATCATTTCCTCGATCAGGAAGCCTTCGGCCTCAAGATTTTGTTCAGCGAGGCGTTCTGCCATGGCGCTGATTGCAGCAGACAGGTCTTCCGGCGCAATGTTCAGCGCGACAGCGCCCGCCTCGGTCTTGTGCAGCAGACCCGGCACGATGGCTTTCACGGCGCAGGTGCAGGGGATCTCAGGCAAGCCGCCCGGCCCATGCACAAGCCATTGGCGCGGCACATCCAATCCTGCTTCGGCAAGCCAGAGTTTTGCCTCTGCTTCACTCAGCGTCCCGCCCGGCAGATCGGCCAGGCAGCGCCCGGCCCGTCCTCCTCGGGGCGGGCGCTGCGCTTCCCCCCCGCCAGGCCGGGCGCTGCTCTCAGCGTTCAAAATCATGACTTCCGGGTTCAGATCGACGCGAGATTTCCCATAGCGCGCCGCATGGGCCACCGCGCGCAAACCGTCCTCGATCCCCTGCAAAGGTGCCATGCCGCTGGCAATCATCCGGTCGCGGGCTTCGCGTGGCAGCGCCTCGGCCAGGGTGTTGACGAAGGCCGCCGGACGGTTCCCTTTGGCCTCGGCCAAAGCGCCGGTGGTGGCGTCCCAGGTCGACATGTCCCAGCCGCTTTCAGGCGGGTAGCACATCACCTGGGCAAAGAGATCGTAATCATCCTGCGCAAAGGCCTGGTAGATCGGCAGCTGATCACCCTGCGGCCAGCCATGGGCGTCGGAGATATCCAAAGGGTTGGCAGGGCCGACATAGGCAGGCAGCGCCGCGTCAATGGCCGGAGCAACCTCTGCCGAGGGCGGCACCATCTGCAAGCCCGCCTTCTCGGCAATATCGCCGCCCAGCACCGCATAAGAGCCTGAGGAGGTGATGAAACCGGTTTTCAAGCCCTTGGGGATGGGCGTGAAGTTCAGCATCTTGACGGTTTCGATGGCTTCCGAGGGTGTCGTTACTTCGATCCAGCCAAAGCGGCGGAACAGGGCTGAGGCCACTGCCGCATCACCCGACAAAGACGCTGTATGCGACTGCGCGGCGCGGGTGCCTGCCTCGCTGCGGCCGCCTTTGATGGCCACCACCGGAATGCCCTTGCCGGCGGCCTTGGCAGCAGCCTGCGAGAGTTTTCCAACATCGGCAATGCCCTCGAAATAGACATTCACCGCCGTCACCCGGGCATCGTCCAGCACCGCATCCAGCATGTCGGCGACGCTCACCATCGCCTGATTGCCAAGGCCGATCATATAGGCGATGGGCTGCGAACGGTCGGCGCAGCCAAGGTCGCTCAGGTAGGCCCCGCCGTTGGAGATCACCGCCACGCCTTTGCCGGGCGAATGATTGCCGAAGTGATCCATCATGAAGGCATTCCCATCCAGGAAATTGGCAATGCCCGGGCAGTTGGGGCCGATCACCGGCATCTCTCCGGCGGCCTCGATCATCTCTGTTTGCCGCGCCACGCCATCGGCGCTTTCCGAGAAGCCAGAGGTGATGCAGACCACCCCGCCGCAGCCCTGTTCCGACAGGGCGCGCACGGTTTCGATCACGGCTTCCTTGGGGATCACCAGGACAGCAACGTCTGGTGCCCAAGGAAGGTCCGCAGCCGAGGGCACACAGGGCAGTCCAGCAATTTCCGCCCGCTTTGGGTTCACTGCGATGGCCTCTCCGGCGAAGCCATTGGCCTTCATGTAGTCGATTGCAGGCGCAATTCCGCCGCCGCCGAACCAGGCCACCCGGGCCGGGTTCAGCATCCGTTTCAAACGGTCCGCCTTGGTCACAGGCTGTACTCCGCCACCGGATCGCCCAGCACCTCCGGATCGACCTCAACACCGAGGCCCGGCGCGCAGTCTTCCGGGACCTTCACCCGGCCTTTCACCACCGGGAACGGGTTCTTCACCACAGGCACCGCGGGCAGGTGGTAGTCATAGAGGCCAAAAGTTGCCGCCGCCGGCAGCCCCTGCGCCAAGTGGGAGACCGCTGCCAGGGTCAGGCCGGTGCCGTAGAAATCCTCGATCCGCATCGGGATGCCGAGACGCAAGCCGGTCTCCACCAGATGGCGGTGTTCGGAGATGCCGCCGGTGCAGCCCATCTTGAGCACCGCGGCATTGATCACCCCGTCCTTGGCGGCGCGGATGAAGCTGTCCTGATCCTCGATTGCTTCGTCCAGCATCAGCCCCATGCCGGTGTGGCGGGCAACAGTGCGGCACTGCTCGTAGGTCTCGCAGGGCTGCTCGATCAGCGGTGCCAGGTCGCGCACCAGCGGCATCACCTGCATCGCCTGATCCACGGTCCAGGCGCGGTTCACGTCGAACCAGCAACGCTCATCCTCGCGCATGGCCTGCTGGCAGGCACGGATGCGGGCAACTTCCAGCTGCGGGCTGCCATAGCCGATCTTGATCTGGAACAGCTTGTAGCCCTGGGCGCGGAATTCCTCAATCTGTGCCACCTGCTCTTCAGGCGAAGCGGTGTTCACCAGGCACAGAACCGGCATGTCCTCGACCACCCGGCCGCCCCAGAGGTCGACCAGCGGCAGCCCGCGCGCCTTGCCCTGCAGGTCCCACAGCGCCATATCGATCACCGATTTGGTGGGCTTGTGGCCGCGCATAGCAAAGCGGATGTCCTCCATCCGGGCGCGGTGGTTCAGCGGGTCCTGCCCCAGCAGTGCGGGCGCGATCAGCTCAATCCCCGCGCGGGCCGCCTGCGGCGAGGTCGGCAGGTAGTAGGAGGGCGCGGTCATGGTCTCGCCCCAGCCGGTCAGCCCCTCGCTGGTGTCGATCCGCAGCACGGTGGTTTCCAGCGGGATCTCCATGTTCAGGGTTTTGGTATAGCGGGTCTCGACGCCCCATTTGTCCAGCACCACGCGGTAGACGGTCAACTTGGTGATCTTCATGTCCGGTCCTCCTGGGCCAGGGCCTGCTGCGGCGGGATCAGCACCATGCTGCCCACATGGTGTTTCTGCAGGAATGCCTCCTGCGCGGCGGCGATTTCAGACAGTGGCCGGGCGGCGGCGACAGCCGGTTTCAGCCCGCCCGCATGCAGGATTTCCATGAGCCGCGGAAAGGTCTCCTGCAGGTAGGCGGTGGAGCCGAAGAAGCTGAGGTTCTTGAGGTAGAGCGTGCGCAGATCGAGAGTCACATTCGGCCCGGCAATGGCACCTGCGGTGACATAGCGGCCGCCGCGTTTCAGCAGTGAGAGGTACTCGGCGAAGCGCTCCCCGCCCACCACATCGGCGATCAGGGTGAACTTGCGGCCCCCAGTGGCGGCCAGGGCCGCGCTTGCGTGATCCGCGGCGGCGCGACCGATCACATGATCTGCTCCGATGGCCCGCACCTCATCCGCCTTGGAGGCGCTGCAGACCGCCGCCACTTCGGCGCCGTAGTGCTTGGCGATCTGAATAAGGAAGGTGCCGACTCCGCCCGAAGCTCCGGTAACCAGAACCACGTCGCCAGCCTTGAGCCCGGCCATCAGCATCATGTTCATCGCGGTGCCGCCGGAACAGGGCAGCGTCGCCAGCTGCGCGTCCGTGAACGGCAGGTCATCCGCTACCGTCACAGCGTTGCGCGCGGGCAGCCTGGTGAACTGGGCAAAGGCGCCGTCGTATTCCGAGCCCAGAAAACCCGCGTTCTCCAGCCACTCCGGGTCTTCTGGATCGTAGAGGTAAGGGGCGCAAACCACCCGCTCGCCGATGCGGGCCGGGTCCACTCCCTGTCCCACGGCGGCAATGCACCCCACACAGTCCGCTCCTTGGATGCGCGGGAAGCGGATGTCGCCGGCCCAGTCGCCCATGCCGCCTTCGTCGACACCAAAGCCCGCTTGGCCGCCAGCCTCGGTGGTGCCGTCGCCAACGCCGGCATTGTACCAGCCTGTGCGGGTGTTGATGTCGGTGTTGTTCATGCCTGCGGCGGTCACCCGGACCAGCACCTCGCCGGGTCCGGGCTGCGGCACCGGCACATCGGTGCGGTAATGCAGGCACTCCAGCCCGCCGTAGCCGGTCAGATGCACGGCAGCCATTTTGTCGGGGATCATGACTGCGCCTCCTGCTCGGCCTCGGCCCGGAACTGCCGTTTCAAAGTGCGGATGCGCGAATGCAGGTCGTCGCGGTCGGAGTAGATCCCCTCGATGAGCCGCGTGCCGCCCTTTGCGTCATACCCCGCTCGCCCGTGCAGCGCGCGGCGGTTGTCGAAGGCCAGGAGGTCACCCGGCTCGTAGCGGAACACCATCTCGTAGCGCGGATCCTGCGCCCGGGCGCAAAAGGCGCGGTAAGCCTTGTAGGCGCGGGCCTGCACCTCCAGCGGCGCCTTCAGGGGCGCCCGCAGAAAGGTGTTGTAGCGCACACCGGTGATGCTGCCCTTGGCATCGGTCTCCACCACCGGGCCGCTGGCGCGATAGTCCGAGCGGCGGGCGCGGTTCGAGTATTCCCAGACGTCCGTCACCAGAGAATGGAAATGCTCCGGTTCCTCCTCGCGCATGTCTTCCGCGACCTGAAAAGCGTCGACGTAAATTCCCTCGCCACCGGTGGCGGTGTTGCTGCGGGTGTAAAGGAACTGCAGCCCGTGCGGGGTTTCGCGTGTCGGCATGTCGATATGCTGAAGCAGCTTATCGGGCGTGAAGGCCTGGCTGTCGGGATCGTCCTTGATCTCCAGCACATACTGGCGGCCAAAGTTGCTTTCGCGGACCGGGCCGATGCGGGTGACGATCTCCTCCAGCAGTCCGTCCTGCTGCGGCAGACCGCGCAGCCTGGCCACGCCGTAATCGCGCAAAGCCTCCAGCCATTGCAGAAAGACGCGCGGGTTCTCCAATGCCTCGGGGCCATTAAAGGTCAGCGGCTCCATCAGATCCTCGCCCCGCCATAGGATTGGCGGCGCAGGCTCCTCCTCTCCGAACCAAGCCGTACCGCGCAGCCAGCCGGGGTGATAGGCGCTGGTGGTGCCATCGGAGAAACGCACCTCCACCGCGCCGCTGTCCAGGATCCCGGCCCCGGTGATGGCGACATCGGCGACAATACCGTTCGGAGAGATGCACATCTCCCTTGCTTTGGGATGGATCGTTGCCCCATCGGGGCTGTTTTCGCGCAGCAGCAGCACGTGGTGCTGGCTGGTTTGGCCATCCGACCAGGTTACCTCCAGCGCCTCGCCCGTGTGCTGCAAACGCCCGGCATGGTGGTCGATCGGCCAGACATCGAAGTCCGGCGTCCAAGGCAGCTCGGTCATGTTCTCTCCTCCACTGGCAGAGGATGTTAGAAACCGTGCATCAAAAACGCTTGACCAGGTTTTGCAACTTTCTAACGTAAATTGACAAACTGCCACGAGGCTCCATGCCGCAAGCCGACATTATCCTGACCGGAAACTTCCCGATCCTGTCACTCACCCTGGTGACCGAGCCGCTGCGGGTGGCCAACCGCGAAAGCGCGGATACGCTGTGGCGCTGGCGGTTCCTCTCGGTGGAGGGCGGTTACCTGACCAGCTCGAGCGGCATTGAAATCCCCACCGAAGCATTGGACCGCAGCAAGGCGGATGTGGTGCTGCTCTTGTCCTCCTACCACCCCGAAAGCGCCGTCGCCGGGCCTTTGCTCAGCTGGCTCAAACGACGCGCGCGCGAAGGTGCGGTGATGGGATGCGTCGACACCGGCGCGCTGATCTTTGCCGAGGCCGGGCTGCTCAGCCGCCGCCCTGCTGCGGTGCATTTCGAGGCGCTGCGCGGCTACCGCGAGAAATTCGGTGCAGAGATGTTTGCCGACCGGCTGTTCGATGTCTCCGGCAACCGCTGCTCCAGCGCGGGCGGGGTCGCCACCTTTGACATGACGCTGGGGCTGATCGAGCATTTCAACGGGCGGCAGCTGGCAGACCGGGTGGCCGAGATCCTCACCTACCGGCCAACCAAGCACGGCGGCCCGCAGCAGCGGCTGCTGACCGATACGTCTCTGGCGCGGCTGGACCGCAGCCTGGCCAAAGCAGTGGATCTGATGATCGCCACTTTGGATCAACCGGTACCCGTGGCTGAAATTGCTGCCCGGGCCGGGGTTCCGCTTTGGACTTTGGGGCGGCTTTTCAAACATCACCTGAAAGAAACGCCCGCCGCTTACTACCGCAATCTGCGGCTCGGCGAAGCCCGCAACCTGCTGCTCAACTCCAGCCTGCGTATCGGAGAGATTTCCAGCCTTTGCGGCTTCGAAAACCCGGAGAGCTTTGCCCGCGCCTACCGGCGCAGATACGGCGTTTCAGCGTCCTCCGAGCGCGCATCAGCCTAATCCAATAAGGCGTTATTGCGCTGCCTGGCAGACGTGCGGACAAAGTCCTCCAGCGCGATCCCGGTGAACACGATTGTCGTGGACGTAAGCTGCCTGCCGAAAGCCTCCAGAGGATATGACGCAATACCCTTTGGCGCTTAGAACGGAGCGGAGGTTACCGCCGGGATGATCGAAGCCCAGCCCAGAGCCATAATGGCGAACCTCTAAACAGTTTAGGGGCAGCGCAACCCGTATGTATTGACGGATGACAGCGCGACTCCAAAACCGTTGAGCTTGCCTGCTCCGGCAGCAAAATGAGGCCCGCTCAGGTTAGAAACGGGCCTATCTTCGCAGCAATCCTCAGCCGCGGCTGGCCAGGTGGATGCCGGCAATGGTGCAGCGCACGGAGCCACCTGCCATTTCGATGGTGGGGATCTCTAGCGGCACCAGTTTCGCATGGGCTTCGATGCGGCTGCGCTGTTCCGGTGTCAGCACTTCAAAGGCTGCCTGCGACAGTGCCAGGATCGGGCCCTCCGAACCCATCAGCTCGATGGCGTTGCCTGCAAACCCGGCGATCTGAGCCTCGGTGAGGTCGATCACATTCCGGCCGGTTTCCCCCAGCCGGGCCAGGACCTCAGCCCGTCGGGCGGGATCGGCGATCATGCCGCTGCCGATCATGGCAAAACCGGTGCCGATGCACATCAGGACATTGGTGTGGTATACAGACGTGCCCTGCCCGTCCTGCGCCTCGAACACCATCGGTTCAAAGTTGAAATGGGTGCAGAAGCGTTCCAGCGCCACCGGGTTGGTGCGGTCGCTGGCCACCGCATAGGCCACCCGGTTGATGTGGTCGAGAACCATTGCCCCGGTGCCTTCCAGAAACAGTCCGTCCGGCTCCAGCCCCGAATAGTCGATGATGTCCTGCACCCGGTATTCGGATTTGAGCATCTCCAGGATGTCCTGGCGCCGCTCCAGCCGCCGGTTTTTGGCCTTCATCGGATAGACCGCCACATGGCCACCGGCGTGGGTTGAGAACCAGTTATTGGGAAAGACGCAATCGGGCGTGGTGGGGTCTTCGCCTTCGAACACATGTACGCGGACGCCGTGCTCTCGCAGAACCTCAACCGCGCGGGAGTGTTCCGCGTAGGCGCGCCGGGCGTACTCGGCCTCTTCCCCGTCCTTGGCCGTCACTACCGCTTGAAACGCATTGTCGGCGGCGGTTTCGGTATTCACGGTGAAATGATGCGGGCGCACCATCACCACCGCGCCGGGCGCCTGTACGGAAGACCGGATCATGCTGTTTCCTCCGCCGCAGGGGCCGCGCGCTGCACCATGCCGAACAGGTCGCGCGGGTCATCCGGATCAGCGAGCATGTCGAGGTTTTGATAGAGCCCGGTGCCACTTAGTTGATCGCGGACGTAACGCAGGGCTGAGAAATCCTCGGTGGCGAAGCCTACCCCGTCAAACAGGGTGATCTGGCGGTCATCAATGCGCCCGGCCGCCTGGCCGGTGATGACCTGCCATATTTCAGTCACCGGGAAATCTTCGGGCATCTGCTGGATTTCACCTTCGATCCGGGTCTGCGGCGGATATTCGACGAAGACATCGGCGCGGCTCAGGATCGCGCGGGCCAGTTCGGTCTTGCCGTGGCAATCGCCGCCAATGGCGTTGATGTGCACACCGGCGCCGACCATATTGTCATTCAGCACGGTGGCGTTTTGCTTGTCCGCGGTGCAGGTGGTGATGATCTCTGCCCCTTGGACCGCCTCTTCGGCGCTGGCGCAGACCACAAGGGAGAAGCCCTGCCCCTCGAGATTACGCAGCAGTTTGGCAGTGGCCTGAGGGTCAATGTCATAAAGACGCAGGCTGTCGATGCCGCAGATCTTTTTCATCGCCAGGGCCTGGAATTCCGACTGTGCGCCGTTGCCGATCATTGCCATAGTGCGGGCGCCCTTGGGGGCCAGATGCTTTGCCACCACTGCCGAGGTGGCCGCTGTGCGCAAGGCTGTCAGCACGGTCATTTCGGTTAGCAGAACCGGGTAGCCGGTGTAAACATCCGCCAGCAGCCCGAAGGCCGTCACCGTCTGCAGACCCTCCTTGGTATTTTTGGGGTGGCCGTTCACGTATTTGAACCCGTAGGTGATGCCGTCCGAGGTCGGCATCAGTTCGATCACACCCTCCTTGGAATGGGCCGCGACGCGCGGTGTTTTGTCGAACAGCTCCCAGCGGCGGAAATCCTCTTCGATATAGGCGGCAATGCCAGCCAGCATCTGTTCAATTCCAATCCGGTGGATCAGCTGCATCATGCTGTCGACGCTGACAAAGGGAACATAAGCGCGTTCCGAAGGGACGGGTGCAGACATGGTGTCATCCTGTATTTCATTCATGACCTGCCGCCAGCATTCCTTAGACAGATTGCATTGAAAATCTAAAGTCTGCTAAGTTTTGCTCTCTCAATTTATACAAATTGATCAGCCAGTCTCAGCACTTTGCAGGAACCACGATGAAACAGCACAGCAATGCCAAGCACATCTTCGACGATCACGACCGGCTGCTGATCAGCCTGTTGCGCAAGGACGGCCGTGCCCCGGTATCGAAGCTGGCCGAGATCATGGGGTTGTCGCGCGGCACCGTGCAGACCCGGCTCGACCGGCTGCTGGAGAGCGGCGCGCTGCTGGGGTTCACTGCGCGGGTGCGGGATGATTATGAAGCCGACCAGATCCGCGCCATCATGATGATCGAGGTAATGGGCAAGAACACCTCGCAGGTGATCCGCAGAATGCGCGGTCTGCCGGAGTTGACAATGATGCACACGACCAGCGGCAAGTGGGATCTGATCGCGGAGATCACCGTTGCCAGCCTGCAGGACTTTGACCGGGTCCTGCGTGAAGTGCGGCTGATCGACGGCGTCATGAACAGCGAGACCAGTATTCTGCTATCCAGTGTCTAGCGGCTGCTTCGGCAGCTATCGCTGCACCGCCTGCCCTACCCGGCCCGAAAACAAAAATGATACTTTTGCGCCTGGATATCTGACGCAAAATTGTTTCGACGCCCGGACGCGCCCGGAAGCCGCCATGCCTGCGCCGGCAGCTGATCAGATCACGCCAATCTCGGCCAGTGCCTGAGACAGTTCCGGCGGCAGCGGCTCTTCCTGCTGCTTGCCGGCCGGCAGATCCGCCGGAGACTCTCCGGCTTTCAGATAACGCCAGCCCTGGAACGGGCGTTTGGGTGCGGTGTGGGTGCGGTGCAGCTCCGGATCAAGGATGATGGCGCAGCGGCGGATGCCGTCTTCGCCGATGACCTCGTCCATCCGCAGTACCCGCTGGCGGCATTGGATCAGCCCCTTGATCACCCAATAGATCGAGCCGCCGTTGAGGATTTCCGCCTCGCGCTTGGGCCACATGCGGGTGACATGCCGCGGCAATCCTTCCGGCAATTCTTTCCGGCGCATCTCCTGCCAGGCCATCAGGCTTTCGACGCTCTCGGTGCCCACCGAAAGCTTCACAAGGTTCACGCGCTTATCCACAGGTTCCCCACAGAGTCGTCCATAGTTTCGACAGTATATAGTAGTTTACGGAACCCTGACTTCAAGGTATTGTGTTTATCCACGCTTTTACTGCAAGAAAGCCTTAACGAATGACGGATTCGCTGCCGGGTAAACTCCGGTACAGCGCCTCTGCCATTTGCGACCCAAAGACGCCTATACGACTCAAAGGACCATGACATGAGCCGCTTTGCTGCCCCCATCGCCGAGCAGATCTGGGATATGAAGTACCGTTTCAAGCAGGCCGATGGCACGCCGATCGATGTGACCGTCGAAGACAGCTGGCGGCGGATTGCACGCGACCTGGCACGGGCGGAGAAAGACCCGGCGGCCTGGGAAGACAAGTTCTTTGGCGCGCTGGAGGATTTCAAATACCTGCCTGCAGGCCGGATCACCGCAGGTGCCGGCACCGCGCGGCAGGTCACCCTGTTCAACTGCTTTGTGATGGGCACTGTGCCGGACAGCATGTCGGGGATCTTCGACATGCTGAAAGAAGCGGCGCTGACCATGCAGCAGGGCGGCGGCATCGGTTATGACTTTTCAACCATCCGGCCGCGCGGCGCCGATGTGAAAGGCGTAGCGGCAGATGCCTCCGGCCCGCTGTCGTTTATGGATGTCTGGGATGCAATGTGCCGCACCATCATGTCGGCAGGCTCGCGCCGCGGTGCGATGATGGCCACCATGCGCTGCGACCACCCGGATATCGAGCAGTTCATCACCGCGAAATCCGACCCGGCCCGCCTGCGCATGTTCAACATGTCGGTGCTGGTCACCGATGATTTCATGGAAGCGGTGAAGGCAGACGGCTCCTGGGAGCTGCAATTCGACAGCAAGGTGTACCACACCGTCGAGGCGCGCGATCTGTGGAACAAGATCATGCAGGCGACCTATGATTATGCCGAGCCGGGCGTGATCTTCATCGATCGCATCAACAAGGCCAACAACCTGAGCTACGTTGAGAACATCTGCGCCACCAACCCCTGCGGCGAGCAGCCGCTGCCGCCTTATGGCGCCTGCCTGCTGGGCTCGATCAACATGGCACGGCTGGTGGCAAATCCGTTCGAAAAAGACGCACAGCTGGACCAGGCTGCCATGCAGGAGCTCGTCGCTACTGCAGTCCGCATGATGGACAATGTTGTCGATGTGTCGAAATTTCCTCTGGAAGCGCAGGCGCAGGAAGCGCAGAACAAGCGCCGGATCGGCCTGGGTGTCACCGGCCTCGCCGACGCGCTCTTGATGCTGGGCCTGGAATACGGTTCCGACGAGGCGGCGCGTCAGACCGACGAATGGCTGCACGGTATCGCCCGCGCCGCCTATCTGGCGTCGGTGGAGCTTGCCAAGGAAAAGGGCGCCTTCCCGCTGTTTGATGCCGAGGCGTATCTCAACTCCGGCAACATGCTGAACATGGATGACGACGTCCGCGACGCGATCCGCGAGCACGGTATCCGCAATGCTCTGCTCACCTCCATCGCACCGACCGGCACCATCTCTCTCTACGCAGGCAACGTGTCTTCGGGTATCGAGCCGGTGTTTGCCTATGCTTACACCCGCAAGGTTCTGCAGAAGGACGGTTCGCGCACCGAAGAGGAAGTGGTGGATTACGCGGTGCAGATGTACCGCGAGAAATTCGGCGCCGATGCCAAGCTGCCGGACTATTTCGTGAACGCCCAGACCCTGTCCCCCGCGGCCCATGTCAAAATGCAGGCGGCGGCGCAGAAATGGATCGACTCGTCGATCTCCAAGACCATCAACTGCCCGGAAGACATCTCCTTTGACGCCTTCAAGGATGTCTACATGCAGGCGTGGGATCAGGGCTGCAAAGGCTGCACCACCTATCGCCCGAACGACGTGACCGGCTCGGTCCTGTCGGTGAGCGAAAGCGCCGACACCGCGCCGGGCGAGACCGCGCAGGCACCGCA
Source organism: Leisingera sp. ANG-M1 (assembly GCF_000813745.1). Lineage (GTDB taxonomy): Bacteria > Pseudomonadota > Alphaproteobacteria > Rhodobacterales > Rhodobacteraceae > Leisingera. The sequence continues at coordinate 70,047 of NZ_JWLC01000005.1, read as the reverse complement.
TGAGAGCGACAGCGCGGAAGTGGTTTACATGTCCGAACCTCTGGACCGCCCGCAGTCGCTGGAGGGCCATACCTACAAGCTGAAGTGGCCGGACAGCGAGCACGCGATCTACCTGACCATCAACGACATCATCATCAACGGCCACCGCCGCCCGTTCGAGGTGTTCATCAACTCCAAGAATATGGAGCATTACGCCTGGACGCTGGCGCTGACGCGGATGATCTCGGCCGTGTTCCGCCGCGGCGGCGATGTGTCTTTTGTTGTCGAGGAACTGAAGGCAGTGTTCGATCCGCGCGGCGGCGCCTGGGTACAGGGCAAGTACATCCCCTCAATCCTGGCCGCGATCGGCGGTGTGATCGAGACCCATATGGTTAAGACCGGCTTCCTGGAAGGTGAAGGCATGGGCCTGAAGTCCGACCCGCAGGCAGAGGTGGTGAACCTGAACGCACCGCGCGGCAAAGCTTGCCCCAGCTGCGGCCAGTTCGACATGCAGATGGTCGAGGGCTGCATGACCTGCCGCAGCTGCGGCCACTCCAAGTGCGGATGACCGGCTGAAGCTGCTGTTGCCGGGCAAACCATGCCTTTTCCGGAACTCACACCAACCGGTTTCCGGATTAAAAAAATGAGCCATAAAAATAAGGGCGGGACACAATGCTCCGCCCTTTGTCGTTCAGGCGCTGGCCCTGGCATTAACCTTTATTTGGGCAGCACGTTCTCACACAGGTAAAGGTTGCCATAGTCCGCTCCATCCAGACGAACTGTTCGATTGCCCCGGCTCGAACATCCGCGTTGAGGCGGCGGCAGGCCGCCTGCGGTTATGCATTTTGAAACGAATCGGATAATCCGAACCCACCGATGGAATTGGGGCTAGGCACTTTGGCAGCTTCACCAAATCCGCCGCTCGGATTGCTGCATTGTCGACAAAGCACAGCCTATGATACAATCATCTTTGAATATCTCTTGCATCAGAACCGGGACGTTTCCTGACACATGCCGCTAGCCAATTTAAAGCCGATTGAGACCAGGACCCTGCGCGAACAGACCGTGGATGAGTTGAAAACCCTCATCATCTCCGGGCAGCTGGGCAAAGGGGAGCGGCTGACAGAAACCGGGCTGGCCAAGGCGCTGGGGATTAGCCGCGGCCCCTTGCGCGAGGCGATCCGGGATCTGGTGGAAATGGGGCTGCTGGTCAGCAAACCCTACACCGGGATCTTTGTGCGCGGCGTGACCAAGCGCGATATCGAGGAGCTTTATTCGCTGCGGCTGGCGCTTGAGAAATTTGCCTTTCAGGAATGCTGGGGCAAGCGAACCAAAGCCAATCTGGAGGACCTGCGGGCACGCAACCTCAGCCTGACCAGCGTGATTGACGATGGCTGCAGCCCGCAGGAGGCCATCGAGCGGGAGTTGGTGCTGCATAGCTGGTGCTACGAGGTTTCGGACCACTCGCTCCTGCAGAAAAGCTGGAGCCAGCTGCGGCCAAATCTGAGCTTTTATTTCACCATTCACCAGCAAGCCCATGCACGCTCCGGGCCGCAGCGCGATGCGCATGATAACTATGTGTCGCTGGCCTGCGGCGGTGATCTGGACGCGATGCTTGAGCACCTGACCCACCACATGCGCCAGGGCATGAAACAGGCACTGACCGCCCTGCCCGAGGAATAGGCAGGTGGCCAAGTGCGGCCCGCAATCCGCCCCTGCCCTGTCATCTCACGACATATACTGAGCATTGCGCGCGGCGCACCAACTGGGCGGAATTGGGCCCTTGCAGGCAATCCTGGCAGCCCGGTTTATGCGCCCCGATCACGTTCAGCCCGCAGCAGGTTGTCTCCACCACCTACAGGATCTGCTCATAGGCAGAACCGGTCGCCACGATCCTGCGCAGCTTCCGTTCCGGCTCTTCGCCCAGCAGGCCAGCGACCAGACCGCTAATCCGGATTCGGGCCTCTTCCGCGAGCCGGCCATGTTGGCCAGGCCTGCGGGACGGCCTCCTCCAGCGCTTGCTTGTCCTGATCGGGATGCAAAACATCAATCGCACAGTAAATGCATCTGGTCATGCCGGCACCTCCTCTGCCTGCCGCCGGGCACGGCGCTGCTGCATCAGGGCAATCAGGCCAAGCAGCAGAAGCGCCGGGAAATAGACCAGCTCCTTGGGCAGCCGGTCCGCCGTGATCAGTACCGATTTCACCACCACCGGATCATCGGCGTAGAAGTCGAACTTACTGAGCGGGCCAAAGAACGGGGTGCCGCCAAAGGGTTCCTCCAGCTTCACCTGGCCGTCCTCGGCCAGCAGCAAAAGACCCAGCTTGCCCAGCCGTTCGGCGCCCGAGGCCCCGGCAGGCACGTCGATCTTCACCGTCAGATCCTTCAGCTCCAGCGTGTCGAAATCCGGACCGTTCACCTCCACGCGGATCTCGTCGCCTTCCGCGGCCTCGCCCAGCAGCTGCTCCAGCATTGCCGCTTCGTGCTGCACAAAGGGCGGCTCGATCCGGTCATGGAAGAAATCCGGTCGGAACAGGGCAAAGGAAATCAGCACCAGCAGTAAGCTCTCATAGAGGCGGCTGCGGGTGATGAACCAGCCCATGGTGCCCGCAGTGAACACAAGAATGGCGATCGAGGCGATGATGAAGATGAAAAAGCCCTGCCACAGGGTGACATCAATCAGCAAAAGGTCGGTGTTGAAAATGAACACAAACGGCAGCGCCACGGTGCGCAAGCTGTAGAAGAACGCTGTGAAGCCGGTGCGGATCGCATCGCCGCCCGACACTGCGGCCGCGGCAAAGCTGGCCAGCCCCACCGGCGGGGTCACATCAGCCATGATGCCGAAGTAGAAGACAAACAGATGCACCGCGATCAGCGGCACCACCAGGCCGGCCTGGGCGCCAAGTTCGACCACCACAGCAGCTAGCAAGGAGCTCACAACAATATAGTTCGCCGTGGTCGGCAGCCCCATCCCTAAGAACAGCGACAGGAAACCGACCAACAGCAGCATCGCAATCAGGTTGCCGCCGGACAGGAACTCCACCAGATCCGCCATCACCTGGCCAACCCCTGTCAGGGTCACGGTGCCGACAATCACCCCGGCAGTGGCAGTGGCGAGGGCAATGCCCGTCATGTTGCGGGCCCCGTCGATCAGGCCGGCGACTACGTCCCGCAGTCCGCTGCGCAGCTGATCGCCGTAATCTAACTGGCCGCGCAGGAACGCCTTCAGCGGTTTCTGCGTCAGCAGGATGAAAAACAGCAGCATAGTGGCCCAGAAAGCCGAGAGGCCTGGCGATTTCTGCTCGATCATCAGGAAATAGACCAGCACGATGATCGGCAGCAGGTAATACAGCCCGCTCTTGTAGATCTCGGAGACCACCGGCAGACGGACTTCCCTGGCGTTGGGATCATCGGTCTCCAGATCCGGCTGCCGCGCGGCGATGGCCAGCAGGCCTGCATAGGCCAGCCCCAGCATCACCGGTAGGACCCAGCCCGCGCCCTCCGGCACCAGCGAGGTGACCATGGCAACCGGGTATTTCATCGCATAGCACAGCAGCGCAAAGCCCGCGAAGAAAGCAAACATGCCGCCGATGGTATGGGCCACCGGCACCGCCCGGCTGCCCAGCACCGGCATGTTCCGCTTCACCGCCTCCAGATGCACGATATAGACCAGCGCCACATAGGAAATCGCAGCCGGTACAAACGCGTGCGTGATCACTTGCACGTAAGGAATGCCGACATATTCCACCATCAGGAAGGCCGCAGCCCCCATCACCGGCGGCATGATCTGGCCGTTGACGGAACTCGCCACTTCGACCGAACCGGCCTGCTCCGAGGTGAAGCCCACCCGCTTCATCAGCGGGATGGTGAAAGTGCCGGTGGTCACCACGTTGGCAATCGACGAACCCGAAATCAGCCCTGTCGCTGCCGAGCCGACCACCGCCGCCTTGGCCGGGCCGCCGCGCAGATGGCCAAGCGCACCAAAGGCGAGCTTGATGAAATAGTTGCCTGCGCCCGCCTTCTCCAAGAGGGCGCCGAACAGGACAAAGAGGAAGACAAATTTAGTCGAAACGCTCAGCGGCAGGCCAAAGACGCCTTCGGAGGTGGTCCACAGATGGCTCATCGCTTTGGTCAGCGAGGCGCCCTTCCAGCGGATCACCTCGGGTACGTATTCCGAAGAGCCAAAGAAGATATAGGCCAGGAACACCGAGGCAATGACGGCCATTGCAGGCCCCAGCGCCCGGCGCGCGGCCTCGAACAGCAGCAACAGCCCGGCCAAGGCAACCAGCTTGTCGGTGTCATCGGCGATACCGCCGGCCCGGACGATCTTTTCGTAGAACAGATAGCCATAGATGGCCGCAAAGCCGCCCGCCAGCGCCAGCCCCCAATCCTGCAGCGGAACGTACCTGCGCGGGCTGGACTTGAACGCAGGATAAGCCAGAAACGCCAGAAAGATGGCAAAGGTAAGATGGAACTGGCGTGAGTTGTTGATCACATCAGCGGGCAGCAGGTGGTTCACTACCGGCGACGCCAGTATCACCTGGAACAGCGACCAGGTGACGGCCGTCACCGCCATCAATGTGCCGACCGCTCCGGCCGGGCTGCGCGCGCCCGCATCGGACGAGGCCACCAGCTCCTGCAGCTGCGCCTCGGTGAATTCGCGGGTCTCTACGGTGTCCTTTACCACGTCAGCCTCCCCTGTTTGGCTTGGGCCATGCCCCTGCGCGGCGGCCCGTCAGGGGCCGGCTGCCAGTTCAACCGACCTGGCTTTTGCCGCTTCAACGGTCTTTTGGATCAGATCGGCAATTCCGTTTTGCTCTTGCTGGAGCACCGCCAGCCCGGCCGCCGTGGTGCCATTGGACGAAGTCACTTGGCGGCGCAGTTCTCTCGGCTCTTCGCCGGTCTGCGCCATCAGCTGGCCCGAGCCCGCCACCATCGCCACCGCCAGCCCGCGCGCCATGTCCGCGCTCAATCCCGCGGCCTGGCCGGCAGAGATCAGCGCCTCGGTCATCGCAAAGACATAGGCCGGGCCGGAGCCGGACAGCGCCGTGACCGCATGCATTTGCTCTTCGTTATCGAGCAGAACCACCTGGCCCGCGGCACGCATCAGCGCCTCCGCCAGCGGCATCTGCGCCCGCGCGGCGGCATTGCCAACAATGCCGCTGACGCCTTGGCCAATGGCGGCCGGCGTATTGGGCATCGCCCGCACCACCGGCGTGCCTGCGCCCAGCATGTCCTCAAAGGCAGAGATCATCGTGCCCGCGGCAATCGACAAAAACAGCGTTCTGCCGCCGCCGAAGCCCTTCAGCCCCGGCACTGCGTCCTGCATGATCTGCGGCTTGGTGGCGATCACCGCCACATCCGGCGCCTGCTGAGGCGGCTGGTTCAGCACCAGTCCTTGTTCCGCCAGCCCCAGCAGCCAGTTCGAGGGGTGCGGGTCGATCACCGACACCTGCGAAGGCTTCAGCCCCGCCTCCAGCCAGCCGCGCAGCAGCGCACTGCCCATCTTGCCGCAGCCAACCAGCAGCAGCGTCCCGATAGTCTCTAGCATGTCAGGATCCTCAGCCTGCGGTGTTCCCGCGGACCAGCTCCTTGTAGAGCTCCTGCAGCCGCGCCATCACAGGACGTTCGCCATTACCGATGGTTTTGCCGTCGATTGAGGCCACTGGCGTCTGCGCTCCGAAAGTGCCGGTCAGAAACGCCTCGTCCGCACCATAGGCCTCATACAGCGAGTAGTTCTTCTCAAACACCGGGATGCCATCCTGGCGGCACAGGTCGATTACTTTCTGGCGGGTCACCCCGTTCATGCAATAATCGCCGGTCGAGGTCCAAACCGCGCCGCGGCGCACGATGAAGAAATTGCAGGCGTTGGTGGTGTTCACAAAGCCATTGGGATCCAGCATCAGCGCCTCGTCAGCACCGGCCTGCTCAGCCTGCAGGCAGGCAATCACGCAGTTCAGCTTGGAATGGCTGTTGTATTTCGCATCCTGGCTCATCGGCAGCCCGCGCACCTGAGGCACCGTGGCCAGGCGGATGCCCGCGCTGTGCAGGCTGGATTTCGGCTTGGAGTGCTCGACGATGATCACGATGGTCGGACCGAACCGCGACAGACCGGGGTGCTGGAACGGCTTGGCCTTGCGGCCGCGGCTGATCATCAGCCGGCAATGGGCGTCGCTGGTCATGCCATTGGCCGCCGCGGTGCGGTTCATCGCCTCCAGCAGCTCCTCCTTGGTCAGGCCGATGTCGATCGAGACAGATTTGCAGCTGTTGTAGAGCCGGTCCATGTGCTCGTCGAAAAAGGCCCATTTGCCGTTATAGAGCCGCAGGCCTTCCCACATGCCGTCGCCCAGCATGAAGCCCGAGTCATAGACCGACACCTTGGCCTCGTCCCGGTGCACGATGTCACCGTTCACATAGATCTTGATATCGCGGTTGCGGATATCTTCTTCGGCGTCATGGGTGGAGTGGCTGTGGGCAGCTTCAGACATTGGACTCATCGCTCTATTGATGGCGGAAAGGGTGAATGCCCGCCCGCAAGCGGGCATTCCTGGAAGCGGGGGCCGGAAGGCCTCTCCCTTCGGTACCGGGGCCGGTGGAAGCCCCGGGCACTGCTCTTACTTGATCAGGCCGGCTTCGCGGTAATACCGCTCGGCGCCCGGGTGCAGCGGCGCGGTCAGGCCCTGGGAGACCATCAGCTGCTTGTCCAGGTTGGCAAACGACGGGTGCATCCCCTTGAAGGTATCGAAGTTGTCGAAAACCGCTTTGACCATCTGATAGACAACCTCGTCGTCAATCTCAGCCGAGGTCACGAAAGTAGCCGACAGGCCATAGGACGGCACGCCTTCATCGACACCGCGGTACAGCCCGCCGGGAATCGTCACATGGCCCAGGAAGGACTTGCTTTCGACCAGCTTGTCGACGGCTTCGCCCACAACCGGAATGATGTTGATATCGCAGGTGGTGGCAGCCTCCAGCACGTTGGCGACCGGGTTGCCCGCGACCATCAGGAAGGCGTCGATGTTGCCGTCGCACAGCGCCGCCGACTGCTCGGCCGATTTCAGCTCCGTCACCAGACCGAAATCGCTGTGGCTCCAGCCCAGCGCATCGACCAGAACATCGGCGGTGGCGCGGGTACCGGAGCCCGGATTGCCCAGGTTCACGGTCTTGCCTTTCAGGTCATCCAGTTTCTGGATGCCGGTGTCCTGGCGCGCGGCGATGATCACCGTGTCGGGATGCAGCGAGAACACCGAGCGCAGATCGGGGTTGGCGCCGTCTTCTTCAAACACGCTGGAACCGTGGTAGGCATGGAACTGCCAGTCCGACTGCACCGTGCCCATTTCCAGCTCGCCCGCGCGGATGGTCTTGAGGTTGTAGACCGAGCCGCCGGTGCTTTCGACCGAGCAGCGGATGCCGTGATCCTTGCGTCCCTTGTTGACCAGCCGGCAAATACCGCCGCCAACAGCATAATAGATGCCGGTAACACCGGCGGTGCCAATTGTCAGAAAGGTTTCTTCTGCCATTGCCGCTCCGGGCGCAGCCAGACCTGCTGCCAGCACCGCCGCCGTGGCCCGGCGCCTGAGATTCGCGCCGAATTTTCTGTTTTTCTTCATGTTTTCCTCCTCTTGGTGGCGCAAGCCAGATTACCTTGCGGTTGTCACCCTTGGTGCAGCATGGGCGTTCTATCACAATACTGTTGGATTGTCGACAATATAACATTCCGGCAGAAAACTGTACCCGCGGTGGATGGCGCCAGCCTTGGATTGCAGTTTTCGGACGGACTGAAACCGGCGGGGTGTGCTGGATGCAGTTCTTGCGGGAAACCATTCACCGGCTTGGCGAAGCTGACTTGGGAATGGCGAGGCAATGTTTTTTGGCGGCTTGCCTGCCCCCTCACATGGCGGCCCGCTTAATGCCGGTCCCGGCGATTAAGGGGCGCTCACCCCGGCATATATCCAAGGTTTATGCCCTTCACGCCAAAGGTTTATGCCTGCTGGCCTTGGGTTTATTGCCGTCCGCCCCCTGCCCGTGCCAATCAGGGATGCGGCCTGAAAGAGCCGCTGTTGCCGTCTTTGAGACCGGCACGAGGCAGAGAAACAGGCCGGGCTGATCATGTGTCGGGGCGCTCTTCGGGGCGCCTTTTCCGCCTGTCCGCCGGCAGCCTCGGGAACCAGGCGGCACCTGCGGGCGCTGCAGAGCGCGGGAGAGCACGGGTGGTAAAGACGATCACGGCGGACGCCGAGGCCTTCACGGTTTACGAGGCCTATTTCCGGGCAGCGGAATCCGGCAACACACCGGTTCTGGATCTTGGCGACGCCGGGTTTTACGGCAGCAGCGGCGCGGGGCTGACAGCAGCGGAACTGCAGCAGGAGAACATCAGCCTCTCCGCGGCGCTGATTGCCGGGGACAAGGGGGTCGGATCCGCCAATCCGCTGACCGTGGAGGGTGTCAGCCAGATCGCTGACGCGCTGCTGGCCCAGGTCAATGAGGTTTCCGGACTGACTGCCCAGTCCGACGCAAATTTCACGGAAGCCGAGCTTGACGCGCGGGCGGAACAGCTGTCCGCCGACATGCTGGCAGAGTTCCAGACGCAGATCTCGGCGAACCCATCGGTTGCCGTCTATCTGCCCAGCACGCCCGAGGAAGAGGTCCAATTCAACCGCGGAGTGGCAAACGCGATTAAGGATCTGGCGGATGCGCGGTCCTTTTTCCAGAAGATTGCGGCAGGAGACACGAGCCCCGAAGTGATCGGGCTGACTGTCGCGGCTGCGGTCAAAACGGCAACGTCGATCCTCGCCGTACTGCCGCTGCCGCCGGCTGCAAAGGCCGTCGTCAACATCGTGAACTTTGCGTCCTACTTGGCGCCTGGCATTGCGGCGGCGGTAAAAGGCGATGGCGATCCGGCAACGCTTCTGACCATTGCGGTTCAAATGGCTGCCTCGGTTCTGACCTGGGGGGCTTCGGACTATTTCTTTGATTACATTGCCCCGGTCATCATTTCAGCAGCGGCCAATGCCGAAATGGGCGCCAACGGGCTGATTGACCTGTCTCCGACAGCGATTTCGCAGGGGCTGGTCGAGGCGGCGGTGCATGACAACGGCGGCACCCTGCCCGACTGGTGGTACAGCGCCACCGGCAGCAGTAACAACAATGGCACCTTTGACCGGGCCGTTGCAATTGCTGATGCCTATGGAGGGTTTGAAAGCACCAGCTTCATGGCCGGGTTGTCGGCGCAGCTCCGGGCGCAATACGGCAGTTACGGAAAATATTATCAGGAGCTGACGCTGAATCTGGACGCGAACCTGGGCGCGACACGGTATTATTTTGCGTTCAACGGAATTTGGGAAACCAGGCCGTTCTTTACAGCATCAAACGTCATTTTTCCCGGCGTCGACCCGAACACGACCAACCCCTGGGACCTTATTCACGTCAACAACGCGCCGACTGCAATCAATGGCGGGCTGTATATTCTCGAAAAGGACACGGCGGCCTTTACCACCAGCGACAACGTGGACACCGTTTTTGCGCCCGCAGGCAGGCCGGTCAATCTGCTGGGCGGCAACGACACCTTCAACTTTGCCGAGGACGCAGGCGGCGGCACCGGTGTCAGCCCCTACTATCAGACAGTCACTGCAGGGCTGATCGACGGCGGTGCGGGCTTTGACACTATGAGCACGCTGGGGCTGACCGAAGGCAACGCGGACGGCTACACCGGCGACATCGTGATCGACCATAACACGGTGCGCTATGTGGCTGGTCCGTTCTACGGCTTGGATGCCTCGAACTTCCGCACCATTGCCACCCATCGGAATTTCGAAGAATTCCACGTCACAAACCTGCGCCTGTTTGACATGCGCCAGTCGGCTTACGCAGTGAAACTGTCGGCGGAGGATGCATTTGACAGCGTGTCCGTGTCGCATGTCTACGGCTCTGCCTATGACGACACCCTGATCATCGACACCAGCCGCAGCGTGACCGCCCGGGTTACGCTCTGGCAAGGGGAGGTGACCTCGATCAGCTATGGGGACACCAGCGCTCGGTTTGTGGCGGTGGATGCCGGTGCCGGGCACGACTATGTGGCCGGCGAGCTGGTCAACGGGGCGTCTTACCAGGGCGGCACAGGAATTGACACATTCGAGATCCTGGCACCGGACGTGAACCGGGCGCCGGAACCGGGAGTTATTGCCAACACCTATTTCGTGACTTCGCTGGACCTGGAGAGCGGCGCAACCTGGATGCGCACCCATGCGGTGGGCAATTCGATCCATTACTGGATTACCGAGCCGCACTACGACGTTCTGGTCCATACCGACACCACTGCCACCGTGCAGGGCTTCGAATGGGCTGTCGGCAGCCAGTATCACGACATCATCTATGCGCTGAATTCCGGCTCCCGCATCCGTGGCCAGGCGGGCAATGATACGTTGCACGGGCGCGGCGGTCACGATCAGCTGTACGGCGGCGATGGCCACGACTCGCTGCTGGGCGGCGGCGGCGTGGACCGGCTGCAGGGCGGCGCGGGCCATGACACGCTCGACGGCGGTGCAGGCCAGGACGTCCTCATGGGCGGCAGCGGCAATGACAGCATCACAGACTTGCAGGGCGCAAACCTGATTGCAGGCGGTGCGGGCAACGACAAAATTACCACCGGCAGTGCCAGCGACACCATCAGCGCAGGCGCCGGGCTGGACGTTGTTTCTGCCGGTGCAGGCGACGATATCGTCACCGATATTTGGAGCGGAGGCGACTTCAACCTGGGCTTCGACTTTTCAATTTACGAGTATATTTACCAGAATGCCGTCCTGGACGGCGGCGCGGGCTATGATGTTCTGACCGTGGACGTCAGCGGCGCGTCCTTGCTCTACACCGATCTGGCAACGTTCCAGTCCGCCAGCTTCTCCTATGACTTCGTAACCGGTTTCCGCGACGTGGACCCTCACACGGGCCGGGTGCGGACAACCGAATATCTGAACTTCGAGGAGATCCACCTGACCGGCGGCAATATCACCGTCGACCTGGTGGACTGGGCGGATTTCGAGCCCGACTTCTGGCCGTCGATTGCGGGCCATACCATCAACAACGCAATCGGCACTGGCAGCGGCAATGACAATGTGGCGCTGGGGGCAGGCAACGACACCTATTACGCGGGCCTAGGCAACGACACACTTGCAGGGGAAAGCGGTTACGACACCCTCGACTACAGCCGCCTGGACGCAGCCTATTCCCTTGATTTCTCCGGTCTGGATTCCAATGGCAATGGCACCATCCGGCTTCTGAACAGCGACGGCACGCTGGCCGCCACCGATACGGTTTCCGGCTTTGAGGCGATCACCGGCACTGCCAATGGCGAGGTGATCTCACTGGATGCAGGCGATAACGCGCTGCGCGGCGGTGGCGGCAACGACACGCTGCGCGGCGGCGCCGGCAATGACCGCTTCCTGTTCGGCCTGAACGACGGCGCCGATGTGCTGGCAGATGCGGTAATCGGCGATGTGCTGGTGTTCGAAGGCCCGGACGGAAGCAGCGCGCCGTCGCTGGTGCGCAGCGGCAGCGACGGAAACTACACCTACACCGTCACCTTCGGCAGCACCACGGCCGTCTTTACGTCGCCCGGCCTGCTGGACCTGAATTCCGCGTCCTCCAGCACTGGCGGCGTGACCACCTGGGAGATGACCGTGGTGGACGGCACGCTGGTGGCCCGCGACGACAGCGGCGCAGCCTTCAACACGGATGAGGACACGGTCCTCACCACCGGCGACGTGCTGGCCAATGACACCGACCCGGGCATCGCAAATGTGCAAATCGTGTCTTTTGACGCGGTATCTGCCCATGGCGCAACGGTCACGCGGGTGCCGGGCACCGGCCAGTTCACCTATGACCCGGCCGATATCTTTGACGGGCTGATCGACGGGCAATCGGCCACCGACAGCTTCACCTACACGGTATCGGACGGCACCACGACAACCACAGCCACCGTCACCATCAATATCGCGGGCTTCACCGACAACCCGGTGGCTTATGCCGACTCTGTCAGCACGAACGAGGATACGGCGCTTACCTTCGATGCTTTGGCCAACGACCTGGACCCCGGCGCGCAGGATGCGGTTGTCAGCCAGTTCGACAGCACCGGCACCGGCGGCGGCACCGTGGCCTACAATGGCAATGGCACGTTCACTTATACTCCTGGCGATGCCTTCAACAGCCTGAAGGCAGGGGAGACCGGCACCGACACCTTTACCTATACGCTGGATGACGGGCGCTATGCCTCCACCACCACCGTCACCGTGACGGTGACCGGTGTGGATGATCCCTTCACCGCCCAGGACGACAGCCGGGTGGTACTGGAGGATCAGGTCCTGACGCTGGACGTGCTGGCCAATGACATCGACCCGGATGGCGATCCGGTGAGCCTGGTCAGTGTTGGAACCCCCAACGTGGGCACCGCCGAGATCGTCAATGGGCAGATCGTCTATACCCCGCAGCTGAACTACAACGGGCCGGTGACCTTCACCTATGACGCGACGGATGGGGTGAGCACTCAGACCGCTACAGTGTCGCTGAACTATGTGGCGGTGGATGACGCGCCGACCATCGTGAATGACACGGTGACCGCAACCATCGGCCGCGGGCCGGTTGAAATTGATGTGCTGGCCAATGATTTCGATCCCGAAGGCGGTGAGCTGACAATCTGGGGCGCGCACGCCTGGTCCTCCGGGGCCGGGGCGGTGCAGATGGTCGATAACAAGGTTGTCTGGACCCCGGCGTCGCACCTTGGGCCGGGAACGTACCAGCTGTATTACGGAATCCGGGACGACGCCGGGCATGTTGGCTATGGCGGGCAGATCGACGTCACGCTGGTGAACGAGACACCGCCGAACGTCTTTAACTTTTCGCTGCTGGGTTACGAGGATCAGCCCTCGACCTTTAATCCGACGCTGTTTCAGGACGTGAACGGCGACGCGCTGTCGGTGGTCAGCATCCAGACCGATGTGCCGAATGTCACCATCGTCGATAATGGCGACGGCTCCTACACCGCTACCCCCGATCCGAACTTCGTTGGAACCGTCTATCTGAACGTGACCGTCACCGACGGCCTGCACGAGGTGAGCTATGTGCAGGGGCTGATCTTCAACAATACGCCGGACGCGCCAACCATGGTGGACGACGTGTTCCGCACCACGCCGGACCAGGCCTTTGCCATCCATACCTCGGAACTGCTGGCCAACGACTATGATATCGACGGAGCGCTGACCGGCTGGATTGTTTCGGTCGGGAATGGTGTTGACGGCACCATTTCAGGATATGCCGGCGAGAGCACCACGCGGGATCACCCCCATTCCGGTCACCCGGCAGTCTTTCCCGGAGCAAGCGCAATTCTGGATTCGCGCGCTGGCGGCCACGTCACCTATACGCCGGATGCCGGGTTCCATGGGATCTCCACATTTGAATATATTTTCTATGATAACAATGCGCTAGCGCTCGAGACCGGCCGTGCCACTGTCTATGTCGACAATGATGTGGCTGCTGCGGACGACAGCGCCACCACGGCTGAGGATACGGCGGTTGTCATCAATGTCCTGGCCAACGACAGCGATGCCGATGGCGATACTATGGTGGTTCACAAAGTGGACCAGCCTGCCAATGGCACCGCCGAAGTGCTGGCCGACGGCAGCATCCGCTATACGCCCGATGCCAATTTCAACGGCACCGAGACGATCACCTATTACGTGGGGTCGCAGTATCAGCCGGAAAGCGCGGCCAGTACCGCGACAATCACCATCACAGTGACGCCGGTGACCGATCCCGTCACGGCGGTGGATGACACCATCACCACCGCAGAAGATCAGCAGGTTGTGCTGGATCTGACGGCGAACGACGTCAACCCTGAGGGCTTCAGCGGTGCGGTTCTGTCAGTCGGCACACCATCTCACGGCGCCATCGTGCAAAAGGGTCAGACCTTCGCCTATGTGCCGGACGCCAATTTCAACGGCACCGACAGTTTTACCTACACCCGCGAAGACGGGCTGGGCGGCACAACCACGGCAACCGTCAAGGTCAATGTTTCCGCGGTCAATGACGCGCCGGTGGCAAATGCCGACAGCGTAACAGTCGCCGAGGACGGCAGCCTGACCTTTGATCCGCGCGGCAATGACAGCGATCCGGAAGGCACCGCGCTCAGCATCACCAGCCTGGGCACGCCTGCGCATGGCACGGCGCAGATCAACGCAGATGGCACCGTCACTTACGTGCCGGATGCGGACTTTTTTGGCAGCGACAGCTTCACCTATGAGGTGAGCGACGGCGAGCTGACCTCGGCGGCCACCATCACCGTGACGGTGCAGCCGGTGCAGGATGCGCCGGTCGCGGTGACCGACAGCGCAGCCACGGCCGAAGACACCGCGGTGGTTATCAATGTTGCAGCAAACGACAGCGACCCCGATGGCCAAGCCCTGACAGTGACTGCCGTCACCGGTGCCGCCAACGGCCAAGCGCAGTTCAGCGGCGGCCAGATCACCTATACGCCGGATGCGGATTTCAATGGATCCGAGCAGATCACCTATACCGTCTCGGACGGAAATGGCGGCACTGCCACGGCAACTGTCCAGATCACCGTGACACCGGTGAATGACGCGCCAGTGGTGGTGAACGACACCTCCAGCGCGGTGCAGAGCGCCACCCAGACGCTGGCGCCGCTGGCCAATGACAGCGATGTGGATGGACCGCAGCTAAGCATCACCGAACTGAATGGCACCGCGTTGCAGCCGGGGCAGTTCGTGAGCCTCGCCAGCGGCGCGCTGGTGTTCCTGAACGGCGACGGCAGCGTCAGCTTCTTCCCGGGCGGCAATTACGACCACCTGGCGCTTGATGAAACGGCTGTTGAAACCGTTAGCTACACGGTCTCGGACGGTGCGGGCGGCACCTCGACCGGCTCGATCCAGTTCACCGTGACCGGCATCAATGACGCACCGGTCATCACGCCGGACACTGCCACGACTGAGGAAGACACCGCCCTGACGGTGAATGTTCTGGGCAACGCTCAGGATGCCGAGGGTAATGCCTTGAGCCTGACAGGCGTCGCCTACCCGGCCAATGGTACGGTGAGCTTCAGCGCAGATGGCACTATCACATACACTCCAAACCCGGACTTCTCCGGGGTTGAGCAGATCACTTATTCGGTTGGCGACGCTCTCGGTGCGGTCAATACGGGCACGCTGACGGTCACCGTCACCCCAGTGAACGACCTCCCCCAGGCAGTGGACGATACAGCTTCGACCAGCGAGGATACCGCCGTCACTATCGACGTTCTGGCCAACGACAGCGACGTGGAAACCGCCAATCTGCTGATCACCGGTACGGGGCAAGGGGCAAATGGCACGGTGGAAATCGTGAACGGCCGGCTGGTTTATACGCCCAACGCCGATTTCAACGGCACGGACACGTTTACCTACACGGTCAGCGACGGCCAGGGCGGCACCGCCCAAGCGGCGGTGACGGTCGCTGTGGCAGCTGTGAATGACGCCCCCGTGGCAGCCGATGATGCCGCCACCACCAGCGAAGACAGCCCGGTCACCCTGGCGCCGCTGGCCAATGACAGCGATACCGAAGGCAGCGCTCTGGCCATCACCGCGCTGGACGGCACGCCGGTGGCCGCAGGCGGCAGCGTCACCCTCGCCAGCGGCGCGGTTGTCACGCTGAACGGCGACGGCACCGTGACCTTCGATCCCAACGGCGCCTTTGACTGGCTGCCTGCAGGCGCTGCTCCGGCAGTGGTTCAGGTGCCCTACAGCTTTGCGGACACCAATGGGCTGACCGCCTCGGGGATGATCGAAATCACCATGACGGGGGTGAATGACCCGGCAGTGGTCTCAGGCCGTCTGAGCGCTGCTCTGTCCGAGGACAGCCCGGGAGCCAGCGGCCAAATCGCCGTTGCCGACCCCGACGGCCCGGCCCAGATGGCAGCGGCCAGCTATACCGGCATCTACGGCAGCCTCAGCCTGGCCGCTGACGGCAGCTGGACCTATACCCGCACCGCCGCGCTGGACCACCTGGAGCCAGGACAGAGCGTCATTGACAGTTTTGCCCTGGCAGCTGCGGACGGCACACCTGCCGTCCTGGACATCACCATCGAGGGCAGGCTCGACCATCTTTCCATCACCGGCACCGCTGCGGGCGAAACCCTGGCGGGCGGCACCGGCAACGACACCCTCACCGGGCTGGGCGGAGATGATACCATCGCAGGCGGTGAAGGCTTCGACTATGCCGCCTACCTGGGCAACAGCGATGAGTTTGCCTTTGACTTTACTGCGGATGGCAGCGGCGTCACGGTGACCGATACCAATCCGCAGGACGGGCTGGATGAAGGCCAAGACCTGCTGCTGGAAGGCACCGATGCCATCATTTTCGCAGACGGCGCCGTTGCCAGCCTCACATGGGACGGAGGACAGGCCGAGTCGCTGGTGCTGCGGGCAAACGGGCAGGTCATTCAACGGCTGAACAACCAGCCGAACGGGGTCGAAGTGGCCAGCGTCTTTGAAAACGGCGTCCGGGTTTCCGATGTCTCGACGGATACCAGCAGCCAGGGCGGCGCGCCCTGGTCCTCGCGCGAGCGGTTCTACAATGCCGATGGCAAGGTCGTGCGTGTCAATCTGACGATGGATGACGGCACTGTCCGCTCCGCGGTCAACATCTACAGCGGCGGCGTCAAGACGGGACGGGTCACCACTGACGGCACCGGCGCCGAAAGCAGCGCCCCCTGGAGCAGCCAGACCCGCACTTTCGACGCCGAGGGCAACATCCTGCAGACGGACACCGTGTTTGATGACGGAACCATCCGATCCACCGTCAACAGCTATAGCGGCGGCATCAGAACCGGGCGGGTCACCACTGACGGCACAGGTGCTGAAAGCGGCACACCATGGAGCACCCTCTCCCGCAGCTTTGACGCAAACGGCGACATTCTGCAGACGGACACCGTTTTTGACGACGGCACCACCCGCTCCACCGTCAACACCTACAGCGGCGGGGTCAGAACCGGTCGGGTGAGCACTGACGGCACCGGCGCTGAGAGCGGCACGCCGTGGCAGACACTCTCCCGCACTTTCGATGCCGAGGGCAACATTCTGCAAACGGATGTGGTCTATGACGATGGCACCACGCGCTCTACCGTCAACACCTACAGCGGCGGCGTCCGAACCAGCCGGGTCACCACCGACGGCACCGGCGACGCAAGCGGAACCCCATGGAGCAGCATCACCCGCACATTCGATGCCCAAGGCAATGTTCTGCGGACGGACGTGGTCTATGACGACGGAACCACCCGTTCCGCCCTGGACAGCTATAGCAATGGCGTGAGAACCGGCCGTGTCACCACCGATGGCACCGGCGCGCAAAGCAGCGCTCCCTGGAGCAGGATCGAACGCACGTTCGACGCCCGCGGCGTTCTGGAACAGCAGATCAACTACTGGGACAACGGCGACCGCAGCACGCTGCTCTATGAATCCGGCGTGCTCACCACCCGGATTCTGGAGGACTTGAACGGCGATCAGCCATTTGACAGCAAGACCACCTCATTTGCGCCCGACGGCTCTGTCACTGACATCTCCTATGTCTGGGATGTGATCGGCTAGTCCCCGCCCCGCCGCTCCCTGCACCCCCCCCAGCGGGTTTGCAAAAGATGTGCGCTATCTGCGCATTTTTCCGTGAGTTCCGATTGCGGCCAGGCAGCAGGGATGTGTATTAGACTCATCTCCGGCGTGCTGCCGGCTGGCCGCGCGTGGGAGCTGAGAAGAACTGCAGATGATGAACAATGGCAGCAAGGTAAAGACGGCTTTCCTGATCATTGCCGTCTGTGCGGTTCTTATGCTGATCGAAGGGGCAATCGAATTTGCCGAGCCTGAGTGGTGGGAAGATTGGGAGAGCTACCATTTTCTGGAGCTTCTGGTCACCGGAGGCCTTCTTTGCGCCGTGGGGTTCCTGAGCGTGGAAGTCCGCGCCATGCGGCAGGCGGCCGATTCGATGGCCGAGAAACTCAAGGCTGCATCCGGCTCATTCAACAAGCTTCTGGAAGCACATTACGACACCTGGGAGCTCACCAGGTCGGAGCGTGAAGTGGCCAGGCTGGTGCTCAAGGGCTGCTCCAACGCCGAAATCGCGGAGATCCGCAATTCGGCCATCGGCACCGTCAAGGCGCAAACCCATTCCATCTATGCCAAATCCGGGCTGTCGGGAAAAAACCAGCTGATGAGCTTTCTGCTGGAAGAACTGACGGACGGGAACACCCTGACCTAAGCTTCCGCAGCAGCCAGCAAGGGCACCGCTCCCGCCCCCTTCAGAGGCATCAAAGATGCCCCGGAAGGCGTTGGGCGCGGCCCGCGCTGGCGCGCGGGCGGCTTCGCTTACTTCTTGCCTTCCAGCAGGTCCAGCAGCGTGTTCAGCGCCGCCTTTTCATCCGCTGCGTATTTCGCCACCCGGCTGCGCCACAGGGTTGCCTGAGACTTCAGCACCAGACCGTCGCTCAACAGTTTCAGGTGGTTGGCGCGCAGCGTTTCGCCGGTCGAAGTGATATCGGCCACCATTTCGGCGGTCTCGTTTTTCACCGTGCCCTCAGTGGCGCCCTGGCTGTCGACCAGCTGGTAATCCGCCACCCCGGCATCGGTCAGGAACTCCCGCACCAGCCGGTGGTACTTGGTTGCGATCCGCAGGCGGTGGCCGTGCTGCACACGGAAGGCCGAAGCTGCCGCATCCAGATCGTCCAGCGTATCCACATCGATCCAGAACTGCGGCACCGCCAGGATCAGGTCGGCATGGCCAAAGCCCATCTCTGCCAGGCCTTCCACCTGCTGCTCGAAGCGCGGCAGCTTCTCCTGCACCAGATCGGTGCCGGTGACGCCCAGATGGATCCGCCCCGCTGCCAGCTCGCGCGGGATCTCTCCGGCGGACAGCAGCACCAGCTCCATGTTCGACACGCCTTCGACTGCGCCGGCATATTCCCGGTCAGAGCCGGTGCGCGACAGGGTCACGCTGCGCTTGGCGAACCAATCAAAGGTCTTCTCCATCAGCCGCCCCTTGGACGGCACCCCCAGCTTCAAGGTCATGCCCGGGCCTCCTCAAGCTGCAGCATCAGGTCGGGACGGATGACGCCCCCCACGGCTGGGATCTCTTCGCCGTCTCCCAGCTGCCGGGTCAGCGCATCATAGCGTCCGCCGCTCGCAACCGGTGTCAGGTCCGGGCGTGCTTCGGCATAGAAGCCAAAGACAAACCCATCGTAGTATTCCATCGAGGTGCGCCCGTAAGAGGCTTCGAAGTCCAGGTTCTCGACATCCACACCGCGCGCCTTCATCGCCGCGGTGCGCGCATCCAGCCGGTCCAGCGCCGGGTTGATCTGCGGCAGATCCACCGCGATGTCGCGCATCTGTTCAGTGGCAAAGGGCACGGTCTCGCGCACAGCCATCAGCGCCTCCAGCGCCAGCAGCTCATTCTCGGCAATCGGCGGCGCCTTGGCATCCTCGCGCAGCGCTTCAATGCGCGCCTGCACTTCCGACGCCCGGCGCTTGCCGATCTCCACCGCAGACCCGGTCAGATCGCCCTCAGTCTCCAGCAGCTTCTTGCGGCTTTCGGGCAGCGGCGCCCGGCCCGCAAACCGGTCCAGCAAGGCACGGAACCGCCGCGGCCGCCAGATATGGCGCATCAGCGCCGCCTTGCGCTTCCCCGTGGTGTTCAGACCCTGAACTGCCGCCATCAGAATGCCGATGTCGCCGGTCGCCGCCCGCAAGGGCAGCCCGCGCACCTGCAAGGCAAAGAGCGAGAAAACCTCGGCATCCGCAGCGGCAGGATCGTCGCGCTCAAACACCTCATAACCGACCTGCAGGTATTCATTCGGCCGGTCCGGATCCATTTCCTGGCGGCGGAACACCTCGCCCGAGTAGGTATAACGTGCCGGCTCGGCGCCATGGCGCATATGCGCCTCCACCACCGGCACGGTGAAATCCGGGCGCAGCATCTGCTCGCCGCGCAGCGCATCGGTGGTCACATAGGCGCGGGCACGGATGTCTTCGCCGTACAGATCCAGCAAAGTGCCCGCCGGCTGCAGCAAAGGCGTATCCACCACCTGCCCGCCCGCGGCCTCGAAGCGGACCCGCAGCATTGCTGCGCGGGCCTGAATGTCAGAACGAAGCGCCATGATCAGCCCTGCCCGTCCAGGATTTCGCGCACCTTGGCAACCAGTTCAGTGCGCGGCACCTCAAACTGGCTGGGGCGTTCTTTCCACTCTTCCAGCGTCGCGCTTTCGGCGATCTTGGCGCCCAGGATCAAGTCCTTGATCTGCACCACGCCGTTGGCTTTCTCGTCGCCGCCCTCAATCACGGCGACCGGAGAGTTCCGCTTGTCCGCATATTTCAGCTGGTTGCCGAAGTTCTTGGGGTTGCCCAGATAGACCTCGGCCCGGATGCCCGCATTGCGCAGCTCGGCCACCATCGCCTGATAATCCGCCATCCGGTCCCGGTCCATCACGGTCACAACCACGGGACCAGTCGCCTCAGCGCTCAAGCGCCCCTTGGCATGCAGCGCCGCCAGCAGCCGGTCGACACCGACCGACACACCCACCGCAGGCACTTCCTGCCCGGTGAAACGCTTCACCAAGCCATCATAGCGCCCGCCGCCCGAGACCGATCCGAACTGCCGCTTGCGGCCCTTCTCGTCCAGGATCTCAAAGGTCAGCTCCGCCTCAAACACCGGCCCGGTGTAATAGCCAAGCCCGCGCACGACAGAAGGATCAATTTCAATCCGGTCCTTGCCATAGCCGCCCGCAGCCAGCAGCTCGCCGATCTGCTCCAGCTCGGCAATGCCCTCCTGGCCCACCTTGCTGTCGCCTACAGCCGCACGCAGGTTCGAGATAGTGCCCGCCGCATCTGCCGCCTTGGAGGTCAGGAAGGCCAGCACCGGCGCCGCCTGATCGTCGCTCAGGCCAACGCCATCAATATATGCGCCAGACGCATCCAGGCGCCCCTTGCCGAGCAGTTCGCGCACACCGCTTTCGCCGACCTTATCAAATTTGTCGATGGTGCGCAGAACATTGTCTTTGGCCGCCTGGTCCTCGCCAAGCCCCATGACTTCAAGCACGCCATTCAAGACTTTGCGGTTGTTGACCCGCACCAGGTAATCGCCGCGCGGGATGCCGACGGTTTCCAGCGTGTCGGACAGCATCGCGCAGATCTCCGCGTCAGCAGCCATCGAAGCGGTACCCACGGTATCCGCATCGCACTGATAGAACTGGCGGAAGCGCCCCGGTCCCGGCTTCTCGTTGCGCCAGACCGGCCCCATCGCATAGCGGCGGTAAGGCGTCGGCAAATCGTTGCGGTGCTGGGCATAGACCCGCGCCAAGGGCGCCGTCAGGTCATAGCGCAGCGCCATCCAGTCGCCATTGCCGTCGTCCTCAGTCTCCTGCCAGGCAAACACACCCTCGTTCGGGCGGTCCACATCGGGCAGGAATTTGCCCAGCGCTTCAACGGTTTCCACCGCCGAACTTTCCAGCGCCTCGAACCCGTAATGATGATACACACCCGCGATGGCCCGCAGCATCTCGCTGCGCTGGGTCACCTCCGCACCGAAATAGTCACGGAACCCCTTCGGCGTCTGCGCCTTGGGGCGGGGCTGTTTCTTCACTTTGGCCATCTGAGGCCTCCTCACGGGTAGCGGTTTCACTCGCGTGGCGGTCTAACGGAAGCGGGTCACAACGGCAAGACAGAGCCGCCGCTGCCCAGCGCCGCACCTCTGGGAAAACACCACGGCATTCGCTCCTTCTTCTGGCTTTAAATATCCCCGCCGGAGGCCCGCAGGTTTTTGCAAGAAAACCTGCGTCTGCAACAGCCGCCCCATGGACCCAGGGCCGCGATGGCACTATGTCAAAGCCGCACGCACAGGAGACACCCCATGCAGCATCTGGAAGAGCAAATCGCCCATCTGACCCGCAGCGTGGACGAAATGAGCGACGTGATTGCCCGCCAGCAGCAGGAGATCGACCTGCTGACCCGCCGCGTCGCCATGCTGATGCAGCGCGAAGCCGAGCGCCAGCAGGACGGCGGCGGCGGCGTGGTCTTTGCCGACGAACGCCCGCCGCATTACTGACGCCCGCACCGGGCACCATAGTTTTCCTTGATCCAAACGCCCGCCCCGCGCAGGCTGTCACTCAGGTATTTTGTGACAAGTGATTGGGGGACACGGCCATGGCACCGTCCAACGACCCGGTGGAGTTCGTCGAAAAGGGCGTCAGCAAACTGCATGCGCGGGTGATCTTTTACCTCAAGAAGGTCTGGAAGCGCGTCCGCTCGCTGCTGATGCCGCTGCGCAAGTTCATGAAGAAAATGCTCTCGGCGGCCAAGTCCATCGCCAAAACCGCCGGCAAGAAGGCGGTCTCGCAGGTCACCTCCGCCGGGCAGACGGTGCTCAATCTGCTGGACCGGGTGGAGCAGATGCTGAAGAGCATGATCAAGCTGGGCCAGCGCATCCTCGACACAATCCGCAAGAACACCGACCGCTCCCGCCTGGTCCGGGTGCTGAAAACCGTGGTCCGCAAATACGTCGAGATGTTCCGCCAGGTCTGGGGCTGGGTGCAGGAGATCTGGGAGCAGATCGGCGTGCTCGACACCGCGCTGTCGATCCTGAACCGCTTTGCCTCGGTGCTGCAGATCGTCTTTGGCTGGATCAAGGAGCTGACCACGATCCTGGGCGGCGTGAAGAAGGTGAAGGGGATGCTGAAGAAAGTGGTGAAGACCCTGCGGCTGGAAATTAAGGAGGCCATCCGCCTGCTGAAAGACGTCGCCAAGCTGCCGGTGCCCAAGGAGGCCTGACTCTCCCCCTCAGTAATGGGCCTGCGGCAGCCCGTGGGATGGCGCTTCAGCGGATGTTCGGAGCAGTTTTTTTCCGGCCAAGTCCGTAGAACGTCTCTGGCGGAGCGCATTGCCTCACTATTGCGGCAGCCCGCCCGAATAGGCTGCCGCAGGCCCGGGGCGCTCCGCGCCGTTGTTCCGGGCCGATCCTCAAATCTTAACGGGTAGACACCGCGTCCGCCGATTTCAGTTCTTCATAATACTTCAACATCGACCCATACAGATCTGCGGGGCACTGCAAGGAATCACTGGCCATGACCTCCCGGCAGTAGGCAGACAATTGAAGAAGCATAATTATCTCACTGTCATTCGAAAAGTCAGGCCGGTTCTGCTTGCCACCATACTTGGGCATATCAAACTCAAACTTTGTCGTAATATAAAAAACACCCAACGACGCCACTAGGCTATAGCCTAAACATCCCCGCTGAATATTTGACGGTTGACTGCTATCTACGACGGTGACGAAAGCGCGAAGTACATTCTCTTTGCTTGCACTCCATTTGCCATAACAACCAGCCCCCAGATGGGTCAGCCCCTCGTCAAATATCGAACGAATATCTCTCGAAGCATTATCAATTGAATGCCCAATATTCTGACGCCGCAGGAGTGAACCGTCGGGCTGTTTTATGGAAGACAGATCTCCAAACAACACAACATAATTAGCCTCCGCTGAAATCTCCGATCGCGGAGCGAACCAGTCTTCGGCACGGCCAACCAATTCGAGGTTTGTTTCGGCAAAGTTTGACAAGGTTTTGAGGTACGATGCAGTAGAGAATGCCGTTTCGGATGAAGTGTCTCCTACAATATCCAGCTTGATTCCAGCATCTTCCCATCGCGTTAAAGTCAAGGTGCCTTGGGCATCTTTAATATACCTGGTCGTTGGGATCGAATAGTCGGTCGAAAGCCCCTGAGAAACAGATTGCGTTGCAAAAAATGCGGCCAAGGCTGCACAAATAAATCTAATCAAAGTTCTGAACCTTACTTCTATAAATCCTTAATGCAGATTTGAGAGCTCAACTTAAATCTCCTCCACATCCAGCACGCCTTCCAGCGACTTCAGGGCGCCCTTGATCTGCGGGTTGATCGGGAAGGCTTGGCCCAGGTCCATCTCCACATCGCCGGGCAGCGCCGGGTCCTGCAGGTACATGTAGACCTCGCCGCGCGATGCATTGCGGGCGGCGGATTTGGCGTCCTCCAGCACTTGGGCCACGGTGCCCACGGCTGCGGCGTCACTCACATAGACCCGCAGGGAACTGCGCCCGGCATCGGCAATGGCGGAATCCACCGGACCAACCGAGCGCACCAGCAGCTTCAGCTGGTCGCTCTCCATCGTCGCCTCGGCGGTGATCACCACCTTGGAGCCGGTCTCCAGATACTCGCGGGATTTCTCCAGCACCTCAGAGAACAGCGTCACCTCAAAGGCGCCGGAGGGGTCCGACAGCTGGGCAAAGGCAAAGCGGTTGCCACGGGCCGACTTACGCTCCTGACGCCCGGCCACCACGCCGGCCATCTTGGCAATGCAGGCGCCGCGCTCGGCCTTGGCGGTCACCTCGTCCAGCGTCATCACATCCTTGCGCTTCAGCGCGGGCATGTAGTCGTCCAGCGGGTGGCCCGACAGGTAAAAGCCGATCGCTTTGAATTCCTCGCTGAGGCGCTCGGCCGGCAGCCAGTCAGGCACCGAAGGCAGCCGCGGCTCGGGCAGGTCCTCGCCCGCCTCGCCGAACAGCGACACCTGGCTGGAGGCGCGCTGGTCATGCACGGCTGCAGAGTAATCCACCAGCGCGCCAAGGCTTTCAAACACCCGGCGGCGGTTCTGGTCGAGCTGGTCGAACGCCCCTGCCCGCGCCATCATCTCCAGCGGCCGCTTGCCGACCTTCTTCAGGTTCACCCGGCGGGCAAAGTCGAAGAGGTTCACAAAGACCCGTTCATTGCCGTCCTCATTGCGCGCCTCTGTTACCAGCCTCATCACGTCGACGCCGACGTTCTTCAGCGCGCCCAGCGCGTAGACCAGCTCACCCTTGACCACATTGAACGTCGCCATCGAGCGGTTGACGCAGGGCGGCACGTATTTCAGCTTCAGCCCCTTCTTCACCTCTTCGAAGTAGATCGCCAGCTTGTCGGTCAGATGGATATCGCAGTTCATGACCCCGGCCATGAACTCCACCGGGTGGTTCGCCTTGAGCCAGCCGGTCTGATAGGACACCACCGCATAGGCCGCCGCGTGGGACTTGTTGAAGCCGTAGTTGGCGAATTTCTCCAGCAGGTCGAAAACCTCGGAGGCTTTCTTCTTGTCGACCCCGTTTTCCGCCGCGCCTTTCTCGAATTTCGGGCGTTCGGCGTCCATCGCCTCCTTGATCTTCTTACCCATCGCCCGGCGCAGCAGATCCGCACCGCCAAGGGTATAGTTCGCCATCACCTGGGCGATCTGCATCACTTGTTCCTGGTAGACGATGATGCCCTGGGTTTCCTCCAGGATGTGGTCGATGAGGGGGTGCACCGAGGTGATCTCGCGCATCCCGTTCTTCACCTCGCAGTAGACCGGGATGTTCTCCATCGGGCCGGGACGGTAGAGCGCCACCAGCGCCACGATGTCCTCGATACAGGTCGGCTTCATACGCTTCAGCGCATCCATCATGCCGGTGGATTCCACCTGGAACACCGCCACCGTCTTGGCCCGGGAATAGAGGTCGTAGGTGACCTTATCATCCAGTGGAATGGCGTTGATCTGGTTCTCCGCCCCTTCCGGCGGCTCATAGAGCTGGGTGCCGTCCTCGGCGACATGCAGGTCGCGGCCCGACTGGAAGATCAGGTCCATGGCGTTCTGGATCACGGTCAGGGTCTTGAGGCCAAGGAAGTCGAACTTCACCAGCCCGGCCTGTTCCACCCATTTCATGTTGAATTGGGTTGCGGGCATGTCGGAACGCGGATCGCGGTAGAGCGGCACCAGCGCGTCCAGCGGCCTATCGCCAATCACCACGCCCGCCGCGTGAGTACCGGCCGAGCGCAGAAGGCCCTCGACCTGCATGCCGTATTTCAAAAGGCGATCAACAACTTCCTCATTCTCCGCCTCCTCGCGCAGCCGCGGCTCTTCCTTCAGCGAGTCCACGATGGACATCGGCTTCACGCCCTCGACCGGGATCAGCTTAGACAGCCGGTCCACCTGGCCATAGGGCATCTGCAGCACCCGCCCCATGTCGCGCACCGCCGCCTTGGACAGCAGCGCGCCAAAGGTGATGATCTGGCCCACCTTGTCACGGCCGTATTTCTCCTGCACGTATTTGATCACCTCTTCGCGGCGGTCCATGCAGAAGTCGATGTCGAAGTCGGGCATCGACACCCGTTCCGGGTTCAGGAAGCGTTCAAACAGCAGCGAGTAGCGCAGCGGGTCAAGGTCGGTGATGGTCAACGCATAAGCCACCAGCGAGCCCGCACCCGAGCCCCGCCCCGGCCCCACCGGGATGTCATGATCCTTGGCCCATTGGATAAAGTCGGCAACGATCAGGAAGTAGCCCGGAAAGCCCATCCCCTCGATGATGCCCAGTTCAAAATCCAGCCGTTCCTGGTATTCCTCGACGCTCACCGCGTGCGGGATCACGGCCAGACGCTGCTGCAGCCCGTCGTTGGCAATGCGGCGCAGTTCCGCCACTTCGTCATCGGCGAACTTCGGCAGAATCGGGTCACGCCGGTACGCCATAAAGGCGCAGCGCTTGGCGATCTCCACCGTATTCTCAATCGCCTCCGGCAGGTCGGCAAACAGCGCAACCATTTCCTCCTGGCTTTTGAAATAATGCTGCGCGGTCAAGCGGCGGCGCGGCTCCACCTGGTCGACATAGGCCCCTTCGGCGATGCAGATCATCGCGTCATGGGCCTCGTACATTTCCGTGTTGGGGAAATAGACGTCATTGGTGGCGACCAGCGGCAGATCCATCGCATAGGCCATCTCCACATGGCCGCGCTCGGTTGCTTTCTCCGCCTCGGGCTGGCCGTGCTCGCCCGGATGCCGCTGCAGCTCCACATAGAGGCGGTCCGGGAATATCGCCTTCAGCCGCTGCATCAGCGCCTCGGCCGCCGGGCGCTGGCCCATCTGCAGCAAGCGCCCCACCGGCCCGTCAGGCCCGCCGCTGAGGCAGATCACATCGCCGGAATTCGCCTCCAGTTCCTCCAGCGTCACATAAGGCAGCTCGCCCCCCTGCCGCAGATACAGGCAGGAGTTCAGCTTCATCAGATGCTCATACCCCGCCTCGCTCTGCGCCAGCAGCACCAAGGGCGCCGGCGGCTTGGGCCGCTCGCCCGGCGCCGGTTCAAAAAACCGCAGATCCACTTGGCAGCCAATGATCGGCTGCACCCCGGCACCGCTTGCCGACACTGAAAACTCCAGCGCCGAGAACAGGTTGTTGCTGTCGGTGACCGCAATCGCGGGCATTTCGTGCTTCTTGCACAGGTCCGGCAGCTTCTTCAGCCGCAGCGCCCCCTCCAGCAAAGAGTACTCAGTATGGGTGCGCAGGTGAATGAATCGGGGAGAGCTTGTCATGCCGCCACGCTATCTTATTGGCGGCTCAGGGCGAAAGAGCCAACTGCCCCTCCGCCGCCCGGAATAGCCAAACAGCCCCGCCGATTTTCAGGATATTTTTGAAGCTGTTTCGCCCCGCCGGAGCAGCCAAACCGAAAGATACAGGTAAAAAGCATAAAAAATAACGGGCTACCCGCCACAGCAGCAACTTTCTTGCGCCGCAAAATACTGCAATGCAGCACGGGTTTTCCTTGCTTTGACAAGGACCTGCTCCCTAGGCTGGTCTTAGCAAGCAATAAACAGCCCGCCTCTCCTTCTACGCCGCATCGAAGGAAGGCACACCGGGTTAACAGGGTAACGCGGCGGGTCTCGGGAAGATGGCACTCACCTTTCGTCTGAACGGTGAAGACGTCCGCATCGCTGACGCAGACCCTTCGGCAACTTTGCTGGACTGGCTGCGCGAAGAGAAGGGCCTCACCGGCACCAAGGAAGGCTGCAACGAAGGCGATTGCGGCGCCTGCACCGTCATGGTGACGGATTCACGTGGAGCGAAGGCCCTCAATGCCTGCATCCTGTTCCTGCCCCAACTGCAGGGCAAGTCCGTGCGCACCGTCGAAGGCGCCGCGGGCCCGGACGGCACCTTGCACCCGGTGCAGCAGGCGATGGTGGACCACCACGGCAGCCAATGCGGCTTCTGCACCCCGGGCTTCATCATGTCGATGGTGACCGCCCACACCAACGGCGCCACCGACTTTGACGACCAGCTGGCAGGCAACCTCTGCCGCTGCACCGGCTACGCCCCGATTATCCGCGCGGCGGAGGCCGCCAAGGGCGCGCCGGTTCCGGACTGGATCGCCCAGGATGCCCCCTTCCTCTTGCCCGAAAAATCCCGGGGGGAGGCCGCAGGCCGGGGGGCAGCGCCCCCCTCCGGCAAACCTGAGGCAGCGCCCCCTCTCTGCCCGGCTTCAGCCGATGAACTGGCGGAACTCTATGCCGCCAACCCGGACGCCACCCTGGTGGCCGGCGCCACCGACGTCGGCCTCTGGGTCACCAAGCAGCTCCGCCACCTGCCGCAGATGATCGTCCTCGACGGCTGCGCCGACCTGAAAGACATTGAGGTAACGGACAGCACCGTCCGTATCGGCGCCATGGTGGACATGAACGCCTTGCGCGCCGCGATGCAGCCGCTGCACCCATCTTTCGCCGAAATGCTGCGCCGCTTCGCCTCGCAGCAGATCCGCGCCGCCGCCACTGTCGGCGGCAATATCGCCAACGGCTCACCAATTGGCGACACCCCGCCCGCCCTCATCGCGCTTAACGCCACCGTCCACCTGCGCAAAGGCGATGACCGCCGCGAACTGCCGCTGGAGGATTTCTTCTTCGATTACGGCAAGCAGGACCGGGCGCCCGGCGAATTTGTCGAAGCGGTCAGCTTCCCGCGCCAGCCGGACAGGCTCAAGGTCTACAAACTGTCGAAACGCTTCGACCAGGACATCTCCGCCGTGCTTGGCGCCTTCAACGTCACGGTGGAAGACGGCACCATCACCGCCGCCCGCATCGCCTACGGCGGCATGGCCGGCATTCCGAAGCGGGCCGCAAACACCGAGGCCGCCCTCGCCGGTCAGCCCTGGGCTGAGGCTTCAATCCAGGCCGCCGCTGCAGTCCTCGATCAGGATTTCACCCCAATGAGCGACATGCGCGCCTCCGCCGTCTACCGGCTGGAGACCGCACGCAACATGCTCCTGCGCTATTTTGCCGAGAGAAACGGCCAGCCGGTGTCGGTGCTGGAGGTGAAACCATGAGCGTCACCAAACCCCTCTCCCACGATGCCGCCCAAATGCATGTGACCGGCAGCGCGCGCTACGTCGACGACATCCCGTCGCCCAAGGGCACTCTGCATCTGGCCTTCGGCCTCTCCCCCATCGCCCGCGGCCATATCACCGGCATGCACCTCAGTGATGTGCAGCAGAGCCCCGGCGTCGTGGCGGTGCTGACCGCCAAGGGGCTGCCCTTCTCCAACGACGTCTCGCCCTCGATCCATGATGAACCGCTGCTGGCGGCGGGCACTGTCAACTATGTCGGCCAGCCGGTATTCCTGGTGGCGGCAGACAGCCACCGCAACGCCCGCATTGCCGCCCGCAAAGGCCGGGTGGACTACGCCGAAGAGCCCGCCCTCCTGACCCTGGACGCGGCGCTGGCCGCAGACAGCCGGTTTGAGGAAGGCCCGCGCATCTATCAGAAAGGCGATGCCGCAACCGCCATCGCCAATGCCCCCCGCACCGTCGAAGGCACATTCGAGCTGGGCGGCCAGGAGCATTTCTATCTCGAAGGCCAGGCAGCCATGGCCTGGCCGCAGGAGGATGGCGGCATGCATGTCTTCTCCTCCACCCAGCACCCGACCGAAATACAGCACAAGGTTGCCGACGCCATCGGCCTGCCGATGCACAGCGTCAGGGTTGAGACCCGCCGCATGGGCGGCGGCTTTGGCGGCAAGGAAAGCCAGGGCAACGCACTTGCTGTCGCCTGCGCCGTCACCGCCCGTCTCACAGGCAAGCCCTGCAAGATGCGCTATGACCGCGACGACGACATGGTGATCACCGGCAAACGCCACGCCTTCCGCATCTCCTACCGCGCCGGGTTTGACCGGGACGGGCATCTGCAAGGTGTCGAGTTTCTGCATCTGGTAGATTGCGGCTGGGCCCAGGACCTGTCGCTGCCGGTGGCCGACCG
Source organism: Leisingera sp. ANG-M1 (assembly GCF_000813745.1). Taxonomy (GTDB): domain Bacteria; phylum Pseudomonadota; class Alphaproteobacteria; order Rhodobacterales; family Rhodobacteraceae; genus Leisingera. The sequence goes on along the minus strand of NZ_JWLC01000005.1, from coordinate 39,948 downwards.
CGCCATGCTGCATGCTGACAACGCCTATCTGATCCCAAACGTCCGCATCGAAAGCCACCGGCTGCGCACCAACCGGCAAAGCGCCACTGCTTACCGCGGCTTTGGCGGCCCGCAGGGCATGGTGGGGATCGAGCGGGTGATGGACCATATTGCCCATGACCTGAGGCTGGACCCGGCGGAGCTGCGGCGGCGGAACTACTATGCCGCACCGGCGGAGGGGGGCTCTGCCCCCCCTTCCCCCCGGGATACTTCCGGCAAGAGGAAAGACAATTCCACGCCCTACGGCATGGAGGTCACGGATTTTGAGCTGCATGGGATGACGGCGGATTTGCTGCGCAGTTCGGATTATGCGGCACGCAAGGCGGCGATTGCAAAGTGGAATGCGGGGCAGACGCATCTGAAGCGCGGCATTGCGTTTTCGCCGGTAAAATTCGGGATTTCCTTTACGCTCACACATCTGAATCAGGCGGGCGCGCTGGTGCATGTCTACCAGGACGGCTCGGTGCATCTGAACCACGGCGGCACTGAGATGGGCCAGGGGCTGTTCCAGAAAGTGGCGCAGGTGGCCGCCAGCCGCTTTGGCATCCCGCTGGAGAAGGTGAAGATCACTGCCACCGACACCGGCAAGGTGCCCAATACCTCGGCCACTGCGGCCTCTTCGGGTTCGGATTTGAACGGCATGGCGGTGAAAGCCGCGTGCGACACCATCCGCGACCGCATGGCCGAGCATCTGGCGCTGCAGCACCAGGCCAGCCCCGGCGATGTGGTGTTTGAGAACGGCAAGGTGCGGATCGGCCAGGATGAGATGACCTTCGATAAGGCCGCCGCCGCCTGTTACCAAGGCCGGGTCAGCCTGTCGGCCACCGGCTTCTACAAGACCCCCAAGGTGGAATGGGACCGGATCAAAGGCCAGGGCCGCCCGTTCTACTACTTCGCCTATGGCGCCGCGGTGACCGAAGTGGCGGTGGACGCGCTCACCGGCGAGAACCGCATCCTGCGCGCCGATATCCTGCATGACGCCGGCGCCTCGCTGAACCCGGCGCTGGACATCGGCCAGATCGAAGGCGGCTATGTGCAAGGCGCGGGCTGGCTCACCACCGAGGAACTGGTTTGGGACGAGGCCGGGCGGCTCAGGACCCATGCGCCTTCGACCTACAAGATCCCCGCCTGCTCGGACCGGCCGGATGTGTTCAACGTGGCCCTATACGATGGGCGGAACCGCGAGGACACCATCTACCGCTCCAAGGCAGTGGGGGAGCCGCCGTTTATGCTGGGCATCTCCGCCTGGCTGGCCCTCAGCGATGCGGTCTCGGCCTTTGGCACCGATTACCCGGCGCTGAATGCACCCGCCACAGCGGAAGAGGTCTGGCGCGCAATCCGGAGGGTGCGCGATGGGATTTGATGTTCAGGCCCTCCGCCAAGCCGTTGCCGAACATGGCCGTGTGGTGCGGGTGGTGATCGCGGCCATCCGCGGCTCCTCTCCGCGTGAAACAGGGACCGCAATGCTGGTCTGGCAGGAGGGCCAGAGCGGCACCATCGGCGGCGGCACGCTGGAGTATGAGGCCGCGGAAGCCGCGCGGGAACAGATCGTACCCAGGAAACTCAGCACCCATGCGCTGGGGCCGGATCTGGGCCAGTGCTGCGGCGGTGCAGTCACGCTGCTCAGCGAAGTTTATGAAGCCGCGGATGTGGACGCGCTGGATAGCGAAATCATCGCCCGCCCTGCGGCTCCGGCGACGATGCCCATGTCCGTGAAACGTATCCTTGCCAAGGCCCGCAGCCAAGGACTGGCACCTGAGCCGCAGCTGGCGGACGGCTGGATGATCGAACCGGTCCACCGCCCCTGCAGCCCGGTCTGGATCTGGGGCGCAGGCCATGTCGGGCGGGCGCTGGTGAATGTGCTGGCACCGCTGCCGGATCTGGAGATCACCTGGGTCGACACCGGCGCGGACCGGTTTCCGCCGGAAATCCCGGCTTCCGTCACCGCGGCCCCGGCTTCTGACCCAGCGTTACTGGTATCCCATGCGCCTGAAAACGCGGCACATTTGGTGCTGACCTATTCCCATGCGCTGGATCTGGCGCTATGCCACGCGCTGTTGAGTCATCATTTCGCATTTGCCGGGCTGATCGGCTCCAAAACCAAATGGGCGCGGTTCCGCTCGCGTCTTGCCGCCCTGGGGCATGCGCCCGGGCACATCGCAAGGATCACCTGCCCGATCGGCGATCCGCAGCTTGGGAAACATCCGCAAATGATTGCGGTCGGCGTGGCAGCCCAGCTGCTGCGGCACGGTGAAAGAGAAGAACAGAGAGAGGGCGCACGCGCGTGACTGTACCATTGCTGAGCCTGCAGGGCCTGACCAAGGCCTACCCCGGAGTGGTGGCCAATGACACTGTCTCCTTTGACATCGGCGAGGGCGAGGTGCATGCGCTCCTCGGCGAAAACGGCGCCGGGAAATCGACGCTGGTCAAGATGATCTATGGGCTGGTGAAGCCCGACAGCGGCCAGATGCTGCTGCGCGGCGAGCCTTTTGCCCCTGCCGAGCCGCGCGCCGCGCGCGCTGACGGCATCGCCATGGTGTTCCAGCATTTCTCGCTGTTTGACGCGCTGAATGTGGCCGAGAATATCGCGCTGGGGATGGAGAACCCGCCCGAGATGCGCGATCTGGCGGCCCGGATCCGCGAAGTATCCGAAACCTACGGCCTGCCGCTGGACCCGTTCCGCACCGTCGGCGACCTGTCCGCGGGCGAACGCCAGCGGGTCGAGATCATCCGCTGCCTGCTGCAGGATCCGAAGCTGCTGATCATGGATGAGCCGACCTCGGTGCTGACACCGCAGGAAGTCGACATCCTGTTCGAGACGCTGCAGAAACTGCGCTCCGAGGGCACCTCGATCCTCTATATCTCGCACAAGCTGGAGGAAATCCGCACGCTTTGCGACCACGCCACCATCCTGCGACTGGGCAGGAACGTCGGCGAATGCACGCCCTCTGAGACCTCGGCCCGCGATATGGCCGAGATGATGGTCGGCAGCACCCTGCAGACGCCGCAGCGCGAGAGCCGCGAGTTCGGAGATGTGGCGATGGATATCTCCGGGCTGTCGGTGCCCGCCCCTTCGGCCTTTGGCACTGCGCTGAAAAATGTGCATCTGACGGTGCGCAAAGGCGAGATTCTGGGCATCGGCGGTGTCGCCGGCAATGGCCAGGATGAGCTGCTGGGCGTCTTGTCAGGCGAAACTCTGACTGAGGCAGACGCTGTCAAGCTGCACGGGCAACCCATCGGCAAGCTGGGTCCGACCGCGCGGCGCCAGCTGGGTGTACTGGCCGCGCCCGAGGAACGGCTCGGCCATGCGGCTGCGCCGGATATGAGCCTGACGGAAAACGCCATGCTCACCGGATCAGTGCGCGAGGGGCTGGAGAAGAACGGCTTTCTCGACTGGGGCAAGACCAAGGAGTTTGCCGAACGCGTCATCAAAGCCTTTGACGTGCGCACGCCTGGGCCTGGCAATGCGGCGCGCTCGCTGTCTGGCGGCAACCTGCAGAAGTTTGTGATTGGCCGCGAGGTGCTGCAGGACCCGGACGTCTTGGTGGTGAACCAGCCGACATGGGGCGTCGATGCCGCCGCTGCCGCATCCATACGCCAGTCGCTCTTGGATCTCGCAGCCAAAGGCGCCGCGGTGATCTGTATCAGCCAGGATCTGGACGAGCTGATGGAAATCTCCGACAGCTTTGCCGCCCTGAACGAAGGCCGCCTCAGCGCCCCGCGCGAGGCAACGGGCCTGACCGTGGATGAGATCGGCCTGATGATGGGCGGCGCCCACGGCATGGAGGTGGCGCATGTTTGAGACCACCCGCAGTTCTTTCGCCTTCGGCGAGAGTATTTTTACAAAGAAGAAGCAGGGGGCGTTTGAATGATCCGGCTTGAGAAACGGCCGCAGCCGTCGCGCGCCTGGTCGATGGCGACACCGCTGGTAGCGGTGCTGGCGACGATGCTGTTTGGCGGGCTGCTGTTTGCGGCGCTTGGCAAACCGCCGGTGGAGGCGATCCGCACTATTTTCTGGGAGCCGCTGTTTGGCGAGTTCTCTTTCTACTACCGCCCGCAGCTTCTGGTCAAAGGCGCGCCGCTGGTTCTGATCGCCATCGGCCTGTCGCTGGGCTTTCGCGCCGGCATCTGGAACATCGGCGCTGAAGGCCAGTACATCATGGGCGCCATCTGCGGCGCCGGGGCGGGCCTTGCCTTCTATCCAGCCGAGTCCTTCTTCATCTTCCCGCTGATGGTGGTTGCCGGCGCGCTTGGCGGCTGGGCCTGGGCGATGATCCCGGCGGTGCTGAAAACCCGTTTCGGCACCAATGAAATCCTGGTCTCCCTGATGCTGGTCTATGTGGCCGAGCAGTTCCTCGCCTCGGTCTCGCTGGGCCTGCTGAAGAACCCGGAGGGCTTCGGTTTCCCCGGCTCGCGCAACCTGCAGTCCTGGGACAGCGCCCATAATGCCGAGCTGATCACAGGCTCCGGCATGCATTGGGGCGTGGTTGCGGCGCTGATTGCGGTGATCTTTGCCTATGTGCTGCTGAACCGGCACATGACCGGCTACCACATCCGCCTGACCGGCGAAGCCCCGCGCGCGGCCAAGTTTGCCGGCGTGAACCCCACCCGGCTGGTGCTGTTCTGCCTCGGCACCTCCGGCGCCCTGGCGGGCCTTGCCGGGTTGTTCGAAGTTTCGGGTCCCTCCGGCCAGATCACCATCGACTTCAACGTCGGCTACGGCTTCACCGCAATCATCGTCGCCTTCCTGGGCCGCTTGCATCCGGTGGGCATCCTGCTGGCGGGCGGGCTGATGGCGCTGACCTATATCGGCGGCGACATCGCGCAGTCGAACCTGCAGCTGCCCGCCGCAGCCATCCAGGTGTTCCAGGGGATGCTTCTGTTCTTCCTGCTGGCCTTTGACCTGCTCACCAATTTCCGCATTGCCGTCGGCAAGCCGGTCCAGGCATGAGCAAGGAGAACAAAGAATGGAAAATCTTCAATCTCCTGCTAGCCAATCTAGGATGGTTTGCGCTTGGCTACATGCTTCCGTTCCTGCTGATATGGCTGTCTTTGGGGATTTACCTCACGCTGTTCGTCAGCTTTGTGTTCGGCCTCATTTTTTTCGGAGACCTCCTACTGATTTTTCTGATCAGCCTTGTCGTGGATGGGTTTTCAGAAAAGCAGTCAGCCGAACCGACCAAACAGAAAAAGCCAATGAAGGAACGGCTCTGGAATGTCCTGAGCCTCTCCGCCGGAGCCGCAGTCTTTGCGGCGACCTACTTAACGACGAACTAGCGGCGAGGTAACGACAATGGATCTTTCTGCAATCAATCCGGTCCTGCTCATCGCCTCGCTGATGGTGGCGGCAACCCCGCTTCTGCTGGCGGCCATCGGTGAACTGGTGGTCGAAAAGTCAGGTGTGCTGAACCTCGGGGTCGAGGGGATGATGATCGTTGGCGCAATCGCTGGCTTTGCCACGGCTGTTGAAAGCGGCTCGCCGCTGCTCGGCTTCATCGCGGCTGCCATCGCAGGCGCCGCCCTGTCGATCCTGTTTGCCATCCTCACCCAGTTTGCCCAGGCAAACCAGGTGGCCTCGGGACTGTCACTGACGCTCTTTGGCCTTGGTCTGTCAGCGCTGATGGGGCAGTCCTATGTCGGCATCAAGCCGCCGCAGATGGGCGATATCCATATCCCCGTCCTGAGCGACCTGCCCGTTGTCGGCCCGATCCTGTTCGGCCATGACATCATCCTCTACTTCGGCATCGCCCTGACCGCCGCGGTCTGGTGGGTGCTGAAATACTCCCGCATCGGCCTGGTGCTGCGCGCGGTGGGTGAAAACCACGACGCCGCCCATGCGCTCGGCTACAAGGTGATCAAGATCCGCCTGTTGGCGATCATGTTCGGCGGGGCCTGTGCGGGCCTCGGCGGCGCCTACATCAGCCTGATCCGGGTGCCGCAGTGGACCGAGGGCATGACCGCCGGCATCGGCTGGATTGCCCTGGCGCTGGTGGTCTTTGCCAGCTGGAAACCCTGGCGTGCGCTCTTGGGGGCCTATCTGTTCGGCGGGGTCACCGTGGTGCAGCTCAATCTGCAGGCGGCAGGCGTTGCCATTCCGGTCGAGTATCTGGCAATGTCGCCCTATCTGATTACGATCCTTGTGCTTGTTATCCTTTCCGCGGACAAAAGCAGCGCACCTGCCTCGCTTGGCCGCAACTTCCACGCCTCCCGTTAGCGGGGGGCTTTTCACTGCCCCGGGAGCCCCGGGGCCAAAATATCCAAACTGGGGAGCAATTTGATGAAACTGACCAACCTCCTGACCAGCGCCGCCGTGGCGCTTGGCCTGGCTGCAGGCGCAGCGATGGCCGACACCACCAAGGTAGGCTTTGTCTATGTCGGCCCCGTCGGCGACGGTGGCTGGACCTATGAGCACGACCAGGGCCGCAAGGCGGTTGAGGCCGAATTCGGCGATAAGGTCGAAACCGTATACGTTGAAAACGTCGCCGAAGGCCCGGACGCCGAGCGCGTGATGACCCAGATGGCGCTGGAAGGCGCCGACCTGATCTTCACCACCTCCTTCGGCTACATGGATCCGACCATCAACGTCGCCAAGAAATTCCCGAACGTGAAATTCGAGCACGCCACCGGCTACAAGCGTTCGGACAACGTCTCGACCTATTCCGCACGTTTTTATGAGGGGCGCGCGGTTCAGGGCACCATCGCGGGCCACATGACCGAGAGCAACATCATCGGCTACATCGGTTCCTACCCGATCCCGGAAGTGATCCGCGGAATCAACTCCGCCTATATCCACGCCAAGAAAGTGAACCCCAACGTCGAGTTCAAGATCGTCTGGGCCTTCACCTGGTTCGACCCGGCGAAAGAGGCTGACGCAGCAAAAGTTCTGATTGAACAGGGCGCTGACGTGATCCTGCAGCACACCGACTCCACCGCACCGCAGGCCGCCGCTCAGGCCGCAGGCAACGTGATCACCTTCGGCCAGGCCTCCGACATGTCGGAATACGCGCCGAAACCGCGCGTTTCCTCGATCATCGATGACTGGGCGCCCTACTACATCGCCCGCACCAAGGCCGTGATCGACGGCACCTGGGAGAGCAAGGACACCTGGGACGGCATCGGCGCCGGCATGGTGGGCATCGGCGAGATCTCCGACGCGGTTCCGGCGGATGTAAAAGCCGCTGCCCTGGCGATCAAGGACTCGCTGGCGGATGGCTCCTACCACGCCTTCACCGGCCCGATCAAAAAGCAGGACGGCTCCGACTGGCTGGCAGAGGGCGAAACCGCCGATGACGGAACCCTGGCAGGCATGAACTTCTATGTCGAAGGCCTGGAAGGCGACATCCCGCAGTAAGCCGCTGCACCTGACATGTGAAAGGCCCGCCATTCAGGCGGGCCTTTCCTTTTGACGGCAAGACATTGATGCGCCTGGCAGACTGCTGACACACCCTGTCACAGACATGCGGTTACACCCGCCCACAAGCCGGCCGGCAGTCTCTTTCACCGGATTTTTGCTGCCCGGAAACCCGGCACGCATATTGGAGATTGCCTGTGAAAATGAATTACGCCGTTGTTGGAACCAACGACATGGACGCGTCGGTCGAATTCTACGACGCGCTTTTTGAACACTCAGGGTTTGCCAAGGTGCAACCCTCCGCGAGAATGACTTACTGGCTGCGGGACGATTTTGCCTTTGCCGCGGCCCTTCCCTTTAACGGCGAACCGGCCACCAGCGGCAATGGCGCCATGGTGGGGTTCAGCACCGGGTCTGCTGAAGAAGCAGCACGGCTGCACCAAAGGGCGGTTGAGCTGGGGGGCACCTGCGAAGGGGTGCCAGGCCAGCGCGGGCCGCGGTTTTCCGCATATGTCAGGGATCTGGACGGCAATAAGCTCTGTTTTGCAGACTGACCGGCTCATCTGAGACCGCATCAGGCCTTGGCTGGGCGCAGCTGCGCCTTCCCCTGAACATAGGTCAGGCGCGGCCCGGCGAGGCCGGGCCAGCCGCTTGCCGCGCCCGCCGGCTGCCCCTTAGGAACAGCGCACCGGCGCGGCCAGTCTGTGCACCAGCCCGCCGTCGCGTTGCGCCACCGCGGCTCCGGTCACCGAGCAGCCAGAAATCCGCGCCACATGCGCCGTCAGGTTCCGCAACGCCGGGCTGTCCTTGGCCCGCAGCTCTTTGTTCGGCATGTTAATGGCAAACAGCACCGCAAAGCTGCTGCCGTCCACGGTGACAATCCGGAACCGTGTCTGGGCGTCTCCCAGATGGGTTTTGGCGGCATAGGGCGACTTTCGCTCCGACGCCATGTAAGTCAGAGCAGAGCCTGCAGCCAGCTGTCCCGTCTGCCGCACCCCGCCCGCCTGAAAGCCCGCGGAGTGGGCGACAAGCCAGGGCGCTCCGGTGAGGGTTTTGTGAAGCCCCGGCCGCATGGCGGCTCCGGAATACCCCGCATCGGCCAGCGCGGCTGCGCGGTAATCGGCGCCTTCTTCCGCCGGCGCCTGTGCCTGTACTGCAGATTGCACGCCGTGGCCGGTCCGGGTGGCGGACCAGTAATCCGGCTCGTCGAACGGGCTGCAAGCGGCCAGCAGGGCAGCGGCCCCGATCATCAGAAACTGTTTCACATTCACTCTCCATTCCGCACAGCCCTGGTACCGGGCCTGGTACCGGGCCATTTGCCAGGCTCCAGCATGGCAGCAAAACCGGGCGGCATTGTGGCATCCTACGGCAACCGTACAAGCTGGCAAAACCGCCTTCCCAGCCGCCCGCCCCTGTGCCAAGCTCCGCCGCATGACCCAGACAGCACGCCAGATTCTGACCAGCCCCGATGGCACCCCGGCCAGCCGCTTTGCCTTTGGCTGCATGCAGTTCGGCGGCCGCGCCGATGAGCGCCAGTCGGCAGAGATGTACGCCGCCAGCCGCGCCGCCGGCATCACCCATTTCGACACCGCCTGGGTCTATACCGAGGGCCGCTCGGAACAGATTCTGGGGGAGCTGATCAAACCTGAGCGCGACCAACTGCTGATCGCCACCAAGGTCGCCTACGAAGGCGGCGCAGGGGCCGCCAACATGCGTGCCCAGCTGGACACCTGCCTGCGGCGGCTGCAGCTAGACAGCGTGGATGTGCTTTACCTGCACAAGTTCGATCCCGGCACTGATCTGCGCGAAACCATGGATTGCTTTGCCGCCCTCAAGGATGAGGGCAGGATCCGCTATACAGGCCTGTCGAACTTTGCCGCCTGGCAGGTGATGAAGGCGCAGATGGCCGGGCTCGCCTCCGGCATCACCGTGGACATCCTCCAGCCGATGTACTCACTGGTAAAGCGCCAGGTTGAGGTTGAGATCCTGCCGATGTGCGCTGACCAGGGCATCGCCGTGGCGCCCTACTCCCCCTTGGGCGGCGGGTTGCTGACCGGCAAATACGCCGCCGGCGGCACCGGCCGCATCACCGAGGACAAGGGCTACAGCACCCGCTACAGCCCCGCGGTCATGCATGAAACCGCCAAGGCCCTGATGGAGCTGGCCGCCCAGCGCGGCACCGACCCTGCCACCCTCGCCGTCGCCTGGGCCGCCGCCCACCCCACCGCGCCGATGCCGATCATCTCGGCCCGCAATGCAGAGCAACTGCAGCCCTCTCTGGCGGCGCTGGACTTCCAAATGGACACAGAGCTGTACCAGGCCATCGAATCCCTCAGCCCGCGCCCGGCACCCGCCACCGACCGGCTGGAAGAACAGGAGCGCTGACCCTATGCAGGATTTCCTCGTCATTGGCGGCGGGCTTGCCGGAACCGGAGCAGCCGCACGGCTGTCGGAACTCGGCAGCGTCACCCTGCTGGAGATGGAAGACGCGCTTGGCTACCATGCCTCGGGGCGTTCCGCTGCGATGTTTGCCGAGACCTACGGGCCAGCACCGGTGGTGGAATTGTCCCGCGCCAGCGCCGCGCATCACCAAGCCCAGGGCTGCCTGTCGCCGCGCGGCTTCATGCTGGTGGGCGGTCCGCAGAACGCCGAGGTTTTTGCTCAGGGCCTGAAAGAGCTGGATCTGGAGCCGATCTCGGGCGAAGAGGCCCGCGCCAAAGTCCCGATCCTGCACCCCGAACGCGTCACCATGGCGGGTTTTCACGCCGATGCCCAGGACCTGGACGCCGACCTGCTGCTGCAGGGTTTTGCCAAGGCGGCCCGCGCCAATGGCGCCGTCATCAAAACCCGCGCGCCGGTCACAGCCATTACCCGCACCGCCGCCGGATGGCAGGTCACCGCAGGCGGTGAAACCTATGAAGCCAGGCAGCTTGTCAATGCCGCTGGTGCCTGGGCCGACCGGATCGCCGTGATGGCAGGCGCTACCCCCATCGGGCTGCAGCCCAAACGCCGCTCGATGGCACGGCTGCCCGCCCCGGGCGGCCATGACGTGACCTCCTGGCCGATGATTATGGGGGCTGGTGAAACCTGGTATGCGAAACCGGATGCCGGCAAGCTGCTGGTCTCCCCGGCCGAGGCCGAGCCGGTTGATCCCCACGACGCTTATGCGGACGACATGGTACTGGCCGAGGGCCTGGCCCGCTATGAGGAAAACGTGACCGAGCCGGTCACCCGGGTTGAAACCAGCTGGGCCGGCCTGCGCAGCTTTGCCCCCGACGGCGCGCTGGTGCTGGGACCGGACCCTGCGCACCCAGGCTTCATCTGGAGCGCGGGCCAGGGCGGCTATGGCGTGCAAACCTCGCCCGCCGCGGCGCAGCTGCTGGCAGACCTGGTCGCGGACCGGCAGCCTGCACTGGACGCCGCCGCCGTCGCTGCCTTGTCTCCGGCGAGGCTGCGCTGATGCCGGTTCGGTCCGTTCCCGGCGCCGCTTCGGTCGCCGCACCGCAGGACGGCAAGCTCTTTGCGCCCGCCGCCGCCCGCAACGCGGACGTGCTGTGCGATCTTCTGGCCGGATTTGCACCGGCCAAAGGCCGCGCACTGGAAATCGCCAGCGGCACCGGCCAGCACGCCGTGGCTTATGCCGCCCGCTTGCCTGGCCTGCACTGGCAGCCGACCGAAGTGGACGAGGCCCGCCGCGCCAGTATCCAGGCCTATGCCGCAGACAGCGGGCTCACCAATATCTCCCCGGCCCTCGTCCTAGACGCCACCGCGCCCGGCTGGGGAGCCGCGCACGCAGGCCAGGACCTGATCGTGCTGGTGAACCTCCTGCATCTGATCAGCGAAGGCGAAGCCCGCATCCTCATCCGCGAGGCCGCCGCTGCCCTCGCCCCGGGCGGGCGCTTCGTGATCTACGGCCCCTTCATGCGCGGCGGCGAGCTGACCAGCGACGGCGACCAGCGCTTTCACGCGACACTCACTGCCCACGACCCCGAGACCGGCTACAAGGACGATTTCGATACGATAGACTGGCTGCAGGGCGCCGGACTGGATCTGCTGCAGGCAGTGGAAATGCCCGCCAACAACCTGGCGCTGGTGTCCGAAAAGCCCCCCTTCTGACCTGGATCAAAGCCGCGCCTCCGGCAGATCCATACACATCTCTCAAACAGAATGTGTATGGAGAAATGACATGAGCTGGCACGAGAAACTGGATGAGACTCGCAGCCGCCTGCGTACTCTGAACGGCGCCATTCCGGAAACCGCTCAGGCCTTTGGCGCTCTTGGCAAATCGGTGAAACAGGGCGGTGTGCTGGAGTTCAAGCAGAAGGAATTCGTGGCCCTGGGCATCGCAGTTGCCCTGCGTTGCGAGGATTGCATTGCCCTGCATGTGGAAGCGCTGGTCAAGGCCGGGGCCAGCCAGGAAGAGGTTGGGGATGTGCTGGCGATGTCAATCCAGATGGGCGGCGGCCCGGCGATGATGTATGCCGCCAAAGCGATGGAGTGCTACCACCAGCTGACCCGCTGATCAGCCGTTCTCCACTGGCTCGGCTCCCTCGGCCGAACCTGCAAATTTCGGCAAGCTGTCTGCAACCTGCACCCAGGATACCCGCTCAGCCCAGTGGAAATGCGCCTTGGGCTGGAACTGGACCGGGTCATCCAGCGTTGCGGCAAACAGGTGGGTTTCCGTAGGCCAACGCGTGGATCGGTAGAACAGCTGCGTTCCGCAGGCGGCACAGAACCCGCGCTCCACCGCGGCAGAGGACCGGTTGACAGCAGGCGCGCCCCGCCAAGCAACACCTGCGCGCTGCACTCCGAAGAAACTGGTGAAGGCGGCAGAGCTGGCCCGGCGGCAGCTGTCGCAATGGCAATGGCCCGCCCACAGGACGGGACCGTCCGCGGACCAGGCAATGGCTCCGCATTGGCAGCGGCCTGTCAGTCGTGTCATGGTCGTCCTCCTCCCTCAGCTGCCGAAGCCCCGCCCGGAATTTTCTGAACTAACCGCCGGCCCGGACCTCCCTCAGCCCCTGCAGCACCTGGAGGATCTGCTCCAGCGCCGGGTTGTCCGCCAGATACAGCGCCTTGCAGCTCAGACTGATTTGCGGTGCATCCTCCACCTTGTGGATCTGCGCCGCCGCCAGCGCCTCTGCTGCCATATAGGCCGGAAAATACCCCATGCCGCCCCGCTTCATCAAATACCGCAGCCCCATCGGCGCATTGCCCAGCACGATGTGCTGGCGGCTGCGCTGCGGCAGCACCTGCTGCAGCTGGGCAGTGTATTCATTTCCAAACTCGAGGTTGATGAACAAAGGCAGCTCATCCCGGCCCAGCCGCAGCGGACGGTCCGACACCAGCACCAGCGTCTCGGGCGGCAGCTCCTCGACCCCCAGGCGGGTGCCCGCCGGCACCTCATTGACAATCGCCAGGTCCAAGAGCCTGCGCGCCACCGCCTCTGCCATGTTCAGACCATGGTCATAGTTCAGCGTGAACGGCACCGCGCCGCGGGCCCGCTCCAGCCACACCGCCACATCGACCAGCAAAGGATCCCAAACCGACAGCTGCGCCCCCAGCCGCAGCGACACCCGGCCCGCCAGGCTCGCCCGCAAATCGCCGGAAACAAACTCCCAGGTGCGGATCATCTGCTCGGCGTAAGGCAGGAACTGCCGCCCTGCCGCCGACAGCCTGGTGCCGCCCGGCCCCCGCTCAAACAGGGTGGCGCCCAAGGCCTCCTCCAGCGCCTTGATCCGGGCGCTGACCGCCGTCTGGGTGATGTTCAATTCCCGCGCAGCACCGTGAAAACTGCCCGCGGCCTCTATAGCCAGAAAAGTCTCAAAAGCGTTGATCTGCATGTGATCACTATTTCTGCTCGGATTGAACAAATCAATTCGTTTTCCTGCTCACTCTGCTTTCGCTACCCTGCCCCCAGATCAACCAAAGGACTCGCGACATGCTGGACAAAAGCCACAAGCCAACCTGGACCAGTTTCGAAGAAGCCACGCCCGAAGACTGGGCCGCGGTGGAAGCCTATGAGGAGGCCTATAACGCCGCCCTGCCCGACCGCATCCTGGACGCCATCCGCTCGCTGGACGAGGACTGGACCCCCTACCCGGTGAACCGCTATCAGCACAGCCTGCAGGCCGCGACCCGCGCCTATGAGGACGGCGCCGATGACGAGATTATCGTGGCTGCCCTGGTGCATGACACCGGCGACATCCTGTCCCCCTACAACCACGGCGAGCTGTCGGCGGCGATGATGAAGCCCTATGTCAGCGAGAAGACCTACTGGATCCTCAAGCATCACTGCGTGTTCCAGGGCTTCTACTACAACCACCACTTCGGCGGCGACCGCAACGCCCGGGACAAGTACCGCGACAGCCCCTATTGGGAAGACTGCCGTTATTTCTGCGAGAAATACGACCAATGCGCCTTTGACCCGGACTACCCGACCAAGCCGCTGGAGTTCTTCGAGCCGATCCTGCGCAAGGTGCTGTCGCGCGGCTGGGGCCATATGGAGCTGGCCGAAACCGCCAACGACTGATCCGCTCTCTCGGGACGGACCACCTCTCCCCGTCCTTGTCCTGGCATGGGCCAGGCGCCGCCCCTCCCGGTTTCCAGCCGGAGGGGCGTTTTCATTTCTGCTCCGCGCACACGGTTGCAGCCGGCCGGCCCTAAGGCTGGACCCTAATGCTCGGTGATCTGCCAATCCCGGGCGGTCTCGCGCACCTGGGCCCGGCGGCCGCGTGCGACCGGCACCCGGATGCCCTCTTCCAGCAGCAGCACATCGCTTTGGCTGCCGCGTTTCAGCCCCGCCACGGCCGCACGCGCCACCCACCAGGAGCGGTGCGGCTGGATGCCCGCTCCGGCCGGCACCTGCGCAATCAAGTCGCCCAGTCGCCCGCGCAAGGTCTGCTGCCCGGTCTGTGTAGCGACCCGCAGATAATGCTCCTCCGACTTCACGTAGCGCAGGTCCTCCAAAGCGAAGCTTTTGCCGCCCAGAACCACCGGGCGCGCGGAAGCAGGCTCTGCCGCCGGAGAGGGATCCTGAACCGGGTCCTCAATCCATTCCTCGGTCACTGCGGCAGGCGCGGCAGACGGCGCCGCTGCGGGTTCCGCCGCCCGCTCAGCCTTGCGGTACAGGCCCAGGCCCAGGCTTGTGTCGATGTGGGGCAGGATGAACAGAACCAGCAGCGATTCAAAGGTGAAACTCAGCAGCAGATTATAGGGAATATGCCGCATCAGCGCAGGCATGCCAAAGGCCAGCATGGAATATTGCGCGGCCATCGCCAGCACCACCACCGTGGTCAGCGACATTGCTGCCGTCATCGGCACCAGCCGGAACAGCCGCACCACACGCCCGCCCGGCGCCAGCGCCACCCAGGCCGCCAGCACCGCCGCGTAAACCGTGACATAACAGGCCACGCACACCGCCCACAGGAACACGTTTGCAGCCAGGTGCATCCCCCCGGCGCGGTAGCCGTGGGTGTCGAACGCGGTCAGCAGCAGCACCACCGCCGCGGCGTAATTCAGGAAAATCCTGGTACGGAATACCAGTCTCATTTCATGCAACGTGAACTGCGGCGGGTCCCCGTACATGTCAAAAAGCTGCACTTCGCGGCTTTGCAGGTTGTCCTTGATTTTACCCAAACCTATCAAACCCTTGTAAATGGTTGCATTTTTCAAGAGTGGCCGGGGGCGGTTTCTTCAATCCTTGTATTGCCGCACAAGAAGAGATTGCCTCCGCGCTCAAATTCACCAGGTCATCAGCACCTCACTTTCCGCAAGACGGATGTCCGATGCGCCAGTTTGTTCCTGCAGATTTCGAAAAAGCCTCTCAGCACCTGCTGCAGTTGCAGGAGTATTACTTCACCGCCGGCTGCCGCGAAGAACGCGCCGCAGCCGAAGCTGCCATTGCGGCGGCTCTGCGCTGGATTGAAACGGCGCTGAACAGTTTTGAGAACTCGGGCAAAAGCGGCCGGTAAAACGCCGTCCGCCTCTGACGAAGCCAGCCCGCGCCGGACACAGGCGGCACCAGAAGGCCGCAAACGCCACAGCCCCGGGAAACAGACCGGTCTCCTCCTGATCCCCATCCGCCTTCTGACACATGAGTTGCTCATAAAATAAGCATAGGCCGAAGCATTCCGGAAAAGGAATGGGTGAAACCCATGTTTTTCACGGGAAATAATTCAGGCCATTCCCCTGGGTTTGCGCAATTTTTGCGCTAAGATCCCCTTTGACACGCCAGGCTGGGCTGCAAAAGCCTCTGTATTTACTCAGCGCTCAGCCTCAAACATCTCTCAACTCCGCACATGCCTCATGCACGAAAAAGCCGCCCCGGACGGGCATCCGGGGCGGCAGGGCTCACGCGTGCTGCAGGGGAAAAAGCATCAGCTGCGTGCCATGGCGGCCCGGTAGTGCTCCAGAAACGCCATGATCGGGTGTTCCGACTGGGATGAGCAGACCGCATCCACCACCAGCGGCCCGGTATCAAACCCGCCGGACTCCAGCCCCCGCTGCACCGAGTCCACAATTGGCCCGTCCTCGGCAAAGGTGGTGTGGCGGTGCTGCAGGATAATCTCCTCTTCCACCGGATTCGGGGTTGCTTCAGGCAGCCACCAGTCGACCTCGATCCTGGTCTTATTCACTCCCATCGGCTTCCACCGGTAGGTGTTGACGATGCCCCCCGGGTAGACCTGCAGCGCCACCAGCGGGAAGAACCACCAGGTCAGGAACTTGTCGGTCTTCGCCTCCGGATCAGCCACATAGGAATAGCTCTTCTTCTCGTCGGGCCGTGCGGGCGAGACATGGCGGATACCATAGTCAAAGCCGCGGGTGCGGTATTCATCCGGATCCACCACGCCAGTGGTCAGCGTCTTATGCACCACTGCGCAGTGGTAGCATTCGTTGAAATTCTCAGCGACCACCTTCCAGTTGGCCGAAGCCAGCCGCTCGGTCCGCGCCGCACGGTGATAGCTGCCAAGATTAGGGGCATAGTCCTGAATCTCCGGAATGGCTTCCGCTGCCAGCTCTGCAAAAGGCACAGCATCCGCATCCAGGTTGACCAGCACCAGGCCAAAGAACACCTCGGCACGTACCTGCCGCAGCTTGTGCTGCGATTTGTCGAAACCTGGGAAGTTTGCGGCATTGGGCGCCGCGCGCAGCTGGCCCGTGGTATCATAGGTCCAGGCGTGATACGGGCAGGTCATCTTCTTGGCGCAGCCCTTGCCCTCCAAAAGCTCATGGCCGCGGTGGATGCAGACATTGTAGAAGGCGCGGATCTCCCCGTCCTGGCCGCGCATCACGATAATGGAGGTGCCGGAAACATCCTCCACCACGTAGTCGCCTGCGTTGGGAATATCGTTGGCGTGGCCGATCAGCTGCCAGGACCGGCGGAAAATCTTCGCCTTCTCCTCGGCGTAAAGCGCCTCATCCGTATAGCTGCGGGCCGGCAAAGTGGTGTAGACACCGCCGGCAAAGCTCATTTCCCCCATTTTTCCTCCTCCGGGCAAACTGGCTGGGAAAAACGGTGCCGCCCGGACCGGAAGGTTTCGCCTTCATTCCCGCCCTGCGGGTCGGAAACAGGCCGCCCATTTGCGGCGCCCCCGCCGGTTTTAGACCTTGATTTCAACAGCTTGTGAGGATCAATGACGCATCTGTGAGATCTGCCGGTTTTTTGCGCCGGAAACCGGCTTCAGCCCCGTTTCAGAAAGGACAAACCGTCGCAGAGATTTTACCAAAGGACCTGACAATGAAGACACAAATCCTGATCGCCGCCCTGACAGCTGCCGTTGCCCTGCCGGCTTATGCCGGCGGCGGGCGCCTCAAGGCAATGGACTTGAACGGCGACGGCAAAGTAACCGTCTCCGAGGCAGTGGAAGCACGTGTGGCCAAGTTCGACGGCGCCGACACCAACGGCAACGGCAGCTTGGACAAGGCAGAGCACTCGGCGATGCTGGAAGCGCTGAAAAGCCAGCGCAAGCGCGGCGGCAGCTCCAAGCGTGCAGGCGATGCCGATCCCTTTGCCATCACCGATGCGGATGGCAATGGCAGCATCTCCAAGGCTGAGTTCCGTTCTGTGGCCGAGCAATTCTTCACCCGGGTTGACGCCGATGGCAACGGCGAGCTGACCCGCAGCGACTTCCGGTCCTTGCGCAGCCAAAAGAGCGGCTGACACCCGCGACAGGACCGTGCGGCACCCGGCGGCAAAGCCTGGACGAGGCCTTGCGCCGCACTCCGTGCGCCGCTACGGGGGCCAGGCAGGCCGCGCCTCCGGCGCGGCCTGCCTGGCCCAACGGGAACCTTCGGATTTCACATCCGAACGGTGACGGGCGGGAGAGCTGAGAGCCCTGCACTTTCCGGTCCGGCATTGCCGGTGGCCCAGCCGCGCAGCCGGACCCGCGCTGCAAGCGTTACGTCCCGGGCAAGCGTGCCGCCAGAAAGTCCACAAAGGCGCGTGTTTTCGGCTCCAGATTGCGCCGTCCGGTATAAACAGCACTGACAGGCGTGCTGGACGGATGAGACGGGAACTCCGCCAGAACAGGAACCAGACCACCGCCAGCCAGTTCCGCCTGCACACTCCAGTCCGGGATCATGATGATACCGCATCCGGCCTGCGCCATTGCCTTCAGGAACATCAGGCCGTTCGCCTGGACGGGGCCGCTGACCGCGGCCTCGCACATCCCGTCCTGCGTTTCGAACCGCCATATGGCCTGATCCGCCCCGGTCCGGAACGACAGGCACTGATGGTGTGCCAGATCCGCAGGGTGGCTGGGCGTCCCGCGGCTCTGGAGATAGGCAGGGCTGGCGTAAAGCTGTGAACGGCTGGTGAAGATCCTGCGGGCAACAAGGCCGGAATCCTCAAGCTGCCCCATGCGGATCGCCAGGTCGATCCGGCCCTCCACCAGATCCGCATGCGAAGCGGAGAACAGCAGCCTGGTTTTCACCTCCGGGTGCAGGCGCAGAAACTCCGGCAGCAGCGGCGCAATCAGGGCCACGGCCAGATCCGGCTCCACCGTGATCGTCAGCACGCCGGACGGCGCCGCGGCCAGGCGCGCGATGCTGCTGCGGGCTGCCGCCATTTCCTCCGCCGCGCGTTTGGCATGGCGGTAGTACAGTTCACCCGCTTCGGTCAGGCTTTGCTTGCGGGTCGTGCGCTGAAACAGGCGCGTGCCAAGATCCTTTTCCAGCTGCTGGATCTGGCGCGCCACGGAAGACGGCGCCACCCCCAGCGCCCGCGCGGCCGCCGAAAAACTGCCCGCTTCGGTCACACGTACAAAGAGATTATCGGCGCCGTCTGAATTCATCTTTGCACTTTTCGCACAGATCCTTTGCAATTCAACATCTTTTTGCACGAATGAGCCTTTGCCATATCGCTCCTGCAACCCGTTACCCCGGACAGGAGACCCCGGACCATGACCAAACTGCTGTTTATCAAAGCCTCGCCCCGCGGCGCCGAGTCGAAATCAGGCGCGCTGGCCAGTGCCTATCTTGCCAGGCTGCAAGAGACTTCGCCCGGGATCGAAACCGACATCCTGGATCTGTCCCAGGAGGCTTTGCCGGACTATGATGGCGACAAGGTGGCCGCCAAGATGAATGTGATCACCGGCCAGGATCAGAACAACCCGCAGCGCAGTGCCTGGGACCAGATCAGCAGCCTGGCCCAGCGCTTCATTGCCGCCGACATCTACCTGATCGCCTCTCCGATGTGGAACGGCAGCATCCCCTACAGGCTCAAACAGTACATTGACCTGATCCACCAGCCCGGGCTGCTGTGGGGACTGGAGCCGGAAACCGGCTACTTTGGCCTGCTGGAAAACAAACGCGCAGTGCTGGCCCTGACCAGCGGCGCCTATGGTCCCGAAATGCCCTCGCCTGCATTCGGCGTTGACTACCAGTCCTCCTACCTGCGGTTCTGGCTGAACCAGGCCGGCGTCAAGAACATCGCCGAGCTCCGCTTCCAGCCCTCACTGCTGACCCAGGACCCCGAAGGCGATTTCCAAGCCGCCATCGCCCGCGCCCAAACGCTGGCCTCCTAAAAGCCAGCCCGCCTGCCGCAAGCCCCCGGCAGGCCGTGCCCCCGGCGCGGCCTGCTTGGCCCAACGGGAACCTTCGGATTTTCAATCCGAACGGTGACGGGCGGGAGAGCTTCGGAAGGGTAAACACGGCCAGAAACCTGCCGAAGCGGCTGCCGGTTCTGCCCATTTACGCCGGCCCAATACTCCTGCCTTACGGCAAAATTTGCCTGCAACCCCGCGGATCAACCGATGCAGAGGCCCGGAAAAATGCGGGCGCCTGGGAGGGGCGCCCGCTTTGCATTTGCAATTCCGTTTTGCCCTATTCAGGGAAAGCGATGTCGCGCGCGCCTTCGAAGTCGAGGATGTTAATGCAAACCCCAGGGCCCGCGCAGCGGTCCGCGTGAAGCTCTCCCGCCTCGATCACGGCAAAGGCCTCTTGTGCAGTAACCTCTTCCTGCCCCTCTGCATCAATGTGGACCCAGTTGCCCTGGATCGCAAACCCCCGGTAGGTGCCCGAATGGGTGTGCGCAGGGATCGCGACGCCCGGTTGCAGGCGAAAGGCCCAAATCGCCGAGCTTTCTTCCTCGCTGCCCCAGAGGACTGCCATTTCGGCCCCTTCCAGCCCAGCAGGCTGCCAGTCGACGTCATCGAAGTTGACAATGTGCTGTTCCCCGGCCTGCGCAATGGCGGCGGTGGCAGCGATAGCGGATGCAAACAGAATTGACTTGAACATGGTAGGCTTCCTTTCCGGTTCGGCATTGTGTGCGGGCAGGATATTGTTCGCTTAGTTTCTTCCGTCAATTAGGTACCCCTGGGTAACCATAGAGATTTCTGCCCCTAACGCCTTCCCAGCCAGCAGCCCGGCCCGGGCATCCTGGCCCGGCTTGCTAAAAAAGGACGATGCTCACGCTGGCCGCCAAGCTTGGCGGGCCAATGCGGGGCCAGGACTTTCGGCGGCGGATCCACGGTGTCTCGCAAACGACGCTGGCCAAGACCTCGCGGAACCAAGGTGCTGGCGGTTTGCTCACCCGCACGGTCTATGACAGAACACCCCTGCGCGCCGAATACCAGCTGTCTCCCCTGGGCGGGGACTGTGCCGCCCGGACGGCGAAAACCAAACTAGAGGCAAAAGAAAACATGACCGGAATTCTGCCCGCACAACAGTAAGCCTCGCACCGCCGCGGGCCGCAAACTGCATAACGAAAAAGCCCCGGCACTTTGGCCGGGGCTTTCTCATCTCTGACGTAAGACTTAGCCGTTTTGACGGATGGTCTCGTTCTTCGGATCGTAGGGGCTGTCGCAGGTGACGACCGCATCCCACAGTTTGTCCTGGATCTTGACCTGCAGCTTGGTGCCTTCCACCGCGAACTCGGGCTTCACATAGCCCATGCCGATGGATTTCTCGAAGGCCACCGAGTAGCCGCCGGAGGTCAGGCGGCCCACACGGGTGCCATCTTCGGCATAAAGCGCCTCGCGGCCCCAGGGATCGGCGTCGCTCGGACCGTCGATCAGCAGAGTGCAGCACTTCACGCGCACGCCGGTCTCTTCCAGCTTGTCCTTGCCGTGGAAGTCCTTGGACATGTCGATAAAGCGCGGCAGGTCGGCTTCCAGCGGGGTCGCGTCGCGGCCCAGTTCGTTGCCGAAGGCGCGGTAGGATTTCTCCTGGCGCAGCCAGTTCTGGGCGCGGGCACCCACCAGCTTCATGCCGTGCTTCTCGCCGGCTTTCTCCAGCAGGTCGAACAGGTAGTTCTGCATCTCGATCGGGTGATGCAGTTCCCAGCCCAGCTCACCGGTGTAGGCCACGCGGATCGCGTTCACCGGGCACATGCCCAGTTCGATCTGCTTGGCCGACAGCCAGGGGAAGCGCTTGTTGGACAGCGCGGTTTCCGGATCGGCGTCGACGATCACCTCTTTCAGCACATCGCGGGACTTGGGGCCTGCGATGGCGAAGACGCCCCACTGGCTGGTCACGTCCTGGATCTCGATGTAGCCGAACTCTTCCATCTTGTCTTCGGCCGCTTTGCGCAGGAAGTCCGCGTCATATTCGGACCAGGCGCCGGCGGAGACCAGATAGTAGTTGTTCTCACCGTTGCGGACGATGGTGTATTCGGTCCGGGTGGTGCCAAAGACAGTCAGCGCGTAGGTCAGGTTGATGCGGCCGACCTTCGGCAGCTTGTTGCAGGTGAACCAGTCCAGGAACTGGGTGGCACCGGGGCCTTTGACGACGTGCTTGGTGAAGGCGGTTGCGTCGATCAGGCCAACGCCTTCACGCACGGCTTTCGCCTCTTCCACAGCATACTGCCACCAGCCGCCGCGGCGGAAGGAGCGGGATTCTTCGTCAAAGTTGTCAGCTGCATCCAGCGGGCCGAAGTAGTTGGGGCGTTCCCAGCCGTTGACCCAGCCGAACTGTGCGCCGCGGGCCTTCTGACGGTCGTAAGCGGGCGCGGTGCGCAGCGGGCGGGCTGCCGGGCGCTCTTCGTCCGGGTGGTGCAGGATGTAGACGTGCTCATAGCACTCTTCGTTCTTGCGGGCCGCGAACTCGGTGGTCATCCAGTTGGAGGAGTAGCGCTTGGGGTCGAGCGACGCCATGTCGATCTCGGCTTCGCCGTCGACCATCATCTGCGCCAGGTAGTAGCCGGTGCCGCCTGCGGCGGTGATGCCGAAGGAGAAGCCTTCTGCCAGCCACATGTTGCGCAGGCCCGGTGCCGGGCCAACCAGCGGGTTGCCGTCGGGGGTGTAGCAGATCGGGCCGTTGAAGTCGTCTTTCAGGCCGGATTCGGCGCAGGACGGAACGCGCTCGGCCATCGCCATGTACTGCTCGGCGATCCGGTCCAGATCCAGCGGGAACAGGTCGGCACGGAAGCTGTCCGGCACGCCGTGCTCGAACTGAGCCGGTGCGCCGCGCTCGTAGATGCCCAGGATCCAGCCGCCGCGCTCTTCGCGGGCATAGGATTCATTGTCGGCGTCGCGCACAACCGGGTGCTCGGGGTTGCCGGCTTCACGCCATTTGACCAGCTCGGGGTCCTTGTCCATGACGATGAAGGTGTGCTCGACCGGGATCGCCGGCATCTTGATGCCCAGCATTTTGGCGGTGCGCTGCGCGTGGTTGCCGGATGCGGTCACGACGTGCTCGGCGGTGATCACCACCTGTTCGTCAGAGGGCACCAGGTTGCCGCCTTTTTCGACCATCTTGGTGCAGGTGACTTCCCAGTGGGTGCCGGTCCAGTGGAAGGCATCGGCCTGCAGCTTGCGGACGATTTCAACGCCGCGCTGACGGGCGCCCTTGGCCATCGCCTGGGTCACGTCGGCGGGGTTAATGTAGCCGTCTTCGGTGTGGTAGATCGCGCCTTTCAGGTCGCCGGTCTCGATCAGCGGCCAGCGCTCCTTGATCTGCTCCGGAGTCAGCCACTCATAGGCAACGTCGCAGGTCTCGGCGGTGGAGGCGTAGAGCATGTACTCGTCCATACGCTCCTGGGTCTGCGCCATGCGCAGGTTGCCCACCACGGCGAAGCCGGCGTTCAGGCCGGTTTCCTCTTCCAGGGTCTTGTAGAAGTCGACCGAGTACTTGTGGATGTGGGTGGTCGCATAGGACATGTTGAACAGCGGCAGCAGGCCGGCCGCGTGCCAGGTCGAGCCGGAGGTCAGCTCGTCACGCTCGATCAGCATGACGTCGTCCCAGCCGGCCTTGGCCAGGTGATAGGCGATCGAGGTGCCAACGGCGCCGCCGCCAACAACAAGTGCTTTGACTTGGGTTTTCATTCTCCGGCTCTCCAGCTTTATGAGATTCTTGGCTTTGGTTTATGCCCAAGCGGAAGGGAGCGCGCAAAATCCATCCGACGCAAAAACCGCAAAAACCGACCTGCTGCGTCGCCGATGGAAGGATTTCAGGATGATTTTGCCGGAAATGGCATTTTCCGGCCGCAATGAGGGGCCGCTGCCCGCTTTGCCGTTCGGCCTGCGGAAAGGGCTGCCTCAGCAGTCGGAAACGTTGCCGCGGCGCACGCAGATCGGTTTCGGGGCTTCGGGCTCTTGCGCTTCGGCCACCTGCTGCCCGCCTGACAGCAGGCGCTTGCCATAGCTTGCGGCCTCTCCCCAAACTGAGTTCTCCGCGCCAGCGTTCAGCCCGGCGCGTTCGGCACGGACACGGGTGATGCGTTCACGCACGATTGCGGCATAGTCCGCGCTGCTCAGCTGGCCCCAGCCAAGCCCTGCGTCGCGGGTCTGGAAATAGTAATCGGCGCCGATCACGCCCTGGATGCAGAACACCACAATGCCTACCGCCTTTTTCAATCCCATGGCCGCTCTCCAGGTCCGCGAATTGCCCGGTTTTCACACCTGCTTAAAACCTGGAGCACAATTGCGGCAGCTTTCCGGCAATTCAGGGGAGGTTTGGCTGCAATGCGCCGTATCCGGCCCGGGCCCCTGCCCCGCCGGCTGCTGCAGTTTTACTTGCTGATCCTCAACGGCTGTTCACGAGCGGTAAGGAATGGCGGCGCCGCCAAAGAGGCGGAGGCGGGACGGGAGATGCCTCCCGCACGCTGAACGTCGTCTCTGCGCGCCCTTGCCAAAGGGCCCTGTTCCTGGAGGCCGGGGATGTCAGTCCCGGCGGTGACCGCGATCGGCAAGCATCTTAGCACCCCCAGGCAAAAATGCTGTGAACGGGGCGTGTGCCGGGCCGGCAACGGCACGCCTTCCCGCAGGCGGCGGGCTCCCGCGCCTGAAGATGGCCCCTGCGGGGCCCTATTACAGCCTTGGGCCGGGCGCTGCTTGCGCAGCGCAAAAAGAGATTGCTGAGAAGCGCTTAAGGGCAGGCCTGCCCTTAAGTGCGTTTGCAATTTTGGAGAGGGATGCGCGTCAAGGGTAAACGGTGCCGCGCACCGCCGCTGCGCGGCCCTTGACCCGCGGGTTGCCCGGGGCGCCGCGCCGCGCGCCAGCGCGGCGCCCGGCCCAACGGAAGCAGGTGCATCTTTGATGCGCCTTACGACAGGCGGGAACTCTTCTTTTCGTCCCGGAACACCGCCAGCAGCTCACATCTCCAGGATTTTCCCGGGGTTCATAATGTTTTCCGGGTCCAGCGCCGCCTTGACCGCAGCCATATAGCGGGTGGCCTCGCCCAGTTCCTGCTGCAGATAAGGGCGCTTGCCCTGGCCGATGCCGTGCTCGCCGGTGCAGGTGCCGTCCATCGAAATTGCCAGTTCATTGAGCCAGCCGACGAAGTCATCCGCCTTCCGCCGCTCGATACCGCTGTCCATGTCAATGAGCAGCAGCGCGTGGAAATTGCCATCGCCCACGTGGCCGACCATCGGCGCCATCAGCCCCATGCCTTCCGCCTTCTCGCGGGCGGCGCCAACGCATTCCGCCAATCGCGAGATCGGCACGCAGACGTCGGTGGAAATCCCCTTGGCACCGGGGCGCAGCTGCAGGCTGGCCCAGTACATGTCATGACGCGCCTGCCAGAGTTTGTTGCGCTCCTCAGCTGTCGAAGTGGCCTCGATATCGAAACCGCCGAATTCTTCTGCGATGGAAGCAAACATGTCCGCCTGCTCGACCACACCAGCGTCCGAGCCGTGGAACTCCAAAAGAAGCAGCGGGTTCTCCGGCAGGTCGAGGCCGGAATAGGCGTTGGCAGCGCGCACGCTGAGCGCATCCAGAAGTTCGATGCGGGCAACAGGGATGCCGTACTGGATGGTCATCATCACCGCGCGGCACGCATCGTCGACCGAGCGGAAGGAGCAGCGGGCGGAGCGGATCGCCTCGGGGATGCCCTGCAATTTCAGGGTCAGCTCGGTGATCAGGCCGAGGGTGCCTTCGCTGCCGACCAGCAGCCGGGTCATGTCGTAGCCCGCCGAGGATTTCTTAGCGCGCTGCGCGGTGCGGATCACGCCGCCGTCGGCCATCACCGCTTCCAGCCCCAGCACATTGTCCTTCATGGTGCCATAGCGCACCGCGTTGGTGCCGGAGGCACGGGTGGCCGCCATGCCGCCAAGCGAAGCATTGGCGCCGGGGTCAATCGGGAAGAACAGCCCCTGGTCGCGCAGGTAGGTGTTGAGCTGCTCGCGGGTAACGCCGGGCTGGACCACCACGTCGAGGTCCTCGGCGTGGACCGCCAGGATCTTGTCCATCCGCATCATGTCAACGCAGATACCCCCGGCAGGCGCGTTCACATGCCCCTCCAGCGAGGTGCCCGTGCCGAAGGGAATGACCGGCACGCCGAACTCGGCACAGACTTTGATAACCTCCGAGACTTCCTCAGTAGAGGTTGGGAAGATCACCGCATCAGGCGCCTGATTGACGATCCAGGTGGTGGTGTGGCCGTGCTGCTCGCAGACCGCCTGGCCCGTCTGCAACTGGTCGCCGAAACGCTGTTTCAGCGTCTCGATGGCAGCCTCGATTCCGGCTTCGTTGCGCGGCAGTGAGGTGGCTTGCACCATGGCGGGTCTCCTTGGGCGGCAGGCATCCGTTGGGGAAGTTTACGTGTTAACCTACGCCCCGCAGAGGCCGCGCCGCAATACCCACAAGCGGGTAGGCCTGCACCAGAGCACGCAGGGCAGCCGGGCGGAAGCTTTAACCGCCTAGCGCTATCCCCTCACGCCGCGGGTCAGCGGCGCCTTTCAGCACATCGCCAATCTCAATCGCGTGCAGCCCGGAGTTGAGATCGCGGATGTTCACCTCGAACCCCATGCCAGAGAGCGCCTCTTCAAAGCCTTCGGCGCTGGTGCCCGCTTCCAGGTCATAGGTGCCGAAGCGGTTGACGAGATGCGGCAGCGCCAGCGCCTCCTGGATGTTCAGCCCCCAATCGGCCCAAGCGACAATGGATTTTGCCACATAGCCGATGATCCGGCTGCCGCCAGGCGAGCCGATGGCCAGTACCGGCTTGCCGTCCCGCAGCACAATCGTGGGCGCCATTGAGGAGCGCGGCCGCTTGCCCGGCTCCAGCCGGTTGGCAATCGGCACGCCGTTCACATGGGTGCGGAAGGAAAAATCGGTGAGCTCGTTATTCAGTAGGAAGCCGCCCGCCATCAGCCGCGAGCCAAAGGCGTTCTCGATAGTCGTGGTCATCGACAGGACGTTGCCGTACTGATCCACGATCGAGATATGGGAGGTCGAGGGCAGCTCAATCGATTCATCATCGGCCCAAAGCGCATGGTCAAACTCGGGCGATCCCGGCGCCACCTCGGGCAGCGCATCATCGCCCTGCAGCAGTTCGGCACGGCTGGCCAGATAATCCGCCGCCACCAGCCCATGCGTGGGCACCGGAACAAAATCACTGTCGGCCATGTAGCGCCCGCGGTCGGCAAAGGCGAGGCGCGAGGCATCGCCGATCAGCCGCCAGGCCTCGGCGCTCTCGGCGCCCATTTCAGCGAGGTCAAAACTCCCCAGCATTCCCAGGATTTGCCCCACCGTCAGGGCACCAGAGGACGGCGGCCCCATGCCGCAAGCCTCAAAATCGCGGTAAGCGGCACAGACCGCCGGGCGCTCTTTGACCTGGTACAGCGCCAAGTCAGTGGCCGACAGCACGCCGGGGTTGCCTTCGGCAGTTGAAACTGTCCGGATGATCTCTGCTGCGATGGGACCGGAATAGAACGCCCCCGCTCCGCCCTCGGCTAAAGCACGCAATGTGGCCGCGTAGTCCGGATTGAGCAGGACGCCCCCTGCTTCGATCGGCTCGCCATTGGGAAGGAAGTATTCCGCCGTGGCTGGAAAGCGCGCCAGCCGTTCGGCGTCACGCTGCACCAGCCCGGCAAGACGCGGCGACACGGCAAAGCCGCCCTCGGCCAAGGCAATCGCCGGTTCGAACAGCGACGGCCAATTGGCACGGCCCCAGCTCCGGTGTGCGGCCTCCAGCAGCGCAGGCGTGCCCGGCGTCCCCACCGAACGGCCGCCGACCACTGCGTCAAAGAACTGCAAGGGCTCGCCGTTTTCATCCTGGAAAAGCGTCGGGGTGGCTGCCAGAGGCGCGGTCTCGCGCCCGTCCAGTGTGGTCAGCTCGCCGGTCGCCCCGTCATACCAGACTAGAAAGGCACCGCCGCCCAGCCCCGAGGACTGCGGCTCTACCAGCCCCAGCACGGTCTGCACTGCCACCATCGCATCCGCGGCAGTGCCGCCTGCGCGCAGCACCTGGGCGCCAGCTTCAACGGCGTGCGGATTGGCCGCCGCAACCATCCAATTTTCGGCCTCGACCGGCTGGCCTGCGTTTCTGGCCTCCAGTGCGGCAGCAACCTGCTCTGAGATCGCCTCGAAGCTGCCGGCAGTGGCAGCTTCCGGCGCCACGGAATCTGCGGCTTCCTGTGCATTGGCCGCGCCTGCAACGGCAAAACAGGCCAGAATCAGATGTCTCATGGAAATTCCCTCTCTCAAATTCCGGCCCGGCTTGCGGGCACCTACAGCATCGACGGAACCACCTGATCGGGCGGGCGGTGGCCGTCCTCAAAGGTCTTGATGTTGAGCAGCACCTTCTCGCCCATCTCTATCCGCCCTTCCAGCGTCGCCGACCCCATATGCGGCAGCAGCACCACATTGGGCAGCTCGCGCAGGCGCGGGTTGATGTCTGTGCCATGCTCATAGACGTCCAGCCCGGCGCCTGCGATCTCGCCTGCGCGCAGCATCCGGGTCAGCGCGTGCTCGTCGATCACCTCGCCGCGCGAAGTGTTCACCACCACTGCCGAGGGTTTCATCAGCTTCAGCCGCCGCGCGTTCAGCAGATGGAAGGTCGAAGGCGTCGACGGGCAGTTCACCGAGATCACATCCATCCGCGCCACCATCTGGTCGAGGCTCTCCCAATAGGTGGCCTCCAGCGCCGCTTCTGTCTCGGCACGCAACCGGCGGCGGTTGTGGTAATGCACCTGCATGCCAAAGGCCGCGGCGCGTTTGGCCACCGCCTGGCCGATCCGGCCCATGCCGAGGATGCCGAGGCGCCGCCCGGCAATCCGGCCGCCCAAGAGCGCGGTCGGCGCCCAGCCCTGCCAGTCGCCTTTCTGCATCACCGCCAGGCCTTCGGGCATCCGGCGCACCACCGCCATGATCAGCGCCATCGCCATATCGGCGGTGTCATCGGTCAAAACGCCGGGCGTGTTGGACACCAGAATGCCCCGCTGCCGCGCTGTGGCCACGTCGATGTGATCCACCCCGGCGCCGTAGTTGGCAATCAGCCGCAGCTGCTCGCCCGCCTGGCCCAAAAGCCCCGCATCGATGCTGTCGGTGACAGTCGGCACCAGCACATCGGCCTGTTTCACCGCCTCGATCAGCTCCGCCTTGGTCATCGGCGTGTCATCCTCGCGCAGCCGCACGTCGAACAGCTCGCTCAGCCGCGTTTCCACCGGCTCCGGCAACCGTCGCGTAACAACAACACTCAAGCGTTCTCTTGCCATTTGCGCTCTCCCTCGGGCTTTTCAAATGCCGCCTCTCCGTGGCATCGTGGCGCAGGACGCGGGCAGGCACAAGAACCCGCGCGCATTCCCTTGGCCGCAACCGGAGTTTTGCCGGAACGCCAGGGGGCAAAACACGGGCGCAAGACCGGAAAAGAGGCTGGGCACAACCCGGCTGGGCAACGAAGAGGCGAGCAGGCAGTGAGAAAAGCGGCAATGGCACTGCGCCATCTGGCAGCGGCAGCGGTATCCCTGGCGGTGGCTGGAGCAGTCTGCGCCGCCGAATCCCGCGGCCCTGTCACCAACCTGCCCCTGCCTCGTTACGTCTCGATGAAAGCCGCCAAGGGCAATGTGCGCCGCGGTCCCTCCCTCACCCATAAGATCGACTGGGTGTTCAAGCGCCGCGGCATGCCGCTGGAGATCACGGCTGAGTACGGCCACTGGCGCCGGGTGCAGGACCGCGACGGCGCCGGCGGCTGGGTGCATTACGCGCTGCTGTCAGGCGTCCGCACTGTGCTGGTGGAAGAGGACATGCTGACGGTGCACGCCCGCCCCGATGCCCGCGCGCCGGTCAGCGCTGCCTTTGAGCTCGGTGTTGTGGCCCGCCTCGGCGAGTGCGGCAGCGAGTGGTGCGAAATCTCGGCCGGCGGCTACAGCGGCTGGGCGCCGAAGAAAAAGCTCTGGGGTGTCGCCCCGGACGAGCTGCGCGAGTAACCCCCAGCTCTTTCCTCTTGCATAAAATATCCCGGGGTGAATTGGCCAAAGGCCAAGAGGGGCAGCGCCCCTCCCCTGCCATCCGCGGCAATCCGCGCGGGCTGTCATATGCACCGCACCATTGCACCTGCAGCAATCCTGTTCTACATGGGGGCGATACCAATGGCTTCCCAAGCCCGTTCCGGACACGTTTGATTGCACCGGAACATCACTGGAATAACCCTCCGGCGCGGGCTCCGCTTGTGCCGACGTCATAAACGCCTCCGAGATCGCTGAAAGGTTGTGGAACATGGCAGAAAACAAAAACCCGGACATATTGTATACCATTGTAGACGAAGCGCCCGAGCTGGCATCGGCCTCCTTCCTGCCGATCATCCGCAAGTTCGCTTCGGCCGCCGGCGTTTCGGTCGGCACCAAGGATATTTCGCTGGCGGGCCGCATCATCGCCGCCTTCCCGGAGAATCTGTCTGAGGATCAGCGCCAGAACGACGACCTGGCCGAGCTGGGCCAGCTGGTGAAAACCCCGGACGCAAACGTCATCAAGCTGCCCAACATCTCCGCCTCGGTGCCGCAGCTGGTCGCCGCGATCACCGAGCTGCAGGGCCAGGGCTACGACATTCCGAACTACCCGGAAGAACCTGCCAATGATGCCGAAAAGGCAGTGCGCGCCCGTTACGACGCCATCAAGGGCTCGGCGGTGAACCCGGTTCTGCGCGAAGGCAACTCCGACCGCCGCGCGGCAAAAGCCGTGAAGAACTATGCCAAAGCCAACCCGCATTCGATGGGCGCATGGGCTGCGGACAGCAAGACCAAAGTCTCGTCGATGCCCGGCAACGATTTCTATGCCAACGAAAAATCCGCGACCATCACCGCCGCCCAGGCTGGTGACGCGAAGATCGAATTCGTTGCCAAGGACGGCGCCGTCACCGTTCTGAAAGACGCCTGGCCGCTGGAAGAAGGCACCGTTGCGGATGCCACCTTCATGTCCGCCAAGGCTCTGGCCACCTTCCTGGCCGGCGCTATTGAGGACACCAAATCCGACGGCACCATGTTCTCGCTGCACATGAAGGCCACCATGATGAAGGTCTCCGACCCGATCATCTTTGGCCACGCCGTGAAGGCCTGGCTGGCGCCGGTGTTCGACAAGTTCGGCGCCGAGCTGGACGCTCTGGGTGTGAACCCGAACTCCGGCATGGGCGACCTGCTGGACCGCGTTGCAGGCAACGCCGACATCATGGCCGCTATCGAGGCCGTCACCGCCGAGCGTCCGGCCATGTATATGGTCGACAGCGACAAGGGCCTCACCAACCTGCACGTGCCGTCCGATGTGATTATCGACGCCTCCATGCCCGCGGTGATCCGCGCCGGCGGCAAGGGCTGGGACGCGGCAGGCCAGAAGGGCGATACCAACTGCGTGATCCCCGACCGCTGCTATGCCTCGGTTTATGACGAGACCATCAACTTCTTCAAAGCCAACGGCGCGCTGGATGTGACCACCGCAGGCGCGGTCGCCAACGTCGGCCTGATGGCGCAGAAGGCTGAGGAATACGGTTCGCACCCGACCACCTTCGAGGCACCGGCAGACGGCACCATCCGTGTGGTTCTGGCAAACGGCGAGACCCTGCATTCCCACGAAGTGGAAGCAGGCGACATCTGGCGTTCCTGCACCGTGAAAAAAGCCCCGATCGAGAACTGGATCCAGCTGGCGATGGACCGACAGCGCCTGACCGGCTCCGAGGCGATCTTCTGGCTGGACGCAAACCGCGCCCATGATGCCGAGCTGATCAAATACGTGCAGCCCGCGCTGGAAGCTGCCGGTGTGGCGGACAAGTTCGTGACGCTTGCCCCGCGCGAAGCCACGGCGCAATCGCTGAAGACCATCACCGCTGGCAACGACAGCATCGCCATCACCGGCAACGTGCTGCGTGACTATCTGACCGACCTGTTCCCGATTCTGGAGCTGGGCACCTCGGCCAAGATGCTGTCGATCGTGAAGCTGATGAATGGCGGCGGTCTGTTTGAAACCGGCGCTGGCGGTTCGGCTCCCAAACACGTGCAGCAGCTGGTTGAAGAAAACCACCTGCGCTGGGACTCCATGGGTGAGTTCTGCGCGCTGGGGGAAAGCCTGAAATTCCTGGCCGACAGCAAAGGCAACGCCAAAGCGGGCGTGCTGGGCGCGGCAGCCGAGGACGCAACGCAAGGCATCCTCGACCACAACCGCTCGCCCTCGCGCAAGGTCGGCCAGCCGGACAACCGCGACAGCCACTACTGGTTTGCCCGCTACTGGGCCGAAGCCCTGGCTGCTCAGGGGGATGACGCCGAGCTGGCCGCCTTCTTTGCTCCCATCGCCGAAGAGCTGGGCACCAAGGAAGAGCAGATCCTGGGTGAACTTGCCGCAGCGCAGGGCCCGGCAGCCGATATCGGCGGCTATTACCGCCCGAGCGTTGAGCTGAAGGCCAAGGTGATGCGCCCCTCGGCAACGCTGAACGCGATCATCGGCTGAGCCAGCCGGATGTGACATGCACCAAACGCCCGGGCCGATGCCCGGGCGTTTTTCGTCGGCGATACGCGGCAGCAGAGTGCCAGGCAGCCAGAGCGTGCAGTAGCCTGGCACCTGCGCAGATTAAATCGCAGGAATTTCCGCTGGACCGTAAATTGCAGACGCCTTGTTCCGGTACCAGGCCCACACCCAATTGCCGTAGTCGAAATGCCACCATTCGCTTGGCAGGTTGGTGAAGCCCGCCTGCAGCATGGCATCCAGCAGACATCTCCGGCGCGCTTCGTGGCCTTCGGCCACTGGCGCCGCGGTCCAGCTTCTTTCGCTGGCTTCGTCGAAGGTGCTGCCCATATTCAGAAACCGGCCGTCCGCATCGGCCAGCGCCACATCGACGGCGCCGCCGGTAATATGCGGACTGGGGCGTGCGGGGTCGTCGCTGGCCCGTGCCGCATACAGCAGCGCCCTTTGGTCAAGCTCGCAGCCCGGAAGCTCCGGATGCTGCAAAGCCAGCTTGCAGCGCATCCCTTCGAACAGGCTGTTTTGCACGGTCTTCGGCCGCCACCCGTCCAGCACCACCAAGCGGTACTGCGGCGGCAGGCTCTGCGCCGCCGTGATCAGCCGGTCATAGACCGCTTCGCGGACCCAGATCTCGGGCAGCGCCGCCTGGACGCCGTTGTGGAAGTAGACAGGCCAGGTAATCCAATGCGGACTGGGGGATGCTGGAACAAGCGGCTCGCGGCTTGTTCCAGCGGAAATGGTCTGGGCGGCGTCCCAGTTCAGGGCTGATTGAGGCTGAAGGGGCATGTCAGATCAGCTGCCGCGGCAGCCACACGGTCAGTCCGGGCACCAGGATCACGATCAGAAGCACCCCGAGAGCCACTGCGATGAAAGGCCAGATGGCAACAAACAGACGCGCGATGTCGACCTTGCCCACCGCCGCTGCAACAAAGATGCAGGCCCCCATCGGCGGTGTAATCAGCGCGATGGTGATGTTGAGCGTGACCACGATGCCCAGGTGGACCGGATCCACCCCCGCCACCTGTGCAACCGGCAGCACGATCGGCGTCAGAAGCATCAGGGCTGAGACTTCCTCCATGAACATCCCGGTAATGAAGGTGATGCCGGATATCGCAATCAGGGTCAGCGCAGGGCTGTTCGCGAAAGGCTCCAGCAGGCTGACAAAGGCTTCCGGTGCTTTTGCATAGGCAAGCTGCCAGGACAGGACCGAAGAGATCGCGATGATGACAAAGACAGCCGAGGTCAGCGTCGCGGTTTCCTTCAGCGACAGCCAGGCGCCATGAAAGCTCAGGTTCTTTGACCACAGCCCCCAGACCAGCACATAAGCCACGGTCAGGGCACCGGACTCAGTCGGTGTCACGACCCCCAGGACAATCCCTGCCACGATGATCACCGGGGCAATCAGGGCCGGAAGGGCCGCATAGGCCGCGCTGGCAATCTCGCGCAGCTTGGCGCGGCGGTGGTTCTTTTCGACGTTGTAGAGCCGCGAATAGACGACGTTCATCGCCATGAAGGCCACGCCGAGCGACAGGCCGGGCAGAATGCCGCCTAGGAACAGGCTGCCGACAGAGGTGCCGGTCTGGCTGGCAAACAGGATCATGAAGATGGAGGGCGGCACGATGGGCCCGATCAGCGAACTGGCCGCGGTCAGCCCGGCGGCATAAGTGCCGGGAAAGCCGGCCTTGCGCATGCCCGGAACCAGCAAAGTGCCAAGCGCAGACGTATCGGCCACCGCAGATCCGTTGATCCCGGCAAAGAATACGCTTGCGGTCACATTTACATGCCCCAGACCGCCGCGCAGGTGCCCGACCAGCCGGTCGGCCAGCTGCAGCAGCCGCGGCGTCATCTGGCCGTTGTTCATCAGGTTGCCCGCCAGAATGAACAGCGGGATCGCCATCAGCGAGAAGACATCAATGCCGCCAAAGGCCTGCTGCGGCATGATCCGCGCCATCTGGTCCATGCCGACAAAGGCAAAGCCAACCACTGCCGTCGCCATCAGGCTCAGGAACAGCGGCACGCCGATCAGCACGTTGACCAGCATGACAAAAAGCATTGCAGCAATCATTCGTCACTCTCCACTGCAGGCTGGCGCAGAGCCTTGGGGCCGTTCAGCAGCACCATGAGAAACAGCAGGCCAAACCCTGCCGGCAAGAGCATCACGGGCAGCGTGCGCGAGATCTGCAGGCCCGGGGTTTTGAAGAAGCCGACCTGGCCGGCGTATGTCCAGGAGAACCAGGCCATGGCACCGGCAAGCGCCAGCGTCAGCAGCCATTGATACAGGATGATGGCCGACCGGACCCGCGGCGGAACCCGCGTTTCCAGCACCGATACCCGCATGTGCGCGCCCTCAACCCAGACGGCGCCGAGGCCGATCATGGCGGCGCCAATGATCACATAGCGCGCCAGTTCATCAAACCAGATCGGAGACGATCCAAAGAAGTACCGCGCGCCGACGCCGTACAGGATAAACAAGGCGACCCAAGCGATAAGAAGGGCCGACACACCCAGGGTAAGGCGTGCCAGCCAGCGCTGTGCTGTTTCGATCATTTCTGAAGCAGGTCGGACTTGCCCAGATCATTGAACGCGGCTTCGATGAAGCTTGGATCAATGCTTTGCGTGCCCAGCCATTCAATAAAGCTCGGCTGGCCGATCTTCTGGAATTCCGCCAGTTGCGCGGCAGTCGGCGTGATGACCTCCATGCCGTTTTCCGCCAGCCATTCTACCCGGCTTTCGACCGTCGCCTGAACCTTGCCGCGGGTCATCGCATTGGCTTCTGCCACGGCCTCTTCCAGCACCTTGCGGTCTGCCTCAGACAGGGAGTTCAGCCAGGCGCCGTTGCCGACTAGGAACTGCATGGAATACTGCACGTTCGCCCGTGTCATGTATTTCTGCACTTCGTTGAGCGAGCCGAGGATAATGTAAAGCGGCGGGTTCATCTGGCCTTCGACCACACCGGTCTGCAGCGCGGAGTAGACCTCGGTCCAGGGGATGGGCGTGCCCGAAGCGCCCATGGCCTCGTACAGGGCAACTTGGGACGGATCCATTGCTCGGAACTTCAAGCCGTCGAAATCGGCGGGCGAATGAATGGCCCGGTCGGTGCTGGTGAAGGCCAGGAAGCCGCCTTCTTCCACCACTGCCAGGATTTCAGAGCCGCCGGTGCGGTCGCTGAACGCCTGCTCAACCATTTTCCAATAGGCGCCTTCGTCAAAGAACGTCCGCGCTTCTTCTGCGGTACTGAACATGAAGGGCGTGTTGGAAACAAAGCTTTCCGGAACAACCGGCGAAAGCCCGGCAAAGCTTGCGACATTCAGCGACGGCGCCGCCAGGGTATTCTCCATCCGCTCCTGCTCGTTTCCAAGCTGCGAGTTCGGGTAAAGCTCGATCTCGATACCGGACTTCTCCTCGACAATCCGCTCAAGCGTTTCGGCGAAGTAGTGCACGGCGTTCTTCTTGGCGTCAGGCGCCCCGTTGTAACCCAGCTTGACCGCTTCCGCCTGCGCGGTGATTGCGGTGCTCATGAGCAAGGCGGCAGCTGCCAGGATTCTCAGTTTCACGTTCGGTTCCTCCCTGTTGGATACGGTTTCAAACGCCAGGCAGATGAACCGTCCCACCGCGCCGCCGCTTGAGGTTTCGGCCGCGGAAACCCGCGAATCCTCACCATGAGCTTTGCTTAGCGCAATCCAAAAATGTTATCAATAGAACATGTGATACGCATATGTTAGTATGTTAACACGGCAAAACCTATGGCCAGCAGAGACGGTTAAGCCGTAAACATGAGGTGGCTGAGGCAGAAAGCCGTGAACAGGAAAGGAGCTAGGACGGTGCAACAGCGGGATTTGCTCGCCAATGCGATAGCGCAGGCTGAAAGCGGCTTCACGCTTATGGAAAAGCGTATCGCCGCCTATTTCCTGGCACGCCCGGAAGCGGTGGTCGTGGAAACCAACTCCGAGATTGCCCGCAAGCTGGACCTCAGCCCGATGACGCTGACCCGGTTTTTCAGGAAGCTTGGGTTCGAGGATTCCGCTGATGCCCGCAATCAGGTTGTCCAGGACACCTATGGCCCGGACAACTACCGTGTGGACCGGAGGTTCGAGACCAGCTTCACGCGCAGCCAGTCTGAACAATGGCAATCGGACCTGGAGCTGAGCCAGGCCTCGGTAGCCGCAGCGTTTTCCTTTCGCGAGAGCGCTTTGTGGCAGGATATCGTCGGGCTGGTCGCACAATCGGATGCCGTCCATGTGACCGGTTTTCAGACTATGTACTATCTGGCCGACGGGTTCTGCCGCCGCCTCTCCTACCTGCGGGACAGGGTGCATATCGTGGACGGCATCGATGGTGTCTATGCGGGCCTTCTGCCAGAACCGAAGGAGAAGGTCACGCTGATCATGATGGACGTGTTCCGCTACGGGGCGCATGGCCCGGTCCTTGCCAGGCTTGCCCGCGAGCGCGGCATCGAAGTGATTATTCTCGCGGATGAATTCTGCGACTGGGCCGCGGGCATAACGCCATATGTGCTGCGCTATCCGGCTGAAACGCATTTCTTCCTTGCGATGCCGCAAGGGATTTCAACAGGGCTCAACCTGCTGCTGCAAGACGTCAGCGGCCGGCTGGGTGATACTGCACGCCAGCGCGTCAGGAAACTTTCGGAAGCTCAGGATCATTTCGGCCTGTTTCTGGACTAGTGCCGGTGCGTTGCATCCTTTGCCCCGCACCGAGCCCATGCGGCTTTGGATACAGGAAATTTCCGGCGCCAGAATCTGCGGTTGAAACGGCCAATGCTTTGCCTGCAGCTTGCTACGGTACGGCAAACGCCTGGCTGCCGAAGCCCCGCCCCTAAAAACCGGCCTTCTTCAGCCCTTCGACAAAGTGCTGCGTGTCCTCTTCCAAACGGTCGGGCTGCACCTTGGCCCAACGCTCCAGCGAGAAATTCGGGTGGGCTTCCTGATGCTTGCGGGTCATTTCCTGCGCCTGGCCCATTTGGCCAAGCTGGGCATAGCTTGCCGCCAGCATGCGCTGCCCTTCGGTCGGGTTGTTCATTTTTGTCAGCGTCTCGATCACCGCCTCATACTCTTTGAGATTGTAGTAGGCGCCGCCGAGATGCCACAGGTACTGGTCCGGGAAGTAGGGGTTCAGCCGCATGGCCTGCTGCAGATGTTCGATGGCCGCCTCATTGTCGCCGGAGTGCGCCATCGCATCCGCAAAATCCGATCGCAGGTCTGCATCATTCGGGTTGAGTGCCAGCGCACGCCTGTAGGCGCCGATAGAGGCATCATGCTCCTTGCGGTAAAGATGCACGAAACCTAGCTCGCCAAAGCCGCGGGCATCTGTCGGATCCAGGTCAACAGCCCGCTGGGCAAACCCCAAAGCGGTATCCAGCGCATGCTCGCTGTCCTTTGCCCAGGAGTAGCGCCAATTGATGTTCATCGTGCGCGAGATCGCCGCCGAGGCCCGTGCATAGTCCTGGTCGCAGGCAAGCGCCCGTTCGTAAAGCCCATGCGCTTCCTGATTGTCCTGACGGGTATATCTGAAGATAAACTGCTGGCCGCGCAGCACATAGCCGTAGGCTGCCAGGTCGGAGGGCGCTCTTTGGGCCATCCGTTTGCGTTCCTGGGTTTCAATCAGAACCGCGGTTGCAGCAACAATGGCGTCTGTGACTTCGTCCTGGATCGCAAAAATGTCGTCGATATTGCGGTCATAGCGTTCTCCCCAGATCGTCCTGCCGCTGTCCGCATCAATCAGCTCGACCGCGACCCGCACCCGCGACTCCGCCCTGCGGACACTGCCGCGCGCAATGTAGCGCACCCCGAGTTCCTGCGCGGCCTCCTGCGGGGGCATGGATTGCGTCTTGAAGAAAAAGGCGGAATTGCGGGCGATCACAAACAGGTTCTTGAACTTGGAGAGATTCAGGATGATGTCATCCGTCAGCCCGTCGGCAAACCAGCTGTCGGACGGGTCCCCGCTCTGACTGGCAAACGGCAGAACCGCAACCGAGGGAATGTCCGGCCGCACCCGCTCCGGCTTTGGAAAATCCGGCCGTCGGCTTGGCGCCATGGTCACCCCCGCAACCTCGCTGCGGACGCAATAAGTCGGCACCGGCTCGGCAATGTTCTTGAGCGCGCATGGCCCCAGAAACTCGTAACCGAACCGCAGCCGGTTGCGGATCTGCTCATAGACAACCGCGCTGACAAACACGCGACCGGGTTCGGCGATTTCCTGCAACCGGGCAGCAATGTTGACATTGTCGCCATGGATACCCCGGTCATCTTCCAGGATTTCCCCTAAATGCACCCCGGCACGGAAGCGGATTTTCTCGCTGCTGGGCCGCGCCTGGTTGCTTTGCTCTGCAATCCGGTGCAGCTCGACGCCGAATTGAACCGCATCGGTTGCGGTCTCAAACAGGGCCAGAACGCCGTCTCCGCGCACAGCGATGACCTGACCGTCATGGGCTTCGCAGGCCGCCTCAAGCTGCATCAGCAGCGACTTCAGAGCACTGTAAGTGTCGACTTCGTCGTTACCCATGAGCCGGGCATAGCCAACCACATCGGCAAAGAGCACTGCACCGAGCCTTCGCCTGAACGAAGGGTTTTCGCTATGATCGCCCATTGAAATGTCCCTCGTGCGTCAATCCTTCTTCATCTGCTCTGCCTCTCGCCCCCAGCGGCCCGCTCAGCCTGTTGCGCCTTCTGGCTGGCGCGGCGGCCAAACCCAGCCCTGAGCGTCCGCGGCACCGAAGCTGACAGTCAACCCCGGCTTGAGGCTCTGCGACAGTTCCTGGCGGCGCCTGTCCCATTCCGCGCGCAGGATCCCGACCGCGACCATGTCGAAGAAACAGCCTTCCGCATACCAGGCCCGGCGCAGCCTGCCTTCGGTTTCAAAGCCAAGGCGCGCTGTCATATCCCGGGTGCGCAAGTTGTCTTCGCGGTAATATGATGTGACACGGTTCAGCCCAAGCTGACGGAACGCAAAATCCAGCAGCAGAGCCATGGCGCGGATACCGATCCCCTGCCGGCGCCTTTCCTTTGCGATGAACAGCGCAATCACTGCGTCGCGGTTTACCGCTGAGATGCCTTCCAGCCCGGCAATTCCTGCAAGCGCGCCAGTGTCCGCCACAATCGAAAACCAGCACTTTCCGGTTCCGCCCGCCGCATCCCCCGAAGCTTCCCAGGCGTGCGCAGTTGCTGCGGAATCGAGCGGAGTGCGCGCAGAACGGTCAAAGCACGCAAGATCAGCCACGTCCTGGAACCAGCAGGATAGCTCCGCGAGATCCGGTTTTTCGAGCGGCCTGAGCGCAAACTGGCACTCTGGAGAGTCGGACATGCGCCTGTCCTCCCTTTCCTTCCAGGCGGTTCAGCTTTTTCAGTGCAATCCCAGCATGCAAAACCCCTGCGAGGTAATTGTATCATGTTTCGGCCCCGCAAGGGACAGCGTTTCACGGCAAATGCGGAAACAGAACACGCTCCGCGGGGATTTTCTTATCCATGCAAGCGGACTGCCCTGCCCCGGCATCCGGCCTGCGGACGCCAGCGGAGCCGCACCCGGCGCCCTTTGGGCCCCGCTCGCTCTCCTTGCCCTTTGGTGCTAGCGCCATTGATAGCTGTCTTACGCCTCCTCCTGGCGCATTAGGCTACCGCCCACCAGCACTGGAAACCATCGTTCCAATGGAACCGAGGCCAGTGATGCACTAACAATCAAACCGAACCACTCAGGTGTGTTTGCCACAGCTCGAGCTGCGCTCGTTTGCTTCCGTAGTGCTTCCAGCATCCTTGTTCCGAACGCAGTCAGCCCCGCGGCTGCGGGGGTGTAAGGCGTTGTAATCATGTGGTTAGGTTTTGGTTGCGGGAGCAGGATTTGAACCTGCGACCTTCAGGTTATGAGCCTGACGAGCTACCTGGCTGCTCCATCCCGCGACGCTTTATTTGGCCTGCCGCGCGGCGCGCGGCTTTCGGCCTGGGATTTCCC